>CAVRMH010000033.1:0-21607 GCA_963721775.1 uncultured Actinomycetota bacterium | reverse complement strand
CGCCAATTGCGCCAACCGGCATCCGTCGATCGCGCCGTACGAGACGCTGCGCTGCCGCGACGGGTTGCTCGCCGTCGCCTGTGGCAACACCGGCCAGTTCGTGCGCCTGGCCAAGTCTCTCGACCTCGGGGCGCTGGTCGAGGACCCGCGCTTCGCGACCAACGCGGACCGGGTGGAGCACCGCGATGAGCTGGCCGGTGCTCTCGAGGCTGTGCTGGCCGGTCACGACGCGGGCCACTGGCAGCGCGTGCTGACCGAGGCCGACGTACCGGTTGGCGTGGTCGGCGACGTGGGCGACGCGGTCCGCCGGGCCGAGGAGCTGGGTCTGCGGCCCACCGTCGACCTCCCGGCGCCGCACGCTCCGCAGGTCCGTCATCCGGTCACCTACTCGCGCAGCGTCACGCGGGAGGCGACTCCGCCACCGTCGCTCGGTGAGCACGACCTCGAGGTTCGCCGCTGGCTCGCCGGTCTGACGTAGGGCCTGTGGAGAGCCACCCCGGGGACGCCGTACGTCGGGCAGGGTGGGCGGCATGGCACCGCTCACGGCGACGGCACTCCGACGCCAGCGGCGGGCGCTCCACCGGGACCTCCGGCTGGCGGTCTTCGCGCTGCGCTCGGGCGAGCGGCGGCGCCGGTTCCCGCCGACGCTGCACGTGGGGCGCCCCGGCGGCTCCGCGATGACGTACGTCGAGCAGTCCGGCGAGCCGCTCGACCCGGGGCTGCGCGCGGAGATCGCGGCGGCGCTGCTGAGCCGGGCGCTGCTCGAGGAGGAGTCCCCGGCGGCCTGGCTCACCCGGGTGGGATCTCCCGACCCGCACGACCTCGACGCTGACTGGCTGGCGCCGGTGCGGCGGGCCTTCGACGAGGCGGCGGTGCTCCCCCGCTGTGTCGCGGTCGTGACCAAGCAGGGGTGGTACGACCCGTGGCGCGGCGAGCGCGTGGTCTGGGACCGGCTCCGGATCAGGAGCCCCTGAGCCCCTTCGTCGCGATGCGGGGGAACGCGGCCGTCGGCGTGCCGCCCGGGTCCCGAGCTGGGCGGACAGGCGGGCCGCCCCGTCCGGGACGAACGGCTCAGCTCCCCGGCAGCGACGCGGCAGATGTCCAGGAGGACTCCGATGACCGCCTCGAACCTGGCCGCCGCCTGCGTCGCCGGCGTCGGCGGCCTTCGCGAGCTGCCACGGCGCCTCGCTCTCGATGAACCGGTTGCCGGCCTCCGCCAGGCCGGTGATGGCCCCGCAGGCCGCCCGGAAGTCGTACCGGGCGAGTGCGGCGTCCACCTGCGGCGGGGACAGCGGCCGCGGCGTCGACGCAGGTCGGCTCCGACGCCGGACGCTGGGCTCGGGTGCCAGGTCCGGTCCCGGCCCGCCAGGGTCAGCGTCCGCGACGCGAGGTTCCCGAGCGAGTTGGCCAGGTCCCGGTTGTAGGCCGCCACCAGGCGTTCCTCGGTGAAGTCGCAGCGTGCCGACCGGTGCGGGTCCCGCAGCAGCCACCAGCGCAGTGCGTCCGCGCCGTAAGGTGTCCACGAGGCTGCGGGGTCGGCGGCCTGCGCGCCGGACTTGGCGA
Source organism: uncultured Actinomycetota bacterium (assembly GCA_963721775.1). Lineage (GTDB taxonomy): Bacteria > Actinomycetota > Actinomycetes > Propionibacteriales > Nocardioidaceae > Nocardioides. Next base: position 20,044 of record CAVRMH010000033.1, on the reverse strand, counting down.
TCTTGGCCCCGTCGACGGTCAGGTAGTCGTGGACCAGGACACGGCTCGGTACCGGCAGTCCCGCGGAGAGCAGGAACGCCACCCAGTACACGGCGTGGAACCGGACGATGCCCTTGCCGATGACGTGGGTCCGCTCGGCCGCGTCGGCTCCACCATTGCCGGTAGGTCGGCGTCGCCGTCGGCCTGCCGTAGCCCAGACCGGTGAGGTAGTTCGTCAGCGCGTCGAACCACACGTAGACGACCTGGTCGGCGTCGCCGGGGACCGGGACGCCCCAGCCCTCGGCGCGGGCCGTGGGCGGGACACCGACAGGTCGTGCACGTCGCCGGCGAGGAACCCGAGGACCTCGTTGCGCCGCTGCTCGGGCTCGATGACCGAGCCGCCCGCGTCGTCGATGATCTCGGTGATGGCCTCGCGGTAGCGGGACAGGCGGAAGAACCAGTTGGTCTCGGTCACCTCCTGCGACGGGCACCGCGTGCTCCCGGCACACGAGCCCGTCCACGAGCTCGTCCGGAGCGCGTAGAACTGCTCGCAGCCCGCGCAGTACAGGCCGGTGTAGTCCTTCTGGTACAGGTCGCCGGCGGCCAGGCACGCCTCCCACAGGGTCGCGACCGCCGCGGCGTGACGAGGGTCGCTGCTGGTCCGCAGGAACTCGTCGGTGTGGACCCCCAGCGCCGTGGCGAGCTCCGACGAACCGGTCGCCGTTCACCTGCCACGAGGTCGGCTACAGCGATGCCGGCGCTGCGATGCCGCGCTGACGTTCTTGATCGCGTGGTCGTCCGTGCCCGACTGGACCCGGACCGTCCCGCCCGCGTCGGCGTCGATGGCGCGCGAGGACGTCCACGTGGACGAGCTCGAGCGCGTGCCCCAGGTGTGGCGCGCCGTTGACGTACGGGATGGATGTCGTGATGTACAGGTCGGTGGTCATGGCTTCCTCCGTCGGTCCGGTGTCGGGCGGACACCTGGGGCGCAACGGGGGCCGAGCGACAGCGACGGCCCCCGCGTGCGGGGGCCGGAGCGTCGCGAGACGCGCGGATCAAGCCCCCGGGCGGGGGCGCTTCATCGAGGCTGTGCGCGCAGAGGTCATGTAAGCAGTATCGCCGCGTACCGCCCGAGAACGGAACCGGTTTTTCAGCGTCTGCCTGGCTCGGGAACAGCTGACGGGCGACGCTCAGGCGTCCCAGGTGTGGACCGGCTCGTTGGTGTGCATCGCCTCGCGGTAGGCCACCAGCGTGCGGCGCAGCGCGTCGGGCCGCTCGTGGGACTTCACCTCGGCGTGGAAGCGGTGGGCGAACCACTCGGCGCCGTTGGTGCCGATGAGGCAGCGCTGCTCGATGATGTCGAGGAACCGCTTGGCCTCCTCGTCACCCACGCCCCACATCGCCAGGCCCTCGTAGGCCAAGGGCAGCAGGCGGCGCAGCACCAGCTCGGTGGCACGGACCTGACCGACCCCGGGCCAGTAGACCTGGGCGTCGATGCCCTGCTGGGCGGCGGTGTGGAAGTTCTCCTCGGCGGCGCTGAAGGACATCTGCGACCACAGCGGGCGCTCGGCCTCGGCCAGGCGGCGCACCAGGCCGTAGTAGAAGGCGGCGTTCGCGATCGTGTCGATGACGGTGGGCCCGGCCGCGAGCACGCGGTTCTCGACCCGCAGGTGGGGCGTGCCGTGGGCGATGTCGTAGATCGGCCGGTTCCAGCGGTAGATCGTGCCGTTGTGCAGCCGCAGCTCGTGCAGCCCGGGGACGCCGCCGCCCTCGATGACGGCCAGCGGGTCCTCGTCCTCGGTGACCGGGAGCAGCGCCGGGAAGTAGCGGACGTTCTCCTCGAAGAGGTCGAAGATCGAGGTGATCCACCGCTCGCCGAACCACACCCGCGGCCGCACGCCCTGCGCCTTGAGCTCCTCGCTGCGCGTGTCGGTGGCCTGCTGGAAGAGCGGGATCCGGGTCTCGCGCCACAGCTCCTTGCCGAGCAGGAACGGGGAGTTCGCGCCGACGGCCAGCTGGATCGCGGCGATCGCCTGCGAGGCGTTCCAGTAGGCCGGGAAGTCGTCGGGTGAGGTCTGGACGTGCAGCTGGGTGCTGGTGCAGGCGGCCTCCGGGACGATCGAGTCGGCGGTGGTCTCCAGCCGCTCGACGCCACGGATGTCGATGGTGATGTCCTCGCCGCGGGCGGCCAGGATCTGGTCGCTGAGGAGCTGGTAGCGGGGGTTGCTGCTCAGCGTCTGCGGACTCATGTGGCCCTCGGCGAGGGTCGGCAGGATCCCGATCATCACCATGTGGGCGCCGACCTGGGACGCCTTGGTCTCGGCGTCGTTCAGGCTGTGCCGGAGGTTGTGCTCGTACGCCGTGAGCCCGCCGTCACGCAGGACGCGCGGCGGGACGTTGATCTCGACGTTGAACTGCCCCAGCTCGGTCTGGAAGTCGGGATCGGCGATCTCCGCGAGCACGTCGGCGTTCTTCAGCGACGGGTCACCGCCCGTCGTCGACCAGGTTGAGCTCGATCTCCATCCCCGTCATGGGGTCGTCGGTGTCGAAGGCCGCCTCGCGGAGCATCCGGGCGAACACGTCGAGGTTGCGACGCACCTTCTCGCGGTGGCGCGTGCGATCGGCGCGGGAGAACTCTTGTGCTGCGACCTCTTCGCCCATGAATGAACCCTAGTGTCTGGATCCCCGTGTCGGGGGCGATGACCACGCCGTCGGCGGCAGCGCCTGCTCCAGCGCGCCGGCCACCAGCCCCGCCATGCGGTAGCCCGGGTCCGCCTCGGCACAGCGGTCCAGCGCGCACCAGGCCAGGGCCCCGTGCCCCGACAGCCAGGCGGCGAAGGCCAGCAGCGCAGCCGGGGCCGCGAGCAGCTCGGTCGGGCAGCGGCGGACCACGTCGCGCCAGAGCTCGACGTGGGCGGCGGCGCCCTCGCGGTCCATCAGCAGCCAGGCCTCGTCGCGGAGCTCGACGTCCTGGCACGCCACCAGCAGCCGCCCGACCTCCCCGTCGTCGAGCCGGTCGCCGTCGAGGGCGCGGCGTACGGCGTGGGCCACCCACTGCTTCTCGGCGGCGCGCGGCCGGTGGTCGGCACCGGCCTGCCGGGCTGCCCGGGCCACGGCCTCGATCGCCGCCAGGTCGGTGCCGACCAGGGAGTCCGCGAGCTCCTCGCGCGACTCGTGCGTCACCCTGCCCTCCAGCACGGACTGGGCGAGGAAACGGTGGGTGCGGTCGTCGTACGGTCGGCCGGCGTCGTCCCCGGGGCCGCGCCAGGGCGACAGCGGGAACCACCGCTCGCCGTCGGCGCGGAGGACCTCGACGACCTCGACGCCGGCGTCGGCGAAGCCCGAGGCCAGCTCGTCGGCCAGCAGCTCGGCCGGCACCGGGTCGCGGGTGTACAGCACGAACGCCACCCGCTCGACGCCGTGACGCAGCACTGGGTCGAGGAGGACCGCCACCGCCTCCCGGTGGTCCGCGGGGTCGGTCGGCAGGTCCACGCGGGCGTGGAAGGTGTGGCCGGGCCGCCCGAAGGTGAGCATGACGACGGAGTCGGCGGGCCGGAAGCCGAGGATGCAGGGCACTGCGGCCAGCAGGTCCTCGGGAGTGCGGGCACGGAGCGTGGTGGGGATGGGATGCGTCGATGTCATGGGTACGACGGTTCCCGCGGGCGCCGACGCCACCGGGACGGCGTACCGGACCCTGTGGACCGGCGGCGCCGTGCGGGCGCCTGTGCACGGATAGTGGGTCGGCGGCGGTAGTTTCCGGCCATGAGGTCGGAAGCGTCGGTGCTGCACATCGACCTCGACGCCTTCTTCGCGGCGGTCGAGCAGCGCGACAAGCCGTCACTGCGCGGGAAGCCGGTCGTGGTCGGCGGCGTCGGCGGCCGCGGCGTGGTCGCCACCGCGTCGTACGAGGCCCGCGTCTTCGGTGTGCGGTCGGCGATGTCGACCCGCGAGGCCCGCGCCCGCTGCCCGCACGCGGCGTTCCTCACCGGTCGCTTCGACGCCTACCGCGACACCAGCCGGGCGGTGATGGAGGTGCTCCGTGCGGCCTCACCCCTGGTCGAGCCGCTCTCGCTGGACGAGGCGTTCGTCGACCTCGCCGCCAGCGACCTGGCCGCGCACGACGTCGCGTCGCGTGACCGCGTTCGCGGAGGAGCTGCGCCAGCGGGTGCACGAGGTGTCCGGCGGCCTGACCGCGAGCGTCGGCATCGGCACCTCGAAGTTCATCGCCAAGGTGGCCAGCGACCTCGACAAGCCGGACGGGCTCGTCGTGGTGCCGCCCGGGACCGAGCAGGACCTCCTGCGCCCGATGAGCGTCACCGTCATCCCCGGCGTCGGTCCGGCCACCGCCGAGCGGCTGCGCCGGTCCGGGGTGCACACCATCGCCGACCTCGAGGCGGTCAGCGAGGAGGAGCTCGTGCGCCTGGTCGGCAAGGCCCACGGTCACGGCCTGCACCGGCTCGCCCGAGCCCTGGACGACCGCCCGGTCGAGCCGGAGCGCGAGACCAAGTCGGTCAGCGTCGAGGGAACCTACGAGGACGACCTCACCGACCGGCGTCTCATGGAGGGGCTGCTGACCCGGCAGGCCGGCAACGTCGCGGCTCGCCTCCAGAAGCACGGGCTGTCCGGCCGCACGGTCAGCATCAAGGTCCGGCTGCACGACTTCACCACGTTGAGCCGCTCGAGCACCCTGGCCTCGCCCGACCGACAACGCGGTGGTCATCGGCCGGCTGGCGCGCACGCTGCTCACCGACCTCGACACCTCCGGCGGCGTGCGCCTGCTCGGGGTCGGCGTCTCCGGACTCGCCGACTGGGTCCAGGACGACCTCTTCGGCTGCCGAGCCGGAGCCGATGGCCGAGGAGCTGCCCGAGCTGCCTGTCGGTCCGCGCCGCACCTGGGCGCCGGGCATGGACGTCGAGCACGCCGTGATGGGCCGCGGCTGGGTGTGGGGCTCGGGCAAGGGCGTGGTCACGGTGCGGTTCGAGACCGCGGAGACCGGCCCCGGGCCGGTGCGGTCCTACGCGGCCGACGACCCCGCGCTGGCGCCGTTCAGCCCCGACCGGCCGGTCAGCCCCGATCGGGAGTGAAGCGCACCTGCTCCCCCGGCCGCACCTGCGCACAGCGGTGCACGTCGTCGGGGTGCACGACCCCGATCACGGGGTAGCCGCCGGTGACGGGATGGTCGGCGAGCAGCACGACGGGCTGGCCGTCCGGTGGCACCTGCACGGCCCCCAGCACCATCCCCTCACTGGCCAGCTCGTCGGTGCGGACCCGCTCCAGCGACGGGCCGGACAGCCGCAGGCCCACCCGGTTGGAGTCCGGGTTCACCGTGTACGTCGCGGCGCACAGCGCGGCGACCGCGCCCGGGGCGAACCAGTCCTCGCGCGGGCCGGGGCGCAGCCGCAGCGGACCGTGCGGTCGCGGGCGCGGGGTGTCGTGGTCCCGGGGCCGCCCGGGTGCCGGCCCGACCGGCAGCTCGGTCCCCTCCTCGACCCGGGGCGGTCCGACCCAGGCCAGCGTGTCGGTCGAGCGGGAGCCGAGCACCGGCGGCACGTCGACCCCGCCGGCGAGGGCGACGTACGACCGCACGCCGTCGGTCGCCGAGCCGACCTCGATCTCGGCGCCGGCCTCGGCGTACACCGCGGCGCCGTACGCGACCGTGCGGCCGGCGACCCGCACGGCGCACGTCGCACCGGTGACCGCGAACCAGAACGGTTCCGAGGTCCGGAAGCGGATGCCGGTCAGCGTGGTCTCGAGCACCGCGGCGTCCGGCGGGTTCCCGAGCAGGCGGTTGGCGAGATCGGCCGCCGGAGCGTCGAGCGCGCCGGAGCGCGACACCCCGAGGTGGGCCCAGCCCGGCCGTCCCGCGGTCCTGCACGGTGCACAGGGCGCCGGGGTCGAGGACGGTGATGCTCACCGCGGCACCAGCCGGACCCGGGTGCCCGGCGGCAGCAGCGCCGGCTCCTCGCGGGCCTGGTCCCACAGCTCGGCGTCGGTGGTGCCGAGCAGCTGCCAGCCGCCCGGGGACGAGGTCGGGTAGATCCCGGTGAACGCGCCGGCCACGGCCACCGACCCCGCCGGCACCCGCGGCCGCGGCGTCGCGCGACGGGGTACGTCGGGCTCCCCGGCGCCGGCGGCCGACCTCGAGGTCCGCCCGGGTCGAGGTAGGCGAAGCCGGGCGCGAACCCGCAGAAGGCGACGACGTACTCCCGGGCGGCGTGGCGCAGGGCGACGTCGTCGGGGCCGATCCCCCAGGCCGCGCCGACGGTGACGAGGTCCGGGCCGTCGTAGGTGACCTCCACCTCGACCAGCGCCCCCGCCGCCTGCACCGGCCCCGGCGTCCACCCGCTCAGCAGCCCGGCGAGCGAGGCGATGTCGTCGATGCCGTCGACGAGCACCGTGCGGGCGGCCGGCACGACGTCCTCGGCCGTGACCCGCTCGCGCACCCACAGGGCGAGGGAGAGCGCCTGGCCGGCGTCGTCGACCTCGACCAGGGCGGCGCGGCGGCCGACCGTGACCACGTGCATGACGCGGAGTCTCCCAGAGACGCGCACCTGCAGGGCACTGAAATAGGTGAAGGGCCCTGCGAAAGTATGAGTTCCACAGGACCCTTCGGTCGACCGGTCCTTGACGCTTCCGGTCGATCCGCCTTCTTCTCCGGTCCCGTCCACCGCATCATCGGTGTCCGCATCGGTGTGACCCGATGTGTGGACCTTCTCTTCCGGCTGATCCCGCCTTCCCTTGCGGGAGGGCGTGAGGTAGTTCTATCCCGCTGGAGCCCTGCGCTCACAAGGGACTTAGGTCATCTCGTGGCAAGAATTCCCGTCGCCCGCGAGTTGTCCACAGATCCACCTCCCACGTCCACAGGTAACCGAGCGTTCCTCCACAGATCCGGGGCTCATCCTGTGGAGGAGAAGGGCCGCAGGACATGGCCCGCCTCGGTCAGCGCCCGGCGTACGGCCCGGGCGTGCGCGACGGCGTGCGGCGCGTCGCCGTGGACGCAGACCGAGTGCACGGAGGCGGCGAGCACCACCGCACGGCGGGCCACCTCGTCGCCGTCGGTGACCAGGGCGCCGGGCTGGTCGCGCGGCACCAGCCGTCCCTCCGGGGTGTAGCCGCGGTCGGGGAAGCCCTCGTGGAAGACCCGGCGCCCGGCCGCCACGGCCAGCTCGAGCAGCACCCCGCCGGGCAGCCCGAGCACCGGCAGTGACCCGGAGCCGTCCAGGACCGCCCGGGCGTGGACCGGGTCCTCGACCACCCGGTTGTAGAGCGCGCCGTGCGGCTTGACGTACTCCACCCGGATGCCGACGGCGGCGGCGTGGCCGGCGAGCACCATCACCTGCTCGGCGACCTGGGCGCGCAGCCGGTCCGGCGGCACGTCGAGGTGGCGGCGTCCGAAGTGAGCGCGGTCGTCGTAGCTCACCTGCGCGCCGACGGCGACGCCGAGACGCGCCGCCTCCGCGCAGACCCGCCGCATCGTCGCGTCGGTGCCGGCGTGGAACCCACAGGCGACGTTGGCGCTGGTCACCACCGCCAGCAGTGCGTCGTCGTCGGTGACCTCCTCGCCGAGGTCGGCGTTGAGATCGATCGGCGTGCGGTTCACCCCTCCATTGTGCTCCGGTCCTAGGCTCCACCCATGCAGCCTCCCGTCGCGACCCGCCGCCCCTCCGAACGCACCCTGCACGGGCAGGTCAGGGTGGACGACTACGAGTGGCTGCGCGCCAAGGACGACCCCGAGACGCTGGCCTACCTCGAGGCCGAGAACGCCTACACCCAGGAGCGCACCGCGCACCTCGCGGACCTCCGCCAGCAGGTGTTCGCCGAGATCAAGGCCCGCACCCGCGAGACCGACCTCTCCGTGCCCAGCCGGATCCGCGGCCACTGGTACTACTCCCGGTCCTACGAGGGCAAGGAGTACGGCGCCAGCTGCCGCGTCCCCGTCACCGACCAGGACGACTGGACTCCCCCGACGCCCGCCGAGGACTGCGCGGTCGACGAGCCGGCCCTGCCCGGCGAGCAGGTGCTGCTCGACCTCAACGAGCTGGCCGAGGGCCACGACTTCTTCTCCCTCGGCGGGTCGTCGGTGAGCCCCGACGAGAAGCTGGTCGCCTACGCCACCGACGTGGTCGGCGACGAGCGGTACACGATCCGGGTCAAGGACCTCGTCACCGGCGAGCTCCTCGACGACGAGATCACCGGGACGCTCGGCGGGGCGACGTGGGACCGCAGCGGCGACCACTTCTACTACGCGACCGTCGACGAGTCCTGGCGTCCCGGACAAGATCTGGCGGCACCGCCTCGGCACCGACAGCCACGAGGACGAGCTGGTCCACCACGAGCCCGACGGCCGCTACTGGCTGGGCGTCGGCCGGAGCCGCACCGACCGCTTCCTGATGATCGTCTCGGGCTCGAAGACCACCTCGGAGTACCACCTGCTCGACGCCGACGGACCGCCGACGGCCGGGCTTCCGTCGTCTTCTGCCGCGCGCGAGACCGACCTGGAGTACCACCTCGAGCACGCGGTCATCGCCGGCGAGGACACCTTCCTGGTCATGCACAACGGCAACGGCGCCAACTTCGAGCTGGCGCGGACGCCCGCCCGGCCGACCCAGCGGGAGGACTGGGAGCCGGTGATCGCGCACGACCCGGCGGTCCGGCCTCGAGGACGTCGACGCGTTCGCCGGGCACCTGGTCGTGCACCAGCGCAGCGACGGGCTCACCCAGCTGCGCATCCTCGAGCTCGGCACCGACGGCGATCGCCGACGACTACCTGGTCGGGCTTCGACGACGAGGTCTACACGATCGGCTCCGGCGGCAACCCGGAGTTCGAGCAGCCCGTCGTCCGGTTCGGCTACACCACGCTGGCCACCCCGGGAGCCGTGCACAACTACGACGTACGCACCCGTGAGGTGACCCTGCTCAAGCAGACGCCGGTGCGCGACTTCGACCCCACGGCGTACGAGCAGCACCGCACCTGGGCGACCGCGCCCGACGGCACCCGGGTGCCGATCTCGATCGTCCAGCCCGCGGGTGCGCCCCGGGACGGCTCGGTGCCGTTCCTGCTCTACGGGTACGGCGCCTACGAGACCTCGATCGACCCCTACTTCTCGATCGCCCGGCTCTCGCTGCTCGACCGCGGCGCCGGGTTCGCGATCGCGCACGTCCGGGGCGGCGGCGAGATGGGCCGGCACTGGTACGACGACGGCAAGCTCGCCCACAAGCAGAACACCTTCACCGACTTCGTCGCCTGCGCCCGGCACCTCGTCAGCGACGGCTGGACCTCGGCCGACCGGCTGGTGGCGGAGGGCGGCAGCGCCGGCGGCCTGCTCATCGGGGCGGTCGCGAACCAGGCACCGGACGCGTTCGCCGGCCTGGTCGCCCAGGTGCCGTTCGTCGACGCGCTCACCACGATGCTCGACGCCTCGCTCCCCCTGACCGTCATCGAGTACGACGAGTGGGGCAACCCCGAGGGCGACGCGGAGGCGTTCGCGACGATCCGCGCGTACGCGCCGTACGACAACGTGGCCGCGCTGGACTACCCGCCGATCCTGGCCGAGAGCTCGCTGCACGACACCCGGGTGCTGTACGTCGAGGCCTCCAAGTGGGTCGCCAAGCTGCGGGCCACGGCCGTCGGCCGGCGTGACTTCCTGCTCAAGACCGAGATGTCGGCCGGGTCACGGGGGCGTCTCCGGGCGCTACCAGGCCTGGCACGACCGCGCCTTCACGCTGGCCTGGATCCTCGACCGGATGGGGCTCGCCGCGACGCCTGCCGGAAAGCCGTCGACGGGGCCGAGGGTCGGGTCGTTCCGGGGGACTTCTGAGAAGTCCCTGAGAACTGGGAAATGGGGCAACTCCCGGCGTTGCCCACACGTCTATCTGGGTACAGGCGCTCCAACCGGGGCAGGGAATCTCCGCACCGGCGCAGGCGTTGACCAGATGCGTGGTGACAGCCAGAACGGTCACCACCCAGTGAGAGGGGCGCACCATGGCCACCAGGACCGTCAGCGCGACGCGTGAGATCGAAGGCCGCGACAGCGTCGGCCTCTACCTCGACGAGATCGCGCGCAACCCGCTGCTCGACGCCGCCACCGAGGTGGAGCTGTCCAAGACCATCGAGGCCGGCCTGATGGCCGAGCACCTGCTCGCCGAGGGCCGCATCGGACGCCGCAAGGGCGGCGCACCGAAGAGCGCCACCCAGGAGGAGCTCGAGTGGCTCGCCGAGGAGGGCCGCCGTGCCGTCCAGCGCTTCACCGAGGCCAACCTGCGTCTCGTCGTCTCCATCGCCCGCAAGTACGGCCGGGCCCAGATGCCGATGCTCGACCTCATCCAGGAGGGCAACACCGGCCTGATCCGTGCGGTCGAGAAGTTCGACTACACCAAGGGCTACAAGTTCAGCACCTACGCCACCTGGTGGGTGCGCCAGGCGATCACCCGCGGCATCGCGCAGCAGGCCCGCGTCGTACGCCTCCCCGTGCACGTCGTCGAGGAGCTCAACCAGGTGGGCAGCGCCCGCCGTACCCTCGAGCGCCAGCTGGGCCGCGACCCCGAGCCCGTCGAGATCGCCGCCGAGCTCGACATGGACATCGAGCGGGTGCTCGACCTGCTCCGCTGGGGCCGTGAGCACGTCAGCCTCGACTCCCCCGTCGACGAGGACGGCGACACCTCGCTGGGTGACCTGATGGCGCAGGAGACCACGCCGAGCCCGGACCTCGAGGTCCTCGACGTCGAGAGCCGCGACCGGCTCAACACCCTGGTCGACCTGCTCGACGAGCGGGCCGCCGACATCATCCGGTCGCGCTACGGCCTGACCGACGGCCGGCAGCACAAGCTCGCCGACATCGGCGCCAAGCACGGCATCTCCGCCGAGCGGGTGCGCCAGCTCGAGCGCGAGGCGATCCAGAAGCTGCGCAAGTTCGCCGACCCGGACCTCGCTGCCTGACCCGCTGCCGAGTGACCCCCTGCTCGGCGGACCAGGGTCGCGCCCCTCCAGCGCCGTTCGGACCCGCCGAGACCACCTCCTCCACGACCTCCGCCACTCTCCGGCGGAGGTCGTCGAGCGTCCCGGTGTTGTCGATGACGTACGTCGCGATCGCGCGCCGCTGCTCGCGGGTCGCCTGGGCGGCCACCCGGCTCTCGGCCTCCTCGCGGGACATCCCGCGCAGCGTGACCATCCGGTCGACCTGCACCTCGACGGGCACGTCGACCACGATGACCGCGTCGAACCGGTCGGCCTGCCCGGTCTCGGCCAGCAGCGGGATGTCGTGCACGACCAGCGCCCCCGCGGGAGCGGCCTCCTCCAGCTCGTGGCCCCGGGCCCGGACCCGCGGGTGGATGATCCCCTCCAGGGTGCGCCGCCGCTCCTCGTCCCCGAAGACGATCGCCCCCATCGCCGCGCGGTCGAGGGCGCCGTCCGGGGTGAGCACGCCGGGTCCGAAGGCCGCCACGATCTCGGCCAGCCCCTCGGTGCCCGGCGCCACCACCTCGCGGGCCAGGACGTCGGCGTCGATGACCACCGCGCCCAGGTCGGCCAACATCGCCGAGACCGTGCTCTTGCCGGAGGCCACGCCCCCGGTCAGCCCGACGCGCATCAGGACTCCTCGCCCAGCAGCCCGAGGATCCGCTCCAGCTCGCGCCGGTCGTCGGCGCTGAGCACGGCCAGGAACCGCTCGGTCTCGCGCTGCCGGGCACCGTCGATGAGCCCGCGCAGGCGCACGCCCTCCTCGGTGGGGACCACGCAGGTGGCCCGCCGGTCGGCGGGGTCGGCCTGCCGGCTGACCAGCCCGTGCGTCCTCGAGCGCGTCGACCACCTCGGTGGCCGACCGCGGTGCGATGTGCAGGTGCTCGGCGAGCACCGAGAGCCGCGCGGAGCGCTGGTCGCAGACGATGCGCAGGGCCCGGGACTGGGCCGGGGTGATCTCCCACTCGGCCAGCGCCGCACCGAAGCGGCGGCGGAGCGCCCGGGCGGTGGACATCAGCAGGTCGCCGGTGTTCGCGGTCATGCCGCCGAGCCTACCCGGATTGGACACTAAACCTCATAGTGAGGTAACCTCTGCATATGAGTGACTGAGATACCGAGAAGAGGTGGTCACATGGATGACCCCACCAGCTCCCGCCGCGGCACCCGCGGCCCCACCCCCGAGTCGCAGCGCGCCGACCGGCGCCAGCTCGCCGACTCCCCCGTCTCCCTGCGCCGCATCGGCCGCCTGTTCGCGGCCTACCGCGGCCGCCTGTCCGTCGTCGTCGCCCTGATCGTCGTCAGCTCCGTCGTCGGCCTCGCCCAGCCCTTCCTCGTACGCCGCGTCATCGACGACGCGCTCCCCGCGCAGGACGTCCGCCTGCTGCTGCTCTGCGTCGGCGGGATGGTCGCCGTCGCGGTGGCCACGGCCGCGATCGGCGTCGTGCAGACCTGGCTCTCCACCGCGGTCGGCCAGCAGGTCATGCACCGCCTGCGCAGCGACCTGTTCGCCCACCTGCAGCGCCAGTCGATCGGGTTCTTCACCCGGACCCGCGGCGGCGAGGTGCAGTCACGGCTGATCAACGACATCGGCGGCATGCAGTCGGTGGTGACCACCACCGCCACCTCGATCGCCGCCAACGTCACCGTCGTGCTCGGCACCGCCGTCGCCATGGTGGCGCTGAGCTGGAGGCTCGCCCTGCTCTCCCTCGTCGTGCTGCCGCCGGCCGTGCTGCTCACCCGGCAGGTCGCCCGCATGCGGCACGCCGTCACCGCCGAGCGGCAGCGCCGGCTCGCCGACCTGCACGTCCAGATCGAGGAGGGGCTCTCGATCAGCGGCGTGCTGCTCGGCAAGACCCTCGGCGCCGCCCCCGCGCTGAGCAGCCGGTTCGAGGACACCTCCGCCGACCTGGTCGGCCTGGAGATCCGGTCCCGGCTGGCCGGCCGCTGGCGGATGGCCACGATGAACGTCGTCTTCGCCGTCATCCCCGCCACGATCTACCTCGTCGCCGGCCTGCCCGCGACCTCCGGCGGGATGACCATCGGCACGCTGGTCGCGTTCGTCGCCCTGCAGGGCACGCTGTTCCGTCCGCTGATGGGACTGCTCAACGTCGGCGTCGACGTCACCGCGTCGCTGGCCCTGTTCAGCCGGATCTTCGCCTACCTCGACCTCCCGGTCGAGATCGACGACCCCGCCGACCCGCGATCGCTCGGGCCCGTCCGGGGCGACGTACGCCTCGAGGGGGTGTCCTTCGGCTACGACGACACCGGCGACGTCCTGCACGGGATCGACCTGCGCGTTCCCGCCGGCACCTCGCTGGCCCTGGTCGGCGAGACCGGCAGCGGCAAGACCACGCTCGCCTCGCTGGTGGCGCGGCTGCACGACCCGACCGCCGGGCGGGTGCTGCTCGACGGCACCGACCTGCGCGACCTCCGCCTCGACGACGTCGCGGCCGCGGTCGGGGTGGTCACCCAGGACACCTACCTGCTGCACGCCTCGGTCCGCGAGAACCTGCGCCATGCCCGTCCCGACGCCACCGACGCCGAGATCGAGGACGCCTGCCGGACGGCGCGCATCCACGACCTCATCGCGTCCCTGCCCGACGGCTACGACACCGTGGTCGGCTCCCGGGGGCACCGGTTCTCCGGCGGCGAGCAGCAGCGGCTGGCCATCGCCCGCACCCTGCTGCGCGACGCCCGGGTGCTGGTCCTCGACGAGGCCACCAGCGCGCTGGACACCCGCACCGAGCGGGCCATCCAGGAGGCGATCGACGAGGCGAGCCGCGGCCGCACCACCATCACCATCGCGCACCGGCTCTCGACCGTGCGCGACGCCGACCAGATCGCGGTCCTCGACCACGGCCGCGTCGTGGAGGTCGGCACCCACGAGGAGCTGCTGCTCCGCGGTGGCCGGTACGCCGCGCTGGTGCGCGGCGGCGCCCTCCCCGCCGCGGCCTGACGCCGGCCGCCCTCGCCCGGCTGTCAGGATGGCCGGGTGACCCCGTCCGACCTGCGCCCCGGCGACCGGGTGGCGCTGCTCGTGCCCGGGTCCGCGACGTACGTCGACGCCGTGCTGTCCCTGCTGGCGGCCGGGGTGTTCCCGGTCCCGCTGGACCCGCGCCTGACCCCGCGCGAGCGGGCGGACGTGCTCGGCGGACGTGACCCCGGTGCTCGTCGTCGAGCACGAGGAGCAGCTCGCGGACCTGGTCGACCCCGCGCTGGCACGGGCCCTTCCCCGGGGCCGGCCGATGCACGTCACCAGCGGCACCACCGGCCGCCCCAAGGGCGTGTTCTCCGGGCTCCTCGACGAGACGGCCGCGGCCGCACTGGTGGCCGAGGAGCGCGACCTGTGGGGCTTCGGGCCCGACGACGTCAACCTCGTGATCAGCCCGCTGCACCACTCCGCTCCCCTGCGCTTCGCGATGGGCACCCTGCTGGCCGGTGGCCGGATCGTGGTGCCGGGCCCGTTCGACGCGGCGACGGTCACCGCGGCGATCGAGGCCGAGCGCCCCACGACGATGTTCTGCGTCCCCTCCCACCTCCAGCGCCTCTTCGCCCACTGGGACGAGACCGGTCTGCCCGACCTGTCGTCGTACCGCCTCGTCGCGCACGCCGGCGCCCCGTGCCCGGTGGCGGTCAAGGAGCGGTTGGTCGAGCTGTTCCCGGCCGGGTCGACCTGGGAGTTCTACGGCTCGACCGAGGGCCAGTTCACCGCCTGCCGCAGCGAGGAGTGGCAGCAGCGTCCGGGCACCGTCGGCCGGGCCCGACCGGGCCGGCACCTGCGCGTCGACGACGACGGCACGATCTGGGCCTGCGTCCCCGAGCACGCCCGGTTCCGCTACTGGGGCGCCCCGGCGAAGACCGCGGCGGCGTGGCGCGAGACGCCGGACGGCCCGGAGTTCACCGTGCGCGACGCGGGGCGGCTCGACGACGACGGCTACCTCTACCTCGACGGCCGGCGCGAGGACCTGGTGATCAGCGGCGGGGTCAACGTCTACCCGCTCGAGGTCGAGAACGCGCTGCGCGAGCACCCCGGCGTCGAGGACGCCGTGGTCTACGCGGTCGACGACGACACCTGGGGCCAACGTGTCTGCGCCGGCGTGGTCGGCACCGCCACCGCCGCCGAGCTCGACGCCTTTGCCCGGACCCGGCTGGCCCCGCCCAAGCGGCCCAAGGAGTACCACCACCTCGACGCGCTCCCGGTCGGTCCGACCGGGAAGGTGCGCCGCAGCGCCGTGGTGTCCGCCCTGACCCCGGAGATCGCAGGAGGAGACCGACTGATGGCCGACATCGCCCCCGGGCTCGACGAGCTGGAGGTCGCGGTCGCGGCCCCGGCCGCTCCTGCTCTCCGACCCCGCCGGGCCGGTGCGGCCCGACGGCGTCCAGGGCTGGTACGTCGACGACGTCCGGCTGCTGCGACGGATCGAGGCCGAGGTCATGCCCGCGGGGGCGTCGGTCCGCCTGGCCCACACCCTGACCGCCGACACCCTGACCACCACCGTCGAGGTCTCCGCCGATGCCGCGGCCACGGTGGAGCTCCGGGTCACCGTCGCGGCCGACCTGGCCCCGGTCGCCGTGGTCCGCCAGCAGCAGGAGACCGCCGACGTGCCTCCTGAGGTCACCGCCGACGGGCTCGCCTGGTCCGGCGACGGCACCGGCTGCTCCCTGGCCGCCACGCCCGCCCCCGCGTCGTACGACGGGCTCGCGTGGCGGCTCGACGTCGGCCCCGACGCCCCGGCCCGGGTCGTGCTGCGCTTCGAGGCCCGCAGCACGCCGCAGTTCCGGCCCGGTGGGGCACCGCCCTGGCGCACCGACGTGGCTGTCCCGGACGGCGACCCGCGCTGGGTGGCGCTGGTCGACCAGGGGCTGGCCGACCTGGCCGGCCTGCTGCTGCGCGACGGGGACGACGCCTTCGTGGCCGCCGGCTCGCCGTGGTACCTCACGATGTTCGGCCGCGACGCGCTCTGGACGGCGCGCCTGATGGTGCCGTTCGGCACCGGGCTCGCGCTCTCCACGTTGCGAGCGCTGGCCCGCCGTCAGGGCGTCCGCGACGACCCGGCCACCGAGGAACAGCCCGGCAAGATCCTGCACGAGGTGCGCTCGGGCACCGTCCGCCTGGCCGGGATGGTGCTGCCGCCGGTCTACTACGGCACCGTCGACGCCACTCCGCTGTTCGTCTGCACGCTGGCCGACGCGTGGCGGGCCGGCGCCGACCGCGACGAGGTCGCCGCGCTCCTGCCCGCCGCACGCCGCTGCCTGGAGTGGGTGCATGGAGCAGTCCCGGGAGTCCGGCTGGCTGCGGTACGTCGACTCCTCGGGCCACGGGCTGGCCAACCAGGGCTGGAAGGACAGCGTCGACGCGGTGCGGTACGCCGACGGCGGCCTGGCCGAGCCGCCGATCGCGCTCTGCGAGGTGCAGGGCTACGCGTACGAGGCGGCGGTCGCAGGGAGCCGCCCTGCTGGCGGACTTCGACGAGCCACCGGTCGACGGGCTGGCCGAGTGGGCCGACTCGCTGCGCCGTCGGTTCCGGTCCGGACTTCTGGGTGGACACCCCCGAGGGCGGGCACGTGGCGATAGCCCTGGACGCCTCGGGGCGTCCGGCCGGTGCCGTGGCCTCCAACATGGGCCACCTGCTCGGCACCGGGATCCTCGACCCGGAGCAGGCACGCCGGGTGGCGACGGTGCTCAGCGGGCCCTCGATGTCCTCGGGCTACGGCCTGCGCACCCTCGCGCTGGACTCCCCGGCGTACGACCGGCTCAGCTACCACTGCGGCTCGGTCTGGCCGCACGACACCGCGATCGTGGTGCGTGGGCTGGTGGCGGAGGGCTTCCGGGCGGAGGCGGCGGAGCTCGCGCAGGGGCTGGTCGAGGCCTCCGCGGCGTTCGGAGCGCGGCTGCCGGAGCTCTACAGTGGCGACGCACGCGTCCCCGGCGTGCCGGGACCGGCGGCGTACCCGTCGGCCTGCCGGCCGCAGGCCTGGGCGGCCGCCGCGCCGCTCGCCTGCCTGGCCGCGCTGGAGGGATGACTCAGGCGGACATCTCGGTGGTGAAGCTCCGGCGGTACTGCTGGGGGCTGACTCCGCGGGCCCGGCTGAAGTGGTGGCGCAGCGTGGCCGGGTTGCCGAAGCCGACCTCGCCGGCGATCCAGTCGACGGAGTGGTCGGTGCTCTCGAGGAGCTCCTCGGCAGCCATCACCCGCTGCCGGGTGACCCAGGAGTGGGGCGTGGAGCCGGTCTCCTCGCGGAAGCGGCGGGCGAAGGTGCGGGTGGACATGTGTGCCCGCTTGGCGAGCTGCTCGATGCTGAGGTCGTCGCCGAGGTGCTCGAGGATCCAGGTGAGCAGCGGGCCGAGGGTCTCGGCGGCGCAGTCGGTGACCGCCCGCTCGATGAACTGCGCCTGACCGCCGTCCCGGTGCGCCGGGATGACCATGCGCCGTGCGGCCGCCGCCGCGACCTGGCTGCCGAACTGCTGGCGCATCACGTGCAGCGCCGCGTCCAGGCCGGCCGCGGAGCCGGCGCCGGTGACGATGGTGCCGTCCTGGACGTAGAGCACGTCGCGGTCGACGGTCACCGTGGGGTAGCGCTCGGCCAGCTCGTCGATGTACCGCCAGTGGGTGGTGGCGCGACGACCGCCCAGCAGGCCGGACTCGGCGAGCGTGAAGGCCGCGGTGCAGTGGGCGAAGACCAGGGCGCCGCGGGCGTGGGCGGCGCGCACCACGTCGACCACCTCGCGGGAGGGGTGGAGGTAGTCGCGCTTGGGGCCGATGCACAGCAGGTCGGCGTCGGCGACGTCCTCCAGGCCGTGCTCGACGACGAGGTCGAAGCCGCTGGCGCCCTTCACCCGGCCCGGGACCGGCGTCGCCACGACGAAGTCGAAGACCGGGTTGTCGTCCTCCGGGTGGTGGGGCTCGGCCCACACCTCGCACATCGCGCCGAGCCCGAAAGGCTCCGCACCGTCCTCCACGACCACCGCTACCTTGCGCATGAGACCAGCATCACCCGGTTCTGGCCGAAAATCAATGGCAGGAAGGCTCCCGCCGGTCATGGCAGCATCTTGGCGTTGATAGTATTGGCGCCATGACCATCGCACTCCTCCTGCTCCTCGCCGTCGCCTACCTGGCCTTCCTGATCGCGTTCATCGACAACGACGGTCACGGTCGGATGCCGGCGTTCCGCCACCCGCCGCGCAGCCACCACACCGACATCTTCGAGCGTCGCACGATCGTCTGACGTTCGCCTGGAGGGACTGGCGGTAAATCGACGATAGTCGGCATATCCGCCGCTAGTGGCTGGATCTGCCGGAAGGCAGAATTACTGCCATGACTACCGCACTCATCATCCTCCTGGCCTTCATCGCCGTCGGTGCGCTGATGGCGGCCTTCGTCCGCAACGACGGGTACGGCGCTCGCGCGTCGAACGGAACCCCGCCCCGCAGCCACCCGGCTGACGTCTTCGAGTCCCACTCGTTCGTGTGACCCACCCACCGGACCGGGCCCCGACGCCATCGCGTCGGGGCCCGGTTTCGTTGCGTCTGAGGCGGTCTCAGCCGACCCGGGACCAGACCGTCCGTGAGCGTCCGCCGGGGACGTCCTGGTGCCAGGACCTCACCCGCAGCGCGTAGAGCCGTCCCTGGCTGAGGGACGGCGTGGTCAGGCGCAGCCGCACGGTCCAGCCGACGGTGCGCCAGGTCGACGCCGATCTGCGCCACACCTGCACCTGGTAGCGGGTGGCGTGGCTGCCGGCGTGCCACCGGGCGACCAGGCGGTGGTGCGCTCGCGCGTTGCACCGTCAGGGACGTCGGGGCCGACGGCGTCGGGCCGAGCGGCGTCGCCCGCGCGGGCAGCGAGGTCGGTCCCCACCCACCGCCGTTGCGCGCCTGCACGGTCACGGCGTACGACCGCCCGGCACGCAGCGACGAGAGCGTTGCCGCCGTCGAGGTGACGCTCTGGTGGCGCGCCGCGGCCAGGTCGCCCGTCGGCCACCAGGTCAGCCGGTACGACGTGGCCCGCTCGGTCGCGGGCCAGCTCACGGCGAGGGCGTGCGAGCGGGCGGTCAGCGTCGGCTGCCCGACCCGGGGCGGCGCAGGGGGCTGCGGCACGACCTCGACGACGTTCGACATGACGTCGTCCTCGGCCACCGCCCAGCCCTTGACGGGCTGGAGGCGGAAGCCGTAGCGGTGACCGTTCAGCAGGCCCTCGCTGGACCACGCGACTCCCGGCACCGGCCACGGCAGCCGCTGCCACGGCCTCGTCCAGCGTGCGGTCCCGGATCCAGATGTACTCGTCCGTCGCGCCCGGGGGGCCCGTCCAGGACAGCTCGGCCCGACCGTCACCCGGAGTCACCGTCAGCTGGGCCGCGCTGCGGGGCCCGAGCGGGACGTCGGGGAGCGGCCGCGGCGTACGGCGCACCCAGCCCCTGGGCCGCGGCCGCGTCGGCCACCGAGGCGGCGATGAGGACCTCCCCCGCGGCGTTCGGGTGCGCCGGGTCCCACGTGTGCCGTCCCTTCTCGAACCCCACGTCCGGGGACGCCACGGTGGCGGGGGCGCCGGGAAGGTCGAAGTCCCGGGCGACCCCGTCCACCAGCCCGTTGAACTCCGGCACGCCCGCGAACCAGGTCTGCGGCACCCGGACCAGGACCAGACCCACGGTCGGTGAGACCTCGCGAGCCTCGGTCGCGAAGTCGCGCAGCCGTTGCGCCACCACCTCGGGCGACGCCCCGCCCCAGGTCAGGTCGTTGACACCCAGCAGCTCGACGACGACGTCGGGGTCGTAGGTCTGCACGAGGTCGGCGATCCGGACGTCCTGGACCTCGAAGCTCTGCCCCCACCGCGCCGCGTGGTCGCGGTCGAACGCCGGGTCCACGTAGGCGGACGAGCCCGAACGGTCACGTCACGTTGTCGAACAGGTCGCTGCGCGGGCCGACGAAGTCGACCTCGGTCCCCTGCGCCGCGAAGTGCTGCCACAGGCGGTAGCGCCAGGTGAAGTCACCTGCCGAGCCCTGGGTGACGGAGTCCCCGACGAGCAGGATCCTGACCGGCTCGTCGACGACGGGTGCCGTGGCCGCCGGCGCCGGCGGCGTGGCCACGGCGACCAGGCTGGACAGCAGGAAGACG
>CAVRMH010000032.1:0-324611 GCA_963721775.1 uncultured Actinomycetota bacterium | reverse complement strand
TTCGGGAGTGCACTCATCTGGCGATGAGCGAGCGGCCGATGGGCAGAGGAGAATGCTGATGTGGCCATGATGCCGGTCGGGGTAGCCTGCTTGGCTGTGAGCCCGAACATCGGTGAGTCGATTGAGGACGTGCCGGACCTCGGTCCAGCGCCGCAGAGGCTGACCGTCGACGTCGAGACCGTGTGCCACCTCGTCGCAGAGAGTTCCCCCAATGGTCGCAGCGGCCCATCACACCGGTCAGTAACCCCGGGTGGGACAACTTCACCTTCCACCTCGGAGACGACATGCTCGTCCGTCTACCCAGCGCACCGGAGTACGCGCTAGCTGTGGAGAAGGAGCATCGCTGGCTCCCCGAGTTGGGGGATCGACTGCCCATCCCGATCCCCGTTCCGCTGGGTCTGGGCCTGCCGGGTGCCGGGTATCCCTTCCATTGGTCTGTCTACGGATGGCTCCCCGGCGAAGCCGCCGACCGAGCCACGATCATCGACCCGTTGGGGATTGCCGAGGACGTGGCCCGTTTCCTCGAGGCCCTACAACGCATCGGCGCAACAGTGGCCCGCAGCCCGGCATCCACAACTGGTTTCGCGGCACCACCTTGCGCACCTACGACTCGACGGTTCGAAGCGCCCTCGCAGAACTCGACGATCACATCGACGTCGGCTCGGCTGCTGCCGCGTGGGACGACGCTCTGGCAGCCCGGCTGGACGGGGTGGACGTCTGGTTCCACGGTGACCTTGCACCCGGAAACCTCCTGCTCGAAAGGGGGCAGGCTTGCTGCGGTCATCGACTTCGGCACCTGCGGTGTCGGTGATCCGTCCTGCGACTTTGCCATCGCCTGGACACTCCTGACCCGCCCCGGCCGCCAGCTCCTTCGCGAACGACTCGACATCGAAGACTCGACCTGGGCGCGAGGGCGTGGGTGGGCCCTCTGGAAGTCGTTGCGCCACCTCGCCAACGCCCTGGAGGACCATGACGAGCCCTCGGAAGCCGAAGCGCGTCTGATCGTCGACGAAATCCTCGACGACTACAGGGCCACACGCTGATCGAGGCATACAAGGGTTCATGGCGAAGGCACGCTCATGCCGCTGTCCGCGCGCGCGCACGCCACCTTTCTTGGACCCGCCGCCCGCGGTGCGCAGCGTGAGCTAGGACGACACAACCAACTCGATCCTGGCCTTCTCGCGCACCTCGGCGAGGTCGTCGTCACGGATCCGGCCTGCCATGTGGCGGAGTGAACGGCCCGGTCGAGGGCCAGGACCCGGCCGCCACGAGTCCCCCGCGGCCGCCCCCGGAACTGGTGGGCCGACGGCATTCCCGCCCGGGCGGGACCGTGCTGTAATGCAAATCACACTGGTCTTTTCGGGAGGACGCCATGTCTCGCACCGCACGCTCGCTCCAGGCCACCCTCGTCACCGTCACCGCCGCCGTCGCCGCGGCCACACTGCCGGGTGGCAACGCCGTGGGCGAACCCTCGGCGCCCCCGGGGGCCTTGGCCACCACCCCCGAGCTGAGCGAGACGGCGCGGCTCGCGGACCGCCGCTCCCTGGTCGTCGGGGACCGCGCCTACGCCATGAGCACCGCCGACTCGCTCTACCCCGCCGCCGGCTGGCACATCCGCGGCGAGATGGGCGGGGTGTGGACCCCGCCGATCAAGCTCGTCGACGGCGTCTGGTTCCGGCTCGCGGACCAGTGGCTGGGTGACCCGGACGGGGCCGCCGCTACCCGGACCACCGCCGGCTGGGGTTACACCAGGACCTCGTTCGAGAAGGTCGACCAGGTCACCGTCGAGCGGACCGACTTCGTTCCGGACGGCACGCGAGCGACGCTGGTCGGGCTCACGCTCACCTCGCCACAGCCCCGCACGTTGCCGATAGCCCTCGACGCCCACTCCGAGCTGATGAGCGTCTACCCGTGGGGCTGGACCACGCCTAACGCCGGCACCTTCAACCTCCAGGACACCGGGTCGTACCGCACCTACGACGGCCGGGGCGTGCTGCAGTTCCGTGAGCAGGGGACGCCGCCGGTCCCGAACGCATCCGCCCACGACTGGTCGGCCCTGGTGGCCGGACAGTCGACGCCGGGATCGCACGAGCTCGGCCCCGACCACCGTGGTCCCCAGGACCCGGCCGTGGTCTGTCCCGCTGACGGCCCGGCACCGTACACCTGCGACGACGGCGCCTTCGGCAAGGGCACGGGTGGCCAGCTGCGTTGGCAGGTCAAGCTGGAGCCGAACAAGCCGACCACGCTCTGGTTCGCCGTGGCAGGCTCGGACAAGGGCGTCACGGCCGCGCGGGCGGAGCTGAGCAAGGCCCTGGCCGACCCCGCCGCCGCGCTCGCGAGCAAGGTCGCCTCGCGCAAGGCCTGGGACTCGCACACCAAGGTCGACCTCCCCGGCGACCCACTGCTGGAGCAGAGCATCGCCTGGAGCAAGCAGAATCTTGCCGACTCGGTCCAGGAGTCACGTGACCTCCAGCTCCGTCAGGTGAAGGAGGGTCGCGAGTACCCGCCCGCGGACGGCACGCTCGACCGCGCCCGCTGGCTGGGGGCTGGCTGGCCCGACTACCCGTGGCTGTTCGGCACGGACGGCGAGTACACCGCGTTCGCAAGCGTGGCCATGGGCCAGTTCGCGGACATCAAGGCGCACCTGACCGCACTGCGCCGCGTCAGTGAAGTCGTCAACGGCGACAGCGGCAAGGTCGTCCACGAGGTGATGTCCGACGGCTCGATCTACTACGGCACCCTCGACTCGGCCGGCAACACCGACGAGACCTCGAAGTTCCCCAGCGCCGTCGCGCTGATCTGGCGCTGGACGGGTGACGACGCCTTCCGTGACCAGATGTACGGGTTCACCAAGGCCAACATGCGCTACGTCGTCGAGCAGCTCGACGAGGACGGCGACGGCTGGCCCGAGGGACTCGGCAACGTCGAGCGGGCCGGCATGGGCGAGGAGAAGCTCGACAACACGGTCTACACGATCCGCGGCCTGCGTGACCTCGCCGACCTGGCCCGGAGCAAGGGCGACACTGCCACGGCGACCTGGGCCTCGGAGCGAGCAGCCGCGCTCGAGAAGGAGTTCGAGCAGGCCTGGTGGTACGGCGGCGACACCGACCAGTACGCAGACTCGATCGACCTGACCGAGAACGAGGCCAACGACAACACCAAGATCCTGCAGCGGCACTGGATCGGGGTGACGCCGATGGATGCCGAGCTGGTCCGCGAGGGCCAGGTGACCCGGCCGCTCGCGAACGACGAGCACGGCCAGCTGGCGCTCGCGAAGCGGCAGGAGCCCTGCTACTCCGGCGTCTTCGGACTGTTCCACACGGGCACCGGCCCGACCAGCGCCCCGGGCGGCAACAAGGGCCCCTCCTGCGACTCCGCCGTCTCGACGGTGCAGAGCGAGAGGTCCGTATTCTCCCTCAACACCGGAATCATGGCGGTGGCGGAGGGCAACTTCGGCCGGCTCGGTGAGGACGAGCAGCAGCGGTACACCACCGGAAACGCCCGGATCCAGCTCGACCCCGGAGTCTGGGAGATGCCCGGCGCCATGCCGGAGATCGCGCCCAGCCCGGACTTCGAGGCCAACATCAACCGTGCCCTCTACGACCGCTCGATGGTGCTCCAGGCCTGGGGCACCTACGGCACCCTGTGGCCGGTCGTGCACCACCAGCTCGGGATCAGCCCGGACATCGGGCGCGGCCAGGTCGCGGTCGTGCCGCAGGTCCCCGACGGCCAGACCCGGGTCGCCGGCAGCAACATCCGGATCGGCGAGGGCGCGATCGACGTGAGCGCGGAGCGGACCGCGACCTCGCTGACCACGACGGTGACCCGCCACCTGACAGCGAGCCTGCTGATCGGCCATGTACTGCCGGACGGCGCGGAGGTCACCTCGGTGACCCTCGACGGCGCACCGGTCGAGTACGACGTCCGGACCACCGCACGCGGCGAGGAGGTCGTGGTCGACGCACCCTCCGGCACGGGGAGGAACTCGCTGGTCGTCACCTACGAGTGAGCCACGTGATCGCGGGGCGGGTCAGTACTCCCCCCCATCACGTTGACGAGGGGGTCTTCGCAGACGTGGCGGGGATTCGCAGAGTCACCGGTCGCTTGCGTGCTAGCCGCGTGGGCCCGTCCCCGGAACGGCAGCCGCCCCGACGCCTGTCGGGGCGGCTCTCGTGCTCTTCGTCCACTGTGACGGCGTGACCTGCCCTGATCGGCACTGATCGGCCCGGTCAGCCCCGGTCAACGAGGGCCTGCGCCATCGCGACTTTGCGCTGGGCGACGATGTCGGGCGCGGCCGCCAGTTCAAGGCCTTGAACCGCGGCCCGTCCGGTGACGCGCCAGGCTGATCGGGGCACCGCCGATGCGGCAAGTTGCGGAAAGGCCGGCGATCCACGACCAGGGCCGAGCGCCGGGCCGGCGGGCATCGCGGAAGGGTGCGGGCGGGGCTGATGTCGAGGGTGGGCTCGGGTGACCGACAGGATCAGGGCCTCGTTTCGCCGGTTGGGTAGGAGGCGGGCCGGCCGGGAATTGAGCCCACCCCTACCCTCACGACGCTAGATCCGTCCCACCGGGCACGTCAGGGGGCGGAGGTCACGCGGGCCCCGGTCCCTCGGTCTCGATCTGTCCAGAACGCCCCGAACGCGCTATCGACGGGCCACCGGGGGCGTGGTCGACTGGGCGAGGTGAGCCGTGGGGTGCCCGCTCGCCACGGGGAGACACGTGAAGGAGGCGACATGGCCCTGAACACCCAGAGCACCGCCACACGCTCCGACGGCTCCGCCCGGCCGCGCCCCGGGTTCGACGTCGAGCGGGCGCGCCGGGACACCCCGGGCGCCGCCGGGGTGGCCCACCTGAACAACGCCGGTGCGGCCCTGCCGCCCACCCAGGTCACCGACGCCGTGATCGCGCACCTGCGCCGCGAGGCGGAGATGGGTGGGTACGAGGCGGCGGAGGCCGCGGCCGACCAGGTCGACAACACCTACGCCGCGATCGCCCGGCTGATCGGCTGCCGGGTGGAGGAGGTGGCGGTCATCGAGAACGCCACCCGCGCCTGGGACATGGCCTTCTACGGGCTGTCCTTCGCACCGGGCGACCGGATCCTCACCGCACGCGCGGAGTACGCCAGCAACGTCATCGCCTTCCTGCAGGTGGCCGCGCGCACCGGCGCCGTCGTCGAGGTCATCGAGAACGACGAGTCCGGCCAGCTCGACATCGCCGACCTGCGGCGACGCCTCACCGACGGCCAGGGCCCGGTGAAGCTGGTCGCGATCACCCACGTGCCCACCCAGGGCGGACTGGTCAACCCGGCCGAAGAGGTCGGAGCCGCCACCCGGGAAGCCGGGGTCCCCTTCCTGCTCGACGCCTGCCAGTCGATCGGACAGCTCCCGGTCGACGTGGAACGCATCGGCTGCGACGTACTCTCCGCAACCGGGCGCAAGTTCCTCCGCGGACCCCGCGGAACCGGATTCCTCTACGTCCGCAGCGGATTCCTCGACCAGATCGAGCCGCCGTTCCTCGACCTGCACGCCGCCACCTGGACCGCCCCCGACACCTACCAGATCCGCCCGGACGCACGACGCTTCGAGAACTGGGAAACCAACTACGCCGCCAAGATCGGCCTCGGCGTCGCGATCGACTACGCGCTGTCCTGGGGACTGGAGGCCATCGAGGCACGCGTCACCGGGCTGGCCGACCGCCTCCGGGACGCGCTGACCACCGTGCCCGGCGTCCACGTGCACGACCAGGGACGGCGCCGCTGCGGCATCGTCACCTTCAGCATCGACGGAGTCGCCGCCGACACGGTCCAGCGCCAGCTGGCGGAGCGCGGTGTCAACGTGAGCGTCTCGCTGATCGACTACGCCCGCCTCGACCTGGAGCACCGGGGCCTGCCCGACCTCGTCCGTGCCTCGGTCCACTACTACAACACCGACGACGAGCTCGACCTGCTCATCGAATCGCTTCCGACCCGGGGGTGAGCCCACCCACGGCCGCGCCTGGAGTCGGGCAGCAACCTGTCGGTGCCCGCTGTGCACCCTGAGCTGCTTTCGCGACACCAGACCGGCCCGCGCCGGGCACGGTCGAACACTTCGGTCACCGCTCCAAGCTCTCGGGGCGCGGTTCGGGGACGCCTCGCTCTGGGCCTGGCTGGGCCCATCACGCATGATGAAAAGGTGCGCGACATGTGGCGGCGCAGGATCAGCGTCGAGCTGGATCGGCTGCGCAAGGACTGGCGTGCGACCGCTGCCTGGTCCTTGCGGGTCACGATCGCGGCGGTCGCGAGTTATGTCGTGGCGACCCTGGTGTTCCCGGGCACCGTGCCGCTCCTTGCCCCGCTGACCGCGATGCTCGCCCCGTAGGCCGCCCCCACTACCTCAGCCGTCCACCAGGCACGCTCCGGCCGGACGGTTGAGGCCACCGCCAGTACGCCGAAATCGCCCGGCAGCGATGCCACAGGAGATCAAGGCACGGAAGTAGCGAGTCGCGACCCCGCTTGCCGAACACAAGTCCACCCCTGGGGGTACTGGCGCTGGCGCAAGGAATGGTGTGCACTGTCTCCGCTCAACCGGGTGAGCTATGTCACGACGGGTGGGCTCCGTCGTGTCTCTTTCATCGATCTAGGGGAATCCCTTGCCCGAACACCACCGCTGGAACCGTGGGCGCACCATGCTCACTGCCGTCGCGGCCGCTGCACTCCTGACCGGAGGCCTCGCCGCCCAAGCCACCGCCGCAACGCAAGCCGACCGGATCAAGCCGCCCAAGACCGCCAAGGCCGGGAAGCACGACAAGCTCGGCTCCCACGACCGGGAACTCCTCGCCACCGCGCGCACCAAGGGCGAGCAGACCGTCACAGTCATGTTCGTCACCAACAAGTCCGAGGCCAACCGGGCCCGCAAGGACGTCGTGGCGCTCGGCGGCACGGTCCGCTACGCGGCCGACAAGCTCGGCTACTTCAGCGCCGACGTGCCCACCTCCAAGGTCGAGAAGGCAGCCGCCCTGGACAGCGTCGTCGCGGCAGACCTGGACGAGGTCGTCCCGCTCCCCGACGTCGAGGTCAAGGGCACGGCCGCTGCCGCGACCGCCGCCGGCCCGGGCCAGACCACGCCGGACGACAACCCTTACATGCCGACCAACGAGACCGGCGCCGTCGCCTTCAAGTCCAGCCACCGTGCCTGGGACGGCCGTGACGTCACGATCGGCATCCTCGACTCCGGCATCGACCTCGCCCACCCGGCGCTGCAGAAGACCAGCACCGGGCAGCGCAAGATCGTCGACTGGTTCACCGCCACGGCACCCTCCGAGGGTGACGGCACCTGGCGCGCGATGCTCACGGCGGTGACGCCCACCAACGGCACGTTCACCGCCAGCGGCCTCACCTGGAAGTCCCCGAACGGCACGTTCAAGTTCAACCGGTTCACCGAGTCCACCACCAACGTCGCCGGCGGTGAGGTCCTCGGCGACGTCAACCGCGACGGCGACACCACCGACCGCTGGGGCATCCTCTACGACGAGACCAACCACAACATCATCGTCGACCAGGACCAGGACCAGGACTTCACGAACAACCCCGTGATGCGGCCCTACCGCGAGGGCTTCCAGGTCGGCACGTTCGGCAACGACAACCCGGCAACCGAGGTCGTCGAGGCCATGCCGTTCACGGTCGACTACCGCGAGGACGTCTCCCTGGCGCCGCTTCGGGCTGCCCGGCACCTCGGACTTCGTCGACATCGGGATCGTCTCGGGCGCGCACGGCTCGCACGTGGCCGGCATCACCGCGGCGAACGACATGTTCGGCGGCCAGATGGACGGCGCCGCACCCGGCGCCCAGCTGGTCTCCGCCCGCGCCTGCACCTTCGGCCCGGGCTGCACCGCGGTTGCGCTGACCGACGGCATGGCCGAGCTCGCCGCGAACCGGCACGTCGACATCATCAACATGTCCATCGGCGGCCTGCCCGCCCTCAACGACGGGAACAACGCCCGCGCCGAGCTGTACAACCGGATCGTCAACGACCTCGGCGTGCAGATCGTGCTGTCGGCCGGCAACTCCGGCAACGCGCTGAACACGATCGGTGACCCGGCGGTCGCCTCGGACACCGTCAGCGTCGGCGCCGAGATCTCGAAGGCCACCTGGAAGGCCAACTACGGGTCGGACGTGCGCTTCGACAAGGGGATGCTGACCTTCTCCTCGGGCGGTCCGCGTGAGGACGGCGGGTTCAAGCCCAACATCACGGCCCCCGGCTCCGCCATCTCCACCACACCCACCTGGCAGCCCGGAGGTCCGGTCGCGGAGGCCGGCTACCCGCTGCCGCCCGGCTACTCCATGTTCAACGGCACCTCGATGGCCTCACCCGCAGGCCACCGGTTCCATGGCACTGCTGCTGTCGGCCGCCAAGCAGGAGCGCCTCGCGGTGCGCAACCCCGCGGCGCTGCGCCAGGCGGTGTACTCCACGGCGCAGTACAACCAGGACGTGCCCGCGTTCCTGCAGGGCCACGGCCAGATCGACGTGCCCGCTGCGTGGGACCTGTTCAAGCAGGGTCTGCAGCCGGACACCTTCACGGCCTCGGCTCCGGTGTGCACCGAGATCTGGAAGATCCTCGGTGAGACCACCGGGACCGGCGTCTACAACCGCTGTGCCGCCGGCGCCGGTGGCCAGGCGCCCGGATCGACCAAGACCTACCCGGTGACCATCACGCGCACCTCGGGCAAGGCGAAGTCCGGCACCTACGCGCTGTCGCTGCGAGGCAACGACGGCACCTTCTCGCTGGCGCAGAGCTCGGTGACGCTGCCGCTGAACCAGCCCGTGACGGTGCAGCTCACCGCGTCGCCGTCTGCCGGCGCGCACACCGCGCTGCTCCGGATCGACGACGCCAAGACCAAGGGCCTCGACTACGCCGTGATGAACGCGGTCGTGGCGGGCACCGAGCTGCCGGCGCCGTCGTACGGCTGGTCGAAGTCGGGGACCGCACAGCGCAACGAGGCGACCCGCTACTACCTGACGGTCCCGGAGGGTGCGAAGGCCCTCCAGATCAAGATGTCGGGTATCGCCGCGGGGAGCCAGACCCGGTTCCTGTCGTTCCACCCGTACGGCGTGGGCGTCGACTCCACGGCCAGCACCACGTGCTACACCAACTACCTGGGTGGCAACGGCTGCAACCCGACCAACAGGTCGATCGCCAACCCGACCCCGGGCGTCTGGGAGATCGTCGTGGAGTCCCGGCGTACCTCGCCGCTGCAGGAGAACCCGTGGCAGCTGGACGCCACGCTCCTCGGCGTCAGCATCGACCCGGCCACCACCACCCTCGACAGCGTGGAGAAGGGCGTTGCGACGCCCGTCTCGTGGGACGTGACCAACGACTTCGGGCAGGTCACAGCGGCCGCGAAGGGCGGATCGCTGGGTTCGGCGAAGTCCGGCCGCGAGAGCATCGGCAACGGCCAGTCGCAGACCTTCACCGTCGACGTGCCGGCCGGCGCCTCCAAGCTGGACGTGAAGATCGGCAACCCCAGTGACGCCGGAGCCGATCTCGACCTCTTCGTCACCGGCCCCGGAGGCAGCAAGCAGTCCGCCGACGGGGACTCCGAGGAGGCCGTCAGCTATGCCAACCCGGCACCGGGCACGTACACGATCACGGTGGACGGGTACTCGGTTCCGTCAGGGACGACGTCCTACGACTACCTGGACGTGTTCTACGCCGGATCCCTCGGCACCATCACCGTGGACCCGGCACCGTTCGGCCTGGCCAGCGGCGAGTCGCACACGGTCACCGGGACCGTGACCGCGAACCAGCCGGCTGCCGACGGCCGCTCGCTGTTCGGTGCCATGAACGTCGTCAGTGAAGACGGCGCACTCCTGGGCACCGGAGACGTGACCGTCAAGCGGGTCACTGGCTAGGGCAGGTCCAGAGGGGCCCCGGCGGACGCCATCCGCCGGGGCCGCTCTCCTGCTGGCCGTCGCGGACGATGTCGCCGAGACGCTTGGCCCCGCCGGACCAAGGCGGACGAAAGCCTTGAGGACGGTGGTGACCGGCGCCGGTCACGATCAGTGCCCGCATGTCGGCAGTCGTGGACGAGCGTCTTTGGGCGTCCGGGCGATGGTGGCCCATCGCACCCTACTGTCACTCCCGTCCCAGCTCGACGTGTCGTCCACCTCTGGCGGAAGCACCAACTAGCATGCTCGCATGCAGACTTGGACCGCACGCGTGAGAGCCACATCGAACGGCGGTGGCGCTCAGCGGCGCGCGCGGCGGTCAATGTCCCGATGGCCGTTGGATGGTCCGACCACAGCTGATGTGAACAGTCACGGAATGTCTCGGCTGAGTCAGGCAGCGATGTCCTGATCTCGGACAGCAATGTCCCAGGGTCGTTCAGCCTGGACATTCCGTCGGCACCGCGGCACCACTGAGCAACTGATGTGCTGGATGCCGCACCAGGAACGAACGCCGGTCCGGCCTCGATAGAGGCCGGGCCGGTGTTGCCTTTACCGCTGGGCGCCCGCCCTTGGCATCGACAGCGCCAGAGCCGCGACGGACGACCGCGGACGAACCGGCGTCCCTCGCCCATTTTGACGCTCTCGGAAATGCGCGGGCGTTCGAGCCCGCATACCTGCGGGCGCTGTTAACCTCGGCCCGTGCCTGAGCCGTCCCCCCCTGGTTGGTATCCCGATCCCTTCGGCCGCTGCGAAGGCCGATACTGGGATGGCAGCAAGTGGACGGAGCACGTTAATTCGGGTGGGCGCCAGGAAATCGATTCGCCCGTAGCCGCAGCGCAGGTACCGACGGTCAACACGGCGTCGTCTCCCGCGTGGCACCCCGACCCCTTCGGCCGCTACGAACTCCGCTATTGGGATGGCGGCCAGTGGAGCCATCACGTCCTCACGCGCGGCAATCAGGGAATCGATCCTTCGGGCGGTGCTGCGCCGGTCCTGACTCAATCCCCGCAAGGGTTGCATGGTTCGCCCCAGCAGATCCTCCCGCCGACAGGCCGGTCGCCGAAGCCCACCGACGGCCGGGCCGGCAAGAAGGTCCAGCGGCAGGTACGCATGTCGGGCGTCCCTGACCGCGGCCAGGTCGGCAATGAAGCTCTCTTCACCGAGCCGGTCCTGGTGGTCAACCAGAAGGCCAAGCTCTTCGGTGTCAACGTCGAGTACGCCGTCTATGACCAGCAAGGCCAGCAGATCGGCGCCATTCAGGAAATCGGCCAACGCCTGATAAAGAAGGCGTTGGGAGCAGGTGGAGAAGACGGGACGCACAGGTTCCAGGTCGTAGACCCAAATGGCAGGGTGCTCATCGCGCTGCATCGACCCGCCATGCTGCTCAAGTCAAAGATGACCGTCATTGGAGCCCACGGGACCCAGGGTGAGATCGTGCAGAAGACGTTGGGTGTGATCGGCAAGGTCCGGTTCAGCCTCGAATCCGGCGGTCAAACAGTCGGCTCGATCAACGCCGAGGACTGGCACGCGTGGGACTTCAGTATCCAGGATGCGGCTGGAGCCGAGGTGGCCCGGATAACTAAGACGTGGGCAGGGTGGGCCAAGGAGAGGTTCACGAGGGCCGACAACTACGTCGTACAGATCCACCGGCTGCTTGAGGAGCCGTTGCGTTCGCTGGCGATTGCGGGCGCGCTGGCCGTCGACACCGCGCTCAAGCAGGGCAACCAGACCAGTGGCTCGTTGGGCACTCGTCGCCGCTACAAGTAGGTCCCCGAGCGTCTTTTCGCCGCCTATTCCTATGCGAGACCGCTGCACACTCTGAACCCACACTGGAAGACAGCCGGTTCAAGGTGGACCCTTAGGACGTGACGAGCGACCGTGGGAGATTCGTCCTGGAGCAAACGCGCTTCTTCGATGCACCGATCGCGCGAGTCTTCGGGATGCTGACCGAGCCCACCGAGTTGGCCAGATGGTGGGGGCCGCTTGGATTCACGACACCGGAGGTTCAACTCGACCTGCGTCTGGGCGGCAGCTACCGCTTCACCATGCAGCCGCCGGAGGGCGAGGCCTTCCACCTTTCAGGCGCCTTCCTTGAGGTCCAGGCGCCGACAAGCCTCAGGTTCACCTTTCGCTGGGACGAGCCGGTTCCTGACGATCGCGAGACTGTCGTTGAGGTGTCACTGAACCCCCTCGGGGCCAGAACGATGGTGACCTTGACCCAGGGAGAGTTCGCCACGGAGGAGAGGCTTGAGCTGCATCGCAGCGGCTGGGCCGATAGCTTCGGGAAGCTCGCCGCGGTCCTCACGGCTGGAGCAGCCTAAGCCGGCACGGGCGTCCCCTGCAGACGGACATGCGCTGGCCAGCCCATGCCCTCCTCAGTACATGCGTCACTCCGCCGCCAATCGGCGCGCCTCGGCAAGACAACGAAACGTGGGGGCACGACAGCCAGCGGGTGCTCGTGGCCCTGCGGCCCGGAGCCGGTCCCGATCGGTGTTCTGGCAGACGCACCAATGGCCTAAGCCCGGGATAAGGCACCTGTCTCCAGTCGGAAGCAGGAGTTAGGGATCCTGCCCGAGGCGCCCGGCTTACCTCAGGCACGCAGAGTGATCGGTGTCAGCAGTCAGGCACTCAATGAGGAGCAGATCGTGTACGCCAACTACCCCTACGTGGCCAGCGAGGTCGCCTACCGTGGCGACCGGATCCGTGATGCGCTCGGGCTCGATTTCCGTTTGACCGCTCGTTCCCGCCGACGCTTCCGCAAGAACAAGGCCCGCACCACCTGACCGAGGCGGCAGGCCGACCCTGTTTCACGGCGCCCCTGCTCTGTTTCGACGAGGTGAGGAGGTCGGCGGTGGGGACCTACGCAGGGATGTACCGCCTCGTGCTAACGCTGTGGGAGCGCTACGGACCAGCGACGGCAGCAAGCATCGCAGCGCTCTTCGATCGTGAAAGCGCGGAACGAGAGAGCCCGCTGGGCCACGCGCTCGCCTCGGCTGCGGCCGGGGACAGTACAGGCCCGAACTGGCAAGGCCAGGCTGGGAATCGGTTGGGATCGACTACCTGCTACGAGCGGTCGAGGCCGCACGAAGCCAGGGCCTCGACAACATCACCTATGTGGTGGGAGACGTAACTGATCTTCAGGCCGCCGGAATCGGAACGTTCCGACTTCCTTCTGGACATTGGATGCTTTCAGTGGCCTCGACGCCAAGCAGCGGCTGGCCGAAGGAAAGGGCGTGACCGCACTGGGCAACCCAGGCGAGTGAGTCGGCGCTCGACCTGACAGTGCTCGGGCCATCCGCACCAGCCGCGAATCGGCTGGTCCGATCCTGCGTCATTCCGCCGCGTCAGCACCGCCACATAGTGTGCCCGGCCCAACCGAGGGCGCCCCCCTTGATGAAGCAGCATCATCGCTTGCCGAGTCCAGGCAGTCCACCTCGTACCGTACGCACCGACCGACGGTCCGAGGGTCGGCACACGCCACATACGGTCTCGTCCTCAGTCGCATGGAAGCCGAGACCGCAACGTCGGCAGCGCGCGTTCGGAGGCGATTGATCGGCGACCTTCCTGAGAGCAAGAGCTGGCACAGACTCTTGATCGGCAAGACGCTGCTCATGCACGTCGAGGACGAGATTGATTCGTCTACCCACCTCAGGCTCCGCCTGTGGCGCCAATGATCGGAGCTGGGTGAGTAGGGCCTGCGCCTCGTCGTGGCGGCCACGCTCCATGTGCGCAGCCAGGACTTGGAGCCCAGAGACAAGCCGTCGACGGGCGCCCTTCTTAGCCATGCGAGGAAGGTACCGATTCGACCGGCCGAAATCCGTACGACCGGGCACTACCTCATGGCGGGGTCTCTGCGGGTTCGACCCTGGGTCATTTCGCTGCCAAACAGCAACACGAGTGCGCCACCAAGCTCGTGCCTACATCCCGCGCACAGACGCTGGCTTCATGATCCGGCGACCTACAAGCGGCCCGGAACGCCCTGCGACGACCGACGTCGTCATGGGTGGCGCCGCCTGAGGGCGCAGTTGGGGTGGCGTGCCGGCCGTGCCAGGGGGTCCGCAGGTGTGCCGTCGCTGGCCGGCCTTGACCTGGTCCGGTTGGCCGAACGCAGTCGACCCGGGTGACTCTCATCGAGGCGGCCGGAGCCAGTGCCGTGGCAGGCGCAATACGAGGCGACGGGCCTGTCCACCCGCGTGCGTGTCCGCGCGAGTGGTCATCAACTTGCGATGGTCGGCTTGCGGCTAGCGGTGCGGTATAGCGTGAGAGGAGGCGCTGTGCAAGACGTGGGGTCTGGAGGGCCGCTTTATGCGAGGAACTCCCTACTTCGAGCTGGAGTCTCCGCCGTCGCTCGATACGCCTTAGCCCGCGCAGCGCCAGTGGCTCGGTTGCGGTGTCCGTTGCTGCCGTTGCCGATCAGTAGGAACGCGGCGACCGCGCCATGTTGATGTAGTCATTGACTCACGGCGCCACCTAACTGCCGTCGCTGGCGATAGGTAGGGACCCGAACCAGCCGGCACTTCCGCGACCTGCGCTCGCGTTGAGCAACATCCAGGCCGCGGGCGTCCTCTCGAGGAACTGGCCCAGTAACGGTCTCCGGCGGCTTCACGTGTGGCGGCGTCTGCGTGGACCTCAGCGCGAGGATGCTGACGCGCGTTAGCAGCGTTGAGATGTCGCGCTGAGCAGATCGCGGGGAATGTCGGTGGTGGCGGTTACGGTGGAACCAAGGTCGAGACAACGGGGGTTGTTATGGGGGACGAGCGGGGCACTACGCCCTATGAGAAGCAGAACGACGAGGCCTGGGCGGAGTTCCGCCGGCAGCTGGCCGACCACTGCGCGGGGATGTCGGACGACGACCTGCTGCACATCGAGATCGAGCAGGCCGTCGACGAGGACGAGCTGTACGGCGCGGCGCCGTACCTCCAGCTGCTCGGCTGGGGCGAGGGCGCGATCCGGGCGGAAGTGTGCTCGAACGCCTTCCTGGACGACCGGTTCCGGCTGTCGGTGCCGCAGGAGGCGCAGCTGGCCGAGCTGGGCTGGAACGCGCCGACCCACGGCCGGGACGACGAGCCCGACCACGGCTCGCCGCACTGGTGGGACGACGTCGAGCTGCGCGAGGCCGACCGGCTCGCGGTGATGTGCGTCGGCGCGCTGCGCGACGTGTTCGGCTGCCGGCACCCGGCGTTCCTGGTCGTCGACGGGTTCGAGCCGACCGGCTTCACCGCTCCGGAGCCGGGCGAGGACGACGAGCCGGAGCCCGAGACGGAGGCGGCGATCGCCTACCCGCACGACCGCGACGAGCTCCGTGAGCTGGTCGACGCTGCCCTGGCTCGCGCGTTCGACGAGCCGGTCAAGCACGACCAGGACGGCGACGTGCCGATCGTGCACGGCAAGTCCGTGCTGTTCGTCATCGTTGCCGACGACGAGCCGATCATCGAGCTCTTCGCCGAGCTGGTCCACGACGTCGCGGACCTCGAGGCGGCCGCCCGCGAGGTGGCGGTGCTCAACCGCGACCTGATGTTCGGCACCTGCATCGTGCGCGACGACCGGGTGCTGCTGCGGCACCGGCTCTGCGGTGCGCCGTTCGTGCCCGCCCAGTTCCGGATGGTCCTGAGCCGGGTCGGCTCCGACCTCGACCGCATCGCGGCCGACCTGGCCGCGCGCGTCGGCGGTCGCCGGTTCCTCGACCTCGTCGACGAGGGCGAGCAGCAGGAGGACGCGGTCCGAGCCGATCGACCCGCCCCTCGCCGTGCTCCGTGAGCTGCTGGCCGCGGGCGACGTCGACCCGCGCACCGTCGCGGCGCTGTTCGACGGCGAGCTGACCGAGATCACCCGGCAGATCGAGGCCCTGCACGACGAGCCGCCGGCCGACCTCGACGTCGCCGAGACGATCGCCGCCCTCCGGGGTGCGCTGCAGTTCCTCGCCGTGCGGAAGTCGCGCGAGATGTGGGACCGGTCGCCGCGGCGGCCGGCCACGCGTCGGCGTACCTCCCACCAGCCGCCGCTGCTCTCCGCGCAGGACGTCGGCGAGCAGACCCTGGACCTGGGCGCCGAGTGATGGCCGCGATGATGCTCCCGCCGGACGGCCGGGAGCCGCTGAAGCCTGCGCGGTACGACGTGCCGCGCGGCACCTGCCCGCGGTGCGGCACCGACCAGGTCGTGCACCTGGTCATCGGGATGCCCCCGGATTCGGACGACGGCTCGGCCGGACCGACCTGGGCCACCTGGGTCGGCTGCCTCCACCCCGGCTTCGACCGGTCCTGCGCCGAGTGCGGCCACACCTGGGACTCGGGTCTCGAGACGGGCGCTGCGCGCCCTCCTCGACCAGCGGGGGAGACGGGCGCTGCGCGCCCTCCTCGACCCAGCGGAGGGAGGACGACTGATGGCGATCACGCCGAACGGCCTCGGGCCGGCCGCGGATCGTGGCATCCTGCCGCGCATGCCGCTGCTCGTCCCCTCGGACCCGAAGTTCACCACCGACTCCGAGCGCGAGGTGTGGGAGCGGCTGCGCGACACCCTCGGCCCCGACGACGTGCTCCTCGCGAACCTGCGGCTCACCGACGAGACCAAGGACCACGAGGCCGACCTCATCGTCCTCATGCCCGACGCCGGCGTGGTCGTGGTCGAGGTGAAGGGCAGCAGCGTCTGGTACGACGACGGCTGGTGGCAGCGGCGGCGCGGCAAGGACACCAGGATCGACCCGGTCGGGCAGGCCCGCACCACGAAGTACGCCGTCCGCGACTACGCCGCGCGTGACCCGCGCTGGGGCCGGCGCAACCACATCGCGTGGGGCCACGCGATCGTCACGCCGTACTCCGACTTCCCGGACGACTTCGCCACGCCCGACTGCCCGCGCTGGTCGCTGCACGACCGTGGTGACCAGGCCGACCTCGCCGACCGCCTCCGCGAGAACGCGCTCCGCGCGGCCCAGGGCAAGCCGGCGCCGACCCACGACGACGTACAGGATCTCGTCGACATCCTCGCCGGCCGGATGCCCACGTCGTACGACGTGAACGCGGACGCCGACGAGCGCGCGGCGACCGCGGACCGGCTGACCCAGGAGCAGGCCACGATCCTGCACGTGACCCGGATGCTGCACCGGGTCGAGGTCCGCGGCGGCGCCGGCAGCGGCAAGACCGTGCTCGCGCTGCAGCAGGCCAAGCAGCTGACCCACGGGCGCAGCGACCGCAAGCCGCAGCGGGTGGCGCTGCTCTGCTACTCGATCGGGCTCGCGGAGTTCCTCAAGCGCGAGGTGTCGTCGTGGTCGCGCAAGGACCGGCCGGCGTTCGTCGGCACGTTCGAGGAGTTCGGCAAGCAGTGGGGCGCGCCCGACGGCGACCGCACGCAGAGCCACTTCTGGGAGGTCGAGCTGCCCGAGATCATGGGCGACCTCGCGGAGGGGCTGGACGACAAGCAGAAGTACGACGCCGTCATCGTCGACGAGGCGCAGGACTTCGCGGACACCTGGTGGCGTCCGGTGCTGAAGTCGCTGCGCGACGAGGAGACCGGCGGGCTGTACGTCTACTCCGACGAGAACCAGCGGATCTTCGCCCGGTTCGGCCGGCCGCCGGTCCCGCTGGTGCCGCTCGTGCTCGACCACAACCTCCGCAACACCCGGCAGATCCACGAGTCGTTCGGGCCGCTGGCGCCGTCGCGGATGTACGCCCGCGGAGGCGACGGCCCGGCCGTCCGCTTCGTCGCGGCCAGCAAGGACGAGGCGCTCGGCGTCGCCGACGACGAGGTCGACCGGCTGCTCGAGGCCGGCTGGCGCGAGGAGAACATCGCCCTGCTCACCACCGGCCACCGGCACCCGATCCAGCACGAGCGGACCGAGTTCCACGGGCAGGACGGGTACTGGAAGACGTTCTGGGACGAGGGCGAGGTCTTCTACGGCCACGTCCTCGGCTGCAAGGGCCTCGAGCGGCGTGCGGTGGTGCTGTGCGTCAACGAGTCGACCGTGCGGGACCGGGCCCGGGAGCGGTTGTACGTCGGGATGTCGCGCGCCACCGACGAGCTCGTCGTGGTGGGTGACCCGGCGACGATCCGGCAGGTCGCCGGCGACGAGGTCGCGCGGAGGCTGGGCCTGTGACCGCCCACCGGACTACCGGGCGGCGACGGCCTTCTTGACGAGGAAGATCGGCAGGATCAGCGCGGCCAGCAGCGCCGCGAGCCACACGATGATGGTGGCCATGATCCAGGTCGTGGTCCCGCTGATGGACAGCCCGTCGGAGACAGAGGCGGTGATGACCAGCCCGACGAACGTCGTCACCAGGGCGACGCCTCCGCGCAGGGCGGGGACGCTGGTGAGCGCGATCCGGGTGAGCAGCGGGTCGACGAGCACCTCGACGCCGGTGAAGATCAGCACCGCGACGACGAACGCGGCCCCGGTGATCGTCAGGTCGTCGAGCACGACCGCCGCCACGATGAGCCCCAGGGCGTTGGCGAGCAGCTTGATGCCCGCGCTGATGAGCAGTCGGATCATGCCTGGACGGTAGGGCGCGGGAATGGCGGGCGACAGTGTCCAAGGTCCCGCCTCAGACCAGGGCCGCCTCGCACCGCGCGGCGTCCAGCGGCTGCCCGGCCTCGGTGAACAGCTCCGCCGCCTCGCTGAGGTGGCGGGCGAACGCGGCGTCGTCGTGCCGGGCCGCGGCGACGTGCGCGCGGGCCTCGGCGACGGAGGCGCTCCAGGCGTTGCTGGGGGCGTACGCCGCGGACTGCTCGGCCAGCTCCAGGTGCCGCTCGGCGGCCTCGACCAGCCCGGCGTCGGCGCACGCGATCGCGGCCGGCACCTCGAACATCAGGCTGCAGAAGTCGCACCGGTCGCGTTCGCCGATCGCGAGGTCGCCCTGCTCGACCACCGCCAGCGCGGCGACGGGGTCCGGCGCCGCCTGGATCATCGTGCCGTAGACCCGGTGGATCAGGTGCGAGCTGATCACCGACCAGCGGGCCAGCGGGAGCGCGCGCCGCAGCAGCGCCCGCGCCCCCTCCTTGTCACCGCGCGCGACCTGCACCTCGGCCAGGCGCTCCAGCGAGTGCGCCTCGCCGGCCGCGGCGGAGACGTCGTGGTGCAGCTCGGCGGCCTCGGTCAGGTCCCGCTCGGCGCGGTCGAGGTCGCCCATGAGCAGCGCGGCCTCGCCGGTCAGCGCCGCGGCGAACGCCGCCCCGCGCAGCGCCCCGTGGTGCTCGGCCCGGCGCCGCAGCTGCTCGGCGAGGCGGATCACCTCCGGGTAGGGCACCTGGCCGTAGAGCAGGTGCTCGGCCACGCACAGGTGCGCGTCGAACACCGCGGTCGCCATCCCCGGGTCGTCCAGGGTCTGGCGCAGCTCCAGCCGGAACCGCTGCAGCCACTCGCCGCGCTGG
This sequence comes from uncultured Actinomycetota bacterium, assembly GCA_963721775.1. Taxonomy (GTDB): domain Bacteria; phylum Actinomycetota; class Actinomycetes; order Propionibacteriales; family Nocardioidaceae; genus Nocardioides. Next base: position 305,331 of record CAVRMH010000032.1, on the reverse strand, counting down.
TGCGCGATGAAGCCCTGCAGGCTGATCAGGTCCAGCATCTGCCACGGGTCGTCGGGGCGCAGCACGGTCCGCGCCGAGTCGGCGGCCTCGCGGGCGCCCTCGACGTCCCCGCTGAACCAGGCATAGCTGCCGCGCGCCAGCAGCAGCGGCCCGTCGGCGACGTCCCCCTCGAGCTCCAGCCCGGCCAGGGCCACGCCGGCGGTGGCGAGGTCGCCCTGGAACGTCGCCGCCCGCGCCAGCCGCGCCCGGACCAGCCGGTGCTCGGTGCCGGTGGTCAGCGACAGCGCGGCACGGTACGCCGCGACCGCGGCCGGGTCGGCCAGCGCCAGCAGCAGGTCGCCACGCCGGGCGAGCAGGTGCGCCCGGTCGACGCCGGACGCGTGGTCGATCACCGCGTCGATGAGGGTGAGGCCGTCGCGGTAGGCGCCGAGCGCGCCGGCCGTCTCGACCGCCTGGCGGGCGTGGGGGATCGCCTGCACCGGGTGGCCGGAGGCGACGAACAGGTGCGCGACGCGGGTCGCCGGGCGCGCCCAGGGCGGCCATCCGCTCGGCCACGTCGCCGCCCTCACGCGACCGCTCGTGCGGCGGCGAAGGTGGCGAGCACCGTGTCGCGGACCAGGGCGTGCCGGAAGCGGTACCCGGTCTCCGCCGGCTCCACCACCGCCGCGTCCAGCCCGGCCGCGAGGGCGGCGTACGTCGTGTCCTCGTCCACGCCGCTGACCGCGAGCAGCTCGTCGGTCGTGAACGCCGACCCGAGCAGCGCGACCCGCCGGAGGACGCCGAGCGCCTGGTCGTCGAGCCCGGACACGGCGAGCTCGCTGCTCCCTCCCTGCGCCGCGCGGGCGGTCTCCAGGAGCCGGAACGGCACGCCGCCGGACACCGCACAGATCTCGGCCACCGTCGCCTCGTCGAGGTCGGGGTGGTGGAGCGCGACCAGCCGGCGGGACGCGGCGTCGTCGAGCGGCGGAGGTCGAGGACCGCGCCGGCACCCCGGCCGACCAGGCTCGCCTCCACCTCGCGCAGCGACTCCCGCGGCCGGGACGCGACCGCGACCAGCACCCGCTCGGTCACCGCGGCCCGGGCCAGGTAGTGCAGCAGCCGCAGCGACGCCTCGTCCGCCTCGTGCACGTCGTCGACCACCAGCAGCAGCCCGCGGTCGCTGGCGGCCAGCCGGAGCAGCTCCGCCGCCGCGACGAACAGCCGCTGGTGCGCGGACTCGCCGCTCCAGATCGCCTGCTCGCCGGAGAGCGCCCGGTCGAGCTCGAGCCGGAAGCTGTCGTCCAGGCCGTCGAGCAGCGACGGGTGCTGCCGGCACAGGTCGCCGAACGCCTCCAGGACCGGGGCGTAGGGCCAGGCACCCTCCATCGACGACGCCGCACCGCGCGCCGTCCGCCAGCCGCGGCGCCGGGCCAGCTCCGTGGCCAGGTCCAGCACCGCCGACTTGCCGACGCCGGCCGGCCCGGTCAGCAGCAGCGTGCTGCCGTGGCCCTCGTCCGCCCGGTCCAGGTGACCGCGCAGGGTGTCGCCGGCGGGCCGGCGCCCGACCAGCCGGGTCGACGGCTCCGGGCGGGACGGGCGACGGAGTTCCCGCCCGGCCCGCCAGCTCGGCCCGCAACCGGAGTGCCTCGGCGCTCGGCACCGTGCCCAGCTCGCGCCGCAGCGCCTGCTCCATCCGCTCCAGCTGCCGCTCCGCCGCGCGTACGTCGCCGCGCGCCGCGAGCTCCCGGGCCAGCGCCACGTGGGCGGCCTCGTCGGTCGGGTCGACGCGGACGAGGTCGGACCACCGCCCGGCCAGCCGGAGCAGGTCGCGGTGCAGGACGTCGACGGTGTCGCGCCAGTCGGCCACCCAGGGCTCGTAGAGGTCCTCGGGCAGCAGCGGGCCGCCGTACGCCGCCAGCGCCTCCTCGGCCTCGGACGTCGAGCCGTCGGCGAGCGCCTTCTCCGCCAGCCGGCGGAACTCGACGGCGTCGACGCGGACCTCGGCCTCGGGCAGCAGCTGCACCCGGTCGCGCTGCAGGACGAGGATCGGCTGGCCGTGCGCGCCGTCGGGCTCGAGGGCCCGGCGCGCGTAGTGGGCCGCCTTGTGCAGCCGCGGCAGCGCGGCGTCCACCGGCACCGTGGGCCACAGCGCGTCGACCACCTGCTCGCGGTGCAGCGTGCGGCCCTCGGCGAGGGCGAGCAGCTTGACCAGGGACGCGGCGCCGCGGCGGGACCAGGTCGCCGGATCGACCGGAGCGCGCGCGACAGCCACCGAGAAGGTCCCGAGCATCGCGATCTCGACATTCATGCGCGTGCCTCTGGCCATCGTGGTGGTGTCGGCCGCCTCTCAGGCTAGCCCAGGTACGGCGGCCACCGCGGCCGCATTTGCCCCGACCGTCGCCGGGATCGCCGGCAACGACGACAGCAGCTCGACCTCGTCGGTCATCGCCGAGCTCATCGCCCGCAGCAGCGGCTGCGCCGTCGCGCCGTCCCAGGCGTAGGACGAGATCTGGTCGCTGACCTGGAACAGGTGACGGGAGACGGTGTCGCGGCGGAGCTGGTACTCCCCGAACGCGGTCCGCTCCGTCCGCTCGCCGCCCAGCGCGCCGAGCACGGCGATGCTCGCGAGCTCGGCGTCGCGCAGGGCGTCGCTGATCCCGTGCGCGCTGATCGGGTCCTTGAAGTAGCCCGCGTCGCCCACCAGCGTCCAGCCCGGTCCCCACGGACGGCGCACGTGCCCGGTGGCGCCGGCCCAGCCGTGGAAGCGGGTGACCCGCCGTGCGTCGCGCAGCCGCTCGAGCTGGTCGGGTGCGGCCAGCCGGAAGGTCGCCGCGAAGCCGGCGTCCTCCTTGTTGTGCAGCCGCAGCGTCCGCAGCCGCTCGGGCGTCGCCGACACGAACACGCAGTGCAGCCCGTCGTTGGTCGGGATCAGCCCGGCCGCCGCGCCGTCGCCGTACGCCCACTCGTAGCCGGTCGTGTCCAGCCCCTCGTAGTAGGCGTAGCGCACCGCGCTGGCGTACCGGCCGCGGCGTACGACGTGGGCGCCGGCCGCGTCGGCGACGACCGACCGGATGCCGTCCGCGCCGACGACGTACCGCGCCGTCACCGAGCCCTCGCGGCCGTCCTCGTCGAGGGTGCGTACGCCGGTCACCCGGCCGGACGCGCCCCGCAGGAGACCGGTGACCCGGACGCCGTACCGCATCTCGGCGCCGGCCCCGGCCGCGGCGTCGGCCAGGACCCGGTCGAGCAGGTGGCGGCGGGGTGCGTACAACGCCTCGACCCCGGCGTGCGGCTTGATCGTGACCTGGATCGGCTCCTCGCCGGCGCACCGGAACAGCGTGGTGCGCACCGGCCGGGGTGCCGGCCGCGACGATCGGGTCCAGCACCCCCCACCGGGTCAGCTGCAGGACGCCGGCCCGCATCAGGCCGTGGGTCGAGAGGGTGTCGCTGCCGTACGCCGAGCGGTCGAGCACCAGCACCCGGGCGCCGGCCCGGGCGAGCAGCATCGCGGTCGAGGCGCCGGCCACCCGGCCGCCGACGACGACCACGTCGTACGCCGGGGTGCTCATCGGAGCTCCAGGGCGCGCAGGGCGACGGCGTCGCCGGCGACGAGGTGGGAGACGACGGCGTGGGCGTCGTGCCGGGCGCCGTCGATCGTCGCGGAGTCGCGGCGGTGCTGGAAGCGCTGCCCGACGACGTACAGCCCCGGGGCCGGGGTGGCGCCGCGGACCTGCTCGATGTGCCCGTCGGGCCCGATCACGGGGACCCGCAGCCACGGGTGGTGCGGCTGGAACCCGGTCGCCAGGACGACGGTGCCGATGCCCTCGGCGCGGAGGTCGAGCCGGGTCCGCGGGCCGTCCAGCCGGATCGGTGCGGGCCGGTCGGCGGGGAGGACCTCGGTGGTCAGCCCGTGGTCCTCGACGTAGGCGTCGACGACGTCGAGGAACCGGTTCACGTGGGCGTCGACGGACCGGACCGTGCCGGCCAGGTCGTCGGCGAACGTGACCCGGTGCCCGTCGATCGCGTGCAGCCGTCCGGTGACCTCGACCCCCACGTCCTGCAGGGTGTTGAGGTCGACGTCGACGCCGCGGGGGTCGCGGGGCTCGCGGCCCGACAGCTGGAACGACGGCTCGCGCCGGGCGACCGCGGGGTCGGCCACGGTGTCGATGGTGCGGGCCAGCCGGCCGGTCTGGTCGAGCCACCAGTGCACGTCCATGCCGCGGTAGCGGCGGGGCATGCGGGTGTGGCGGCCGACCGCGAGCACGACGCGCCGCCCGGCCCGGGCCAGCTCGTCGGCGATCTGGGCGCCCGAGGCCGCGGCGCCGACGACGAGGACGCCGCCGGCGGGCAGCTGGTCGGGGTTGCGGTACGCCGCCGAGGTGAGCACGTGGACGTCGGGGGAGAGGCCGTGGACGGCGGCCGGGACGTGCGCCCGGCCGGTCGGCCCGGTCGCGACGACCACGTGGCGGGCCTGCCAGGACGCGTCGTCGGCGTCGATGCGGTACCCGTCGCCGTCCGTGGACACCCGGCGCACCTCGCGCCCGAGCTCGAGCGGCGCGGCCGACGAGGCGGCGTACCGCTCGAGGTGCGTGACGAGCTCGGCCACGGGCATGAAGCCCTCCTGGCCGGGGCCGGTGTAGCGCCAGCCCGGGAGGCGGGTCATCCAGCGCGGGGTGAGCAGGTGCAGGGAGTCCCAGCGCTGGGTGCGCCAGGACTCGCCGACGCGGCCGCGGTCGATGACCACGTGGTCGCGTCCGGCCCGGCCGAGCAGGTGGCTGACGGCCAGCCCGGCGTGTCCGGCGCCGATGACGACGGTGTCGACGGCTCTCATGATGCTTCCTTTCCGGTGGGTCGGCCCGGTGTGGGGTGGGCCGGGCCGACCCGGCGTGCGCCCGGCGTTCAGCCGGTGACGACTTCGATGTGGACGGGGGTCGGGTTGGTCAGCGCGTCGTAGACGGCCGAGCGGCGGCGGGACTGCTCGACGATCTCCCGCAGGGTGGCGTCGTCGGCGTCGCCCTCGACGTGGAAGGTGACCTTGATCTGGTCGTAGCCGTTGCGGGCCTGGTCGGAGAGCCCGAGGATGCCGAGCAGGTCGATGTCGCCCTCGACCGTCGAGCTCACCTTGGTGAGGGTGACCCCGCGGGCGGCGGCGATGTTCGCGATGCCGGAGGTGATGCAGGCGGCGATCGCGTGCAGGAGGTACTCGACGGGGGTCGGGGCGTGGTCGGCGCCGACGAGTACCTCCGGGTGGTCGCTCTCGACGACGGTCACGTTCTTGTGCTGCATCTCCTGCATGGCGCCGTAGAAGTCGCCGTACTCCGACCGGCTGTGCGTGCCGCCCTGCCAGCGGTTGCGGACCCGGAACTGGAACTTCGCGATCTGCGGGGTCTCCTTCACCGCGTCGAGCGTCGCGAAGAGCGTGGCGACGTCGACACCGTTGCGGGCCTGGGGCGAGGTGGTGGTGGTCATCTGGTTCTCCTTGGTGAGGGCGGCGGACGGTCCGGCGCCGGTTCGTGTTCTGACGATGGGGGGTGGACCTTCCCTCGGCCTTCCCCCGGCCTTGCGGCCCGGGGAAGGACTCAGTGGGAAGGGAGGACGGCGGCGAGGACGACGTACGTCGCGAGGCCGGCCGCGACGGCCACCGGGACGGAGCGCCCGCGGAAGGCGAGCAGCAGCCCGAGGCCGAGGGAGGCGGCCGCGACGAACGGGGCCGCGGTCACGGCGGCGTCCTCGTGGTGGAGCACGGCGCGGGTGCTGAGGGCGGCGATGACCGCCAGCCCGGCCAGTCCCGCGGCCTTCGTGAGGGGGTCCGGCAGGTGCCGGGCGCCGAGCAGCGGCGCGGCGCGGAAGACCAGGCTGCCGGCGCCGACGACGAGGACGGCGAGCAGGACGCTCATCGCCCACGCTCCGCGGCCAGGCCGGCGACGGTGCCGGTCAGCGCGGCCAGCAGCAGCGCCGTACCCACGTCCGCGCCGGAGGTCACCACGGCGGTGACGACGGCGGCGACGATGGCGGCCGCGGCGGGACGGCGGCGCAGCTGCGGGACGACGATGACGCCGAGGGTCAGCGGCAGCAGCAGGTCGGCCGTCGGTCCGGCGTCGACGTGGCTGCCGACCAGCGCGCCCACCGTGACCATCGTGGGCCAGGTGAGGAAGAGCGCCAGCGCGGCCCCGAGGAAGTACGCCGGGTCGTCGCGGCCGCGGTCGCGGGCCAGTGCCCAGGGGGCGTCGGTCAGCATCACGGCGGCGGCTGCCCGGCGACGGGCCGGCTGGGCACGCCAGGCCGGCGCCATCGCCGCGGCGTACGCCGCCAGCCGGACGTTGATCAGCAGCCCGATGACCGCGGCCGAGACCCAGCCGCCGCCGTCGGCGGTCACGTCGAGCACGGCGACCTGGGCCGCGCCGCCGTACACCAGCCAGGTGCCGGCCCACGCGGACCACGGGTCGGGGCTGGTGGCGACGGCGGTGCCGACCACGAGGGCGAACGGGGCGTACGCCACGAGGACCGGGGTCATCGCCCGGAACCCGGCGCGCATCTGCCGCTCCTCGCGGGGGGTGACCCTGACGGGTGCGGCGGTGATGGCGCTCATCGGCTACGCCGCGAGCGTCGTGAACGCCGTCCGCGCTGCAGGTCCTCGGCGAACCGGCGCTCCGGCCGGCTGCCTCGGCGGCGGACCTCGGCCTCGAAGGCGCGGGCGATGTCGGGGGTGAGGTTGTGCATGACTGCTCCTTGATCGGGTGGATGGTTCGCCACGAGGGTGTGGCCGACGCCTTCCGCGGACCTTCCGCCGGTCTTCCCGGGTGTCGGAAGGTCGTCTTCTGGCGTCCCGATCGATGCTGTCCGGGCGTGGCCGCGGCGACATCGGGAGCGGCACCCCATGTTGTTCGGGCGCTCGGGATAGGGAGGTCGCGGGAAGGTTGCGGGAAGCCGTCGTTGGCATGCTGGGCGCATGACCACTCCCGAGATCGGCGCGGTCGCGCGTCGTACCCGCCTCGTCAGCCGCCGCGACATCGAGCTCTTCACCGAGATCAGCGGCGACCGGAACCCGATCCACTACGACGAGGAGGTCGCCGCCGCCTCCCGCTTCGGCGGGCTCGTCGTCCAGGGCGGCGTGACCTCCGGCCTGCTCAACGCGGTCGTCGCGGAGGACCTCCCGGGGCCGGGGTCGGTGTTCCTCGAGGTGGCGTGGAAGTTCCTCGCGCCGGTGCGTCCCGGCGACGAGATCACCGCCGAGGTGACCGTCACCGACGCGCGCGCGGACAAGCCCGTGACGACGCTGGCGACGCGGATCGTGAACCAGGACGGGGTGGTCGTCCTCGACGGCACCGCGGTCGTCTGGCGCGACCCGGTGGTCGCGGCTCAGGCGTCGGCGACCTCGACGACGTAGGCGTCGTGGTCCGAGAGGCGCGTGCTCGCGGCGCGATGAGGCGCTCCGTCGTTGCTGCGGACACTGACCGGCTGATCGCGATGTGGTCGATGCTCAGCAGGCCCTCGATCCGGTGCGGGAGCCCGGCGGTGGGCACGGTCAGGTCCAGTCGTCGAGGGCGATGACGTGTCGACGCCGCCCTGGCGCCGGCGTACTCCGCCTCGAGAGCGTGGTTCCAGTCACCGCCCCAGACCAGCGCCCGCCGGCAGGTTCGCCGTGAGCTCCTGACCGCGTGCTCGGCTGTCGACGTGCCGAGGTGCCACGGCTCGCGCCGCAGGACGCCGGAAGGATCGACTGCAGTACGTCGTCCGTCGACGCGTGCCGGGTGGCGTGACGTGCTGGAGATCGGCCGACTGGCACCGGCCGCACGCCGTCGACCGATGCATCCGGTCCGGCATCACCGGCTCCTCCGTGAGCAGCAGTCGTCGCACTCGGTGCGCGAGCATGCTCGTCGTCGGCCAGCGCCGCGAGGTTCCGTGGACGCGCCAGCGCCTCCTGCCCGGTCGAGACAAGTGCCGGCACGCTGTCGCATCGCGCCTCGACCCTCGCTGCATCCCGCAACCTGGGTCGCGGCCCGCGATCGGATGCGCGAAGTCGTCAGGCCGCGTCGAGCTCGTCGAGCGGGATCGGCACCACCCGGGCGTCGGTGGCCAGGTGCACGGGCTCGCACCGCACCCCCGCCCGGCGGGCGAGCTCGACAGCGAGACTGCCCAGTCCCGGTCGGTCGGGCGTACGCCGTCGTGGCCCGGGCGCGCGATGAGGAACGCGACCCGGACCGCGGGGACGCCGACCTCGTCGACCAGCAGCCGGAGGAACTCGGCACCGTTCTGCAGGCCGGTCGCGTCGGGAAGGTCATCGAGATCGGCGATCTCGACGAGGTGCGGCACCGGTGTGCCGGTGTCGTCGATGAGCATGATCCAGACCTTGCGGCTGGCGAAGCCGAGCGGGCTCATCAGGTGGCGCCAGGCCGACTCCAGGTCGGCCTGGGTGCGGATGGTGGGGCGAAAGGTGGTCATGGCGGCAAGCCTGCGCCGTCCTTGCAGGTGGGCGCGAACGGTTCTCCACAGGCACGGTTCGCGGACCGTCGCCGCATCGTCCACAGGCCTCGTTACTGTGATCGAAAAGTGTCAGTGGTCTGCTCTAGCGTGGCTTCATGGACCCCTTCTCGACCACGGCGCCGCACCCGCTGCTGGCCTGCGCGGACGAGATCGAGGCCGCGCTGAAGAACGTCGCCGACGTCTCCCCGACGTTCATGCCCACGGAGGCCAAGGCCGAGGCCCTGCTGCGCCTGAGCCGGGTCGTCGACCAGGCCGAGGCCCTGCGGCTGCGGGTGATCGCATCCGCGGGCGACGTCGCCGAGGTCGACGCCAGCCCCAACGTCGCGTCGTGGCTCGCGCCGCGCACCCGCACCGACCACCGCCCCAACCACCACCGTGAGCGGCTGGCGGTCGCCCTCGACCGTCGCTGGACCCGGGTGGCCGCCGGACTGTCGGAGGGCCTGGTCAACCTCGCGCAGGCCGAGGTGATCGTGCGCGCGCTCGACGCCCTCGGCGACGAGGTGGACCGCGAGCTCCTGGACCCGGGCCGAGGCCGAGCTGGTCGAGAGGGCCGCCGACTTCGGGCCGACGGGGCTGCGCGCCCTGGGCGACCGGATCCTCGAGGTGGTCGCGCCCGAGACGTACGACGACGCCGAGCGCGCTGCCCTGGAGGCGGCCGAACGCCGGGCGTCCGCCGCCACCCGACTGTCGTTCCGCGAGCGTGGCGACGGCAGCACGGACGTGTCGATGCGCCTCCCCGATGCGGCGGCGTCCCGGCTGCGCACCTGCCTCGAGGCGTACACCTCACCCCGCCGGAGCAACCTCCTCGAGACGTCGCACGTCGAGGCAGCGGCGGTGCCGACTGCCGATCCCGAGACCGGCCGGCGACTCCCGCACGACCGCCGGCTCGGTCTCGCCTTCTGCTCCCTGCTGGAGTCGGTCGACCCCGGCGAGGCTGCCGCTGCACGGCGGCTCGGCGACCACCGTCGTGGTGACCGTGCCGCTGGCCGACCTGCGCGCCGGGCTCGGCATCGGCACCCTGGGCGACGGCACCCGCATCAGCGCCGGCGAGGTGCGCCGCCTGGCCTGCACCGCGGGGATCATCCCCGCTGTCCTCGGCGGGAGGTCCGAGGTGCTCGACCTCGGACGCCGGCAACGGCTGTTCAGCACCGCGCAACGCAAGGCACTGGCGGTGTCCCAGCGGACCTGCCGCGCGGAGGGCTGCACCGTGCCCTCGACCTGGTGCGAGGCGCACCATGCCGCCGAGCCGTGGAGCCGCGGCGGCCGCACCGACCTGGCCGACGGCAAGCTGCTGTGCTCCTGGCACCACCACCGGGCCCACGACGACCGCTACCTCGTCAGTCACCTGCCGAACGGCGCCGTGCGCTTCCATCAGCGGACGTGAGGGCCCGACCGCGGCGCCACCAACGGAGCTGAGGGACCGCGACCGCGGTTCCCACAGGACCGGATGACCCGAACGGGTGATTTCGCGGCGACGGTCGACCAATCCCGCGCTGCGGCACAGCCACGCGGGCTACCGTGCGACGTGCGCATCTTGCTCGACCACGTCGGTCCGATCACCGACGCGTACGCGCGCGTCCGGTGGAGCGAGACCGCGGTCGGCGAGCCGGAGTCCTGGAGCCCGACGCTGCGCACCACGGTCGACATGATGCTCCGCTCGAAGTTCCCGATGACGCTGCTCTGGGGGCCCGAGCGCGTGCTGCTCTACAACGAGGCGTACGTCGAGCTCATCGGCGACAAGCACCCCGGCGCGCTGGGCCAGCGGGCGGTGGACATCTTCCCCGAGATCTGGGACCAGATCGGCCCGCTGATGGAGCAGGTGATGAGCACCGGCGAGGCCGTGTTCATCCCCGACGCCGCGATGCCGCTGCACCGCCGCGGGTTCCTGGAGGAGTGCCACTTCACCTTCTGCTACTCCCCGGTCCGCGACACCGCCGGCGTACCCCTCGGTGTCCTCGACGTCGTCACCGAGACCACCCGCGAGGTGGTCTACCGCCGCCGGATGGGGACGCTGCACGTGCTGGGTGCCGAGCTGCCGCACGCCGAGGACGCCGCCACCATCACCCGGGCCGCGCTGGCCCTGCTGCGCGGCGAGCCGGCCGACTTCGCCGAGGTCGACATCGCTCCCGACGAGCGCGACGAGCTGCCGCTCGACTTCGACACCTGGGACGGCAACGCCGATCAGGGTCTCGATCCCGACCACCGCTCCCCAGCAGCTGGCGCTGTCGGTGCTGCCGGCGTCGACCGTGGTCGTCGACGAGGAGTACCGCGCGTTCGTCGGCCTCGTCGCCGCCACCATCGGCCAGGCGCTCGAGCGGGCGTACGCCGACGAGGTGCAGCGCCGCATGAACTCAGGTGCAGCGCCAGATGTCCGAGGCGTTCCAGCGCAGCCTGCTGCCCCGCCAGGACCAGTTCACCGAGCCCGAGATCGCAGTGCGCTACCGGCCGGCGGTCGCGGTCGCCCAGCTCGGCGGTGACTGGTACGACTTCTTCCGGCTGCCCAGCGGTGGCCTCGGCGTGGTGATCGGCGACGTCGCCGGCCACGACCAGCGGGCCGCGGCGACGATGGCGCAGGTCCGCAACCTGGTGCGCGGCGTCGCGGTCAGCATCGGCAGCGACGCCCCGTCGGTGGTGCTCGAGGGCCTCGAGCGGGCGCTGGAGCTCACCGCCACCGAGGCGATCGCCACCGCGATCATGGCCCGGGTGGTACGTCGCGACGACGGCCGGCTCGACGTCACCTGGTCCAACGCCGGTCATCCGCCGCCGGTGCTGATCGAGGCCGACGGTGCGGCGCGGTTGCTGCTGACCGACCCCGACCTGCTGCTCGGCCTGGACGCGAGCACGCACCGCCGCCAGCACCAGGTCGTCGTCGACCCCGGGGCGACGCTCGTGCTCTACACCGACGGCCTGGTCGAGAGCCGCAGCCTGTCGATGGACGCCGGTCTGGCCCGGCTCGTCGCCGCCCTCGAGGGCACCCAGGACCGCACGCTGGAGCGGCTGTGCGACGACGTGCTCGCGATCGCCCCGGGCTCCGACGACGACATCGCGCTGCTGCTGCTCCGCGGCTGAGTCGACGCAGTCGCGCACGGCGTACGACGTCGCGGCGCGCGCCGGTCAGCCGGCCGGCCGCGGCCGCACCAGCCGCACGATCCCGGTGACGATCGCGATGCCGCTGCCCACGATGCCGATCGCGAGCAGGACCCGCGCGACGGTCTCCCAACCGGAGGACAGGTCGAGCGGGAACACCCGCCAGATCACGACCATGGCGACCAGCCCGACCACCGTGGTGACGACGTCGCCGAGCGCCTTGACCCGCGGCGGGTCACGGAACACGTAGACCACGTTCGCGGCCAGGGTGGCCACGATCGAGGCGTTCACCACGTCGAGGACGTCGACGGTGTCGTCGGTGAGGAACGGCACGACGTCCCAGCCCGGCCAGACGTTGATCGCGTAGAGCATCGCCGCGTTCAGCACGATCGCCACGACGTACCCGAAGCGCCGGGCGGCCCGCGAGGGGCGGGCCTTGGTGCGGCGGCGCGACGGGGAGGTGGTGGCGGTGCTCATGGCGTGCTGCGCCTCCGGATCGCGAGCCACAGGACCAGTACGGCGAACCCGAGCAGCGCGAGCCCGGAGATGAGCAGCCCGATCGCGATGTTGTCGAGGATCGGCACCTCGGCGCCGACCGCGACCTGGGCCCGGACCGGCGCGGTGCCCTCGGCGTTCATCACCACGAACGTCCAGTCACCGTCCTCCGGCTCCCAGGTCAGGACCTGCTTGCCGGCGCCTTCGGAGGAGGCGACCCAGAACGTCTCGTCGCCCGGCCGCAGCGCGGTCGTGCTGCCGTCGACGTACGTCGTCTGCGGGTCGCCGTTGTTGCCCGACGGGTCGGTGACGGTGGTGTGCGCGACGCCCTGGAGGTAGGCGTCCACGTCGCTGGTCCGCGCCACCCCGACGAAGATCGACTCGGGCGTGCGGGACTCCGCCTCGATCTTCACGGTGCCGAGGAACCGGTTGGCCACGTCGAAGCTCGCCGAGCCGCTGCTCAGCTCGACGTTCCGCGAGGTGACCGCGATGCCGGGGGAGTCGTACCGCTCGGTCGAGCTCATCAGGTAGCCCTGGTTGTCGCGCAGGACGGTGTCGGCGATGCGGAGCCCGAGCCCGCCGGCGAGCAGCCCGAAGGCGCTCATCGCCATCATCGAGCCGACGATCACCGCGATGATCCGGCCGGCACCCCAGTGCGAGGTCGGCGGATGCGTCGGCGGGTAGGGCGGGCCTCCGGCGGCGGGTCCCGGTGCCGTCGGAGGAACGCCCGGGGTGCCGGCGGTGCCCGGGGTGCCCGGCGGTGTTCCCGGCGGGGTGCCCGGGGCGGCTCGACGGGGCCGACACCCCCGAACGATGCCCCGGCGTACGGCGCCACGTCGGCGCCCGATCCCGTCGGGGGCGGCTCCACCCGGCCGACGGCGAGCACGCCGGTGCCGGGGTCGGTGCCGCCCATGTCGAGCCGGAACGGCGGGTACTCGTCGGTCATCAGCGAGGCGTACGCCGCGACGCGGAGCACCCAGCGGTTCAGCCCGAGGACGAGGTCGAAGATGCCGCGGGGGTAGCGGCCGGTGAACAGCAGCACGATCGCGGCGACGAACACCAGCAGGCCGATCAGGCCACCGCCGTAGCCGCGGGCGGTGTCGCCGTCCGCCGAGGCGGCGTACAGGCCGCCGCCGACGAACAGCGCGAGCACGAGGTAGTGCGGGATCGCCAGCAGCCACGACTTCACCAGCACCAGCCCGCGCGAGAGGTGGTCGGGGTAGGCGACCTCGAGGTGGGCGGGGTAGTCGGGGCGCTCGTCGAGGGTGAACGGCGGGTACTGGTCGGTGCCGAGGCCGCCGTAGGTGTAGTAGGTCACCCGCCAGGACCAGCGCAGCACCCCGACGTTGAAGTCGAAGATGCTGCGCGGGTAGCGGCCGGTGAACAGGATCGCGAACCACGCGATCACCGAGAGGATCACGAACGCGATCCACAGCAGGGCCAGCACGATGTAGTGCGGGATCGCGAGCAGCCACTTGACCAGCCAGAGCCAGCGGCTGAGGTGGTCGTCGAGCCGGGCGTCGACGCGGACGGGATACGTGCCGGCGAGAGGGGCGCTGGCGGGGTAGGTGGACGAAGTCATGGGCCGGCCTCCGCGGAGAGATGGCGTTCCTACCCCTCCAGCCTCGCGGTGCCGGACGCCGACCGGCAGGGCCCAAGGTCACCGGTGCGCGGGGCCACCGGCGGGCCTCAGTCCGCGGGCAGCGAGCTGAGGTCAGGGGGTACGTCGACCGCGTGCTCCTCGAGCAGCTCCCGGCGGACCACCTCGAGCGCTCGTTCGTGGGTGGAGGCGAGCACGACCGGAGCGGCCACCCCGTCGTCGTACGCCTGGAGCCAGCGGGCCGCCACCACGCACCAGCGGTCGCCGGGGGTGAGGCCGGGAAAGCCCCATTCCGGGCGGGCGGTGGTGAGGTCGTTGCCGACCGACTCCTGGTGCGCGAGGAACTCCGGGGTCATCACCGCGCAGACGGCGTGCACCCCGATGTCCTCGGGTCCGACGGTGCAGTAGGAGTCGCGGTAGAAGCCGGTCAGCGGCTCGGTCCCGCACGGCTCGAGCGGCCCGCCGAGCACGTTGACCCGTGCGCTCAGCTCCGGCACGTCAGCCCCGCTCGGGTGGGTACGTCATGGGTCGACGGTAGCAACGGGGGTCGTCCGCCGGCCCGGACACGCGGAGCCGTCCCGGCATCGCGATCTCCTTGAGACGTTTCAGGGGCGACGACACGGTGAGGCTCGGCCGCCAGGCCGAGGGCGAAGTGGCCGGATCCGGACACCGCGCAGCGTGCGGGTCGCCACACGTGGTGCCGACCCCTTGACGTGACTGCGATCACAGACCTACCTTGGCCGGCATCTCGAAATGAAACGCTTCAAGCCACTCGCCCACCCCACGGAGTGCCCCATGCCGGACGCCCAGCCCCTCGACACCTCCCTCACCCGCCGGACCATGCTCCAGGCCAGTGCCCTCGCGACCGCCGCCGGGATGGTGCTCGCCCGCGGTGGCGCGGCGGCCGCCGCCCCCGTGACCGGCGGCACCGGCCAGCCGATCGCGAAGGCCTTCGCCGAGCCCGGCGCGGCCCACCGCGCGGGGTTCCGCTGGTGGTGGCCGCACGGGCTCGTCGACCCGGTCGAGATCGCCCGCGAGGTCGACCACGTCGCCGACGCCGGGTTCGGCCTGCTCGAGATCGCCGACGTCCACCACAGCGCCACCGGCCCGCTCGACCCGGCCGGTCACGGGTGGGGCACGGCGCCGTGGCGCGAGGCCGTCCAGTCCGCGCTGACCCGTGCCCGGCAGCGTGGCCTGCGCATCGACATGACGATCGGTCCCGCCTGGCCGGCGGCCACCCCGACCGTCACGCCCGACGACCCGGCCGCCTCCCAGGAGCTCGTGCACGGCGTCGCCAGTGTCGCCGGGGGCACGACGTACGACGCGGTCCTGCCGGCGCCGGTGGTGGCGCCCTCCTCGGGCGTGACCGCGAAGACGCTGGTCCGGGTGCAGGTCGCGAAGGTGACCGCCCGGCCGACCAACCAGCCCGTGGTCCTCGAGCTCGCCAGCCTGCAGGACCTCACCACGCAGGTCGTCGACGGCAGGCTGACCTGGGCCGCGCCGGCGGGTGCCGAGTGGGTGGTCATCGCCTGCTGGCAGCGCGGCTCCGGCCAGAAGCCCGAGCGCGGACCGCACACGACGCCCGAGGCGTACGTCGTCGACCACTTCAGCAGCGCCGGCAGCCGGGCCGTCTTCGACTTCTGGGACGAGGTCGTCCTCACCCCGGAGATCCGCGGCCTGCTGCAGGACATCGGCGGGAACGTCTTCGAGGACTCCCTCGAGGTGGAGACCGGAGCCACGCTGTGGACCGCGGCGCTGCCGGAGGAGTTCGAGCGGCGGACCGGCTACGACCTCTTCGCGTACCTGCCCTGCATCCTGCAGGTGAAGGAGAAGTACTCCTTCGTCTTCGACGCCACCACCTCGGGCCGGGTCCGCTTCGACGTCGGCGAGGTCCTCGGCCAGCTCTACTTCGAGAACCACCTGCGCGAGATCCAGCAGTGGGCGAAGGGCTTCGGGATGGGCCTGCGCGTGCAGCCCTACGGCAAGGACATGGACTCCGTCGCGATGGCCGCCGTGCTCGACGTGCCGGAAGGCGAGTCGCTCGGCTTCAAGAACCTCGACGACTACCGCATCCTCGCCTCCGGCCGCGACATCGCCGGCAAGTCGGTGCTCTCGTGCGAGTCCGCCTGCTACGCCGGCGGCGCTTACAACACCACCTGGCAGAAGGCGCTCGGCACGGTCGGCAGCATCATGGCCGGCGGGGTCAGCCAGAACGTCTTCCACGGCTTCCCCTACCGCAACACCCCCGGCGTCGCCTGGCCCGGCTTCGCCGCGTTCTCGCCGTACGACGGCGCTCCGGGGTACGGCGAGGCGTGGGGCCCGAGGATGCCGTCGTGGCGGCACGTGCGGCCGATCGCCGACTACCTCGGCCGGACCCAGATGGTGCTCCAGGCCGGACGCGCCCGCACCGACGTCGCCGTGTGGCGCCAGCGCGGTGCGGCCGGAAGCGGCCTGGGCGCCTACTACTTCACCAACGACGGCATCCCGGTCGGCTGGAGCCACGGCTTCCTCACCGCCGCGGTCATGGACACGGTCCCGCCGACGGTGCGCGACGGACGGCTCTACCCCGACGGTCCGGCGTACCAGGCGGTCGTCGTCAACGGCGACCCCTACGCCAGCCGCGAGAAGACCATGCAGGTCTCCGGGGCCCGGCACCTGCTCGCCCTGGCCAGGCAGGGGCTGCGCCTCGTCTTCGTCGGCGACTGGACGGTCGCCCGCGCCACCGGTCTCTCCACGCCCGAGGAGGACGCCGAGGTGCGCGCCGCGATCGTGGAGATGCTGGCGCTGCCGACGTCGGTCACCGTCGCCGACGACGCCGGCATCCCCGGCGGGCTGGCGGCGCTGGGGGTCACCCGCACCGTCGAGCACGCGACGTCGACGCTGATGCACGTGCACCGGCAGGAGGACGACGTCGACTACTTCTACGTCGCCAACGCCCGGCACGCCGAGAACCGCCGCATCAACCGGGTCGAGCAGGACGTCTGGTTCACCTCGTCGGTGGCGGACGCCGTGCCCTACCGCCTCGACGCGTGGACCGGCGAGCTGACCCGGATCGCGCAGTACGAGCAGGACGGGGGCAGGTTCAAGGTCAAGGTCGGGCTGAACCCGGGTGAGGGCACGATCCTGGCCTTCGGCGGCCCGGGCTGGTACGCCGGCGGCGTGCCGGGGGCGCGGTACGCCGTCGCCTCCACCGCCGACCTGGTCCGCTTCGACGGCCCGCAGCTCGTCGTACGCTCCGCCGCCGGGGGATCCGTGCAGACCACGCTCGACAACGGCCGCGTCGTACGCCGTGTTCTCGCGCCCGCACCCGCCGCGCCGACGGTCGACAGCTGGAGCCTCGAGGTGGAGGACTGGACGCCCGGCGCCGAGCCGTGGGAGACGAGCATCGCGACCCGGACGGTGGAGCTCGCCGCCCTGGCGGCCTGGTCGTCGATCCCCGGGCTGCAGGACGTCTCCGGCATCGGGCGCTACACCACCACGGTGACCACGCCGGCCGACTGGAGCGACGACGCCGGTGCCTACCTCGACCTGGGCACGGTCTTCGACACCACCCGGATCACGCTGAACGGCGAGCGGCTGCCGGCCACCTCACCGCTGGTGACGCGGATCGACCTCGGGCAGCGGCTGCGGCCGGGTGCGAACACGCTGGTCATCGAGGTGTCGACGACCCTGTTCAACCGGCTGCGGACGACCAACCCCACCGTGTTCGGGTCGTCGGCGCGGCAGAACTACGGGCTGCTCGGACCGGTCACCCTCACGGCGTACCGCGAGGCGACCGTCTGAGCGGGCGTCAGTCGCAGTTGTCGCAGATGCCGGTCGGCGGAATCGCCATGAAGCAGGACGGGCAGACGTTCGGCACGGCCTCGGCCAGGCGGGCCTTGCGGGCCCGCGACTCGGAGGCGGCGTACCGCGCGGAGAGGGCGGCGCTGCCGCCGTCGGCGGGCATGTCGGCGCCGGCCCAGAGGTAGCACGCGTGACGGGCGGCCGCGGCGTGCTTCTCGCGCTCGAGGTCGGACTCGGCCGGGGCGTCCCCGCTCAGCCGCATCACCACGTCGTACATCGGGCCGACCATGCCGCTGGCCTTGAGCACCACGAGCGAGGTGAGCGGCGGCTCACCGCTGTCCTGGCACTCGCGGGCGACGGTGGCGAGCACCGGCGCGATCCACGTGCGGACCTGCGCGCGTGTGTGGAAGCCGGTCGTCTCCTGCAGCTCGCTGGCGAGGGCGCTGGACTCGATGAGCCCGCGGTACGTGCCGGCGACCCGGGTGAGGATGCGGTGCGCCTCGTCGACCCAGACCTTCTCGGCGTCCTCGCGCGTGGCCGGAGCCTCGTCGGCGGCGGTCCAGTACGTCGTCGTGCTTTCCATGGCTGAACTGCCTTCTGTGCGTGACCCGCCGCCTCGTGGCTGCCCTTGCACCCTACGCTCCGCGGCAGGGGAGCACCGCATCGTGCCTGCGCCGGCCGCCGGGCCCTACAGTGAGCCCATGACGGTGCGCGTCGTCTTCGCCGACGACAACTACCTCGTCAGGGAGGGCGTCTCGGGACTCCTGGCAGAGACCGTCGGCGTCGACCTGGTCGAGACCGTGGCCGATCCCGACGCACTGCACCGCGCGGTGGCGACGCACCGCCCCGACGCCGTGCTCACCGACATCCGGATGCCACCGACCTTCACCACCGAGGGCATCGACGCCGCGAAGCGGATCCGCGCGGAGTTCCCCGAGACCGGGGTCGTGGTGCTCTCGCAGTACGTCGAGGAGGACTACGCGTTCGCGCTGCTCTCCGACGGGGTGGCCGGACTGGGCTACCTGCTCAAGGAGCGGGTCTCGCAGGTCGACGACCTGGTGCGGGCACTGCAGGACGTGGCCCGGGGCGGCTCGGCGCTCGACCCCAAGGTCGTCGAGGGGTTGATGGCGCGGAAGAACCAGGAGACCAACTCCGCCCTGTCCAGCCTCACCGAGCGCGAGCTCGAGGTGCTGCAGGAGCTGGCCACGGGTCGCAGCAACGCGGCGGTCGCCAAGGCGCTGTTCATGAGCGACCGCGCGGTCGAGAAGCACGTCGGATCGGTGTTCATGAAGCTCGGCCTGGTCCACGAGTCCGAGGTGAACCGCCGGGTGATGGCGGTGCTCGCCTACCTCGAGGCCACGGGCGGTCCGGGAGCGCGATGAACCGAACGGGGGCCGGGACGAGCGGGAACCCGCACGCCCTCGTGCGGTCAGCACCCTCCCGGTCGAGACCGGTGCCGGGGGACGATGGGGGCCGAGGAGGTGCACCGTGACCGAGGTCCGCGTCCTGATCGTGGACGACCAGGAGCCGTTCCGCCGTGCCATGGCGGCCGTCGTCGAGGAGACCGACGGGTTCGTGGTGAGCGGCTTCGCCACCACGGGCGAGGACTCGCTGAGCTCCGTCTCCGACCTGCGCCCGGACCTGGTGCTGATGGACGTCCACCTCCCCGGCATCGACGGGATCGAGGCCACCCGGCGGATCACCGCCGAGCCCGGCAGCCCGGCGGTCATCCTGCTGTCGACGTACGACGAGGAGGAGTTCGACCTCGACGGGTGCGGCTGCACGGCGTACGTCGCGAAGTCGGCGTTCGGGCCCGACCGGCTGTCAGCGGCCTGGGCCGACGCCGGCCGACGCTGAGTCGCCCGAGGCTGGGTCGCCCGAGGCTGGGTCGCCCGACGGGTCGCCCGTGCTCCTGCCCGAGGGCGAGCCGTCCGCCGGGGTCGACGCGGCGTCACCGACGGGGACGGTCACGACCAGCACGTCGCCGGTCAGGTCGAGCGTCCCGCCGACCGCCTCGACCCGGTCCAGGTGGCCCTGCCGGTCGACGTCGGCCACCCCGCGGACGGTGAGCACCAGGGTGTCGTCGCCGCGACCCAGGTCGATGGCGGCCGGTGCGTCGCCGGTGGCGATGGCGGCGGTCGCGCAGAAGTAGACCGCGGCCTCGACCCGGGCCGGGAAGCGCACCCCGGCGACGTCCGGGGAGACGGTCAGGGTGACCGGCCGGTCGCCGCGGGCCAGCTGCGAGCGCAGCGCCGGCTCGACCCCGCTCCGCGAGAGCTGGGTGGGGAACACGCCCCGGGTCAGCTCGCGCAGCGACTCCAGCGCCGTGTTGGTGCTCTCGACCAGCCGTCCGATCCCCGCCGTCGGGGACCCCGACCGCACGGCCGCGCGCTCCCGCCGGATGTCGTCGGGGAGGCCGACGAGGTGCGGCAGCACCTCCCGACCGATGGTGGCCTCGAGGGCCCGGCGCGCGGCGTCGTCCGCCTCGATGATGCGACGGCGGGACTCGGCCAGCTCGTACGTCGTCCGGTCGAGCTCGGCGACGTGGGCCGCGAGCTGGGCGGCGAGGGCGGTGTTGCGGAAGGCGATGGCAGTCTGGTCGGCGAGCGCCTGCAGCAGCCTGCCGTCGGAGGGGCGCAGGGCGCGGCCGCGCGGCAGCACGACCGCGATGCTGCCGAGGTCGACGCCGTCATGCTGGACCGGCACCAGCTGCCACGGCGCCTCCTCGAGCGAGCCCCACGTGGCGGTGACCGGCTCGGCGCCGGGCGCGTCCAGGGTGGCGGCCGCGCCCCGGGCCGACACGGCCCGGCCGGCGGCCTCCGCGACGGCGGGGAGCAGCGTGTCGGGGGACGGAGAGCGGGCCAGGTCGCGGCTGAAGTCCGCGAGTGCTTCGTAGGGCTGGGCGCGCTCGCCGTACGCCATCCGGTTGGCCAGCCGCACCACGCTGCGGCGCAGGGGCTGGAAGGCCAGGGCGACGATCGCCGTGCCGAGCAGCGAGAGCCAGAACCCGCTGGTGCGCCCCTCGACCTGCCGGCCGACGGTCACCACGAGGACGGTGTAGCCCACGGCCGCGAAGACGACTCCGGCGGCCACGACCAGCGTCCGGTTGATGATCAGGTCGAGGTCGTAGAGCCGGTAGCGCAGCACCGCCGTCGCGAACAGGATCGGCAGCAGGAAGTAGGCGACGAACAAGGGAGTGCTGGACAGCCACGTCTGTTCTTTCACGAACAGCTCGGCCACGAACAGGAACACGATCGCGCCGGCGATCAGCACCACCGAGAGGGCGATCAGGCGGAGCTGCTGGCGCTGCTCCCCGCTGCTCTGGCGCAGCCGCTTCAGCACGGAGACGACGGAGGCGACCAGACCGATGCTGATGGCGATGAACCCGAAGGTCAGCATCAGACCTCGGACCAGCCCGACGTCGTCGCTCTGGGTGACGAGCTCGAACGTGGTCGGGTCCATGGACAGGACGGCGAGGAAGCACAGGGCCTCGCCGATCCCGACCACCCAGGCGACGTACCGCCAGCGCCGCGAGTAGAGGTGGCCGTCGGGCGCCAGCAGGAACATCAGGGCCAGGCCCGCGATCGCGAGCTGGCCGCCCGTCAGTGCTGAGAGCCAGGCGGCGGTGCCGGCGAGGCCGGGCGGCCCGGGGCCGTCGGACTCCTGGACCCAGTAGGCGTAGGCCTCCGTGAGGAGGGAGAAGGCGCTGGCCACGCCGACGAGCGCCAGCAGCCAGCCGATCGGGTGCCGGTCGTAGCGGGAGATGATCAGCGCCCCCATGATCGCGGAGCCGACCACCGCGCCGTGGACGAACGGGAAGCCGTGCACGGCGATGGCCGTCTCCGAGAGGAGCGGCACGGCCTGGGCCGAGATGACCACGTCGACGGCCACGAACACGACGGTCACGACGGCCAGGAGCCAGGCGATCCGCGCGCGCACGTCAGGCACCCCCGTCCGTGGCGAGCGCGGGAGCCGGGAGCGCGGCCGCGGGGAACGCGGCGTGCAGCCGGGTGCCCCGGCCGGGCGCGGACTCGATGCGGACCGTCCCGCCGACGGACTCGACGCGGTCGCGGATGTTCGCCAGCCCGGCCCCGCCGGCGGCCGACCCGGGGTCGAAGCCCTCCCCGTCGTCCTCCACCGAGATCGCGAGCTCGTCGGGCCGGCCCTCCAGCGTGACCCGGATGCCGCCGGCGCCCGCGTGCTTGACGGCGTTCTGCAGTGCCTCCAGGCAGGAGAAGTACGCCGCCGCCTCGACGCGCGCGGGGTAGCGCCCCACCGCGTGCTCGTCGACCGCGATCGCGCGCCCGGAGCCGGTGATGACGCTGCGCAACGCGGCGCCGACCCCCTGCTCCTCCAGCAGCGGCGGGTAGATCCCGCGGGCCAGCCGGACCAGCGTCGCCACCGCCTCGGCCGCCGCGTCCTCCTGGGCGGCGAGCAGCGTGTCGGCCCGGTCGGGGGAGCGTCCGGCCAGCGTGTCCGCGAGCCGGAGGTTCACCGCCAGGGCGACCAGGTGCTGCTGCGCCCCGTCGTGGATGTCACGCTCCAGGCGCCGGCGCTCGGCGTCCTGGGCGTCGACCAGGCGCTCGCGGGAGTGGCGCAGCTCGTCGGCCCGCACCGACAGCTCGGCCAGCCGCAGCTCGAGGTCGGCGCGCAGGCGGGCTCCGCGCAGCACCAGACCTGCCTGGCCGGCCAGCCCGGCGAACAGGCGTTCCTCGATCGTGGTCAGCGGCACGTGCTCGCGCTCCTGGACGACGAGGACGCCGAGCAGCTCGCCGCCGTGGTTCACCGGGCGGGCGCGGCGGCTCGGGTCGCCGGCGTAGAAGGGGTCCCGTGTCGTCGTGTCGCCAGCGCGCGGGGGCCAGGTCGCGGCCAGCGTCGGCCGGTCGTCCACGACCAGCCACACCTGGGCCCAGGCCGCGCCGGTGCCCTCCGCCAGGACCCGTGCCATCCGGGAGGGCAGCTCCTCGGAGGGGTAACCCCCGGTGGCGGTGCCGGAGAACCGCCGCAGCACCTCGTACGGCGCCGGGTCGCCGCCCTTGACGGTGCGCGATGCGAAGTCCTCCAGGCGGGTCTGCACCGGGTCGAAGGCCAGTGCCACCACGGCCGTGGCGAGCACGGAGAGGGCGAGGTCGGGGGAGTCGGCCCGGCCGACGAGGACGCCGCCGCCGAGCACGATCACGACGTACGTCACCACGACGAAGGCGCACAGGCCGCCGAGCACGAGGGCGCCCCAGAGGACCTCCTGACGCGACCGTCCGCGCACGCCTGCGACCCAGCTCATTCCTGCAGTGTGCTCGCTCCGGCGCCCGCGGGGGAGGGCGCTGCCCGAACCCCGGTGGTGGGGCTGGCCCCCCGGGACACCCGCCGGCAACCAGCGGGGTGGCGCCGTACGGCGTGCGCCCAGCCCGATGGGAGCGCGCGGCGAAATCGAGTCTTCTGGATCTCATGCCGCTCCACCCGGGAGCCGCCCCCTTCAGGAGATCAGATGACCATCACCACCATCCCCACCAGCTCCCACCACGGCAGCACCCCCGCCACCAGGGGAATCGCGGCCCGGACCGAGGCAGTCAGCAAGTTCTACGGCAGCGGCGACGCCGCCGTCACCGCGCTCGACAACGTGACCGTCGGCCTCCACGAGGGCCAGTTCACCGCCATCATGGGCCCCTCGGGCTCCGGCAAGTCGACGCTGCTGCACATGCTCGCCGGCCTCGACCGACCCACGGCCGGCCGGGTGCACCTCGGCGACACCGAGATCACCTCGCTCAAGGACAAGGCGCTCACGATGCTGCGTCGCGACCGGATCGGCTTCATCTTCCAGTCGTTCAACCTGCTCCCCACCATGACCGCGGCGGAGAACATCGTCCTCCCGATGCGGATCGCGGGACGCAGACCCGACCCGCACTGGGTGGCCTCGATCGTCGAGACCGTCGGCCTCACCGGTCGCCTCGGTCACCGGCCCTCGGAGCTCTCCGGTGGCCAGCAGCAGCGGGTCGCCGCAGCACGGGCGCTCGCCTCCCGACCGGACATCGTCTTCGCGGACGAGCCGACCGGTGCCCTGGACCGACGGTCCGGCACCGAGCTGCTCACCTTCCTCCGCACGGCGGTGACCGAGCTCGGGCAGACCGTCGTCATGGTCACCCACGACCCCACCGCGGCGAGCTACGCCGACCGGGTCATCTTCCTCGCCGACGGCCACATCGTCGACGAGCTGCACTCACCCTCCGCCGAGGACGTCCTCGACTACATGAAGAACCTGGGAGCCTGACCCATGTTGACCGCAACCTTTCGCAGCATGGTGGCGCACAAGCTGCGCCTCCTTCTCACGATGGCGTCGATCGCCCTCGGCGTCGCCCTCCTCTCCGGAACGCTCGTCCTGACCAACACCATGGGCATCGCGTTCGACCAGCTCTTCGGCAAGATCGGGTCCGGCACCGACGTCGTGGTCCGGACCGAGGCGCCGTTCACCGCCAGTGAGGGCGTGGGCACCACCCGCGGCCCGATCGACGAGTCGGTCCTCGACCAGGTCCGCACGGTGGACGGGGTCCGCGCGGCCGAGGGTGCGGTGCAGGGCTACGCCCTGCTCACCGACAACGACGGCCACGCGATCACGACCAACGGCGGTGCCCCGACCAACGGCTACAGCATGCCGGCCGACGAGAAGCTCCGCGGCGACGTCGAGCTGCTCTCGGGCAACGCGCCGACCAACGCTCACGAGGTCGCCATCGACGCCACCAGCGCGAAGGACAACCACATCGCGCTCGGGTCGACGATCAAGGTGCTCTTCCAGGGTCCGACCCAGGAGTTCACCGTCGTCGGCACGGTCGGCTACGGCGACGGGATCGAGAACCTCGGCGGCACCACGTCGGCGTACTTCGACACCCACACCGCCCAGCAGGTGCTCGGCACGCCCGGCCAGTTCAACAGCATCGACGTGAGCGCCGAGGACGGCGTCTCGCAGGCCGAGCTCGCCGACCGCCTGTCCACGGTGCTCCCCGACGGGGCCGAGGCCGTGACCGGCAAGGCCGTGGCCCAGGAGAACGCCGACGCCACCAAGGAGAACTTCAAGATCGTCGGGATGATCCTCGGGACCTTCGCCGGCATCGCGCTGTTCGTCGGCTCCTTCATCATCTGGAACACCTTCACGATGACCGTCAGCCAGCGGTCCCGTGAGATCGCGCTGCTCCGGGCGATCGGTGCCAAGCGGCGCCAGGTCCTGGGCAGCCTCCTCACCGAGGCGCTGGTCCTCGGGCTCACCGCCTCGGCGGTCGGCTTCGGGCTGGGTATCGGGGTCGCCAAGGGCCTGAAGATGCTGATGGACGCCGTGGGCCTGGCCCTGCCGTTCACCACGCTCCAGGTCGCCAGCAGCACCCTGTGGATCTCGCTCCTGGTCGGCACCGTCGTCACGGTGGTCGCCGCCCTGGTCCCGGCTCGCCGGGCCACCAAGGTGCTGCCGATCGAGGCCCTGCGCGAGTCCGCGCCGGGCGCCGAGAAGCCGTCGAAGCGACGGGTCTTCATCGGGCTGGCCCTCGCGGCCGCCGGTGCGGGCGGCATGACGTCGGCGCTGTACGGCGGCGCGGGCATGCTGTTCTTCGGAGTCGGGCTGCTGGCCGTCATGGTCGGCGTGATGATCGCGCTGCCGATCGTGGTGCGGCCGCTGGCCGCGGCGATCGCCGCTCCCCTGCGGCTGCGCGGACTGCCCGGCGAGATGGCCAAGCAGAACGCGGTGCGCAACCCGCGCCGTACCTCTGCCACGGCTGCCGCCCTGATGGTCGGCCTCACCCTGGTCGTGAGCATGGGCGTCTTCGCCTCCTCGCTCAAGGCGTCGTTCGGGGACGTCATCTCGGAGCAGACCAACGCCGACCTGTTCGTGGCCACCTCCAGTGCCCAGGCTCCCGGGTTCAGCCCGGCGGTCGTGGACGCGGTCCGGGGCGTCGACGGTGTGGACGCGGTCTCGGCCAACGGCTGGGGACAGGCCCGCTTCGCCGGCGAGGACTCGAGCTACTCGGCCATCGACCCGGCCACCGCCGAGGAGGTCATGAACCTCCACGTCTCGGCGGGCTCGGTCTCCGACCTCGGCAAGGACGGCGTGGTCGTCGCCAAGGACGCCGCGACCGAGCACGGCTGGAAGGTCGGCGACACGGTCAAGGCGGAGTTCGCCGCGAGCGGGAAGCACGCCCTGCACGTGGTCGGGATCTACGACGGCAAGGGCTGGATCGGGGACGACTTCGTCCTCAGCGTGGCCCAGCAGAACGCCTTCGCCGGACCGCAGCTCGTCTCGACCGCGCTGGTCACGCTGGACGCCGGTGCGGACCAGGGTGAGGTCCAGGACGCCATCGCGGCGGCCCTCGACGACCACCCGGACGCCAAGGTGCTCGACCAGGCCGGCTACGAGAAGGAGGCCAGCGGGTTCATCGACCAGCTGCTCACCTTCGTGACCGTGATGCTGCTGCTGGCCGTGGTCATCGCCCTGCTGGGCATCGTGAACACGCTGGCGCTGTCCGTCTTCGAGCGGACCCGGGAGCTCGGGCTGCTCCGGGCGGTCGGCATGACCCGCGGCCAGGTCCGGGCGATGGTCCGCTGGGAGTCGGCGGTCATCTCGCTGATCGGCGCCCTGAGCGGTGCCGCCCTCGGGATCGGCATCGGGGTGGCGCTGTCGCAGGTGCTCAAGGACGAGGGGATCAAGGCGATCTCGATCCCCGTCCCGCAGGTCCTGATGTACGTCGCCCTGGCGGCGGTGGCGGGAGTCCTGGCCGCAGTCGGCCCGGCCCGCTCGGCGGCCAAGGTCGACGTGCTGAAGGCGGTGGTCACCGACTGAGTGACCGGCTGAGCGATCGGCCGTACGACGGGCAGCGGCCCGGTGGTGTCTCCGACACCGCCGGGCCGCTGTCGTGCGGGTTCGTTGGTCGGGCTGGGTCCACCGGGAAGGAACAGACCAGCCACAGGAATTCCACGCAATCAACCGGCGTGGACGGCCTTGGTGACTTACGCTTTCCAATAGGTCCCGGAGGCGCTCGGCCGGCCGGGACCGACGGCCAGATGTCTGCAGGGGCAGACCGGGGGAGAGTGAGACCGATGACGCAGTCCGCGGAGATGTGGGAGCACGCGGAGGCGGGCGACGAGACCACAGCGCGGGTGCTCGCCGGCCTCCCGAGGGACGAGTGGACCGTCTACCAGGACGTCCGCTGGCCCAGCCGCCAGTACGCCGACATCGACCACGTCGTCCTCGGTCCCGGCCGGCATCTTCGTCATCGACTCCAAGTCCTGGCCCGGCCGGATCACGTTCTCCCGCGAGGGGCTGCGCCAGAACGGCCACGCCCGCGAGTCGACCCTCACCGCCGCCTCCGAGGCCGCCGAGGCGATCGCCACCATGGTCACCACCGTCGACCAGCGCCACGTCTACCCGGTGCTCTGCTTCGTCCGCGACGAGTGGCTGACCGGCCAGGCGCGCGACGTACTCGTCTGCTCCACCTCGAACCTCGAGGCGATGCTCCTCGCCCGCAAGCCGGTGCTGCGGCCCGAGCAGCTGCGCGCCGCCGCCCGCCAGCTCGAGTCCGGCTTCCGCGAGGCCTCCGGCAGCGCCGCCCCGCCGCGGGTGCGGGCCGTGCGGGCCTCGCGTCGCGCGCTGCGCGCCGAGCGCCAGTCCGACCGACGGTCGCTTCCGCTGGCGCTGCGCCCGGACGTGCTCGCCGCCTCGTTCATGGCGGCCTTCGGCGCGATCGCGCTGATCTGGCCGCAGTGGATCAGCTCGCTCGCCGAGGTCATCGCCGGCGGCTTCTGACCCGCTCGGCCGCTCCCCTCAGGACAGGGGACCGGTCGACCCGCGTACGACGAGCTCGGTCGGCAGCACCCAGGACGGGGTCTCGCGACCCGAGCCCGGTGGGGTCCGGCTGGCCAGCAGCTCCACGCAGCGGGCGCCGGCGTCCTCGCGCCGCTCGGCCAGCGTGGTCAGCCCGGGAGTGAGGAAGTCGGCGCCGAACATGTTGTCGAAGCCCACCACGCTCACCTGGCCCGGCACGTCCACCCGGCGCTCGGCGAGACGGCGCATCACGCCGATGGCCAGCATGTCGTTGTGCGCGACCACCGCGGTCGCCTTCGCCGCCAGCACGGCGTCGGCCGCGGCCGGCCCGCCGGCCAGGGTCGGCGCGTAGGGTCCGAACCGGGTGGCCTTCATCCCGCGAGCCTCCGCCGCCGCGCTGAGCCCGGCCCAGCGCCGGGCGCCCGACCAGGACTCCGCCGGGCCGCCGAGGAACACGAACGACCGGTGCCCCAGCGAGTCGAGGTGGTCGACGATCTGGCGGGTGCCGGAGTCGTAGTCGGCGACCACGCACGGGATGCCCGCGGTGGCCCGGTTGATCAGCGCGATCCGGTTCTCCTCGGCGGCCCGCTGGAGGGCGTCGTCGGGCATCCGGGCCGCGCTGATCACGAAGCCGTCGACGGCCGGGCCGAGGCGACGTACCAGCTGTTCCTCGAGGGCGGGGTTCTCCTGGGTGTCGCCGAGGACCAGCGACATGCCGGCGGTGGCCGCGGCCCGCTCGGCGCCCTTGATGACGCCGGAGAAGTAGGGGTTGGTGATGTCGGGGACCAGCAGGGCCAGGGTGTTCGTGCGTCCGGAGACCAGCGTGCGCGCGGTCTGGTTGGGGACGTAGCCCAGCTGCTCGGCGACCTCGAGGACCTCGGCCCGGGTCTGCGCGTTGACCCGGCCGGGGTTGCTGAACGCCCGGCTGACCGTGGACGGGGCCACACCCGCCACACGGGCCACATCGGTGATGGTCGCGCGCTTCCGGGGGCTCATGGCACCAGTATGGCAAATTATGGCAAACGCTTGCCATGTGACTGCGGTCACTCCAACACTCGACGGCAATCCCCCTGGACCGGCAGGGTGTCACCGAAGGGCAATCGACATGAGTGATCAGGCCACCATCGAGCAGGAGCCGCGGCGTACCCCGCGCAAGGCGGCCCTCGCCGCCTGGAGCGGCAGCGCGCTGGAGTACTACGACCTCGCGATCTACGGCACCGCCTCGGCGCTGGTGTTCCCGAAGATCTTCTTCCCCGAGGGCAACACCCAGGCCGCGACCGTCGCGTCGTTCGCCACCTTCGGCGTGGCGTACGTCGCCCGGCCGTTCGGCTCGTTCCTCATGGGCCACATCGGCGACCGGCTCGGCCGCAAGAAGATCCTGATCGGCACCCTGCTGCTGATGGGCATCTCGACCTTCCTGGTCGGCTGCCTCCCGACGTACGGCCAGGTCGGCATGCTCGCCCCGGTCCTCCTCGTCCTCCTCCGCCTGCTCCAGGGCCTCTCCGCCGCGGGCGAGCAGGCCGGTGCCAACTCGATGTCGTTCGAGCACGCCCCCGACGACCGGCGCGGCTTCTTCACCAGCTTCACCCTCAGCGGCACCCAGGGCGGCCAGGTGCTGGCGCCCCTGGTCTTCCTGCCCCTCGCAGCCGTGCTGCCCGAGGACGCGCTGCTCAGCTGGGGCTGGCGGGTGCCGTTCTGGATCAGCGCCTTCGTCGTGCTGGTCGGCTTCGTCATCCGGCGCACGCTGGACGAGACCCCGGAGTTCCGTGCCGAGTCCACCAGCGACGACGTGCCCCGGGCCCCGCTCGGCGTCCTCTTCCGCGACCACTGGGCCGGCGTGCTCCGGGTCTTCTTCGCCGCCTTCATCGCGATGGTCAACACGACGTTCCAGGTGTTCGCGCTCAACTTCGCCACCGCCGACGAGTTCGGCATCGGCATCAGCACCACCACCATGCTCTGGCTGGCGGTCGTCGCCAACGTGGTCGCCATCGCGGTGATCCCGTTCTGGGCGCGGCTCTCCGACCGGGTCGGCCGCAAGCAGGTCTTCCTCAGCGGCCTGGCCGGTACGGCGGTCATGGTCACCCTGTTCCTCTGGTCGATCTCGCACGGCAACGTGCCGCTCGTCCTGGTCACCGGGATCCTGCTCGCCGGTGTCGTCTACTCCATGCCGAACGCGGTCTGGCCGGCGACGTACGCCGAGTACTTCCCGACCTCGGTCCGCCTGTCGGGCATGGCGATCGGCACCCAGTTCGGCTTCGCGCTGGCCGGCTTCACCCCGGCGATCGCGGGCTGGCTGATGGCCGGCGACGCCGACAACTGGGTCCGCGTCGCGGGCTTCGCGGTCGCCGCCTGCGCGGTCTCCGCCGTCGCCGTCATGACCGGCCCGTCGGGCACCCACACCGTGCCCACCCGCGACATCGGCCGCACCCCCGCCCGCGTCACCCGCCCGCTGGCCACCCAGGCCGCGTGATGGTCGACCGGCTGTCGTTCGCCCTGGGACTGGTGGGCGCCGGGATCGGCGCCTCCCTCACCCCGGCGATGCAGGAGCGCGAGGGCCGGGCGGCCGGCCTCTCGCTGACCTACCGGATCATCGACGCCGAGGTCGAGGGCTTCGGCGTCGACGACCTCGGCGAGGTGCTCGGCTGGGCCCGTCGGCTCGGCATGGACGGCCTCAACATCACCCACCCGTTCAAGCAGGCGGTGATCCCGCTGCTCGACGAGGTGTCGCAGGACGCCGCCGACCTGGGCGCGGTGAACACCGTCGTGCTCCGCGGCGGCAAGGCCTTCGGCCACAACACCGACTGGTCGGGCTGGGGCCGGGCCTTCCGCCGGGCGCTGCCCGACGCGGTGGGCGACCGGGCCGTGCTCGTCGGCACCGGTGGCGCCGGCGCCGCGGTGGGGTACGCCCTGCTCGAGCAGGGTGCCCGGCACGTCGCGGTGCTCGACGTCGAGCCGGACCGGGCCTCGGCGCTGGCCGCGCGGCTCGGCGCGCGCTTCGGTGTCGACCGGGTCACGCCCGTCACCGACCTCGACGCGGCGCTCGCCACCGCCGACGGAGTCGTCAACGCGACCCCTGTCGGGATGCTCGGGCACGCGGGCCTGCCGGTCCCGGCCGAGCTGCTGGACGAGCGGCTCTGGGTCTCCGACGTCGTCTACTTCCCGCTCGAGACCGAGCTCGTCCGGACCGCCCGGGCGCGCGGCTGCCGGGTCGTCCCCGGCGGCGGGATGGCGGTCTTCCAGGCGGTCGGCGCGTTCGAGCTGTTCACCGGCCGGGCCCCCGACGCCGAACGGATGATCGGGCACTTCGCGGAGCTGACCACCTGATGCGCACGGGACCGATGCACATGGGGGTGGCGACCGTCTCCCTCAGCGGGGTGCTCACCGAGAAGCTGGACGCGATCGCGGCGGCCGGCTTCGACGGGGTCGAGATCTTCGACAACGACCTCATCTCCTCGCCGCTCTCGCCCCGCGAGGTGGCGCAGCGCTGTGCCGACCTCGGCCTCGCCGTCGACCTCTTCCAGCCGGTGCGCGACGTCGAGGGGGTGGCGCCCGAGGCGTTCCCCGCGGTGCTGCGCCGGCTGCGCACGAAGTTCGCCGTGGCCCGCGAGCTCGGGACGACACGGGTGCTGGCCTGCTCGAACGCCCGGCCCGACGCCGTCGACGACCCCGCGCTCACCGCCGCCCAGCTCCACGAGGTCGGCGTGCTCGCGGCGTCGTACGGCGTGACCGTGGCGTTCGAGGCACTGGCGTGGGGGACGGCACGTGGACCGGGTCGGGCAGGCGTGGAAGGCCGTCGTGGCCGCCGACCACCCGGCGATCACCCTCGCCGTCGACACCTTCCACATGCTCGCGCGCGGCGACGACGGCGCGGCGCTGGCCGGCGTACCGGGGGACCGGATCGGGTTCCTCCAGGTCGCCGACGCCCCGCTGCTCGACATGGACGTGCTCGAGTGGAGCCGGCACCACCGGTGCTTCCCCGGCCAGGGGACGCTCGACGTCGCCGGGGTCGTCGCGGCCACGCTGGAGGCGGGGTACGACGGGCCGGTCTCGCTGGAGGTGTTCAGCGACGTGGTCCGCGAGGCCTCGCCGGACGCGACCGCGCGCGACGCGATGCGGTCGCTGGTCTACCTCGGCGAGCAGCTGGCCCGTCGCGGCGTCGGTACGTCCCTGGTGCCGCCGCCGGCGCACCGCGCGGACCCGGCGTTCGTCGAGCTGGCCAGCCCGCCCGGGTCCTTCGAGGTCGCCGGGCTCCTGACGACACTGGGCTTCGCCCGCTGCGGTCGGCACCGCACCAAGCCGGTGACCTGGTGGCGCAACGGTGGCGCCCACGTGGTCGTCAACGAGAGCGTCCCGGCCACCGGGCCGACCGCTCCCGCCGCCACCGCGCTCGGCGTCGTCGCGCCGCCGGTGGCCGCGCTCGCCGACCGGGCCGCCGCGCTGCGCTGGACCGCGGTCGACCGGACCCGTGGCTCGGGCGAGGCGCTGCTGCCGGGGATCACGCTGCCGTTCGGGCTGCACCTGTTCCTCAGCGACGAGCCCGGCGGGGTGGATGACTGGCAGCGTGACTTCGTGCCGCTGCCGACCTCGTCGTCCTCATCGACCGCGTCCGGGTCCGCCGGTTCCGCCGGGTCCGGTGGGGACTGGCTCGGGCTGGACCACGTCGGGATCGCGGTCGACGCCGAGCACGTCAACGAGACGATGTCGTTCTTCCGGACCGTGCTGGACCTCGCGCCGGGCACCGTCGAGGAGTTCATGGAGCCGCACGGCCGGCTGCGCTCGCGGGCCCTGCGTCCGGCGGCTGGCGACCTGCGGGTCGTGGTCAACGTGGCCGACCGCGGCCGGTCCGTGGAGGCGCCGCACGGCGTCACCCAGCTCGCCTTCGCGGTGCCCGACGTGGCCGCCGCGGTAGGGCGCCTGCGCGACGCGGGGGTGCCGCTGATGGCGGTGCCGGACAACTACTACGTCGACCTCGCCGCGCGTCTCGACCTGACGCCCGAGCTGGTGGCGTCCTTGCGGGAGCACGGGCTGCTCTACGACCGGATCGGCGACGGCGAGCTGCTGCACGCCTACACCCCCGTGCTGCGGACGGGCTTCTACGTCGAGCTCCTCGAGCGCCGCGGTGGGTACGACGGGTACGGCGCGGCCAACACGGTGGTGCGGCTGGCGGCGCAGAACGCGGTCGCCGAGGCGCTGGTCGGCGTCTGACCGGGTTGGCTTCGTGCCGGCGGCTTCGGGCCGTCGCTAGGGTCGGGAGCATGGAACACCGCACCCTCGGACGGACCGGCCGCGACGTCTCGGTCATCGGCCTCGGCACCTGGCAGCTCGGCGCGGACTGGGGCGAGGTGTCGGAGTCCGACGCGCTCGACGTCCTCACCGCCTCCGTCGAGGCCGGGGTGACCTTCTTCGACACCGCCGACGTCTACGGCGACGGCCGCAGCGAGCAGATCATCGGGACGTTCCTGCGCTCGCACCCCGAGGTCATGGTGGCCACCAAGATGGGCCGCCGCGTCGACCAGGTCGCCGCCAACTACACCCCGGAGAACTTCCGCGCCTGGACCGACCGCTCCCGCCGCAACCTCGGCGTCGACACCCTCGACCTCGTCCAGCTGCACTGCCCGCCGAGCGAGGTGATCGACGACAACGCGACGTACGACGCCCTCGACGCGCTGGTCGACGACGGCACCATCGCGGCGTACGGCGTGAGCGTGGAGACCGTCGACCAGGCGCTGTCCGCGATCGCCCGGCCGAACCTCTCCAGCGTGCAGATCATCCTCAACGCCTTCCGGCTCAAGCCGCTCGACGCGGTGCTGCCGGCCGCGATCGACGCCGGGGTCGGGATCATCGCGCGGGTGCCGCTCGCCTCGGGCCTGCTGTCGGGGAAGTACGACGCCAGCACGACGTTCGCCGCCGATGACCACCGGTCCTACAACCGCGACGGGTCGGCGTTCGACGTGGGGGAGACGTTCTCCGGCGTGGACTACGAGACCGGGCTGCGGGCCGCCGCGGAGTTCACCTCGCTGGTGTCCTCCTACGCTCCCCAGGACGCGACCTCCGCCCAGGCCGCGATCGCGTGGGTGGCCCAGCTGCCCGGGGTGAGCACCGTGATCCCCGGGGCGCGGAACCCGGAGCAGGCCCGCGCGAACGCCGAGGCCGGCTCGGTGCCGGACCTGGGTGACGACCTGCGCCACGGGGTGCAGCGGATCTACGACGAGCACCTGCGCGCGGCGATCCACCCACGCTGGTAGCCGCACGTCCGGCGTCGCTGTCTCGGCGTCCGCCCGGCGTTTCGTGCAAACCTGTCGTGGATCCGGGCTGGGGGCGACCGTTGTGCACGAAACGCCGGCGCGGGGCGGGTCGTCGCCTACCCTCCTCTGGGACACGACTCGGGAGTGGGATCGGATTGCAGCTGGTACGTCGCCTCGTCGGGGCGCTGCTCATGACGGCGCTGTTCGCGGTCGGTCTCGTCTATGCGCTGCCGCGCGTGCAGCAGGGGGTCGTCGACACGATCGTGGCCCCGCCGGAAGACCCGTGCGCGGGGGTGAACTCGACGTACCCCCATGGCGTCGGCCGTCGGGGTGCGAAGGACGCGGTCGCCGGCGAGCAGGAGCGGGTAAAGGGGTTCGTGGTCCGGCCGAAGGTGTACCGCGAGCACCGGGCCCTGGATGCCGACCGCGACGGGATCGCCTGCGAGCGCTGAGCCCGGGCGTTCCGCACGTTCTGGCTGGCCAGGAGTCCTCGAGGCGACCATTTCGTGCGGAATACGCGAGCGCGCGGGCCCGCTGGCTGCCTACGATCTCTCCACGCGGAGGGCGTGAGGGAGCCATGGACGACGACACCGGACGGCGGGAGCGGGCCGAGCTGCTCGTGGGTACGCCGGAGCTGTGGGCCGCGCGCAGTCGTCCGCGGCGACGGCGGACGTCCACCCTCGGCGCGGGACTGCTCGCGATGCTGCTCGGCGTGGGCGTGCTCGCGTGGGTCTGGCAGCGCCTCGTCGAGGGTTTCGAGGATGCGCCGACGACACGGCCACCGGGCGTGAGCGAGACCTGCGCCGAGCTGAACGCGACGTACCCGCACGGCGTCTCCCGTGGCGGCACCCGCGACGAGCCGGCACCCGGGCACCCACAGGTGCTGACCTACGCCGTCCGGCCCGAGGTGTACGCCCGGCACAGCTTCCTCGACACCGATCGCGACGGGATCGCCTGCGAGCGCTGAGCCCCCGGCCGCACCCAGATGACCCGGACGGGTCTGGCACGTATCACCACGCGAGGTCGATGCTCCATGAGTGGGCGGCGTCGCCCGGCGCCGGAACCGAGGTGTGCCATGACCGAGCCCGACGGACCCCCGCTCCTGGGGCGCGCGTTCCGCAGGGAGACCACCGACGACCCGTCGATGGAGCAGATGGTCCGGATCCTCGACTTCCAGGACACCGCGCCGTCGATCCGGCGGCTGCGGCAGTGGTCGATCGCGCAGGCCGGGGTGGGGCCGGGGGAGCGCGCGGTCGACATCGGCAGCGGTACGGGCACGGTCACCCGCGCGCTCGCCACCCTGGTCGGGCCGGCCGGGCGGGTCACCGGCGTCGACCCCAACCCGATGATGCGGGCGGTCGCGGCCAGCCGCACGGACGCGCCGAACGTGACGTACGTCGACGGGGCGGCCGACGCGGTCCCGCTCGACGACGCCAGCACCGACCTGGTCTGGTGCGAGCGGGTGCTGCAGCACGTGGACGACGCCGAGGGCGCGTTCCGCGAGCTCGCCCGCGTGCTGCGGCCGGGCGGCCGGGCGCTGGTGCTCGACTCCGACCACGCCTCCCGGGTGAACTCCGACCTCGACCCGGAGGTGGAGCACGCGATCACCCTGGCCTTCATGGACCAGCTGGCGAACCCGATGGCGGCCCGGCACGTCCCTCGTCAGGCGATGACGGCCGGGCTCACCGTCGAGCCGGACGTCGGGTCGGCGGCCCTGCTGTTCCCGCAGGACCTTCTGCTCGAGGCGCCCCTGCTGCGGATGGCCGCGGACCAGGCGGTGCGCGACGGGCTCGATCAGCGAGGAGCAGGCCGACGCCGCGGTCGAGGCGCAGCACGCCGCCGCCCGGCAGGGCTGGGCGTTCTCCGCGGTCACCGTGTTCGCGTTCGTGCTCCGCAAGCCGGCCTGACCGTCGGTCTCCGGCTCGCCCCGACGGCCACCGGCGGACGATGGCCCGGGTCGACCGGGGCTCAGGCCAGCCCGTGCTCGTACGCGTACGCCGCGGCCGCCGTCCGCGACCCCACACCGATCTTCGTGTAGATGTTGCTCAGGTGCCGGGCCACCGTCTTCTCGCTCAGCACCAGCTCGGCCGCGATCTGCGCGTTGCTCCGCCCCGAGGTGACCAGCCGCAGCACCTCCACCTCGCGCGGCGTCAGCCCGTCCGGGGCGGCGTCGGGCTCCAGCAGCCGGCGTACGGCGCTCACGTCCGGCTCGGCGCGGAGTGCCGCGAAGGCGCGGGACGCCGACCCCAGCTCGCGGCGCGCCGACTCCTCGTCACCCAGCGCCGCGAGCGCCCGAGCGGTCAGCACCCGCACCCGGGCAGCGGCGTACGGATCCTCGACCCGGGCCCACAACGACCCGGCCTTGCGCAGGTAGGGCAGCGCCCCGGCCGGATCCGAGGCGAGATCGACCAGGCCGGAGGAGCCCGCCGCCGCGGCCAGCAGCGCCGGGCAGCCGAACGACGCCGCCACCGTGTCGAGCTCGGCGGCCAGGGTCCGGGCCTCGTCGACCTGGTCGGCGGCCACCAGCACCTCGACCGCCGCCGGCAGCACCCGCGAGCGGTGCACGGGGTCGGTCGTCTCGGCCAGCAGGCGACGTACCGCCGCGACCGCCGCCGTGGTCCGCCCCTGCGCCAGCCACAGCAGGGCCAGGCCCGGTTGCGGGTCGAAGCCGGCGTCGCCGGCGCTCTGGTAGGCCGCCTCGGCCGCGCGCGTGGTCGCCGCGCAGGCGGTGCACCTCCCCGGTCTCGTAGTCGGCCAGCCCGACCGCCGCGGTCGACCCGGTCTCGGCGTACCTCCTCCGGGCGTCCTCGAGCTCGGCCAGGGCGTCGTCCCAGGCGCCCCGGGCCCGCATCAGCTGGCCGCGGTGCACCGCGCACTGGCCGGTGAACGCGACC
Source organism: uncultured Actinomycetota bacterium (assembly GCA_963721775.1). GTDB lineage: Bacteria > Actinomycetota > Actinomycetes > Propionibacteriales > Nocardioidaceae > Nocardioides. The sequence continues at coordinate 268,968 of CAVRMH010000032.1, read as the reverse complement.
AGCCCCGGACGTCGTTCGCACCAGCGCTGGAGCACGCCGGTCCACTCGGCGGCCCGGCCGAAGTCCGAGATCTCCTGGCAGCCCTCGATCATCGTGCAGTAGACGAAGCCCGCGGTGACCGGCGAGACGACCGGTTCGGCGAGGTTGAGCATCGCCTCGTCGAACGCCGCCATCGACTCGGCCACCCGGCCGGCGTACAGCCCGGCCCGGCCGACCCCGACCAGGCCGAGGGCGAGCAGCTCCGGATCCCGGTACTCGCGACCGAGCGCCTCGGCCTCGGCGGCCAGCCGGCCCGCCCCTTCGAAGTCGCCGGCCGCGACGTGGCCGTACATCCGCAGGAAGACGAGGTAGCCGCGCTCCCCGAGGTCCGGGTGCTCCGTCACGATCGCGGCCGCGCGCCCGGCCCAGGCGCCGGCCTGGGCCTGGTCCCCACTCGTGCCGGCCCGCATCGCGAGGTAGAACGCGCACCGGACCGCCGGGCCGAACGCGTCGTCCGCCAGGTAGCGGTCGAACGCCGTACGCATGGCGACCTGGGCGGACTCCACGTCGCCGATCAGCAGGGCGGCGTCGGCGAGGTCGACGAGGGTCCGGGCATCGAGGCTGTCCGGGTCCGCGCCCGACCAGCCCGCGAACGCCGCCCTCAGGTCGCCGCGCTCGTAGTCCTCCCGTGCACGACGGAGGTCCTCCAGCACGCCCATCACAGCAGGGTACGGCGGTTGCGGCCGGCGAGGAGTGCTCGCCGGGCCGCCACCATCGTGCACGTTCAGGCGGCCCGCGTCGCCGCCGAGGTCGGCGTACCGACGACGGCGCCGCTCATGCGCTCGACGAGGTGGCCGGCGACGTGGTCGGCGTCGCGGCCGGCGCCGAGCAGCACCATCGAGCTGAAGGAGTACTGGAAGGACAGGCCGCAGAAGTAGAGGCCGGGGGCGTCGTCGACGACGCCGCGGAACTCCTTCGGCCAGCCGTCCTCGCCGACGACCGGCAGGTCGATCCAGCCGAACTCCTGCCGGTAGCCGGTGCACCACACGATGGTCGCCACGTCGAGCACGCTGCCGTCGGCGAGCACCGGCTTGCCGGCCTCGACGCCGGTCACCCGCTCCTCGCGCCGGTCGATGCCGCGCTCCTTGATGTGGTTGCGGCGGACCCGCAGCATGGGGCCGCCGTGGAAGCGGATCTCGGCCATCTCCTTGCGGCCCATGGGCGTACGCCGGGTCAGCACGTGCCGCCAGGCGAACGCGAGCGCGGGCCAGAACACGATCGCCCGCCGGGACTCGATCGGGTACGGGATCTGGCCGCAGTCCCGTCCGGCCAGGATCGTCGGCCGGGTCGCGGCGACCTCGTAGGCGATGTCGCACCCGGAGTGGGAGGCACCGACCACGAGGGCCGGGCCGTCGGCGAGCTGGCCGGGGCGGCGGTACTCGCTCGAGTGCAGCTGCAGGATGGCCGGGTCGAGGTCCGCGGCGAAGTCCGGGATGCTCGGCGTGCGGCCGAAGGTGCCGGTGGCGACGACGACGTTGTCGGCGGTCATCGTGCCCTGGTTGGTGCGCAGCGTGAAGCGGTCGCCGTCCTTGGTCAGCCGCTCCACCCGCACGCCCAGCCGGACCGGCAGCCCGTGGTGGGCGGCGTACTGCTCGAGGTAGTCGGCGACCGCGTCCTTGCCCGGGCACGACCACGGCTTCGCCGGGAAGGGCAGGCCGGGGAGCGCGTCGTACCGCGCGGGGGAGTAGAGGCGCAGGCTGTCCCACAGCCGCCGCCAGTTGTCGCCGACGCGCTGGTTGGCGTCGACGACGAGGCAGGCGCGGCCGCGGCGCTTCAGGTGGTACGCCGTGGCGAGGCCGGCCTGGCCGGCTCCGACGATGATGGTCTCGACGTGTTCCATGGTTCCTCCCGGTGAGCTGGTCCGCCCACGCTAGGAAGCCGGCGGGGTCCGCCGCGTCGGGCGCGTGACCCATCCGCGCCGGCGGGGACTGCACAGAAATGTGCAGTCCCCGCCGCTTCGGCCCAGCCGTTCAGCCGGCCCCGTTCAGCCGAAGATCGAGGTCGCCCACTCGGGGTGGTCGATGAACGGGTTCCGGTTGTGCTGCCAGGCGGTGTAGATCCGGTCGTTGCGCCGCATCTCGAACGCGTCCGGCGGGTCCGCGGCGTTCCAGGCGAGCAGGACGCTGAGCCTGCCGATGTACGGCGCGGTGCCGTTGGAGGTGGACTGGTTCGGCTCGAGGTCCGGCCAGCCGTCGTCGCCCTCGTAGCGGACCGCCATGTAGAAGATCATCCGCGCCACGTCGCCCTTGACCGCGTCCCGCGGCTCGAAGGAGTCGGCGTCCGTCCAGCAGTCGCCGCACTGGCTGACCGCGGTGCCGCCGTTGTCGAAGTCCTTGTTGCCGCGGGTGGAGTTGACGGTCACGTCCTCCGGGCGGAGGTGGTGCACGTCGGTGCCCGGGCCGGTCGCCGTACCGAAGTCGCCGTGGCTCTTGGCCCACACGTGCTCGCGGTTCCAGTCGTCGACGCCGCCGCCGTTCGGGTCTTGGCGATCGAGCGGCCGGAGTAGATCTCGATGACGTTGCTGCTGTTGGCCGGGTCCTGGTCGGTGTCCTTCAGCGCCTCCCAGACCTGGTCGTAGGTCAGCTTCGTCTGGGTCCTGATGATCGTGTGCAGGGCGGTGCGGAGCTCGGTGCCGGACTTGCCGATCGCGTTCGCGTAGTACGTGCTGTCGTAGGGCCCGTCCACCGGTCGGTGGTGGCGTCGTACCCCCGACCTTGGCGAATGCCGTGGTCGAGGTGAGGCCCGGGTGGGAGAAGTACGCCGACAGCGTGCCGGTGACGTCGAGCTGCTGTCCCTTGAGCGAGGGGTTGGTCCGCAGCCCGTACGTCGCCCGGAAGCCCGAGCTGATCTGGACGTAGACCATCTTCGCGGTGCTGGTCTCGGTGGGGGAGTCCGCGAGCGCGAGGGCGTAGTCGTTGGGGTAGTTGCTGGTGACCACGGTGTTCGTGGCGGTCGGCTGGCCGACGACGTAGCCGCGCACGGTCGCGGTGGAGCCGTTCTGGGTGGCGACGGCCGAGGCGACCGTGATCGGCGTCGCGGCCTGGCTCGTGGTGGCCAGTGACGGGACCAGGGAGGGGATCAGCAGCGTGGAGAGGAACGCGAGGACGGCGACCAGCGTCGTCCTGCGCCGACGGGAGGTGGGGGTCATGGTGCGACTCTCGCGTCCGGTGATGCTTCCCGGCAGCGGGGATTTCCCTTGTCTGTCCGGGTCCTCCGGCCCTGTCGCGGGCGCCGTGGCGGCTCGTAGCGTCGCGAGGGAGCGGCTGGCCGATCGGCTCTTCGCACCGACGGTCCGCGAGGCCGGAGAGGCGACCGTCGTGTGCTTCTCCGTGCAGTCCGACCTCGCGGTCGGGATCGCGCTGGTCCCCGTCGGCATCGCCTCGCTGCGCGAGGTGCGGCACGCCCGGGAGGTGCCGTTCGCCGCGCTGCCGCTGCTCTTCGCCGTCCACCAGCTCATCGAGGCCGTCGTCTGGGCCGCCGCCGAGGGGGACGTGTCGGCGTCCGTGGGCCATCGGGCGGCGATCGCCTACCTCGTCATCGCGCTGCCCCTGCTGCCGTTCCTGGTGCCGCTGGCCGTGCTGCTGCTCGAGCCCCGGGGTGCCCGCGCCCGGGTGGCGCCGTTCGTGGGCCTCGGCGCCGTCGTCGCGACGTACCTCGCCGTCGCCCTGGCCTCCTCGCCGGTGACCGTGGTCGCGCACGAGCACGCGCTGGTGTACGACACCGGGGTGGAGCACGGCGGCACCTGGACGGTGCTCTACATCGTCGCGGTGATCGGGCCGTCGCTGCTCTCGGGGTACCCCACGATCGTGGCCTTCGGCCTGCTCAACCTGGTCGGCCTCACCGTGGTCGCGATCCTCTACACGGAGGCGTTCGTGTCGCTGTGGTGCGTCTACGCGGCCTGTACGTCGCTGCTGGTGCTGCTGCACATGGTCCGGCGCCGCCGGCTGCCCGACCCGCACCGGCTGCGCGGGGAGCCGCTGGTGTCGGTCTGACTCCGTGAGCCAGCGACCGTGGCAGGGTCGGGGGATGGACCCGACCGACCTGCTCGCCGAGGCGCGGGCGACGACGACCGCCCGGCTGGCCGCCCTGCGTGCGGACTTCGCCGGCATGGTCGCGGCCTCGGAGTCCTCCAACGCCGACGACGAGCACGACCCGGAGGGGGCGACGATCGCGTTCGAGCGCTCGCAGGTGGACGCGCTGATCCGGCAGGCGGAGCGCCCGGCTGGTCGAGGTCGACGCGGCGCTGGCGCGGGTGCGCGGACGGCACGTACGGCGTGTGCCTGGTGTGCGGTCGGGCGATCCCGGCCGGGCGGCTGGAGGCGCGTCCGACCACGACCACCTGCGTCGAGCACGCCTGACCGCCTTGGGGCGCAGGTCCACCATGGAGGGATGCAGCCACGCCTGATCGCCGCCCACGTCCCGCGCGACCCCGAGGGCGTCGTGCTGGTGCTGCACGGTGGCGCCTCCCGCGGCGAACGCATGATGGTCAGCCCGACCCAGCTGTCGGTGGTCCGGATGGTGCCCCTCGCGCGGCGGCTGGCCCGCGCCGGACGCGGCCGGCTGGCGACGTACCGGCTGCTCAACTCCTACCGCGGCTGGGACCACGAGCACACGCCCGTCTCCGACGTCGCCTGGGCGCTGCGCGAGCTGCGCGCGTCGTACGGCGAGCTCCCGACCGCGCTGGTCGGGCACTCGCTGGGCGGGCGGGCGGCGCTGCTGTCCGGGTCGCTCGCGCCGGTGCGGAGCGTGGTCGCGCTGAACCCGTGGGTGTACCCGACCGACGACCCCGACCTGCGCGGGCGCCGGGTGCTGTTCGTCCACGGCGACCGGGACCGGATCGCGCCGCTGGACCGGTCCGCGACGGTCGCACGCCGGGTGGCCGGGTCGACCGAGGTCGGCTTCGTGACCGTGCCCGGCGGGCAAGCACGCGATGCTGCGGCGCGGGCGGGTCTTCGAGCAGGCGGCCACCGACTTCGTGACGGCGACCCTGCTCGGTGGTGCCGCGGGTCCGCCGGTGGACCGGGTGCTCGCGGGCGACTCCTGGGTGACCGCCTGAGGGCTACGGTCGACGGCATGACGCCACGCGACCTGTTGCTGGAGGAGTTCGGACGGATCGAGGAGCTGTACGCCGGGCTGGTGGGCGACGTCTCCGCGGGTGAGCTGCACGAGCGGCCCGGCGGGACGGGGAACTCGATCGCCTGGCTGCTCTGGCACACCGCGCGGGTGCAGGACGACCACGTCAGCGGGCTGACCGGGGAGGGCCAGGCCTGGGACGACTGGGCGGAGCGGTTCGGGCTGCCGTTCGCGTCGGGGGACATCGGCTACGGGCACACCTCGGAGGAGGTCGCCGCGGTGCGCATCTCCGACGTCGCGCTGCTGGGGGAGTACCACCGCGCGGTGCACCGGCTGACCGTCGGCTACCTCGACCGGATCACCCCCGAGGAGCTCGACCGGATCGTCGACACGCGCTGGGACCCGCCGGTGACCGCGGGGGTGCGGCTGGTCAGCATCATGGGCGACTGCCTGCAGCACCTCGGCCAGGCGGCGTACGTGCGCGGTCTGCTGCGCGCCTGAGCCGGTCGGTCAGCGGGCGGGTCCTCAGCGTGGGGCCCTCACCGTGCGGGTCGGTCAGCGGGCGGCGACCTTCGCGGCGTACTTCGTCTCGACGCTCTTCAGCAGGCCGGCCGACAGGTCGGACGGCGTGGCCGCCTTGCGGTAGGAGCCGGTCAGACCGCCCTTCGGGTTCCAGCAGATCGCGGAGGCGACGAGGTTCGTGGGGTCCTCGACGGTCGCCTCGTCGATGAGCGCGACGACGACGTAGGTGTCGTCGGGGTACGGCGCGCTCTCGATCACGACGCCCTTGGTCGTGTAGTCCGCGGAGCCGCCGCCGGTCAGCTGCGACCCGGTCGGGCACGAGGCCTGCGCGACGATCGCGTCGTCCAGGCCGTTCTCGTCGATGTCGACCAGGACGCCGGAGAAGTCGAAGGCGCCGGTCTTGGCCGTCGCCCGGGCGAACGAGGTGGAGCTGAGGCCGTCGAGGCGGTCGGCGTTGAGGTTGCGGGACCCGGCGGGTGTTGTTGACCTTGAGTGCCGGGGCGCCGGTCGAGCGCAGGGACAGGGCCGAGCCGTGCTTGGCGGTCAGGGTGGTGGTGCCGCCGGCGGTGTTGCTCTGGCCGAGGATGAACTTGCCGCCGGTGGCGGCGACGGCGCCCCCTCCCGCGACGGCAACGGCGAACAGGGCTCCCGCGACGAATCCGGGCAGGCTGCGGTTGATCATGTGGGTCCCCTTGGCTGGCACGACCCAACCCCGCTGGCCGGGCCTGATGGCCGAACGTTTCGAGGCTAATGTCCCGACGAGGGCGTTTCCTGCATTTCGCGGCGAATGTCCCGATGCCGCCGAACCGTGTGTTGTGGTGCGTCGCCGAACCGTGGGTTGTGGTGCGCCGAGCCGTGGGTTGTGGCCCGCCGAGCCGTGCGTTGTGGTGCGTCGGCCGAGGGGTGGTCAGTTGTCGTGGCCGACGGGTGGTGACGGTGGGTTCTCCACAGATCCGGGGCTGGGCCTTCTCAGCGAGGCAGGAATTTCCTACGGTGGTCGTGGCGCCTGCGGGTGCCCTCTCGGGGAAGGCATGGCATATGGATGTACGACGTGGGCTCGCCGCACTCCTGTGCGTGCCCCTGCTGGGTCTGGCGGGTTGTACCGACGACGAGTCCTCGGCGGATCCAGGGGACCCGACGAGCAGCGCGGCGCCGTCGCCAACCGCTACGGAGTCGGCGACCGAGCCGAGCATTCCGCCCGAGGCGCAGGGGACCGACGAAGCGAGCGCGCAAGGCCTTCTTCGGCTACTGGGTCGACGTCGTTGAACTCCGCGCATGACCAGCGGCGAGACCGACACTCGGTGCGCTTTGGCTGCGCCGCGATGCAGTCGTGCGTCGTGCACTGCCATCGCGAGACGCCGTTGAAGATCTATCGAACGGGCGGGCGCGTCGAGTCCGAGGGCTGGAAGCCCGACGGTTCCGTCGAGCACACGGACGGCACTGGCTCGGCTCCAATCACGGTGGATCTCGACGACAGTCGACATTCGCCGGACAGACGGAGGCATTCGTCCGACAGACCGGGTCGGTCCCAGGCGAGCTGACGAGTAATTGGCCATGTCGGCCGACTTCAGTTGGCCTGGCAATTCCGAGGCTCGGCAGAGTGCAGCAAGTTCGGACTCGGATCGCAGTGCTGATCGCCGGTCGCACTGGCCGTCCTCCTCGTGTCGCGGCCGTGCTGTTGCACTACGACGGCTGAGCCGGTGGGTCACGCGGTCGACGTGGTCTCGGAGTCGCTCGTCGCATCGCAGTGAACGAGCTCACAACCTCGCGAGCCGGCACGGTCGACGCGAACAGGCGGGCAGCCGGCGGCGCCGCCTCCGCCGCTCCAGGTGAGCGGCGTGACCGGCGGCTGCCTCGGCAACATCGACGAGTGCACCCCGGAACCGGTCGCCGCGGCGCAACCGATCACCCAGGTCATGGTCCTGCGCGCTCTGCGCCGCGTGGAGCTCCCGGCGTCCCGGATCGTGGTGCAGCCACCGGGCGGCAAGACGTTGGTCAACTTCGACACCCTCTTCCGCACCGAGTCCGAGCCGTTCACCCGCACCGTGCGCCTGCTCGGTCATCGGGTCGACCTGGAGATCACGCCCGCCTCCTTCACGTGGTCCCACGGCGACGGCACGCGACAGGTCACGACCCAGCCGGGACGGCAGTTCGAACGCGGTCTGCCGATGTCGGCGTACGTCTCCCACCGCTACGAAGACGCCCACGTGACGATGCGGCCCAAGGTCGACACGACGTACTCCGCGAGGTTCCGGGTCGACGGCGGTGCCTGGCGGGACGTGGTCGGCACGGTCACGATCCCGGGCAACAGCGTCGACCTTCGCGTGGTCGAAGGGAGGCCGACGCTCGTCGCGGCGTACTGACCCAGACGAAGGAGCCGGGCGCTTGGGCGATTCGGCGGCGCAGGTCCCACCGGGGCGCATACCTTGTGGTCTCCGCTTTCGGGACGACCAAGGACACTGATGACTGAGCAGAACCAGCCGCCGCAGGACCCCACGACCCCTCCCTCGGGCCAGCCCGAGGGCTACGGGCAGCAGCCCGACGGCCAGCAGCCGCCGCAGGCTCAGGGCCAGCCGGGCCAGTACGCACCGCAGCCCTACGGACAGCAGCCGCCGCAGCCCTACGGCCAGCAGGGCTACGCCCCCGCGCCGTACGGCGCTCCGACGGGCGGTGAGATCGGCCAGATCCGCAGCACCGGCGTCTGCATCCTGCTGGTGATCGTCACCTTCGGCTTCTACACCCTCTACTGGTTCTTCAAGACGCACGAGGAGATGAAGCGCCACAGCGGTCGCGGCCTCGGCGGCGGTCTCGCGCTGCTGCTCGCGTTCTTCGTCGGGTTCGTGATGCCGTACATCACCTCCAGCGAGGTCGGCGACCTGCACGCCCGCGCCGGCCGCGAGAAGCCGGTCTCCGGCGCCACCGGCCTCTGGTACTTCCCCGGCATGCTGATCCTGATCGGCCCCATCGTCTGGTTCGTCAAGACGAACGGCGCGCTCAACAACTACTGGCGGTCGCTCGGCGCGAGCTGAGCACCACCCACGTCGTACGACGCACCCGGCCGGCCCCGCATCGCAGCGAGGCCGGCCGGTGTGCGTCAGGACCGACGGGCGGTGAGCAGCAGGTACTCCCACGACATGACGCCGCCGCCCTGGTCGGCGCGGCGTGCCAGCTCGACGAGCTCGTGGTCGAGCGCCGCGACCTTGGCGGGGTCGTCGGCGATCGCCCGGTAGACCGCGATCGTCGGCCCGTAGCAGGCCTTGAAGTAGTCGCGGAACTCCTCGGGCGTCGCGAAGCAGTCGACCACCAGGTCCCGCTTCTGCGCCGACACCTCGGTGACCCGGTCGCCGAGGAGCGACCGCACGTGCGCCTCGTCGCCCCACAGCGGCGGCGGCTGGGCGCCGGCCGGCGGCGGGGGAGCGTAGGGCTTCATCGTCGCGAACATCTGCCCGATGAACCCGCCCGGCGTCCAGTTGACCAGGCCGATCCGCCCGCCCGGCGCGGTCACCCGGACCAGCTCGTCCGCCGCGGCCTGGTGGAACGGCGTGAACATCACGCCGACGCACGACATCACCACGTCGTACGTCGCGTCGTCGTACGGCAGCGCTTCGGCGTCACCCTCCTCCCACCGCACGTCGAGGCCGTCCTGGGCGGCCAGCAGCGCGCCGGTCGCCAGCAGCTCCGGGGTCAGGTCGGAGGCGGTGACGTCGGCGCCGGTGCGGGCGGCCGGGATCGCGGCGTTGCCGGAGCCGGCGCCCACGTCCAGGACCCGGTCGCCGGGGCCGATGTCGCAGGCCTCGACCAGGACCGGCCCGAGCGACGGGATCACGTCCGCCGCGACGGAGGCGTAGTCGCCCAGCGCCCACATCGTGCGGTGCTTGGCCTTCACCTCGGGTGCCGCGCCGTACTTGATGGTCGTTTCACTCATGCTGGTTCTCCCTCATCTGGTTGCTGTCACCACCAGCGTCGGGCCGTCGGCGAGGAGCCTCCAGTGCGAGATGTGAAGCACCGGCGGTTCACGATCTGTACTGGCGCGGCCCGGAAGGGAAGGGTGTACTGGACGGCGGGAGCAACCACGGACCGGGTCGACCCAGCTCCGCGCACGGGTCGGCGGGAGGGATCGCGATGTCGTCGTACGGCCAGTTCTGCCCGATCGCCAAGGCGATGGAGGTGCTCGACGAGCGGTGGACGCTGCTCGTCGTCCGCGAGCTGCTGCTCGGGAGCCGCCACTTCAACGACCTGCGCCGGGGCAACCCCAAGATGTCGCCGGCGCTGCTGTCCAAGCGGCTGCGCACGCTCGAGCGCGCCGGCATCATCCACCGGACGATGACCGACGGGCGCAGCGCCTACGAGCTGACCCCGTGCGGGCAGGAGCTCCGTCCGGTCGTCGACGCGCTCGGCGCCTGGGGCGTGCGGTGGATCGGCGACCTCGGCGAGCAGGACCTCGACCCGCACCTGCTCATGTGGGACGTACGTCGCACCGTGCCCGTCGACGCCTGGCCGCGGGACCGGACGGTGCTGGCCTTCCGGTTCGACGACGTGTCGCCGAAGGTCGGGCGCTGGTGGCTGTGTGTCTCCGGCAGCGACGTCGACATCTGCGACTACGACCCCGGGTTCGAGGTCGCCGCCACCGTCACCACCAGCCTGCGCACGATGACCGAGATCTGGCGCGGCGACCGGGACTGGTCGCACGCGCTGCGCTCGGGTCTGGTGAGCGTCGACGGTCCCAGCGAGGTCAGCCGCGACGTACCGGTGTGGCTCGGCCAGTCGCTGCTGGCCGCCGTACCCCGCCCGGCCTGACCGGTCCGCCACAACGCACGGTTCGGCCCGCCACAACGCACGGTTCGGCCCGCCACAACGCACGGTTCGGCCCGCCACAACGCACGGTTCGGCGGGGATGGGGTCAGGGGAGGGCGTCGACCTCGTCGTAGGTGCCGATGGTGGCGGAGAGGTGGGACAGGTGGAACGCCCCGTCGCCGAGCAGGTGGTCGAGCGCGGTGAGGTGGCTGGTGTAGCTGCCGATGGAGTACTCCGCGGTCATCCCGATCCCGCCGTGCAGCTGGATCGCCTCCTGCCCGATGTGCCGCCCCGCCCGGCTGACCTGCAGCGCCGCGCGGGAGGCCGCGGTGCCGGCCCCGGCCGGGTCGTCGGCGAGCACCATCGTCGCCCAGACGGTCAGCGAGCGGGCCAGCTCGAGCGAGACGTACATGTCGGCGGCCCGGAACGTCAGCGCCTGGAAGTTGTTCAGGGTGACGCCGAACTGCTTGCGGCTGGTGAGGTAGGACGTGGTGAGGTCCAGCGCCACCTCCATCGCGCCGACCGCCTGGTTGCACGCCGTGATCCGGCCGACGACGAGCGCCCGCTCGATCGCGGCGGTGGCGTCGCCGCCCTCGCCGAGCGGGGTCGCCGGGCGTGTCGGCCAGGGTGATCCGCGCGGCCCGGCCGCCGTCGTGGGTGGGGTACCCGTCGCGGGTCAGGCCGGCGGCGTCCGGCGTGACCAGGAACAGCCCGGTCTCGCCCGAGGGCAGCACCGCGCTGACCACGAGGACGTCGGCACGCGCGCCGTGCGGCACCGGCTCCTTGACCCCGGACAGCGTCCACCCGTCGTCGGCGGACGTCGCGGTCACCGAGGACGCCGTGGTCCCCCACCGCGAGCCCGGCTCGTTGTGGGCGAAGGCCAGCACGGACTCGCCGGCCGCCAGCGCCCCCAGCACGGAGGCGCGCTGCTCGGCGGACCCGGCCGCGGCGACCAGGCCGCCGGCCAGCACGACCGAGGTCAGGAACGGCTCGGGCGCCAGCACCCGGCCGAGCTCCTGGGCCACGATGCCGACCTCGACCGGTCCGGCGCCGACCCCGCCGTCGTCCTCGGAGAACGGCAGTCCCAGGACGCCCATCTCGGCCAGCCGGGACCACAGCTTCTCGTCGAAGCCCGGGTCCTCGGCGACGGTACGGCGGCGCTGCTCGAAGTCGGCGTAGGCCTTGCCGACCAGGCCGCGCACCGCCTCGCGGAGGGCCTTCTGCTCGTCGTCATAGGTGAAGTCCATGCCCGTGCCCTCCTCAGAGTCCCAGGATCGTCTTGGCGATGATCTGCCGCTGGATCTCGTTGGAGCCGCCGTAGATCGAGGCCTTGCGCAGGTTGAGGTACGCCGGCGTGGCCCGGTGCGTCCACGGCTCGAGGCCGGAGGTCGCGGGTGTCGCCCCGGAGGCGACCGAGGCCGGGCCGGCCAGGTCGACGACCAGCTCGCTCACCGCCTGCTGCAGCTCGGAGCCCTTCAGCTTGAGCACCGACGAGGCCGGGTGCGGCTTGCCGTCGCTGGAGTGCGCGACCACGCGCAGCGCGGTCAGCTCCAGCGCCAGCAGCTCGTTCTCGAGCTCGGCGATCCGGGCGGCGGTCAGCGGGTCGTCGAGCTGCGAGGACGCGGCCGCCCACTCCTTGGCCTGGGCCAGCACCCGCTTGGTCGCGCCGACCGGCGCCACCCCGACGCGCTCGTTGCCGAGCAGGAACTTCGCGTAGTCCCAGCCGTGGTTGAGCTCGCCGACGAGGTTCTCCGCCGGCACCCGCACGTCCTCGAACCACACCTCGTTGACCTCGTGCCCGCCGTCGATCAGCTCGATCGGGCGGACCGTGACGCCGGGGGAGGTCATGTCGACGAGCAGGAACGAGATGCCGCGCTGCTTCTTCGCCTCGGGGTCGGTGCGGACCAGGCAGAAGATCCAGTCGCCGTACTGCCCGAGCGTGGTCCACGTCTTCTGGCCGTTGACGACGAACTCGTCGCCGTCGCGCACGGCCGACGTACGCAGCGAGGCGAGGTCGGAGCCGGCGTCGGGCTCGGAGAAGCCCTGCGACCACCAGATGTCGAGGTTCGCGGTCGGCGGGAGGAACTTCTCCTTCTGCTCCTGGCTGCCGAACGCCGCGATCACCGGGCCCACCATGGAGGCGTTGAACGCCAGCGGCAGCGGGACGCACGCGCGCTGCATCTCCTCGTGCCAGATGTGCCGCTCGAGCGGGGTCCAGTCCTTGCCGCCCCACTCGACCGGCCACTGCGGCACCGCGAGCCCGTGCCTGTTGAGGATCCGCTGGCTCTCCACGATGTGCTCCTTGGTGAGCTCACCGCGCGAGGCCACCGCGTCCCGGATCTCCTGGGGCACCTTCGGTCGTGAAGAACGTGCGCATCTCCTCGCGGAAGGCGGCGTCCTCGGGGGACAGCTCGAGCTGCATGGGGCCTCCTTGTTACCGGCGGGTTCGCAGTCCACCCCATCCAAGCCCACCGACACAAGAGCCGTCCTCCCGGAACCCTCCGCACGGCCCCGGGCACCGGCCCCGGACGGGCCTGCCCTCAGCCCGGCGACCAGGTGCGCAGGTCCTCCACCGCGCGTTCGTACGCCGCGGCGTCGACGTGCGCCTGCGCCCACTGCCGCGTCGACTCGATGCGGTGCCGGGCGGCCTGCGCGGGGTCGTCCCGCGCGGCGCGGTCCAGCCAGTCCGCCGCCACCAGCGCGTCGTTGGCCGCGCCGAGCAGGTCCTGCAGCACCTGCGCACGGGCCGCCAGCTCCGCCCCGTCCTCGCCGGCCGGCTCCGCGGCGTACCGCAACCGCTTGGCCGCCTTGCGTACGTCGTGCAGCCGGTGCGCGGGGTCGGGTCCGGGGCGGGCGGCCAGCCGGTCGCGGCGGAGCACGCGGTCACGCTCGGCCAGGAGGACCACGGGAGCCACGTCCGGCAGCGGGTGGCGCGGCAGGTCCTCCCACGGATCGGCACTGTCCAGCCGCACGAGTCGTCGGCGCATCCGCTCGGCGCGGTGGCCGCCCAGCGACCGCCGTACGTCGGCAGCCACCGACCGCCGCTCCTCGTCGAGGAGGGCCACCGCCGGCGCGTGGTGGTCGAGGCGTTCGCGCAGGACGTCGACGTCGCGGAGCCGGCCGACGACCTGACCCAGCCAGCGCAGGTCCGCCCGCAGCTTCGGCCGCGCCGGCGTGGCGTCGGACCAGGCGCCCAGGACGCTGCGGATCCGACGGGCCCGGGTGCGGGCCTGGTGCACGGACTCGACGTCGTCGAGGTCCTCCAGCGCCCGCTCGAGCAGCTCGCGCTGCGCGTGGACGTACCCGCGCAGCACCTCGGGGGCGACGGGTGCGTCCGGCATGTGGCAAGCGTCCCACCCGCTCCCAGACGCCACGGCCGGATCGAGCCCTGCGGCGGCCCGGCCGGACGGAAATGGTCCCGAAATGGCCCGGACGCCGGGGTCGCGACGGTTGTCGCGAACCCGGCGTCCGGGGAATGGCCGGGCACCCGGTCAACGGGGGGCGCGTCGGGCACCCGGCAGGCCGACCCGCCGATCAGGCGGCGTGGGCAGCGTGGTCGCGGCGCGGGCGGGGCACCTGCACCCCGGCCTGCTCCGCGGCGGTGCCGGTGGCCGGCACCGCCGTGATGCCGCCGTACGTCGGGGCCCGGCGCGGGGCCTCGACCATCGGACGGCGGAAGAGGTTGGCGAGCGAGCGGCGCTGGGCCGCGGCGCGCACGTCGAACTGGTGCTGGTAGGCGATGGCTGCGCTGAGGCTGGTGGTGTACATCGTGGGCTCCTGGACTGGTCGGCTGATGAGTCCAGACTCGGTCTAAGACGACCCCGGCGAATCGGGCGTGTGCACTATCTGTCGCCCCGGATGCCTTAGCCGGACCGTGCGTGGGGGAGCCAGCACCTCAGAGGACAGCACTGGTCTGACCACTTGACCACCGGACCCGTGGCGTCCTACCGTGGCCGGCATGCCGCTGCAACCCGTGACCCGCCGATCCGTGCCCGACGCGGTCTTCGACCAGCTCGTCGCCGAGGTGACCGGCGGCGACCTCGCGCCGGGCGAGAACCTCCCCAGCGAGCGCCGCCTGGCCGAGGTCCTCGGCGTCTCCCGTCCCGCCGTCCGCGAGGCGCTGCAGCGGTTGGCCACGGCCGGCCTGGTCGACGTCCGGCAGGGCGGCTCCACCACCGTCCGGGACTTCCGGCGGCTCGGCGGCCTCGACCTGCTGCCCCGGCTGCTGGTCACCGGCGGCGAGCTCGACCTCGCCGTCGCGCGCTCGATCCTCGAGGCCCGGCTGCACGTCGGGCCGAAGATCGCCGAGCTCGCCGCGGAGCGCACCGGCGCGGCCCTCGAGGACGACCTCCGCGCCACCGTCGCCCTGCTCGCGGCCGAGACCGACGGCGTACGGCGCCAGCGGCACGCGCTCGCCTTCTGGGAGCAGGTCGTCGCCGGTGCCGACTCGATCACGTTCCGGCTGATGTTCAACAGCATGCGCGCGGCGTACGAGCCGGTCCTCGACGCGCTCGCCGTGGTGATGTCCGCCGAGGTCGACCGGGTCGAGGCGTACGACGCACTCACCGACGCGATCGCCGCCGGCGACGGCGCGACGGCCCGGCAGCGGGCGCACGACCTGCTGGCGGTGGCGACGACCAGCCTGACCGACGCCCTCGACGCCCTGGAGAAGTGAGGACCCGATGACCGACATCGAGCACACCGCCCGGCGGCGCCTCGCCGCCGACGAGGCCGCGCTGCGGCGTACGACCAAGGGCGTCACGCTCGGCGGGACGTTCCGCCGGTTCTGGCGCTACCCGTCGCCGTGGATGATCACGGCCGCGCTGGTGGCCACGCTCGGCGGCCCGGCTCGTCGTGGGCGACTGGCGGCTCGGCGACCTCTGGGGGCCGGTGGTGCTGGTCGCGCTGTTCCCGGTGCTGGAGTGGCTGATCCACGTGTTCGTGCTGCACTGGCGACCGCGCGAGGTCGCCGGCATCACCGTCGACACCCTGCTCGCCCGCAAGCACCGCGAGCACCACACCGACCCCCGCGACGTACCCCTCGTCTTCATCCCGTGGCGAGCCCTGGTCTGGGTGATCGTCGGCTACAACGCGCTGGCCCTGCTGGCGTTCCCGCGCGTCGGGCAGGCGCTGTCCTTCATGCTGTCGGTCGCGGTGCTGGGGCTGCTCTACGAGTGGACGCACTACCTCATCCACAGCGACTACAAGCCGCGGACCCGTGCCTACAAGGCGGTCTGGCGCAACCACCGCCTGCACCACTACAAGAACGAGCACTACTGGTTCACCGTCACCTCCGCGGCGACCGCGGACCGGCTGTTCGGCACCTACCCCGACCCGGCCACCGTGCCGACCTCGCCGACGGCGAAGAACCTGCACGGCGGCTGACGCCCGCCGGGGAACCGGCCTGGGGAATCAACGCCGCGCCCGTGCGTGTTGTGACCCCATCATGAGCGACTCCCAGCTGTTCACCCCGATCACCCTGCGCGACGTGACGATCCGGAACCGGGTCTGGGTCTCGCCGATGTGCCAGTACTCCGCCGACCGACGGCGTCCCGAACGACTGGCACCTCGTCCACCTCGGCTCGTTCGCGACCGGCGGCGCGGGCCTGGTCCTCACCGAGGCCACCGCGGTCGTCCCGGAGGGGCGGATCTCCCCGGCCGACACCGGCATCTGGAACGACGAGCAGCAGCACGCGTGGGCACGCATCGTGCGACTTCGTCCACGGCCAGGGCGCGATCGCCGGCATCCAGCTCGCCCACGCCGGTCGCAAGGCCTCCACCGAGCCGCCGTGGGTCGGGCGCGGTGCGGTCGCCGACGAGGACGGCGGCTGGACGCCCGGTCGGGCCGAGCGCCACGGCGTACCCCGGGCTGCGCGACCCGGAGCCGCTCGACGCCGACGGCATCGCCCGGGTGGTGACCGCGTTCGGCGACGCCGCCGGGCGCGCGCTCGCGGCCGGCTTCGACGTGCTCGAGGTGCACGCCGCCCACGGCTACCTCCTCCACGAGTTCCTCTCGCCGCTGTCGAACCAGCGCGACGACGAGTACGGCGGCAGCTTCGACAACCGGGTCCGCCTGCTGCTCGAGGTGGTCCGCGAGGTCCGCGGCCGGGTCCCTGCCGGTACGCCGGTCGTGGTCCGGATCAGCGCCTCCGACTGGACCGACGGCGGCTGGGACGTCGAGCAGTCGACCCGCGCTGGCGCGTGCTGCTGAAGGACGCGGGCGTCGACCTCGTCGACGTCTCCAGCGGCGGCAACGTCCCGGCCCGGATCCCGGTCGGCCCGGGCTACCAGGTGCCGTTCGCCCGGGCCGTGCGCGAGGCGGGGATGCCGACCGGCGCGGTCGGGATGATCACCGAGCCCAAGCAGGCCGAGGAGATCGTGGCGACCGGCTCGGCCGACGTCGTGCTGCTGGCCCGGGTGCTGCTCCGCGAGCCGCACTGGGCGCTGCGCGCCGCGCACGAGCTCGGCGTGCGCCTCGGCGAGGGCGTCGCCTGGCCGAACCAGTACCTCCGCGCCGTCCTCGACTGAGCGCGACCTCCGCACCGGGCCCGTCCACGGGCGGGCCCGGTGCGGCCGGCCCGGCGTACGCGGGCGAGAATGGGGTCATGTCCGAGCAGCCCCCCGTCAAGCGTCGTCGGCACCTGATGGACCCCGACGCGCCCCGGCCCGCTCCCAGCGGCTCGATGTCGCTCAGCCAGGTGCAGAAGTGGGTCATGTCGACGCTGGCCGTGACGACGATCCTGCACCTCGCGGTGGGCCTGATCATCGCCGCGGCCGTGGTCGACGACGACCGGATGGATGCCCGGGTCGGACTGCTGATCATCGCCGGGTGCTTCGGCGTGCTCGCGATCGTCGCGGCGCTGGCCATCCACCAGAAGCCGCTGCTCAGCCCCTGGCTCCTGCTCGGGGTCATCCCGGCCGTGGTCGGGATCGCGTTCGTCTTCTGACCCGGCCGCAGGGCTACTCCGCGAGCTGCTCGCGCATCGCGTCGGCGGCCTCGTCGATGATGCGCCGCATCGCGTCCCGAGCGGCCGTCGCGTCCTTGAGGCGCACCGCCCGGGCGACCGCCTCGTGCAGGGAGATCGCGTCCGGGTTCGGCGTGGACGGCATCAGGTGGTGGTGGGTCCGGCCGGCGAGGACCTCCTCGACCACCCCGCCGAGGGCGCGCAGCATCTCGTTGCCCGAGGCCTCCAGCAGCGTCCGGTGGAAGACGGTGTCGGCCACCAGGTAGGCCTCGAGGTCGCCCGACGTGCCGTGCACCACCATGTCGGAGACCGCCGCGGCCAGTACGCCGCACTGGGCGGGCGTCGCGCGTTCCGCGGCCAGGGCGGCGGCCACCGGCTCGAAGCCCATCCGGAGCTCCGAGAGCGAGAGCAGCTGACGGCTGCGGTCCTCTCCGGCCAGGCGCCAACGGATCAGCCGCGGGTCGAAGACGTGCCAGGACTCGCGGGGCTGGACGGTCACCCCGACCCGGCGCCGCGACGCGACCATGCCCATCGACTCCAGCACCCGGATCGCCTCCCGCGAGACCGACCGCGACACGGCGTACTCGGTGTCGACGGCGTCCATGGTCAGCACCTGCCCGGCGGCCAGGTCGCCGGCCACGATCCGCGCGCCCAGGGCGTCGAGGACGCTCGAGTGCAGGCCCGGTGAGGACGGGCGGGGGGCGGTCATGGCCGCGATCCTTTCATAGGGTCATCCAGGCGTTCGTGAGTCAAAGATCAGATTTAATCACCACAAAGGGTTGCAAAACCCATATCAATCATCGCATGCTGTGACGCAGCACACGACCCCGCACAGACCCCGAGGAGAACCGATGACGTCGACAGCCGCCGACAGCCCCCCGCTGCTCGTCGTCATGGGCGTCTCCGGCTCCGGCAAGTCCGTGGTCGGCGCGGCGCTCGCCCAGCGCCTGCGGGTGCCGTTCGCCGACGCCGACGACCTCCACCCGGCCGCGAACATCGCGAAGATGTCCGCCGGCGAGGCGCTCGACGACGACGACCGCCACCCCTGGCTCGAGGCGATCGGGGCGTGGCTGGCCGACCACGAGGCCGAGGGCGGGGTCGATCGGCTGCTCGGCCCTGAAGCGGAAGTACCGCGACCAGCTGCGCCACCACGCGCCGCGGCGTCCGCTTCGTGCACCTCGACGGCAGCCGCGAGGTCATCGCCCGTCGCCAGGCCAGCCGGCCCGGCCACTTCATGCCCAGCTCGCTGCTCACCTCGCAGTTCGCCACCCTCGAGCGGCTCGCGCCCGACGAGGACGGCCTCGTCATCGACGTCGACCAGAGCATCGACGCCATCGTCCTGGAGTACGTCGACCGGTCGGCCTCGCGCTGACCGCCGACGGGCGCGGCTCGGGACCGCCGACGCGCGCCGCAACGACAAAGGAGAAGTGATGTCCCCCATCCTGCCGCTGGCCGGCGACGACCTGATCCAGCCGGTCGCGCCCGACGCCCAGCTGGTCACCGCCGCGCTGCTCGGCATCGCGGTCATCGTCGTGCTGATCACCGTCGCGAAGCTGCACCCGTTCCTCGCGCTGACCCTCGGCGCGCTGACCGTGGGCATCGTGCCGGGGTCGACCTGGCCGTCGCGATCACCAGCTACACCACCGGGTTCGGCACGACGGCCGCCGGCGTCGGCACCCTGATCGCGCTCGGTGCGATGTTCGGCAAGCTGCTCGCCGACTCCGGCGGCGCCGACCAGATCGTCGACACCATCGTCGGCAAGGCCTCACCCCGGGCCCTGCCGTGGGCGATGGCGCCGTCGGCGCGCTCATCGGCCTGCCGATGTTCTTCGAGATCGGCCTGGTGCTGCTGATGCCGGTCATCTTCCTGGTCGCCCGCCGCTCCGAGCTCTCGCTCATCGCGGTCGGCATCCCGGCGCTGGCCGGCCTGTCCGCGATGCACGGCCTGGTGCCGCCGCACCCGGGCCCGCTGATCGCGATCGACTACCTCGACGCCGACCTCGGCATCACCCTCGCCCTCGGCGTGGTCGTGGCCATCCCGACCGTCGTGCTCGCCGGCCCGGTGTTCGCGAAGTACGCCGCCCGGTGGGTGGACGTCCCGGCTCCGGACCTGTTCGAGACACGCAGCTCCGTCGCTGTCGGCTCCGGCGCCGTCGCCGTCGGCTCCGGCGCGGGCGCCCCGCCCAAGCCCGGCAGTGCCGCCTCGTTCGGCCCCGGCGACCACGCCGCGGACACCGGCCTGCGCCCGTCGTTCGGCATCACGCTGTTCAGCGTGCTGCTGCCGGTGGCGTTGATGATGGGCAAGGCGCTCGCCGACATCTTCATCGAGGACGAGACCAACACCCTCCGGATGCTGCTCGACACCCTCGGCACCCCGCTGGTCGCGCTGATCATCGCGGTCCTGGTCGCGATGTTCACCCTCGGCCGCGGCGCCGGCATGGGCCGCCTCGAGGTGGCGAAGTCGGTCGAGTCCGCGCTGCCCGCGATCGCCGGCATCCTGCTGATCGTCGCCGCCGGCGGTGGCTTCAAGCAGTCCCTCGTCGACACCGGCATCGGCACGCTGGTCGCCCAGTGGGTCTCCGAGAGCAACCTCTCGGTCCTGCTGCTGGCCTGGCTGGTCGCGGTGGTCATCCGCCTGGCCACCGGGTCCGCGACCGTCGCGACGGTGACCACGGCCGGCCTGCTCGCGCCGCTCACCGCGACCCTCGCTCCGGCGAGACCTCGCTGATGGTGCTCGCGATCGGTGCCGGCTCGGTGTTCTTCTCCCACGTCAACGACGCCGGCTTCTGGCTGGTCAAGGAGTACTTCGGCCTCTCCGTCGGTCAGACGATCAAGTCCTGGTCGCTCATGGAGACACTGCTCTCGGTGAGCGGTCTGGTGTTCGTGCTGCTGCTCGGTGTGGTGATCTAGCCCGTATTCGCGAGGGCCGGGCCGCAGTGCGGTCCGGCCCTCGTCGTGCGTACGGCAGAATCATCGACCGTGATCCCCGAAGACAGCCGGTTCGAGAGCGACCCCGACGAGATCCTCCCCGAGGACCCGGGTCTCCCGAAGGGCTGGGAGGCGGGAACGCCGGACCCGGGCAACCCCGACGACGTCGCCCGCCTGACCGCCCTGCTGCGTGCGCACGAGAGCGCCGGCCGCGGCTGGGCCGCCGCCTCCGAGGAGGACGTGCTGGTCGAGGTGTCCGAGCAGGGGCTGCGGATGCGGGAGAACGTGGTGGTCCGCGACCGGGCCGGCGAGATCCGCGCCTGGGGCAGCGTCCACGACCGTGCCGCGGGCCGGATGCTCTACGTCCACATCGTCGACCGCACCCTCGACGAGGACCGCGCCCGGCGCTGCTCGGACGTGCTCTTCGGCTGGGCCGAGGGGCAGGCCCGCGAGGTGGGCGCGGCCCGGGGGCTCGACGTACAGCAGATCGACACGGGTGCCTTCGCCGACGACGACCGCCAGCACGGCTGGCTCGAGGACGGCGGCTTCGAGCGGGTGCGCACCTGGTGGCAGATGACCCGCCCGGTCACCCCGGACGAGGCGTCGCTGGTGCCGTCGCCGGAGCGCTGGGAGCGCAAGGGCGTGGTGTTCCGGCAGGTACGCCGCGAGGCCGGCGGGATGCCGGACGTCGACGACCTGCGTGCCGTGCACGACGTGCTGGAGAGCGCCTTCACCGACCACTTCAACTCCGCCGAGGAGACCTTCGAGGAGTTCGAGTTCCGTCTCCGCGAGGACCCCGGCCACCGCTGGGACCACTGGTGGATCGCCGAGATCGTCGACGGGGAGCGCCCGGAGCCGGCCGGTGCCCTGGTCGGCACCGTGTCCGACGGCGGCACCGGTCCGGACGGGTCCTACGTGTCCTACCTCGGCGTGCTGGAGTCCGCCCGCGGCCGCGGCGTGGCCACCGGGCTGCTGAACACGATCATCGCGGACGCCGCCGCCCGGGGCCGCGACCGCGTCGGCCTCGAGGTCGACGCGGACAGCCCCACCGGCGCCGACGGGCTGTACGTCGCGATGGGCTGGTCGACGAAGTACGTCACCGAGTCCTGGCACAAGGACGTGCCGGTCTCCTGAGCTGGCGGGAACCGGACCACCCCATCGAACGTCGGAGTGTCATGAAGCGAACCCTCGGGACCCTGCTGGCCACCTCCGCCCTGCTCCTCGCCGCCGCGTGCGGGGAGGACACCGGCGGCGACGACACCCGCGCCGAGGACTCGTCGGCCAGTGCATCGAGCAGCACGCCGCCCGCCGGGGACGGCAGCGTCGAGTTCACCGAGGTCGCGATCCTGCACGACACCGCCGCCGGCGGCGAGGTGTCGACCGAGCCGGTGCCGCTCGACGACCAGCAGGCCGTCGACGCCTTCGTCGCAGGCCTCGACAGCGACAAGCTGGCCGGTGAGGTCCAGGACGCCGCCGACGGCGCCGACCCGGCTGAGGGTCAGGTCCTCGTCGGCAGCGTGGTGTCGATCGGCTGTGACGTCCCCCCGGGAGTGGCCGTCCACCGCACCGACTCCGGCGTCGAGATCACCCCGCTCAAGGTGCCCAGCCCCCAGAAGGAGTGCTTCGCCCCGGTGACCACCGTGGCGCTGGTGACCGTCGACGCCGGCGCGCTCTGAGCGGACCGGCTCACCCCGGCACCGTTTCGTCAACCCCGGTCACCGGGCCATCACCCCGGGTAGTCACTCTGGGCGGACTTTGCCGAACGTGGTGTCCGGATGCCGGTGCGCGCGGTTACCGTGGAAGCGTCCTTGGGGAGGGCAGCATGACGGGGGAGTCGACACACGACGCTGCGCGCCGTCGGCGCGAGCGGGAACGACAGGCCGGGCGCGCCACGGCGCCGCACCGGCTCGGCGGTGCGGAGGCGATGAGCCACGCGATCGCGGGGCTGCCCGCGACCTGGAGCGTGCTGCACGACGTCCGCTGGCCCGGTCGCCGGGACCTGACCATCGACCACGTCGTGGTCGGCACCACCGGGCTCTACGTCATCCACACGGTCGGCTGGTCCGGCGAGGTCGACGTCGTCGACGGGGTGCTCCGCCAGGGCGGCCGGTCCCGGGAGTGGGTCGTCGACACCGTCGCCGAGGCGGGCCTGGCCGTGGGCCGGGTCTCGCAGCGGCTCGACGCTCACCCAGGCGGTCCTGTGCCTGCGCAGCGGCGAGCCGGTCA
Organism: uncultured Actinomycetota bacterium; assembly: GCA_963721775.1. Taxonomy (GTDB): domain Bacteria; phylum Actinomycetota; class Actinomycetes; order Propionibacteriales; family Nocardioidaceae; genus Nocardioides. Next base: position 246,422 of record CAVRMH010000032.1, on the reverse strand, counting down.
CCGGCCGGGCCCGGGACGTCCTGCTCTGCTCCTCGGCCAACCTCGTGGAGGAGCTCACCGGGCGCCCCACGGTCCTCACGCCCGAGCAGGTCCGGGAGGTCGCCCGGGACCTCGACGGCGTGCTGCGGGCCGCCACCGCCGCGCGCGGGCCGGTCGTGCCCCGCCCGCGCCGTGCCCCCGACGACGTCGGCCTCCGGCCTCCGCCGGTCGCGGCCGCGCCCGCGGAGCCGGAGCGGCCGCGCCTGCGCATCTCCGCGGCGCCGTCGCGGCCCGAGGGCTCCCGGTCGTCGCGTACGCCGGGTGGCTCGCGCCGGGCCCGGGTGACCGGCCTGGTGTCCGACCTCCTTGCCGGGCACCCGCGGAGCCGGCTGCTGGCCCGGCTCGCGCTCGGCGTGGTCGTGGTGGTCGGCGCGTTCCTCGTGGTCGGCCCGCTGGTCGACCTGGCCTTCTGGCTCGGGGACCGCATCGGCAACGCCATGGTCACCCGCTAGGTCGCTGCCCGGAGCCGTCAGGAGAAGGGGCCGCAGGAGAAGGGGCCGCCGGAGAAGAGCGCTCAGGAGCAGCGGCCGCGGCCCAGACGGGACAGGCCCGCGAGGTCGCCGGGACCCCACGTGGTGCGGCCGCGGTTCTGCTCGTTCATCAGCTCGCCGCTGTCGTCGACGTGCCCCAGCCCGACCAGGTGGCCGAACTCGTGGTCGACGATCGCCTGGCCGGCGGTGCTCGCGTCCGGCCGGGCCGAGATGCCGGCGAACGCGTCGCGGTCCAGGGTGACGGTGCCGGTGACGTAGCGGGACCGGCCCAGCTCCGTGATCGACGTACCCCCGCCGAGGCCGGCCACGTCGCCGGCCAGCCCGGGCACCTCGTCCTCGTCGGCCCACGAGACGAGCACCGGCGCCCAGCCGCCGCCGTACCGGGTGGGGTCGCGCGCCGGACGGTCGCGCGAGGGGCGTTCGTCGGTCTCGCCGACCAGGTCGAACCGCAGTCCGCTCGGCCCCGACACGTGGTCGATCGCGGTCTCCACCATCGACTCCCAGCTCGCCGGCGCTCCCTCCGGGTTCACCACGACCCTGATCTTGCGGCAGGGGTCCCAGGTGACCGGCTGGTCGGAGCCGGGCTGCGTGCGCATGTAGGTGTAGCTGCCCTCGCCGGGGTCGAGCAGCGGCACCCGGTACGGCGGCGCCGGGTCCAGGCCGAGCAGCGCCCGGGTGGAGGTGGCCACCCCACCCGGGTCGAGCATGACGACGGCGCCGAGCACGCCGACGGTCAGGAACGCCGCGATGAGCGAGTTGTAGCGCTGGCGGGCCGGGCGGGCGCGGGTGACCTCCAGCGGATGGGTACCCAGCCCGTGGCGTGCGTCGACGCGGTCCAGCTCGGCGAGGCGGCGCATCATGGCGCGGCGTCGCCGGGCACGACCGAACGACGCGAACGGACCCCCGCCTGACACCGCTCCATGGTGCCTGACGATTCCCGCCGAGGAGTCCCGAACCCCACATCCCGTGCCCGGGGCGGAGACCGGGCATTGGCTATGTTGAGCGCATGGGCAAGGTCGGCAAGGCAGCAGTGGTCGTCGTCGCCAGCGCGAAGCTCGCGGTGAAGTACGGCCCGCAGGCCAAGATCGCGTGGGACAAGGGCGGCAAGCAGGCAGCGGCTGCCGCCACGCAGCGGGCGCGGACGATGACCTCCCGGCGCAAGGCGTTCGCCCACGCGGCCACCGTCGTCGACGGCTCGGTGCTCAAGATCGCGCCCGACGGCACCACGGCGTACGTCGTGTTCAGCGGGGAGCAGCCGATCGCGGCGTACCCGCCCCAGGACCTCGGCTTCCCGACCCTGCTCGCGCACGTCGACCTCGACCGGCGGGTCCCGGCCGAGCAGGGGTCGAGGCGCCCGAGGGCCGGCAGCGGGCCGAGGGGCCCGCGCGCGCTCGGCCGGCCGGGACGTCCCGGCGGCCCGCCGCATGCCTGACCACGGGGCTCGGCACCGAGCCCACCAACCGCGTGATCGAGGCGGACAACCTCGACGTGCTGCCCACCCTGGCGCCGGGCAGCGTCGACGTGGTCTACATCGACCCGCCGTACAACACGGGCAACGACTTCGCCTACCGCGACAAGCACGGCACCGGCCGCGACCGGCACCGGGCGTGGACCGAGATGATGCGGCCGCGGCTGGAGGCCGCCCGCACCGTGCTGGCCGAGACCGGTGCGCTGTTCTGCTCGATCGACGACAACGAGGTCGCCCACCTCCGGCTGCTGTGCGACGAGGTGTTCGGCGAGCGGAACTTCGTCGCCCAGGTCGTGGTCAACCTCAACCCCAAGGGGCGCCAGCTCGGCAGCTTCTTCGCGACCTCGCACGAGTACCTCCTCGTCTACGCCCGCGACGAGGCCCGGTGCGTGCTCGACGCGAGCTCGGAGCGGCTGGTCGACGCCGGCGACTTCCCGCTGACCGATCCCGACGGGCGGCGCTACCGGCACCTGCCGCTGCGCAACACCAACAAGAAGTTCAACCCCGCCACCGCGGCGACCCTGCACTTCGCGGTCTGGGGCGACCCGGAGACCGGCCGGGTCGCCACCGACCCGTTCCCGGGGGCGGTCGAGATCAAGCCGGTCTTCGGCGACGGCACCCCCGCCGTGTGGCGCTGGTCGGCGCCGCTCATCGAGGCCCGCCCCGACGACCTGGTCTGCCGCCGGATCCGGGGCCAGCTCGGCGAGCGGGTGGACGTCTTCCAGAAGGACTGGCTGCACGCGGGCCGCCGCAAGAAGCTCAAGACCATCTGGCTGGCCGAGGAGGTCGGCTCGACCGACACCGCGGTCGCGGAGCTCAAGGCGCTGATCGGCCCGGTCTTCGAGTCGCCGAAGCCGACCGGCCTCGTCCGCCGCATCCTCGAGTGCTTCCCGCCCGACGTGCGGGTGCTGGACTTCTTCGCCGGCAGCGGTACGACGGGGCACGCGACGGCGCTGGCCAACGCCGCCGACGGCGGCACCCGCACCTGCCTGTCCGTCAACCTCCCGGAGCCGACCCGGGAGGGCTCGAACGCCCGCAACGCCGGCTTCCTCACCGTCAGCGCGATCACCATCGCCCGGCTCGAGCGTGTCGCTGCGACCGTGGGCGGGGGACTCGCCGTCGTACGGGCACAATGACCCCATGAGCAGACGCGTCGCCCTCGTCACCGGCGGATCCAGCGGCATCGGCGAGGAGACCGCGCGCGGCCTCCACAAGGCCGGCTTCGAGGTGTACGCCGTGGCCCGCCGCGTCGACCGGATGGCGGCCCTGGAGGCGGCCGGCATCCACACCTTCGCGATGGACGTCACCGACGACGCCTCGATGGTGGCCGGCATCGACCGGATCATCACCGAGCGCGGCCGGATCGACGTACTCGTGAACAACGCCGGGTACGGCTCCTACGGTGCGGTCGAGGACGTGCCGATCGACGAGGCCCGCCGCCAGTTCGAGGTCAACGTCTTCGGCCTGGCCCGGCTCTGCCAGCTGGTCACCCCGCACATGCGGATGCGGAAGTCCGGCCGGATCATCAACATCTCCTCGATCGGCGGCAAGTTCTACGAGCCGCTGGGCGCGTGGTACCACGCGACGAAGTTCGCGGTGGAGGGCTTCAGCGACAGCCTGCGGGTCGAGCTGCGGCCGTTCCACATCGACGTGGTGATCATCGAGCCGGGCCCGATCATCACCGAGTGGAACACCATCTCCCGCGAGTCGCTGCTGGCGACCAGCGCCGACGGCGCCTACGCCGGGCAGGCCGCCAGCGTGGCGGCGACGATGGAGCGCGGCGACGGCAGGCTGATGGGCAGCTCGCCGAAGACGGTGGCGAAGAAGATCGTGAAGGCCGCGCTGGTGAACACCCCGCGGGCGCGCTACCCCGTCGGCAAGGGCGCGGGCACGATCCTGCGGGCCCGCAAGTTCCTCCCGGACGTCGCGTTCGACGCGATCGTCACGCGGATGTACCTCAAGTAGGACCGCGCCTCAGACGCCGGCGACCTTCTCCAGCAGGGTGAGCTCGTCGTCGAGGTGGCCGAGCAGCCGCTGCAGGTGCGGCAGCGTCCGGCGGCAGCCGGTGAGGCCGAACGCCATCTGCCCGTCGTACGACGTGCAGGTGATGTTGAGCGCCATCCCGTCGATGGGGATCGACAGCGGGTAGGTGCCGGTCAGCTGGGCGCCGTTGAAGTAGTGCGTCGTCCGGGGCCCGGGCACGTTGCTGATGATCAGGTTGTACGGCGGCCGCACGAGGCCCTGCATCTTGAGGATGGGGGTGAGGATCGCCGGGGCCTGGCCGACGGCGCTCATCGCGAGGATCTGCACCGGCGTCATGCTCGACAGGCCCTCCTTGCCGTCGCGCATGGACTCGTGGACCGAGGCCAGCCGGGCCTCCGGGTCGGCGAGGTCGGTGCCGAGCTTGACCATGATCGAGCCGACCGCGTTGCCACCCTCGGCCGAGGCGAGCTGGGACTGCTTGGCGTTGAGGCCCACCGGCACCATCGAGACCAGGGTCTGCTCGGGCAGGGCGTCGAGCTCGAGGAGGTAGGTCCGCATCGCGCCGCTGCACATCGCCAGCACCACGTCGTTGATGGTGCTGCCGGTGGCCTTGCCGATCGCCCGCATCCGCTCGATCGGCCAGTCCTGCGCGGCGAAGCGGCGGGAGCCCGGTGATGGACTGGTTGAGGATGGTGCGCGGGGCGTAGAACGAGAGCGCCGAGGTCTCGTTGCGCAGGCCCTTGCGCAGCGTCTTGACCAGGGCGCCGGGCAGGCCGGCCGCCTCGGAGGCGATGCCCAGGGCGGTCTGCAGCGCGGTCATCGAGAGGTCCTCGAGGCTGCGCTCGGTGTCGTCGGGGGCCGGTGCCGCCTTCACCGGGCGTGGCCGGGCCGCCCACGGTGCGGGCATGTCGCGGCGCTCGGGGTCGGTGGTGAGCACGCTCTGGAGCAGCCGCATCGCGGAGACGCCGTCGACCAGGGCGTGGTGGGTCTTGGTGTACATCGCGACCCGGCCGTCGCGGAGCCCCTCGATCACGTGCGCCTCCCACAGGGGCCGCTCCCGCGCCAGCCGCTGCCCGTGCAGGCGCGAGCAGAGCTCGAGCAGCTCGCGGACCCGGCCCGGCTTCGGGAGCGCGCTGTGCCGGACGTGGAACTCGATGTCGAACTGCTCGTCCTCGACCCAGACCAGCTGGCCGGCGGCCTTCAGCGACCGCTGCGGTCGCTTGAGGAACAGCGGCGCGATCGCGTCGACGTCGCGCATCTGGTGGTAGAGCTCGGTGGCGTAGTTGCGGCCCGCGCCCTCCGGCTTCTTGAACAGCTGGAGCCCACCCACGTGCATGGGCATCCGGCGGTTCTCCGCCATGAGGAACCCGACTGCGGTCGGGTCGACCGGGTTGACCACCGTGCACCTTCTGTCTGCTCGTGAGCTGGCTCGTCCTGCCGATCCTTGCCTGTGCGGGGTCCGGCCACAAGCGGCCGGCCCCGCCGGGCGGGGCGGGTGCCCGTCGGCGTGGCGGATTGCACCACTTCTGTCACTCGCGTCACCATCGTCACATTCCACGAGGGAGCGGAGACCCCATGCCCACCACCATCCAACGACTCGCAGCGGAGTTTCTCGGCACGTTCGTGCTCGTCTTCGGGGGGTGTGGCTCGGCCGTGCTGGCCGCGACCTTCCTGACCGGCCCGGTCCAGCTCGGTATCGGCTTCCTGGGCGTCGCGCTCGCCTTCGGCCTCACCGTGGTCGTCATGGCCTACGCCGTCGGCCACATCTCGGGCGGCCACTTCAACCCCGCCATCACGCTCGGCCTGGCGGCCGGGAAGCGCTTCGCCTGGCGCGACACCGGCGGCTACATCATCACCCAGGTGGTGGCCGCGATCGTCGCCGCGACGGTGCTGTTCATCGTCGCGAACGGCGTCGACGGCTTCTCGGCCAAGGACTCCGGCTTCGCCACCAACGGGTACGCCGACCGCTCGCCGGGCGGCTACAACCTGCTGGCCTGCCTGGTCATCGAGTTCGTGCTGACCGCGGTCTTCCTGTTCGTGATCCTCGGCGTCACCGACACCCGGGCGCCGAAGGGCTTCGCGCCCGCTGGCCATCGGCCTGTCGCTGACCCTGATCCACCTGGTGAGCATCCCGGTCACCAACACCTCGGTGAACCCGGCCCGCTCCATCGGCCCGGCGCTCTTCGCCGGCGGGGACGCCATCGCCCAGCTGTGGCTGTTCATCCTGGCGCCGATCGCCGGGGCGGTCGCCGCCGGCTTCGTCTACACCGCGGTCTTCGCGGAGGGCGCCGCGGCGCCGCTGGAGGAGGCGACCGAGGGCTGACGCCCCGACTGCGTCACGACCGGCCGGCCGGGTCGAGGGTTATCCCTCTTCCGCTGCCGCTGACCGCCGCGATCGCCGACCTGCCGGTGGCCGCCGAGGTGCGGACCGGCTACAGCCGGGACCTGTTCCCGCACTGGGTCGACGCGGACGGTGACGGGTGCAGCACCCGCAACGAAGTGCTGCTCGCCGAGGCCGACGATCCGCCGACGGTCACCGGCACCTGCACGCTGAGCGGCGGGCGCTGGTTCACTACGACCGGGTGTCGTGGACGACCGCGCCTGGACCGGACACCCGGCCGGCCGACGCGCAACGACCTCGGCGATCGCTCGCTGGTCGGGGTGACCGACAGCGTGAACCAGGCCAAGGGCGACCAGGACGTCGCCGAGTGGCTGCCGACGTACGACAGGTGCCGCTACCTGCGCGAGTTCGTGGCGGTGAAGCACCGGTGGCGGCTGAGCGTCGACAGCGCGGAGAAGTCGGCGATGCAGAGCCTGGCCTCCACCTGCACCAACTCGACGATCACGGTCACGCTGGCCCGCTGACCCGGTCCGGCCCGGTCGAGGGAACCCGCGGACGGGTCGGATCCACCACCGCACGGCGCGCGTCCCGCCGACCCGAGGCGCTGACCGAGGCTCGGAGACGCCACCGGCTCGAGTGCGCTGCCGGACCGAGGTCCGGTCTGGACCGCGACCTCACAGCACCGGCGGTGCGGTATGCCCATGCCTCCTGAGGTGGCGGGCGACCGGTGCCGGTCTGGCACGATCGGGCCCATGGAGGCGTACCCACTCGACCGGGCCTGGTCCCGCGGCCGCACCTCCGCCCGGGCCCGGGTGCAGCGGCTGCGCTCGAAGTCCTGGCAGATCGGGCAGTGCGCGGTCGCCGCCGGCGTGGCCTGGCTGGCTCGCCGCCGACCTGCTCGGGCACGAGACCCCGTTCTTCGCGCCGATCGCCGCGGTGGTCAGCCTCGGCACCTCCTACGGCCAGCGGCTGCGTCGGGTCGCCGAGGTCACCATCGGCGTGGCGGTCGGCGTCCTGGTCGGGGACCTCCTGGTCACCTGGATCGGCGTGGGCTGGTGGCAGCTGTCGCTGATCGTGGGCCTGGCGATGACCACTGCGTTCCTGCTCGACGGCGGCCAGCTGCTGGTCACCCAGGCCGCCGTCCAGTCGATCGTGGTCAGCACCCTGCTGCCCGACCCCGACGCCGGGCTGACCCGCTGGACCGATGCGCTGCTCGGCGGTGCGGTCGCGCTGGTGGCCGCGACCGTGGTGCCCGCCGCCCCGCTGCGCCGACCCCGGGAGCAGGCCGCGGTCGTCGTGCACAAGATCTCGGAGCTGCTCCGGGCCGCCGGGGACGTGATGGTCAGCGGCGAGGTCGAGCCGGCGCTCGACCTGCTCGCCGACGCCCGGTCCACCGACTACCTGATCCGCGAGCTGCAGGCGGCCGCCGACGAGGGGCTGGCGGTGGTGTCGTCCTCGCCGTTCCGGGTGCGGCACCGCGGCGGGATGCGCCGGATGGCCGAGCTGGTCGACCCCCTCGACCGGGCCCTGCGCAGCACCCGGGTGATGGTCCGGCACACCGCGGTCTGCGCCTACCACCGACGTCCGGTGCCGCGTGCCTACGCGCTGCTCGCCGCCGATCTCGCGGTCGCGGCCGACGCGGTCGCGGACGAGCTGTCGGCGAACCGGATGGCCTCGGCGGCCCAGCCCGCGCTGCTCGCGGTGGGCGACGCCAGCGGCCAGGTGGACCGGGCCGAGGACCTGTCGGCCGACGTGATCCTCGCCCAGCTGCGCTCGGTCGTGGTCGACCTGCTGCTGCTGACCGGGATGGACTCCCTCGAGGCGACCGACGCGCTGCCGCGCCCGAGGCGCTGACCGGCGATGGCGGGGCGACCGGGCGGGGCAGCCGGGAGCGGGCCGGTGAGCGGGCCGACGTCCTGGGTGCTGCACGTCGACCTCGACCAGTTCATCGCCGCGGTCGAGATGCTGCGCCACCCCGAGCTGGAGGGGCTGCCGGTCGTCGTCGGTGGCCGCGGCGACCCCACCGAGCGCGGCGTGGTGTCCACCGCGTCGTACGCCGCCCGGGAGTACGGCGTCGGCTCCGGCATGCCGCTGCGCCTGGCCGCCCGCAAGATCCCGGACGCCGTGTTCCTCCCGGTCGACGCCCCGGCGTACGACGCCGCGTCGGCGCAGGTGATGGGGACGCTGCGCTCACTGGAGTGGGGCGGGGTGCCGGTGCTGCTCGAGGTGCTCGGCTGGGACGAGGCGTTCCTCGGCCCCGGTCCCGGGCACGGCGACCTCGGCGACCCGGACGACTTCGCCGCGACGATCCGGGCCGCGGTCCTCGACGCCACCGGCCTGCACTGCTCGGTGGGCATCGGCGACAACAAGCTGCGCGCCAAGATCGCCACCGACTTCGGCAAGCCGCGGGGCAGCTACCGGATCACCGAGGAGACCTGGTTCGCCGAGATGGGCGACCGTCCGACGGACGCGCTCTGGGGGATCGGCCGCAAGACCGCGAAGAAGCTGGCCGCGCTCGGCATCGAGACGGTCAGCCAGCTCGCCGCCGCCGATGCCGCGCACCTCGCCGCGGAGCTCGGGCCGACGATGGGGCCGTGGTACCGCCGGCTCGGCCGGGGCGTCGACAGCAGCCCGGTCGACCCCACGCCGTACGTCCCGCGCGCCCACGGGCGGGAGACCACCTTCCAGGCCGACCTCGAGGACTGGGACCGGGTCGCGGCCGAGGTCAGGGCGCTGACCGTGCGGGTGGTCGACGACATCGACGCGGAGGGCCGCCCCGCCGAGCGGGTCGGGATCAAGGTGCGCTTCCGCCCGTTCGTCACCGTCTCGCGCAGCCTCACGCTGCCCGCACCGACCAACGACCCGGAGGTGCTGGCCGACGCGGCCGTCTCGCTGCTCGACCGGCTCGACGAGCGCGACCGGGGCCGGCCGGTGCGGCTGCTCGGCGTGCGCCTGGAGATGGTGCCGCCGGCGCAGGATTCACTAGGTACCTAGTGAAACTGGCGCTTACCTCGCGAAGCTTCGCGAGGTAAGCGCAGGCTTCGCGAGGTCAGCAACCCCTCAGCGGGCGGTCAGGGTAGCTCACCACCGTCACCGGCACGTCCGGGTTGGCGATCGTCGAGGACCCGCCGGTGTCGTTGACCACGTTCAGGATGCCGCCCTTGCCCGACGACTGGGGTCGAGGAAGATCGTCAGCAGGTCGTGCAGGCTCGCCGGCCGGCAGCGTGGCCGGGACCTCGAACGCGTTGTCGGCGAAGATGTCGACGCCCTGGTTGAAGAAGCTGTAGCTGCCCATGCCGTATCCGCGTGAAGCTGGTCACGCGCGTCGGCCACCTTGAGGGCCGGGCCAGCCGTCGACGTCGGGAGCCTGCCATCCACGCCGCCTGGCTGGGCGGGTCGTAGGGCATCTCGTTCTGGAAGAAGATGACGCGTGCCGCCGTTCGCCGTTCCAGATCACCTCGTACTTCTGGTAGTGCTCGACGAAGAGGCCGTACGCCGTCACGTCGTCGCCGTTGACGATCACGCCGGTGTCGGCGGTGTTGTGGGTCCAGCCGACGCCGTTGCCGTGGTCGGCGCGCCAGGCCCAGATGTCGTCGAGGATGCACGTTGTCGCTGTTCACCACCAGGCTGGTCGTCGCCTTGCCGGCGGTCGCGCCGCCGATCCGGAAGAACACGTCGCTGCAGCGACGGTCGGGTCGGTCGGCGTCGCTCTTGTGGGCGTGCGGGGTGCCGACCTCGCAGCAGCACCGGCGAGTTGACCGGCCCGGCGTCGAACATGAAGCCCGGCGAGCTCGACGCCCGGCACGTCGGCGACCGTCATCGCGACGACGCCGTTGCTGCGGCACGAGCGTCGCGATGCCCAGGCCGAGCACGACGGTGTCGGCGCGCTTGACCTTGATCGTCCGGTCGATCGGGTAGACGCCGGGGGTGAAGAGCAGGTTCTGGCCGCGGGCCAGGGCGTTGTTGATCGCTCTGCGCGCTAGTCGCGTCGGCCTGGCGACGAAGAAGTCGCTCGAGCGGGATGGAGCGTGCCCGGCGTCGGCCCGTCGGCCCAGGTCGTACCGGCGGAGTTGCGGCTGCAGCCGCCGGCACGAAGACGTTGTAGTGCCCGCCGGAGTCCACGTACAGGTAGGGCTTCTCGCGGCTCACCGGGCTGGTCGGCGAGCGTGGTGTACGGGCCGCCGCACGACGCCTGCGCCGGGAAGCACTGGGCGGGGCGCCCGACGACGCCGGAGAACACCTGGTTCCAGACGCCGTTGGTCCAGCCGTCGACGCTGCTGTTCCGGACCAGCCACTGCTGCTGCGAGCCGTTGATGACGTGCTGCCGTCGAACTGCGAGTCGGCGATGAAGCCGCCGCTGGCGAACGACGGACCGGTGCAGTAGTCCATCAGCGTGGTCGAGCCCGTTGACGTGGACCCGGCGCATCGGCGCGGCCTGCGACACCGCCCAGAACTCGCCGGCTGTAGCAGCCGAAGTCCGGCGTGGTCACGTTGATGGTCAGGTTCGACAGCGAGCGCCAGAAGTTGTTCAGGGCGATGCAGCTGCCGGCGGCGAGGCACTGGTTGTGGACGTAGACGGACCCGTTGATGACGACGTCGCCCGGCGAGAGCGCCGAGGCCGGCCACCTCGGTGTAGTAGCCGACCTGGAAGTTCAGCGGGCTCGGCCGCGGTGCCGTAGGTGCCGGGCTTGAACAGCAGCGCGTAGCGCTGCGGTGCCCATCTCGTTGTCGACCTGCTGGGCGGCGATCGCGTCGACGGCGGCCTGGATCTGGCTCGTCGGCATGCTGGGGTCGAAGATCATCACGTTCGGCCCGAAGTCCGGCGTACCCGGCGCGGCGGGGCCACGACCGGCGCCGCCGCGGGGGCAGCCGGCGCCGCGCTGGAGCCGGGAACGCCGGCCAGGGCGGTCAGGCCGAGGGCCCCGACGAGGGAGACGAGCAGCGTGAGTGCGCGGATGACTGCCGAACCGGACCGGGACATGGGAACGACCTGTCTGCGGGGACGTGACCTGCTCTTTGTACGCCCAGGTCGACGCCCGTCACCACCGGCAATTTGTCCGGGTCCCGGCGGATGTCGGCCGTCCGGTCGGGTCAGGCGCTCAGCCCGGCGCGCAGCTCGGCCACCACGGAGTCGACGACGGCGACCAGGTCGAAGCCGGTGGCGGCGGCGACCGAGCGCTGGCGCTGGTACGACGCACCCCGGCGCGGGATCTCCGCGACCGCACGCAGCTCGTCCTCGCAGCCGAGTCGCCGGGCGACCGGGGTGAGCCGCTCGAGCAGGTCGTCGAGGTCCTCGGTGACCAGGCGCTCGTTCGAGGCGGCGTCGAGGATGATCACCGCGTCGAGGCCGTAGCGGGCCGCCCGCCACTTGTTCTCCTGCACGTGCCACGGCGGCATCGTCGGCAGCGTCTCGCCGGCGGCCAGCCGGGTGTCGAGGTCGACCACCAGGCAGTGCATGAGCGCGGTCAGCGCACCGAGCTCGTGCATCGTCGACATGCCGTCGCAGATGCGGTTCTCCAGGGTGCCGAGGTGCGGGGAGGGGCGCAGGTCCCACCGGATCTCGGAGAGCACCTCGATGACCCCGGTGGTGAGCTGGTCGTGGCAGAAGGACTCGAACTCCTCCCACGTGGCGAACTGGAACGGCAGCCCGGCGGTCGGCAGCTGCTGGAACATCAGCGCCCGGTTGGAGGCGTAGCCGGTGTCCACGCCGGCCCACACCGGCGAGGAGGCGGAGAGCGCCTGCAGGTGCGGGTAGTGGTTGAGCAGCGAGGACAGCACCGGCATGACCCGCTTCTTCTCGGCCAGCCCGACGTGCACGTGCACGCCCCAGATGAGCATCTGGCGGCCCCACCACTGGGTGCGGTTGATCAGCTCCTCGTAGCGGTGCCCCTCGGTGAGCTGCTGCGCGGACCACGACGCGAACGGGTGCGTGCCGCCGCCGAACAGGTCGACGCCGAGCTCGTCGGCGACCGGGACCACGACGCCGAGCGTGCCCCGGATGTCCTCGACCGCCTCGGCGACGTTCTCGCAGATCCCGGTGACCACCTCGACGGTGTTCCGGAGCAGCTCCTTGTGCAGCTTGCCGATGTCCGGCAGCCGGTCGTGGGCGGCCGTGAACAGGGCCGCCGCGGAGTTCGACAGGTCGCGGGTCGTCTTGTCCACGAGCGCGAACTCCCACTCGACGCCGAGCGTCGGGCGGGGGAGCTGTGGAAGTCGATCCGCACGTGACCAGCGAACCACACCCGCGAGCACCGCCGGAACGCTCGATGACAGCATGGACGCATGCAGGAGGCGCGGACGATCAACCTCACCATGGACCTCTGTCTGAGGATCGGCGAGATGCTGCTCTCCTCGGGAGCCGGCGCCGCCGACGTCACGGCCACGATGCAGTCCGTGGCCCGCCACCTGGGGCTGCGCAACCCCGTCATCGACGTGACCTTCACGTCCCTGTCGATGGGCTACCAGAGCGCGTCGGAGGACGCCCCGGTGACGCTGCTGAGGCAGGTCGTCCAGCGCGACATCGACTACGAGGACCTCACCCACGTCGACCAGCTGGTCACCGACGTGCTGACCGACAAGGTGGACCTGGTCGAGGCCCGCGCGCTGATCGCCAAGATCAGCTCCTCGGGGCACCACCGGCACCGCTGGGCGGTCACCGCCGGGTACGGCGTGATGTGCGCCGCGGTGGCCCTCATGCTCGGTGGTGACGGCCCGGTGATGGCGGTCGCCTTCGCCGCGGCCGTGTGCATCGACCGGCTGCAGCTGGTGATGGCGCGGCGCCGGCTGCCGACGTTCTACCTCCAGGTCGCCGGCGGGGCCGTCGCCACCCTGCTCGCGGTCGGGGCGGCCGGGCTCGACCTGGGCATCGACCCGTCCCAGGCGGTCACCGCGAACATCATCATGCTGCTGTCGGGGATCGGCTTCATGGGCGCGTTGCAGGACTGCCTCTCGGGCTACTACGTCACCGGCAGCGCCCGGATGACCGAGGCCCTGCTGGCCACCGCCGGCATCATCGCCGGGGTCAGTGGCGGACTCGCGGTCGCCGACGTGGTCGGCGTACGCATCGGACGCCTCGAGCCCGGGCGGCGGCAGCCTGATCGCGCTCTCGGTGATGGCGCTCGGGGCCGCGATCTCGGCCGCGGCGTTCGCGTTCTCGGCGTACTCCCCGAAGCGGGTGCTGGTGCCGATCGCGGTGATCGCCGGCGCCGCGATGGCGATCTCGCAGGTGATCGAGACCAGCGGCTTCGGCCGCACGTGGTCGGTGGCGCTGGCGGCGTTCTTCATCGGCCTCGTGGCCTACGCGGTGGCCGGCTGGGTCGCGGTGCCGCCGCTGGTCGTGGTGGTCTCGGCGATCGTCCCGCTGCTGCCGGGCCTCTCGATCTACCGAGGGCTGTACCTCCTGGCCGAGGGGCGACACCGGGTCGGCCGGCGGCATCCTGGCCATGGTCACCGCCGCGTCGGTCGCGATCTCGCTGGCCGCCGGGGTGATCCTCGGGGAGTACGTCGCCCAGCCGCTGCGCCGCGAGGCGCGCCGGATGGAGCGTCGCCTCTCGGGACCGCGCCTGGTCGGCCCGCTCCGGGCCCGCGCCGCGCGTCCCCGTCGCCGCGAACGCGCGACGTCGCGACCCTAGGAGGAGGAACACCTCCGGCCTAGGGAGGCACCCCCCGATCGGGCCATGGACTGGACAGGCGGGCCCGCGAGAGGTTCGGGAGCATCGTTGAAGCCTGCGCCCGAGGTGCCTCTGCTCGAGACGACACCCTCGCCGGGCTTTCCGGTCGAGGAGGGCCCGTGTTCCGTGCCAGCAGCCGTTCCGTCCTGATCGCCGCCACCGTCGCCGTGGTCGTGCCCTTCGCCGTGGGGACCGCCACCGTCGCCTCGGACGCGTCGCCCGCCGCGAGCCTCCACCCGCCGGGCAAGCATCCGCAGGGCTCGGCGGTCTTCTTCGCCTCCGACGGCCTGCGCCAGGACCTCGTCGAGCGGTACGCCGCCCAGGGCGTCATGCCGACCATGCGCTCGCTGCTGCGCAACGGCGTCAAGGCGAGCGGCAACGGCCTGCTGACCCAGGCGCCGCCCAACACCGGCGCCGGGTGGTACACCCTCGCCACCGGCGCCTGGCCGGGCGTGCACGGCTCCACCAACAACACCTTCCACAAGAACGGCGACGCGTTCACCGAACCGGACGGCGGCGTTCGACCCGGACGTCCTGCAGGCCGAGTCGATCGCCCAGTCCGCCGAGCGCGGCGGCCTCAAGGTCGCCCAGGTCGAGTGGGCCGGTGGCGCGCAACGCCTCGATCCAGGGCCCGACCATCGACTTCCAGACCTTCCACTCCGGGCGCGGCGTCGACCACGAACTTCATCGGCACGCCGGCGAGCCGATCTTCGACGACGCGCCCTTCATCGCGTCGTTCGGACTCCAGTTCGACCACCCGGCCGGGTACGCCGGGCAGGCGCCGTTCGCCGGCGCCGCCCCCGTCGCCGGCCACCGGCTGGACCGACGTGCCCGCCTCCTACAGCCCGGCCCAGGAGATGCGGATGCGGGTGCTCGACTCCGGCACCGACAAGTACGGCCTCAACGCCTACATCTACGACAGCACGGACAACGGCACGCACCGACTACGACCGGGTGCTGTTCTCGACCGACCAAGGACGGTGACGACGCGGTCGGCGACCTGCGCCAGGGCGAGTGGGCCGACGTGAAGGTGACCATCAACGGCGGCACCCTCGACGGCAAGACCGCCGGGCATGCTGGTCAAGGTCGAGACGCTCACCCCCGACCTGTCGCAGGTGCGGCTCTTCCACACCTCGGTGACCCGGGCGATCGCCAGCTGGCCGACCTGGCCGGGCGAGCCGGGCTACACCGACTTCGACGAGTACCTCGCCGCGGAGTTCCCGACCTCCACCGCCGCCGACTTCGCCATCCTCGAGGCCGGCATCACGTCCGAGGACACCTACGTCCAGCAGGGCCTCTACTGGTCCACCGGCCACTGGCCGATGCTGGAGTACGTCGCGAAGACCTACCAGCCCGACCTGCTGATGGTCGGCATGCCGACGACCGACGAGTTCCAGCACCAGTTCCTCGGCCTGGTCACGCCGCGGCTGCCCAACGGCGCAGCCCAACCCGGCGTACGACGACGTCGACCTCAACGGGGTGCCGGACGGGCGGGTCGCGGGCGCGCGAGGGTTCATCCGCGACGGCGTACGACGAGTCCGACGCGACGCTGAAGCTGGCCCGGTCGCTGGTCGGCAAGGACCCGACGACGTTCGTCGGCTCCGACCACGGCTTCGCGCCGCAGTTCCTCGCCGATCGACGCCAGCCAGGTGCTGGTCGACCTCGGCCTGCTGTCCCGCCGCAGACCTCGAACTGCCGGCCGGCGACCGGCGAGACGATCGGCAAGGCGAAGGCCTGCTGGGCCGGCGGCACCGCTGCAGATCTACCTCAACCTGGCCGGGCGCGACCCGGCGGGCGGCGGCCTCCAGCAGGTGCCGGCGGCCGACGAGGCGGCGACGGTCGCGCAGATCAAGGCCGCGTTCCTCGCGCTGAGCGACCCGAACGACTGGACCGGTGACGGCGAGCCCGAGGGCTGGAAGATGATCGACCGCGCCTACACCAAGGCCGAGTCGCGCTACATCCCGAACGGGCCGCACAGCACCGCGGACATGGCGCACCCGACCCGCACCGGTGACCTCGTCGTGTTCTCCTACCCGCCGTACCAGTTCGACGCCGCGACGCCGGGCACCCTGGTCGCGCCGTCGCACTTCTTCGGCCAGCACGGCTACGTGCCGGACGTGCAGGACCTCGCCGCCAACGTCAACATGCGGGCCACGTTCCTCGCCGGCGGGGCCGGGATCGCGCACGGGCAACGGTCGACGGCCCGGTCGATCGACCTGGCCCCGACGCTGGCCTTCCTGCTCGGCATCCCCGAGCCGCAGCAGAGCCAGGGCAGGGTGCTGCGCGACGTGGTCGACGGCGGGCAGCGCCTACACGCCGGTGTCGATCGTCGGGCTCAACGACTTCCACGGCCAGCTCGACCCGACGACCCGGGCCTACGACAACGGCATCAACGCCCGGGTCGGCGGCGGCGTCCTACCTGGCGACCATGTTCGACGAGGAGCCTGCCGGCCTGCCCGGTCCCGGGCTGATCCTGGCCGGCGGCGACAACGTCGGCGCGTCGCCGCCGAACTCCGCGCTGCTCGAGGACAAGCCGGCGATCGACGTCGAGAACGCCTGGGGCCTGGACGCCACGTCGTACGGCAACCACGAGTTCGACTACGGCGTCGAGCGGCTGCTGGAGCAGCAGGAGCGGGCCGACTTCCCGTTCCTGGCGACGAACATCGTCGACTCGGCCACGGGCAAGGCCCCGGACTGGGTGACGCCGTCGAAGGTGTTCCTGGTCAACGGCGTCAAGGTCGGCGTCATCGGCGCGGAGCTCAAGGAGACGCCCGAGCTGGTCTCGGCCGGCGCCACCGCGGGCCTGACGTTCCTCGACGAGGGGCCGCGGATCAAGGCCGAGTCCGAGCGGCTGCGCAAGCTGGGGGTCAAGGTGCAGGTGGTCGTCATCCACCAGGGCACCGCGACCGGCAGCAACCCGATCGGCAACACGGCCGGCGTGCCCTGGGACGGCCCGATCCTCGGGATCGCCGACGCAGCTGCAGGACACGACGGTCGACGCGATGATCGTCGGCCACACGCACCGGATCTCCAACCTGATGCGCGGGAACATCCTGATCACCGAGGGCATCAACGCCGGCGCGCAGCTACTCCGTGCTGCAGCTGATGGTCACGGGCGGCGACGTCGCCTGGGCCGGCGGGGCCACCCGCGTGGCCAAGAACCTCGGCGTCGCCGGCCCGGCCCGACGTCCAGGCGATCATCGACGACGCGAACGCCGCAGACCGCGGTGCTGCGCAACCAGGTGATCGGCACGCAGGCCAACGACATCCTGCGCGACCCGACGCGGCTGCACGAGTCGGAGATGGGCAACATGGTCGCCGACGCGATGCGCGAGAAGTACCCCGGCATCGACGCGGCGTACACCAACTCCGGTGGGCTGCGGCAGGACCTCGTCTGCTCGCCGCCGAGCGCCGGTGAAGCGGCCGTGCGAGATCACCTGGGGCGAGATGTTCGCCGTGCTGCCGTTCGGCAACCGGACGATGATCCTCACGCTCACCGGGGCCCAGCTGCGGCAGGCGTTCCTGAACGGGTTCTCGCCGGTCTGCAACTCCGCGATCGCGACCGGGCGGTTCCCGCAGGTCTCGGGCCTCCGGGCCACCTTCCACTGCAACGGCACGACCCCGGTGGTGGACGGCATGTGGAAGACGCCGACCGGGATCGGCGGGCCGGAGACCCCGATCGGCGCGGGCGACTCGGTGCGGCTCGTCACGAACGACTTCATGTACACCGGCGGTGACGGCTACACGGTCTTCGCCGGCGGGACCGACGTCGCGCAGCCCGGTGACGACCTGCTGCAGGTCGCCATCGGACTACGTGACCGCCCACTCGCCGGTGAACCCGCAGGTGGAGGGGCGGATCACCCAGACGCCGTAGTCGTCTGCGTCAGAGGGCCGCGACCGCGTCCAGCCACGCGGTCGCGGACCCGTCGTACGGCGCGGCGCGGTGGAGCACCTGGGCGTGCACGTGGTCGCAGGTGTGGGTGGCGTGGACGACCAGGGTGGTGGGGTAGTCGAAGGCGATGCGGTGCTCGGCGAACTCGTCCTCGTCGTCGACCCAGACCCGTCCGGTGGTGCCGCGGACCACGTCGAGGTCGAGGTCGACGGCGCGCAGCACCACCCCGTCCCAGCGCGGTGGCGTGGTGATGTCGACGTACACCTCGACCTGGCCGCCGCGGGCGTGGAAGGTGGCCAGCCAGCCCCGCTCGGACGCGTCCCCGGCGGGGACCAGCCCGACCTGGTCGACCGGGGCCACGTAGTCGGCGCCCGGGCGCGACATGTGGGTGCCGGCCGGGATGCCGATCCAGTCGCCGTGCGCATCGGCGCCGAGGAAGTACGCCGGGAACTCCCAGTGCGGGCGGTCGCGCCACTTGGTCATCACGACCTCGACGGGGGTGCCGGGCTGCATGCGCCCATCCTGACAGTCGGGGCCGCGTGGACGCGTCAGTTTGCGACAGGTCGAGGCTAGGGGAGGACGCGCTTGCCGAAGATCGCGACCAGGTCCTGGTAGCGCGACCCGGCCAGCTTGGCGGCGTGGTGGATCAGGTGGGCGTCGAGGCCGACCAGCACCCGGGCCTTGTCCCCGAGGACGCCGTTCACGATGATCTCGGCGGCGCGCGAGGGCTCCATCCGGGCCAGCTTCTTCTCGAAGAGCGAGTCGAGCTCCTCGGCGTCCACGCTGGCCGTCTTGCGGCCGTTGCGCGAGATCCCGGTCTTGATGCCGCCGGGGTGCACGCAGGTGACCCCGACCGGGCGCTCGTTGATCAGCATCTCCTCGCGCAGCGCCTCGGTGAAGCCGCGGACGGCGTACTTCGAGGCGTTGTACGTCGACTGTCCGGGCATGCTGACCAGCCCGAAGAGCGAGGAGATGTTGACGACGTGGCCGTCGCCGGACTCGATCAGGTGGGGGAGGAACTCCTTGGTCCCGGTCACGACGCCCCAGAAGTTGATCGACATGATCCACTCGAAGTCGTCGTAGGTGATCTCCTCGAAGTCGCCGGTCATCGTGACGCCGGCGTTGTTCACGATCACGTTGACCCGGCCGAAGTGCTCCCGCACCGCCAGGGCGTACGCCGCGAACGCGGCCCGGTCGGCCACGTCGAGCCGGTCGGCCCGCACCTCGGGTGCGCCGGCGGCCTTGACCTGCTCCACGGTCTCGGCCAGCCCGGCCTCGTCCACGTCGGAGACGGCGACGAGCGAGCCGCGGCGGGCGACCTCGACGGCGAGCGCCCGGCCGATGCCGGAGCCGGCGCCGGTGATGACGACGACCTTGTCCTTCAGGGTCTTCATGCGGGCACTCCCTCGCGGGTCGGGGTGGACGGATCGGGCTGGTCGGCAGGAGCCGCGGTGACCTCGTAGGCCGCGGCGTCGAACGAGGACAGCAGCGAGCGGAACGCGAACGTCGAGCGCGGCCAGAGCACGGTGTTGCGGCCGTGCTCGTCGAGGTACCAGCTCGAGCATCCTCCACGGTTCCACACGGTGCGACCCATCCGGCGCTGGAGGTCGTCGTTCCAGGTCTGCTGGGCGTCCGGCCGGGGCTCGACGGCGGCGTACCGGTGCTCGCGCATGGTGCGGATCGCGTCGACGATGTAGGCGATCTGCGACTCGATGACGAAGACCATGCTCGAGTGGCCGAGGCCGGTGTTGGGGCCGACGACCTGGAAGAAGTTCGGGAAGCCGCGCACCGTGGTGCCCTTGTAGGCGGCCATCCCGCCGTCGGCCCACACGTCGGCGAGCGAGCGGCCGTCGCGGCCCACGACGTGGGCGGCGATCGGCTGCTCGGTGGTGAAGAACCCGGTGGCGACCACGATCACGTCGACGGGGTGCTCGACGCCGTCGGCGGTGACGATCGCGTTCCCGGTCACCTTGGTGATCGCGTCGGTCACCAGCGCGACGTTGTCGGCGGCCAGCGCGGGGTAGTAGGTGTTGGAGATCAGGATCCGCTTGCAGCCGATCTCGAAGTCCGGGGTCACCCGGTCCCGCAGGACGGGGTCCGCGATGCCCTTCTCGATGTTGGCCAGGGCCAGCCGCTTGGCCGGCCAGGCCAGCCGCGGCTCCAGCGTGAAGCCGGGCACGTAGGTCTCCCGGCCCCAGTAGATCGCGGTCCGGTAGGCCTTCTGCACCAGCGGGAGGTGCCGGAAGGCGAGCCGCTCGAGCCGGGTGTAGGTCCGGTCGTTGCGCGGGAGGACGTACGGCGCGGTCCGCTGGTAGACGTCGAGGTGGGCGGCCACCCGCTGCACCTCGGGGACGATCTGGATCGCCGAGGCGCCGGTGCCGATCACCGCGACCCGCTTGCCGGCCAGGTCGACGTCGTGGTTCCAGCGGGCGGAGTGGAAGACCTCGCCGCCGAAGGAGTCGAGGCCGTCGATCTCCGGCAGCCTCGGCTCGGAGAGGCCGCCGGAGCCGGAGACCAGCGTGGTGGAGACGACCTCCCGGCCGTCGGAGAGCCGGGTCCGCCACCGCTGGGCGCCCTCGTCCCACGCGGCGTGCTCGACCGTGGTGCGGAACACGAACCGGTCGAGCACCCCGGACTCCTCGGCGACCCGGCGGATGTAGGCCTGGATCTCCGGCTGCGGGGAGAAGGACATCGACCAGTCCGGGTTGGGCGCGAACGAGAACGAGTAGAGCTGGCTGGGCACGTCGCACGCCGCACCGGGGTAGGTGTTGTCGCGCCAGGTGCCCCCGACGTCGTCGCCCCGCTCGACCACGAGGAAGTCGGTCTCGCCGGCCTCCTGCAGCTTGATCGCGGTGCCGAGCCCGGCGAAGCCGGCGCCGATGACGAGGTGCCGCACGTGGGTGGGGGTGCTCATGCCGCCCACCGTATTCAGCGTATTGAATACGCGTCAATAGTGCTGTTGAAATCGGTTCAGTAAGGTGGCCCACATGACCGGGAGCCCCCGCGTCCGGATGAGCCCGGAGAGCCGCCGCGAGCAGCTGCTCGACCTCGGCGTCACGCTGCTCGCCACCCGCTCGCTCGAGGAGCTCTCCATCGACCTGCTGGCCGAGGAGGCCGGCATCTCGCGCGGGCTGCTCTACCACTACTTCGGCAACAAGCACGACTTCCACGAGGCCGTCGTACGCCGGGCGGCCGACGACCTGATCGCCACCACCGCACCGCCCGCCGAGGGGGAGCCGCTGGAGCGGCTGCTGGTCTCGGTGGCGGCGTACGTCGACTACGTCGAGGCCAACTACGAGGGCTACCTCTCGCTGGTCAAGGGCGCGGCCGGCGGCAACGACGCGATCCGGGAGATCTACGAGGAGGCACGGGCGGCGCTCACCGACCGCGTCTTCCGCGAGGACGCCCAGGGCACGATCGTCCCCGACACCCCGGCCGCGCGGATGATGGTGCGCGCCTGGTCGGCGATGGCCGAGGACCTCGTGCTCACGTGGGTACGCCGCCCCGACGGCGTCACCCGGGACCAGCTGCTCGCGGGGCTGTCCGCCTCGCTGCCGGCGCTGGTCGAGATCCTGCACTGACCCGCGACACGGCAGCCCTTGTCACTTGTCGTGCCGACAAGTTAGCGTCGGCGCGTGGGCTTACGAGAGCGAGTACCCACCGTTCTACGTGACGGTCGACATCGTGGTGCTCACCATCCTCGACGGTGCGCTGCACGCGCTGGCGATCCGCCGCGGCGGCGAGCCGTTCCGCGGGGTGCGGGCGCTGCCCGGTGGCTTCGTCGGGATCGAGGAGGACCTGCGCGACGCGGCCCGCCGCGAGCTCGAGGAGGAGACCGGCTTCCGGGTCCACGACGACGCGCTGGAGCAGATCGGCGCGTACGGCGTCCCCGACCGCGACCCGCGCTACCGGGTGGTGAGCGTGGCCTGGCTGGCCGCGGTCCCGGAGGCCTCCGCCGTCCGCGGCGGCACCGACGCCGCGCACGCGTCGTGGGAGCCGGTGGACGCCCTGCTGGCCGAGGACCTCGCCTTCGACCACGCCGACATCCTGCGCCGCGCCGTCGACCGGGCGCGCGAGCTGGTGCTCAACCCGGTCGAGGACCGCCGGCCGCTGGCGGCCTCGCTGCTCGCCGACGAGGAGGTCAGCCTCAGCCAGCTCCGGGCCGTGCACGAGGCGGTGCTCGGCCGCACGCTCGACCCCGGCAACTTCCAGCGCAAGGTGAAGTCCACCCAGCAGATCGTGGAGCCGACCGGCCGCCGCGAGAGCAGCGCGAGCGGACGCGGCCGGCCGGCCGAGCTCTTCCGGCTCACGCCGCCGCGTGCGTCGGCCTGAAGATCCACACCCGCATCGCCACGAAGCGCATCAGCGTGACCAGCAGGTTGGCGACCGTGAGCACCAGCACCTCGACCACCGGGTGCGGCGAGCCCTCGATCGCGTGCAGCAGCACCAGCGAGCCGCTGGTCATCGCCAGCCCGGCGCCGAACACCGCCAGGCCCTGGGCATGGTGCCGCACCGGTGCCGCGGCCCGCGCACGCCGAAGGTCAGCCGCCGGTTGGCCGCGGTGTTGCCGATCGCGGTGAGCAGCAGGGCCAGCAGGTTCGCGACCTGCCCGCCGACCACCGTCCGGAACAGCAGGTAGAGCACGGCGTACGCCGCGGTGGAGGCGATCCCGACACAGGCGAAGAGCGCGACCTGCGACGCCGGTCCGGCCGGCCGCGGCCTGCGAGCGGGCCCGGCCCAGCTCGGTGGAGACCGCGGCCAGGGGCAGCCGGCCGGTGAGCAGCGACCAGCTCAGGCGCCGGATCCCGCGCAGGTCGTCCAGCGCGGTCCGGAGGACGTCGACCCGGGAGTCCGGGTCGTCGACCCAGTCCACCGGCACCTCGTGGATCCGCAGTCCCGACCGCTCGGCGAGCACCAGCAGCTCGGTGTCGAAGAACCAGGTGTCGTCCTCCACCAGCGGCAGCAGTGCCTGGGCGACCGGTCGCCGGATCGCCTTGAAGCCGCACTGGGCGTCGCTGAACCGGGCCCGCAGCGTCGAGCGCAGCAGCACGTTGTAGCCCCGCGAGACCAGCTCCCGCCGCGGGCCGCGGACCACGCTGGAGCCCCGGGTCAGCCGGGAGCCGATGGCGAGGTCGGAGTGCCCGCTGAGCAGCGGGGCGACCAGCGGGAGCAGGGCGTTCAGGTCCGTCGACAGGTCGACGTCCATGTAGACCAGCACCTCCGACTCCGAGGCCGACCAGACCTGCTTGAGCGCCCGGCCCCGGCCCTTCTCCGGGAGCGTGACGACCCGGACCCCGGCGTACTCCCGGGCCAGCCGGCGGGCCACCAGCGGGGTGGCGTCGGTGCTCGCGTTGTCGGCGATCGTCACCTGCCACGACCACGGGAGGGTGTCGAGGTGGCGGGTCAGCCGGTCCACGGTGTCGGCCAGCGCGACCTCCTCGTTGTGGACCGGGATCACCACGTCGAGCAGCGGGGCCTCCTCGGCCATCGGCTCGACGGCGCTCACTGCACGCCGCCCGAGAGGTCGTAGACGGTGACGCCGTCGACGGTGGTGGCGGTGAAGCTCGACGCGACCCAGGTGGCGATCTCGGACGAGGTGCTGGTGGTGCCCTGGCCGCCCATGCCGCCCGGCCCGCCGCCCATGCCGCCACCCTGCCGCCGCCCCGGAGATGAAGTAGTGGATGTCGCCGTTCGCGACGTGCTCCTGGAACTGCGCGAGGGTCGACGCTCGGGTCGCTGCCGTTGAAGCCGCCGAGCGCCATCACCGGCTCGCCGCTGGCCAGCTGGTAGCCGGCCGCCGAGTTGGCCCCGACCACCGCCGCGCTCCAGGTCCACGACGAGGCGTCCTGCTGCAGCATCGCGGTGAGCTCGGCGGTCGAGGTGGAGCCGGTCAGCAGGCCGCCGACCCCGCCCCCGGTGGTGGTGCCGCCCGGCCCACCGGGAGCACCCCGCCTCCGCCCTGCCCACCCATTGCTCCGCCGCCACCGGTCGACGGCCCCGCGGACGGGATCGAGCCGGTGTGCGCGGTGGCGGCGGTCTCCAGGGAGTACGCCGCCGGGGCGGCCAGCGTCGCGACCAGCGCGGTGGCGGCCACCGCGGTCCCGACCCGGCGGGGGAGGTGCCGTACGCCGGCCAGCATCAGCGCGGCGGCGAACCCGACCGTGGCGACGACGTACTTCAGCCAGGGCAGGTAGTCGCTGTCCCGGTCGAGCAGCACGAACGCCCAGGCGGTGCTCAGCGCGGTCGTGAAGGCGAGCAGCGCGGCGGCGGCGTACGACGTGCGCTGCCGCCACAGCACCCAGCCGCCGAGGGCCGACGAGCGCGCCGATCGCGGGGGCGAGGGCGACGGTGTAGTAGGCGTGGAAGATGCCGGCCATGTAGCTGAAGGTGAGCAACGTGACCAGCAGCCAGCCGAGCCAGAGGGTGAGCCCGGCCTGCACCAGCCGGCGGGTGCGGGCCGCGGACTCCGTGCCGACGTCGAGGCGGCGGGCGAACCAGAGGCCGGCGACCCCGAGCACCAGCGCGGCCGGGAGCAGCCAGCCGATCTGGCTGCCGATCTCGGAGTTGAACATCCGGAAGAGCCCGGTCTCGCCCCAGCCGCCGTTGCCGCCGACCGAGCCGGTCTCGTCACCGGTGAGCCGGCCGAAGCCGTTGTAGCCCAGGGTGAGCTCGAGGATGCTGTTGTCCTGCGAGCCGCCGATCCAGGGCCGCGCCGACGCGGGCCACAGCTCCACGATCGCGACCCACCAGCCGGCGGCCAGCACCATCGAGCCGAAGGCGACCAGCAGCGGCACCACCCGGCGGGCCAGGGGTACGCCGGCGAAGACCAGGTAGACCAGGGCCAGGGCCGGCAGCACCAGGAACGCCTGCAGCATCTTGGTCAGGAAGGCGAGGCCGACGAGGGCGCCGCCGAGCGCCAGCCAGCGGGTGTGCGGGGTGCCGGTCGTGAGCGAGTCCTCGACCGCGCGGAGGGTGGCGTAGGCCGCCCCGACCAGCAGCAGCACCAGCAGGGCGTCGGGGTTGTTGAAGCGGAACATCAGCGTCGCCACCGGCGTCAGGGCCAGCACCGCGCCGGCCAGCAGGCCGGCGTTCGCGGAGCCCGTCGTACGTCGCACCGTGGCGTACAGCAGTCCGACCGCGGCGACGCCCTCGAGTGCCTGCGGGACGAGGATCGCCCACGACGACAGCCCGAACAGCCGCACCGAGAGGGCCATCGGCCAGAGGCTCAGCGGGGTCTTGTCGACGGTGATCGCGTTGGCGGCGTCGAAGGAGCCGAAGAAGAACGCCTTCCACGACTCCGAGCCGGCCTGGGCGGCCGCGGAGTAGTAGGAGTTGGCCCAGCCGGAGGCACCCAGTCCCCAGAGGTAGAGCAGGGCGGTGCCGGCCAGCAGCCCGGCCAGCGGGAGGTGGCGGCGTACCGACGCCAGGTCGGGTCGCGCGGCGCGGTCGCCGGGGGCGGCCCGGCCGGAGGCGGTGGGGGCCGGGGCGGAGGCGGCCGGTGGCGGCCCGGCTGCGCGTGGCCGGCGTCGTGGGTGCGGTCGTCGAGAGGTCCATGCCGGCAACACTCGACGGCCGTACTGGGTGTGCCGTGGGGCCGGACTGTCAGGTTCCTGTGAGCCTGTCAGGTTGTTGGCAGGTCGATGGTGAACCGGGTCGAGCCCGGCTCGCTGTCGAGGTGCACCCGGCCGCCGTGGGCGCTGACGATCGCCTGGACCAGCGACAGCCCGAGGCCGGCGCCGCCGGGGTGGGCGTCGCGGGTGCGCGCCGTGTCGCCGCGGGTGAACCGCTCGAACGCCTGCCCGGCGAGGTCCGGCGGGAAGCCGGGTCCGTCGTCGGTGACCGTGAGCCGCGCCGGCCCGCCGTACACCCCGGGGCTGACGCCCACGGTGACCGTGGTGCCCGGCGGGGTGTGCCGGCGGGCGTTGCCGAGCAGGTTGGTCACCACCTGGTGCAGCCGGGCCTCGTCACCGATCACCTCGACGGCCTCCTCGGGCAGCTCGAGGCGCCACTTGTGGTCGGGGCCGAGCACCCGGGCGTCGGAGACCGCCTCGAGCAGCAGGTGGGTGAGGTCGACGGTCGCGCGCTCCAGCGGCCGGCCGGCGTCGAGGCGGGCGAGCAGCAGCAGGTCGTCGACCAGCGAGGACATCCGTCCCGCCTCCGACTCGACCTTGGTCAGCGCGGCGAGCAGCGCCTCGGCGTCCCCGGGCGTGCGCCGCGAGAGCTCGGCGTACCCCTTGATCGTGGCCAGCGGGGTGCGCAGCTCGTGGGAGGCGTCGGCGACGAACTGGCGCACCTGCTGCTCGCTGGCGTGCCGCGCGGTCAGCGACGTCTCGACGTGGGTGAGCAGGGTGTTGAGGGCGGCCCCGACCTGGCCGACCTCGGTGGCCTCGTCGGTGAGCCGGTCCGGGACGCGGGGGGAGAGGTCGATGGCGCCCTCGGAGAGCGGCAGCGTGCTCACCTCGTGGGCGGTCGCGGCCACCTCGCGCAGTGGGCGCAGCTGGCGACGGACCACGATCGAGCCGATCGTCGCGGCGGCGGCCACCCCGGCCAGGGCGAGCAGCAGCTCCCACCAGATGAGGGAGGCCAGCAGGCTGTCGACGTCGTCGGTCGGCAGGCCGGTGACCACGACGCCGCCCTGGGTCGTCGACCGCGGAGACGCGGTACTCCCCGACGCCGGGGAGGTCGACGGTGTGGAAGTGCCCGTCGGTCGGTACGTCGCCCAGGACCCCGACCGCCTCGGTGGAGATCCGCTTGTTCGGGGGGCTCGAGGTCAGCACCTCGCCGAACGCCGTCGGAGCGGCGATCCCGGCGGGCAGCACCGCCATCAGGGTGCCGATGCCCTGCCGCGGGATGTCCCGGAAGCCGTCGCCGTCGTCGTCCGGGTCGTTCGCGGGCGGTGGGGTCCGTTCGTCCTCCTCGCGCGAGTGGGAGGCGCGGCCGAGCGCGGCGCCGACGTCCTGGTCGAGCTGGTCGTAGAGGTAGTTGCGCATCGCCAGCGTGGTCGTGGTGCCGACCAGCAGCGAGACCAGCGCCACCAGCGAGACCGCGGTGAGCACCAGCCGGGAGGTGAGGGAGGCGGGCAGCTTCATGGCTTCAGCACGTAGCCCGCGCCGCGCATGGTGTGGATCATCGGGTCGCGCCCGGCGTCGATCTTCTTGCGCAGGTAGGAGATGTAGAGCTCGACCACGTTGGCCTGGCCGCCGAAGTCGTAGTTCCACACCCGGTCGAGGATCTGGGCCTTGCTCAGCACCCGGCGCGGGTTGCGCATCAGGAAGCGGAGCAGCTCGAACTCGGTGGCGGTCAGGGTGATCTCCTCGCCGCCGCGGCGTACCTCGTGGCTGTCCTCGTCGAGGGTGAGGTCGCCGACGGTGAGCACCGACTCCTCGCGGGCGGCGCGGGCGCCGGCGCGGCGCAGCAGGCCGCGGAGCCGGGCGACCAGCTCCTCGAGGCTGAACGGCTTGGTGACGTAGTCGTCGCCGCCGGCGGTGAGCCCGGCCACCCGGTCCTCGACGGAGTCGCGGGCGGTGAGGAAGACGACCGGGACGTCGGGGCTGAAGCCGCGGACCCGGCGCAGCACCTCCATGCCGTCGAAGTCCGGCAGCATCATGTCGAGCACCACGGCGTCGGGCCGGAAGTCCTTGGCCGCCGCGACCGCCTTCGTGCCGGTGTGCGCCTGCGTGGTCTCCCATCCCTCGTAGCGCAGGGCCATGCTGATCAGCTCGGCGATGTTCTGCTCGTCGTCGACGACGAGCACGCGCAGGGGCGAGCCGTCGGGGCGGGTCAGTGCGTCCATGGGTCCACCGTCTCGTGGGTGCTTTCCCCCAGCCTGTCACGTTCCTGTGTGCGCCCTGTGAAGACCTGACACGTGGGCGGCCGGGTCGGCGGCCGGGGAGTGCCGCTGGAGAGTGCTCAGGTGAGTGCTCAGGTGAGTGGTGGCTGGGGCACAGGGCGCGCACAGGTTCGCGGATGAACCTCGGTGTCATGAGCGATGAGAACAAGCCCCAGCAGCCCGACCCGGCACTGCCGCCGGAGTACCACCAGCCGACCGCCGAGCAGCCGGCCATCCCGTCGGACATCGCGTCCGGCGCCCCGGCCGGGCCGCCGCCGTACGCCGGGGCCGGCCAGCCGTACGGCGCCTGCCGCCCGCCGGCCCGTACGCCGTACGGCGCGTACGCCCCGGTGCCTACCCGCCCGGGGCCTACACGCAGCCGCCGTACGCCGGCCCGCCGGCGCCGCGGTTCCGCGACCGGGTCCTCGGGATGCGCGCCGTCGCCGGCGTGGCGCTGGCCTCGGTGATCATCGGCGGTGCCGGCGGCGTGGCCCTCGGCGCGGTCAGCAACGGTGACGACGGCGGCGACGGCCGCTTCGGGGGCGGCCCGGGCGGCAACTTCCAGCCCGGCCAGAACGGCCAGCTGCCCGGCGGCAGCCAGTTCCAGCAGGGCGGCGTGCCCGGGCAGCTGCCCGACGGCACCACCCGGGACCAGGACGACGACGACCCCGGCGGCGACGACGGCAGCACCTCCGGCCAGACCAGCTGAGGCACGGGCCCGGGTGGCTGTCAGAACTCCGCAATTGCAGCCGTTTGACATGAATCCGGCTCGGAAATGTGTCATTCGGCTGCAATTGCGGAGAAATGACAGTCGCCCCGCCTCAGAACCCGCAGCGCGGACCGCTTCGGTGCTCGGGCACAATGGCGCGCGTTGTGTCCGAGCCCCTGAAGATCACCTACCCGCCCGAGCTGCCGGTCAGCGAGCGGCGTGACGACATCGCCGCTGCCATCCGCGACCACCAGGTCGTGATCGTGGCCGGCGAGACCGGCTCCGGGCAAGACCACCCAGCTGCCCAAGATCTGCCTGGACCTCGGCCGCGGGCGGAAGGGACTGATCGGGCACACCCAGCCCCGGCGGATCGCGGCCCGCTCGGTCGCGGAGCGGATCGCCTCCGAGCTCGGCACCGAGCTGGGCGACCTGGTCGGCTACCAGGTGCGGTTCACCGACCGGACCTCGAAGTCCTCGCGGCTCAAGCTGATGACCGACGGCATCCTGCTGGCCGAGCTGCAGCGCGACCGGCAGCTGCGGAAGTACGACACGATCATCATCGACGAGGCCCACGAGCGGTCGCTGAACATCGACTTCATCCTCGGCTACCTCAAGCGGCTGCTGCCCAAGCGCCCCGACCTCAAGGTCATCATCACCTCGGCCACCATCGACCCCCAGCGGTTCGCCGCGCCACTTCGCCGACCGTCGCGGCAAGCCGGCCCCGATCATCGAGGTCTCCGGCCGGACCTACCCGGTCGAGGTCCGCTACCGTCCGCTCATCGCCCTGCCCGACGAGGACGACGAGGGCGAGCCCTTCGTCCGCGACCAGACCGAGGCGATCGTCGAGGCGGTGGCCGAGCTGTCCGCAGCCGGCCCCGGCGACATCCTCGTCTTCCTCCCCGGCGAGCGGGAGATCCGCGACACCGCGGACGCCCTCACCGGCACCGCGAACCTCGAGGTGCTGCCGCTCTACTCGCGCCTCTCCGCCGCCGAGCAGCACCGGGTCTTCTCCCCGACGGGCTCGTCGCGCACGCGCCGCGTCGTACTCGCCACCAACGTCGCGGAGACCTCCCTGACCGTGCCCGGGATCCGGTACGTCGTCGACACCGGCGTCGCGCGCATCTCGCGCTACTCGGTCCGCACCAAGGTGCAGCGGCTGCCGATCGAGGCGATCAGCCAGGCCTCGGCCAACCAGCGCTCCGGCCGGTGCGGGCGTGTCGCCGCGGGCATCGCGATCCGGCTGTACTCCGAGGAGGACTTCCTCGGTCGCCCGGAGTTCACCGAGCCCGAGATCCTGCGCACCAACCTGGCCTCGGTCATCCTCCAGATGACCTCCCTCGGCCTCGGCGACCTCGCCCGCTTCCCCTTCGTCGAGCCCCCGGACAGGCGCAACGTGTCCGCGGGCAACCAGCTGCTCGAGGAGCTGGGTGCGTTCGCGGTCCCGGAGCCGCCGGCCGAGGAGCACCGCGCCGGGGGCGCGGCTCCGGCGCGCTCGGAGGGCGCGCCTTGGCCAACCACCCCTTCCGCTCGTCCCTCGCTCCAGGGGGGCCAGTCCCATCCACGGCCGGCGGCGCCCCCTCCGAGCGCCCCTGCACCGCGCCGGGGTCGGCGCAGCGCAGGCGCGCCGGAGGTCGCCCCGGCCCCACGGCTCACCCGGATCGGCAGCAGGCTGGCGCGCCTTCCGATCGACCCGCGGCTGGCGCGGATGATCCTCGAGGCCGAGCGCCTCGGGTGCACCCGCGAGGTGATCGTGATCGCCGCGGCGCTGTCCCTGCAGGACCCGCGGGAGCGGCCCGCGGAGCAGCAGGCCCAGGCCGACCAGATGCACGCGCGGTTCAAGGACAAGGGCTCGGACTTCCTGACCTGGCTGAACCTCTGGCGCCACCTCAAGCAGCAGCAGCGCGAGCTGTCGTCGAGCGCGTTCCGGCGGATGTGCAAGCGCGAGTTCCTCAACTACCTGCGGGTCCGGGAGTGGCAGGACTTCGAGTCCCAGCTGCGCCAGGTCTGCAAGGAGATGAAGGTCGACGTCGGCCGGCCCGCCGACGTACCGGATGCCGACGGGATCCACCAGGCGCTGCTGTCCGGGCTGCTCTCGCACATCGGCCTGCTCGAGGAGCGCGACAAGGGCGGGCCCGGGCAGAAGGCCCGCGGGCCGCGGGAGTACCTCGGCGCGCGCGGGGCACGGTTCGCGATCTTCCCGGGCTCGGCGCTCAAGGGCGCCAACCCGCAGTTCCTGATGGCCGGCGAGCTGGTGGAGACCTCGCGGCTGTGGGCGCGGCAGAACGCCGCGATCCAGCCGGAGTGGGCCGAGCGGCTCGGCGCGCACCTGGTGAAGCGGACGTACTCCGAGCCGCACTGGTCGCGCAAGCGGGCGGCCGTGATGGCCTACGAGCGGGTGACCCTGTACGGCGTACCGCTGGTGGCGGACCGGCTGATCAGCTACGGGAAGGTGGACCGCGAGCTGAGCCGGGAGCTCTTCATCCGGCACGCCCTGGTGTACGGCGAGTGGGCGACGCGGCACCGGTTCTACGCCGACAACCTGCGGCTGCTCGAGGAGGCGGAGGAGCTCGAGCACCGGGCCCGGCGCCGCGACATCGTCGTCGACGAGCACACGCTGTTCGACTTCTACGACGCGCGGGTGGGCGCGGAGGTGGTCAGCGGCGCGCACTTCGACCAGTGGTGGAAGCGCGAGCGTCAGAAGCGGCCCGACCTGCTGACCTTCGACCCGTCGATGCTCACCCACGAGACGGCTGCCGAGGTGCGGGCGCAGGACTACCCCGAGCTGTGGCACAGCGACGGGCTGACCTTCCCGATCGGCTACCACTTCGAGCCCGGCGCGGCCGACGACGGCCTGACCATCGACGTACCGGTGGCCACGCTGAACCGGGTCGAGGCCGACCAGTTCTCCTGGAACGTGCCCGGGCTGCGGGAGGAGCTGGTGACCTCGCTGATCCGGTCGCTGCCGAAGAACCTGCGGGTCAACTTCGTGCCGGCGCCGAACAAGGCGCGCGAGTTCCTGGCCGCCGTACCCGCCGGCGACGAGCCGCTGCTGACCGCGCTGGCCCGGTGGTTCCGTTCGACGACCGGCGTGGTCGTGCCGGAGGACGCCTGGGACTGGAACAAGGTGCCCGAGCACCTGCGGCCGACGTTCCGGGTCGTCGACGACTCGGGGCGCGAGCAGGGCCGGGGCAAGGACCTCGAGGCGCTCAAGGAGCCGCTGCGGCCGCGGTTCGCGGAGGCGATGGCGTCGGTGGCCGCCGACTCCGGGATGACCGTCACCGGCCAGACAGTCGTGGACCTTCGGCACCCTCGAGAAGGCGTTCAGCAC
The DNA here is from genome assembly GCA_963721775.1 of uncultured Actinomycetota bacterium. Lineage (GTDB taxonomy): Bacteria > Actinomycetota > Actinomycetes > Propionibacteriales > Nocardioidaceae > Nocardioides. Next base: position 214,672 of record CAVRMH010000032.1, on the reverse strand, counting down.
GGTCCGCGCCGGGCACGAGGTGCGCGGGTTCCCGGCGCTGGTCGACGAGGGCCCGACCGTGGGGCTCCAGGTGTTCGGCTCCGAGGACGAGCAGGAGGCCCGGCACCGGCTCGGCGTACGCCGCCTGCTCCAGCTCGGCACCCCGTCGCCGGTGAAGGCGATCGTGGACTCCTTCGGCAACACCGAGAAGCTGGCGCTGGCCGGGTCGCCGTACCCCTCGGTCGCGGAGCTGCTCGACGACTGCGTCGCCGCGGTGCTGCAGCAGGCGGTCGACGCGCGGCCGCCGGTCCGGTCCGAGCAGGAGTACGCCGCGCTCGCGGCCGCCGTACGCACCGACCTGGAGGCGCGGGTGCGGGCGGTGCTGCGGGACGTGTTCACCGTGCTCGCCGCGTGGCGGCACACCGACAAGGCGCTGAGCGGGCGGGCCGAGATGGCCACGCTGCCGGCGCTGTCCGACATGAAGGCGCAGCTGGCCCGGCTGGTGCGGCGCGGCTTCGTGGGGGAGGCGGGGGTCGACCAGCTGCGGCGGATCCCGACGTACCTCGCCGCGATCGACCACCGGCGCGCGCGTCTCGACCCTTCGACAAGCTCAGGACGAGCGGCGATAGAGCGAGACCGCCAGCTGATGGACCAGATCTCCGAGCTCCAGTCCGCCTGGGAGCACCGGATGTCCGCCCTCCCCGAGGGCCGGCCGCCGGGCGCGGCGCTGCGGTCGGTGCGGTGGATGCTCGAGGAGTACCGCGTCTCGCTCTGGGCCCAGCACCTCGGCACGGCGTACCCGGTCAGCGACGCCCGCATCCGCAAAGCCCTCCCCTGACCCCCCGCCGACCCGTGCGTTGTGGTGCGCCGACCCGTGTGTTGTGGCCCGCCGACCCGTGCGTCGTGGCGCGCCGAGCCGTGTGTTGTGGTGCGCCGACCCGTGTGTTGTGGCGCCAACGGGTCTGCTGCCGGGAGTCGCCGTACGCAGGGAGGTCGCCGCGACTACGCTGGCTCGGTGAGCGAACGGCGACACCACAAGCCGATGACGCCGGGAGCCCTCTTCTTCGAGTCGATGACCGGCGGCGCGGACCCGCAGCTGGTCTCGGAGGCGGCTGACCGCGCGGCGACGCTGCTGGTGCGCGGCGCTCGCTCGTCCGAGGACGCACGCCGTGGCCCAGCGCCTCATGCACCTCGCGGACAACGAAGGACTCGAGACGCTCGCCGACGTCTGGGCCGGTTCACCCGCGGACTCGCTGGCCGGCTGCCTGTGGCGGCTCTACGTCATCCGGGCCTGGGTGTACGGCGCCCCGGTGCTCGCCGCCCGGCAGTACGAAGCCGGGCGGGCCACCGCCCAGGTCGCGAGGGTGATCGCCGGTGTCGCCGACCCGCCCGGACCGGACGAGCTGCGCCTCATGGTGGACCAGGTCCTCGGCGGGATCGCCGGCGGTGACTTCGCCGACGTGCTCCTGCGGGCGGCGGCCTTCGCCCGCGTGGTGGCGGTGGGCCGGGCGCACCTGAACAGCCCGGACGCTGCCCGGATGTTGACGTTGTCGGAGCAGCTGGAGTCGGCGGCGCACCTCGAACTCGCAGGCGAGCTGGCCTGATCGCGCCAGGCCCGTGTCCGGGAGAAGTGTGAGGTACGCCGAACCGGGAGCGCCTCACGGCGCGTGGCCGCTCGTAGCGGCTTATTTTGGGACCCGGGGCTGCCGCGGTCCGGCGTACCTCCGACGAGTGTAGGTGACATCGCCCGAGACCCAAGGCATCTCCGGCGACGTGGGGATGACCACATTGCTGCGACCCTGGACCAGCTGCACACAAGTGACCCACCGGTAGTGAAACCTCGCGCACCACGCACGGCTCGGCGACCACAACGCACGGCTCGGCCGACCACAACGCACGGCTCGGCGCGACCACAACGCACGGTTCGGCGGGGTCTAGGGTGGGGAGCATGGAGCCGACGTACGCCCCGGAGCCCGACGGTCGACCGGATCCCGGCGAGGTGGTCTGGGCCTGGGTCCCCTACGAGGAGGACCCGAACCAGGGCAAGGACCGCCCGGTCCTCGTGCTCGCCGACGAGGGCGCGGCCGTGCTGGCCCTGCCGCTCACCTCGCTCGACCACGACCGCGACGCCGCGCAGGAGGCCGCCGCGGGCCGGCACTGGATGGACGTCGGCAGCGGGGCGTGGGACAGTCGCGGTCGGCCCAGCGAGGTGCGGCTCGACCGGCTGCTCCGCCTCGACCCCGCCTCCGTACGCCGTGAGGGCGCGGCGCTGGACCCCGGCACGTACGCCGCCGTGGTGGAGGCCGCCCGCCCGTTCCACACGTTCTGAGCAACCACCAACCCACAGCCGTCCTGCTCGCGAAGGAGCCCCCATGCACACCCGCCAGATCGGCGACCGCACCGTCAGCGCCATCGGCCTCGGTGCGATGCCGCTCTCCCGCCCGCACCACGCGACCGGCCAGCTGCCCGACCGCGGTCAGGCGATCGAGGCCGTCCAGGCGGCGCTCGACGTCGGCGTGACCCTGATCGACGCGCCGACTGCTACGCCCCCGACGAGGGCCCGTTCGGCCACAACGAGGAGCTGGTCGCGGAGGCGCTGCGCCGCGCCGGCAACCCCGACGTCCTCGTCGCCACCAAGGGCGGCATCCAGCGCGACGGCGCCGCCTGGCCGATCTGCGGCCGCCCGGGCTACATCCGCGAGGCGGCCCACGGCTCGCTGAGCCGCCTCGGCGTCGAGTCGATCGGGCTCTACCAGCACCACCGCCCCGACCCCGAGGTGCCGTACGCCGAGACCATGGGCGCGTTCAAGGACCTGTACGACGAGGGTGTCGTGCAGCGGGTCGGCCTCTCCAACGCGAACCCCGACCAGATCCGCGAGGCGCACGGCATCCTCGGCGACGCCCTGGTCAGCGTGCAGAACCAGCTCTCGCCGTCGTTCCGCACCAGCGAGCCCGAGCTCGACCTCTGCAACGAGCTCGGCCTGGCCTTCCTGCCGTGGAGCCCGCTGGGCGGCATGCGGAAGGCCCACGAGCTCGGCGAGGAGTTCCGTCCCTTCGCCGAGGTCGCGCAGGCGCACGGCGTCAGCCCGCACCAGGTCGCCATCGCCTGGCTGCTCGCCAAGTCCCCGAACGTCGTCCCGATCCCGGGTGCCAGCCGGCCGGCCTCGATCCGTGACTCCGCCGCGGCGGTCCACGTCGAGCTGCACCGCGGACGAGTTCGCCGCGCTGGAGGCCAGCCGTCCCGTGGAGCAGCCGAGCTAGCCGAGCTTGTCCGCGGCCGCACGCGCCGCCAGCGCGCCCGGGCGCTCACCGGTGCGGGTAGTTGTAGTCCTGCCCCTGCAGAGTCGATCTCGACCAGCGACAGGAAGGCGCCGCGGCGGGCGATCCCGACACCGTCGAAGTGCTGCACCTCGGCGCCCGGGTCGCCGTACTGCAGGACGTAGTCCTGCCCGACGCCCGCCGGTACGTCGACGTCCGTCAGGTCACCGACCGAGCGCTCCTTGCCCTTCAACAGCTCGGCGCACTTCGCCCGCCACGACTTCAGCACCTGGTGGGCCCGCCACGCCGACTTCGCGTCGGCGAACTCCGCCACCACCTGGCCCGCGGTGACCGTGTCCTGGTTGCTGGTGAAGGTGCGCAGCACCGCCTCGGTCGCCCCCATCGAGACGAAGTCGAACCGCTGGCAGTCGCCGTACGGCGTGTCCCCCTGCGGGCCGGTCGCCTGCACGGTCCACGCGGTCAGCTCGTTGATCCCCGGCAGCTCGGCGGCGGTCAGGAGGCGGCCCTCGAGCCCGGCGGGGGCCGGGTCCTCGCTCGGCTCGTCGGTGGCGGAGACCTCGGCGGTGGGATCGCTCTCGGTCGCCGCGGAGGTCGGGTCGGAGGCCGGGTGCGGAGGTCGTCTCGCTCGGGTCGTCGCGCACCGGGTCGGAGTCACCGGAGGCGTTGTCGGTCTGCGAACCGCAGCCGGCCAACGTGATGATCGACACGGCGGCGAGCAGTCCGGCACGCCCGCGCAGGCGGGGAAGGAGGGCCATGAGGCCTGACTGTAGGGCGATCGGGGGGTGCTGGAGCCGCTGCGAGTGGGCGTGTCCCGATATCGTGGGCCGAGCAGTCGAGACGGATGAAAGCAGGTAGGGGTGCGCAGGGCAGCGGGTGTGGCGTGTGCGATGGCGTTGGTCGCGGCCCTGGCCGGTGCCTGCACCGATGACGACGGTGGCTCCACCACCAACGACCCCATCGGCACCAAGGACGATCCGGTCCAGCTCAGCTTCATGACCTACGGCCCCGAGGACGAGGCCGCGGCGTACGAAAAGGTCGTCCAGGAGTTCAACGACTCCCAGGACGGCATCGTCGTCAAGCTGCACTCCGTCCCGACCCGCAACGACGCGCTGAAGGCGCTGCGCGCCGGCGTGAACCCCGACGTGTTCCTGCTCTCGCGCGGCGACCTCGCCGAGGTGGTCCGCGACGAGCGCAACCAGCCCGTCGACGAGCTGCTCGACAGCCGCGGCGTCGACTTCGGCGACTACTACAAGCGCGACTCGCTGCAGGCGTTCTCGCTCAACGACCGCCTCCAGTGCATGCCGCACGGCGTGTCCCCGATGGTCATCTACTACAACACCAACCTGATCGACTTCGAGACGATGCGCGAGCAGGGGCTGCCGGCCCCCGAGTCGAACGACGGCTGGACCTTCGACCAGTTCGCCGCGGCGGCCGACTACGCCACCCGGCGCGGCACCAAGGGCGTCTACATCAGTGCCAGCCTGCTCGGGCTCTCGCCGTTCATCCTGTCCGGCGGCGGCCAGATCTTCGACGACCCGAAGGCGCCGACCTCGCTCACGCTGTCCGACGAGTCGTCGCAGGACGCGCTGAGCCGCACCATGGACCTGCTGCGCACCGACCGGCTCACGCTGTCCCCGCGCCAGCTGCGCCAGAAGTCGGCGCTGCAGCGCTTCAAGGAGGGCAAGCTCGGCATGATCGCCGGCTTCCGCCGCCTGGTCCCCGAGCTCCGCAAGACCCCGAGCCTCGACTTCGACGTGATGCCGATCCCGGTCCTCGACAACAGCCGCACCGTCGGTGACGTGACCGGGCTGTGCATGTCCTCGAAGCCCAAGAGCGTCTCCGCCGCCGCCGACTTCATCGTCCACGCGATCTCGACCACGTCGGTCTCGGAGGTCGCCGAGGCGGGCTACCTCGTGCCCTCCAACAACGAGGTCAGCGAGTCCGAGGCGTTCCTGCAGACCGACAAGCTGCCGGCGCACGCCGAGGTCTTCAACAAGACCGTCCGCGACATCGCGGTCTCGCCGCTCATCGACGACTACGCGCGTCTCGAGGCGGTCATCCACCCGGGGATCTACCGGTTGTTCTACGCCCGGGTGCTCAACATCGAGGCCGTCACCGAGTCGATCGACGAGGCCAGCCGGTCCGTGGTCGCCCCGGACGAGGAGAACGACGGAGGCTAGACCTCCGGCTCGGCCTGCTCGGCCGACTCCTCCGTCGACGAGGGCGCCGGCTGGACCGGGCTCCGGCTCCGCGTCGCCACCGATGATGGCGTCGGTGATCGCCGGCACCACCAGGTCCAGCTGCCACGGGCGGGCGCCGTACCCCGCCAGCATGTCGCGGACCTCCGACTCGAGCACCGGCAGCTCGCGCGTCGTCGGCGGCTCCCACAGCACCCGGCGGAGGTAGTCGGGCGTGAGGAGGTTCTCCAGCGGCACGTCGTACTTCTCGGACAGCGCCTGCATCGAGGCCCGGGCCAGCACCAGCCGGCGGGCGGCGACCGGGTCGCGGTCGGCCCACGTGCGCGGGGTCGGGGGGCCGTCGCCGCGGGGTCCGCGCTGCGGCAGCTCGGACTCGGGCATCGTGCGCGCGGACTCGATCGCCTCGGCCCAGCGGTTGGCGTAGCGCTCGGCGCCGCGGCCGTGGAACCCCTTGGTGGCCAGCAGCGCGGCCTTGTCGGAGGGCATCGCGGTGGCCGCGGCGATGATCGCCGCGTCGGGCAGGATCCGGCCCGGGGTGACGTCGCGGCGCTCGGCGAGCTCGTCGCGGGTGTGCCAGAGGGCGCGTACGGCGGCCAGCGCGCGGCGGCCGCGGATCCGGTGCAGCTGGGAGGTACGGCGCCACGGCTCGGCCCGGACGGTCGGCTTGAAGTCGAGGAGGTGCTCGAACTCCTGGCGCGCCCACTCGGTCTTGCCGGACTCCTCGAGCTCGCGCACCATCACCTCACGCAGCTCGACCAGCACCTCGACGTCGAGGGCGGCGTACTCCAGCCACGGCTCGGGCAGCGGGCGCCGGGACCAGTCGACCGCGGAGTGCTCCTTGCGCAGCGCCTTGCCGAGCGTCGACTCGACCAGCGTGGCCAACCCCACCCGGGGGTAGCCCAGCAGCCGGCCGGCGAGCTCGGTGTCGAACAGCGCCACGGGGCGCAGGCCGACCTCGGCCAGGCAGGGGAGGTCCTGGGTGGCGGCGTGCAGGATCCACTCCACGCCCTCGAGCGCCTCGGCGAGCGGGGCGAGGTCGGGGAACGCGATCGGGTCGACCAGCGCGGTGCCGGCGCCCTCGCGGCGCAGCTGGATGAGGTAGGCCCGGGAGGAGTAGCGGTAGCCGGAGGCGCGCTCGGCGTCGATGGCGACCGGACCGGTGCCGGCGGCGAACCGCTCGCACACCTCGGTCAGGGCCGGCGGGGTGTCGACGACCGCGGGCAGGCCGTCGCGGAGGGTGAGCAGGGGAGCGGGCTCGGTGACGGTGTCGTCGTCACCGGTGCCGGCCGGGTCGTCCTCGGTGGTGCTGGTGGGGTCGGTCACCGGGTGATCACTGCCCCCGCTGTCCGCGTCGGCTGGGCATCGCCGTGACGCCGTCGGGAACCGGCGGCAGGCCCACGGTGGTGCAGAGCAGCTCGCCCCACGCCTCGACGTGGGCGGCCATGTCGAGGGAGCCGTCGGCCTCCTCGAGCGGGGTCCAGGAGGCGCGCAGCTCGAGCTGGGCGCTGGCCTCCTCGTCGGCCATCCCGCCGAAGTTCTCGGTGGCGACCCGGGTCACCGTGCCCGAGGCGGAGGAGTACGACGCCCCGTGCGCGTCGAGCGCCTCGGTCAGCCAGGACCAGCCGACCGCGGCCAGCATCGGGTCGGTGATCAGCTCGGGGTCGATCTCGGCGCGGACGTAGGCCACGCAGCGGAAGGTGCCGTCCCAGGCGTCGTTGCCGGCCGGGTCGTGCAGCAGGATGATCCGGCCGGTGCCGACGTCGATGTCGTCGACGGTGACGTCGGCGGACAGGGCGCTGGCGTAGGGCGCGATCCGCTGCGGGGCGGGCATCTCCTCGCACAGCACCTCGGGGCGCATGCGGGCAGCGCGCATCCCGGCGACTGCAGCCCGGAACTCTTCGGGCTGTGCGCCCGCACCCGTTCCCGGGTGCGTCTCTTGCCGGACCACCATGCCGTCAAGAGTAGGCCGACGGGCCTACGCCCGGTGTCCCGCCACGCCGCCTGACCTGCGAGGATTCGCGCCTGTGAGCACCCCGCACCCGGACCTGCACGACTCCGCCTTCCTCCGCGCCGCGCGGGGGGAGCCGGTGCCGCACACGCCCGTCTGGTACATGCGCCAGGCCGGTCGATCCCTGCCGGAGTACCTCGCCGTCCGCGAGGGCGTGGCCATGCTCGACGCCTGCATGGACCCCGGCCTGATCACCGAGATCACCCTCCAGCCGGTGCGGCGGTACGGCGTCGACGCGGCCATCTTCTTCTCCGACATCGTGCTGCCGCTCAAGGCGGTCGGCGTCGACCTCGACATCAAGCCCGGGGTCGGACCCGTCGTCGCCCAGCCGGTGCGCACGCTCGAGGACGTCGCCGCCATCCCGGACCTCGAGCCCGGCCACGTCCCCTACATCGGCGAGGCGGTCCGGTCCCTGGTCGGCGAGCTCGGGGCCACCCCGCTGATCGGCTTCGCCGGCGCCCCGTTCACCGTGGCGTCGTACCTCGTCGAGGGCGGGCCGTCCAAGGAGCACGCGAAGACCAAGGCCATGATGTTCGGCGCCCCCGACGTGTGGGACGCCCTCATGCGCAAGATCGCCGGCATCGCCGCGGCCTATCTCGCCGTCCAGGTCGAGGCGGGCGCCTCGGCGGTCCAGCTCTTCGACTCCTGGGCCGGCGCGCTGACCCCGGCCGACTACCGCGAGCACGTGATGCCGCACTCCGCGCGGGTGCTGGCCGCGGCCGGTGAGCTCGGCGTGCCGCGCATCCACTTCGGGGTCGGCACCTCCAACCTCCTCTCGCTGATGGGCGAGGCCGGCGCCGACGTGGTCGGCGTCGACTGGCGCACCCCGCTGGAGCTGGCGATCCCGCAGGTGGGGGAGCGCAGCGTCCAGGGCAACCTCGACCCGACGCTGGTCTTCGCGCCCACCGAGGTGATGACCCGGCGGGCCGCCGAGGTCATCGAGGCCGGGAAGGCGGCCCGCGGCCACATCTTCAACCTCGGCCACGGCGTGATCCCCTCGACCGACCCCGACCAGCTGAAGCGGCTGACGGAGTTCGTGCAGTCCTACCCGCGCTGAGGAGTGATCCGGCTCAGCCGGCGACCGCGGCGTCGCGCGCCTCGCCGTACACCCGGGCCTGGGCGACCAGCGCCGCGCCGAGCTCGCGCACCGCGGCCGGCACGTGCTCGGCCCGGCGGTGCAGGAGCAGCAGGGTGACCGAGGTCCGGTCCCCGGCGAGCGGCCGGTAGGTGATCACGCCGGCGCGGGTCAGCGGGTCGCCGTCGACGCTGAAGTCCGGCAGCACGGTGACCCCGAGCCCCTCGGCGACCATCTGCTTGCCCATCTCGGCGCCGTCGGTGGAGTACGTCGTCACCGGCTCCTCCCCGGCGAAGAGCCGGTGCACGAACCGGTGCATGAGGTAGCCCGCCCGCATCGCCACGAACGGCTCGGCCCGCAACGCCTCCGGCGGCACCTCGTCGAGGTCGGCCAGCGGGTGCCCGGTCGGCATCACCACCACCGGCCGGCCGTGCACCAGCTCGCTGCCGACCAGACCCGGGGGTACGTCGTCCCCGGGCAGCACGTTGACCAGGCCGACGTCGAGGCTGCCCTCGTCGAGGGCCTGCACGATCTCGGCCTGCTGGGTGTTGACGACCTCCACGGTGGTGCCGGGGCGCTGGCCGCGCAGCGCGCGGATGGCCGGGACCAGCAGGGTGGAGGTGGCCGCGTTGACGGTGCCGACGCGGAGCACCCGCGCGGCGGTGCTCTGGTCGCCGGCGGCGGTGCGCAGCCGGTCGACCGCCTCGAGCACCTCGACCATGAACTGCTGGAGGTCGCGACCCTGGCGGCTGATCCGGGCGCCGGTGCGGCGGCGGTCGAGGAGCGTGACGCCGAGCTCGCGCTCGAGCTTGCTCACCGCCTCGCTGAGCGCCGGCTGCGAGATGTGCAGGCGCTCGCTGGCGCGTCGCAGCGAGCCGTGCTGCGTGACGGCCGCGAGGTACTCGAGCTGCTCGATCCGCATGCTGCTCCTGACTGGGTGACAGGCAGCGCCGATCGCCCCCTCGCCGACTTCTGACGCGGGAACGCCGGTCCTGCCTTGAACTCCGGACGCTCATTGTCGATTATCTTAGTAGACATAAACCTGAACCTCCCTCCGACCCGGCTCATCTGCCGTCGGGCCGGAGGTCCCATGAGGCGGCGCGCGTTGCCGCCGGGCGGCTCGCACAGCACCCGGCGGCACGCGACGTCGCACCACCCGGCGACGTACCGCGTCGGGCAGCAGCGGCCTCGGGTCGCCGCACGAGAGGACACGAAGATGAGCCTGAGATTCCACTGGTTCCTGCCCACCAACGGCGGCGACGGCCGGCACGTCGTGAGCGGCGGCCACGGTGTCGGCACCGGCGCCGCCGGCCGCCCGGCCTCGGTCGGCTACCTCGGCCAGATCGCCCGCAGCGCCGAGCAGCTCGGCTTCGAGGCCGCGCTGACGCCGACCGGCGCCTGGTGCGAGGACGCGTGGCTCTCCACCGCGATGCTCAGCAGCGTCTCGGAGCGGCTGAAGTTCCTGGTGGCGTTCCGGCCCGGGCTCACCTCGGCCACCCTGTCCGCGCAGATGGCCGCGACCTTCCAGAACATGTCCGGCGGCCGGCTGCTGCTCAACGTCGTCACCGGCGGCGAGAGCCACGAGCAGCGTGCGTACGGCGACTTCCTCGACAAGGACGCGAGGTACGCCCGCTGCGGCGAGTTCCTGCACGTCGTACGCCGGCTGTGGGCGGGGGAGACGGTGAGCTTCGAGGGCGAGCACGTCCACGTCGAGGAGGCGCGGCTCGCCGCGCGTGCCCGACCCGGTGCCCGAGGTCTACTTCGGCGGGTCCTCGCCGGCCGCCGGCACGGTCGCCGCGAAGTACGCCGACGTCTACCTCACCTGGGGCGAGCCGCCGGCCGCGGTCGGCGAGAAGATCGCCTGGATCCGCGAGCTCGCCGCCGCAGAGGGCCGCACCCTGCGGTACGGCGTCCGGCTGCACGTGATCAACCGCGACACCTCCGCGGAGGCCTGGGCCGAGGCGGACCGGCTGCTCGACGCCATCGACGACGAGACCGTCGCGAAGGTCCAGGAGGGGCTGCGCCGCAGCGAGTCCGAGGGCCAGCGCCGGATGCTCGAGCTCAACGGCGGCAAGCGCGACGACCTCGAGATCCACCCCCACCTCTGGGCGGGCGTCGGCCTGGTCCGCGGCGGGGCCGGCACGGCGATGGTCGGCAGCCACGAGGAGGTGGCGGACCTGATCGAGGAGTACCGCGCGGTCGGCATCGAGGAGTTCGTGCTCTCCGGCTACCCGCACCTCGAGGCGTCGTACCACTTCGCCGAGGGCGTGCTCCCGGTGCTCGCCGACCGGGGCCTGTGGACCAGTCCGCACGGCGCGGCGGCGGACTCGCCGTCCAGCGTGCCGTTCGCCAGCGGCCCCGGCCGGGCGGCGTCATGAGTCCGCGTGTGGCGGTGCTCGTCGGCAACCCGAAGCCGGGCTCACGGACCCGCGACGCGGCGGTCCACCTCGCCGGCGCCCTGACCGGGGTGGCTCCCGAGCTGCTGCTGCGGCCGGTGCTGACCGAGGTCGGCGCCACCGTGCCGGTGCCGGGGGCGTACGTGCTGGACTCGGCCCACGACGACCCCGCGGCGTACGACGCCTGGCTGGCGACCGCGCGTCCCGTGATCGGAGCCCTGCTCGGCGACGGGGTGGCGGCATGACGATGACCGACCTCTCCGCCACCCTCGACCCCGGCACCCTGCGACGGGCGTTCGGTGCGTTCCCCTCCGGTGTCGTCGCGGTGGCCGCCGAGGTGGACGGTCGCCCCGTCGGTCTGGCGGCCAGCTCGTTCACCTCGGTGAGCCTGGAGCCGGCGCTGGTGTCGTTCTCCGTCGCGAACGGCTCGGCGACCTGGCCGGTGCTGCGCTCGGCCGGGCACCTCGGGCTGAGCGTGCTCGCCGACCACCACGACGCGGTGTGCACCCGGCTCGCCGGGCCGGCCGAGCACCGCTTCGACGGCCTCGACCTGCACACGACCGCCGACGGTGCGGTGCTGCTCGAGGACGCCGTCGCGGCGTTCGACTGCACCGTGCACCGGGAGATCGAGGCGGGGACCACACCATCGTGCTGCTGCGGCTGCACGCGCTGGACGACGCGGGCGACTCCGCGCCGCTGGTGTTCCACCGCAGTGCGTTCGCCTCGCTGGCCGAGCCCGCCTGAGCCTCTGCGCGCGACGTCGTACGACGTCCGCGGCGGTCAGCCGGCGTCGGGCGGTGACGAGGGAGCGGCCTCCGGCGTACGACGGCGGCGGACGGTCCGGGTGGCCAGCCACACCGGCGTGCCGACGACGCCGAGCAGGAGCGCGAACGGCAGCAGGACGCCGACGAGGGTGGCGGTGCCGGTCACGAACGCGGCCAGTCCGTGCCAGCCGTCGGCCAGCCCGGCCAGGAAGCCGGACCCGTGCCTGCCGTCGGCGCCGGCCGTCTCGGCGCGCTCGATGTCCACGGTGATGGTGGCCAGCGTAGTTCTGGTCGGCGAGGTAGGCCTGCTGCGACTTCAGGGAGTCGAGCGCGGCCCGGCGCCGGGTGAGGGTGGCCTCGATCGCGACGATCTCCGTGAGGTCCTCGGCCCGGTCGAGCAGCTTCTCGACGCGCCGCAGGCCACGAGCCTGTGCCCGGATCCGGGCGTTGTTGTCGATGACCTGCGTGGTCACGTCCTCGGAGCCGAGGGACGAGTGGTCGAGCTCGGCGACCGACTTCAGGTCGGTCATCGCCGTCTCGAAGTCGGCGCTCGGCACCCGCAGCACCAACCGGGCGTGCGCCAGGTCGCCGTCGTCGGCGGTCGCGGTCTCCTCCTCGGCAACCTTCCCGCGGTAGCGGTCCGCGACGGCGAGCACGTCGCGGCGGGCGGCCGCGACGTCGGTGCCGTGCAGCTCGACCGTGCCGGTGAAGATGACGGCCTCGGTCCGGACGGCGGAACGCCGGACGCCGTCGGGTGCGGCCCGGTCCGCGCTGCCACCCTCGAGCGAGGCGGACCCGCCCGCCGAGTCGGCCGAGCCCCCATCCCCTCCGCCGGACGCGCATCCGGCCGTGATCAGGGCGGCGAGCAGGACCGGGGCGAGGACGGCTCTCATGGAGATCGGACGCGCGCGGGGACGGACCGGTTCCCGGACCCGGCGCCGCCCGACCCGGCGTGATGGGTCAGGCTTGGGGCCCATGAGCACGGTCGTGGTCGGGGGAGGAATCGCCGGTCTCGCCGCCGCGCACGAGCTGGCCGCCGCCGGGGACGACGTACTGCTCCTGGAGTCCGCGGCCCAGGTCGGCGGCAAGCTGCGGGTGGGCGAGGTCGCCGGCGTGCAGGTGGACGTCGGCGCCGAGGCGATGCTCAACCGGCGTCCCGAGGGCGTCGACCTGGCCCGCTCGCTGGGCCTGGACCTCGTCCACCCGGCCACGATCACGTCCCGCATCTGGACCCGCGACGGGCTGCACCCGCTGCCCCGCTCGGTGATGGGCGTCCCGGCCGACCTCGACCAGCTCGCCGTCTCCGGCGTGCTCTCCGACGAGGGCGTGGCCCGGGCCCGGGCCGAGGTCGTCCTGCCGGCGCCCGACGGCGACGTCTCGGTCACCGAGTTCGTCGGCTCCCGCCTCGGCGACGAGGTCGTCGACCGGCTGGTCGAGCCGCTGCTCGGTGGGGTGTACGCCGGGCACGCGCGGCTGCTCTCCGCCCGGGCGACCGTCCCGCAGGTCGTGGCGCTGCTCGACCGCGAGCCCTCCCTGGTCCGGGCGGCGGCCTCGGTGCCCGCACCCAGCGACGTCCCCGTCTTCGCCGGCCTGGTCGGCGGGGTCGGGCAGCTGCCGGGCGTGCTGGCCGACCGGAGCGGCTTCCGGGTGCGCACCGGCGCGACCGTCCGAGGAGTACGTCGGGTCCCGGACGGCTTCGAGCTGACCGTCGGCCCGACCGCGGCACCCGAGCTGCTCCGCTGCGAGCGGCTGGTGCTGGCCACCCCCGCGGCTCCGACCGCCCGCCTCCTCGAGGGCGTGGCGCCGACCGCGGCCGCCGAGCTGGCCGGCATCGAGTACGCCTCGATGGCGGTGGTCACGCTCGCCCTGCCCGTCGACGGCGTGGCCGGGCTCGACGCGTTCGCCCCGGGCAGCTCGGGCTTCCTGGTGCCGCCGGTCGACGGCCGGGTGGTCAAGGCCTCCACGTTCAGCTTCAACAAGTGGGACTGGGTCCGCGCCGCCGGGGCCGCGGAGGGCGTCGTACACCTGCGCACCTCCATCGGGCGGCACCGCGAGGAGGCCTCGCTGCAGCGCAGCGACGACGAGCTGGTCGCGCTGTCGCTGGCCGACCTCGCCGCCGCGACCGGGCTGACGGCCACGCCCGTCGACACCCACGTCCAGCGGTGGGGCGGCGGGCTGCCGCAGTACGCCGTCGGACACCTCGACCGGGTCGCCCGGATCCGGGCCGAGGTGGCCCGGGTGCCCGGCCTGGCCGTGTGCGGGGCGGCGTACGACGGGGTCGGCATCCCCGCCTGCATCGCCTCGGCCCGGGCCGCCGTCGCCGACCTGTCGCAGACTGACGCCGACCTGCGCCGACCTGTCGCAGACTGACCCGAACCCGGCGCTCCGGCGCGGGGGCCGCGGTTGCACAATGGAGGCATGACCACGAACGCCGCCCGCACGCGTGAGCTGAACGAGTCCATCCGCTACACGATGTGGTCGGTCTTCCGCCTCGAGCGCCTCCTCGGCGACGCCGACCGGGCCGCCGAGGCGCAGGAGGTCGAGGCGCTCTTCGAGAAGCTGGCCGCCGAGGACGTGGTGGTCCGCGGGACGTACGACGTCGCCGGGCTGCGCGCCGACGCCGACGTCATGATCTGGTGGCACGCCGAGACCTCCGAGCAGCTCCAGGCCGCCTACCACGCGTTCCGGCGTACGGCGTTCGGCAGCCGGCTGGCCCCGGTCTGGTCGCAGATGGCGCTGCACCGGCCGGCGGAGTTCAACAAGAGCCACATCCCGGCGTTCCTCGCCGACGAGGAGCCGCGGGCGCACATCTGCGTCTACCCGTTCGTGCGGTCCTACGAGTGGTACCTCCTCGAGGACTCCGAGCGTCGCCGGATGCTCGCCGAGCACGGCCAGATGGCGCGCGACTTCGCCGACGTGCGGGCCAACACCGTGGCCAGCTTCGCGCTCGGTGACTACGAGTGGATGCTGGCCTTCGAGGCCGACGAGCTGCACCGCATCGTCGACCTGATGCGCCACCTGCGGGCCTCCGACGCCCGGCGGCACGTGCGCGAGGAGGTGCCGTTCTACACCGGCGCCCGGGCGACGGTCGGCGAGCTGCTCGCGCGCCTGCCCTGACGGCCGGGCCCGCCCGGAGCCCGCGAGCTCCGGACGGGCCGTCGGTGGTCAGACCCGGTGGTTGGCGACGAGCCGACGCTCCGGGTCGAAGCGGTCGCGCAGGTGCGCCAGCCGCGCCCAGTCCTCGCCGTCGAAGCCGCTGCTGACGTCCACGCGGTTCTCGGTGAAGGTGAGCACGCGGCTCGCCTGCGACCACGGGGCCATCGCCCGCACCACGCCCGCGGCGGCGGCCCGGCCGGCGGCGGCCGCCTCCGGCGTCGGCGCGACCGCCAGGCAGAACAGGGCGTACTCGCCGGTGACGTGCGTGAGCGCACCCCCGTCGTGGGCGGGGCGGCCGAGCGCACCCCCGAGCTGGCGCAGCTCAGCGAAGAGCAGCGGCGACTGCGTGCCCGGGCCGACCTGGTCGAGGAGCGCCTCGACCGCCCCGTCGGTGAGCTCACCGAGCACGGCGTGGTCGCCGGCCGAGGGCGTGGGGGCGGGCGGGTCCATGTGGACCGCGGTCAGCCCTGCGACCGGCATCCGGCCGAACGTGTCCATCTCCGGCGCCAGTGCCCGCAGCGGGGCGAGCAGGCCGGCCGCCCGCTCGTCGTCCTCCAGCACGGCCCCGTCGATCACGACCAGCTGGCGCCCGCTCAGGAACGGCGGCAGGTCGGGCAGCGGCGGGAAGCTCATGATCCGCAGCGACGTCGTCACCGACTCCGGCACCTCGCGGGTCCACCGGGCCCAGGCCCGCACGACCTCGGGTGCCCGCTCGCGGTCCCACAGCAGCATCCCGGCGTACACGTCCTCGAGCGCCAGCAACGCGATCTCGAGGGCGACGACGACGCCGAGGTTCCCCCCGCCGCCGCGGACCGCCCAGAACAGGTCGGGGTGGTGGTCGGCGTCGGCGCGCACCAGCGAGCCGTCCGCCGTGACCACCTCGACGGCCCGGATCGAGTTCACCGCCAGGCCGTGCTTGCGGCCGTAGAAGGACAAGCCCCCGGACAGGGCGTAGCCGGCGACGGCCACGTCCCCCGCGCTGCCGTGCAGGGCGGTGAAGCCGTACGGCGCGGCCGCCGCGACGACGTCCTGCCACAGCGTGCCGCCGACCACGCGGGCGGTCCCGGCCGCCGGGTCGACGGTGACGCCGGTCAGCTCGGAGAGCCGCACCAGCACGACGTCGGCGAGGTCGACGCCGTCCAGCGGCCCGGCCCCGTGGCCGGTGCTCTGCGGCGCGACCCGGAGACCCGCGGCACCATCCAGGACCACCTGAAGGCGGTCTTCGACAAGGCCGGCGTACGCAGTCGGCGTGAGCTGATCTCGCGGGTCTACTTCGACCAGTACGTCCCGCGCATGGGGTCCGAGCTCGGGCCCTCGGGCTGGTTCGCGGGCTGAAGTCCGCCACAACGCACGGCTCGGCCCGCCACAACGCACGGCTCGGCCCGCCACAACGCACGGCTCGGCCCGCCACAACGCACGGCTCGGCCCGCCACGACGCACGGCTCGGCCCGCCACGACGCACGGCTCGGCCCGCCACAACGCACGGCTCGGCGGGGGAGGGCGTGTCGGGTTTGTGTGACAGGTCGTCGTGCACACTAGTAATATGACTGGCTTAGTAGACATTCACGAGGCGTACGAACGCCTCCATGTCGACCTCCGGCGCACTGCCAGTGACCTGTGTCGCGGATGACCGCCCCACATCCGCCATCCAGCACAGGAGAGACCATGACCAGCACCGCCGTACGACCCCTGCCCACCACCCTGCGTGACACCCTCCGCGAGGTCGCCGCCGACCCGCGCCTGCCCCACCTGCTCGACCCGTTCGCCACCGAGCGGCAGTGGCTCGAGCTGCCCATCTCCGCGGACCTCCAGATCTGGCTGATCTCGTGGCCGCCCGGCACCGGCACCGGCTGGCACGACCACGGCGCCGCGGCCGGCGCCTTCACCGTCGTGTCCGGACTGCTGAACGAGTACACCTGGGACGGCGGGCGGCAGGTGCCGACGCTCGGCGCCGGCCGGTCCCGGACCTTCGCGCCCGGCCACATCCACGACGTGCAGAACCTCGGGCAGGAGCGGGCGCTCTCGGTGCACGCCTACGCCCCGCGGCTGTCCTCGATGGCGCGGTACCGCGAGCGCGACGGCCGCCTGGTGCTGACCGGCGTCGAGGCGGCGGGGGTGCAGTGGTGAGCGCCCAGGAGTCCTCGCCGCTGGCGCCGATCTGGTTCGACGGCATCGACGCGATGCTCGCCGACGCCCGCTCGCGTCTCGACCGGATCGACCCCGCGGGCGGCGTACCGCGAGCTGCTCGCCCGGCAGGCGATCCTGGTCGACATCCGGCCGGCGGCGCAGCGGGCCAAGGAGGGCGAGGTGCACCCGGTGGTGCACCCGCTGTACGTCGAGCGCAACGTCCTCGAGTGGCGCTTCGACCCGCGCAGCGAGGCCCGCCTCGACGCAGGCGTCGTACAACGCCCGGGTGATCGTGCTCTGCCAGGAGGGCTACACCTCGTCGCTGGCCGCGGACGCCCTCGTGCGCCTCGGCGTACGGCGGGCCACCGACCTGATCGGCGGCTTCCGGGCCTGGCGCGAGGCGGGGCTGCCGGTCGCGCCGCGCGTGGTCAGTCCTTCGGCTCCAGGGTGAGCGAGATCGAGTTGATGCAGTAGCGGTCGCCGGTCGGCGTGCCGTAGCCGTCGGGGAAGACGTGGCCGAGGTGCGAGCCGCAGTTCGCGCAGCGCACCTCGACCCGCTTCATCCCGAAGGTGTTGTCCTCGATGTACTCGATGGTGTCGGTCATCGGCTGGTAGAACGACGGCCAGCCGCAGCCGGAGTGGAACTTCGTGTCCGACTCGAACAGCGCGGCCTGGCAGGCCTTGCAGCGGTAGACGCCGGTGGTCTCGGTGTCGGTGTACTCGCCGGTGAACGCGCGCTCGGTGCCGGCCTTGCGGAGCACGGCGTACTCCTCGGGCGTCAGCTCCGCGCGCCACTCCTCGTCGGTCTTCGCGACCGGGTAGGTCGTCTGCTCTGCGGCGGCGTCGGGGCCGGACTTCTTGAACATGTCCTTCACAGTACGTCGCAACGCCGCGGCACCGGCTCCCCATTCCTTACGACCTGCTGACGTGGCACGGCGCGGCGTGACCTCATCGCGGATCGCTCGTTGACGCTTTGGGTGAACATATGTTCACTGAGACGTCCGACCGATCCGAGGAGGCCCGCACACCGTGCCCGGCTCGACCATCTCGTGGGACCGCGTCCGTGCGGCCGGCTCCAGGCTCACCACGCCCCTGCACCCCGACGACTACCTCTCCCTGGTCAACCCGCTCTGGACCGCGCGCGAGCTGCGCGGCCGGGTCGAGGAGGTGGTGCCCGAGACGGAGGACGCCGCCACCCTGGTGATCCGCCCCGGCTGGGGCTGGCGCTACGACCACCGCCCGGGCCAGTACGTCGGGATCGGCGTGCAGGTCGACGGCACGTTCCGGTGGCGGTCCTACTCGGTGAGCTCGCCACCGCGCCGCTCGGGCCGGACCATCGCGATCACCGTGCGGGCGATGCCGGAGGGCAGGCTCTCCAGTCACCTGGTCAACGGGCTGGCGCCCGGCACCATCGTCCGGCTGGCGCTCCCGGAGGGCGACTTCGTGCTGCCCGACCCGCCGCCCGCGCGGATCCTCTTCCTCGTCGGCGGCAGCGGGGTGACCCCGGTGATGGCGATGCTGCGCACCCTCGACCGCCGCGGCACCCTGCCCGACGTCGTCATGCACTACTCCTCGCCGACGGCCGAGCGGATGATCTTCCGCGACGAGCTGACGGACCTGCAGCGCCGCCACGACGGGTTCGCCCTCCACCGGCTGCACACCGACACCGACGGCATGCTCGACCTGGCCGACCTCGACCGGCTCTGCCCCGACTGGCGCGCAGCGCGAGACCTGGGCCTGCGGGCCCGGCCCGATGCTCGACGCGATCGGCGCGCACTGGGAGGACGCCGGGCTCTCCGAACGCCTGCACGTCGAGCGGTTCTCGCTCGAGCTCGGCGGCGACGGGGGAGAGGGCGGCACGCTCACCTTCCGCAACTCCGGCCGGACCGTCGACGTCGACGGCGCCACCACCGTGCTCGAGGCCGGGGAGCAGGCCGGGGTCGGCATGCCCTACGGCTGCCGCATGGGCATCTGCCACACCTGCACCGTGACCCTCGTCTCCGGCACCGTGCGCGACCTGCGCAACGGGGCCGAGTTCGACCAGCCCAACGAACCCGTGCAGACCTGCGTCACCGCAGCGGTCGGCGACTGCACGCTCGACATCTGACCACCCACCGAAGGAGAACCATGGCCATCTCGGACGTGACGGAGTACACCCACCTCACCCCGGAGGAGGTGGAGCAGATCGGGCGCGAGCTCGACGCGATCCGCGCCCGCGTCGAGGAGTCGCGCGGGGCCGCGGACGCGGCGTACATCAACCGGCTGATCCGGATCCAGCGCGGCCTGGCCGCCGCCGGCCGGGTGACGCTGCTGGCCGGAAGCCGGTCGCGGCGCGTGCGGAAGCCGGCCTGGGTCGCCGGCGCCGCCCTGCTCGGCCTGGCCAAGGTGCTCGAGAACATGGAGATCGGGCACAACGTCATGCACGGCCAGTGGGACTGGATGAACGACCCGGAGATCCACTCCTCCAACTGGGAGTGGGACACCGCGCAGCCCGCCGAGCAGTGGAAGCACTCCCACAACTACGTGCACCACCAGTTCACCAACGTGCTCGGCTACGACAACGACATCGGCTACGGCATCCTCCGGATGGCCCGCGAGCAGACGTGGCACCCGGCCAACCTCGGGCAGCCGGTCTACAACGCGTTGCTGGCCACGCTGTTCCAGTGGGGCGTCGCCCTGCACGACCTCGACATCGAGCGGATCCGCAAGGGCGAGAAGGACCCGACGGAGATGAAGCGGCAGCTGCGCCAGATCCTGCGCAAGGGTCGCAACCAGATCGTCAAGGACTACGTCGTCTACCCGGCCCTGTCCGGCCGCCAGTGGCGCTCGACCCTCACCGCGAACATGACCGCGAACCTCACCCGCAACCTGTGGTCCTACGTGATCATCTTCTGCGGCCACTTCCCGGACGGGGCGATGCACTTCACCGAGGAGGAGATCGAGGACGAGACCCGTGCGGAGTGGTACCTCCGCCAGGTCCTCGGCGCGGCCAACTTCGAGGGCGGCCCGCTGCTGCACGTGCTGTCGGGCAACCTCGGCTTCCAGATCGAGCACCACCTGTTCCCGGACCTGCCCAGCAACCGGTACGCCGAGATCGCGGTCGACGTCCGGGCGCTGTGCGAGAAGTACGGCCTCCCGTACACGACCGGGCCGCTGCACCGGCAGTACGGCCAGGCGCTGCGCACGATCATGAAGCTGTCGCTGCCCAACGGGATGACCCGCAGCGACGCCCCCGCGCCGCCCGAGCGCACCTCCGTCCCGAGGGAGCAGGAGCGCCGTCGCCGGTCGGACGCCGAGCGGCCGCCCCGGCGTACCGAGCTGGGGTCGTGGACCCGCAGCCCGCGCGAGACGGGACGGGCCTGATGGAGTCGCCGTTCGCGTGGCAGGAGTCCGGCGGCGTCCTCGGGACGCCGGACCGCAGGCGCGTCGTCCAGTGCGCCCTCAGCCGGGTGTGCGGCGCCTGCGGGCGGACGCTGGGACGGCCGATCGCCTTCCTGGGCACGGAGGAGGAGGTGGGTCGCAACGCCTTCCACGCGCCGCCGCTGCACCTCGCCTGTGCCGCCCGGCTGCGGGTGCGGATGCCCGGCGCGGAGCTGGTCACCACCGCCGGCTTCGAGTTCGTGCGCGCGCTCGGCCGAGGAGGAGGACCGGCGCCCGACGTTCCAGCCGAACTCGCTCCTCTGACCGGTGCGGAAATACGTGCGGTTTGGTCCCCAACCGCATGATTTCGGGCCTCGGGCATGCGGTTCGTGACCAATCGACGACCGCGAGGGCGGCTCAGCGGAGCCAGACCCGCTGCGGACCGACCTCCGCGAAGCTCGGCCGCCACCATCGCGGTGAGGTCCGCGCCGGACGCGTAGTCGGTCAGCGGCCGGTCCGGGAGCTGGTGGGCGGCGGCGTCGACGACCTCGCCCCAGTCCAGCGGCTGCCCCTCGATGCTCCACCCGTTGGACACGCCGGCGACCGGGCCCGCGTCGTGCACCACCACCCCTCCGGTGAGCCGCCCGTCCTCCCGGCGGGCCAGCACCCGGAAACGGTCGTCGGCCAGCACCGTGGGGAGCAGCACGCCCTCGGTGCCGTGCAGGCGGTTCCAGGCGTGCAGCAGGTCCGGGTCCGTGACCCGGGTCCAGCCCGGGGGCGGCCCCAGCGGCGTGGCGGCGGGAGCGCGGTACACCCACGTGGCGTCGATGAGCAGCCGGAAGCCGTGCGCCTCGAGCTCGAGGTCGCCGAAGGAGTCCGCGACCGCGCCGTGCGCGTGGCGCTCCATCGCGACGAGAACGCGGCCGAGCGGGACGCCGGGCTCGACGGTCTTGACCGAGGAGTGCCACGGCGGTGGCGGGTCGAGGGCGGTCCAGAGCCCGTCGGCGACGTGGACCCGCAGGCCGTGCAGGGCGAACACGTCGTCGTACCAGTGGAGGCTGGCGTCCACGGCGGCGCGCAGGCGAGGGTCCACCCCGGCAGTATCCCGCCGCGGCGATTCCGGGGCGTCGTCGGCAGGGACGGCTAGTTTGTTGCCCATGCCGAAGACTGCCGCTGCCGAGGTCGAGGCGGGTGGCCGCGCCGTACGCGTCTCGAGCCCCGACCGGGTCATCTACGAGAAGACCGACCGCACGCCCGAGGTGACCAAGCTGATGGTCGCGGAGTACTTCGCGAGCGTCGAGGACGGCCTGATGCGCGCGCTGCGCGAGCGGCCGACCGCGCTGGAGCGGTGGACCGCCGGCGTCCGCGAGGGCATGCGGCTGGCCACCGGGCCGCAGGACCGCGGCGCCGACGCGTTCTACCAGAAGCGGGTGCCCAAGGGTGCGCCCGACTACCTCGAGACCGTCCGGGTGACCTTCCCGTCGGGCCGCACCGCCGACGAGATCTGCCCGACCGAGATCGCGGTGCCCGTCTGGTGCGCCCACATGGGCACGCTGACCTTCCACCCCTGGCCGGTACGTCGCGCCGACGTCGACCACCCCGACGAGCTGCGCATCGACCTCGACCCGCAGCCCGGCACGACCTTCGCCGACGCCGTGCGCGTGGCCGGCGTCGCGAAGGAGCTGCTCGAGGAGCTCGGCATCGTCGGCTACCCCAAGACCTCCGGGAACCGCGGGGTGCACGTGTTCGTGAGGATCGAGCCGGAGTGGGAGTTCACCGACCTGCGGCACGCCGCCATCGGCTTCGGCCGCGAGCTGGCCCGCCGCGACGACGGCGTCACCATGAACTGGTGGAAGGAGGAGCGCGGGGAGCGCATCTTCGTCGACTTCAACCAGAACAACCGCGACCGCACCATCGCCTCGGCGTACTCCCTGCGGCCGATCCCGGGGGCGCCCGTCTCCACGCCGGTCACCTGGGACGAGCTGGCCGGCCTGAACGATCCCCGCGAGTTCACGCTGTTCTCCGTCCCGGACCGGATGGCCGACGGCGACCCGTGGGCCGGCATCGACGACGTGGCCCACTCCCTCGAGCCGCTGCTGCGCCTGTGGGAGGAGCTGCCCGGCGGCGAGATGAACTTCCCGCCCGACTACCCCAAGATGCCGGGCGAACCGCCGCGGGTGCAGCCGTCGAAGAAGGTCGAGTCCCACTGGGACGCCGACGGCAACAGGATCGAGCAGTGAGCCCGCAGGAGCCGCACGGCGACCTCGGCGGCGAGGCGGCGCACTGGTCGGCGTACCTCGACTTCTACCGCGCGGAGATCGCCGCCGGCGTGCTGGCGCTGCCCGAGGCGGAGCGGCGTACGCCGCGGGTGCCGTCGGGCTGGACGCCGCTGGAGCTGCTGAGCCACGTCATGCACATGGAGCGGCGGTGGTTCGTCTGGGGGTTCCTCGGCGAGGACGTGGTCGCGCCGTGGGGCGACTGGTCGGTCGACGGCGACCCCTGGGAGCTCCCCGACGACCCGTCCGTGCGGTGGCGGGTGCCCGAGGGCGTGACCGCCGAGGACCTGGCCGAGCGCCTCGACGAGGTCGGTGCCCGCACCCGGTCGGTGCTGGCCGGCTCCCCGCTGGAGGCGACCGCGGCGCCGGGTCCGCGCTTTCCCGAGGGCGACCCGCCGACGCTGCGCTGGATCTGCTTCCACGTGCTGCAGGAGTACGCCCGGCACGCCGGCCACCTCGACATCGTGAGCGAGCTCGCCGACGCCCCAGACAGGCCCGAGACGCAGCGGATCCCCGGCACCGGGTGCCGGGGATCCGTGTGGTCGAGCAGGTAGCTCAGTGCTTGGCGCGACCGGCCGAGCCCTCCGCGACGCCGATCAGCAGGATCGCGGCGATGATGCCGACGACCGTGCCGAGGAAGTTCAGCTCCCAGATGCCACCCGTGCCGAGCAGGCTGGCCACGATGCCGCCGATCAGCGCGCCGGCGAGGCCGAGCGCGAAGGTCATCAGCAGGCTGAGGTTCTGCCGGCCGGGCTTGAAGAGCCGGGCGAGCACGCCGATGACGAGTCCGATGACGATGAGTCCGAGGATCTGCATGTGGGACCTCCCTGATCCGGTCGCCCGCGGCGACCACCTGTTTCGAGATTAGCCTGAGCAGTGCGGCGTACCCCGGCGCCGGCGACCCATGTGCGTGCGTTGCGTCACTCCGGAGTCAGAGCAGGAGCAGCACGACCAGCGCGCGCCGGCGCCGACGCGGCGCAGGCCACCAGCCCCTGGACCAACGGGTGCAACGACGCGAACGCATCGCCGAGCCGCAGCAGCACGAGGAGCACGGCCCCGACGACGAGCTGGACGCCGGCGAAGATCGTGGCCGCGAGCGTCGCGAACCCCGCCGCGTCGGCAACGGTGACGGTCTCCGACGGGCCGATGTCGTCGAGGAGGTCGAGGAAGACCCCGGAGCACGATCGCGAGCAGCCAGCCGATCGCGAACACCGCGAGGTAGGTCAGGGCGGTGCAGCCGAGCATCCCGAACAGTGCCGGGCCGAACGGACGACGTACCCGCGGGCGGTCGAGGGGGGCGTCGAGTGTCGGGCTCACGCCGGCCTCCTACCCCGAGCGAGCCGCTTTCGAACCCGTCCGCGGCAGGTCGACCGGGCGGTGCTCGTCGACCCAGCCGTCGATCCGCGCCCACCAGTCGAAGAGCCACTCGATCCGCTCCTCGCGCCCGTCGGGTATCTCCGCGCGCGGCACCCGCCACCACCGCATGATGATCTGCTTGTCCATCGGCAGCGCCCGCCACAGGTCGCGGACGGTGAGCAGGTGGTCGAGGCCGGTGTGGGCGACCAGCAGCACGTCGGCGTCCGGCGCCGCGTCGAGGGCCGCGATCACGCCGCCCGGACGGGGCGCCAGCACGTGGTGCATGCGCTCGGCGCGCTCGGCCATCCGCTGCAGCCCGAGCCCGCGCAGGCGCTTGATGCCCTTCTCCCGCCGGGCCGGGGTGAAGTTGCCGCCCTCGGGGAAGATCACGAACGCGTCGTTGGCGTCGAGCCCGCGGGCCATCGCCGCGATCTGCGACTCGACGTCCTCGCCGGCCCGCGGGTTGGGCGAGATGAACCGGCTGGGCAGCCGGTGCAGCATGATCCCGATCGCCGGGTCCCAGGCCATGGTGTCCTTCAGGACGACCCGCGGCTCGCGGTGGTACCAGTGCATCAGGGCGTACATCAGCGTGAACGAGTCGCCCGGCCCCGCGTGCCGGCAGCACACCAGCAGCGGCTCGCCGGGGAAGGCGTCCGGGGCCGGACCGACGGTCTCGACCTTGAGCCGCAGCACCCGCCGGGCCTCGCGGAAGAAGATCACCAGGTAGGCCTGGACGAGGTCGTAGTGGATGCGCTCGAAGAACGGCCGGCGGATGAACAGGCCGAACCCGCTGGCGATCCACAGCCCGAAGAGCTCGACCAGGATCAGGCTCTCCAGCGTCAGGTGCAGGATCAGCACCCACGCCAGCCGCACCGGCCGCAGCCAGCCGGGCACGAACGCCGAGGCCACGCCCGGCGCCGATCAGCCACAGGGGAGCGGACACCCACAGGAACACGGTCAGCGCGATCACCGCCGGCGCCAGCACCACCCGGCGTACGACGGCCGCGATCACGCCAGGCCTTCGAGGTAGGCGCTGCTGGCCTCGTAGGCGGCCTCGATCCGGCGCTCCACCCGGGCGAAGTCGCGGTAGGCCAGCGGGCTGTCGTCGCGGCCGTCCCCGCCGGCGGGCAGCACGTGCGCCTCGACCTCCGGGGGCAGCGCCGACATCTCGCGCATGAAGCGGTGCCGGCGGGCGATCTCGAAGGAGACCCGGGCCACCTCCCAGGGTCGCTTCGGGACGGTCAGCGGCCGGTCGATGCGGCCGACCTGGAGCACGAAGACCCGGGTCGCGCCGAGCTCGGCGGCCCGGCCGACCGGGATCGAGTTCACGATCCCGCCGTCGAGGAAGTGCTCGTCGCCCACCTTCGCCGGCGGCAGCAGCCCGGGCACGGCCGCGCTCGCCATCACCGCGTCGACGACCGGCCCCTCGGTGAACCAGTGCTCGGCGGCCCGCTCGATGCTCGCCGCGCAGCACTGGAACTCCACGGTGAGGTCGGCGAACGTCCGCTCGCCGAGGCGCTCGTCGAGCCGCCGCCGCAACGGCTCGGCCGACTGCAGGTGGGTGCCGGTGCTGAGTGCGCGCCGGGCCTGCTTGATCGGGCCGTCGCCGTACACGTCACGGTTCTCGGCCGCCGCCCGCCACAGGGCGGCCAGCTCGTCGACGGCGGCCGAGGGTCGGGTCGTCGGCCAGGACCGCGCCGTTCAGCGCGCCGACCGAGGTGCCGAGGACCAGGTCGGGGAGGACGTCGCGTTCGAGGAGCGCGCGGATCATGCCGATCTCCACGGCGCCGAGCAGGCCGCCACCGCCGAGCACGAACGCGGTACGCATGGGTCCCCTGTCGTCGTCCTCGGGTGGCTGGTTCAGAGGCCGGTGACGCCCTCGCCGCCGCCGGACTGCTCGTCGAGAGGCTCGTGCTCGAGCAGGTGCAGGCAGGGTACGCCGATCTTGCGCCGGGCCCGCGAGGTCCAGTCGACGTGGAAGAACTCCGCGACGACGTGGGGCCGGGTCAGGATGATGGCCTCGCGGCCGTCGTACTCGGTGACGGCGGCGGCCAGCGCGTCGATCGGGTGCTCGTGGACGAGGCGGCCCTCGGCGTCGGCGCCGGCCCGGTGCAACCGCTCGAGGGTGACCTTCAGCTCCTGCTTGGAGCGGTCGAGGCAGTCCTGACGGACCTGGTCGAGGTCGACCTCGTTCATCACCATGGCGGGGGAGGCCATCACCTCGCCGGCGGCCAGCGACCCCATCGCCGCCTCGACGCGGGCGGCGGCGTCCTCGACCGGCATCAGCACGTGGTAGCTCGCCGGCTCGTCGAGCTCGGTGTGCAGCGAGGTCACCTGTCGGGCGTCCTCGTCCGAGAGGGCCTGCTCGCACAGCAGGACGACGTCATAACCGCTCATGGTCCACCTCCGGATCAGCTGCCTCCAGCGTAGTCAGTCCGCGGCCGCGGCGGGGGCTCGGAGCACACGTATCGGCGTCAGCCACCCAGCACCTCCGAGAGGTCGTACTTCACCGGCTCCTCGAGCTGGTCGTAGCCGCAGGACTCGGGGTCGCGGTCGGGCCGCCACCGCTTGAACTGGGCGGTGTGCCGGAAGCGTCGGCCCTCCATGTGGTCGTAGCCGACCTCGAGCACCCGCTCGGGGCGCAGCGGCGTGAACGACAGGTCCTTGCCCTGGCTCCACCGGCTCTGGGTGCCGGGGACCCGGTCGGGGTTCGCGATCGCCCACTCCTGCCACTCGCCCCACGGGTGCTCGTCGATCGGGACCACCAGCGGCTGCAGCTCGGCGATCAGCTCGGCCCGCCGGGCCGCGGTGAAGCTCGCGGAGACCCCGACGTGCTGCAGCTTCCCGTCGGCGTACAGGCCGAGCAGCAGCGACCCGAGCAACGGCGTCTCGGGGGTGGACGTCTTGTGCTCGCGGTAGCCGCACAGCACCACGTCGGCGGTGCGGGAGTGCTTGATCTTCAGCATGGTGCGGGCGTTCGGCTGGTACGTCGCCCCGAGCGGCTTGGCGATCACCCCGTCGAGCCCGGCACCCTCGAACCGGTGGAACCACTGCTCGGCCTCGGCCGGGTCGCTGGTGGTGCGGGTGAGGTAGCAGGGCCCGTCGAGCCCGGCCAGCGCCTCGACCAGGGCCGCCCTCCGCTCGGAGAACGGCCGGTCGAGGTAGGCCTCGTCGCCGAGCGCGAGCAGGTCGAAGGCGACGTACGACGCGGGCGTCTTCTCGGCCAGCATGGTGATCCGGGACTCCGCGGGGTGGATCCGCTCCTGCAGCGTCTCGAACTCCAGCTTGCCGGCGCCCTGCTCGTTGGTGAGGGCCACGAACAGCTCGCCGTCGAGCACGCACCGCTCGGGCAGCTGCTCGCGGGCGGCGGCCACCACCTCGGGGAAGTAGCGGGTCAGCGGCTTGGTGTTGCGGGAGGCCAGCTCCACCTCGTCGCCGTCCTTGAACAGCACGCAGCGGAAGCCGTCCCACTTCGGCTCGAAGGAGAGCCCGCCGTGCTTGTCGGGATCCGGGATCCCCTTCACCGGTTTCGCGAGCATCGGCAGCACGGGCGGCATCACCGGCAGGTCCATGCGCCGACCCTAGCGTCGACCTGTCGCAGACTGACCTCCCCCGCTGCGCTCCTCCTGTCAGTTTGCGACAGGTCGACGCTCGGTAGGGTGACTGCGCAATCCCCGGTTGGTCTGCCGGGCCGTGGTGCCGCACCGCGAGGCGGGCCCTAACCTTGGACGCCTTCCCCGGTTGGTCTGCCGGCAGGGCCCGCCTGACTTTGAATCAGGACTAGCGACGTAGGTTCGACTCCTACCCGGGGAGCTGGTCTCGAGCACAGGAGGAGTCTGTGGCAAGCAACCTGACGGTCGTGGTCCTCGCGGCCGGCGGCGGCACGCGGATGAAGTCCAAGACCATGAAGGTCCTGCACCCGGTCGGCGGCCGGAGCATGATCGGTCACGTGCTCAACGCCGTCCAGGCGATGGAGCCTGCGCGGATCGTCGCGGTCGTCGGCACCCAGCGCGAGCAGGTCGGGCCGCACATCCAGGAGCTGGTCCCCGACGCGGTGCTCGCGGTCCAGGAGACCCAGGACGGCACCGGCCACGCGGTCCGGGTGGCGCTCGAGGCGCTGACGCCGGGAGGGCGGCACGCCGGCCCACGGCACCGTCGTGGTCGTCACCGGCGACACCCCGCTGCTGCGCGGCGAGAGCCTGCGCGCCTTCGCCGAGGAGCACGAGGCCGCGCAGCGCGTGGTCAGCATCCTGTCCGGCCGGGTGGCCGACCCGTTCGGCTACGGCCGCATCGTCCGCAACGCCGAGGGCGACGTCGAGGGCATCGTCGAGGAGAAGGACGCGACGCCCGAGCAGCGCGAGATCGACGAGATCAACTCCGGCATCCTCGCCTTCGACGCCGACTTCCTCGTCGAGGCGCTGGGCCGGGTCGGCAACGACAACGCCAAGGGGGAGTACTACCTCACCGACACCGTCGGCATCGCCCGCGCCGACGGGCTGACCGTGGGTGCCTTCCCGGTCGAGGACGTCAAGCAGACCGAGGGCGCCAACGACCGGGCCCAGCTGGCCGCGCTCGGTGCCGAGCTCAACCGCCGGATCGTGACGCAGTGGATGAAGGACGGGGTCACCGTGATGGACCCGGCCACCACCTGGATCGACGCCGACGTGGTGCTCGCCCCGGACGTCACGATCCTCCCCGGCGTCCAGCTGCTCGGCGCCACCGTGGTCGGCGAGGACACCGTGATCGGCCCGGACAGCACGCTCAAGGACTGCGAGATCGGCGTCGGCGCCCGCGTCGTACGCACCCACGCCGAGCTCGCCGTGATCGGCGACGGCGCGAACGTCGGTCCGTTCTCCTACCTCCGGCCGGGCAGCCGGCTGGGCGCGGAGGGCAAGATCGGCGCCTTCGTCGAGACCAAGAACTCCACCATCGGGACCGGCTCCAAGGTCCCGCACCTGTCGTACGTCGGCGACGCCGACATCGGCGAGAGCACCAACATCGGGGCCGGCACGATCTTCGCCAACTACGACGGCTTCGCCAAGCACCGCACGCGCATCGGCGACCGCACCTTCACCGGCTGCAACAACACGTTCGTCGCCCCGGTCACGGTCGGGGACGACGCGGTGACCGGCGGCGGCACGACCGTACGCCGCGACGTACCCTCCGGTGCGCTGGCGGTCTCGAGCGGTCCGCAGCGCAACATCGAGGACTGGGCCCACCGCCGTGCGGCGGCGGCCCGGGAGGCGGCCGCCGCGCAGGCCGCCCGGGACGGCCCGAGACGCCCGCGGGAGAGCGCCGGATCCGGGCCCGAGGGTGACCCGGCTCACGAGAGGTGAGACCGATTCGCGGCGAGACCGGTCCGAGGGGCACAATCGACCTGTCGGCGCACACCAGCAGGGCACACCACGAGGAGCATCCGGCGTGAGCGGTATGAAGCGGACCACCGAGAAGAACCTGATGGTCTTCAGCGGCCGGGCGCACCCCGACCTCGCCGTCGAGGTCGCCGACCTGCTCGGCAGCGGCCTGGTCCCGCAGTCGGCGTACGAGTTCGCGAACTCCGAGATCTACGTCCGCTACGAGGAGTCGGTCCGCGGGTGCGACGCCTTCGTGATCCAGAGCCACACCGCTCCGATCAACGAGTGGATCATGGAGCACCTGATCATGGTGGACGCGCTCAAGCGCGCGAGCGCCAAGCGCATCACCGTGGTCATGCCGTTCTACGGCTACGCCCGCCAGGACAAGAAGCACCGCGGCCGCGAGCCGATCTCCGCCCGGCTGATGGCCGACCTGTTCAAGACCGCCGGCGCCGACCGGCTGATCACCGTCGACCTGCACGCCGACCAGATCCAGGGCTTCTTCGACGGCCCGGTCGACCACCTGATGGCGCTGCCGATCCTCGCCGACTACGTCAAGGCGAAGT
Source organism: uncultured Actinomycetota bacterium (assembly GCA_963721775.1). Lineage (GTDB taxonomy): Bacteria > Actinomycetota > Actinomycetes > Propionibacteriales > Nocardioidaceae > Nocardioides. The sequence goes on along the minus strand of CAVRMH010000032.1, from coordinate 184,779 downwards.
ACGGCGACGAGCGGCTCGCCGTCGTCTCCCCGGACGCCGGCCGGATCAAGGTCGCCGAGCGCTGGTCGGCCCGCCTCGGCGGGGCCCCGCTGGCGTTCATCCACAAGACCCGGCGCACCGACCGGCCGAACGAGACCGTCGCCAACCGCGTCGTCGGTGACGTCTCCGGCCGCATGTGCGTGCTCGTCGACGACATGATCGACACCGGCGGCACCATCGTGAAGGCCGCCGAGGCCCTGATGGCCGACGGTGCGGCCGGCGTGATCATCGCCGCGACCCACGCGATCCTGTCCGACCCGGCGGTCGACCGGCTGAAGAACAGCCCGGCCACCGAGGTCGTGGTGACGAACACCCTGCCGATCCCCGACGACCGGCGGTTCGACAAGCTCACCTGCCTGTCGATCGCGCCGCTGGTGTCCCGGGCGATCCGCGAGGTCTTCGAGGACGGCTCCGTGACCAGCATGTTCGACGGGCACACCTGAGCCGTCCCGACCTGCGACGTACGCCGTCGGCCGAGCGGGTCGCCAGCAGCGCCAGCCCGTCCCCGCTGACCAGGTCCGGGTCGGGTGCCCGGCCCGAGCAGAGCATGAGCAGCTCCTGTGCCGGTCCCGTGATCGTCGGGCCCGACCCGCGCTCCCAGTCGACGTCCGTGGCCACCATCCGGGTGCCGCGGACCACCCGCCTGCTGCCCATCAGCAGGGACAGCGGCGGCACCGGTCGGCCGCGACCGCGGCGGCCTCGGGCGGCATGTCCCGCCGGAGGCCGAGCGGACGGACGATGTCCTGGTGGTGCACCAGGACGTCCATCAGCGGCTCCACCGAGGTGGTCGTCGGCACGTGGTGGGTGGAGGTCGCGAAGCGCTCGAAGTCGGCCAGGATCGACTCCCGGGTCTCCCGCTCGGCGCGCCGCTTCACCTCGCGGAAGATCATCGTGTTGTAGCCCCGACCGAGGTTGCGCAGGACCAGCCCCGGCATCTGCCGCCAGCCGATCTGCGGCGTGGAGATCACGTGCGCGGCGACGTCCTTGACCGTCCAGCCGGGGCAGAGCGTGTCGTGCGCCCACTGCTCGTCGGAGAGCCCGGCGAGGGTCGCGGCCAGGGCGGCGCGCTCGGCGTGGATGTGCTCCCAGAGCTGCTCGTGGTCCATCGATCCACCTCGCCATGATGGTCAGATTCTCTGACTGTTATGGTCAGACTGTCTGACTGGATTGTCAAGGAGGGGCCATGCCCGACGTGCACCCGGGACTGCTGATGTTCATCGCCGCGCGACACCTCGAGATGCGGGTGTTCCAGTCCCTGCGCGACGAGGGCCACGAGCTCACGACGGCCCAGGGTCGGCTCCTGGCCGGCGTCGACGACGAGGGCACCCGGCTGACCGACCTCGCCGGGCGGGCGCAGATCACCAAGCAGAGCGCTGGGTTCCTCGTCGACCACCTCGAGCGCCTGGGGTACGTCGAGCGGGTGCCCGACCCGACCGACGCCCGGGCCCGCCTGATCCGGCTCGCGCCGCGTGGACGTGAGGCGCAGCGCGAGGCGCGCGAGGTCGAACGGCAGGTGCGGCGCGAGTGGGAGGAGCACCTCGGGCCGGCGCGGATGGCCGCCCTGGAGGACGCGCTCGCCTCGCTGCGGGAGATCACCGACCCCTGGGCGTGAGCCGGCGTGGATTCGCCTCGGCGGCCTCGCCTCGCTAAGATCGTGAAGTTGCCTCGGCGAGGGAGCCTGCGTCAGACGTGGGTGTCCGTGATCGACAGGGCCGGCCAGACCATCCGTGTGCGCCGCGCTGACTCGATCGCGCGGCGTTCGTCGTCTCCGGACTCCCGCCGCCGCGGGGCAACCACACGCTTGCACATCACGACGTACCCACGAGGAGCAACACAGATGGCTGCCGAGAAGATCGCCGCAGAGTCCCGCACCGAGTTCGGCAAGGGCGCGGCCCGCCGCATCCGCCGGGCGGACAAGGTGCCCGCCGTGATCTACGGCCACGGCAACGACCCGATCCACATCACCCTGCCGGGCCACGACACGATGATGGCGCTCAAGCACGGTGGTGCGAACGCGCTGCTCGAGCTCGACATCGAGGGCTCGACCCAGCTCGCGCTGACCAAGCAGGTGCAGATCGACCCGATCCGCCGCGTGCTCGAGCACATCGACTTCGTCGCCGTCCGCCGCGGCGAGAAGGTCACCGTCGACATCCCGGTCCACCTGGTCGGCGACGCCGCCTCGGAGACCCTGGTCGTCACCGAGAACACCGTCGTGTCCGTCGAGGCCGAGGCGACCCACATCCCCGAGTTCATCGAGGTCTCGATCGAGGGCGCCGAGGTCGGCACCCAGATCCACGCCTCCGACCTGAACCTGCCGGAGGGCAGCCTGCTGCTCACCGACCCGGAGACCCTGGTCGTCAACATCACCAACGCGCCCACCGCCGAGGAGGTCGAGGCCGAGCTGGAGGAGGCCGAGGCCGAGGCCGGCATCGAGCGCGAGGAGTCCGACGAGGAGATCGCCGCCGCCGAGGCGGAGACCGCCGAGGGCGAGTCCGACCGAGACCGAGGGCGAGTCCACCGAGGCGTGACGGCCGCGCCTGCGGGCGCGACCGACGACCGGGCCGGGATACTTCTGCCATGACCGCACCACAGGACCTGTGGCTCGTGGTCGGGCTGGGGAATCCCGGCCCGACGTATTCCGGGCACCGGCACAACGTCGGCTACCTCGTCGCCGACGAGCTGGCCTCGCGCATGGCCGGTGACGCCAGGGCCGTGCACTGGAAGGCGCACAAGTCCGGACGGGCCGACGTCATCGAGGGCCGGCTGGCGCCGCCCGGCCAGCCCGGCCCGCGGGTGGTGCTCATGCGCGCCCGCGGCTACATGAACGAGACCGGCGGCCCGGTCTCCGCGGTCGCGAAGTTCTACGGCGTCGAGCCGGAGCGCATCATCGCGATCCACGACGAGCTCGACATCGGCTTCGGGACGCTGCGGATCAAGCTCGGCGGCGGCGACAACGGGCACAACGGCCTGCGCTCGATGCGGGCCTCGCTCGGGACCGGCGACTTCTACCGGGTGCGGGCCGGCATCGGTCGCCCGCCGGGTCGCCAGCCGGTCGCCGACTTCGTGCTCAGCAACTACTCCACGGCCGAGCGCAAGGAGATCCCGTTCCAGGTCTCCGACGCCGCCGACGCGGTCGAGACCCTCGTCACCGAGGGCCTCGAGAAGACCCAGTCGCGGTTCAACTCCTGATCGGACGGGGTGTCCGCACCAACCCACCCCAACGGGTGTGACCCGATGTGACCATGGGGACCCCGGTATCTCCCCTCTGGGGAAGCGCTCCTCGACAGACGAGACCTAGCATCGCCTGCAAGTGCTGTCACATCCGGCACGGTGGGCACGCGTCGCCCATATCGGTGCCGGATGTGTTTGCTGGGGGGCCGCACACGGGGAGTGGGGAACATGGCGCAGATACAGTCGCCAGCATCAATCAGTTGGGTACGCCAACGGCGGGGGGACCACGACGTCCTGACCGCCCCGTTGGTGGAACCCGGCGCCACCGCGCTGGCCGCGCGGCCGCACGCCGTACGCCGTGACAGCGGCATCGACGTCGCGTTGCTCGTCGAGATCACCTGCGTCGCCGCCGTCGTCACCGGCCGCCGGCTGGCTGACCCGCGGGCCGTCGCTCACCGTCGCGGCGGTGCTCGCGCTCGTGCTGGTCACGCTCTACCACTCCGGCCGCCAGGTCACCCGGCAGGGACTGCCGCACCTGGGCCGGATCACCCGTGACATGGCCATCCCGGTCGCGCTCATGGCGTTCGCCGCCGAGCTGTACGCGCCGGGCCGTGGTGTCATCCAGGACTCCATCCAGATGGTGGCCGCCGGCACCGCCACCGCCGTGGTCGCCACGATCGTCCGCCGCCAGATCTCGGGCCGGGTCAAGGTGGTCGTCGTCGGCGACGCCGAGGCGATCGCCCGGTGCGCGACGACCTGGGCCGGCAGCAAGCGGGTCGAGGTGGTCGGCGCGATCCGGCTGCCCGACGCCGATGGCGCCACCCAGGACGACGTCGAGCTGTTCGGGGTCCCGGTCGTCGCCGGGGTCGAGGACGCCGCCGCCCACGTGACCGCCTGGAACGCCGAGCTCGCCGTGGTCGTGGCCGGGCGGTCGGTGAACTCCGGAGTCATCCGCCGGCTGACCTGGGAGCTCGAGGACAGCGGCGCCACCGTGGCACTGCTCAGCGACCTCGACTTCGTGGCACCGCACCGCATCGAGACCACGCAGTTCGCCGGCACCACGCTCATCCACGTCGCGCCGGGCCGCCAGTCGGTGTTCGTCCGGCTGGTCAAGGGAGCGATGGACCGGATCGTCGGGGCCCTGCTGTTCCTGGTCGCGGCGCCGATCATCGGGCTGCTCATGCTGCTGGTGAAGATCGAGTCGCGCGGCCCGGGGCTGCACTCCCAGGTCCGCATCGGCCAGGACGGCCGCCCGTTCACGATGTACAAGATCCGCAGCATGTGCGTGGGCGCCGAGGAGCAGAAGGGCGAGCTGATCGCGCTCAACGAGCGCGACGGGGCCCTGTTCAAGATGCGGCGCGACCCCCGGGTCACCCGGGTCGGCGCGCTCCTGCGCAAGACCTCGCTCGACGAGCTCCCGCAGCTGTTCAACGTGGTCCGCGGGGACATGTCCCTGATCGGCCCGCGCCCGGCCCTGCCGGAAGAGGTCAGCCAGTACGACGACGTGGCCCGCCGCCGCCTCGCGGTGCGCCCCGGTCTCACCGGGTTGAGCCAGGTCAACGGCCGGTCCGACCTCAGCTTCGACCACACGATCCAGCTCGACCTCCGCTACACGGACAACTGGAGGTTGGCCGACGACCTGGCCATCGGCGCCCGCACGGTGCGCGCGGTGATCAGCTCGAAGGGGGCTTACTGACATCCGCGACGCCTGCTTGGCGTCGCATCTCAACTGGGGGGAAACACATGAAGGTCGCAGTATTCGGTCTCGGCTATGTCGGGACGGTGACCGCCGCGGGCCTGGCATCGCGGGGTCACGAGGTGGTCGGCGTCGACGTCGACGCCAACAAGGTCGAGGCCATCTCGCAGGGTCGTAGCCCGGTCGTGGAGCCGGGCATCGACGAGCTCATCGCGCAGGGCGTGGCCTCCGGGCTGCTCCGTGCCACCACGGACTCGCGTGCCGCGGTCGAGCGGGCAGACGTCTCGCTCATCTGCGTCGGCACGCCGTCGGCGCCCAACGGCGACACCGACCTGACCTACGTGGCCCGCGCGCTGGAGGACCTGCGCGACGCCATGTTCGTGACCGCGCCCCCGGCCTCCGGCCGGCACGCCGTGGTCATGCGCAGCACCGTCCCCCCAGGCACCGGCGCCGGTGTCGTGGCCCCCGTCTTCGCCGGCGCCGGCCTTGCACCCGGATGGACGGTGGGCACGGCCATGTGCCCCGAGTTCCTGCGTGAGGGGTGCGGGGTCAAGGACTTCTTCGACCCGCCGTTCGTCGTCGTCGGCACCGCCGACGACGCGGTGGCGGCCGATCTGGAGGAGCTCTTCTCGTTCCTCGGCCAGGACGTGCACCGGGTCGAGGTCGGCACCGCCGAGGCGCTGAAGTACGCCTGCAACGCCTTCCACGCCACCAAGGTCTCCTTCGCCAACGAGATGGCCCGGGTCTTCCGGTTCTACGGCGTGGACGCCCGCGAGGTGATGGAGATCTTCTGCGAGGACACCAAGCTCAACCTCGCCCCGACCTACCTGCGCCCGGGCTTCGCCTTCGGCGGCTCCTGCCTGCCCAAGGACCTGCGGGCGCTGCAGCACCTGGCCCGCATGAGCGGGGTCGACGTACCCCTCCTGGCCGGCACGACCCTGACCAACGACCTGGTCGTGCGCGGCGTCGTGGAGCGGATCATCGCCAGCCAGCACCGCCGGGTCGCGATCCTCGGGCTCAGCTTCAAGATGGACACCGACGACCTGCGCGAGAGCCCGAACGTCGAGCTCGCGGAGCGCCTGATCGGCAAGGGCTTCGACGTCCGGATCTACGACCCGATCATCAACCCCGAGCGGCTCGTCGGCGCCAACCTGCGCGCACGTCGAGGCCAAGCTCCCGCACCTCAACCGGCTGCTCACCCGCACGCCGGAGGAGGCGCTGGCCGACGCCGAGGTGGTCGTGGTGGCCTCCTCCGAGCCCGGCCTGCTGGCCGCGCTCGCGGCGTCCACCGAGGGCGAGTCCGCCCCGCGCGTGGTCATCGACCTGCACGGCAAGCTCGGCGACGACATCGAGAGCCTGGTCGGCTACGAGGGCGTGGGATGGTGACCGGACAGTCCGGGCGCCCGCGCGTCCTGATCATCATCCAGAACCTGCACGTGCCGTTCGACCGGCGCGTGTGGCTGGAGTGCCAGTCGCTGGTCGCGGCGGGCTACGACGTCACCGTCGTGTGCCCGCGGGGCAAGGGCTCCAAGCCCTACGAGGTCATCGACTCGGTCGCCGTCCACACCTACCGGCCCTACGCCCCGGGCGGCAGCGCCCTCGGCTTCGTGGTCGAGTACGTCTACTCGTTCCTGGCGACGTTCCGGCTGGCGCTCAAGGCCCGCCGCAAGGGTGCCTTCGCGGTCATCCAGGCGTGCAACCCGCCGGACATCTTCTGGCCGCTCGCCCGCTGGTTCCGGATGCGGGACGGGTCGAAGTTCCTCTTCGACCACCACGACCTGTGCCCGGAGCTCTACGAGTCGCGGTTCCCGGACGGGGCCTCGCTGCCGCACCGCGGGCTGCTCTTCCTCGAGCGGATGACCTTCCGCACCGCGGACCGGGTCACCTCGACCAACGAGTCCTACGCGGCCGTCGCCGTACGCCGGGGACGCAAGCGTCCCGAGCACGTCACCGTCGTGCGCACCGGGCCCGACCCCGACAAGCTGACCCCGGTCGCCGAGGACCCGTCGCTGCGGCGCGGTCGCGCGCACCTGGCGGCGTACCTCGGCGTGATGGGCCCGCAGGACGGCGTCGACCTGGTGCTCGCCGCCGCCGACGAGATCGTGCACGGCCTGGGCCGCACCGACATCGCCTTCACGCTCATGGGCGCCGGCGACTGCTACGACGACCTGGTCGCCGAGCGCGACCGGCGCGGCCTCCAGGGCCACGTCGAGCTGACCGGCCGGGTGCCGGACGAGACCGTCGCGAACGTCCTCTCGACCGCGTCGGTCGGCCTGTGCCCCGACCCGAAGAACCCGCTCAACGACGTCTCCACGATGAACAAGACCATGGAGTACATGGCGTTCCGCCTTCCGGTCGTCGCCTTCGACCTCCGGGAGACGCGCGTGTCCGCCGGCGACGCCGCGGTGTACGCCGAGCCGAACGAGGTCGGCGACTTCGCCCGGAAGATCGTCGAGCTCGTCGACGACGAGGAGCGGCGTACGGCGATGGGTGCCCTGGGCCGCGAGCGCGTCGAGCGCGAGCTGGCCTGGACCCACCAGCAGAAGGGCTACGTCGCGGTGTACGACGAGCTCACCGGCCACACGTCGCCCGCGCCGGCCGCGGACCGCGACCTCGCACTCTCGGAGGGCTGACCCGTGTGCGGAGTGGCAGGGACCTACCAGCAGTCCGACGGCAAGGTCGTCGTGAACACGATGATCGACTGCCTCGGCCACCGCGGGCCGGACGCCTGCGGTGTCCTCGAGATCGTCGACCCGACCACCGACGTGTGCCTGGCGCACCGGCGGCTGTCGATCATCGACCTGACCCAGGCGGCCGACCAGCCGCTGGTCAAGGACGGGCTCACGCTGAGCTACAACGGCGAGCTCTACAACTACCGGGTGCTCCGTGAGGAGCTGCAGCGCACGGGGGTGCGCTTCACCACGAGCTCGGACACCGAGGTCGTGCTCGAGGCGTGGCGGGCGTGGGGACCCGCCTGCCTCGAGCGGTTCCGCGGGATGTTCGCGTTCGCGATCCACGACGCGCGGACCGGCAGCCTGACGCTGGCCCGCGACCCGCTCGGCATCAAGCCGCTCTACGTGTACCCGCGCGGCAACGGGGTCGTGTTCGCCTCCGAGCTCAAGGCCATCGTCGCGGCGGTCGGGCCCGAGCTGCGGGTCGACCCGACCGGGATGATCGCCTCCACGCTCTACTACTGGCTGCCGCCGCAGCACGACGCCGTCCTCGGCGTGCACAAGCTGCCGGCCGGCTCGTGGACGGAGTACCGCCGCGACGGGTCCAGCACCAGCCGCGTCTACTGGGACCCGGTCGAGGTGGCCGCCCGCGCCGCCGCAGGCCCGGCCGCCGACCTGCACCAGGTGATCGCCTCCTCGGTGGCACACCACCTCGTCGCCGACGTCCCGGTCGCCTCGTTCCTCAGCGGTGGCCTCGACTCGAGCATCGTCACCGCCCTCGCCGCCCGCCAGGACCCGTCGATCGAGGCCTACACGATCGCGTTCCGCCAGGAGGACCAGAAGCTCGAGGCGATGCCCGACGACGCGCACTACGCCCGCAAGATGGCCGCGCACCTCGGGATCAAGCTCCACGAGATCGAGATCGCGCCCGACATCGTGGACCTGCTGCCGCGGATGGTCGACATCCTCGACGAGCCGATCGGCGACCCGGCCGCCATCAACACCCTGCTCATGTGCGACGCCGCCCGGGAGCTCCGGGGTCAAGGTGCTGCTGTCCGGGATGGGCGCCGACGAGCTGTTCGGCGGCTACCGCAAGCACCTCGCGAACCTGCTCAGCGCGCGGTACCGCAAGGTGCCCCGCCCGCTGCGCACCGGCGTCATCGCGCCGCTCGTGGAGCGGATGCCCGTGGTCGCGAACGGCCGGGGGATCCGCACCGTCCGGTGGGCGCAGCGGTTCCTCAGCTTCGCCGAGCTGCGGGGAGGAGGAGGCGTTCCGGCGCAGCTACACGCTGCACGGTCGCGACGACCTGCTCGACCTGCTCGACCCCGAGCTGGCCGGCAGCATCGACGGCGTCCTCGACAGCCACCGCGCGGTGTACGCCGACGACGCGGGGCTGGCCGACCACGTCAACCGGATGTGCCTCGCGGACACGCGGCTGTTCATGCAGGGCCTCAACCTCACCTACACCGACCGGGCCAGCATGGCCGCCTCCACCGAGGTGCGGGTGCCGTTCGTCGACCCGGTGGTCTTCGAGGCGGCGTTCTCGCTGACCGGCAAGGACAAGATCCACGGCCGGGTGCAGAAGGCGGCGCTCAAGGCCGCCGCCCGGGACTGGGTGCCGGACGAGATCATCGACCGGCCGAAGGCGTCCTTCGGGGTGCCGCTGCGGGCCTGGGTCACCAACGACCTCGGCGGCCTCATCGACGACCTGCTGGTGCCCGGCGAGCTGGTGTCCACCGGCTTCCTGCGCGCCCGAGCCGCTGGCGCCGGCTGATCGCCGACCAGCGCACCGGCCGGCGCGACAACTCCAAGCAGATCTGGCAGCTGCTGAGCCTCGAGCTCTGGTACCGCAACGCGCGCGGAGCGGGGGTGGCAGCGGCATGAAGCAGGTCGCGCAGAACTACCGCTCCGGCGAGCTCGCCGTGCTCGACGTCCCGGTGCCGGCGTGCCGGCCCGGGGGCGTGCTCGTCCGCTCGCTCTACTCGCTGATCTCCACCGGCACCGAGATGATGAAGGTCAGCGAGGCCCGGCTCTCGCTGCTCGGCAAGGCCCGGGCCCGGCCGGACCAGGTGAAGAAGCTCGTCGACTCGGTCGCCCAGCAGGGCCCGATGGCGACGTACAAGAAGGTCATGAACCGGCTCGACAGCTACACCCCGCTGGGCTACTCGCTGTGCGGCGTCGTCGTCGAGGTCGGCGCCGGTGCCGAGGAGTTCCAGGTCGGTGACCTGGTCGCCGCGGCCGGCAACGAGTTCGCGCTGCACGCCGAGGTCAACTGGGTGCCGACCAACCTGTGTCGTCAAGGTGCCCGACGGCGTCGCACCCGGAGCACGCCGCGTTCGCGACCGTGGGGGCGATCGCGATGCAGGGCGTGCGCCGGGCGGAGCCGCAGCTCGGCGAGCTGGCCGTGGTCATCGGGCTCGGCCTGGTCGGCCAGCTCGTGGTCCGGCTGCTGGTCGCGGCCGGCGTCCGGGTGGTCGGCGTCGACACCGTCGAGGCCCGCTGCCGGATGGCGGAGAAGGCCGGGGCGCTCGCGTGCGCCGGACCCGACGCCGACGGCGCCGCCCACGTCGAGCAGGTGCTGCCGCACCGCCACCGGCGGGCTCGGCGCCGACCACGTGCTGCTCGCCGCCGGCGGCAGCTCCAACGGTCCCGTCGAGCTCGCGGCCCGGCTGGCCCGGGACCGGGCCCGGTCGTCGACATCGGCAAGACCAGGCTCGACCTGCCGTGGAACGACTACTACGAGAAGGAGCTCGACGTCCGGTTCTCGCGGTCCTACGGCCCCGGCCGCTACGACGACCGCTACGAGCTCGAGGGCGTCGACTACCCCGCGGGCTACGTGCGCTGGACCGAGCGGCGCAACCTCGGCTGCTTCCTCGACCTGATCGCGGGCGACGCGATCGACGTCGAGCTCGCTGGTCTCCGCGGTCCGTCCGATCGAGGACGCCGAGGCGACGTACGAGCGAGCTGCGCACCGGCGCCCTGGAGGGTGTCGGGTTCCTGCTGGAGTACCCCCGGCACGGAGGACTCCCACGAGCCGCCCGGACCGGCGGCGGTGCCCGCGCACGGCGGAGCTCTCCCTGCGCCGGCACCGCGCCGGGCCGGGACCAGCCCGCGCGGCGCGTGCGGATCGGCTTCATCGGCGCCGGCAACTACGCCACCTCGATGCTGCTGCCGCACCTCGCCGCCGACCCGGACCGCCGACGCTGGCCACGGTCGCGACCACCCGGTCGCTGTCGGCGGTCAACGCCCAGCGCAAGTTCGGCTTCGCGCACGATGACCACCGACGTCGACGCGGTCCTCGCGGACCCCGACCTCGACGCGGTCTTCGTGGTCACCCGGCACGCCTCGCACGCCGACTTCGTCTGCCGGGCGCTGCGAGACCGGCAAGGCGGTGTTCGTCGAGAAGCCGCTGGCGCTCGACCGAGGAGTCAGCTGCAGCGCGGTGGTCGAGACGATCGTCGACACCGGCAACGACCGGCTGATGGTCGGCTTCAACCGCCGCTTCGCGCCGCTGTTCGCCGACCTGCGGTCGCGGTTCGGCGTCGGTCGACGCGCCGGTCAGCGCTCGCTACCTGGTCAACGCCGGCCGGCTCGACCCGAGCAGCTGGTACCTCAACGAGGAGCTCGAGGGCTCGCGCTTCGTCGGCGAGGGCGGGCACTTCATCGACACGCTCACCGCGTTCGTCGGCCACGACCCGGTCGAGGTGCACGCCCAGCAGACGCCGGGCGGGGGCGACCTGCACGTGACGATCCGGTTCGCCGACGGCTCGCTCGGCGCGGTGACCTACGCGACCGGCGGCGACGGGCGCTTCCCCAAGGAGACGCTCGACGTGACCGGCGGCGGCCGCAACGCCCGGCTCGACAACTTCACCCGGGCCACCGTGTGGGGGCGCGGCGGCAAGGACACCAAGCGCACGCTCGGCCAGGACAAGGGGCAGAAGGCCCAGCTCGCGGCGTTCGTCGCCGCGGTCCGCGGCGGCGGCGCGATGCCGATCGGCTGGGAGTCGCTGGTCGCGACCACCCGGGCCACGATCGCGGTCGGCACCAGTGTGTCGACCGGCAAGGCGGTGACGCTGTGAGCCGCAGCCTGGGGTGGTACGCCCGCCGGCTCCGCCGGATGTCGCCCGCCGAGATCGCCTCGCGCACGACCGACGAGGTACGCCGCCGCACCTGGGCGCGCCGCCAGGTGCGGCCCGGTGCCAGGCCGGCCCGCGCCGCCGGCCTCCGCGAGGCCCGGCGCTTCCCGACGCCGTTGCCGCTCGGGACGCAGGAGCTGGTGCCTCCTGCGTCTCGGGTGGCCACGGTCCACGCCGCCGACCGGATCCTGGCCGGGGACTGGGAGCTGCTCGGCACCGCGCGTCCCGACATCGCGGACCCGGACTGGTTCCTGGACCCGGTGACCGGCCGCCGCGCGCCGCAGGACCGGCTCGCGTTCAAGGTCGACCACCGCGACGAGAACGAGACCGGCAACGTCAAGGCGGTCTGGGAGCTCTCGCGGCACCACCACCTCACCGTGCTCGCGGCCGCCTGGTGGCTGACCGGCGACGAGCCGGTACGCCGAGGCCGTGGACCGCCAGCTCCGGTCGTGGTGGACGGCCAACCCGTTCCTCTCGGGCGTGCACTGGACCAGCGGCATCGAGCTCGGCGTCCGGCTCAGCTGCCTGGGTCTGGGTGCGCCGGCTGCTCGACGACTGGTCCGGGGTGGCCGGCGCTGTTCGAGGACAACCCCGACGCGCTGCGGCAGATCCGCTGGCACCAGGAGTTCCTCGCCACCTTCCGCAGCCGGGGCTCCTCGGCGAACAACCACGTCATCGCCGAGGCCGCGGCCGGGTCGCCGCCGCCTGCGCGTTCCCGTGGTACGACGAGAGCGACGCGTGGCGCGACGACGCGATCGCCCAGCTCCAGCGGGAGCTGCGCCGCAACACCTTCGCCAGCGGCATCAACCGCGAGCTGGCCACCGACTACCACCGCTTCGTCGCCGAGCTCGGCGTCGTCGCCGCTGCCGAGGCGGGAGCCGCCGGGCACCCGCTCGACGACGCCACCTGGTCGCTGCTCGCCGCCTCGCTCGACGCGGCCGCCGCGCTCGACCGACGTCACCGGCCGGCCGCCGCGCCAGGGCGACGGCGACGAGGGCCGGGCCCTGGTCGCTCGACGACCCCGACGCGGACCCGTGGGGCCAGCTGCTCGACCTGGGCGCCGGCGTCGTCGGCCCGCTCGCCGTGGTGGCCGCGGCCGGCCGCCGGCACGGTCGCGGGCACCGTCGTGCCCGCGCTGCTGGGGCGGCACCGTCGCAGGTCGCCGGCCGCCCGGCCGACGCGCCGCGGCGTCTTCGCCGACGCCGGGATCGCGCTGCTGCGCACCCCGGCCGAGGACGGCCCCGAGATCTGGTGCCGCTGCGACGGCGGCCCGCACGGCTTCCTCTCCATCGCCGCCCACGCCCACGCCGACGCGCTGTCGGTCGAGGTGCGGCACGACGGCGTCGAGGTGCTGGTCGACCCGGGGACGTACTGCTACCACGGCGAGCCCGCCTGGCGGAGCTACTTCCGCTCCACCCTGGCCCACAACACCGTCGAGATCGACGGCACCAGCCAGGCCGTCGAGGGTGGCCCGTTCCTGTGGAGCACCCAGCCCCGCAGCGAGGTCCTCGAGATGCACGTCGGCCCGCGCGCGGAGCAGACCTGGACCGCGCGGCACACCGGCTACGCCCGGCTCGACGCAGCTGCCGGGCACACCCGCACCGTCACCCTCGACAGCGTCGACCGCACGCTGGCGCTGTCCGACGAGGTGACCGCGGAGCAGCCGGCACCGGTGCGGATGTCGTTGCACCTGGGCCCGGAGGTGCGGGTCCGGCTGACCGGCTCCCACGCGGAGCTCGGGTGGGACGGTCCGGACGGACCGGTCACCGCCCACCTCGACCTGCCCGACGTACTGGACTGGAGCGCCCACCGCGGCGAGACGGACCCGGTGCTCGGGTGGTACTCCCCACGCTTCGGCGAGCGGATGCCGACCACGACGTTGGTCGGCTCCGGTGCCGTCGAGGGACGGCTCGTGCTGCGGACCGTACTGGCGTTCCCCCCGGCGCCAGACGGGTCCGCGGCCGAGTCCGCCCTCGGAGAAGAAGTCCCGGTGAGCATGAGCGGAGGTGGTTCCCGTGGCTGAGCAGGCCATCGACATGCGGTCGTTCTTCTCCAACTTCCGCCACCACCGCACCGCGGTCGCCGCCGCCGTGCTGCTCGGCGCCGGCGCGGGTGCCGGCCTCGTCGCCGCGATGCCGCCGCAGTACTCCAGCCAGAGCCTGGTGCTGCTGCCGCCGGTGCAGGCCGCCGACGGCGGGCAGCCGCCGAGCCGGAACTCCGCGACCGAGGTGAAGATCGCCAGCAGTGACGCGGTGCTCGGTCCCGCGGGCGCGACGATGGCGCCACGGATGTCCACCCGCGAGGTGAAGAAGACCGTCGACATCAGTGCCCCGACCAACGACGTCATCCAGGTCGAGGCGTACGCCGGCACCGCCGCGCAGGCCGAGAAGCTGGCCCGGGCCATCGCCGATTCCGAGGTCGACTACCTCACGAAGGCGTCGAGCTCGCAGACCGGCGCCGAGGTCAAGGCGCTCGAGCGAGCGGCACAACGACCTCGAGGACAGCCTGACCACGGTCAACGCGGAGATCGAGAAGGCGAAGGCGCGTCAGCGAGTGAGGGCCTCAACTCCGAGGACAGCATCGCGCTGGCCCAGCTCACCGCCCAGCAGGCGGACCTGGTGCTGAAGATCGACGACGTGAAGAACAAGGAGCGGGGCGAGGACACCGGCCCCGGCGCCTCGATCATCCAGAGTGCGTCGCCGGCCCGCCGCCCCGGGCTGGTCCCGCGCCTGGCGCTCAGCGTCGGCCTCGGCATCCTGCTCGCCCTCGGCGGTGCTGGGCCTGCTGCTCGGGGCGATGCGGAGCCGTGACCGCCGGATGCGGATGCGCGACGAGATCGCGGACGCCATCGGCGGGGCCGTGGTGGCCTCGCTGCGCAGCCAGCCGCAGCGCTCGGCGGCCGGCTGGGTGTCGATGCTCGCCGACTACGCGCCGTCCTCGGTCGACGTGCTCGCGCTGCGGCAGATGCTGCGCCAGCTCGCGCCGGACGAGACCGTCGAGCGGGCCCGGCAGGTCGAGGTGGGCGAGCACCGCATCGTGCACCCCTCGTCGATCACGGTGATCAGCCTCGCCGGCGACGAGCGTGCTGCTGGCGGTTGGTCCGCAGATCGCGTCCTTCGCCGCCTCCGTCGGCATCCGCACCCGCCTGGTCGCCGGCCGCAGCCACGAGTCGGCGGCGGCGCTGTTCGCCGCCTGCACGCCGCAGCGGGCCGGCGAGGAGATCCGGCCGAACCTGCTCCTCGACACCCGGAGCAAGCGCGACAAGGCCGACTTCACCGTCGTCATCGCCGTGGTCGACCGGGACGACCCCGACCTGAGCCACGTGCAGCGCAGCGCCGTGACCGTGCTCGCGGTCGCCAGCGGTGCCGCCACCGCCGAGGAGCTGGCCCGGGCCGCGGTCGTCGCGGACGAGAGCGGGCGCCTGGTGTCCGGCATCGTCGTGGCCGACCCCGACGAGATGGACCGCACCACCGGCCGGATGCTGCAGCACGAGCGGGCCCAGCAGGTGTCCCTGCCGAGCCGGCTCACCGGGGTCCGCCCGCCCAAGTCCTCGGACGGCAAGATCACCGGCCTGGGCGGGGGTGCCTCA
This sequence comes from uncultured Actinomycetota bacterium, assembly GCA_963721775.1. Lineage (GTDB taxonomy): Bacteria > Actinomycetota > Actinomycetes > Propionibacteriales > Nocardioidaceae > Nocardioides. The sequence continues at coordinate 169,475 of CAVRMH010000032.1, read as the reverse complement.
TGATGTCGACCACCTGGCGCATCGAGGAGCCGGCCTCCGGCGGACCGGCGAGGGTCGGGCCGCAGCTGGTCAGCTTCCGGTTCCTCCTCGACGCCCTGCGGCGCCGCTGGCGCACCTGGGTCGGCTGCGGTCTGGCGGGGATGATGCTCGGGGCGGCGTACGTGCTGCTCGTGCCGGCGACCAGCGTCGGCACCGTGACGCTGCTGCTCGCCCACGAGACCGGGCGCGGACCCGGCGGTGGCGATGGCCACCGACGTCAGCCTGCTGCGCACGCGGACGGTCGCCGAGACGGTCACCAGCGAGCTGCGGCCTGGACATGACCCCCGAGGCGTTCCAGCAGTCGGTGGTCCCGACCCCGTCGACCTCCCAGATCCTGATCCTCGACGTCCGCGCGCCGGACGACGCCGCGGCGCGCGAGCGGGCCGACGTCCTGGCCAAGACCTTCCTGGACTTCCGGGCGGCCCAGCTGCGGTCGCGCTCCGACGCCCTCATCTCCGGCTACAACAACCAGGTGGCACGGGCTCGAAGCAGGACCTGAGACGCCCTCAACACGGAGTACGAGCAGCTCACGTCCCTCGGCGCACGGGCCAGGACCGGGCCGCGGGGGTGCTGACCGCGTCGCACCCAGATCAACGCCCAGATCAGCGACCTGCAGAAGCAGATCGAGGACACCCAGCTCCAGGTGGACGCCCTGGTCGACGGCCAGCCACGTGCTCGACCCGGCCACGACCCGTCGAGCACTCCACCATCAAGCGGGCCGTCCTCGGCGTCGGGTCCGGGATGGTCGGAGGGCTCGCGGTGGGGGTCGGGCTGGTGCTCTTCACCGCCCTGACCTCGGACCGGCTGCGCCGGCGCGACGAGGTGGCGCTGGCCCTGGGCGTGCCGGTGCGTGCCAGCACCGGGCGGCTGCGCCCCCGGCGGCGCCTGCCGTTCACCCACCCCCACTCCGAGGCCGACGTGGCCGCGCTCACGCACGCCCTCGAGTCCGCCCTGCCTCCGGAGACGAAGGGCAAGGGTCCGCAGCGCCTGATGGTCGCGGCCGTCGACGGCATCGAGGACGGCGAGCTGGTCACGGCCGCCCTGGCCGCCGAGCTCACCGCCCGGGGGCGCACCGTGCTGCTCGTGGACCTGGGGCCGACCGGTGGCCTGGCCGCCGAGCTGACCCGGGCCCTGGACCACGCCGACCCGGGAGTGGCCGCCGTGCCGTCCCTGCTGCGCCCCGACGGGCTACCGCACCTCGCCACGGGACCGTACGGCATCCCTGCCGGGACCACGGCCCTGCTGACCGAGGACGACCCGCGACGCGTCGCCTGGGAGCAGGCGGACGTGGTCCTGGTCCTCACCGACATCCGGCCCGGAGCCGACGTCGACCTGCTCCGGACCTGGGCGGACGACGTGGTGCTGCTGGTCACCGCCGGCGGCTCCAGCGCCGAGCGGCTGACCACCTCCGCCGAGCTGCTCCGCTCGGCCGGGCTGCACCTGCCGTTCGCGCTGATGGTCTCCTCGGACGCGACCGACGAGAGCCTGGGCACGCCGGAGGCACCCCGGACCGGTGAGTCCGGCACCGACCGGAAGATGGCGCAATGACGACGCAGGTCCCCCGCGGGGGCGTGCTGCTGCGTCGCGAGCGGTCCGCCGGCGAGCTCGTCGAGTGGAACGCCGTACCCCGGCGCATGGTGCTGGTCTGGGGCGCGCTCTTCATGAACGTCCTGACGTTCTACGGCGTGCCGATCCTGGTGCCGATCCCCGGTCCCATCGGGCAGCTGGTCAGCCAGGGCGCCCTGCCGCTGGCGCTCGGGCTGGCCCTCATGGTGAACCCGCGCATCGTGCTGCGTCCGAGCCTGGTGCTGGCCCTGCTGTCCGTGATGGCGATCGCCGGCCTCATGGTCAGCATCCACAACGAGTTCGTGCTCAGCTCCACCTTCCGCGCCTGCCGGCTGGTCGGCTTCGTCCTGGTGCTGTGGCTGCTGACCCCGTGGTTCGGCCGTCGCGACATGCTGCTGCTGCGCTGCCACCGGCGCTGCCTGTGGGTCGTGCTGGGCTCCGTCGTCCTCGGCGCCGTCCTGTCGCCGGGCCTCGCGTTCGCCTTCGAGGGCCGGCTGGCCGGGGTGATCTGGCCGATCCCGCCGACCCAGGTCGCCCACTACGCCGCGATCATGTTCGGCACCACCGCCGTCCTCTGGATGTGCCGGGTGATCACCGGGCGCCACGCCCTCATCGCCCTGGCCGTCACCGGCCCGATCCTGATGCTCGCGCACACCCGCACCGCGCTGCTGGCCACCGTGGTCGGGATCGCGGTCGCCGGCGCCAGCCTGTTCCTCGGCCACGCCCGGGTGCGTCGTACGTCGGCACTGGGCGCGCTCGCCGCCGTGGTGATGGCCACGGTCTTCGCCTCCGAGCTGACCACCTGGCTGCTGCGCGGCCAGTCCCCGCAGGAGGCGGGCCAGCTCACCGGACGGACGAAGGTCTGGTCGGCCGTGTTCGCGACCCCGCGGCCCCGCGTGCAGGAGCTCTTCGGGTCCGGACTCTCCGACCAGTCGTTCAACGGCCTGCCGATCGACAGCAACTGGGTCGCCGCGTTCTGGGACCAGGGATGGTTCGGCCTCGTGGTCCAGGCCACCATCCTGCTCGTCCTGCTGCTCATGGCGATCACCCACGAGCGCGGGCCGCAGCGGGCGACCGCACTGTTCCTGATCGCCTACGCGATCGTCGCCTCGTTCACCGAGACCGGCCTGGGCACCCCCTCGCCGTACATCCTCGACCTGGTCGTCGCCGCCGCCCTGCTCGCTCCCGAGGCCCGGGGGAGGAAGGCATGAAGATCCTCCTGGTGCACGGGCGCTACCGCTCGGTCGCGCCGAGCGGCGAGAACAACGTCGTCGACCGCGAGTCGGCCGCCCTGGCCGCCGCCGGCCACACGGTCGGGCTCTTCGAACGCCACAGCGACGAGATCGGCGAGTGGTCCCTGGCCCGCAAGGCGGCACTGCCGGCCACCGCGGTCTGGAACGGGCGCGTACGTCGCGACCTCGCCGACCGGCTGGCGGCGGACCGGCCGGACGTCGTGCACGTGCACAACACGTTCCCGCTGGTCACCCCCTCGGTGCTGTACGCGTGCCGCGACGCCGGAGTGCCGGTCGTCACGACCCTCCACAACTACAAGCTGATCTGCGCCAGCGGGGACTTCTTCCGCGAGGGCACGCCGTGCCACGACTGCGTGGGGACCACTGGCCTGCCCGCCCTGCAGCACGGCTGCTACCGCGGCTCGCGGGCCGCCACGCTGCCGGTGGTCGCCTCGACGAGGCTGCACCGCCGGGCCTGGCAGCAGCTCGTCTCGGCCTACGTCTTCATCTCGGCCGCCCAGCGGGACCTGATGGCCTCGCTCGAGCTGCCCGCGGACCGGGTCTTCGTCAAGCACAACTTCGTCCCCACGGTGCCGGCCGGGCCGGCCGAGGCCGAGCACGTCGTCGTCTACCTCGGCAGGCTCGACGCGGCGAAGGGCGTGCCCTTCCTCATGCGCGCGTGGGACCGCTTCCGCTCCGAGCACCAGGGCGCGCGCCTGCGCCTGGTCATCGCCGGGGGCGGACCGCTGGCCGAGGACGTGGACCGCTGGGGTGCCGGCCACGCCTCGGTCGACGTCGTCGGCAACCTCCCGGCCGCGGACGCCGTCCGGCTGCTGCGTGGTGCCCGGGCGGCCGTGGTGCCCTCCCAGTGGGAGGAGACCTTCGGGCTCGTCGCCGTCGAGGCGATGGCGGCCGGGGTGCCGCCGATCGCACCCGGCCGGGGCTCCTTCCCAGAGCTGGTCACCCACGGCGAGGACGGCGTGCTCTTCGACGCGGAGAACACCGCCTCCCTGGCGGCTGTCCTGGCCGACGTCGACCAGCGGCCGGAGCGCTTCGCCGAGCTGGGCCGCCGGGCCCGGGAGACCTACGAGCGCGGGTTCGGCCTCGCGGGGAACGTCGAGGAGCTGCTGGGGATCTACCGCTTCGCGATCGAGAACCCCGTCGGTGCGCCCGCACTGTCACGGACGGAGTCCGCCTCATGAAGGTGCATGCCCGTGGGGGATCGGGACTCGTCGGCATCCTCCGGAGGCTGGGCTGGGGCGTCGGCGACCAGGCGGTGTCGAGTGCCAGCAACTTCGTGCTCGGCGTGGTGGTCGCGCGCTCCCTCGGGCCCGAGGGGTTCGGTGCGTTCAGCCTCGCCTACCTCACCTATGCCTTCGTCCTGAACGCGATGCGGGGTGTCGCGACCGACCCGCTGGTCGTGCGCTTCAGTGCCGCCCCCACCGAGGCATGGCGGCGTGCAGTTGCCGCCTCCACCGCCACGGCCACCGCTATCGGGCTGCTGGCCGGTGTGGTGTGCGTGGTGGTGGGACTGGCCCTCCCGGACACCCTGAGCGGCAGCTTCGTCGCGCTGGGCATCGCGCTGCCTGCGCTGATGCTGCAGGACAGCTGGCGCTTCGCCTTCTTCGCGGCCGGCCGGCCGGCCCAGGCCTTCCTCAACGACCTCGTGTGGACGGTCCTGCTGATCGGGGCACTCCTGGTGCTCGCCGTGACGGACCGGGCCGGGGTCGTGAGCTGCGTGCTCACCTTCGGAGGCACCGCGGCGCTGGCCGCCGCCTTCGGCTTCCTGCAGTGCCGGATCCGCCCGCGGCCGTCGTGGGTGCGGGCCTGGTTGACCGACCACCGGGCGCTCGGCGGTCGCTACCTCATCGAGAACGTGAGCATCGGCGGTGCCCGTCAGCTCCGGTTCTTCGCGCTGGGCGCCCTGGCCGGTCTGGCAGCGGTCGGCCACGTCCGCGCCGCGGAGATCCTGATGGGTCCCTTCCTGGTGCTGCTGATGGGGGTCAGCCAGGTGGCGGTACCCGAGGCCGCTCAGGTGGTGGCCCGGGCCCCGCGCCGGCTGCTGCTCTTCTGCTTCGCCCTCGGGGGCGTCCAGGCGGTGACCGCCGCGGCCTGGCTGGCGCTGGTCCTCCTCGCCGTCCCCGACGCGCTGGGCTCGGGTGTGCTGGGCCCGATCTGGTACCCCGCGGTCGCGCTCCTGCCCATCGTCGGCCTCGGCATGAGCATCGGCGGCTTCGAGATCGGCGCCGCCGCCGGCGTGCGGGCCCTCGGTGCCGCCCCGCGCAGCCTCGCCGCCCAGCTGGCCAACGCCTCCTTCTACGTCGTCCTCGGCATCACCGGCGCGTGGCTCGGTGGCGCCCGCGGCTCGTGCTGGGGCGTCGTCATCGCCACCACGCTCGGCACCGTCGTCTGGTGGGTCCAGCTCCGCCGCGCGCTCGACGAGCACCTCGACGACCTCGCGCGCGACGCCGTGCCCGAACTCCGTCCCGAAGGGATCACCACATGACCGCCGCACTCGGAGACCCGCGCGCCGAGGCGCCCGACAGCCGGCCGCCCACGCTCACCATCGGGCTGCCCGTCTACAACGGCGAGGAGTACCTCACCCAGGCGCTGGACGCCCTGCTGGCGCAGACCTACACCGACTACGAGCTCATCATCAGCGACAACGCCTCGACCGACCGCACCGAGGAGATCTGCCGTGCGTACGCCGAGCGGGACCCGCGGATCCGCTACGTGCGCCAGCCGGTCAACGTCGGTGCCGGACCCAACCACAACCTGCTCGTGCCGTTGGCGCGGGGGAAGTACTTCAAGTGGGCCTCGCACGACGACCTCTACGGGCCGCGGCTCATCGAGCTCTGCGTCAAGGAGCTCGACGAGCACCCCGAGGTGGTCCTCGCCCACTCCTGGGACGCCTACATCGACGACCACGGCGAGGTGGTCATGGAGATGGACTACCCGCTCGACACCGCCAACCCGGACCCCGCGGCACGCCTGCGCAGCCTGCTGCACGTCCCGGGCGGCAACGACTTCTACGGTGTGATGCGCACGGACATGCTGCGCCGCGTCGGTGAGCACCACAGCTACTACAACGCCGACCGCACCTTCGTCGCGGGCCTGGTGCTGCAGGGCACCTTCCACCAGGTGCCCGAGGTCCTCTACTTCCGCCGCGACCACCCGGGCCGGGCCTCGCGCGCCGGCAACCGCCGCGACCGCGCCGCCGCGCTCGACCCGCGCCGGCGCAACCGCTGGCGCTACCCGATGGTGGTCATGCTCGCCGAGTACGTCCTCGGCTTCCTCGGTGCCATCCGCAAGTCCCCGATCGGGCTGCGCGACAAGGCCCGCTGCCTCGGCGAGGTCGGGCGCTGGCTGCTCGGCTTCGCCCGTCCGGGCCGGCGGGTGCACTCGCTCGAGCAGGACCTGGACACGACATGACCGAGCGCCAGCCCCGCATCGCGACGTACGGCTACTTCGGGATGGGCAACATCGGCAACGAGGGCTCCCTCGCTGCCTTCCTCGACTACCTCCGCAGGGACCACCCCGAGGCGGTCGTCTCCTGCTTCGCCGCCGGGCCCGACGCCGTACGCCGCGAGCACGGGATCCCGGCGACCCGTCTGATGGCCTTCCGCGCCGACCCCGCCTCCGGCGGCCTCGGTGTGACCCTGCGCAAGGTGCTCGGACGGGTCCGTGACGTGCCGCGCACCTTCACGATGATGACCGGCGTCGACGTCCTCGTCGTTCCCGGCACCGGGGTCCTCGAGACCCGCCTGATGGCCGGGCCGTGGGGGCTCCCGCTCTGGATGTTCCTCGCTGCCCTGTCCTGCCGGGTGCTGCGCCGCCCGGTCCTGCTGGTCAGCGTCGGGGCCGAGCCTGCCGAGCACCCGATCACGCGGCGGCTCTTCCGCGGGACCGTCCGGCTCGCGACGTACGTCAGCTACCGCGACGCGGAGTCCCAGGCCGTCGCGCGCACCTGGAGTGGTGGGGAGGTCGGGCCGGTGCATCCGGACCTCGCGTTCTCGCTGCCGGCCCCTGCGGCGCCGGCGGTGCGACCGGGCCATGTCGTGGTCGGGGTGATGGCCTACCAGGGACCTCCCGGCAGCCCGGAGCACGGTCCCGGCGTGGTCCGCGAGTACGCCGGCCGCATGGCCGAGCTCGTCGGCCGGCTCGGTCAGTCCGGGCGCAGCGTGACCCTGGTCGTCGGCGACGTCGCCGACCTCGACCTCGCGCGGGACATCCGGGCCGCTGCCGTGGCCGGGTGGTCGCTGGACGCCGACCGGGTCGTGGTCAGCGAGGCCACCACGATGACCGGGATCATGGCGGAGATGGCGCAGGCCGAGGTCGTGGTCGCCTCCCGCTTCCACAACGTCATCGCCGCGCTCCGGGTGGCCCGGCCGGTCGTCTCGCTGGGCTATGCGGGCAAGAACGACCGGTTGCTGGAGGAGTTCGGGCTCGGCGCGTTCGTCCAGCCCATGGATGCCGTCGACGTGGACCTGCTGCTGGCCCAGATGGCCGAGGTCCAGTCGCAGCCCGGCCTCGAGGTCGTCATGAAGGACGTCCTTCGGCGCTACGAGGACGACCTGGCCGGCCAGTTCCGTCATCTGTCGGCCCGGGTGCTCGAGCCCGCAGCGACGAGCCGCTCGTGGCGGCGAGCACGGCGACGCCCAGCAAGGCACCACCGATGACGTCCGTCAGCCAGTGCGCACCCTGCACCAGCAGCGCCCACGCCATGACGGCGTCGGCGCCCAGCACCAGCAGCCACTCCCAGACCGAGGGGCTGCGGCGCACGAGCAGCAGCGCCGCGCCCAGGCAGACCAGCAGCACCAGCGTGTGCCCGGACGGGAAGCTGCCGGACGAGCTCAGGTCGTGGTGCGGGTCGGTCCGCCGCAGCAGCACCTTGGTCACGAGTGCCGGGATGCCGGCCGCGACCAGCACCAGCGCGGCGTACGCCGCCGGGCGCCAGGAGCGGCGGTACGCCGACAGGACGAGGACGAACAGCGCGAGCAACGGCACCGCGCGGACCGGCTTCAGGCCCTCGACGATCACGTCGACCCTGATCTGGAGGTCACCCCAGACGTCGTCGGGCCGGAAGTACTCGCGGGCGGCCACGTCGAGGCGCTCGGTGGCACCGACGGCGACCAGCACGGTGAGCAGCACGTACGCGACGTGCGGTGGTCACGGCCAGCGCCGTCGCCCCCCGTGACCTCGTCACCGTCGTCGCCCCATGCCCGGTGCCGGCATGCCCGGTCGTCAGGGCGTGGCCTCGACCCGGCCCAGCCGGTCGGCCAGCTCGCCGAGCTGAGGGCGCGGTGCGGTCGGCGTCCGACATGACCGTGGGCAGCAGCGGCCACGGGATCGCCAGCTCGGGGTCGTCGTACGCGATGGTCAGGTCCTCGGACGGGTCGTGGGCCCGGTTGATGCGGTACGACGTGTCGGCGGTCTCGGTCAGCGCCTGGAAGCCGTGCGCGCAGCCGGGCGGGATGAAGATCGAGTTCTGCGCCTCGCCGTCGAGGTCGAAGCTCAGCCACGTGCGGTACGCCGGGGAGGTCGGCCGCAGGTCCACCACGACGTCGAAGACCCGGCCGTGCGAGCAGCGCACCAGCTTGCCCTCGCCCTGGCCCACCCGCAGGTGCAGGCCCCGGATCACGCCGTACGCCGAGCGGGACATGGAGTCCTGCACGAAGGCGTCCGGGTCGACTCCCGCCTCGCGGGCCACCGCGACGTCGAAGGTGCGGCTGAAGAAGCCCCGCGCGTCCCGGTGTGGGGTCGGGCGGAAGGCCACCAGACCCGGGATGGGGGTCGTCGTGAACTCCATGGAGTGGTCCTTCCGGTAGTCGCTCCCCAGTCTTTCCCACTTCTGCGTATCACGCGTCCATTTCTTGTCACCATCAATCGCATCAGGAGATGCAGAACCTAGGGGGGTTTCTCCGTGTCCAGTCCTCACTGCCGCCTGTGCGGCACCGAGCTCACGCACACGTTCGTCGATCTGGGGATGTCGCCGCCGTGCGAGAGCTACCTCAGCGCGGACCAGATCGACCAGGGGGAGGTGTTCTACCCGCTGCACGTCCGGGTCTGCTCGGAGTGCCTGCTGGTCCAGCTGCCGGCGTACATCCCGGCGGAGGACATCTTCACCGACTACGCCTACTTCTCGTCGTACTCCGACTCGTGGGTCCAGCACGCGAAGGAGTTCGTGGACAAGGCCGCCGACCGGCTCGGCCTCGGCGCCGGCTCGTTCGTCGTGGAGGTGGCCAGCAACGACGGCTACCTCCTGCAGCACAGCCTGGCGCGCGGCATCCGCTCGCTCGGCATCGAGCCGGCCGCCAACGTGGCCGCCTCGGCCGTGGAGCGCGGCGTACCCACCGAGGTGATGTTCCTCGGTGAGGAGACCGGCACCAAGGTCGCGCAGATGCACGGCCCCGCCGACCTCGTCGTCGCGAACAACGTGTTCGCCCACGTGCCGGACATCGTCGACTTCAGCAAGGGCCTGCGGGCGCTGCTCGCCGACGACGGCACGCTCAGCATCGAGATCCCGCACCTGCTGCGGCTGATCGAGGGCAACGAGTACGACACGATCTACCACGAGCACTTCTCCTACCTGTCGCTGCTGACCACGCAGCGGGTGCTGGCCGCGGCCGGCCTCACCGTGGTCGACGTCGAGGAGCTGCCCAGCCACGGCGGGTCGCTGCGCACCTGGTCGATGCCGACCGAGAGCGCCGGGCGAGCCGTCGCAGGCGGTCGCCGACGTGCTCGCCGCCGAGGCCGCCGCGGGCCTGCACACGCTCGAGGGCCACGACGGCTTCGCCCGCTCGGTGGCGAAGGTCCGCAACGACCTCCTCGAGTTCCTCATCGGCTGCTCACGCGACGGCAAGAAGGTCGTGGCGTACGGCGCACCCGGCAAGGGCAACACCCTGCTCAACCACTGCGGGATCCGCAGCGACCTCGTCGAGTTCAGCGTGGACCGCAACCCGCACAAGCACGGGAAGTTCCTGCCGGGGACGCACATCCCGATCCATCCCGTCGAGGCGTTGGCCGAGGCCCGTCCCGACTACGTGCTGATCATGCCGTGGAACCTGCGCAAGGAGATCACCGCCCAGCTCGAGTACGTCCGCGAGTGGGGTGGGCGGCTCGTCGTCGCGCTGCCCGCGCTCGAGATCTTCTGAGGGGGAGACACCATGAAGGTCGTCCTGTTCTGTGGGGGGCTCGGCATGCGGATGCGTGCCGACAACCAGTCCCTGCCCAAGCCGATGATGCCGATCGGCAGCCGTCCCGTGCTGTGGCACGTGATGCGCTACTACGCCCACTTCGGGCACACCGAGTTCATCCTCTGCCTGGGCTACGGCGCGCAGGCGGTCAAGGACTACTTCCTCGACTACCGCGAGACCGCGTCGAACGACTTCGTCCTGACCAAGGGCGGCAAGCACGTGGAGATGCTGGACACCGACATCAGCGACTGGACGATCACGTTCATCGACACGGGCATGGACACCGCGATCGGCGAGCGGCTGCGCCGGGTGCGGCCCTACCTCGAGGGCGACGAGATGTTCCTCGCCAACTACGGCGACGTCCTCACCGACGCCCCGATGGACGAGCTGGTCGACCAGTTCGCTGACACCGACGCCGTCGCGCAGTTCATCGCGGTCAAGCCCCAGGACTCCTTCCACGTCGTCGACATCGCCGAGGACGGCAGGGTCACCGGCCTGGTGCCGGTCGCGGACATGTCGATGTGCATCAACGGCGGCTACTTCGTCCTGCGCCAGGGGATCTTCGACTACCTCGAGGAGGGCGAGGACCTGGTCATGGACGGCTGCGTCAAGGCCTCCCGCGACGGCAAGGTCCGCGCGGTGCGCTACCCGGGCTTCTGGGCGCCGATGGACACCCTCAAGGAGCGCACGGCGCTGGAGAACCAGTACAAGCGGGGGATCAGCCCGTGGGCGCTGTGGCGGGACAAGCCGGTCGATGCCGGGCGTCCGGTGATGCCGGTCGTCGAGCCGCTGCCGGCGCTGAACGGCAACCGCTGACCCGGAGCCGGTCCCATGTCATCTCGGGTCACGGCACGAGCGTGCTGCCTGCGTCCTGTCCGTACGGCGCGGAGCGCCACGCCTGCCAGCTCACGCGGTTCCAGAGCTCACCTGCCATGAAGTGCCAGGGTCCCCGGTAGCTGTTCTCCGACCACTGGTTGCCCTGGTGGAAGGTGATCGCCTTCTCGACCTGGTCTCCCTGGTAGGGGGACCAGTCGGGGTAGGACCCCCAGTTCGAGGCGAGTGCGTTCCAGCCGCAGCCGCGGGCCGGCGTACACCCGGGCCCGAGGTGGGCGGGGGTGAGCGCGAAGGTGTTCCCCTGCACCAGCAGGTTCTGGGTCTTCCAGCGGCAGTCGTCGTGGTAGGGGTCGGTGCCGACCAGGCGGGCGTTGCCGCAGTTCGCCTCGGTGGCCACCTCGGGGTTGACCAGAGTGGTGGTGCCGCCGCTGGTGTTGGCCGGGGAGCCGGCGAAGCGGTCGGCGTTCTCCCAGGCGGTGATGCCGCCCCAGTTGTCGACGAACCGGTTGCCCACGATGCGGAAGGACGTGCCGTACTCGCGTGCCGGCGCGGGGGTCGCTGCCCGACTCGGAGATGTAGAGGGCGGCCGTGGGGAAGCCCTCGGTCGTGCGTCCGTTGACGATCGCGTTGCGCCGGAACGTGTTGAAGCTGATCTCCGCGTTGTAGCTGGTCTCGTAGACCATGCCCTCGCCGTCGTTGCTCGGAGAAGTAGTTCTGCGAGACGAGGAACCGCGTGTTGTTGGTGTCGGCCCAGATGCCCGGGCCGTGGTTGTCGTGGATCCAGTTGCCGGTGATGTCGGCGTTGGTGGTCTCCCAGAACTTGCCGCCGCCGGTGCAGCCGCAGTCCTCGTACGTCGCCTCCCAGTCGGCGGTGTTGTTGCCGACGATCTCGTTGTGCTCGAGGACGACGTCCCGCACGCCGTCGGTCTCGTAGGCGCTGAAGCCGTACTGGCCGTTGTGGCTCAGGCAGTTGTCCGCCACCACGTTGCCGTCGCCGACGAACACCCCGGCGCCGCCGTTGTCACGCACGGTGTTGTGCCGGATCTGCCAGCCGTCGCCCGCGTCGTGGTTGACCACGCCCTCGTTGAAGGTGTCGCGCTCGGTCCCGAAGTTCTGGATGGTGAGGTGCTCGATGCGGACGCCCGTGGCGTGACCGGTGAAGGCGTAGACGTTGCGCTGCTGCCCGTCGAGCACGGCACCGGGCGCTCCGACGAAGACCATGCCGGACTTCGGCTGTGATCTGGTCGTACTGCCCGCCACCCAGCGTGTGGACGCCCGTGCGGAGGTAGAACCTCGTGCCCGGCGGAGCGGCATCGACCAGCGTTGTCGAGTCGCTGCGACGGGGAGACCGCCCGGTAGCCCGCCGGGGGCGAGGCCGGGCCGAGCAGGCCCCGCGACCCGCAGATGCGCGCCGGCGGCGCGGCCGGGGCGCGCTGGCCCTCGGGTCCGGCGTTGTCCAGCACGACGCCGTCCCGGGTGGAGGCCCGCTCCGGAGCGTCGTCCCTGGTCAGCACGAAGGAGACGGCGGCGGCACCGAGGACGGTCGCCGCGACCACGAGAACCAGCGCGAGGGTGCGACGCGAGGGTGCGCGACCCGTCCGACCCGATGCCACGGGGGTCATGCGGCTCCCTTCCCGCGGTGCGTGACGCGGCCTCGAGCCGACGCCTGGCCACCGGGGTCTACCTCGTCGACGGTACGTCGCGCGATCGCGGACCCTCAAGGACCACGCGAGGGGTGCAACCCCAGTGTTTGCTGGTGTCCGGCGACGCCGGAAGGACCAGTCCGGAGAGCGGTACTGACCATCTCCTGATGTCCGGCAGAACGATCCCGTCCGCGCGCTTCCTCGGTTAGCGTGGATGCCTGCCCGGGGAGCGAGGGGACCGCATGATCGGGATGAGCCTGCCAGGGCGTCCGTTGGACGTCCTCTGTCTGGGCGCGCACCCGGACGACATCGAGATCGGCTGTGGTGGCGCCCTGCTGCGCCTGGCCCGTCGCGAGGGCCTGCGGCTGTCGGGCGTGGTGCTGACCGGCACGGAGCGGCGTACCGACGAGGCCCGTGCCGCCATCGACCGGTTCGTGCCCGGTGCCAAGCTCGAGACCTTCGGCCTCCCCGACGGTCGCCTGCCGGCGCACTGGAACGAGACCAAGCAGGCGCTCGAGGACGTCGCGTCCCGGGTGCAGCCCGACCTCGTCTTCGCCCCGCGCGTCGACGACGCGCACCAGGACCACCGGCTGGTGGGGCGCCTGGCCACCACCGTCTGGCGCAACGCGCTGGTGCTGCACTACGAGATCCCGAAGTGGGACGGCGACCTCGGCGCACCCACGCACTTCGTCGGCCTCACCGCCGAGGAGGCCCGGCGCAAGGTGCAGCTGCTCAACGAGTGCTATCCCAGCCAGGTCGACCGTGACTGGTGGGACGACGAGTTCTTCCTCGGGCTGATGCGTATCAGGGGCGTCGAGTCGCGGCACCAGTATGCCGAGGGGTTCTTCGCGTCGAAGGTCCTGCTGGACCTGGGTCGAGCCCGAGGAGGTGCCATGACGATGGTGGAGTCCACGGGCGCGGACCGGGGCACCGGCAGCAGGTTCGCCCGCTCCGCCGTCAGCCCAGGACCGCCTGCACGAGCTGGTGCCCGGCGGCGCGCACACCTACGCCCGCGGCTCCGACCAGTACCCCGAGGGGATGGCTCCGGTCATCACCCGCGGCTGGGGGGCCCGGGTCGAGGACGTCGACGGCAACACGTACGTCGAGTACGGCATGGGCCTGCGGGCCGTCACGCTGGGCCACGGCTACGAGCCGGTGACGTCGGCGGTCGCCCGAGCCATCGTCGACGGCGTCAGCTTCAGCCGGCCCAGCGAGCTGGAGCTGGAGGCCGCGGAGGCGTTCGTCGCCCAGGTCCCCGGCGCCGACATGGTGAAGTTCGCCAAGAACGGGTCCGATGCCACCACGGCCGCGGTCAAGCTGGCCCGCGCCGCCACCGGCCGCAAGCGGGTGGCCCTGTGCCGCAGCCAGCCGTTCTTCTCCACCGACGACTGGTTCATCGGCACCACGCCCATGCGGGCCGGCACGCTCGAGGAGGAGAACCGCCTCGTCGTCGGCTTCGACTACAACGACCTCGACTCGGTGCGGTCGCTGCTCGCGACGTACCCCGGCGAGATCGCCTGCGTCATCCTCGAGGCGGCCACCGCGCTGGCCGAGCCGGAGCCCGGGTTCCTCGAGGGACTGCGCGCAGCTGGCCGACGAGGACGGCTTCGTGCTCGTGTTCGACGAGATGATCACCGGCATGCGCTGGTCCCGCCACGGGGCGCAGCACGTCTACGGCGTCACGCCGGACCTGTCGACGTGGGGCAAGGCACTCGGCAACGGCTTCCCGATCTCCGCGCTGGCCGGTCGCCGCGATCTGATGGAGCTCGGCGGCCTGCGGACCGAGCGGCCCCGGGTCTTCCTGCTGTCCACGACCCACGGGCCGGAGTCGGCCGGCCTCGCGGCGTACCTCGCCGTCCAGCAGGAGTACGCCGAGCGCGACGTCGTCGGCGAGATGGAGCGGCAGGGCCGCGCGCTGGAGAAGGCGGTCAACGCCGAGATCGCGGACGCCGGCCTGACCGAGTACGTCGAGGTGGCGGGGCGCCCGAGCTGCCTGGTCTTCCTGACCAAGGACGCCGCCGGCCGGCCCTCGCAGGACTACCGCACGCTGTTCCTGCAGGAGCTGCTGCGGCGCGGGGTGCTCGGCCAGTCGTTCGTGATCTCCGCGGCCCACACCGACGCCGACATCGCCTGCACCGCCGAGGCGACCCGACGCGCACTGACGGTCTACGCCCGCGCCATCGAGGTCGGCACCGTCGACGGGCTCCTGCACGGAAGGCCCGTCGCGCCGGCCCTGCGGGAGTTCGCCGCACCACGCAACGTCGTTCACCGGTGACCGAGGGTCACCGCACAGGGGAGGTAGGACAGATGAAGGTTCTTGTCGACGGAGACCGCGGCTACGTAGGTGCCGTGCTCGTCCCGTTGTTCATGGAGGCCGGCCACGAGGTGGTCGGCCTCGACGCCGGCTGGTACGACGGCTGCGACTTCGGGGCGCAGCCGACCGGCTACGAGTCGCGCACCGGTGACATCCGCGACCAGCGTCCGGAGGACCTGGCGGGCTTCGACGCGGTCGTGCACCTCGCCGCGATCTCCAACGACCCGGTCGGCCACCTCAACCCCGAGGCGACGTACTCCGTCAACGCCTACGGCGCGGCGCACATGGCGCAGGTCGCCAAGCAGGCCGGGGTGCCGCGCTTCCTCTTCTCCTCGTCCTGCTCGCTCTACGGCTCCGCCGGTGACGCCGCGGTGACCGAGCGAGAGCGACTTCAACCCGGTCACGCCGTACGGCGAGAGCAAGGTGATGGCCGAGCAGCTGATCGGGAAGCTGGCCGACGACGACTTCAGCCCGGTCTACCTCCGCAACGCCACGGCGTACGGCTCCTCGCCGCGGCTGCGTGCCGACATCGTGGTCAACAACCTGACCGGCACCGCGTTCACCCGCGGCGAGGTGCGGCTGCAGAGCGACGGGTCGCCGTGGCGGCCGCTGGTGCACGTCGCAGGACATCTCGCGCGCGTTCCTCGCGATGCTCGAGGCCGACCGCGACGTCGTGCACGACCAGGCCTTCAACATCGGCCGCGACGAGGACGTCGTGCAGATCCGCGACATCGCCACCCGGGTGGCCGAGCGGATGGACTGCCCGGTGACGTTCGCCGAGGGCGCCGCGCCCGACAAGCGCGACTACCGGGTCGACTTCGGCAAGGTGACCGAGCGGGTGCCCGGCTTCCGGCCGCAGTGGACGGTGCCCGACGGCATCGAGGAGCTGGCCTCGGACATGGAGCGCATCGGGCTGGAGCGGGCCGACTTCGAGGGACCGCGGTTCGTCCGGCTGGAGCGGATCAACGAGCTCAAGGCGCAGGGCCTGCTGGACGACATGCTCGTCCTGAAGCGCTGAGGATGGCCGAGGTCGAGGACCCCGTCCGCGCCGCGCGCATGCGGCAGCGGATGGAGCGCCTCTACCCCGTGCTGCGCAGCATCACCGGCGCCGGCGTCCGCGAGACCCTCGCGGTGCTCGCCGAGACGGTGCCGGTCCAGCAGGTCGGGGTGCCCTCGGGCACGCAGGTCCACGACTGGACGATCAACGACGAGTGGACGGTGCGGGAGGCGTAGATCGCCGACGCCACCGGCCGGCGGGTCGTCGACGTCCGCGACCACACCCTGCACCTGGTGTCCTACAGCAGCCCGGTGCGGGGCACGTTCACGCTCGAGGAGCTCCGGCCGCACCTGCACACGCTGCCCGAGCACCCCGACTGGATCCCGTACCGCACCAGCTACTACGTGCGGAACTGGGGATTCTGCCTGTCCCAGCACCAGCTCGACGCGCTGGGCGAGGGGCCGTTCGAGGTGGTCGTGGACACGACCCTGGAGCCCGGCGAGCTGACCTACGGCGAGCTCTTCCTGCCCGGGGACACCGACGACGAGGTCATCGTGACCTCGCACGTGTGCCACCCCTCGCTGGTCAACGACAACCTGTCCGGGCTGACCGTGGCCGTCGAGCTGGCCGCAGCGCTCGCGGCCCGGCCGTCGCGCCGCTACGGCTACCGGTTCCTCTTCGCGCCGGGCACCATCGGCTCGCTGACCTGGCTCAGCCGCAACCCCGACGTGCTGCCCCGGATCCGGCACGGGCTGGTGCTCACCGGCCTGGGCGGTGGCGGGCCGCTGGTCTACAAGCAGACCCGGCACGCCGACCGCACCGTCGACGCCGCCGCGCGCCACGTCGTACGCCGGCGCGGGGGAGAGGTGCGCGCCTACTCGCCGTACGGCTACGACGAGCGGCAGTTCAACGCGGTCGGCTTCGACCTGCCCGTGGGGCGGCTGACCCGCACCCCGCACGGGGAGTACCCCGAGTACCACACCTCCGCCGACGACCTGGCCTTCGTCACCGACGCCGAGCTCGAGGAGTCGCTGACCGCGCTGACCGAGATCGTCGACGTGCTCGAGCACGACGCGACGTACACCAACCTCAGCCCGTACGGCGAGCCGCAGCTCGGGGCGCGCGGGCTCTACCCGCCGATGGGCGGCAAGACCGCCTCCGACGCGGTGATGGCGATGCTGTGGACGCTGGGCTACTCCGACGGGACGACCAGCCTGCTGGAGATCGCGGAGGTCGCGGACGTGGAGTTCGCCCGGCTGCACGCGGCGGCGACCGACCTGGTCGGTGCCGGGCTGCTGGCCCGCACGGAGGCCTGACCGGCCTCCCGAGGCCTGGCCCGAGACCGGATCGGAGCCCGTCAGCGGCCGAGCGCGAACGCCGCGTCGGTGCGGTCGGCCAGCATCTCGGCGATGGCGAGCGACGCCGTGGCCGCCGGGGACGGCGCGTTGAGGACGTGCAGCGACGACGGCCCCTCCTGGAGGTGGAAGTCGTCGACCATCGCGCCGTCGGGGGCCAGCGCCTGGGCGCGCACCCCGGACGGGCCGAAGACCAGCTGGTCGGAGCGCACCGTCGGGCACGTAGCGCTGCAGCTCCTTGACGAACGACCGCTTCACCGCGTCGCGCCACACCTCGGCCGCGCCGGTGCGCCAGTACTTCCGGGCCAGTGCCCGGAAGCCGGAGTAGCCGAGCACCTCGCGGGTGTCGGCCCAGTCGACGTCGCGGCGGCGGTACCCCTCGCGAGCCAGCGCCAGCACGGCGTTCGGGCCGGCCCACACCTCGCCGTCGTGCCGCTTGGTGAAGTGCACGCCGAGGAACGGCAGGGACGGGTCGGGCACCGGGTAGATCAGGCCGCGGCACAGCGCCCGGGCCTCGGGCTTCAGCGTGTAGTAGTCACCGCGGAACGGCACGATGTGCACGTCCGGGCCGGGTGGTCAGCCCGGCCACCCGGTCGGAGTGCAGGCCGGCGCAGCTGATCAGGTGGCGGGCGCGCACCTCGCCGCCGGTGGTGGTCACGACCTGGCTGCCGTCGTACGTCGCGACCCCGGTGACCTCGTGTCCCAGCAGGAGGTCCACGCCGTCCTCGACCAGCCCGGCGGCGAGCGAGCGGGTGACCCGCGCGAAGTCGATGATCCCGGTGCCGGGGCTGTGCAGCGCCCGGACGCCGGCGGCGTGCGGCTCGATCTCGCGCAGCTCCTCGGGGCCGACCTCGCGGAGGCCGGGCACCCCGTTGGCGGTGCCGCGCTCGAGGAGGTTCGCCAGCCGGCCGAGCTCGCTGTCGTCGAGGGCGACGATGAGCTTGCCGCAGGTCTCGAACGGGATGCCGTGCTCGGTGGCGTAGTCCTCCATCAGCTGCTTGCCGCGGACGCAGAGCCGGGCCTTGAGCGACCCGGGCTGGTAGTAGACGCCGGCGTGCAGGACCCCGCTGTTGTGGCCGCTCTGGTGCCGGCCGACCTCCTGCTCCTTGTCGAGCACGGCGATCCGCAGGTCCGGGTGGCGGCGGTGCAGCTCGCGGACGGTGGCCAGGCCGACGATGCCCGCCCCCACCATCACCACGTCGTACGTCGTGCCCATGACGCCTCCTCGCCCACTCCGCCCGGGACCCGGTCTCAGGCTAGGGCCTGAGTAGGGTGACCGGGTGACTTTCGATCCCGGAACCCCGCCCGCCGCGGCCGCCACCGACGACCACGCCCTCGCCACCTGGCTGGCCACCGTCGCCGGCGAGCGCCTGCTCGAGGTCCGCGCCGAGGGACTGGAGGGCCGTGCCCTCAAGGACGCCGGCGACCGCGCCGCGCACGACCTGCTGATGCGCCTGTTCGCCGAGCACCGGCCCGGCGACGCGGTGCTCTCGGAGGAGGGCGCCGACGACAAGGCCCGGCTCGAGGCGCACCGGGTGTGGATCGTCGACCCGCTGGACGGCACCCGGGAGTTCTCCGAGCCGCCGCGCGACGACTGGGCCGTGCACGTGGCGCTGTGGCAGGACGGCCAGCTCGTCGCCGGTGCCGTCGCGCAGCCCGCGCTGGGGGAGACCTTCAACACCGGCATCCCGCCGGTGGTGCCGCCGTCCACCTCGCCGGTGCCGCGGATCGCGGTCTCGCGCAGCCGTCCGCCGGCGTTCGTCGAGGCGCTGGCCAAGGAGCTCGACGCCGAGCTGGTGCCGATGGGCTCGGCCGGGGTCAAGGTGATGTCGGTGGTGCGCAACGTCGCCGACGCCTACGTGCACGCGGGCGGACAGTACGAGTGGGACAACGCGGCGCCGGTCGCCGTCGCCCGCGCGGCCGGGCTGTTCTGCTCGCGCGTCGACGGCTCGGAGCTGGCCTACAACCAGGACGACGTGTCGCTGCCCGACCTGATCGTGTGCCGGCCCGGGCTGGCCGACCCGATCCTCGACTTCGTCCGCCGCCACGGCACCGACTGACCCCGTGGCCGGGGGAGTCGCGCACGTCCTGCTGGACGCCGACGGGGTGGTCCAGGACCTCCCCGGCGGGTGGCAGGCGGCACTGCGGCCGTTCCTCGGCGACCGCGCCGAGGACTTCGTGACCGCGCTCGCGATGGACGAGCAGGCCAGCCTGCGCGGGGTCCCGTTCCTGCCGGTGCTGACGCGGATCCTCGCGGACTTCGAGGTCGCCGCCACGGCCGAGGAGGTGTACGCCGCGGCGTGGGAGCGCATCGCGGTCGCCCCGTCGACGGTGCCGCTCGTGGAGTCGTTGCGGGCGCGTGGCCTCGGCGTGCACCTCGCGACGAACCAGAACCCCGAGCGGGCGGCGTACATGCGGCGCGAGCTGGGGTACGACGACCTCTTCGACTCCTGCTTCTACTCCTGCGAGATCGGGGTGGCCAAGCCGGAGGCGGCGTACTTCGAGCACGCCCTGGCGGCCCTGGACGCACCGGCCGCCGCGGTGCTGTTCGTCGACGACTCGGCCCGCAACGTGGAGGGCGCGCGGGCGGTCGGCCTGCGCGCGGAGCGCTGGCACCTGTCCGACGGCGAGGCCGCCCTCGCCGACCTGCTCGCCGCCCACCTGTCGTGAACTGACGACAGGTCGGCGCCGACCTGTCGCAGACTGACGCGGAAACCGATCGACGCCCGGCGCCCGGTCAGGCCAGAGTTGCGGTCATGACGTCGTACATCGCCCACACCTCCGTCGACTGCGCCAACGCCTACGAGCTCTCCGAGTGGTGGAAGGAGGTCCTCGGGTACGTCGACGTCCCCGGCGACCCCAACGAGCCCGGCCACTCCGAGTGCATGATCCAGAGCCCGGACGCCGACCACCACCTGCTGTTCATCGAGGTGCCCGACACCAAGTCGGTGAAGAACCGCCTCCACTTCGACCTCCGCCCCAGCGCGACGAACCGCGACGAGGAGGTGGAGCGACTCAAGGGGATCGGGGCCCGCGAGATCGACGACCAGCGCGACCACTACGGCCCGGGCATCGGCTGGGTGGTGATGGCGGACCCGGAGGGCAACGAGTTCTGCGTGCTGCGCTCCGAGGCCGAGCGGGCGGCCACCGAGGGCTGAGCGCCGGGCCTCTAGGGTCGGTCCCCATGACGGACATCTGGAGCACCGTGATCGCCGAGCGCGGCGCCCTCGCCGACGACCTGGCCGACCTCTCCCCGCAGCAGTGGCAGACGCCGTCGCTGTGCGAGGGCTGGACGGTGCGGGAGGTGCTGGCGCACCAGTCCGGGACCGCGTCCATGACCACCTCGAAGTTCCTGGTCCGGCTGGCCGCCGCGGGGTTCAGCATCCCGAGGTACGCGAACCGCGAGATCCGGCGCCACCTCGGCGACAGCCCGCGGGCCACACTGGCAGAGTTCCGCGACAGGCAGCACTCGACGTCCTGCCCGCCGGGACCCAAGGTCACCTGGCTGGGCGAGGTGATCGTGCACTCCGAGGACATCCGCCGGCCGCTCGGGATCAGCCACACCTACCCGCCGGCGGCGGTCCGGAAGGTCATCGACTTCTACACCGGCACCGACCTCGTCCTGGGCACGAAGAGCCGGATCAAGGAGCTGCGCCTGAAGGCCACCGACGACGACTGGAGCCACGGCGAGGGCCCGCTCGTCGAGGGCCGGCTGATCGACCTGCTGATGGCCGCCACCGGCCGGGGCGTCGCCTGCGAGTCCCTCACCGGCGACGGGGTCTCGACCCTGCGGCTGCGCTGTCCCTGAGCCAGGTCAGAGCAGCCCGACGACCGCCTCAGGGCGCTCGACGTGCGGGTTGTGGCCCAGCCCGTCGAGGGTGACCGCGTCGTCGACCAGGTCGGTCAGGTTCTCCGCGCGCACGAACGGGTCCTCCGAGCCCCGGGCCAGCACGACCGCGAGCCCGTCGAGGGCGGCGACCGCGCCCGCGATGTCGGGCGTGCCGAAATCGTGGGTGGCCGGGTCCTGCGCCACCCGCCAGCCGCCGCCGGCCTCGGTGACGCCCGGCAGCAGGGCAGGGTCGTCCGGGCGCCAGCAGGTCGGACAGGCCGGCCACCTTCGCGTGCCGGGCCAGCGCCTCGTCGCGGGTGGCGAACGTGCGCGGCTCCTTGCCCGCCTGCGCGCGCATCCCCTCCACGTGCTCGGGCGGCCACCAGGTCTTCACCGAGAACGCCACCACCCGGCGTACCGACGGCAGGCCGGCGGCCACCTCCAGCGCGACCATGCCGCCCATCGAGTGCCCGATCAGCACCACCTCGCGCCCGGCCGGGACCATCGCGGAGACCGCGTGCGCCTGCGCCGCGAAGTCGTACGCCGGAGCCCACGGCGACCTGCCATGACCGGGGAGGTCGAGGACCAGCCAGCCGCCGGACCAGGCCTCGGGCAGCAGCGCCTCGACCCCGCGCCACACCTCACCGGTCGCACCGAGGCCGTGCAGCATCACCAGCAACGGGCCGTCGTCGCGACCCCCCGAACGGCTCCAGAGCATCGGAGCAGCGTGGCACAGCCCCTTCCGGGGACGACGTAGCATGGGCCCGTCCACCCCCTCGCCCGCCGGCAGGGGGCTGTCGTGTTGTACGAAAGGTCCCACGTTGCGCCTGCAGGGTCTCGCCGACGCCGTCCTCGCCGACCCCACCCTGGCCGCGGCCCTGGGCGACCTCGACTCCGTCGACGCCCTCGACCTCACCGGCCCGGCCGGGCTGCGCCCGTTCGTGGTCAAGGGGCTGGCCGACCGCGGCCGCACGGTGCTCGCGGTCACCGCCACCCAGCGCGAGGCCGAGGACCTGGTCGAGTCGCTGGCCGACCTGGTCGACGAGGACAAGATCGGCTACTTCCCGTCGTGGGAGACGCTGCCGCACGAGCGGCTCAGCCCCCGCAGCGACACCGTCGGCCGCCGGCTGGCCGTGCTCCGGAGGATCTGCCACCCGGACGAGGGTGAGCTCCAGGTCGTGGTCGCGCCGGTCCGCTCGCTGCTGCAGCCACAGGTGAAGGGCCTCGGCGACCTCGCCCCGGTCGAGCTGCGCGCCGGCGACACCATCGACCTCGACGACCTCGCCCACCGGCTCTCCGACGCGGCGTACACCCGCGTCGACCTGGTCGAGAAGCGCGGCGAGTACGCCGTCCGCGGCGGCATCGTCGACGTCTTCCCGCCGACCGAGGAGCACCCGCTCCGCGTGGAGCTGTGGGGCGACGACGTCGAGGAGATCCGCTCCTTCGCCGTCGCCGACCAGCGCACCCTGGAGAAGCGGGACCGGCTCTGGGCGCCGCCGTGCCGCGAGCTCCTGCTCACCGACGACGTACGCCGACGCGCCGCCGAGCTGGGCGAGGCGCACCCGCAGCTGAAGGAGCTGACCGAGAAGATCGCCAACGGCATCGCCGTCGAGGGCATGGAGTCGCTGGCTCCCGCGCTGGTCGACGAGATGGAGCTGCTGGTCGACCTGATGCCGAAGGACACCCACGTCCTGGTGCTCGACCCCGAGCGGGCCCGCTCCCGCGCCCACGACCTGGTCGCCACCAGCGAGGAGTTCCTCGGCGCGAGCTGGGCCGCGGCCGCCAGCGGCGGGGTCGCCCCGATCGACCTCGGCGCCGCGTCGTACAAGTCCCTCGGCGAGGTCCGCGAGCACGCGCTCGCCGCCGGCCTGGCCTGGTGGTCGGTGAGCCCGTTCGGGCTGGAGGACGCCGACGAGGAGATCGCCCCCGACACCGACGGACTCGTGCAGCGCACCGTCGACGCCAACCCGGTCGACGCCTACCGCGGCGACGTCGAGGCCGCGATCCGCGACATCCGCGGCTGGGAGTCCCAGGGCCGGCGCGTCGTCGTCGTCCACCAGGGCCACGGCCCCGCCCAGCGCATGGTCGAGGCGCTCGGCGAGCACGACGTGGCCGCGCGCCTCGTCGAGCGTCTCGACGAGGTCGACCCGCACGTCGTCACCGTCACCACCGGCTGCCTGCTGCACGGCTTCGTCACCAACGGCATCGCGGTCGTCACCGGCGAGGACATCTCCGGCCAGAAGGCCTCCACCCGCGACATGCGGAAGATGCCGGCCCGCCGCAAGAAGCAGATCGACCCGCTCGAGCTGACCCCCGGCGACTACGTCGTCCACGAGCAGCACGGCGTCGGCCGGTACGTCGAGATGCGGCAGCGCGAGGTCGGCGGCGCCACCCGCGAGTACCTCGTCCTCGAGTACGGCGCCTCCAAGCGCGGCGGCCCGCCCGACCGGCTCTACGTCCCGGCCGACGCGCTCGACCAGGTCACCCGGTACGTCGGCGGCGAGCAGCCGTCGCTCGACCGGCTCGGCGGTGCCGACTGGGCCAAGCGCAAGGGCCGCGCCCGCAAGGCGGTGCGCCAGATCGCGGCCGAGCTGATCAAGCTGTACGCCGCCCGGCAGGCGACCAAGGGCCATGCGTTCGGGCCGGACACGCCCTGGCAGCGCGAGCTCGAGGACGCCTTCCCGTTCCAGGAGACGCCCGACCAGCTGAGCACCGTCGACGAGGTCAAGGGCGACATGATGCGCCAGGTCCCGATGGACCGGCTGGTCTGCGGCGACGTCGGCTACGGCAAGACCGAGATCGCCGTGCGGGCGGCGTTCAAGGCGGTCCAGGACGGCAAGCAGGTGGCGGTGCTGGTGCCGACCACGCTGCTGGTCACCCAGCACCTCTCGACGTTCACCGAGCGGATGAGCGGCTTCCCGGTCGTGCTCAAGGGGCTGAGCCGGTTCCAGACCGACAAGGAGGCCCGCGAGGTCCTCGAGGGCCTGGCCGACGGCACCGTCGACGTCGTGGTCGGCACCCACCGGCTGCTCAACCCCGACACCCGCATGAAGGACCTCGGGCTGATCGTCGTCGACGAGGAGCAGCGCTTCGGCGTCGAGCACAAGGAGCAGATGAAGCGCCTGCGCACGAGCGTCGACGTGCTCTCCATGTCCGCGACGCCGATCCCGCGCACGCTCGAGATGGCGATCACCGGCATCCGCGAGATGTCGACGATCGCGACCCCGCCCGAGGAGCGGCACCCGGTGCTGACCTACGTCGGCGCCTACGAGGACCGCCAGATCGTCGCCGCCGTACGCCGCGAGCTGCTGCGCGAGGGCCAGGTGTTCTACATCCACAACCGGGTGAACTCGATCGAGAAGGCCGCGGCGAAGATCAGGGAGCTGGTGCCCGAGGCCCGCGTCGCCACCGCACACGGCCAGATGGGCGAGCACCTGCTCGAGCAGGTGATGCTCGACTTCTGGGAGAAGCGCTTCGACGTGCTGGTCTGCACGACGATCGTGGAGTCCGGCCTCGACGTCTCCAACGCCAACACGATGATCATCGAGCGCTCCGACACCCTCGGCCTCTCCCAGCTGCACCAGCTGCGCGGACGGGTCGGCCGGTCGCGGGAGCGGGCCTACGCCTACTTCCTCTACCCGAGCGAGAAGCCGCTCACCGAGACCGCGCACGAGCGGCTGGCCACCCTGGCCCAGCACTCCGACCTCGGCGGCGGCATGGCGATCGCGATGAAGGACCTCGAGATCCGCGGCGCCGGCAACCTGCTCGGCGGCGAGCAGTCCGGCCACATCGCCGACGTCGGCTTCGACCTCTACGTCCGGCTGGTCGGCGAGGCGGTGCACGAGTTCCGCGGCGACGCCGAGCCGGAGCTGGGCGAGGTCCGCATCGAGCTGCCGATCGACGCGCACCTGCCGCACGACTACGTCCCGTCCGAGCGGCTGCGGCTGGAGATGTACAAGCGCCTGGCCGAGGTCCGCAGCGACGACGACGTCCGGCTGCTGCACGAGGAGATGCTCGACCGCTACGGCAACCCGCCGGCGCCGGTCACCAGCCTGCTCCAGGTCGCGCGCTTCCGCGCCCGCGCGCGCCAGGCCGGCATCTCCGAGGTCACCATGGCCGGCAAGAACGTCCGCTTCGCGCCGGTGTCGCTGCCCGACTCCCGCGTGGTCCGGCTCCACCGGCTCTACCCCAAGAGCCTGGTCAAGGCGGCCACGGACACGGTGCTCGTGCCGCGACCCGGCATGGGGGTCCAGGCCCTGCGCGACGAAGCCCTGCTTGAATGGGCCCGAGAAGTCATCGACACGGTGCTCGCCCCCGGCGACGCCCCGCAGATCAAGGAGCCCACGTCGTGAGGACCCGACCCCTCCGCAGGTACGCCGTCGCCGCCCTCGTCGTGGCAGGGCTCGTCACCGCCACCGGCTGCGGACCCGACGTACACCCGGGCCGCGCGGCCGTCGTCGAGGGCACCGACATCTCGCTCTCCGACGCCGACCAGTTCGCCGACGACTTCTGCACGCTGAACGTCCCGGCCCTGCAGCAGTCCGACCTGCGCCTGTCGATGAGCACGGTCCGCGCGGTGGCGCTCGACCTGTTGGTCAACGACGAGCTGCTCCACCAGTACGCCGAGGAGAACGGCCTGGAGGAGACCAAGCAGTACAAGCAGACGATCGCCGGCCTCGAGGCCCAGGCCGAGCAGAGCAAGATCCCGGCCGAGAGCGTCGACACCTACGTCAAGGTGCTCACCGCGCGTGCGTACGCCGAGTTCGTCTACGGCACCGCCGGCCAGGAGAAGGTCCAGCAGTGGATCGACGACGCCGACGTCACCATCGACCCGCGCTTCGGCACGCTCGACAAGGACGGCAACGTGGTTGCCCCCGACAGCGGGCTGTCGGTGCCGGTGAGCTCGCTGGCCCAGCTGGGCGCGACGCTCCCGCCGCTCACCAGCTCCACCGGCGAGAAGCCCGACACGACGTACGCCGACAAGCTGCCGGCCTCGCAGCGATGCGGCTGAGCGAGCCCGGCGAACCCGGTCGGGCCCTGGTCGAGCTGGCCGGGGTGATGGAGCGGCTGCGCGCCGAGTGCGCGTGGAAGGCGGGGCAGACCCACCGGTCCCTGGCGCGGTACCTCCTCGAGGAGACCCACGAGACGCTGGAGGCGATCGACACCGGGGACGCCGAGCACCTGCGCGAGGAGCTCGGCGACCTGCTGCTGCAGGTCTACTTCCACGCCGTGATCGCGGCCGAGGCGGGGGAGTACACCATCGACGACGTGGCCGACGACCTGATCGCCAAGATGGTCCGCCGCAACCCGCACGTCTTCCCGCCGGCCGGTGCCTCGCCGTCTCCGGGCCAGGACGCCGCCTCGATCAACGAGGTCTGGGAGTCGATCAAGGCCGCCGAGAAGCAGCGCACCTCCGTCCTCGACGGCCTGCCGCCGACGCTGCCCGCCCTGCTGCTCGCCGACAAGGTGCTCGACCGCCTCTCCCGCACCCCCGCCGAACCGTCCGTTGTGGCGGACCGAACCGTGCGTTCTGGCGATCCGGCCACCGACATCGGCGAGCGGCTGCTGGCCCTGGTCGCCGAGTCCCGCGCCGCCGGGGTCGACCCGGAGCAGGCGCTGCGCGACGCCGTACGCCGGGTGGCCGGCGACCGCTGACCTGCCGACGCTCGGCGCTGGCCCGGGTCGCGTGGCTCCGGGGCGACCACAGGAACGACCAATTGCCTGGCGAAAGGCGCCGTTTCGCCAGATTCCGGCCGCAATCGGTCGTTCCTCCGGCCCCTGTGGAGAGCCGATTGCGCCGGCGTCGCGGCGTACCGACGCTGGAACAGTGCACGAGCCCCTCGCACCCGGTCGACGCACTCACCCGCCTCGGTGGCGTCGCCCGGCTCGCCCGAGCTGGAGGCGCTGACCACGCGCCGTCGGCTGCGCACCGCCGTCCGGGCCCGCACGGTCACCCGGCTGGCCCGGGGCGCCTACGCCCTCCCGACCGCCGAGGACGGCCGCGCCGCCGCGCGGCTGCACGGCGTCCGCTCCCACCTCTCCGCGGCCGCGCACTGGGAGTGGGAGGTGGCCTGGCCGGCCGCGCGCCCGCACGTCACCGTCCCGCGCGGGCGCAACGTGGTCCGAACGCCGCCTCGGGGTCGCCGTCCACTGGCGTCTGCCACCCGAGGACGTGGTCGACGGGGTGACCTCGCCGCTGCGGACGGTCCTCGACTGCGCCCGCGACCTGCCTCGCGGCGAGGCCCTGGCCGTCGCTGACTCCGCGCTGCGCCACGGCAGCCTGACCGCCGACGCCCTGCACGGCCGTCGGCGTACTCACCGGACGCAACAGCAGCCGGGCGCGCTGGATCGCCGAGCATGCCGATGCCCGCGCGGACAACCCCTTCGAGTCCGTGCTGCGTCACCTCGCCCTCGACGCCGGCCTCGACGCCGGTGCCCCAGCACCCCGTCCGGCCGGAGGCGTGGTGCTCCATCCCGACCTCGTCGACGTACGACGGCGGCTCGTCCTCGAGGCCGACTCCTGGACGTGGCACGCAGGGCGGGAAGCCCACGACCGCGACTGCTGGCGCTACAACGCGCTCGTGCTGGCCGGCTGGACCGTGCTGCGCTTCACGTGGGACCAGGTGATGCAGCACCCGGAGCGGGTGCTGGCCGCCTTGCGGGCCGCCGCGGGTGCTGCCGGGCTGGACCGCCGGACAGGGCTAGGCTGACGTTCACCCAGTGCCCGAACCCGTCCACCCCTCAGGAGCACAGCCGTGGCTTCCATCGCAGCAGTCGGCGCGCGCGAGATCCTCGACTCGCGCGGCAACCCCACCGTCGAGGTCGAGGTCCAGCTCGACGACGGCGCGTTCGCCCGGGCCGCCGTGCCCAGCGGCGCCTCCACCGGTGCCTTCGAGGCCGTCGAGCTCCGCGACGGCGGCAAGCGGTACGTCGGCAAGGGCGTGCAGAAGGCCGTCACCGGTGTCCTCGAGAAGATCGCCCCGGCGATCGAGGGCATGGAGGCCGACGACCAGCGCCTCGTCGACCAGGCCATGCTCGACCTCGACGCGACGCCCAACAAGGCCAACCTCGGCGCCAACGCCATCCTCGGCGTCTCGCTCGCCGTGGCCCGCGCGGCCGCGGACAGCGCCGGCCTCCCGCTCTACCGGTACGTCGGCGGCCCGAACGCCCACCTGCTGCCGGTGCCGATGATGAACATCCTCAACGGCGGCAGCCACGCGGACTCCAACGTGGACATCCAGGAGTTCATGATCGCGCCGATCGGTGCGCCGACCTTCCGCGAGGCGCTCCAGCAGGGCGCCGAGGTCTACCACGCGCTCAAGTCCGTGCTGAAGAAGAAGGGCCTGGCCACCGGCCTCGGCGACGAGGGCGGCTTCGCCCCCGACCTGTCGTCCAACCGGGCCGCGCTCGACCTGATCGCCGAGGCCGTGAAGTCGGCCGGCCTCAAGCTGGGCAAGGACATCGCGCTCGCCCTCGACGTGGCCGCCAGCGAGTTCCACGACAAGAAGAAGTACGCCTTCGAGGGCCAGAAGAAGTCCGCCGAGGAGATGACCGCCTACTACGCCGACCTCGTCGCGTCGTACCCGATCGTCTCCGTCGAGGACCCGCTGGACGAGGACGACTGGTCCGGCTGGAAGACGCTGACCGCCCAGCTCGGCGACAAGACCCAGATCGTCGGCGACGACCTCTTCGTCACCAACGTCGAGCGCCTCGGCCGCGGCATCAAGGAGCAGTCCGCCAACGCGCTGCTGGTCAAGGTCAACCAGATCGGCTCGCTCACCGAGACCCTCGACTCCGTCGACCTCGCGCACCGCAACGGCTTCCGCTGCATGATGAGCCACCGCTCCGGCGAGACCGAGGACACCACGATCGCCGACCTCGCCGTCGCCACGAACTGCGGCCAGATCAAGACCGGTGCCCCGGCCCGCTCCGAGCGCGTCGCGAAGTACAACCAGCTGCTGCGGATCGAGGAGGAGCTCGGCGACGCCGCACGGTACGCCGGCGCCTCCGCGTTCCCGCGCTTCCAGGGCTGACCGGGGACCCATGGCCGACGACCGACGTACGCAGCGCGGCTCCCGCCCGCGCAGCCGCACCGGACCCGGACGCACGTCCGGCCCGGTGCGGCGTCCGTCGGCGACCCCGCAGGGAGGTACGCCGGCGCGCGCGAGGCGCGCGCCCCCGGCTCACCGGCCGGGCCGCGATCCTGGTGCTGGTGCTCGCCGTGCTGACGGTGTCCTACGCCTCCAGCCTGCGGGCCTACCTCCAGCAGCGGCAGCACATCGCCGACCTCAACGCGCAGATCAGCAAGACCGGCGACGACATCCAGGCCCTCGAGCGCGAGAAGCGGCGCTGGGACGACGACGCCTACGTCGCGCCAGCAGGCGCGGCTGCGGTTCGGCTACGTCATGCCCGGCGAGACGCCGTACCAGGTGCTCGACGAGAACGGCGACCCGCTGGACTCCCCGGACACCCTCTCCGACCCGGCGACGACCGGCGACGACACCCCGACCGCCTGGTGGACCACGGCCTGGGGCTCGGTCGAGGCGGCCGGCAAGCCGGTCTCGGAGCAGCAGCGCAAGCAGCCGGCCGGCACGATCAAGGCCCCGGGCGAGTGATCGCGCCCGACGACGAGGCGGCGATCGGGCGGCAGCTCGGACGGGCGCCCCGCTCGATCCACGAGGTCGGCCACCGGTGCCCCTGCGGCAACCCCGACGTGGTCACCACCGAGCCGCGGCTGGACGACGGCACGCCGTTCCCCACGACCTTCTACCTCACCTGCCCGCGCGCGGCCTCGCGGATCGGCACCCTCGAGGCGTCCGGGCTGATGAAGGAGATGCAGGAGCGGCTGGCCACCGACCCCGAGCTGGCGCGACGCAGTACGCCGCCGCGCACGAGGCCTACCTCGCGGCCCGCACCGCGATCGGCGAGGTCCCGGAGATCGACGGCATCTCGCGCCGGCGGGATGCCCGACCGCGTCAAGTGCCTGCACGTGCTGGCCGGCCAGGCGCTGGCCCAGGGCCGCGGCGTCAACCCGCTCGGCGACGAGGTGCTCGACCTGCTCGGCGACTGGTGGGCGACCGGCCCCTGCGTCACGACCGCGGACGACTAGGACCGTGACCGTCGTCGCCGCCGTCGACTGCGGCACCAACACGATCAAGCTGATGGTCGCCGACCTCCCGGCCGGCACCGTGCTCGAGCGCGAGTCCCGGGTGGTCCGGCTCGGCCAGGGCGTCGACCGCACCGGCCGGCTCGCCGAGGAGGCGCTGGCCCGCACGTTCGCCGCCATCGACGAGTACGCCGCCCTGATCGGCCGGCACCCGGTCGAGCGGCTCCGCTTCTGCGCGACCTCCGCCACCCGCGATGCGGCCAACGCGGCGGACTTCGCGGCCGGCGTCCACGCGCGGCTGGGCGTCGACCCCGACGTCATCGCGGGCGACGAGGAGGCGCGGCTGTCCTTCGACGGCGCGGTCCGCAACCTCCGCCACGCCCCCGCGACGCCGGTGCTGGTGGTCGACATCGGCGGCGGCTCGACCGAGCTCATCCTGGGTGAGGCCGCGCCGAGCTGCGGCGTACTCCATGGACATGGGCTCGGTCCGGATGCACGAGCGCCACCTGCACTCCGACCCGCCGACCGCCGCCGAGGTGGCCGCCGCGGTCGCCGACATCGACGCCCACCTCGACGCCTGCCCGGTCGACCCGGCGGCCGCCGCGACCGTCGTCGGCGTGGCCGGCACCATCACCACCGTGGCCGCGGGGGTGCTCGACCTGCCGGAGTACGACCGCGGACCGCATCGACCAGGCCGTCCTGGCCCGCGACGACGTGCACGCGACGACAGCGCGGATCCTCGCGATGACGGTCGCAGGAGCGGCGGGCGCTGCCGTACCTCCACCCCGGGCGGGTGGACGTGATCGGTGCCGGTGCGCTGATCCTCGACCGGGTGCTGCGGCGGACCCGGCCCGCCACGATGGTGGTCTCGGAGTCCGACATCCTCGACGGGATCGCCTGGTCGCTGGTCGACGGGTGACGCGTCGGTTGCCCGGATGGGACCGCCCCGTGTGCCTGCGGACGGATTGGGTACGGTCGAGGACACGACGTTCTCTATGGAGGAGTAATCCCATGGGCAAGCTCAAGATCCTGCTGCTGATCGGTGTCGGCTACGTGCTCGGCGCCAAGGCCGGCCGGGCCCGCTACGAGCAGATCAAGAACCGCGCGCAGCAGTTCGCCAGCAACCCGACGGTGCAGAACGCCGCGGAGAAGGCCCAGGAGACCGTGCGGCAGCAGGCGCCGGTCGTGGTCGACAAGGTGACCACGGTCGCCGGCGCTGCCGCCGCCAAGGTGAAGCCGGGCGGTGGGGAGCACTCCGCCGACCTGCCGGGCTGACCGCTGAGCACCACCCCGCGGGCCCGCCCCGCACGCACGTCCGAACCGCTGCCCCATCCGTTGACGGGGCAGCGGTTCGTGTCTCCGGTGCCGCCGGGCACGGGCTGGCCGGACGACCCGGCCACCCCCGACACCCCGGTCGCGGCCGACCCCGCCGACGTACGACGCCTCGCGCTGGGTGCTGCCGAAAGTCCGCAATTGCAGCCGAATGACACGTTTTCGGCGCAGAAACATGTCACAACTCCGCAATTGCGGGACTCCGACCAGCCACCCACCCTCGCCGAGCTCGACGCCCGCGTCTCGGTCTGCCGGGCCTGCCCGCGCCTGGTGCAGTGGCGCGAGGACGTGGCGGTGGAGAAGCGGGCGGCGTACGCCGGGGAGCCGTACTGGGGCCGGCCGATCGCCGGCTGGGGCGACCCCGAGGCGGCGGTGCTGATCGTCGGGCTGGCCCCGGCGGCGCACGGCGGCAACCGGACCGGCCGGATCTTCACCGGCGACCGGTCGGGCGACTGGCTGTTCGCGGCGCTGCACCGGGCCGGGCTGGCCGCCCAGGAGCACCTCGGTGCACGCCGGCGACGGGCAGCGGCTGGTGCGGGCGCGGATGGTCGCCGCGGTCCGCTGCGCGCCGCCGCAGAACAAGCCGACCACCGCGGAGCGCGACACCTGCTCCCCGTGGATCGAGCGCGAGATCACCCTGCTCGCACCGCACGTGCGCGCGGTCGTCGCCCTCGGCTCCTTCGGCTGGGACGCCGCCCTGCGTGCCTACCGCGCCGCCGGGTACGCCGTACCCACGCCCAAGCCGCGCTTCGGCCACGGCGCCGAGGCCGGCCTGGTCGGGCCGGCCGGCGAGCCGGTCACCCTGCTCGGCTGCTACCACCCCAGCCAGCAGAACACCTTCACCGGCAAGCTCACCGAGGAGATGCTGGACGACGTGCTGGGACGGGCGCGGGCGCTGGCAGGATGACCGGCAGCGCCTAGATTGGGCCGCGCCCCCGTATCCCAACCGGCAGAGGACGTCGCCTTAAAAGCGATTCAGTGTGGGTTCGAGCCCCACCGGGGGTACTCCGTCGTCGCCACTGGTCTGCACATCACTGTTGCGCGATCGGGCGGCGAGACATGCTCTTCCCATGTTCGACCTGGGCGGGGTGCTGGACGAGTTCAGCGCTGCCTTCGACGCCCAGGACACCGAGCGGCTGCGGGCGCTCTTCGTCGACGACGACGCGTCCCTGGTCACCTCGGAGTCGCTGATCCTGACCAGCCGCGAGCACATCTACGTGTTCATCGACGCGTACGCCGCCCAGCCGACGCACTTCTCCTTCGGCTGGGGCGTCCGCGAGGTGCACGACCACGGGGACGTCGGGTGGGTGATCGCCTTCGGCCACGAGACCGCGCACCGGCCGACCGGCGACGAGATCAACGCGTTCCGGCTCACGCTGATCTGCCGACGTACCGACGAGGGCTGGCGGATCAGCCACCTGCACGCCTCCAGCCCCGCCTGAGACGCGCGGGGACGGGGCCGGTCACCCCTCGGGCAGCAGTTCCCGCAGCCTCGCCAGCGCGGCGACCAGCCGCGGGTCGGTCGGGTCGGCTCGCCGGGACCAGGACGTCGGTGACGATGTCGAGCAGGTCGGAGAGGCGCTGGTTGGCCTGCCGGGTCTGGTGCAGGTCGCGCTGGACCGCCTCGAGCCGCTGCTTGGGGGTGCGCGCCTTCCGCGCCGGTGCCGGGCGCCGTTCGCCGCCCCAGCGGACCACGAGCCGGCAGACCTCCGGGTCCTCGTCGCCGAGCACCGCCCGGCCGCGCCCCTGCTCGCGCTCGACGACGGTGCCGCCGTACGTCGTGATCTCGTCGACCAGCTCGTCGGCGTCGAGCGTGGCCCGGAAGTGCTCGGGGTACGTCAGTGGCGCCGTGGTCGCCGACCCGGAACTCCAGGAACGTCAGGCCGCCCCGCCGCTGCACCACCGAGGCGAACCGCCAGAACGACTGGCGCGCGACCGCGCTGAGCGAGTCGAGCAGGAACCGCACGTGCAGGTGCGGGGGCTCCTCGGTCCGGGCGAGCGCCGCGGCGACCAGGAGCGGGGACCGGACCTCGTTGAAGTTCACGAGGTCGCGCGTGACCTTGACGTGCTCCTCGGACGCGCGGCCGCGGATCACCCGCAGCGCGTTGGTGGCCGCCTCGGTGGCGACCACCGGGTGGCCCTGCTGGACGAACCACACCGCGTCGCGGCCGTTGCCGGCGCCCACGTCGACGACCCGCGAGCCGGGCTCGATCCGCTCGCCGACCCAGGCGGCGAAGCCGGACGGCTCGGTCGGCAGCGGGGGCCGCGCGGCGCCGGGCTTGTAGAAGTCGTGCCAGTGGCGCAGGTTGTTGCGCCGTCCCCGCATCCACCCGTTGGTACGCCGCGTGGTGGCGCCGGCCGGGGTGAACTTGAAGGACGGGTCCGGCACCCGCCACCCCGCGCCGTACGTCAGCGCGAGCAGGTCCTCGGGCCGGGCCGGCGCGGCCAGCTCGGTGCCCTCGAGCACGATGCTGGAGACGGGGACCAGCGACGAGCGGTCCAGCTCGCCACGGACGTTGGGCATCATGTGGAAGACCCCGTCGACGTGGAACCCGCCGAAGACGTCGATGCCGCAGCGGCGGCCGTCGGCCAGGTCCACCCAGACCTTGAAGTCGGCCTCGGACATCCGGACCAGCTGCCAGCCGAGCTCCTTCATCCGCTGGGCGGCGCGCTGGTTCTCGCGGATGATGTCGAAGGGGTGCGTGTAGGCGCTGAGGTAGGACAGGTCGGCGTCGGAGTCGTGGCCGATCATGTGCCCGCTGCGCACCGCGCCGAGCAGGCAGCCGAACGACAGGAACGCCTCGAGGCCGCACTCCTCGCGCAGGTCGTGCAGGACCCGGGCGACCGCCTCCACGATGAGGTGCTTGGTGCTGCCGTCGGTCTCGGCGAAGCTGCGCTGCATCCGGCCGCCCTTGTCGACCGCCAGCGGGTACCCCGCCGCGTCGGTGACGCTGACCCGCTCGGGCGACGTACCGAAGCGCACCTCGCCGTCGAAGAGGCTGCGCTCGCCGACGTGGGTCCGGACGACCACGTGCGCGGCGCCGTCGAGGAACCGCCGCAGCGCCGGGTGCCAGGGCACGAACCGGTCGGCGGCGGTCGCCGTGCCGTCGCGGTCGGGGTTGAACGACCAGACCCGGTGCCCCTCCAGGAGCACGTCGAGGGGGTCGACGACTGCCAGGGGGAGGTTCACTCCCCGGTCGTTGACACGTACCTGCTCGTTCACATGGCCTCCTGCGGCCCCGAGAGTAGACCCCCTCGAGACCGAATGCGCCGTCGCGCGCCGGATTCCTCTCTCGGAACCACCTGTCACCCTTGTTCGTTTCAAACGGTGACAGCTGCGCTCTAGACTGGGCAGCGCAGAGGTGAGTCGTCAGAGCGACGGCCACCGCACGGCCTCCAAGGAGGAGACCAATGAAGAGCAACAACCCGGTGTTCAACCGGTCGCCCGAGTTCAACGGGCAGGCCACGAACGCCTACGGCAACCAGACCTACCCCGGCAACGGAACGACCTACCCGGGCTACGGCCAGCAGCCGTACTCCGACCCGTCCACGTGGGGCACCGGTACGCCGGGCACCCCCACGCAGGTCGACCAGGGCCGGATGACCGTCGACTCGGTCGTGCAGAAGACCGCGATCTCGCTCGCCGTGGTCATCGCTGCCGCGACCGTGACCTGGCTGATGACGCCCGACCTCTCGACCACGGCTGCCGAGGACCTCGGCCCGCTGTACTTCGCGCTGATGGTCGGCTCGTTCGGAGCCTTCGGCCTGTCGCTGGTCAACTCGTTCAAGCGCCTGATCAGCCCCGCACTGGTGCTGCTGTTCTGTGCGTTCGAGGGTGTCGCCCTCGGTGCCCTGAGCAAGGTGTTCGACGCCCAGTTCGGTGACGGGATCGTCACCCAGGCCGTCATCGGCACCTTCGCGGCGTTCGCCGGCACCCTGGCGGCGTACAAGTTCTTCGACATCCAGGTCGGCAACAAGTTCCGCACGTTCGTGATCGCCGCCATGTTCGGCATGGTCGGTCTCGGCCTTCTCGAGATGCTGCTGGGCGCCTTCGGGAACCAGATCGGCTTCTTCGGCTTCGGCGGCATGGGCCTGCTGTTCGCCGGTGCCGGGCTGGTGCTCGGTGTGTTCATGCTGATCCTCGACTTCGACTTCGTGGAGAAGGGCGTCGCCGCCGGTCTCCCGGAGCGCGAGTCGTGGCGGGCCGCGTTCGCGATGACCGTGAGCCTGGTGTGGATCTACACCAACCTGCTCCGTCTGCTGGCGATCTTCAGCCAGGACTGACACCGCACCCGCACGACACGAGGCGCCTCCCGTCAGGGGGGCGCCTCGTGGCATGTCCGGGGTCAGGTCCCGGAGGTCCCGGCCTCCTCGACATGGGTCTCCTTGTCCGCGGGGGCCTCGCCCTCGGTGCGCGGGCGGCGACGGCGGTGCCGCAGCTCCACCCAGAGAC
Source organism: uncultured Actinomycetota bacterium (assembly GCA_963721775.1). Taxonomy (GTDB): domain Bacteria; phylum Actinomycetota; class Actinomycetes; order Propionibacteriales; family Nocardioidaceae; genus Nocardioides. The sequence continues at coordinate 133,579 of CAVRMH010000032.1, read as the reverse complement.
CGCGTACGCCGCGGCGCGCGCCACCGATCTCGGTGCCGTCGAGCTCGGTGCCCGGGGTCCGGGCCGCCTCGACCGCAGCCCGGGCGATCGGCAGCACGCCCTCGCCACGGAACGGCTCGGGCTGGGTCTCGGTCTCGGGGGCCAGGTCGAGCGCGGCCAGTGCCGAGGGCAGCATCACTCCGACGAGCGAGGCGTAGCCCTCGGCCGACGGGTGGAACTGGTCGGGGCCGAAGAGCAGCGCCGGCGCGGCGTAGAACTCCGGCCCGAGGACCGACCCCAGGGACACGGTCCGGCCGCCGGCCTCGACGACCGCGATCGCCTGGGCCGCGGCCAGCCGGCGCGACCAGATCCGGGCGACCTGGCGCAGCGGTGGGGCGATCGGCCGGATGGTGCCCAGGTCCGGGCAGGTGCCGACCAGCACCTGGGTGCCGGCCTCGCGCAGGCGGCGTACCGCCTCGGACAGGTGGGCCACGGAGGTCTGCGGCAGCACGGTGTGGGTGACGTCGTTGGCGCCGATGAGGATGACCGCGAGGTCCGGCTCGATGGGCAGGCACAGGTCGAGCTGGCCGGTGAGGTCGCTGGACTGCGCGCCGACCACCGCGTAGGAGCGGAGGTAGACGCGCCGGTCGGCCTGCTCGGACAGGCCGGTGGCCAGCTGGGCGCCGGGCGTCTCCTCGACGCGCTCCACGCCGTACCCCGCCGCGCTCGAGTCACCGAGCAGGGCGACGCGCAGGGCCGGCCCCGGGCGTCCACGGCCGTACCATCCGGTGGCGTTGGGCGGGGGTGTCTGGCTGACCGGTCCGATCGCGCGCCGGGCCAGTCGGGCCTCGAGGTTGAGCACTCCGTAGAGGCTCGCTCCGAGCACAGAGAGGCCGCCACCGCCATAGGCGGCGGCGGACGCGAGCTTCCGAGCAGCAGCAGCTTTCCCCACGCTCCAACTCTACGGACAGCGCCCATTCGGGGCTGCGGAGTCCAAGGACTAGCCTGACCTCGTGGACTACGTGAACTCGCTGCTGGACCTCATCGGCAACACCCCGCTGCTGAGGCTCTCGACGTCGCTGGACGACCTCCAGGACTCGCCCGACGCCCCTCTCGTGCTCGCCAAGATCGAGTACCTCAACCCCGGTGGGTCCGTGAAGGACCGCATCGCCACCCGCATGATCGAGGCCGCCGAGGCCTCCGGTGAGCTGAAGCCCGGCGGCACCATCGTGGAGCCGACCTCGGGCAACACCGGTGTCGGGCTGGCCATGGTCGCCCAGGCCAAGGGGTACAAGTGCGTCTTCGTGTGCCCGGACAAGGTGAGCGAGGACAAGCGCAACGTCCTCAAGGCGTACGGCGCCGAGGTCGTCGTCTGCCCGACCGCCGTGGCGCCGGAGCACCCGGACTCCTACTACAACGTCTCCGACCGGCTGTCCTCGCAGCCCGGTGCCTGGAAGCCCGACCAGTACTCCAACCCGAACAACCCCCGCTCGCACTACGAGACCACCGGTCCCGAGATCTGGAAGCAGACCGAGGGCAAGATCACCCACTTCGTCGCGGGCGTCGGCACCGGCGGCACCATCAGCGGCATCGGCCGCTACCTCAAGGAGCAGAACCCGAACGTCCAGGTGATCGGCGCCGACCCGGCCGGCTCCGTCTACTCCGGTGGCACCGGCCGTCCCTACCTCGTCGAGGGCGTGGGCGAGGACTTCTGGCCCGAGTGCTACGACCGCGACATCGCGGACCGGATCATCGAGGTCTCCGACGCCGACTCGTTCGCCTTCACCCGTCGCCTGGCCCGCGAGGAGGCGCTGCTGGTCGGCGGCTCGTCCGGGATGGCGGCGTACGCCGCGAAGCAGCTGGCCCAGGAGCTGGCCGGCACCCCCGAGGGCAAGGACGCCGTGATCGTGGTGCTGCTGCCCGACTCCGGTCGCGGCTACCTCACCAAGGTCTTCAACGACGAGTGGCTGGCGTCGTACGGCTTCCCGACCGACAACGGCGCCCACCGCGGAGGGCCGCACCGTCGGCGAGATCCTGCGCGGCAAGGACGGCCGGCTGCCCGACCTGGTGCACACGCACCCGGCCGAGACGATCGCCGAGGCCGTGCACATCCTCCAGGAGTACGGCGTGTCCCAGATGCCCGTGGTCCGCGCCGAGCCGCCGATCGTGGCGGCCGAGGTCGCCGGGTCGGTCTCCGAGCGGACGCTGCTCGACGCGCTGTTCACCGGACAGGCCAAGCTGACCGACCGGGTCGAGGACCACATGTCCCCGCCGCTGCCGGCGATCGGCTCGACCGAGCCGGCCAGGGACGCGGTGGCCATGCTCGAGAACGCCGACGCCGTGCTGGTGCACGAGGACGGCAAGCCGGTCGGGGTGCTCACCCGGCAGGACCTGCTGTCCTACCTCGCGCGCGGCTGATCCGGGCGGCCGACCGGTGACCGGCTCGGGCCGTTGAGCGACCCGTCGCTGGCCGTCCTCGCGTTCCTCGTCCTCGCGGCGCTGTCCGCGGGGTTCGTGGACGCGGTGGTCGGCGGCGGCGGGCTGATCCAGCTGCCTGCGCTGCTGCTCGGCCTGCCCGGCGCCTCGCCGGTGCAGCTGCTGGCGACCAACAAGCTGGCCGGCGCGTGCGGGACCTCGGTCAGCTCGGTGACGTACTACCGCCGGGTCCGGCCGGACCCGGGCACGTTCCTGCCGCTGATGGGGTTCGCCTTCGTCGGGTCGATGGCCGGCGCCGCGGTGGCCTCGCAGATCCCGGCGTCGGCGTTCGACCCGATCATCCTGGTCGTGCTCGTGGTGGTGGGCCTCTACGTCCTGTTCAAGCCGGCGCTCGGGGCCGCCACCGCGCTGCGCTTCTCCGGGCACCGGCACACCGCGGCGGCGATGCTGACCGGCCTGGTGATCGGGTTCTACGACGGCGCGCTGGGCCCCGGGACCGGGTCGTTCTTCGTCTTCACCCTGGTCGGGCTGCTCGGCTACAACTTCCTCGACGCCTCGGCCAAGGCCCGGATGGCCAACTGGGCGACCAACGTCGCCGCGCTGGTCGTCTTCGTCCCGCAGGGCGCGGTGCTGTGGACGACCGGGCTGCTGATGGGCCTGGCCAACCTGGCCGGTGGGTACCTCGGCGCCCGCGTCGCGGTGGCGCGCGGGGCGCGGTTCGTGCGGGTCTTCTTCATCGTGGTCGTGTCGGCGTTCATCGTGCGCATCGGTGGCGAGGTGCTCGGGCTGTGGGGGTGACCTCCTACCTGACCGTCGCCCGTGACGGCACCGCGGAGATCGAGGTCAAGCGGTCGCGCTTCCTCTGCACGGTCGCAAGGGTCGCCGACGAGGCGGCCGCGCGCGCCGTCGTGGACCGGCTCCGCAAGCAGCACTGGGACGCCCGGCACCACTGCTCGGCGTTCGTGCTCGGCCCGGGCGGGGAGGTGCAGCGCTCCAACGACGACGGCGAACCGGCCGGCACCGCCGGCGCGCCGATGCTGGAGGTGCTCCGCGGCCGCGAGGTCTCCGACGTGGTGGTCGTGGTCACCCGGTGGTTCGGCGGGGTGCTGCTCGGTGCCGGCGGCCTGGTCCGGGCGTACGGCGACGCGGTGCGCGCGGGGCTCGACGAGGTCGGCACGCTCCGGCGGGTGCTGCTGACCGAGCACGAGGTCGTGGTCGCGCACGCCGACGCCGGCCGGCTGGAGTCCGAGCTGCGGGCCCGGGGCGTGCAGGTGCTGGACGTGGCCTATGCCGAACGCGTCACGCTGCGGCTCGGCGTACTCCCCGACGGCGTGGGCGCCCCGGTCGACGCCGGCGCTCCGGGCACGACCGGCGCTCCGGGCGCACGACCGGCGGTTCGTCGGCCAGCGATTGGCTGGCAGGACTGGTGGCCGAGCTGACCGGCGGCACCACGACCCCCGTCCACGTCGGCTCCTCCTGGCGCGACCTCCCCTGACCCCTCCCCGCCGAACCGTGCGTTGTGGTCGGCCGACCGTGCGTTGTGGTCGGCCGAACCGCGCCTTGTGGTCGGGCGAACCGTGCGTTGTGGTGGCTCGAACTGTGCGTTGTTGCGCCACAACGCACGGTTGGGCCGCCACGACGCACGGTTCGGCCCGCCATGGCGCACGGTTCGGCCCGCCATGGCGCACGGTTGGGCCCGCCATGACGCACGGTTCGGCGGGGAGGGGTCAGGTGGGGGAGACGTACACCCAGCGGCCGGCGCGGCGTACGAAGGTGCTCCGCTCGTGCACGACCCCCGGCCCGGAGGCGTCGGTGTACGACGCCCGGAACTCGACGATCCCGGTCGGGTCGTCCGGACCACCGTCGACCACGTCGAGGATCTCCAGCCCGGTCCAGGTGGTGTCCGGCGTCCCGAGGACGTGCTCGGGACGCGTGCGCGGGTGCCAGGTGCGGAACAGGTGGTCGGCGTGCGTGACGGCGTACGCCGCGTAGCGCGACCGCATCAGCTCCTCCGCGGTCTCCGCCTGCGCCGCGCCCCGGTGCAGCCGCCCGCAGCAGGCGTCGTACGACGTGCCCGACCCGCACGGGCAGGGTCGCTGGAGCGGAGAGGTCACCGTCCTACGCTAGCGAGGTGACCGCACCGTTCTGGATCTCGGCCTTCCTCGACCTGCCGGCCACGTCGTACGACGACGCCGTCCGCTTCTGGTCGGAGGTGACCGGGTACGCCGTCTCGGCCCCGCGCGGCGAGCACCGCGAGTTCGCGACCCTGGTGCCCGGCCGAGGGCGACGACTACCTGCGCGTGCAGCGGGTCCAGGACGGCCCCGGCGGCATCCACCTCGACCTGCACGTCGCCGACCCTCGCGCCGCAGCCGAGGCCGCGACGACGCTCGGTGCGACCGAGGTCGCCGACCGCGGGTACGTCGTGATGCGCTCGCCGGGTGGTTTCACGTTCTGCTTCGTGACCCAGCCGGCGGCCCGGCGCCCGCCGCCGCGGGTGCACGACGACGGCACCAGCAGCCTGGTCGACCAGGTCTGCCTCGACATCCCCGCGGCGGCGTACGACGAGGAGTGCGCGTTCTGGGCGGCGGTGACCGGGTGGGAGCACCACGACGTCGACAGCCCGGAGTTCACCCGGCTCGCCCGCCCCGACGGCCAGCCGCTGCAGTTCCTGCTCCAGCTGCTCGACGAGACGTCCGGGCCGGTCCGTGCCCACCTCGACCTGGCCGCCGACGACCGGGCCGCGGAGGTACGCCGGCACGTGCTGCTCGGCGCCCGGTTCGACACCGAGGGCCGCGGCTGGACGGTGCTGCGCGACCCCGCGGGTGCGGCGTACTGCGTCACCGACCGCAACCCGGTGACCGGGCGTGCCTGACGACTCAGGTGGCGAGGTCGGGGTGCACCATCCAGACGTTCGGTTCCCAGTAGGAACCCCGGTCGGCGTCCCGGTCGATGTGCACCGTGGCCAGCCCCTCGGGGAAGACGTAGTCGCCCGACTCCGGGAACGCCATCCCCGTCCACGTCTCCCACTCCGCGACGGTGCCGGTGATCCGCAGCGACCGCGGCAGCGGAGCCGGCGACCCGCGCGCCGAGGCGCTCGTGGACCCGCATCCACGGGTCGAGCAGCTGGCCGTCGGCGCGCCGCCAGTCGAGGTAGCGCTCGATCGGCGTCAGCGGGTACCTCTCCTTGAGCGACGGCCGCACCGGCGCCACCAGGTGGGTCAGCCCCCGGCGCTCGGCGATGGTGCGCATCGCGCCGAGGATCTGTACGGCGAGCCCGCGGGCGCGCCCTTCGCGGGGGCTCTCGGCGGCGAGGGCGCACAGGGTGTTCACCGGCTCGCCGGACCGGGCCCGGGCGAAGATGTCGACCAGCGCGTCGTCGATCCCGGGCGGCAGCGTCGCGTCCGAGCCGTCCCACCAGAGCGGCCCGGTGTGCCCCTCCGCGACCACCTCGTCCGCGGCCTCGTCGTACAGCACGAACTGGTAGTCGGCGAGCTCCTCGTCGAGGTACCCCCACCACTGGTTGAGCACGTCGCCGTGCAGGTTGTACTCCGGCCACACGCTCTCCGAGGCGATGCCCCGCTCCCACAGGTCCGGGCGCTCGGCCGCCGTGTGCATGCTGAAGGACATGGGGCCATGATGCTCCCGGAACGACCCGATGAGAACGGCGGATAACCGGGTGCCGCTGCGAGGCCCGCGCCACTAGCGTTCCGGGCATGAGCATCGAACGCGTCGACCCGCCCCTGGTCTCCGACGAGGCCACCAGCCTCCTGGCCTGGCTCGACTTCCACCGGGCCACCCTGCGACGCAAGGCCGGCGGCCTGACCCAGGAGCAGCTGGACCAGACGCTGCCGCCGTCCACGCTGACCCTCGGCGGGCTGGTCAAGCACATGGCACTGGTCGAGTCGAGCTGGCTGTCCCGGGTGTTCCTGGACCAGCCGATGATGGCGCCGTTCGACACCGTCGACTGGGAGGCCGACGAGGACTGGGACTTCCACAGCGCCGCCCAGGACACCCCCGAGGAGCTGGCCGCGCTGCACGACGCGTCGATCGCGGCGTCCGACGCCATCCTCCGCGAGGCGCTCGCGCAGGACGGCCTCGACAGCAGGTCGGCGAGGCCGAGCCGGCGCACCGGCGAGCACTTCGACCTGCGCTGGATCGTCACCCACCTCGTCGAGGAGTACGCCCGCCACAACGGGCATGCGGACCTGATCCGCGAGTCCGTCGACGGCGAGACCGGCGACTGACCGGTGACGATCCGACCCGCCACCGAGGCCGACTGGCCCGCGATCTGGCCGTTCTTCCAGCGCCACCGTCCAGGAGGGCGAGACCTACGCCTACCCGCCCGACCTGACCCCCGAGCAGGGTCGCGACCTCTGGCTCTCCGACCAGCACGTCGTGGTGCTCGAGGAGGACGGCCGCATCCTCGGCACCGCCAAGATGGGCCCCAACCGTCCGGCGGGCGGCGCCCACATCGGCACCGCCAGCTTCATGGTCTCCCCGGAGGCGCGCGGCCGTGGCGTCGGCCGCCGGCTCGGTGAGTACGTCGTCGCGTGGCACCGCGCCGAGGGCTTCCGCGGCATCCAGTTCAACGCCGTCGTCGAGACCAACACCGCCGCGGTCCGCCTGTGGCAGCAGCTCGGCTTCACCGTCGTCGGGACGGTCCCGGGAGCCTTCCGGTCGCCCACGCACGGGTACGTCGGGCTGCACGTGATGTTCCTGCCGCTAGCGTGAGGGCGTGCCCCGCCACCGGACCAGCCTGCGCCACGAGCTCCTGACCCTCCTCCTGGGCCGGCTGCGGCGTACCCCGACGGTCACCGACGTGCCCGCCACGCGAGAGACCCTGATCGCCCGCAACCGCGAGGCGCACTCGCAGCCGCCCCGCCGGGTGGCGCAGGAGTGGCTGGTCGAGGTCCGCGACATCGGCTTCCCGGTCTACGTCCTGACCCCGCGGCACGGGATGTACTCCCGCACCCTCGTGCACGTGCACGGCGGCTCCTTCACCGCCGAGGCCCATCCCGCGCAATGGCACTTCGCGACCCGGCTGGCCCGGCGTACCGGCGCCCGCCTGGTGTTCCCGGCGTACCCACTGGCTCCCGAGTTCACCTGGCGCGACTCCTACGACCCGCTGGTCGACCTGGTGGCCAAGCTGTGTGCCGAGACCCCGGTGGTGCTCTCCGGCGACTCCGCCGGCGGCGGCCTCGCGCTGGCCCTGGCCGAGGGCGTCCGCGACGGCGGGGGAGAGCAGCCGACCCACCTGGTGCTGGTCTCGCCGTGGGTCGACCTCACCACCTCCGCGCCCGGCACCGCCGAGGCCGGCGCCCGCGACCCGTGGCTCAACGTCGACAACGTGCCGGTGTACGCCGAGTTCTGGGCCGGCTCGCCCGACGACCTCGCCCGGCCGGAGGTGTCGCCCGGTCTGGCCGACCTCACCGGCCTGCCGCCGACGCTGATGCTCTGCGGCACCCGCGACGTGCTGTTCCCCGCCTGCGAGCAGCTGGCGGAGCGGGCCACGCTGCGGGACTGGGACTGCACGTTGGTGGTCGGCGAGGGCCTGATGCACGTCTACCCGCTGCTGCCCGTCCCCGAGGCCCGCGCGGCGTTCCGGCAGATCGTCGCCTTCCTGCGCTGACCGGTCGCGGGCTCACCCGCCACGACGAGGGATCTCCCGCGCCGACCGTCGGCCGTGAGAGATTGACCGCGGCAACCGCGACCACGAAAGGGCGACGATGCAGCCTCATCCACGGCTGGCCTCACACTTGCGGTCGGGCCAGGTGTCGCGGGTCATCTACGGCTCGATCATCGGCCTGGCGCTGGTCCTCACCCTGGAGCTGCATCCGCCGAGCTCGGGCACCGTGGTGGGCGCCCTCCTGGCCACCGCCCTCGCCGTCGCCCTGGCGGAGCTGTACAGCGAGGCGATCGCCTCTCGTGCCCGGGCCGGCCTCGGCGGGCACAAGGAGCCGTTCGGGACCATGGTGGGCGTGGCCCTCGCGGTGGCGTGGGGGATCGCGTTTCCCAGCGTCTTCTTCATCGCCGCCAAGCTCGGCCTGTGGGACCAGGACACGGCCTTCGCGCTGGCCAAGTGGAGCGGTCTGGGACTCGTGGCGGCGTACGGCTATCTGGCCGCCCGGCTCTCCGGGTCCACCGTCGCCAACTCACTCGTCCAGGCCGCCTTCGCCGGCGTGATCGCGGGCGTGCTCATCGTGCTCAAGGCGTTCGTGCACTAGCCCGGGATCACCGGTCGCGGGCGCTTCCAGGTCCCGGAGGATCTGCTGGCTCGCGAGCCTGCCGGGGGCACCCATGACGCAGCCGCCGGGGTGGGTGCCCGAGCCGCACTGGTAGTAGCCGTCGATCGGCGTGCGGTACTGGCTCCATCCCGGGCGCCGGCCGGAAGAAGTACATCTGCGGCGCGAAGAACTCGCCCGCGAAGATGTTGCCCTCGGTCAGCCCGACCGTGCGCTCGATGTCGAGCGGGGTCTTGACCTCCCGCTGCAGGACGAGGTCGCCGAAGCCGGGGAAGAACGACTCGAAGGTGGCCTGCACCGTGTCGGCGAACCGCTCCCGCTCGGTGTCCCAGTCGCTCTCCTTCAGGTGGTACGGCGCGTACTGGACGAAGCACGACATCACGTGCTTGCCGGGCGGGGCCATGTCCGGGTCGACGAAGGACTGGATGGCGCAGTCGATGTAGGGGCGCTGGCTGTACCAGCCGTACTTCGCGTCGTCGAAGGCCCGCTCGAGGTACTCCATGGACGGCCCGATGTTGACGAAGCCGAGGTACTGGTCGGTGCGGTCGCCGAGGGCCGGGTAGCGCGGCGCCCCGTCGAGGGCGAAGTTGACCTTCGCCGAGGTGCCCTGGAACCGCATCCGGTTGATGTTCTCGACCAGGTCGCCGGGCAGCTCGCGCGGCTCGACGAGCTGGGTGAAGGTACGCCGGGGATCCAGCGCGCTGACCACGGTCTTCGCGGTCAGCTCGGTGCCGTCCTCGAGCGCGACGCCGACCGCCGCGCCGTTCCTGGTGATCACCGAGTCCACCGGGGCGTTGAGCATGATCTCGGCGCCGAAGGCCTGGGCGGCGCGGGCCAGCACCTGGGTGAAGCCGCCGTTGCCGCCCTTGTGGAACGACCAGGCGCCGAAGTGCCCGTCGTGCTCGCCGATGGAGTGGTAGAGCAGCACCATCCCGGAGCCCTGGGACATCGGCCCGACCTTGGTGCCGATGATGCCCGAGGAGGCGATGTAGCCCTTGAGGATGTCGCTCTCGAAGTAGTCGTCGAGGAAGTCGGCCGCGCTGCCGGTGAGCAGCCGGACCAGGTCGTGGACGACCTTCTGGTCCGCCCCCTTGAGGTGCGTGACCAGCTCGGCGGTCTCGGCGAGGTCCTGCGGTGACCCGCCGAAGATGTTCGGCGGGACCTTGTCCAGCAGAGGCTTGACCAGCTGGCAGACCCGCTCGACGTCGTACTCGTAGCGGTCCATCGCGTCGGCGTCGTGCGACGAGTGCCGCATGATCTCCTTGATGTTCTCGTCCCGGTCCTGGCCGAGCAGGAGGTAGTCGCCGTTCTCCATCGGCGCGAAGGACGACGGCATCAGGATCGGCATGAAGCCGTGCCTGACCAGGTCGAGCTCGTGGACGATGTCCGGCCGGAGCAGGCTGAGGGCGTAGGAGAACGAGGTGAAGTGGAAGCCGGGGCGCAGCTCCTCGGTGATCGCGGCCCCACCGACGAGGTGGCGGCGCTCGAGGATGAGCACCTTCAGGCCGGCCTTCGCGAGGTAGGCGCCGTTGACGAGCCCGTTGTGCCCGCCGCCGACGACGATGACGTCGTAGTTCTTGTCGGTCGATGCCATGTCAGGCCGTCTTTCGGGGTGGGTTGAAGAACGGGAGTCGGGTGACCTCGGCCGCGACCGTCTCGTAGTGGTGGTTGATGGTGAGCTCGAGGTCGACCCGGGTCCCGGAGGCGGCGAGGTCGGGCCGGACCCGGGCCAGCGCGATGTGGCGCTGGAGCATCGGGGAGTACATCAGGCTCGTGGCGTAGCCGATCCGCTCGCCCTCGTCGTCGTACAGCATCGAGTCGTACTCCTGCGGCGTCTCGTCCTTCGGCGGGATCAGGCCGGCCTCGTTGTAGAGCCGGTCGTAGTCGGCCCAGTCGAGGACCAGCCCCACCGTGGCCCACCGCGAGGTCTTGTCGGCCAGCTCGCGGCGGATCGCGTCGCGGCCGATGAACGGGCGGTCGTCGGCGTCGATGCCCTTGAGCATCCAGCCGAAGCCGAGCTCCTTCGGGGTGATCCGGTCGTGGTCGGTGTAGGCGTAGCGGCTGGAGGAGAACTCGACGTTGATGAGGACCAGGCCCGCCTCGATCCGCGTCATGAGCAGGGCCTCCTCGCCGAAGGGACGCAGGCCGTGTCCCTCGCCCGCCTCGATCACCGCGTCGAGCACGGACAGTGCGTCGTCGCGGGACACGCGGACCTCGTAGCCGAGGTCGCCGGTGTAGCCGGTGCGCGAGATGGTCACCGGCGCCCGGGCGATCTTGGCGTCGGCGTGCTCGAAGTAGCCCAGCTTCTCCACCTCGGGCACGAGCGTGGCCAGGATCGCGCGCGACCGCGGCCCCTGGACGGCGAGCATGCCGAACTGGTCCGTCACGTCCTCGATCGTCACGTCGAGCCGCCCGGCGAGGTCGCCGAGGTAGCCGAAGTTCGGCTCGGCCGCGGTCAGCAGGAAGTCGGTCTCCGAGTGCCGGAAGACGACGCCGTCCTCGAGGACGAACCCGCGGTCGTCGCACCAGACGGTGTACTGCGCCCGGCCGGGACGGCACTGCCGGATGTCGCGGGTCATCACGCCCGCGAGCAGCCGCTCCGCGTCGCGGACCGGTGATCCGGTGCTTGTACAGCGGCGAGGTGTCGAAGAAGCCGGCGCTGTTGCGGACGGCGAAGTACTCGTGCTTGGCCGACATCCCGTACTTCAGCGCCGAGAGGTAGCCGGACCAGTGGCCCCACCGCTTGCTCTGGTTGAGCTGGTCGAGCCGTTCGTGGAACGGAGTCGTGTTGATCATCGTCGACCTATCTGTGTCGGGGTCGCGAGAGTGTCGACGATCTTACTGAATGTTCAGTCAGGGGTCGAGAGCGCCGACCTGTCGCAAACTCGCCGACCCGTCGCAGACTGACGGCGCACGTGCGTCAGTTTGCGACAGGTGGGCGAGGGCGCGTCATCGACGAATTCTCGCAATCCGGCAGGAGAACGTCCGGAACTGTTCGTAGCGTTGCCGCCATGACCATCGACAACGACACCACGCTCCTCGAGCCGCCCGTCTCGGGCTCCGAGGTCGACACCCTGATCGGCTCCCTCGAGCGCCAGCGCCGCACCTTCCGCTGGAAGTGCGCCGACCTCGACGAGGCCGGCCTGCGCGCGACGACCGCCGCCTCCACGATGACCCTGGGCGGGCTGCTCAAGCACATGGCACTGGTCGAGGCGCTGTACTTCACGCTGCGGCTGGCCGGACGCGACCCGGGCGCGCCCTGGAACGCCGTCGACTGGGACAACGAGGAGGACTGGGAGTGGCGCAGTGCCGCCGAGGACAGCCCGGAGGAGCTCTACGCGTTGTACGACGCCGCCGTCGCGACGGCGCGGGCGAACCTCGCCGAGGCGCTGGCGGACGGCGACCCCGGCAAGCCGATCGCCCAGCCGTGGGACGACCAGCGCACCCCCAGCATCCGGCGGACGCTGGTCGACATCATCGAGGAGTACGCCCGGCACACCGGTCACGCCGACCTGCTGCGCGAGGCCGTCGACGGTCGCGTCGGGGAGGACCCGCCGCGGCCCTGAGCCCCGGCCCGGGTCAGCGTCCCGTCCACCACCGGGGCAGGTCGGCGATCGAGTCGAGCACCTCGTCGGGGACCACGTCCCCGTCGAGGTCGGTCGGCGAGAACTTCCCGGTGCGCACCAGTACGCCGCAGAGGCCGGCCTGCTGCGCTCCGCCGACGTCGACGCGGATGTCGTCGCCGACCATGACCACCTCGCCGGCCTCGAGCCCGAGGGCGTCGACCGCGGCGCCGTAGAACGCCCGGTCCGGCTTGCCCAGGACGACCGCGGCGCGCCCCGCGGCGTACTCCAGGGCCCGCACGTAGGCGCCGGCATCGAGGCGGAGCCCGTCGTCGGCACGCCAGTAGCGGGTCAGCCCGAGGGCGAGCAGCGGCGGCGCGGGAGTCGCTCATCAGCAGCCGGAAGGCGCGGTTGAGCGTGGCGAAGTCCCACGCCTCGCCGAGGTCACCCACGACCACCGCCCCGGCGCCGTCCTCGGCCCCGCCGGCGAGCGGGTCGAGGTCGGCGAACTCCGCCGCGGTGGCCGGGGGGACGAACAGTGCGGGGCGGTCGACGTGGTGGCGCCGCAGCCACTCCACCGCGGCGACGGCCGGGGTGAGCACCCGGTCGGCGGTCGTGGCGATGCCCATCCCGGTCAGCTTGTCGACGATCGCCTGCCGCGGTCGGGAGGTGGTGTTGGTCAGGAAGAGGTGCGGCACGCCCTCCCGCGCCAGCCACCTCACCGCCTCGGCGGCACCGGGCACCGGGGCGTCACCCACGTAGACGACGCCGTCGATGTCCAGCAGGACCCCGCGCACCCCTCCATCATGGCCGCCTGTGGTTCGCTGTGCCCCGGTCCGGTCAGCAGCACTCGACGCGCGGGGCGAGCGCATCGCAGCAGCGTCGTGGCCCGAGCTCGGCGAGCAGCATGGAGGTCACGATGAGCAGGCCGCCGGACCAGGCAAGCGGGGTCAGGCCGCGCTCACCCACGAGCGCGGCCAGGGCGGCGGCGAAGACCGGTTCCATGGTCATGATGATCGCGGCCTGGGCGGCGGTCAGGGCGCTCTGGGCCCAGGCCTGCACCGCGAACCCCACGCAGGTCGCGAGGAGCGCGAGGTAGACCACCGTCAACCAGCCTGCGGTGTCGGGCGGCGTACCCACCCCGCCGGTCGCCCAGGCGACGGCGGCGCAGGTGCCGGCCGCCACCGCCACGCTCCACGCGGTGAGCCCGAGGGCGTTGCCGCGCGTGGCCCACTGGCTGAGCCCGGTGATGTGGCCGGTGATCGCGACGGCCCCGCCGACGGTCAGGGCCGCGCCGCCGAGCGAGCCGGCCGTGACCCCGCCGGCGAGCAGGGCGAGGCCGACTGCTCCCAGCAGGACGGCCGCCCACCCACGCCGCCCGATGCGCTCGTCGAAGAGCAGGGCCGCGGCGACCGGGGTGAGGAGGATCGACAGGCCCATGAGGAACCCGGACACCCCGGCCAGGGTGTCCTCGAGCCCCCACGTCTGCAGCAGGAAGCCCACGGCGAGGAAGATCCCGAGGAGGGTGCCGTGCCGTCGCTCCGACCCGGTGAGCGCGCCGATGTGTCGCCGTCCGACGGCGACGAGCACCGCCGCCGCGATCCCGAAGCGCCACGTCAGCAGGGAGGCCGGCTCGACGGAGTCCAGGCCGTCCTTGGTGACCACGAACGTCGACCCCCACACGGTGGTCGCGGCGAGAAGGGCTGCCGCAGCGGGCAACCGCGAGCGCCGGGACTCGGCGACGTCCGCCTGGCTGGTCACCCGCCCATTGTCCGCCGCAGTGGCTCAGCCCGCCGGTGACACTGGCGGGCTCGTCACGGGGCCGGGGGCTGCGGCCTGGAACCGGCGGACCTCCCGGGGCCAGCCGCACGCTTCCGCGACCTTGCCGGCCACATCCGCGCGGCCGCCTCCACTTCTCCTCCAGCAACGGCGGCGGCCGGATCCGACAGCGGGCAGAAGGACCGCGTGCCCGGCGTCACGAGCCACGCCTCCCGAGTGACAAGCCCGCTCGGCCGGGCCACGATGAAAGCGCATTCCGTCCACCAATCCAGGAGGTCCGATGCTCTTCCACATCACCCAGGTGCACAGCCCGGAACTGTGTCCCAAGGGCGAAGGCGGCTCCGACTCGCTGTTCGACGCGTCCGTCGACGGCGTGACGTTGATCGGGCGCTACGGCGCGAACGCCCAGCACACGCTCTTCTACGTCATCGAAGCCAACGACGTGACAGCCGTTCAGAAATTCCTGTGGCCGGGGTTCACGAGGTGCACGAGCACCATCACCCCGGTGAGCGAGGTCCCGGTTCCGTTGGACTGAGTCGGCCTCCGCGTCGCCGACCGCGAGGAGGAGCTGCGCGGGCTCGAGACCCGTTGGGAGCAGGAACGCCCCCTGGCCTCTACATGGCCGTCGGAACTGGCACGCCGGTCGCGGAGTGGCACCGGTAGCCGTAGGGGTTCTTCTGGAGGTACTGCTGGTGTGCGTCCTCGGCGTAGAAGTACGTCGGGGCCGGCGCCACCTCGGTGGTGATCTCGCCGTAGCCGCGGCTGGTGAGCTCGGGCTGGTACGCCGCGATCAGCCGGTGGGCGACCGCCTCCTGCTCGGGGGTCGTGTAGTAGATCGCCGAGCGGTACTGCGTGCCCTGGTCGTTGCCCTGGCGCATGCCCTGGGTCGGGTCGTGCACCTCGAAGAACACGCGCACGAGGTCGGCGTACGCCACCTGCGTCGGGTCGTAGACAACGCGCACGGCCTCGGTGTGCCCGGTGCGCCCGGTGCAGACCTCCTCGTACGTCGGGTTCGGCGTGTGGCCGCCGGCGTACCCCACGGACGTGGACCAGACCCCGGGGACCTTCCAGAAGACCTCCTCGGCACCCCAGAAGCAGCCGAGGCCGAAGATCGCCTCCTCGTAGCCGTCCGGGACGGGGGCCTCGAGCGGGGCGTCGAGCACCAGGTGGCGCTCGGCGAGCCGGAACGGGCGCTCGGCGCGGCCGGGCAGCGCCTCGTCGGCGGTGGGCAGGGAGGCGGACTTGCGGAAGAACACAGGGAGCTCCTCTCGGGGGACGTCAGTGGTGCAACACGCGAGGGCGCGCTGCTCTTCCCGGGCGGGGAGGCGCTCACCACAGCCCGGTGAACGGCCCGAACAGGAAGTACGCCGTCAGCCCGATCGTGTTGTTGAACCCGTGCGCCAGCACGCTGGCCCACAGGGTGCGGTAGCGGTAGCGCAGCACGCAGAAGAAGATCGCATCGCAGGTGGTCAGCACTACGCCGACCGCGCCCTGCTCGGTGTGGACCAGCCCGAACAGCACCGACGACAGGGCGACCGCCACCGCGATCCCGACCGTGCCGTCGGGGAGCGCCTCGCGGGCCCGGGTGAGCAGGAACCCGCGGAAGGCCAGCTCCTCGCCGACCGCCGCCAGCGTCCACGTCGCCGCCAGCAGGGCCAGCAACAGGCCGACGTTCCCCTCGAGGTCCGCGAACGCCTCGACGTCCTGGCGGGTCCCGGTCAGGTGCTCGGCCACCGGCATCAGCAGCGCCAGCACGACGAGCGTCCAGCCGACGCTCAGCGCCAGCACCGTCACGGCCAGCCGTCCCCACCGAGCGGGACGGACCAGGCCGAAGGAGCGCACGCCCGCGCGGAGCCCGGTGCGGCGTACGGCCAGGAAGGCCCCGGCCAGCACCAGCATCACCAGCGCCGGCAGCAGCAGGTCGAGCAGCACCGCTGCCGCGGCCAGCGCCACCTCCACCGCGGCCAGCACGCGACGTCGGGACGCCGCCCGGCCGTCCGGCGTACCGGGCTGCACCGCGATCCCCGACCGCTCGCCCATGGCACCAGCCTCGCGGCGCGGCACCGGCGCGCGCAGGTGCCGAACGGCCCGGGCGGGCCGGCCGAGCGGTCCGGGCCTCCTCGGAGGCGCGGGTGGCGTCGGGTCTAGGCTCGTTTCCGTGACCCAGGAACACACGAACAAGTCCGGCTTCGAGACGCGTGCGATCCACGCCGGCTACGAGCCCGACCCGACCACCGGCGCGGTGATCCCGCCGATCTACGCGACCAGCACCTACAAGCAGGACGGCGTCGGCGGGATGCGCGGCGGCTACGAGTACAGCCGCTCCGCCAACCCGACCCGGACCGCCCTCGAGGGCGTCATCGCGGCGCTCGAGCAGGGGGAGCGCGGCTTCGCGTTCGCCTCCGGGCTGGCCGCCGAGGACACCCTGGTCCGGGCGCTGTGCCGCCCCGGCGACCACGTGGTCATCCCCGACGACGCGTACGGCGGCACCTACCGCCTCTTCGACAAGGTCGAGCAGGCGTGGGGGCTGGCGCACAGCCCGGCCGCGGTCTCCGACGTCGACGCCGTGCGCGCCGCGATCCGCCCCGGCGAGACGAAGATCGTCTGGGTCGAGACGCCGACGAACCCGCTGCTCAACATCGGCGACATCGAGGCCCTGGCCTCCGTCGCCCACGACGCCGGCGCCCTGCTCGTCGTGGACAACACGTTCGCGTCGCCGTACCTCCAGCAGCCGCTGACCCTCGGTGCCGACATCGTCGTGCACTCGACCACGAAGTACTGCGGCGGCCACTCCGACGTCGTCGGCGGCGCGCTCGTCGTCAAGGACCTCGACGTCGCCGAGAAGGTCGCCTTCCACCAGAACTCCATCGGTGCGGTCGCCGGCCCGTTCGACTCCTTCCTCACCCACCGCGGCCTCAAGACCCTCGGCGTCCGGATGGACCGGCACTGCGACAACGCCGAGAAGGTCGTCGACTTCCTGACCGGGCACGCCAAGGTGACCGAGGTGATCTACCCCGGCCTCGCCGAGCACCCGGGCCACGCGGTCGCCTCGAAGCAGATGAAGAGGTACGGCGGCATCGTGTCCTTCCGGGTGACCGGCGGCGAGCAGCACGCGCTCGACGTGTGCGCGAAGGCCGAGGTGTTCACGCTCGGGGAGTCCCTCGGCGGCGTCGAGTCGCTGATCGAGCACCCGGGCCGGATGACGCACGCCTGCGTGGCCGGCACCGAGCTCGAGGTCCCCGGCGACCTGATCCGGCTCAGCGTCGGCATCGAGACCGCCGACGACCTGCTCGCCGACCTCGACCGCGCCCTCGCCTGAGCCGATGGAGCCCGACTACCGGTTCACGCTGGCCAACGAGCGGACGGTGCTGGCCTACCAGCGCACCGCGATCGCCCTGGTCGCCGCGGGCGTCGCCGTGCTGCACCTCTTCGAGGGCTGGGAGCAGACGGTGTTCGGGATCCTGCTGCTGGTCGCCGGGGCGGTGGCCTCGGTCGGCGGCTACGTACGGTTCCGCTCGGTCGACGCGGCGATCCGGGCCGGGGAGCCGCTGCCGGCGAACCCGGTGGTGCACTGGCTCGCCGCCGCCGTGATGGTCTGCCTGGTCGCGGCCGCGCTCGTCGGTGCTGCTGTGACGGTCCTGCGGTGACCGCCGTCGTCTGCGTCGACTTCGGGTCGACGTTCACCAAGGCCGGGCTGGTCGACCTCGGCGAGCGGCGCCATCGTCGCCGCGACCTCGCACCGCACCACGATCGACACCGACGTGCTCGACGGGTACGACGCGTGCCTGGCCGCGCTGGCCGGGCAGGACCCCCGCGCCACGGACGCGCCGGTGCTGGCCTGCTCCAGCGCCGGGGGAGGGCTCCGGATCGCCGTGGTCGGCAACGAGGAGCTGGTCACCGCCGAGGCCGGACGCCGGGTCGCGCTGTCCAGCGGCGGCAAGGTCGTCCACGTCGTCGGCGTGGCGGGTCGTCCCGACGACGGCTGGGCCGGGCAGGTGCGCGCCAGCGAGCCCGACGTGGTGCTGCTGACCGGCGGCACCGACGGCGGCAACGCCGAGGTCGTGCTCTCCGCCGCCCGGGCGCTGGTCGCCTCCGGCTGGACCGGGCCGGTCGTGGTGGCCGGCAACGTCGACGCGCAGGCCGAGCTCGCAGCGATCCTGGCGGAGGGCGGCGTACCCCACGTCGTCGCGGACAACGTCGTGCCCCGGATCGGCGTGCTCGCCCCCGACTCGGCGCGGGCCGCGATCCGCGAGATGTTCCTGGCCCACGTGATCGGCGGCAAGCACCTCTCCTCGCGGGCCGACTTCACCGCGATGGTCCGCGGCGCCACCCCGGACGTCGTGCTCACCGGGGTCGAGCTGCTCGCCCTGGGCGTCGACGGACCGGCCCGGTGCCGGCGACGTGGTCGTCGTCGACGTCGGCGGGGCCACCACCGACGTGCACTCCGTGGTGGAGATCGACCCCGACACCGCACTCACCGAGGACGGCCTGGCCCGCGAGGTGGTCGCCAGCACCCCGGTCACCCGCACCGTCGAGGGCGACCTCGGCATGCGCTGGTCGGCCGTCACCACGGTCGCCGCCGCCAGCGCACGCGGGCCTCGACCCGGACATCGGCCTGCGCGAGGCCGCCGCACGGCGTACCGCCGACCCCGACGTGCTGCCGGTCACCGACGACGACGTCGCCGAGGACGAGGCGATCGCGACCCTGGCCGCGACCGTGGCGATGCGCCGCCACGCCGGACGCGCCCGGGTCGTGCTCTCGACCGCCGACGACTCCGGACCGGCCGGCCGGGTCGTCGAGCGCAGCGGCAAGGACCTCCGCGAGGTGGGCCTCGTGGTCGCCTCGGGCGGGATCTTCCGCAACGGCCGACCCGGCGTCGAGCAGCGGGTGCTGGCCGGCCTGGTCGGCGAGGTCGAGGGCGGCTGGCAGCTGCCGCGGAGCGCGCGCGTCGTGGTCGACCGCGACTACGTCCTGGCCGCGGCCGGGCTGCTCGCGACCGTCCACCCCGATGCGGCGTACCGGCTCACCCGCACGCTGGTGGATGGGTAGCCTGTCGCCGTGAGCAACGAGGCGGACGATCCGGACGGCACGGCCCCGGATCCGGGGGAGGACGCCGGCACCGAGGAGGGCCGCGCTGCCGAGGAGGGTCGCGCTGCCGAGGAGGAACGTCGCCGGCGGCTGCTCCGGATGCGCGACCGCGACCGTGACCGCGATCGGGACCGGGACCGGGACAGCGAGGACGAGGGCGTGGCCGAGCGCCTGGCCCACCAGATCGCCCAGCAGTGGGCCCTGTCCCGGGCCGAGCGCCGCGCGGAGCCGGTGGCGATCGCCGGTGGCCCCTCCAACTTCAGCCGCGCCGAGGTGCCGTGGGCGCTCGACCTCGCGGCGGCCTGGGGCTGGCGCCTGCTGGTCATCGCGGGCGGCGTCTACGGCGTCCTGCGCCTGCTGTCCTTCTTCGCCGTCGTCGCGCTGCCCCTGGTCATCGCCCTGCTCATCGCCGCCCTGGCCAACCCCGTCGTGCACGGCCTCAGCCGGATCGGCATCCGGCGTGGCGCCGCGGCCGGGATCGTGGTGGTCGGCGGGCTGATCCTGGTCGTCGCCCTGCTGACCTTCGTCGGCGCGCAGATCGCGACCGGCGCCCAGGACCTCGCGGGCCAGGTCGTCGACGGCCTGGAGAAGATCCGCACCTGGCTGCGCGACGGCCCGCTGAACGCCAGCGACTCCCAGATCAACGGCTGGATCGAGGAGGCGCAGAAGTCGATCACGGAGCAGAGCAAGAACACCGAGGTCGTCGGCCGGGTCACCGAGGTCGGGACCGCGCTGGGCCACATCGTCGCCGGGCTGTTCATCGTGCTGTTCGCGACGTACTTCTTCCTCGCCGACGGCGAGCGGATCTGGTCCTGGCTGGTCCGGCTGTTCCCGCGGGCCGCGCGGGAGCGGGTGGACTCCTCGGGCCGGATCGCCTGGGTCTCGCTGACCCAGTTCGTGCGGGCCACCGTGATCGTCGCGATGACCGACGCCATCGGCATCATGATCGTGGCCGCGATCCTCAAGGTGCCGTTCATCCTGCCGATCGGCGTGCTGGTCTTCCTCGGCGCCTTCATCCCGATGGTCGGTGCCGCGGTCGCCGGCTCCGTCGCCGTCCTGGTGGCGCTGGTCGCGCACGGCCCGGTCACCGCGCTGCTCATGCTCGGCGGCGTGGTCCTGGTCCAGCAGATCGAGGGCCACATCCTGCAGCCGTTCCTCATGGGCCGCTGGGTCTCCCTGCACCCGCTGGGCGTGATCGTCGCGATCGGCTGCGGCGTGCTGGTGGCCGGCATCGCCGGCGCCCTGGTCGCCGTACCCCTGGCCGCGGTCGGCAACGCCGTGGTGCAGCACCTGGCCAGCTACACCGAGGTCGGGGAGGATGCCGAGGAGGCGCTGGACGACGACCACGCCGCCCACGGGGAGACACCACCGAAGGAGCGCGAGGTCGAGGACCTCGCAGACAAGGACGACCGTGGCTGACATCCCGACCGTGACCCTGGCCGACATCGAGGCCGCCCGCGAGGTGCTCGAGGGGGTCTCGATCTACACCCCGATGGAGGGGTCCCGCCGGCTCACCGAGCTGGCCGGCGGCCCGGTGCACCTCAAGTGCGAGAACCTCCAGCGCACCGGCTCGTTCAAGATCCGCGGTGCCTACGTGCGGATGTCACGACTGTCCCCCGAGGAGCGCGCCGCGGGTGTCGTCGCGGCCTCCGCCGGCAACCACGCCCAGGGCGTCGCGCTGGCCGCGCAGATGCTCGGCATCAAGGCCACCGTGTTCATGCCCGAGGGCGCGCCGATCCCCAAGGAGAAGGCGACCCGGGGGTACGGCGCCGACGTGGTCTTCGAGGGCAAGTACATCGACCAGGCGCTCGACGCCGCCCGCGCCTTCGCCGCCGAGACCGGGGCGGTGCTGATCCACCCCTTCGACCACGAGGACATCGTGGCCGGGCAGGGCACCTGCGGGCTCGAGGTCATGGAACAGGTCCCCGACGTCAGCACCGTGCTGGTGCCGACCGGCGGCGGCGGCCTCGTCGCCGGGATGGCCATCGCGATCAAGACGCTGCGACCCGACGTACGCGTGGTCGCCGTCCAGGCCGCCGGTGCCGCGTCGCTGCCGGAGTCGCTGCTCGAGGGCCACCCGGTCGCCGCTGGAGTCGATGACGACGATGGCCGACGGCATCGCGGTCGGCTGCCCGGGCGTCGTGCCGTTCGAGGCGGTCCGGACGTACGTCGACGACGTGGTGACCGTCTCCGAGGAGTCGCTGGCGCGGGCCGTGCTCGCGCTCGTGGAGCGGGCGAAGATGGTGGTGGAGCCGGCCGGGGCGGCCGCGGTCGCGGCGATCATGGACGACCCGCGTGCGTTCTCCACGCCCGTGGTCGCGGTGCTGTCCGGTGGCAACATCGACCCGCTGCTGCTCGGCAAGGTGATCCGGCACGGCATGGCCGCGGCCGGGCGCTACCTGCACCTGCGGGTCTGCATCCCCGACGTGCCCGGCGGGCTGGCCAAGCTGCTCGGCGAGCTCGCCGCCGTCCAGGCCAACGTGCTCGAGGTGATGCACGAGCGGATCTCCCCGACGCTGAACATGGACGAGGTCGAGGTGCAGCTGCAGCTCGAGACGCGGGGCGAGGAGCACGCCGCGGTGGTGCTGGGCCGGCTGCGCGAGCGCGGCTACAAGGTCTACGAGTAGGCGTCCCGCCCGGCGCGCGCGGCGGCGTACGGCCGTGGGTGCTCGTCAAACGCGCAATTGCGGCCGTATCGACACGAATCCTGCGCGGAAATGTGTCAAACGGCCGCAATTGCGGAGTTTCGTCGCGCGCCCCGGAACAGGCGCGCGCGGTCGGATCAGCCCTCGAACGGGACCGCGTCGACGATCTCGACCTGCAGGTCCTTGCCGTTGGGCGCGGTGTAGGTGACGGTGTCACCCTTCTTCGCGCCGAGGATCGCGGAGCCGAGCGGCGACTGCGGCGAGTAGACGGTCAGGCCCTCGGGCTCGATCTCGCGGGCGCCGAGCAGGAACTTCTCCGTCTCCTTGTCGCCCACGAACTTGTAGGTCACGACCATGCCGGGCTCGACGATGCCGTCGTTGGCCGGGGTCTCGCCGACCTCGGCCCGGCGGAGCATGTCCTCGAGCTGCCGGATGCGGCCCTCGACCTTGCCCTGCTCCTCGCGGGCGGCGTGGTAGCCGCCGTTCTCCTTGAGGTCGCCCTCGTCCCGGGCGGCGGAGATCCGGTCGATGACCTCCTGGCGAACGGGGCCCTTCAGGCTCTCGAGCTCGCCCTGGAGCTTGTCGAACGCCTCCTGGGTCAGCCAGATCGTTTCCTGCTGCTCGGTCATGCGTGTACTCCTGTAACTCATGCGGATGCGTTGGTGCTGCACCGCAACGTCGTGGTTCACCCTCGTCGTACCCAGGATCGCGACCGACCACCGGGAGGGGCTCCGTGCCTGCTCCGTCGGCAGCACAGCGGACCCTGCTCGAGGTTGGGAAGGGTTCAGTCTAGCAACGCGGCGTGCGGCGGGCGACTCGATCGACGCGCGCGGACAGCCTCACCGCGGCTCACTGCGGGCGGGGCTGGCCCTCGGCGGTGCAGCCGACGAGCTCGACCGAGGTGGCCAGGCGCTCGGTGCGTACGTCGACGGTGTTGCCTCCCTCACGCGGGGTGAAGGTCATCTCGCCCACCACGGAGTGGTCCTCGGCGTAGGCCCGCAGCCGGCACTGCGGGTCGGTGGCGTCGTCGAGATGGACGTCGACGTCGGCACTGGCCCGGTGCTCGTCGACGATGCGGTACGCCGTGAGCTCGGACTCGGCCTGCGGGGTGGAGTGGAACCACGTGGCCCAGGCCAGCCAGCCGAGGAAGACCGCGGCCACCACCACGACGGCGGAGACCAGCACGGGACGGCGCCAGCGGCGCTCGGTGCCGTAGCGGTCGGCCAGGTCGGTGCTCACCGGCCCATCGTCCCATCCGCCCCGCGGGCGGCAAATTCAAGTGGACGCCACGTCCTAGACTCGGCCGCATGTCCCATGCGTCCCGCGCCGGCCTCCGGCTCATGCACGTCCACGCCCACCCCGACGACGAGTCCAGCAAGGGCGCCGCCTCGACCGCGCGGTACGTCGCCGAGGGCGTCGACGTCCACGTGGCGACCTGCACCGGGGGCGAGCGCGGGTCGATCCTGAACCCCAAGATGGACCGCCCCGACGTGCTCGAGAACATCACCGAGATCCGCCGCCAGGAGATGGAGCGCGCCCGCGACATCCTCGGCGTACGCCAGGACTGGCTGGGCTTCGTCGACTCCGGCTGGCCCGAGGGCGACCCCAAGCCGCCGCTGCCCGACGGGTGCTTCGCGCTGGTCCCGCTCGAGGAGGCCGCCGAGCGCCTGGTCCGGGTGATCCGGTCGTTCCGGCCGCACGTCCTGACGACGTACGACGAGCGCGGTGGCTACCCGCACCCCGACCACGTGATGTGCCACCAGGTGTCGGTGGAGGCCTTCCACGCGGCCGGTGACCCCGAGCGCTACCCGGACGCGGGGGAGCCGTGGCAGCCGCTGAAGCTGTACTACCACCACTCGTTCAACCGGCCCCGCATGGAGGCACTGCACGAGGCGATGCTCGCGCACGGCCTGGAGTCGCCGTGGGAGGAGCGGCTCAAGGAGTGGAAGCCGGAGCCCGAGTGGGACGCCCGGATCACCACCCGGGTGCCGTGCGCCGACTTCTTCGGGGTGCGCGACCAGGCGCTGCTGGCGCACGCGACCCAGATCGACCCCGACGGCTTCTGGTTCGCGATCCCGCGCGAGCTCCAGGAGAAGGTCTGGCCGACCGAGGACTACGAGCTGGTGGTCAGCCACGTGGACGCCGCGACCCCCGAGGACGACCTCTTCGCCGGCATCCAGCCGGCCTGACCCGGGCCCGACCCTGAGTGCCGCCGGCCGACCGGACGAGTGGGACAATGGGCGCATGAACACCCTGGTTGGCACCGTCCTGCTGCTGCTCGCGGACGGCACCCCCGAGCCCAAGGACGTCAAGGCCGGCTGGCTCGCCTTCGGCATCTTCGTCGCGCTCTGTGTCGCCACCGCGCTCCTGTGCATCTCCTTCGTCCGCCAGCTCCGCAAGGCCCAGGCGGCCAAGGACGCCGGCGTCTACGACGACAAGAAGTGAGATAGTCCCAAACGTTCGGGTTGGTTCTCGGCGCTCGAAACGCGCACGAACTGTCTCTCGCGGACTATCGCCAGCGGGGCGGCTAAGCAAAGGCTGAGGTCCGCGTTGACCGGCTGAGGCCGGAGCCCCATGCTCGGGCGCATGGCCGCAGTGCTCGGCGTGTGCATGGTCGCGGTGGTGGTCTACTGCCTCGCCCGCGCGGTCGTGCCCGCCCTGCGCCCGGAGGGGCACCGGCGCGACCTCGACGCCTGGCACGTCGCGATGGGCGGGGCGATGGCGGCCATGCTGCTGTTCCCGCAGGGCCGCGCGTTCGCGGTGGTGGGCGTGGTCGTCTTCCTGGTCGGCGTGGGCTGGTCGGCGTTTCCGGATCTCCACCCAGCGGCTCACCCGGGCGACGTACCTCCGCCTCGGCATCGGCTGCGCCGCGATGGCGGTGATGCTGGTGCCGGCCGCGACCGCCTCGGTCGCCACCGCCGCCCCGGCGGCCGCCGACGACGGCCACGCGATGCACCACCACGTCCACGCCGCCGGGGCGGAGCACGCCGACGCGCCGGCCGGGGTGCTCACCGTGTCCCCGGTGCTGGTCGTCGTGCTGCTCGCCCTGCTGGCTGCCGTGCTCGGCGTACGCGTCCTCGGAGTCGTACGCCGGGGCACGCCGGCGCAGGCCCGGCTCGACGCCTGCTGCGAGGTCCTGATGGGCGCGGCGATGGCGTGGATGCTGGTGCCGCTGGCGGTCTGACCGGGCCTGTCGAGCGGCACGTCCAGACCGCCGATCAACGATCCGCTTAGGTCGCCGTTGACGGGACCGTGCGGGAGCGCGACA
Organism: uncultured Actinomycetota bacterium; assembly: GCA_963721775.1. Classification (GTDB taxonomy): domain Bacteria; phylum Actinomycetota; class Actinomycetes; order Propionibacteriales; family Nocardioidaceae; genus Nocardioides. The sequence goes on along the minus strand of CAVRMH010000032.1, from coordinate 108,577 downwards.
GTCGTGTGACGACCCTCACACGGAGGCCCTCATGCAGGTACCCGCCCCGTTCGACTACGAACGCGCCACCACCGTCGACGAGGCGATCAGCCTCCTCGAGCGTCTCGGCGACGAGGCCCGGCTGGTCGCCGGTGGCCACAGCCTCATCCCGATGATGAAGCTGCGCCTGGCCAACCTCGAGTACGTCATCGACATCAACGACCTGCACGACGAGCTCGGCTACGTCCGGGTCGGCACCGACGAGGTGCGGATCGGCGCGATGACCCGGCACCGCGAGCTGCTGGAGTCCCCGGAGCTCGCCGCGCTGTTCCCGATCTTCGCCGACGCCGAGCGGGTGATCGCCGACCCGGTGGTCCGCAACCGCGGCACCATCGGCGGGTCGCTGTGCCAGGCCGACCCGTCGGAGGACCTGACCGCGGTGTGCACGACGCTCGACGCCAGCTGCGTCATCCGCGGCAGCGCGGGGGAGCGGGTGGTGTCCATGGAGGACTTCCACCGCGGCCCCTACGAGACCGCGGTCGAGCACGGGCAGATCCTCACCGAGATCCGGATCCCGGTCCGGCCGAACGGCTCCAGCGCCTACGCCAAGGTCGAGCGCCGGGCCGGCGACTGGGCGGTGACCTCGGCCGGTGCCGCGGTCTGGATGGACGGCGACGTCATCGCCGACGCCCGGGTCGGGCTGGCCGCGGTCGGTCCCGAACACGACCGGCATCCCGGCGATCTCCGAGGCGCTGCGCGGACAGGCGCCGTCCGACGAGCTCTACGCCCGGGCCGGCGCCATCGCCGCCGAGAGCTGCTCCCCGGTCACCGACAACCGCGGCACCGCGGACTACAAGCGGCACCTCGCCGACGAGCTGACCCGGCGCACGCTGCGCCTCTCGGTCGAACGCATCCGTGCCGGGGTCGCCGGCGACCAGGGAAGGAACCTCTGACATGCAGGTGACGATGACCGTCAACGGCGAGACCGTGACGCGCGAGATCGAGGGCCGGCTGCTGCTGGTCCACTTCCTGCGCGACGAGCTCGGGCTCACCGGCACCCACTGGGGGTGCGACACCAGCAACTGCGGCACCTGCGTGGCCTGGCTCGACGGCGAGCCGGTGAAGTCCTGCACGGTGCTGGCCGCGATGGCCGGCGGCCACGAGGTCCGCACCGTCGAGGGCCTCGAGCAGGACGGCGTGCTCGACCCGGTGCAGGAGGGCTTCATGCGCTGCCACGGCCTGCAGTGCGGATTCTGCACGCCGGGCATGCTGATGACCGCGCGTGCCCTGCTCGACCGGGACCCCGAGCCCAGCGAGGACACGATCCGCGAGGCCATCTCCGGCCAGATCTGCCGCTGCACCGGCTACACCACCATCGTCCGCTCGATCCAGTGGGCGGCGGCCCACGAGGCCGCGGCGCGCCGAGCAGGAGACCGTGGGGAGCGAGTCATGACCACCCTCGACGACGGCGTCGCCGCCACCCCCGAGGACCTCGAGCACGCCGACAACGACCAGCACCCCGTCGGCCACGGCCGGATGCTGCGCAAGGAGGACCCGCGGTTCATCCGCGGCATGGGCCACTACGTCGACGACATCCAGCTCCCGGGCATGCTGCACCTCGCGATCCTGCGGTCGCCGGTGGCGCACGCCCGGATCGTCAGCATCGACGTCAGCGCCGCGCAGGCGCACCCCAAGGTCAAGGCCGTCATCACCGGCGCCGACCTGGCCGAGAAGGGCCTGGCCTGGATGCCGACCCTGTCCAACGACGTGCAGGCGGTGCTGGCCACCGACAAGGTGCGCTTCCAGGGCCAGGAGGTCGCGTTCGTCGTCGCCGAGGACCGCTACTCCGCCCGCGACGCGCTCGAGCTGATCGACGTCGACTACGACCTGCTGCCGCCGGTCGTCGACGTACGCCGCGCGCTGGCGCCGGACGCCCCGGTGATCCGCGACGACCTCGACGGCAAGGCCGACAACCACTGCTTCGACTGGGAGACCGGCGACGAGGACGCGACCGAGGCGGTCTTCGCGAAGGCCGACGTGGTGGTGACCGAGGACATCGTCTACCCGCGCGTGCACCCGGCGCCGATGGAGACCTGCGGCTGCGTCGCCGACTACGAGCGGGTCGGCGGCCAGCTCACGCTGTGGACCACCAGCCAGGCGCCGCACGCCCACCGCACCGTCTACGCGCTGGTCTCCGGCCTGCCCGAGCACAAGATCCGGGTCATCGCGCCCGACATCGGCGGCGGCTTCGGCAACAAGGTGCCGATCTACCCCGGCTACGTCTGCGCGATCGTCGCCTCGCTGGTGATCGGCAAGCCGGTGAAGTGGATGGAGGACCGCACCGAGAACCTCGTGTCAGCACCGGCTTCGCCCGCGACTACGTCATGCGCGGCGAGATCGCGGCGACCAAGGAGGGCAAGATCCTGGCCATCCGCACCAACGTGCTCGCCGACCACGGCGCGTTCAACGGCACCGCGGCCCCGATCAAGTACCCCGCCGGCTTCTTCGGCGTCTTCACCGGCAGCTACGACCTCGAGGCGGCCTACTGCTCGATGACGGCCGTCTACACGAACAAGGCGCCCGGCGGTGTCGCCTACGCGTGCTCGTTCCGGATCACCGAGGCGGTCTACCTCGTCGAGCGGATCGTCGACTGCCTGGCCTACGAGCTGGAGATGGACCCGGTCGAGCTGCGCCGGAAGAACTTCATCCAGCCCGAGCAGTTCCCGTACACGACCAAGACCGGCTGGGTCTACGACTCCGGCGAGTACGAACGCGCCCTCGACCTCGCCCTCGAGCTCGCGGGGTACGACGAGCTGCGGCGCGAGCAGGAGGAGAAGCGGGCCCGGGGCGAGCTGATGGGCATCGGCGTGGCGTTCTTCACCGAGGCGGTCGGCGCCGGCCCGCGCAAGGACATGGACATCCTCGGCCTCGGCATGGCCGACGGCGGCGAGCTGCGGGTGCACCCGACCGGCAAGGCCGTCGTCCGGCTGTCCTGCATGAGCCAGGGCCAGGGCCACGAGACGACGTTCGCCCAGATCATCGCCGAGGAGATCGGCATCCCGCCGGCCGACATCCAGGTCGTCAACGGCGACACCGACCAGACGCCGTTCGGGCTGGGCACCTACGGCAGCCGGTCGACCCCGGTCTCGGGGGCGGCCGCCGCGCTGGTGGCCCGCAAGGTCCGCGACAAGGCGCAGATCATCGCCTCGGGGATGCTCGAGGTGTCGGTGGCCGACCTGGAGTGGCAGAAGGGCTCGTTCCAGGTCAAGGGCGACCCGGGCCGGTCGGTGACCATCCAGGACATCGCGATGCGGGCGCACGGCGCCGGCGACCTGCCGGAGGGCGTCGAGGGCGGCCTCGAGGCGCAGATCTGCTACAACCCGTCGAACCTGACCTACCCGTTCGGCGCCTACATCTGCGTCGTCGACGTCGACCCCGGCACGGCGCAGGTGAAGGTACGCCGCTTCGTCGCGGTCGACGACTGCGGCACCCGGATCAACCCGATGATCATCGAGGGCCAGGTGCACGGCGGCCTCACCGACGGGGTCGGGATGGCGCTGATGGAGATGATCTCCTTCGACGAGGACGGCAACTGCATCGCCGGCTCGCTGATGGACTACCTGATCCCCACCGCGCTCGAGGTGCCGCACTGGGAGACCGGGCACACCGTGACCCCGTCGCCGCACCACCCGATCGGCGCCAAGGGCGTCGGCGAGTCCGCGACCGTCGGCTCGCCGCCGGCCGTGGTCAACGCGGTCGATCGACGCGCTGAAGCCGTACGGCATCCGGCACGCCGACATGCCGCTCACGCCGTCCCGGGTCTGGGACGCCATGCAGGGTCGCCCGACCCCGCCGATCTGAGCCGACCGAGCGAGCCAGGGAGACACGAACGCGTGAGCACCACCATGGCGGCGCGGGCCGACGAGCTCCGCTCCTCCGGCGTGCCGTTCGTCCAGGCGACGGTCGTCCGGGCCCAGGAGCCGAGCTCGGCGCGCCCCGGTGACCGGGCGATCATCCTCGCCGACGGGTCGATCGAGGGCTTCGTCGGCGGCCACTGCGCCGCGGGCTCGGTCCGCACCGCCGCGCTCGGCGCGCTCGGGTCGGGCGAGAGCCTGCTGCTGCGGGTGCTGCCCGACACCGACGACGTCTTCCCGGAGTCGCCGGGTGCCAGCATCGTGGTGAACCCCTGCCTGTCCGGCGGCGCGCTCGAGATCTACCTCGAGCCGCTGCTCCCGGCCCCGGTCGTCGAGGTCGTCGGCGGCTCACCGACCGCCGAGGCGCTGTTCGAGCTCGCCGGCGCGCTCGGCTTCGTCGTACGCCGGGCCGGCGACGCGGACCAGCGCGGGGCGACCGCGGTGGTGGTCGCCACCCACGGCGGTGACGAGGTCGGCGCGGTCCGGTCGGCCCTGGACGCGGGCGTCGGCTTCGTCGGGGTGGTCTGCAGCCGCACCCGGGGCGCGGCGCTGCTCGCCGAGCTCGACCTCCCCGCGGCGGAGGCCGCGCGGGTGCACACCCACGTCGGGCTCGACATCGGCGCGCGTACGCCGCCCGAGGTGGCGCTGTCCATCCTCGCGGCCGTGGTGCGCAGCATCCGCGTCGACGGGCTGACCGCCGCCGGCCCCGTGGAGGCGCCGCGGCCGCTCGAGGCGGTCGACCCGGTCTGCGGGATGACCGTGACCATCGGGCCGGACACCCCGCACGCGACCGTCGACGGCGTGGAGTACTGGTTCTGCAACCCCGGCTGCCGGACCCGCTTCCTGGAGACGCACGCGTGACCCAGCCCTCCGGTGCTGCCGGTCGCGGTGGTCGTGCTCGCCGCCGGCGGCTCCCGGCGGCTCGGCCGGCCCAAGCAGCTGCTGGACTACCGCGGCGCCACCCTGCTCGACGCCGACCCTCGCCACCGCCCGCGCGGCCGGGGCCGCGCAGGTCGTGGTCGCCCTCGGCGGTGCCGCCGAGGAGGTCGCCGAGCGGGTCGACCTCGCCGGCACCGAGGTGGTGCTCAACCCCGACTTCGGCGACGGCTGCGCCACCTCGATCCGGTCCGCGCTCACCCGCGTCCGCGACGACGCCGCCGGCGTCGTGCTCCTGCTCGGCGACCAGCCCGGCGTCACCGCGGCCACCGTCCGGGGCCTGGTCGAGGCCGCCCTTCCCGACGGGGCCGGCAGCCACCGCGTCGGGGTCTGCGCGTACGACGACGCGCTCGGGCACCCGCTGTGGTTCGATCGGAGCATGTTCGCGACCCTGCTCCGGCCTGCACGGCGACAAGGCGGTGTGGAAGCTCGTCGAGGCGGGCGACGACGTCGTCCACGTGCCGGTGGCCGGGCCGGTGCCGCCGGACGTCGACACCTGGGAGGACTACCAGGCGCTGCTCGAGGTGGACGCGTGAGCGTCGAGCTGTCCTCGGCCGAGGAGGTCCGCCGCCGCTTCGACGAGCACGGCTACCTCGCCGACGACGGGATGGCGACCGCGGTGTTCCTGACGCTGACGCCTCGGCCTGCCGCTGCTGCTCGAGGGCGAGCCGGGGGTCGGCAAGACCGCGGCGGCCAAGGTGCTGGCCGAGGTGCTGGACGCACCGCTGGTCCGGCTGCAGTGCTACGAGGGGCTGACCGCCAGCGAGGCGCTCTACGACTGGAACTACCAGCGCCAGCTGCTGGCGATCCGGCTCGCGGAGTCCCAGCACCAGCCGCTGACCGAGGCCGACCTGTTCAGCGAGGAGTTCCTCGTCGAGCGGCCGATCCTGCGCTGCGTGCGGTACGACGGCCCGCGGCCGCCGGTGCTGCTGATCGACGAGATCGACCGGGCCGACGACGAGTTCGAGGCGCTGCTGCTCGAGTCCCTCGGGGAGGGGTCGGTGACCGTCCCGGAGCTGGGCACCTTCACCGCCCGGCAGCCGCCGATCGTGGTGCTCACCTCCAACCGCAGCCGCGAGCTGCACGACGCGCTGCGCCGCCGCTGCCTCTACCACTGGCTCGACTTCCCCGAGCCCGAGCGGGTGGTGGCGATCCTGCGCCGGACCGGCCCCGTCGGCGAGCGTCCCGCTGATCGAGTCGGCGGCGCAGTTCGTCGGCCACGTCCGCTCCCTCGACGTGGACAAGCCGCCCGGCGTCGCCGAGGCCATCAACTGGGTGGCCGCCCTGTCCGCGCTGGGCGCCACCGAGCTGGTCCAGGACGTGGTGGTCGCGACCCTCGGTGCGCTGGCCAAGACCCCCGACGACCGCGACCTGGTCGTCGAGTCGCTGCAGACCCACGCGCTGGGCTGACCATGACCGGCGGCGCGCAGGACTGCTGCTGGGCGGCGTCGACCGGGCCGCCTTCGCCACCGCGTTCGGGCAGCGGCTGCGCGCCCGGGGCGTGCCGGTGAGCATGACCGCGCTGGGCTCCTTCACCGACGCCCTGGCGGTCGCGCCGCCGGCGCGGGTGCCCGCGCTCTACTGGCTGGCCCGGCTCACCCTGGTCAACCGCCACCAGGACCTCGCCGTCTTCGACCGGGTCTTCGACGCGGTGTTCCGGGACGCGGTGCTGGCCACCGACCCGCAGGCGCGGCGCACCGGCGTGGACGCCGACGACGCCCCGGACGACGCGCTCGTGCCGGTCCCCGGGGAGGCCGCGGCCCCGGGCGGCGCCGGTGACCTGCCGTGGCACACGCTGCCGCGCACGGTGCCGGCTGCCGAGGACGACGACGCCGGCCGGCCGGGTGCTGCCGGAGCTGCTGCCCAGCGCGGTGGCCCGGATCGCCGACACCCCGCTCGAGGAGCTCGACCCGCACGAGCTCGACCTGCTCGGTCGGTGGCTGGAGGCCTCGGCGCACCGCTGGCCGACCCGGCGCAGCCGGCGGCTGCAGGTGCGACCGACCGGCGGGCGGGTCGCGCTGCGGGAGACGCTGGCCGCGTCGCGGCGCACCGGCTGGGAGCCGATGCGGCTGCAGCGCTACCACCCGGTCACGCGGCCGGTCACCGTCACCGTGGTCTGCGACGTCAGCCAGTCGATGCAGAGCTACGTCACGGCGTACCTCCACCTGATGCGGGCCTTCGCCCGCACCCAGCGCGCGGAGGTGTTCGCGTTCTCGACCTCGCTGACCCGGCTCACCCCGGCGCTGGCGCACCGGTCGGTCGAGGTCGCGATCGCCGAGGCGGGGGAGCGGGTCGTCGACCGGTACGGCGGCACCCACCTCGCCTCCTCGCTGCGCGAGCTGCTCACCTCCCGGCACGGCAACGCGGTGCGCGGCGGCGTCCTGGTCATCGCCTCCGACGGCTGGGACAGCGACGACCCGGCCGACCTCGCCGCGGTGATGGCCCGGCTGAGCCGCCGGGCGCGGCGGGTGGTCTGGCTCAACCCGCGGGCAGCGGCGCCGGGGTTCGAGCCGCGGGTCGGGTCGATGGCCGCCGCGCTGCCCTACTGCGACGCGTTCCTGCCCGGGCACACCCTGCGGGCGCTGCCCGCGGTCTTCGACGCGATCACCGGGGTCAGCTCCAGAGGGTGACGTGCACCGCCGGCTTGAACCGGCCCAGGTCGACACCGGCACCGCGCACCATCGCCTGGATCGCCCGCGGCGTCGAGATGAACCGCAGCAGCTCGGAGGCGGCCTGGGTCTGGCTGTGCTTCGGGAGCGCCATCGCCGCCCACGTGCCCTTGGCGCGCGAGGTGCGGCCCGTCGAGCACGACCAGCTGCCCGGCGGCCAGGTCCGCGGCCACCGCGAAGCGGACGGCCAGCGCGACACCGCCGGTGCGCTTGGTCTCCTCGAGCGCGGCCGCCTCGCTCTGGAAGATCCGCTGGTGGGCCTCCGGCACGGCCAGGTCACGGATCATCGCCGGGACCACGCCGCCGCGCCGACCGCGGCCGGGCCGAGGTGCCAGTCCTGGCCGCGCACCTGCTCGGGGCGGACCGGACGCCCGGCCAGCGGGTGGTCGGGCCGGGTCACCGCGAGCACCTCGTAGTTGAGGAACGTGTGCTGGACCATCCCCTCCGGCGGGTGGCTCGATGCCGGGCCGATCGCGACGTCCACCGTGCGAGAGGCCAGCAGGGCCGGGAACTGCGCCACCGGACGCACGCTGAGCTCCACCTCGAGGTCGTCGGCGCGGCCGGCGAACAGGGTGATCAGGCCCGGCGCGGCGTGCTCGGCGAACATGCCCGCGGCGGCCACCCGCAGCACCCGCCGCCCGTGGCCGGCCTGGCTGACCTCGCGGACCGTGCGGTCCTGCAGGCCGAGGATCTCCACGGCGCGGCTCGCCAGCCGCAGGCCGCCCGGGGTGAACGCGAGGCCGGAGCCGGTGCGGGTGAAGAGGATGTCGTCGAACTCCTTGCGGAGCTGGCCGACGTGCATGGACACGGCGGCCTCGCTGACCTCGAGCTCGCCCGCGGCCGCCTTCACCGAGCCGAGCCGGACCACGCAGGCAAATGCCCTCAACTGCGTGGGAGTCACGCGGCGATCCTAGCCGCGGCCCGGTTGCCGGGCAGGCGTTCGGTCAACCCCGGCGGACCACCCGGACCAGGGCGTCGTACGCCGTCGCCGGGCCGTCCTCGCCCGGGACCTCGCGGGTGACCCGCTCGGCCCGGACCACGTCCACCTCGATCCCGTCGAGGTCGGCCAGCACGTCCTCGGCGGTCATCAGCACCGAGGCGTCCTGCGGTCCGCCGACGCCCTCGGTGAGGTTGGTGGTGTCGTGGGCGACGAGCAGGAAGGTGCCGCCGGGGCGCAGGGCCTCGACCGCCCGGCGTACCGCCGCGCGACGCTCGGCGGCCACGACCTGGAGGTAGGCGATGACCACGAGGTCGTACGCCGCCGCGGGCGCCCAGGCCAGCACGTCGGTGCAGACCCAGTCGACCGGGTGCGCGAGATCGAGGGTCGCCGCGACGGTGCGGCCCTTGTCGAGCCCGACGGCGGAGAAGTCGACCGCGGAGACCTGCCAGCCCAGCGTGGCCAGCCACAGCGCGTTGCGGCCCTCGCCCGCGGCGAGGTCGGCGGCCCGGCCCGGAGGGAGGTCGGCCAGCTCGGCGGCGACGAACTGGTTGGGGGTGGCCGACCACACGAGGTCGCTGCCGGCGTAGCGCTGGTCCCAGGCGGAGGCGTCCATGCCGGACACGCTAGCCAGTGACCGGCCGGGTCGTCGCGAGGGTGGGTACGTCGCAGCGGTGCGCGCCGGCGTACACGTTCATCCCGCCGTCACGGACGAAGCCCGCGAGCGTCATGCCCGCCTCGGTGGCCAGGTCGACGGCCAGCGTCGAGGGCGCGGAGACCGCGGACATCACCGGGATGCCGGCCATCCAGCCCTTCTGCACCAGCTCGAAGGAGAGCCGCCCGCTCACCTGCAGCACGCAGCCGGCCAGCGGCAGCCGGCCCCCGGCCAGCGCCCAGCCGACCACCTTGTCCACGGCGTTGTGGCGGCCGACGTCCTCGCGCACGCACAGCAGGTCGCCGGTCGCGCTGAACAGTCCCGCCGCGTGCAGGCCACCGGTGCGGTCGAAGACCTCCTGCACCTCGCGCAGCCGGTCGGGCAGCGCGGCCAGCAGGGACGAGGACACCCGCACCGGGTCGCCGGCCACGGACCAGCGGGCGGTGGTGCGCACCGCGTCGAGGCTGTCCTTGCCGCAGACCCCGCACGAGCTGGAGGTGTAGAAGTTGCGGGCGAAGTCGGGCACCACCACGTGCGGCGCCAGCGTCACGTCGAGGACGTTGTACGTCGGGTCGGGCCGGCCCTCGTCGCAGTAGCGGATGGTGACCACGTCGTCCGCGGCGCCGATCACGCCCTCGGAGACGAGGAAGCCCGCGGCCAGGTCGAAGTCGTCGCCGGGGGTGCGCATGGTGACCGCGACCTGCGCGCCGTTGACCCGGATCTCGAGCGGCTCCTCGACGGCGAGGGTGTCCGGCCGCGTCGTTGCGGCGTCACCGCGCAGCCGCAGCACCTTGCGCCGGTCCGACTTCCTGCCCATGGGCCCGATTCAAGCACGGGGCCGGGCGGGCGGTGTCAGCCGTCGACGACGGTGCCGTGCGGCCGGCCGGGGTCGGGGTACGCCGGGTCGCCGTCGCCGGCCCGCAGCGCCTCGAGCTGGGCGCAGACCGCGACCCCGTAGAACAGCGCGATCGCCGACAGCAGCGACCACAGCAGCAGCGCGAACACCCCGGCGAGCGGGCCGTAGACGTCGTCGAACGAGCCGCTGACCTTGACGTACGCCGCCAGCCCGACCGCGGCCAGCATGCTGAGCACGACCGCGATCCCGGACCCGAGGGCCAGCCAGGACAGGGCCGGCTGCCGGCGCCGCGGCGCGTGGTCGAGCAGGACCGCGATCGCGAACACCAGCATCGCCAGCCCGATCGGCCAGCGCCCGACGTTCCACACGTCCACGGTGGTCTCCGACCAGCCGTAGAACTCCGCCATCGCGTCCCCGAAGGCGCCCCCGGCCACCACGGTCAGGAAGCCGACCCCGACCGGCACCGCGAGGATCGCGGTGAGGACCGCCGCCCGGCCGTACTTGTGCAGGGCCTTGCGGTCCCGCCGGATGCCGTAGATCCGGTTGCTGCCCCGCTCCACCTGCGCCATCGCCGTGGTCATCGACAGCAGCGCGAACAGCAGGCCCAGCACGAGCGCGATCTCGCCGGCCTCCTCGCTGGCCTGCGAGCCCGTGACCGCGTTGGCCAGCGCGTCCTGCTGGCCGCTGCCCGGCGAGACCGCCTCGATCGTGTGCGCGACGACCTGCGCCGGCCGGTCCTGGTCGAGGTCGGTGGCCAGCCCGGTCAGCGCGAGCAGGAACGGCACCACCGCCAGGCAGACCTGCAGGGCCAGGGCCCGGCTGTTGGTGAAGCCGTCGCCGTACCGGAACCGCACGAACGCGTCGATCGCGATCCGGCGCAGCCCGAAGCGGCGTACGACGTGCCAGGCGTCCTCGGCGTCGAGCTCCTCGCCGGCCATCTCGGTGGTGACCGGCACGATCCGCGCGGTGGTCGCTCACAGGGCTCGCCAGCACGTCGGCGTTGTGGCGGTGCCCGACCAGCTCGTAGCCGACCACGGTGACCCACGGCGTGAGCGCCAGCACGGCCAGGCTCACCGCCACCGACGCGCCGGCGGCCACGAGCAGCACGGACGCGGCGATGAGGACCGCGGAGCCGGCCAGCAGGAGCAGGTGGAACGGGTCGAGCGAGCGGGTGAGCTGGCCGTAGAGCAGGAAGATCATCAGCACGTAGACCGCCAGCGGGACCGCGACCGCGAGGACGGTGCCGAGCGCGTCGAGCTCGGAGTGGTGCTCGAGGTAGTACGCCGCGACGTGCAGGCCGGCGCCGACGGCCACCGTGGCGCCGAACAGCGGGATGTGGCCGTAGCCCCAGCCGAGGGACCGCTCGCGGCGCCGGGCCAGGATCTCCCCGCTGGGGATGACGAAGTAGACCCACCACATGCCGAAGGTGATCGCCACCCCGGCCAGCCCCACCAGCACGAAGTCGACCGACCAGCCTTCGCCGTGCGGGCCGACGATCGCGGTCATCGAGGCCATCGTGCCGATCATCCCCTCGCCGAGGGCGATGATCACGAGCAGGCCGTAGCGCTCGGCGATGTGGTGGGGGTGCCACGGGATCCCGCCGTACCGCGTCTCGGCGAGCACCGGCCCGGCCAGCTCCACGAGCACCAGCACCACGACGAACAGGAAGGTCACCAGCACCGAGGTGTGGGCCAGCAGCAGCACGATCCAGCCGACCTGCGCGGCGAGCACCCACCCGACGTTGGTCAGGCACGCGGCCCGACGGTCGGGGTCGGCGCGGGAGGCGCGCAGCCACTGGAAGGTCATCGCGACCCGCATCACGACGTAGCCGAGGACCATCACGGTGTTGTCGACGTGGTCGCCCTCCTCCAGCGAGGCGAACATGTCGGGGAGGCCGAGGGCGAGGATCAGCACGCCCACCATCTGCACCATCGTGGTGAGCCGGTAGATCCAGTCGTCGGTGTCGTAGGCCGAGGCGAACCACGAGAAGTTGATCCAGGCCCACGAGATCGCGAACGTCGCGAAGCAGAAGCCCACCACGCCGACCTCGACGTGCTCCAGCGCGAGGGCGTGCGCCAGCTCGTTGGCGGCGGTGCCGAAGGCGACCACGAACGCGAGGTCGAAGAGCAGCTCCAGCGTCGTCGCGGCCCGGTGCTCCTGGTCGGGGTCGCGCCCGGCCATGGGCAGCACGCGGTGGGTGAGCGGCTCCGGCATGGCGGCAGTCTAGGGAGGTCCTGCCGCGAGCGGGGTGCCCCAGACCCGCAGCCGGGCGAGGCCGCCGTCGGGGTAGACGTCGAGCCGGACGTGGGTGAGCGGGCGTTCGTCGTCGACGAGGAAGCGGTGCCGGGTGTCGGGGCGGGCCGGCCGGCGGGGGACCAGGTCCCAGCCCGCGTCCGGCGCGGGCTCGTCGTCCGACGGGGTGCTCCACCCGGAGAGCCGGAACTCGCCGGGCGCGTTGCCGAGGAAGTACGACGTGTCGAGCTCGACGTGGCGGGCGACGCCGGGCAGGCCCAGCCGGAAGACCGCCCAGTCGTTGCCGCCGTCGCGGCGGCGGGCGTTCTCCCAGCCCTCGCCCATGTGCCGGGCCCGCCCGGGCAGGATCAGCTTGGCCGCGGAGCCGTAGAACTCGTCGGAGCAGGCCACCAGGGTCCCGCCGTGCTCGGCCGCGGCGAGGTCCACCCCACCGGTGAAGCGCGGGTCGGGGACCGCCTCGCCGTGCACCCGGAACCGGGCGACGCCGCCGTCGGGGTGGATGGTCAGCCGCACGTGCGTCCACACGCGCTCGTCCTCCACGGCGTACGCGTTGGTGGTGTCACCCTGCGCCGGCGACCGCGGCACCAGCGTGGTCCAGTCGAGGCCGGCGAGGTCGTCGGCGGCCGGGTAGCCCTCCACCACGGTCGCCTCGACCGAGACGAACGGCGGGTAGTTGCCGGTGAAGTACGCCGTGTCGACCACCACGCCGCGGACCACGCCGGGCTCGCCCAGCCGGACGATCGCCCAGTCGACGCCCGGCTCGCGGCGGCGCCGGGTCTCCCAGCCGTCGTACTCCTTGCCCTTGTGGCCGAACGTGTGGACCGCGGCCGCGGGCTCGGGCCGGATGAGGTTCTCGCGCGGGGCGAAGAACTCGTCGTTGGCGGCGACCACGCTCCCGCCGGAGGCACGCGAGGCCAGGTCGGTGAGGTCCCGGAAGTCGGTCATGCCTGCCTCCTCAGCAGCCGCCCGAGCGGGGCGCCCACCGGCGCGCCGTCGCTCGACCACGGTCTGTCCGCCGAGCCAGACCCGGCGGACGACGCCGGTCAGCTCCCGCCCGGCGTACGGCGTCACGGGGTGCCGGTGCTGCAGCCGCGCAGGGTCGACGACGAACGCCTCGTCGGGCGCGAACACCACGAGGTCGGCGTCGTTGCCCGGCGCGATCGTGCCCTTGCCGGGGAGCCCGGCCAGGGCTGCGGGTGCGGCGGACATCCACCGGACCACGTCGGCGAGCGGGACGCCGCGCTCGCGCGCCGCGGTCCAGATCGCCGGCAGGCCCAGCTGCACCGACGCGATCCCGCCCCAGGCGGCGCCGAAGTCCCCGGAGTCGAGGCACTTCAGGTCCGGCGTCGCGGGGGAGTGGTCGGAGACCACGCAGTCGATGACGCCCTCGGCCAGGGCCTCCCAGAGCGCGTCCTGGTTCGCGCTGTCCCGGATCGGCGGGCAGCACTTGAACTCCGTGCGGCCGTCGGCGATCCGCGTCGGCGCTCAGCGTCAGGTAGTGCGGGCAGGTCTCGACGCTCACCCGGAGGCCGGCCTGCCGGGCCCGGCGCAGCCGCGGGACCGCGGCCGCGCTGGACAGGTGCAGCACGTGCACCCGCGCGTCGTGCCGACCCGCCTGCGGAGCAGCCCGGTGATCGCCGCCTGCTCGGCCTCGGCGGGCCGGGATGCCACGAACGCCGGCGTACGACGGGCCGGCGCAGCCGGGAGCCTCGGCCAGCACCTCGGCGTCCTCGGCGTGCACGATCAGCAGCCCGTCGAACGCGGACGACCTCGGCGAGCGCGCGTGTCGAGCTGCTCCCAGGACAGCGGCGGGAACTCGGGCACCCCGCTGTCGACGAGGAAGCACTTGAAGCCGAGGACACCGGCGTCGTGCAGGTCGGCCAGGTGCCCGAGCGACGCCGGCACGGCGCCGCCCCAGAACGCCGACGTCGACGTGGCACTGCCCGGTCGCGGCGAGGCGCTTGGCCTCGCAGGGCGGCCACGTCGATGGTCGCCGGGACCGAGTTCAGCGGCATGTCGACGATCGTGGTGACGCCGCCGGCGGCCGCTGCCCGGGTGGCGCTGGCGAAGCCCTCCCAGGCGGTGCGGCCCGGCTCGTTGACGTGCACGTGGGTGTCGACCAGGCCGGGCAGCAGCACCTCGTCGTCGGCGAGCACGACGCGCTCGGCGGCGTCGACGTCCGGGTCGGGCGGCCGCGCCTCCACGACCCGGCCACCGCGGACCAGCACCGTGGCCGGACGCAGCTCGCCGTCGAGCAGGGCGGTGCCGGTGATCGCGAGATCGGGCGTGGCGTCCACGGTCAGCCCCGGCCCCGGGCGAGGTCGTCGAGCGTGGCCACGGACACCCCGGTCAGCGCCGTCGCCTCCGCGTCGGTCACCGCGCCGCAGCGCACGCCGCGCAGGAGGAACCCGGCCAGGGCCCGCGCGGTGGCCGGCTCGTCGAGGACGCTGCCGCCGGTGCCGGCGAGGTAGTCCCGCAGCCGGCCGCCGGTCTCCTCCAGCCCGGTCCGGAAGAACAGGAACGTGGCGAGGAACCGGGTCGGCAGCTGGGCCGGGTGCAGGTCCCACCCCTGGTAGAGCCCGCGCTCCAGCGAGCGGCCGACCAGCCGGAAGTGCCGCGCCCAGCCGGCCCGGACCTGGTCGGCCGGGCCCACCGGCAGCAGGTTCGTCGACCCGTCGCAGACTGGCACGCCGGTGCCGGCCGCGGCGAGCAGCATCACGTTCTTCGCGTGGTCGGCGACCGGGTGGTCCATCGCCTGGTGGGCCGCGGAGATGCCGAGCGCCGCGGTGTAGTCGTAGGTGCCGAAGTGCAGCCCGCGGCACCGGCCCTCCGCCGCGTGGACCAGGCGGGCGACGGTCGCGGTGCCGTCCGGGCCGAGGACCACCTGCGGCGTCTCGACCTGCACCTCGAAGCCCAGCCGGCCGGGGTCCAGGCCGTACGCCGCCTCCAGGCGCGTGCAGGCCTCGGCCATCGCCAGCACCTGCTCCACGGAGGTGACCTTGGGCAGGGTCAGCCGGAAGCCGTCCGGCAGCGGACCCGACTCGAGCGCGGCGCCCAGGGCCAGGTCGAGCGTGCGCAGGCCCCGGGACCGGGTGGCCGCCTCGAAGCACGTGAACCGGAGGCCCCAGTACGGCGGCGCTCCCTCGCCGGACACGGCCCGCACCGCCGCCACCGCGTGCGCGTCCTCCTCGGTGTCGGAGTGACCGCGGTAGCCGTCCTCGAGGTCGATGCGCAGGTCCTCGACCGGCTCGCGGTCGAGCTTGGCGAGCAGCAGCGGCCAGACCTCCGCGACCCGCTCCGGGTCGGCCCCGACGACGTCCGCGAGGGTGCCCGGGTCGGGGGCGTGCTCGTCGAGCGCGGCGCGCGCGGCGGCGCCGTACTCCGCCACCAGCCGCGGGCGCGACCCGGTCGGCGGGGACGTAGACGGTGTGCACGGGCTGGCGCAGGCCGGGGTCACCGGGGTAGTCGCGCGCGAGCGCCCGGTCGGCGGGGGCCATGATCCGCTCGACGGCGGCCAGGTCGTCGGGGCCGAGCCGTGGGGTGCTCATGCCACGTACTCCGTGTAGGCGGGCACGGTCAGGAAGTCGACGTACTCCTCGGCCAGCGCCACCCGGGCGAAGAGGTCGCGGGCCTGGCTCAGCCGGGCCAGTCCCGCCGCGTCGAGCCCGGCAGCCAGCCGGGTGTACTCCGCGTCGAGGACGCCGGCGACGTGCTCGCGGGTGATCACGGTCCCGGACTCCGTGGTGGTGCCGTGCCGGATCCACTGCCACAGCTGGCTGCGCGAGATCTCCACGGTGGCCGCGTCCTCCATCAGGTTGTCGAGCGCCGCCGCGCCGTTGCCGGACAGCCAGGCGACGAGGTAGCGCAGGGAGACCGAGACGTTGCCGCGGACGCCGGCGTCGGTGACGACGCCGCCTGCCGAGGCGACGTCGAGCAGCTCCCGCGCGCCCACGGCGGTGTCGGGGAGCTGCCGGTCGAGCTGGTTGGGGCGGTCCCCGAGCACCGCGTCGAACTCCTCGGCGCAGATGCCGACCAGGCCCGGGTGGGCGACCCAGGACCCGTCGTACCCGGCGGCCGCCTCGCGCTGCTTGTCCGCGCGCACCTTGGCCAGCGCCGCCTCGTTGGTCGCCGGGTCCTTCGGTCGGGATGAACGCGGCCATGCCGCCCATCGCGAAGGCGCCGCGCCGGTGGCAGGTGGCCACCAGCAGGTCGCTGTAGGCCCGCATGAACGGGGTGGTCATGGTGACCGCGGACCGGTCGGGCAGCACGAACTCCTCACCGGCGTCGCGGAAGTTCTTGATGACGCTGAACAGGTAGTCCCAGCGCCCGGCGTTGAGCCCCGAGGCGTGCTCGCGCAGCTCGAAGAGGATCTCGTCCATCTCGAACGCCGCGTTGATCGTCTCGATCAGCACCGTCGCCCGGATCGGTGCCGTGCGGGATGCCGAGCACGCCGCTGGGCGTGGGTGAAGACGTCGTTCCAGAGCCGCGCCTCGAGGTGGCTCTCCATCTTGGGCAGGTAGAAGTAGGGACCGCTGCCGCGCTCGACCAGCTCGGCCGCGTTGTGGAAGAAGTGCAGCCCGAAGTCGACCAGCGCCGCCGGTCATCGGTCGGCCGTCGACCGGCAGGTGCTGCTCGTCGAGGTGCCAGCCCCGCGGGCGGACCACGGACCGCCAGCGGGCCGTCGTGCAGCGCGTAGCGCCTTGCCCTCCGGCGAGGTGAACGCGAGCCGGTGCCGGGCCGCGTCGTGCAGGACCTGCTGGCCCTCGAGCACGTTGGGCCAGTGCGGGGTGTTGGCGTCCTCGAGGTCGGCCAGCCACACCTTGGCGCCGGAGTTGAGCGCGTTGACGGCCATCTTGGGCTCGGTCGGGCCGGTGATCTCGACCCGGCGGTCGAGCAGGTGCGGGCGGCGCGGGCGCCACCTGCCAGTCCGCGGCCCGGACGTCCGCGGTCTCGGCGAGGAAGTCGCGCGGCGGCCCGGCGATCTGCGCGACGGGCCGGCCAGCAGCTCGTCGCGGCGCGGCCCGAAGCGCCGCTGCAGGTCGGTGACGAAGGCGACGGCCTCGTCGGTGAGGAGGGGGGAGGTGCTCATCGCGGGCCCCCGTTCGAAGCGGAGCGAAGCGAGCATTCGGATGGGGTGGTCATCGGGTCCCGGTCACGTCCTCGGGCCGGATCGGCACCCGGCGCAGGTCGAGGCCGGTGGCGGCCCGGATCGCCGCGGCCACCGCGGGTCCCGACGAGATGGTCGGCGCCTCGCCGACCCCGCGCAGGCCGTACGGCGCGTGCGGGTCGGCGTACTCCAGGACCTCGATCGGCATCGGCGGGGTGTCGAGGATGGTGGGGATGAGGTAGTCGGTGAAGGACGGGTTGGTGATCCGGCCCTCGACGATCTGGATCTCCTCCATCAGCGCCAGGCCCATGCCCTGGGTGCTGCCGCCCTGGATCTGGCCGACCACGGCCTGCGGGTTCACCGCCTTGCCGACGTCCTGCGTGCAGGCGAGCTCGACCACCTTCACCAGGCCGAGGTCGACGTCGACGTCGACGACCGCGCGGTGCGCCGCGAAGGCGTACTGCACGTGGGCGAAGCCCTGCCCGGTCTCCGGGTCGATCGGGTACGTCGGCCGGTGCCGCCACTCGACGGTGTCCTCGACCTCGTCGTCGCCGAGCAGCTCGGCCAGGCCGACGACCGGGGCGCCGGACCGGTCGAGCACGGCCCCGTCCTCGAGCCGCCAGCCGTCGGTGTCGACCCCCAGCCGGGTGGCGGCGAGGGTCGAGGACGAGCCGCCGGACGCTCTCGCAGGCGGCCTTGACCGCGCCGCCGGTGACGTAGGTCTGGCGGGACGCCGAGCTCGACCCGGCGGACCCGACCGCGGTGTCCTTGGGCGCGACGACCACCCGCTCGACGCCCAGCTCGGTGCGGCAGATCTGCTGCTCCACGGTGACCAGGCCCTGCCCGACCTCCGCGGCGGCGGTGTGCACGGTGACCACCGGCTCGCCGCCGGCGACGCCGAGCCGGACCCGGGCCGTGGAGTAGTCGTCGAAGCCCTCGGAGAAGCCGACGTTCTTGTAGGCGACCGCGTAGCCCACGCCCCGGCGTACCCCCTCGCCGTGGGTGGTGTTCGAGACGCCGCCCGGCATCCGGCGCAGGTCGACGCCGGGCCCGTCGGGGGCCTCCGCGGGCAGCGGCATGGCCGCCAGCCGGCGGACCAGCTCCTCGACCGGGGCGGCACTGTCGATGACCTGGCCGGTCGGTGCCGTGGAGCCCTCGTGGAAGCCGTTGCGGGCCCGGATCTCGACCGGGTCCAGGCCCACCGCGTCGGCGAGCTTGTCCATGACGCGCCTCGATCGCGAAGGCGGTCTGCACCGAGCCGAACCCGCGCATCGCGCCGCACGGCGGGTTGTTGGTGTAGGCGCCGTAGCAGTCCATGCGGATGTTCGGGATCTCGTAGGGACCGAGGCCCATCGTGCCCGCGTTGCCGACCACGGCCGGAGTGCTCGAGGCGTACGCGCCGCCGTCGAGGTGGATGGTGGCCCGGGCGTAGACGAGCCGGCCGTCGCGGTCCGCGCCGTACTCGTAGTGCATCCGTCGCGGGGTGCCGGTGCACGTGTCCGAAGAACGACTCCTCGCGGTTGTAGACCATCTTCACCGGCTTGCCGGTGTGCAGCGCCAGCAGGCAGCCGTGCACGTGCATCGACAGGTCCTCGCGGCCGCCGAACGCGCCGCCGACCCCGGCCAGCTGCAGGCGGACCTGCTCGGGCCGCAGCCCGAGGGCGGAGCAGACCTGGCGCTGGTCGACGTGCAGCCACTGGGTCGCGACGTACAGGTCGACGCCGCCGACGCCGTCGGGGACCGCGAGCCCGGACTCCGGGCCGAGGAACGCCTGGTCCTGCATGCCGACCTCGTAGTCGCCGGAGACCACCACCTCGGCGGTGGGCTCCGGGTCGCCGGTGCGGACCCGGACGTGGCGGACCAGGTTGCCGCCCGGGTGGACCAGCGGGCTGTCGGGGCGCAGCGCCGCCTCGGCGTCGACCACGGGGGTGAGCACCTCGTAGTCGACGACGATCTTCTTCGCCGCCTGGCGGGCCACCTCCGGGTGGTCGGCGGCGACGAGCGCCACCGGCTCGCCCTGGTAGCGGACCACGTCGATCGCCAGCACCGGCTGGTCCTGGTGCTCGAGGCCGTAGGTCTTCGCACCGGGTACGTCGTCGTGGGTGAGCACCGCGAACACCCCGGGCGTGCGCAGCGCCTCGGTGAGGTCGACGCGGAGGATGCGGGCGTGGGGGTGGGGGCTGCGCAGCGTGACGCCCCAGAGCATGTCGTCCATCCAGAGGTCGCTGGCGTAGGCGAAGTCGCCGGTCACCTTGAGCGTGCCGTCGGGGCGCAGCGGCGACGCGCCGACCCCGTCGCGGGTCGTCCGGTCGACGCGGGTGTCGGTCATCGCCCCACCGCCCGGGTCAGCAGCGTGTCGGTCGCGTCGTGCACCTCGACGGCCAGCCGTTCCTCGTCCACGGTGACCAGCGCATCGCGCCGGACCACCGGCCGGCCCTGCACCAGCAGCAGCTCGAGCGGGGGAGGCGAGCCGAGCACGAGCGCGGCGACCGGGTCGGGGATGTTGACGTGGGCGGCGGTGTCGAGGCGCCAGAGCGCGAGGTCGGCCAGCTTGCCCGGCTCGAGCGAGCCGATCTGGTCGTCCCAGCCCAGCACCCGGGCGCCGCCGAGCGTGGCCAGCTCCAGGCCGTCGCGGACGGTCAGGGCCTGCGGCCCGCCGACGGCCCGCGCGAACAGCACGGAGTGCCGCAGCTCCTCGACCAGCGACGCCGCCTCGTTGGACGCGGCCCCGTCGACGCCGAGCCCGACCGGGACGCCGGCGTCCCGCAGGTCGCGGGTGCGGCAGATGCCGGCGCCGAGGCGGGCGTTGGACGACGGGCAGTGGGCCACGCCGGTCCCCGATCGCCGCCAGCGCCGCGACGGCGCCGTCGTCGAGGTGGACGCCGTGGGCCAGCCACACGTCCGGGCCCAGCCAGCCGAGCGAGTCGACGTACTCGACGGGGGAGCAGCCGAACCGCTCGCGGCAGAACGCCTCCTCGTCGTCGGTCTCGGCGAGGTGGGTGTGCAGCCGGACGCCCTTGTCGCGGGCCAGCGTGCGCGGCCTGCTCGAGCAGCTCGCCGGTGACCGAGAACGGCGAGCACGGGGCGACGCCGATCCGCAGCATCGAGTCGGCGGAGGGGTCGTGGTGCCGGTCGATCGCCGCGGCCGTGGCCTCGAGGATCGCGTCGATCTCCTCCACCACGTGGTCCGGCGGCAGCCCGCCCCGGCTCCGGCCGAGGTCCATCGAGCCGCGGGTGGGCAGGAAGCGCAGGCCGACCGTGCGGGCCGCCTCGATCTCGGCGCCGAGCAGGTCGCCGCCGTCGGCCGGGAAGACGTAGTGGTGGTCGGTCGTGGTGGTGCAGCCGGTGCGCGCCAGCTGGGTCAGCGCGCCGGTGGCGCCGGTGCGCACGGTGTCCTCGTCGAGGCAGGCCCACACGGGGTAGAGCGCGGTCAGCCACTGGAACAGCGTGTGGTCGACGGCGAGCCCGCGCGTCAGCCACTGGTAGAGGTGGTGGTGGGTGTTGACCAGCCCGGGCGTGACCAGGCAGCCGCGCCCGTCGACGTACGTCGCGTCGGCGTCGCGGGGCGCCGGGCCTGCGCCGACCGCGGTGATCCGGGCGCCCTCGACGACCACGTGCCCGACGGCGTGCTCGGTCCGGTCGGGGTCCATGGTGACCACCGCGCAGCCGTCGATGACGGTCCGGCTCATCGACAGC
Source organism: uncultured Actinomycetota bacterium (assembly GCA_963721775.1). Lineage (GTDB taxonomy): Bacteria > Actinomycetota > Actinomycetes > Propionibacteriales > Nocardioidaceae > Nocardioides. The sequence continues at coordinate 87,575 of CAVRMH010000032.1, read as the reverse complement.
CGCTCCGCGGCGAGATGGACGGCGTCGATGATCTTCTCGTAGCCGGTGCAGCGACACAGGTTGCCGGCCAGCGCCTCGCGGATCTCCGAGTCGTCGGGGTCCGGGTCGCGGGCGAGCAGGTCGTGGGTGGCCACCAGCAGCCCCGGGGTGCAGAAGCCGCACTGCACCGCGCCGGCGTCGAGGAAGGCCTGCTGCACCGGGTGCAGGTCCGCGGCTCCGCCGAGGCCCTCGACCGTGGTCACCGTGCGGCCGTCGGCCTGCCCGGCCGCGACCAGGCACGCGCAGCAGGTCACCCCGTCGAGGTAGACGGTGCACGAGCCGCACTCGCCCTGCTCGCAGGCGTTCTTCGACCCGGGCAGTCCCATCCGCTCGCGCAGGACGTAGAGCAGGCTCTCGCCCTCCCAGACGTCGTCGACCTGCCGGCGCTCGCCGTTGACGGTCACGGTCACCCGCATCAGTCCGCTCCTCCCCGGTGCTCGGCCCAGGCCCACGTCAGGCAGCGCGCGGCCATCACCGCGAGGGCGTGCCGCCGGTACGCCGCGGTGCCGCGGACGTCGTCGATCGGCGACGCCGCGGCGGTGACCAGGCGACCGAACTCGGCGGCACCGACGGTGCCGAGGTCGCGCCGGCCCTCCCAGTCCAGCTCGCCGGCGAGGAACTCCTCCGCCGCGGCCGCCCGGCGCGGCGTCGGCGCGGCCGAGCCGATGCCGGCGCCGACCTGCCGGGTGCCCGGGTGCAGGGCCAGGGCGAAGGCGGCGACCGCGATCACCATCGCGTTGCGGGTGCCGATCTTGCTGAACTGCTGGGGGCCGGTCGCCGGTCGCAGCCAGACGGCGGTGATCAGCTCGTCGGGCCGGCCGGCGTGCTGCTTGACGCCGGTGTAGAACTCGTGGACCGGGAGCCGGCGTACGCCGTCGACGGAGGCGAGCTCGACCTCCGCGAAGGCCGCGAGCAGGGCCGGGTGCGTGTCCCCGGCGGGCGACGCGGCGCCGAGGTTGCCGCCGACCGTCCCGCGGTTGCGGATCTGGGGCGAGCCGACGGTGCGGGAGGCCAGCGCGAGGCCCGGCAGGTCGGCGCCGAGCTCGTCGATCACCCGGGTGTAGGTGACGCCGGCGCCCAGCCGGATCTCGCCGTCCACCCGGTCCCAGGTGGACAGCTCCGGCACCCGGGTCAGGTCGAGCAGGGCGCCGGGCGGTGCCGGTCGAAGTTCAGCTCCACCATCACGTCGGTGCCGCCCATGATCGGCACCGCGTCCGGCCGCTCGGCCTTCGCGGCGAGCGCGTCGGCCAGGCCGGTCGGCGACAGGAAATCCATCACGCGTCCCCGTCCCGCTCGACGGTGACCTCGATCAGTCCGTAGGGCCGGTCGGTCACGTGGAAGACCTCGCCCGGGTTGTCGAGGCCGAACGGCGACAGGTCCACCGCGACGTGGTGGATGTTCGGCGCGACCAGCTCGATGGAGGCCACCTCGGGCCGCGCCTCCAGGACCGCCCGGCCCATCTCCCACAGGGACTGCTGGAGCGCAAGCGAGTGCACGGCGACGAACCTCTCGAGCAGGGTGGCGCGGACCGCGGCGTACGACTGCGCCCAGTGGTCGGTGCCGTGCGCGCGTGCCGTCGACGTGCGTCCAGCGCGCGGTCAGCGACGTCGCGAGCACCCGGTCGCGGGTCTCGGCGAGCGTGGTGAACCCGTCGACGAGGAAGCCCGCGAACTCCGAGCCGGTGGACTTGAGCACGACCAGGTCGCGCACCCCGCTGACCACGTGGCTGCCGTCGGCGTCGACGACGACCTCGGCGGTGCGGACCTCCGGCCCGGTCCGGCGGAACCCGTGGTCGTGGTCGGCGATCCGCTCCCAGCCGAACTCCTCGACGCGTACGTCGGCGCGCGTCACCGGTGCCACGTCGTCGACGAAGTGCCGGGCCAGGCGCAGCGCGAACTCCTCGATCTCGCCCATCCCGGGGTCGTGGGCGAAGGCGAAGACGGTGTTCTTCTGGGAGTCGGTCGGCAGCACCGCCCGCTGGTCGCCGGCGACGTGGGCCGCGGCGAAGTCGCCGGACAGCGAGGTCGACACGTTGAGGTCGCGGATCTCGTGCCGCTCGGTGTCCCGGACGATCCGGAACACCCGGGTCTCGGCCTTCCCGTAGTGGTTGGCGCCCAGCACGATGCCCATCAGCTGCCCCGGTACGTCGTGTAGCCGAACGGGCTGAGCAGCAGCGGCACGTGGTGGTGCGCGTCCCCCTCCACCACGAACGTGACCACCACCTCGGGGAAGAACGCGGCGGTGCCCGTGGCCCGGGCGTACGCCGCGGTGTCGAAGCGGAGGCGGTAGGTGCCGGCCGCGAGGTGGTCGGGACCGAGCTCGCCGACCCGGCCGTCGGCGTCCGTCGTGCCGTGGTCCAGCACCCCGTCCGAGCCCTCCAGGGTGACCGGGACACCGGTCGCGGGCCGGCCCAGGGCGGTGTCGAGGACGTGCGTGGTCACCTGGCTCATCGGACCAGCCCCTCGAGACGCAGCAGGGCGATGTCACGCAGTGCGGTCACGGTCTCCGCACGCTCGGCGACGTCGTCGTTGGCCAGGCGGCGCTCGAGCTCGGCGAGGATCTCGCCGCTGCTGCGGCCGGCCGCCCGGATCAGGAACACGTGGCCGAACCGGGCTTCGTACGCCGCGTTCCCCGACCGCAGCCGGTCCGCGTCGGCGGTGTCGACACCGGACTGCTCGGACCGTGACATCCGTGACTCCTCGTCCGCTCCGTCCGGGCGCTCCCCGATCCGCGGGTGGCGGGAGAGGGCGGCGGCGAGCTCGTCGTCGGAGAGGTGGAGGGCCGCCTCGTGGGCCTGCTTGCGCAGGGCGCCCGCGTCGGCGTACGGCCGTCCGGCCACCACCTCGGCGGCCCACCGCGGCACGGCGAGGCAGCCGGAGACGAGCGTCGTCGCGTCGGCCTCCGGGAGCGCGTTGAAGTCCCGCACCTCCATTTCGCCACCCTAGGACCAGCGGCCGGGTTTGGCGCCGGAAATGCGCGGACGGCGCGCGGGGGTCCACCGGCGACCGTCGCGGGACCTTGGGCCCTAGGGTCCCGGCCGACCGATTTCGTACCTTCGACAGAGGAGGTATCCAGAACATGCGCGAACCGGTCGAGCTGACCTATGCCAAGTGCTACGAGCTGCTTGCAGCCGGTGGCCTGGGCAGGGCTGCCGTGTGCACGCCCACCGGCCCGCACATCGTGCCGGTGAACTACTCCGTGGTCGACGAGTCGGTCATCTTCCGGACCACGCCCTACAGCGCGCTGGGCACCTACGCCCGCAACACCCAGATGGCCTTCGAAGTCGACCACGCCGACCACGAGCGACAGCTGGGCTGGAGCGTGGTGGCCACCGGGCGGAGCTTCATCGTGGAGGACCCGGCCGAGCTGGCCGAGATCCGTTCCTCCTGGGACCCGCGCCCCTGGGCCGGCGGCGTGCGGCCGCTCTACGTCCGGCTGCGGTGGCGAGAGCTGACCGGGCGCCGGCTCGGTGCCGGCTGGACCTCCGCGACCGAGGTCGCTGTCCGCCGCGCGCTCTGACGGCTCCGTCTCCACCGGCCTTCCTGACAGGATGGCCCCATGCCAGGCCAGCCCGAAGCCTTCACGCTCGCAGGACTTCCACGCGCCGCCCAGGCCCTCCTCGAGGCCGTCATGGCGATCAGCTCCGACCTGGAGATGCACCACGTGCTCGACCGGATCGTCGTCTCCTCGTGCGAGCTGACCGGGGCGCGGTACGGCGCACTGGGGGTGATCGGCGGCGACGGCGTGCTCTCCGACTTCGTCACGCACGGGCTCGACGACGAGACCCGGGCCCGCATCGGGGACCTCCCGCGTGGTCGCGGCATCCTGGGCCAGCTCATCGAGCACCCGACGCCGCTGCGGCTGTCCCACCTCCAGGACCACCCGGCGTCGTACGGCTTCCCGCCGAACCACCCGCCGATGACCTCGTTCCTCGGGGTGCCGGTGCGCATCCGCGGCACCGTCTTCGGCAACCTCTACCTCACCGAGAAGGCGGGGGGCGGTGAGTTCACCGAGCAGGACGAGGTCCTCGTCCAGGCGCTGGCCAGCACGGCCGGCTTCGTCATCGAGAACGCCCGCGCCTACGCCCTCAGCGAGCGGCAGCGGGCCTGGCTCGAGGCCGCCGCCCTGCTCAAGGACGCGCTCGAGCCCCCGGTGGCCGTCGACGACGCGCTCTACCAGGTGGCGCTCGGTGCCCGCGCCGTCGCGCGGGCGACCGCGGTCGGCGTGCTCCGCTTCGACGCCGACGGAGGGATCTCCGTGCTGGTCCAGGACGGCCGCGAGGCCGACCGGGTCCCGGACCTCGTCGCCCGCCTGGACGCCGACATCCGCCAGGCCGCGGTCGGGGACCAGCCGGACCCGGTGGAGCTGGACCGGTTCCGTACGGCGGTCGTGCTCCGGCTGCATGCCCGGTTCCTGCCCGACGTCGTGCTCCTGGTCGTGCTCGACAGCAGCGACGCGCTGGCCAGCCCGGCCGCCAAGGAGCTCGAGTGGCTCACGGCGTTCGCGGACCAGGCGGCGCTCGCGCTCGACCGGGTGCAGGCGCTGGCCGACCGGCAGGAGCTGGCGATCGTCTCGGACCGGGACCGGATCGCGCGGGACCTCCACGACGTGGTGATCCAGCGGCTGTTCGCGACCGGCCTGTCGCTGCAGGGTGTCCGGGCCACCGCGAGCAACCCGGCGGTCGCCGAGCGCATCGACCGCGCGGTGGCCGACCTCGACACCACGATCCGCGACATCCGGACCACGATCTTCGAGCTCAACCAGCGGGCGGCCGGGACCGTGCGGCAGGGAGTGCACGCGCTGGCCAGGGAGTACACCCCGGTGCTGGGCTTCGGCCCGATCGTGCGCACGCACGGTCCGGTCGAGACGCTGGTCGACGACGACCTCGGCGAGCAGCTGCTGGTGGTGCTGCGCGAGGCGCTCTCCAACGTGGCCCGGCACGCGAAGGCGTCGTCGGTGACGATCGACATCGAGGCCGACCCCGAGCAGCTCACGCTCCGGGTCTCCGACGACGGGGTGGGACTGCCCGAGGAGCGGCACGAGAGCGGCCTGCGCAACATCCATCGCCGGGCCGAGAAGTCAGGTGGTGCCGTGCGCCTCGAGCGTATCGAGCCGCACGGCACCCGCCTGGTGTGGAGCGTTCCGCTCCGGATGTGAGCTAGGAGGAGGGGACGACCGCGACCGGCACGTCCGCGTAGTGCAGGACACCCCGGGCCACCGACCCGAGGGAGAAGCCGACCCGGCCGGGGTGGCGCCGACCGATGACGAGCAGCTGGCTGGCGGCGGCACGGCGCAGGAGCAGGTCGGCCGGGTGGCCGCCCTCCTCGACGACCTCGACGTCGACGTCGCCGTACTCCTCGGTGAGCGAACCCACCGCGGCCCGCACGACCATGCTGAGGCGCTCGGTCCACTCCTGAGTGGCTTCCCGGTCCACCCGCGGGTCCCAGACCATCGAGCCGGCCAGGTCCGTGCCATGCACGACCTGGAGGGGTACGCCGTCGCGCGCGGCGCGGCTGATCGCCCACCGCAGCGGAGGGTCGATCTCGTGGAGCGGGTCGACGCCGACCACGATCGGTTCGCGTGCGTGCGCTTCCTGGTCCCAGCCGTCGGGGACGATCACGACCGGCACCCGCGAGCGACCGGCGAGGCCGGTGGACGTGGAGCCGAGCATCATCCGGCCGAAGCTGCCGAGGCCGCGCTTGCCGACGACGACCAGGTGCTGCCCGACCGACCGGTCGAGCAGCACGGTGACGGTCCCGCCGACCTGCACGTCACGGCGTACCGCGGTGTGCGGGTGGGCCTGCCGGATCGAGGTCGACACCGCGTTCAGGACCCGCCAGGCGCGTTCGTCGTCGGGGTCCATGGAGTGGTGGGGGACCGGGATCAGGAAGTCGTCCAGGACGGCCAGGAGCGTGAGGGGGCGGCCGGTGGCCTCGGCCTCCCGAGAGGCCCAGTCCACGGCCGCCGTGTTGCTGGGTGATCCGTCGACGCCCACCACGACCGCCCGGGACGGGTCTGCCCAGTTGACGGGCGAGGTGCGGTGGTGCGCCGACGTGCTCATCGCAGGAATCCGTTGCGCTTCACCAGTCCGACGTGGGACCACATGCGGCCGAAGCCCCAAGTGTCGCCGGCCAGGGCGAGGGCGAGGACGACCATGCTGATCGCGCCGAGGATGTGGTCATCGATGATGGGGTTGTTGTCCGGGGGAAGGACGACGGTCCACATCAGGATGTAGAGCAGCGCACCCGCAGCGCCGGCCATGCGCATCCCGATCCCGAGGGTCAGGGCGAGGCCGATGCCGAGCAGGCCGAGCATGAACAGCCAGTCCGCCCAGGCGTCGCCGGCGATGTTGTTGTAGAAGTCCTTGAACGGGCCGTCGGCCCCGAACTTCAAGAAGCCCTCGGTGGGGCTGCCGCCGTTGATCCACGCGGCGTCGCCGAAGCGGTCGACGTTGTCGGTCACGGGGTCGCGACCGGTGGAGAAGCCCAGGGCGAGCAGCTTGTCGAAGAACGCCCACAGGAAGGTGAACCCGAAGGCGAGTCGCAGTGCAGCCAGCGCCTTCGCAAGAGCACCGGAGACGGTGACGACCGGCTCGTGCTCCGCGGTGGCGGCGGTGGTGGCGTGATCCGCGTTGTGGCGGTGGATGGTGGCCATGTCCGTGCCTTTCGTCGAGGTCGGACGTCCTCGTCCGACACCACAAGAAAAGCGTTTGCGCAGGTCCCACGGGCAGGGGACACGGTCGTGAATGCAGCGGGACGATGGTCCCCCCGCCGCGGGACCACCCTGCGCGGCGCGCCTGCCTCGGCCGGCGGGCCGCGTCGGCAGGCGGGCTACTTCAGGAGCCGGGCGGCCAGCACGGCGGCCTGCGTACGTCGTTCGAGGCCGAGCTTGGCGAGCAGGCTGGAGACGTAGTTCTTGACGGTCTTCTCCGCGAGGAACAGGCGTTCGCCGATCTGCCGGTTGGTCATGCCCTCGGCGATCAGGCCGAGGATCTCGCGCTCGCGGTCGGTGAGGTCGGCCAGCTCGGGCTGGCTGGGCGCGCCGTTGCGCACCCGGTCGAGGACGCGGGCGGTCAGCGCCGGGTCGATCAGCGACTGCCCCGCGGCCACCCGGTGGACGGTGTCGATGAGGTCGTGTCCGTTGATCTGCTTGAGCACGTAGCCCGAGGCGCCGGCCAGGATCGCCGCGAACAGCGCCTCGTCGTCGTCGTACGACGTGAGGATCAGGGCGTTGATCGAGGGGTCGACGGAGCGGATGTCGCGGCAGACGTCGATGCCGGAGCCGTCCGGCAGGCGCCCGTCCAGGATGGCGACGTCCGGACGGAGCGCGGGGATGCGGGCGGTCGCCTCGGCCGCGAGACCGGACTCGCCGACCACCTCGATGTCGCCGGTGCTCTCCAGGAGCTCGCGCAGACCCCGGCGTACCACCTCGTGGTCGTCGAGCAGGAAGACCTTGATCGTGCTCACGCCCACAGTTCTACCGTGTCGGTGGCAATTCCCGCAGCAGACCGGCCGGTCAGCCGGGCAGGACCCTCCGCCCGCTGATCGAGGTGGGAGTGATCCGCACGTACACGTTGCGGTTGCCCTCGACCCACGGGGTGGGCCGGTCGGCGTCGCCGGGGAGCTCGTCCCACTCGAGGACCTCGGAGTCCCCGCGGACCAGCACGCTCCACCCGGACTGGTTGTAGTTGTCGTGGTCGTCGATCTGGAACGACTTCGGGCCGCGACGGAAGCTCCGGGCCAGCACGGAGTGCGGGGAGGTCCGGAACGATCACGTGCTCGCCGTCGAAACGGTAGTTCACGGGAAGCACGACCGGGCCCTGCCCGTCGCCTGCCTCCCACGCGACCCGGCCGACGCGGTGCTCGGTGAGCAGCTCGCGGCACTCGGCATCGCTCAGCTCCCGGAGGTGGCCCGGGTACCAATCCTCGTCGCTGCGCATGGTGTCCTCCTCTGACTCCGCCAGCATGTCCCGGTGGGCCGCCCGGCGGGCAGGGGCACCGGACAGGAGGGCATGGGACCTTGGGCCCTGCCGCGTACGGTCGTGGTGTCCGTCCAGCCAACCCAGGAGGTTCCATGTCCCGCATCGCCGTCATCGGCGGCCACGGCAAGGTCGCGCTGCACCTCGAGCGCCTCCTCACCGAGCGCGGCCACCAGGTCAGCGCGCTGATCCGCAACCCGACCCACCGCGACGACGTGGAGGCGACCGGGGCCGAGGCGGTGGTGGCCGACGTCGAGGCGTTGCAGGTGACCGAGGTGGCCGACGTGCTGGCCGGGCACGACGCGGTCGTCTGGTCGGCCGGGGCCGGCGGCGGCGACCCGGCGCGGACGTACGCCGTGGACCGCGACGCCGCGATCGAGGCGATGGCGGCGGCGGAGCAGGCGGGCATCAAGCGGTTCGTGATGGTGAGCTACTTCGGCGCCGGGCCCGACCACGGCGTCCCCGAGGACGAGCCGTTCTTCGCGTACGCCGACGCCAAGGCCGCCGCCGACGAGCACCTGCGTGGCACCGACCTCGACTGGACGGTGCTCGGGCCCAGTGCACTCACCGACGACCCGGCGACCGGCCGCATCGAGACCGGCACCACGACCGGCAAGTCCCAGGTGTCCCGCGAGGACGTCGCCGCCGTGATCGTGGCGACGCTGGAGGACCCGGGCACCATCCGGCGCACCATCGAGTTCAACAACGGCGACACCCCGATCACCGAGGCCCTCGCCGCGGGCGCCTGACGCCGCACGGCGTTTCGTGCGAACCGGTCGTCCACGGGGCTTCCTGACGACCGTTCTGCACGGAACGCCGAGCGTCAGCGGTCAGAAGCTGCCCCAGGCCGGGGGACCGGCCTCGCCGGCCATGGGCACCTCCTGCGGCTTGCCGAGCTTCGGGCCGCCGTTGTCGGCGCTGGTGAACTCCGCGGCCCACACGGCCGTCACCGCCTTGTCTCGTGTGGACGGCGCCAGCCAGGCCACGGCGTTGAAGTCCGGTTCCCACGTGGGCGCGAGCGCGTCGCCGGTCGCTCGTCAGGCGCGTCGTACCCTCGCCGTCGCGCAGGTAGATGTCGCCGGGCGCGCGGCGGGCCGGGGACTCGAGGTAGAGCAGGCCGGGGTCGCCCCAGTGCGGGCTGCTCTCGTACGCCGTGCCCTCGGTGGCGTGGGTCGGTTCACCACCGTTCTCGCCGACCACGAGGACCTGGTCCTTCAGGCCGTCGTGCCCGCGGCTGACGAAGTAGATCTTCCCGTTCCCGCCCCAGCTCGGCGCGCCGTCCGCCCACTGCCAGTCCGCGACCCGGTGGATCTCCGACCCCTCGAGGTCGGTGACCCGTACGCCGAGTGGCTTGCTCGTTCGTGTCGAAGCACACGAGGGCGAGGTGCCCGCTGTCCGAGTTCCAGGCCGGGCGCGCCGCCAGGGGGCAGGACTCGCGCGCCGACCCCTGCAGCAGCGGCCGGTCGCGGGTTCCGTCGGGCCGGATCAGCCGGGGCACGGCCGGCCCCTGGAGCCTCCGGACAGGTACGCCACGTGGGTGCGGTCCTCGCTGATGGCAGGTCGGGTCGCGCCCTCGTCGTCGACGAGCGGGATGGTGTTGCCGTCGCCCGCCAGGTCCAGCTGCACCAGCTGGCGCGGCCCGCCGTTGGTCTGGTTGAGCACCATGGCGGTCCTCGGGACCTCCGAGCACAGCCCCGAGCCGCCGCTCGCGCTGCTGCTGGCGCTGTCGCTCGAGTCGCCCTGGTCCTCGGACGGGCCGGCGAGGACCGCCCAGGCCCCGCCGCCCACGACGACCAGCAGGGCGACCGCGCCGAGCAGCCACGTACGCCGGGAGAGTCGTCGGTGCCACGGTAGTCGTGCCGGGCGGACGTCCTGGTCCTCGGCCTCGTCCGGCCGGGTTTCCGGCGATGCCTCGGCGGCTCCGTCGGTGGATTCCTGCGGCGGTGGCTCGGCGCCAGGGCCGGCGCCGTCAGGGGCCTGGCGCGGCGGGGCCGACGCAGGGGAGGGGCATCGGGCAGGAGCCGAGAACTGCAGGGCGCCGGGGCGCTCGGGGGCCGGGGCGGCGTCGAGCACCGCGCGCGCCGCCGCGGAGACCCGGTGGCTGTCGTCCCCGGCCATCTCCTCCAGGGCCAGCCGGGCCGCGAGCGCGCGCCCGGGGTGGCCGCCGTGGAGCAGCTCGGTGAGCGGCTCGACCACGGCGAGCCGCTCCCACACGAAGAGGCTCGCCATCGACTCGGTGATCGGGTTCGGCAGCTCCGCCGGCGTCGTCACCGCGGCCCCACGGCGGGCCACGTGCAGGTCGCCCTCGATGTCGAAGGCCCACTTGGTCGGCGTCTGGTCCGGGTTGACCCGGGTGACCTCGTCGTGGACGTAGTTGTAGAGCTCGTCCAGGGAGACCCACCCGTCGAGGTCCCGGTCGGCCTCCCCGGTGCGCAGGCCCTCGACCAGGGCGGCGGTGAACAGCGACGGTCCGGCGGCGTCGACGTCGCCGTCGGCCACGTCGCCTCCCTCGAAGGCGAACTGGAGTGCCGAGGCGGCGGTGATGACGGCCCGCCCGTGCCCCCCGAGGCGCTCGTTGACGTCCACGTCGCCGCCGGCCCGGGCGGTCATCCCGCGGGCGAAGGCGCCGGAGTAGCAGCAGTCCAGGAGGAGTACGACGCGTCCGGCGCGGGATCGGTCCATGAACCGGTTCACCGAGCTCGAGGAGACCGCGGTCGCCTCGAGGAGGTCGAGGCTGGTGTCCGTGGCGGCGAAGTACAGCTCGCCGCTGTCGTCCTTGAGGCCGTGGCAGGAGAAGTGCAGCAGGACCAGGTCGTCGGCGCGGCGGTTGCGGAAGAACTGCGCCACGGCGCGCGAGACCTCGTACCACGGGCGGTTCACCACGGTGGTGACGTCGAACCCGCCGATGTCGGGATCCGCGAGGACCTCGGCGAGCGCCTCGGCGTCGTGCTGGGGCGCCTGGAGGCGGGCGAGACCGCGGTCGTCGTACGCATAGGTGGCGACGATCAACGCACTGCGTGCACCGGACATGGCGACTCCCGAACCGACATCCCAGGTCGGCGCGGCACGCCCGGCCGGCCCGCTTCCCACGGTCCTCGCGTCGCGCTCCACCTGTCAATGAAGAGACGGAGCAGCGGGCGGACCCAGAAGTACACCCAACGGGGAGACTGGTCCCATGACCTACCCCGCCCAGCCCCGTCGCGTGTTCTCCGTGGACGACCCGGACGTCAACCCCTACCGCCTGCTGACGGCCCTGGTGGTGCCCCGTCCGATCGCCTGGATCTCGACGCTGTCGGCCGAGGGCGTCGGCAACCTCGCGCCGCACTCCTTCTTCACCGTGGCCTGCGCGCGGCCCCCGATCGTGCAGTTCACCTCGGTCGGTGCCAAGGACACCCTGCACAACCTCGAGGCGACCGGGGAGTGCGTGGTCAACATCGCCACCGAGCCGCTGCTGGACCAGGTGAACGCCAGCAGTGCGCCGTTCGAGGCAGGCGTCGACGAGGCGGGCTGGCTCGACATCCCGATGGAGGAGAGCATGGCCGTGGCCCCGCTGCGCGTCGCGGCGTCGCCGGCCTCCCTCGAGTGCACCCTGCACTCCACCGTCCCGCTCGGCGACTCGACGGTGGTGTTCCTCGACGTGGTCGCGATCACCGTTCTCGAGTCGGCGCTCGACGACGGCCACCCGGCCATGGAGCACCTGCGGCCGCTCTCGCGGCTGGGGCGCAACGAGTGGGGCCGCCCTCCCGAGGTGATCGTGCTCGACCGCCCGCGGCGCGCGTCCGACGTGCCCCGCGTTTCATCAGTTTCGGGCGATACGGCGACGCCGTAGCCGCGGCCACAGTGGTCGGATGGACCACACCGCGACCCCACAGACGTCCAAGAGCCAGACCACCGCGAGCTCGGGCGACGGCCGCACCTTCTCCCTCGACGCCGCGGCGTCGTACCTCCCGGGCGACCTGGTCGTCCTGCGCCCGCCGGGGGCGGCCGCGCAGCTCGGCCAGCTGACCGCGCCGGGTGAGGGCCTGCTCGTGGGCACGGTGGCCGAGGACGGTACGCCGCAGCGGATCACGTCGCGCACGCCGTACGCCGCCGCGCCGGTCGAGCCGGCGACCGCGGCCCACGTGGAGGCCCTCCAGCGGGCGGGAGGCGCCGACCTGCCGATCGGCACCTGGAGCGTGGGCGAGGTCGAGGTCGCCGCCCGGCTGCGGTCCCAGGGGTTCGGGCGGCACACCTTCCTGTGCGGGCAGAGCGGCTCGGGCAAGACCTACGCCCTCGGCGTCATCCTCGAGCAGCTGCTCCTCGGCACCGACCTGCGGATGGTCATCATGGACCCGAACGCCGACTTCGTCCGGCTGGGCGAGACGCTGCCGGGGGCACCCGCGGACCTGGCGACCAAGCTGGGCGAGCAGGAGGTCCGGGTGCTCGGGGCGACCTCGACGGGGCTGGAGCCGCTGCGGATGCGGTTCGCCACGATGCCGCGCCGGGCGCAGGCCGCGGTGCTGCGGCTGGACCCCCTCGAGGACCGTGGGGAGTACAACCTGCTGCTGCACCAGTTCGGCAGCGACAGTCCGCGCGACCTCGACGTCCTGCTGGCCCGCTTCCGCGCCGGCGACGAGGCCGGGCAGGCGCTGGCCGAGCGGATCGAGAACCTCGGGCTTCTCGACTGGGAGATCTACGCCGGCGAGAAGCCCTCGGCCGCGGAGATCGTGGCCTCGGGCCCCCGGGTCACGGTGATGGACCTCGGTGGTTTCGCCGACCCGGCCGAGCCTCCGGCCCTGAGCCTCGACATGATCGAGAACCTCTGGGCGCAGCGCCAGACCCGGACGCCGACCCTGATCGTGGTCGACGAGGCCCACAACCTGTGCCCGGCCGAGCCGGTCGGCCCGGTCCAGAAGGCGCTGGTCGAGCGCTTCATCCAGATCGCCGGGGAGGGCCGGAAGTACGGCCTGTGGCTGCTCCTGTCGACCCAGCGCCCCTCGAAGCTGCACCCCCAGGTGCTCTCGCAGTGCGACAACCTCGTGCTGATGAGGATGAACTCGCCCGGCGACGTGGCCGAGCTGGCCGAGATGTTCGGCTTCGCGCCGCCGGCGATGATCGCCGCCGCGCCGGAGTTCGTCCAGGGCGAGGCCCTGCTCGCCGGCGGCTTCGTGCCCCGTCCCGCCCTGGTGCGGATGGGCGGGCGCCTGACGCACCAGGGTGGCGCCGACGTCGCCGTACCTGTCGCGGCCGGCTGAGCCGCCTCAGCCCTCGTCGACCTGTCGTGAACGTGCGACAGGTCGACGGTCGAGCTCCTCGAAGACGGTGATCTGCAGGCCACCGGGTGCCTCGAGACGTGCGTTGAGCGACTCCCACGGGGTGAGGGTCGGCGGTGCCACGAGTTCCGCCCCGCCCTCGACGAGCCGCTCGGTGGTCGCCCGGGCGTCGGCGACCTCGAACGCGATCCGCAGCGGTGGGCTGACCCGTCGGCCCACCTCGACCTCGTCGATCATCGCGACCTGCGCCGGGTTGGAGATCTCCAGCGTCGCCCGGCCCACGTCGAGGATGGTGACCTTCTCGCCCGCGTCGCCGTGGACCCGGAGCTCGGTCCGGGCGCCGAGCACGTCGCGGTAGAACGCGACGGCCGCGTCGTAGTCGGCCGCCTCCACGACCAGCCGCATCTGCAGCACCGGTGCGTCGTTCACCGGTCCACCTCCCTCATCGTCTGCCGGCAGGTCCGCCGGGCTCATGCGTCCACCGGGCTCGCCGTACCGGTGACGTCGACGGTCTCCACGCCGGCGGCGAGGTCGACCAGCAGCCGGCTCGGCCGGCCCATGTCCGCGCCCTGCAGGATCGTCACCCGCGCCGGCGGGGTGGCGAAGCCCAGGCTCCGCAGGTAGCCGCCGAACGCGGCCGCCGCCGCCCCGGTCGCGGGGTCCTCGACCACGCCGCCGGGCGGGAACGCGTTGCGGGCGTGGAAGACGGTCGGCGACTCGGCCCGGAACGCGTGCACCGTGGTCCAGTCCTGCTCGGCCATCAGCGCCTGCAGCGCGGGGAAGTCGTAGTCGAAGTCCGCCAGCCGCTCGGCGGTCCGCGCCGCGACCACGAGGTGGCGGGCGCCGGCCGACGCCACGTGCACGGGGTACGTCGGGTCGAGGTCGGCCGCGGTCCACCGCAGGGCGGCAAGCGCCCGGGCGGTCGTGGCCGGGTCCGCGGGCTCGGTGCTCGCCGGGGGCGAGGTCAGGGTGGCGGTGATGCCCTCCGGGGCGGCCTGGGTGCGCACCGGCACCGGCCCGGCCGGGGTGGTGAGCACCACCATCCCCGGGCCGGACCGCTCCGCCATCGCCACCGCGGTGGCCACCGTCGCGTGCCCGCAGAACGGCACCTCGGCCAGCGGGCTGAAGTAGCGGATGTCCCGGGCCTCCGGGTCACCGCCGGTGACGAAGGCGGTCTCGGAGTAGCCGACCTCCGCGGCGATCGCCAGCATCTCGGCGTCGGTCAGGTCGCCTGCGTCGAGCACGATCCCGGCCGGGTTGCCGCCGCGGCCACCGTCGGTGAACGCGGCGTAGCGCAGCACCTCGGTCACGACGCTCAGCCGTCGCCGCGGGCGTCGTCGTCCTCGTCCGGCACCTCGGCCCGCTGCTCGGCGACGTCCGCCTCGTCGGCCTCCCACGGCAGGCCGTCCGGATCGGGCGTGGCCTCGTCGTCATCGGGGCCGGCCACGCCCTCGAGCTCCTCGGCGAGGTCGGCCGGGTCCGCGTTCCGGGAGTCGGGGTCAGAGGTCATACCTCATTGGTACTCCTTCGGCCGCTCCCGCGCACCCCACCTGCCTCGATCAGCCCCGCGGTGGCGTCACGCCAGTGCCTTGGCCTTCAGGGCGTCGAACTCGGCCTGGTTGATGGCGCCCGCGTCGAGCAGCGCCTTGGCCTGCGCGATCTCCTCGGTCGGAGCGGACGTGTGGGCAACCTGCTGGATGTACTTGTCCTGGGCCGCCTGCTGCTCTGCCACCGCCTTCATCTGCCGCTCGCCCATGCTCTTGCCACGGACGACCAGGTAGATCAGGGCACCCAGCCAGGGCACGAAGATCAGCAGCACCGCCCATCCGGCCTTGCCCCACCCACTGAGACTGGAGTCACTGAACATGTCGAAGATGCAGCGGAACCACACCATCAGGGCGGTGATCCAGATGAAGATCCAGAAGCTCCAGAGGAGAACCTCGCCGAAGTCATTGGTCATGGCGTCCATGGACACGTCCCACTTTCAGGTCAGCCGCTACGGCAGGTCACCCGAGGTGACGGGCGCCAGCGGCGGGTGCCCGTCGACGTCAGACTCCCAGAGCGCGGGGCTCAGGTGTCGTAGCGACGGGCGTGTCTGAGGCACGTTCGTCATCGCGGGCGACTGGCCGCCGTCCCGGCCTCGACGTCAGTGCGCCTCCGGCGTCGGCGCGACGCGTGCCCTGGCCGGCGCGACGGCATGCTCGGGGTCCACCGGGCCCGACGGCGGAAGACCACGACGGCGTACGACCTTGCCGAGCTCGACCGCGACCCCCAGCACTGCCGCGAGTCCGAGGCAGGTCAGCCACTGCGGTCCGGTGAGGGCCGTGGTCATCAGCCCCTTCTGGAGCGTGGGCAGCTGCGTGGCCAGGAAGACGAGTGCGAACGAGACGAGCCCGATACCCAGCGAGACGAGGATGGGTGGGGTCAGGCCGGAACCCGGTTCGCGGCGGTTGACCACCGCGTTGACGGTCGTGCCGATCCCCATCACCACGAAGGTCATCGTCATGGACACGCTGGCCCGGTCGATGCTCGGCTCGTCCGGACCCAGCACCAGCGGCGCGAAGGCGGCGGCGAACAGCACCGCGGCGTAGCAGACCCAGGCGATGACGGCGCCGCGGTTGGTGATCGGTACGGCCGGGTCCCGCGGAGGCCGGTGCATCACGTCGGGATCGCCGGGGTCGATGGCGATGATCACCACGCCTGCGGCCGTCGCGAACAGGAGCAGGTAGAGCACCATGGTCGGGGTCATGGCCACGCCCTTGTTGACGTCGAAGGCGGTGGCCGCCAGGAACAGCATGACCAGGGCCAGGAGCTGGGTCATCTGGTAGCGCACGTAGGCCACGACCTTGTCGTAGACGCGACGGCCGATCTCGACGGCATGCACGAGCGTCCCGAAGTTGTCGTCGGTGAGGATCATCCGGGCAGCCTGCTTGGTCACCTCGCTGCCGGACCCCATCGCCACCCCGATGTCCGCCTGCTTCAGGGCCGCGGCATCGTTGACCGCATCGCCGGTCATGGCCACGATGAGGCCCTGGCCCTGCATCGTCCTGGCCAGCCGCAGCTTGTCCTCGGGGGTCACCCGGCCGAACACATGGAGGTCGGGCAGCCGCCTGCTCAGCTCGTCGTCGGAGAGCTCCTGGAGCTCGCTGCCCGAGATCGCGCCCGGCCCCAGGCCGAGCGTCTCCCCGATCGCCCGCGCGGTCACGGCGTGGTCTCCGGTGATCATCCGTACGTCGATGCCGGCGCTGAGGGCGACCTGCACGGCGTCCTTCGCCTCGGCGCGCAGCGGGTCGATGATGCCCGCCAGGCCGACGAACGCCAGGTCGTTCGCCAGTGACATGGGGTCGGAGGCCATCACCGCCGCCTCGTCGTCGTCCACCAGTCGGGCGGCGAACGCCAGCACTCGCAGGCCCTTCTGCCCCATGCGTTCGTTGGCCGCCGCGATGTCGTCGCGCGCCTCCTCGATCGACACCTGGGATCCGCTCAGCGGGCCTCCGGCGTGGCTGCACCGGGCCAGGACGATGTCCGGCGCGCCCTTGACCAGCTCGATCAGTCGTTCCGGCGTCGTCCCCGGGAACGCGGTGGAAGGTGGCCATGAACTTGTAGTCGGAGTCGAAGGGGATCTCGGCGAGGCGCGGGTAGGCCCGCCGGGTCTCCTCGGCGTCGACGCCGAGCTTGGCGGCCAGGACCACCAGGGCAGCCTCGGTGGGGTCACCGATCACCGAGCCGTCGTCGCCGACCACGGCGTCGGTGTCCAGGGCGAGCCCCAGGGCGAGCCTGGTGAAGTCGGGGACCGGGACAGCCGCCACGGCAGTGATCGCGCCCGGTCTTGCGATAGCCCTCGCCCTCGACGTTGAACCAGGAACCGTCGGCGTACAGGGTCGAGACCATCATCTGGTTGAGGGTGAGCGTGCCGGTCTTGTCGGTGTTGATCGCACTGGTGGCGCCGAGGGTCTCGACGTCGGTCAGGTTCTTGACCACCGCCTTGGCGTCGGCGAGCTGTCGCGCCCCGAGCGACAGCAACCCCGAGACGAAGGCCGGCATGCCGGTGGGTATGGCCGAGACGGCCATCGCCGTGCCCAGGAGCAACAGCTCCTTGCCCGGCATGCCCCGGACCAGGCCGACCACCACGATGACCGCCACCGCGGTCCAGGCGATCACGCCCAGCACCTTGGTGAGCGAGTCGAGCTCCTTCTGCAACGGGGAACGGGTTCGCGTGACCGACGTGAGCATCGTCGCGATCTGCCCCATCTGCGTCTGCATGCCGGTGGCGGTGACGACCATGGTCGCCGTACCCCGGGTCACCGAGGTGTTCTGGAACAGCATGTTCGACCGGTCGCCGACCTGGACGTCCGCGGACTCCAGCGTCGTGGCGTCCTTGCTCACCGGGGCACTTTCCCCTGTCAGGGCAGCCTCTTGAGCCTCCAGGGTCGCCGACCGGATGATCCGGCCGTCGGCGGGGACGATGTCGCCGGCCTCCACCTCGATGATGTCGCCGGGCACCACCTCGACCGCAGGCAACAAGGTCACGCCGCCCGCGCGGACCACCCTCGCCTGCGGCACCTGCATCCGTGACAGGGCGTCGACGCTGGCGCGTGCCGTCAGCTCCTGACGAGTCCCGAGCACGATGTTGAGGAGGATCAACAACGCCACGAAGACGCCGGTGGCGACCTGGTCGATCAGGATGCTGACGACAGTGACCGCCACCAGCATGAGGTTCATCGGGTCCCGCAGCTGGGTGAGGGCGATGCTGACCGCCGACGGTGGCTTCTCGGCGGCGATCTGGTTCGGACCCTGGGCGGACAGTCGGGTCTGCGCCTCCTGCTGGGACAGGCCCGCGGTGGCATCCGTGCCCAGAGCGGCGACGACCTCGGGTGCGGCGAGCGCGTGCGGAGGCGCCGTGACCGACGTCAGAGCGGGCGGCGGGGCATCAGGAGTCACGGGCTTCTCCATCTCTCGTCGTCGCCGACGGCCCGAGTCGCCGGTCGGTGGCTCGCCGGCGAGATCACACGAGGCCGGCTGCCGTGCCCGCGACACTACCGCTCGGCGGGGGTGGCCGGGCCCCGCTTTCGCGAGCCCGGCGGACGCCGTACCGACCGCCAGTCACTCGTCGGGGCAGACGTACCGGTAGGGCTGGGCGGGCAGGAACTCCTCCCACTCCTTCCGGGTCAGGTCCCGACCGGCCATCTGGCACGCGAAGTCGAGGGCCCGGTCGAGGTCGGTCTCCCACCGGTAGATCCCGCCGTCGTACGACGCGATCGCCACGTCGTGGCTGTCGCCGATGAACTGCGCGCCGGCCGGGACCGGGTCCTCTTGGTGGGGCGGGTACACCGTGCCCAGCAGTTCGAGCGTCGTGGCGTCCCACAGGCTGACCCCGCCGTCCTCGGCGCCGGAGACCAGGAGCTCGCCATCGTCGGACCAGTCGAGCCAGCGCACCCCGGCACCGAGGCTGGTAGATCGCCGCTGCTCGTCCCCGCTGGAGACGTCGATGGTCAGAATGTCGCCGCTGTCCCCCGCCACGGCGAAGGTCGATCCGTCGGGTGAGGCAGCCGAGGTGTGGGCGACCATGTCGACCTCTCCCTCCGTGAGGACCTCCTGCTCGTCCAGGTCGACCACCCGCCAGCGCCCGGAGACGCCGTCGCCCAGGTTCTCGTAGAGCATCGCGGTCCCGTCCCCGAGGGGGGTGGCGACGTGCACGGCGAAGTCGAAGCCCTCGCCCTCGGGACGCAGCGAATCGGCGTCCAGGAGGTGGGCCTGGCCGAAGCCTGCGGCGCCTGGATGGGGTTCGCCGACGAGCAGGCTGCGGCCGCCGTCGACGTACGTGATCGAGTCCACGCCGCCGTCGACGAGCGCGCGTCTGCGCAAGACCCTGCCGGTCGCGGGGTCGAGGATCGTGACGCGGCCGGCGCACTCGGTGCCCAGGCAGGTGGCGATGTACTCCTGACCCGCGGGATGCCAGGTGCCGCCAGTCGCCCGGACGTCCCCGGAGACCGGCGCGCGCACGGGCGACGTCGCGACGCCGGTGACGGTGTCGACGAACCTCACCCATCCCGTGTCCCCGTCGACCCAGCTGTAGGCCACCTGCTGCCCGTCCGGGGAGACCTGGGCGCGCACGAACTGCTCGGAGCCGCCGACCTGGGTCGCCCGCTGGAGGTAGGTGTCCTGCATCGACCGGTCCCAGGTCCGCAGCACCGCGTCGCCGCCACCGCTGTAGACCAGGCGACCGTCCGGGCTGAAGTCGACGCCCCACGGAGCCTTGGTGTCCCATCGTTCCTCCGGCAGACCGGTGGCGATGCTCCAGAGGGTGAGCTCGCGGTCGTCGGAGACCGTCCCCAGCAGCTTCCCGTCGGGCGAGAACCGGGTGCTGCGGACCTGGTCACCGGTTCCCCGCAGCGTGCGGATCGTGGCGCCGTCGGACGCACGCACGATGAGCACCTTCCGCCTCTCGTCCGGCACCGGGCCGGCGGCCACGGCGAGCAGGGACCCCTTGGCGTTCGCGCCGACCGGCAGGAGCGAACGGATGTCCCCGCGCTGCCAGAGCTGCGTGCCCTTCGCCACGTCGTACGCCGTCAGCGGCCAGTCCGTGTAGAGGGTCCGGCCGTCCGGGCTCAGCGCCACGCCCGGGATGTCGATCAGCGGCACCCGCTCGGCCGGCGTGGACGGAGAGCGGAGGTCCCAGACCGCCGCGTAACCCGGGGCCGTGCTGGGATCCTCCTTCGGCCAGTCGACCGAGGTCAGGGCGGCGGCCAGGTAGCGACCGTCGGCGCTGAAGGCGACGTCGTACCCCCACATCGGCTTGCCTCCCGGGAGTTCGAGCCTGGTCGTCGGCTGCATGGTGTCCGGGTCCAGCAGGCGCACCGGCTCGGAGGACTTCTGCGCGAACAGGTTGACGGCGAGCTGCGTGCCGTCGGGGCTGAACGCCATCCACACGAAGCCCGGCCCGTCCTCGGCCTGGTAGGTGCGGACGACCTCGTGGGTGGACGCATCGTGGAGGTACACCCGGTTCTGGTCGTCCGAGGTCGCGATCCAGCCGCCGTCGCGACTGGCGTCCATGTCCTCCAGATAGGTGCCTCCGGGTGGTGTCGACCGGGTCAGCCTCGGATGCTGCGCCAGCGCGGTCACCAGGTTCGCCCGCGTCTCGGACGAGTCGTCCAGCCGCGCGCCGGCGGCCGCGAGCAGCAACGACAGGCTGACGTCCTCGCTGAGCAGGGCCCGGGCGCCGACCCGGCGCGCGTCGGCGGAGACGCGCCGCCTGCTCCGCCTCGGCGGCCTTCTCGTTGGCCCGGTCGGACTGGACGGCGGCCAGGGCCCCGGCGACCAGGGCGAGGACGAGGAGGACGGCGGCGCCGCCCAGCGCGATCCGGAGCCGACGGATCAGCCGGGCCTGGACCCGCGCCCGCTCGACGATGCTCTGCTGCTCGGCCTCGGCGTGGTGGGAGGACGCCTCGAGGAACTGCCGTTCGACCACGGTCAGGGCGGTGCCCTTGTCGGCGCTCCAGTCGAGCGCCCGGGCCAGCCGGACGCCGCGGTAGAGCTCGCTGTCGGGACGGCCGAGAGCCTCCCACGCGTCGGCGGCGGCCGAGAGGTGGTGACGGGTCCGCTGACCCTCGACGTCGTCGTCGAGCCAGCCCCGGAGCCGGGGCCAGGCCCGGGTGAGGGCTTCGTGGGTGATCTCGAGGGCGCCGTCGTCGCTGGTGACCAGCCTGGCGGCGACCAGCATCTCGATGAGCTGCTCGTGCTCGGGGTCGGTGCCGACCAGGCGCCGCGGCACCCGGGTGCGGACCGGTTCGCCCTCGGTTCCCGGAGAGACCAGGCGGAGGACGAGGTCGCGCAGCAGGTGTCTCTGCTCCACCGCGACCCGTGAGTAGAGACCTTCGGCCGACTGGGCCACGGCTCCGTTGATGCCGCCGCTCGCGCGGTACCCGGCCACGGTCAGCGTGCTGCCCTCACGTCGCTTCCAGGTCTCCTGGAGCGCGTGCGACATGAGGGGGAGCGCCCCGGGGTCGTTCCTGACCTCGCGGACGAGGAGGTCGACCAGGCCCGGCTCGATCAGCAGCCCCGCCTGACGGGCAGGTGTCTCCACCGCGGTGCGCAGGCCCTCCTCGTCCAGCCCACCGACGAGGTACATCCCGCGTTCGACGAGCCGACTGAAGCCCGTGTGGCTGGCGAGGTCGGCCAGGTGGTCGGCGCGCAGGGCGACGACCACGGTCCGGTTCGTGGCCTCGGCGGTCAGGGCACGGAGGAACTCCTGCTGCTCCTCGAGGTCCTCGCACAGCGAGAACAGCTCCTCGCACTGGTCGATCAGCAGGGCCGCCCCGCGCGGGGCCTGCGCGAGAGCGGTCAGCGACTCCATGGGGTGGGCGCCGGGCGTGATCGTCACGCTGGGCTGCCCGCGACGCCGCAGGGCCGCCGCCAGCCCGGCCCGGAGCAGCGAGGACTTGCCCGAGCCCGAGGGCCCCACCAGGGCGAGCACCGAGGTCCGCGAGAGGATCTCCAGGCAGGCGATCACGTCGTCGTCCCGCCCGAAGAACCAGTCGGCGTCCTCGACGCCGTACGGCCGCAGGCCCAGCCACGGACAGGTGGCCGACGGGGCGGGCGCATCAGCCACCAGCAACGAGGCGTCCTGCCGGAGGATCGACGTCTCCAGCGCGACCACGTCGGGGCCCGGATCGATGCCCAGGTGCTCGGCCAGGACCCCCTTGAGCTGGTGGATCGTGCGGAGCGCCTCGCCCTGCTGCCCGGACTGGTACTGCGCGCGGGCCAGCAACACCCAGCGGTGCTCACGCAGCGGCGCGGCGCGGACCAGGACCTGCGCCTCGGAGAGGACCTCGCGGTACCGCCCGGCCCGCAGCAGGGCGTCGACCCGGAGCTCCTCGGCCTCCAGGCGCAGCTCGGACAGTCGCGTGCCGGCCGCAACGGCCGGCCCCCAGCTCTCCAGGTCGGCGAAGGCCTCCCCGTGCCACAGGTCCAGCGCGTCGGTGAGCAGGTACGCCGCCCGATCGGCCTCGCCGAGGGTGAGCAGCTCGCGGGCCCGGCTGACCTGGTCCTCGAACCGCAGCGAGTCCACGTCGTCGGTGGGCAGGTGCAACGCATAGCCCTGCGCTGACGTCAGGACCGCCTCCCGCCCCAGCGCCTTGCGGATCCGGACCACGCAACCCTGCAGGATCTTGTCGGCCGACGCCGGAGGGCGCTCGCCCCAGAGCGCGTCGGAGAGCTGGTCGGCGCTCACCGGTTGTCCGGGGTTTGTCGCCAGCGATGCGAGAACGACCCGGTCCCGCCGACCCAGCTCTCTCGAGCCGTCCACCGTCAGCGGGCCGAGCACCCTGATGCCCACTCACTCACCGTCCTCCCGGGCGCTGGCGCCGTCAACGCGGTCGATACCGCGGCGATACCGGACCCGCACCACGGCGATACCCGCCGGTGTCACAACGGAGACACAGCCGGGGCCACCAGCCCCACGACCCAAGGGGACACGTCATGAACACCACCACCCGGATCCGCACCCGGATCGTCGCGCTCTGCGCCGGCGCTGCCGCCGTCACCTGCATCGCCGTCGTCCCGACCTCGACGTACGCCGACCAGGCCACCACGGGCGGCGGCGGCTCCACGGCCCTCGCTCCTCGGGACGTCGACGAGTTCGTGGCCATCCGCAAGGCGGTGATGGCCGCCGCCTACGTGGCCCGCCGCTGAGAGACCTTCCGGGGACACCCGGCCCCCTCCGGGGGTCGGGTGTCGCCATGTCGCTCGTGAGGCCCGCGGCTAGCGTGGGGGTGTGCCGAACCGACTGGCCTCCGCGACGTCTCCCTACCTGCTCCAGCACGCCGAGAACCCCGTCGACTGGTGGGAGTGGGGAGAGGACGCCTTCGCGGCGGCCCGCGAGCGCAACGTCCCGGTGCTGCTGAGCGTCGGGTACGCCGCCTGCCACTGGTGCCACGTGATGGCGCACGAGTCGTTCGAGGACCCCGAGACCGCGGCGTACATGAACGAGCACTTCGTCAACGTGAAGGTCGACCGCGAGGAGCGGCCCGACGTCGACGCGGTCTACATGGCGGCCACCACGGCGATGACCGGGCACGGCGGCTGGCCGATGACCTGCGTGCTCGACCTCGAGGGCACGCCGTTCTTCGCCGGCACCTACTTCCCCGACCAGCCACGCCACGGCAGCCCGAGCTTCCGGCAGGTGCTGGAGGCGCTCGACCACGCCTGGCGCGAGCGCGGCGACGACGTACGCCAGGCGGCCGGCGCGATCCGCGACCACCTGCAGGCCCAGGGCGCGGCGGAGAGCGGGACCATCGGCGCCGACACGCTCGCCGCGGCCGAGGCGAGGCTGGCGCGCGAGTTCGACGGCACGTACGCCGGCTTCGGTGGCGCGCCGAAGTTCCCGCCGTCGATGGTGCTGGAGTTCCTGCTGCGCCACCACGCCCGCGACCGACGCCGGGGACCGACGGGCGAAGCAGATGCTCGACGCGACCTGCGTGGCGATGGCCCGCGGCGGCCTCTACGACCAGGTCGGGGGAGGGTTCGCGCGCTACTCCGTCGACGCCGGCTGGGTGGTGCCGCACTTCGAGAAGATGCTCTACGACAACGCCCAGCTGCTCGGTGTCTACGCCCGCTGGGGAGGCAACCGGATCGCCGAGGAGACCGCCGACTTCCTGCTCCGCGAGCTGCGCACCCCCGAGGGCGGCTTCGCCTCCGCGCTGGACGCCGACAGCGAGGGGGTGGAGGGCAAGTTCTACGCCTGGACCCCCGAGCAGCTCCGGGCCGCGCTCGGCGACGACGACGGCGCGTGGGCGGCCACGGCGTTCACGGTCACCGAGGCCGGCACCTTCGAGCACGGCTCCTCCACGCTCCAGCTGACCCGGGACCCCGCCGACCTCGAGCGGCTGGAGGACGTGAAGCGGCGGCTGCGCGCGGCCCGCGAGGAGCGGGTCCGCCCGGCCCGCGACGACAAGGTGGTCGCCGCCTGGAACGGCCTGGCGATCAGCGGCCTGTGCGCGGCCGGCACGCTGCTGCGCCGCCCGGACGTACGTCGCCGCCGCGGTGGAGGCCGCCGAGCTGCTGGTCGCGGTGCACCTGGCCGACGGCCGGCTCAAGCGGGTCTCCCGCGACGGCGTGGTCGGCCGGCACGACGGCGTGCTGGAGGACCACGGCTGCGTGGCCCAGGGCTTCCTCGACCTGCTCTCCGCCACCGGTGACGCCCGCTGGCTGGAGCACGCCCGGGTGGTCCTCGACGACGCCCTGGCCCGCTTCCGCGCCGACGACGGCGGCTTCCACGACACCGCGGACGACGCCGAGTCCCTCATCGCGCGTCCCCGCGAGCTCTCCGACAACGCCAGCCCGTGCGGCCAGTCCGCGATGGCGCACGCGCTGGCGACGTACGCCGCCCTCACCGGCTCGGGGGAGCACCGCACCGCCGCCGAGCAGACGCTGGGCGTGATGGCCGGGGTCGCGACGCAGGCCCCGCGCTTCGCCGGCTGGGCGCTGGCCGCGGCCGAGGCGATGCTCGAGGGGCCGGAGGAGATCGCGGTCGTCGGCCGCCCCGGCGCCGAGCGGGACGCCCTCGAGCTCGCGGCGCGGCGCCGTCCCGGTGCGGTCGTGCTGGTCGCCGAGCCCGGCCGCGAGGACGTGCCGCTGCTGCTGGGGCGGGTCGAGGTCGACGGCCGCCCGGCGGCGTACGTCTGCCGCGACATGGTGTGTGCCGCGCCGGTCACCGACCCCGCCGCGCTGGCCTGAGCGGGCGGGCCGAGCGCGGTCAGCGCAGGCTGTACGTCGCCAGCGAGACGCCGACGTAGTGCGTGATGAACGCCAGGATCGTGAACGTGTGGAAGACCTCGTGGAAGCCGAACCACCGGGGGTTCGGGTCGGGGCGCTGGAAGCCGTAGACCACCCCGCCGAGCGTGTAGAGCAGGCCGCCGGCCGCGACGAGGACCAGCACGGCGATCGCGACCGCCGGGTCGAAGCGGTCGGCGCCCGCCGCGAACTGCGGGATGAAGAAGACCGCCGCCCAGCCCAGTGCGAAGTAGATCGGCACGTAGAGCCAGCGCGGCGCATCGGTCCAGAACACCCGGAACACCACGCCCGAGGACGGCGCCGGTCCACACGATCGAGCAGCAGCAGTCGCCCGGGCCGCGCCCTCGAGGAACATCAGCGCGAACGGCGTGTAGGTCCCGGCGATGAGCAGGAAGATGTTGGCGTGGTCGAAGCGGCGCAGGAAGTTCCACGTGCGCGGCGACCACGTGCCGCGGTGGTAGACCGCGGAGACGGTGAACAGCACCAGCGCGGTCGCGGCGAACAGGGCCGAGCCGAGGCGGGTGATGCCGCTGGGGGAGAGCGCCACCAGCACGATGCCGCCGGCGAGCGCCAGCGGGGCAGTGCCGAGGTGCAGCCAGCCGCGCAGCTTGGGCTTGACCTCGGCGAGCTTGTCCGAGGCGCGGTCGACCGCATGGTCGAGTCCGGGTCCGGATGGATGTCGTTCATCCCCCCAGAGTACGGACCCGCCAGGTCGCCTGACACCCGATGAGTCGGACATCACCCCGGTAGCATCGACGCCGTGGCGGACTGGAAGGAAGCGATCCGGCGGGTGCTCTACCCGGCCTACGAAGCACGGATGGTCAAGGCCCTCCCGCAGGACCGCCTCCCCAAGCACATCGGCGTGATGCTCGACGGCAACCGGCGCTGGGCGAAGGCGGTCGGCACCGACACCGCCCACGGCCACCGGGCCGGCGCGGCGAACATCGAGCCGCTGCTCGGCTGGTGCGAGGAGACCGGCATCGAGGTGGTCACCCTGTGGCTGCTCTCGACCGACAACCTCAACCGTCCGCCGAGCGAGCTCGAGGCGCTGCTCGGCATCATCGAGGAGGCCGTCGACTCGCTGGCCGACCAGCGGCGCTGGCGGCTGCACCCGGTGGGCGCCCTCGACCTGCTGCC
Organism: uncultured Actinomycetota bacterium; assembly: GCA_963721775.1. Taxonomy (GTDB): domain Bacteria; phylum Actinomycetota; class Actinomycetes; order Propionibacteriales; family Nocardioidaceae; genus Nocardioides. The sequence continues at coordinate 61,379 of CAVRMH010000032.1, read as the reverse complement.
GGCGAAGACGGCGCGCCGGCTCAAGGAGGCCGAGGAGGCCACCCGCGACGTCGACGGCATGCTGGTCAACATCGCCGTGGGGTACGGCGGCCGCCGCGAGATCGCCGACGCCGTGCGCTCGCTGCTGGCCGAGCACGCCGACCGCGGCACCTCCCTCGACGAGCTGGCGCAGACGATCGACGTCGAGCACATCGCCGAGCACCTCTACACCAAGGGCCAGCCCGACCCCGACCTCGTGATCCGCACCTCCGGCGAGCAGCGCCTCGGCGGCTTCCTGCTCTGGCAGTCGGCCAAGAGCGAGTTCTACTTCTGCGAGGCCTACTGGCCCGACTTCCGCAAGGTCGACTTCCTGCGGGCGATCCGCGCGTACGCCGAGCGGGAGCGCCGTTTCGGGTCCTGAGGCGGGACTTCGGTCCCGTGCACATCCGCGCGATCGGGTGCACCATCGGAGGGTGACCACCTTTGTGCAGGGATTCGCGGACGGCGGCAAGGACCAGAAGGACCTCCTCGGGGGCAAGGGGGCGAACCTGGCGGAGATGACGGTGCTCGGCCTGCCCGTGCCACCGGGCTTCACCATCAACACCGAGGCGTGCAAGGCCTACCTCAAGGCCGGCCGCGAGCCCGACGGGCTCGCCGACGAGGTCACCGCACACCTGACCGCGCTGGAGAAGGCGATGGGCCGGACCCTCGGCGAGCCCTCCGACCCGCTGCTGGTCTCGGTGCGCTCGGGCGGCGAAGTTCTCGATGCCCGGGATGATGGACACCGTCCTCAACGTCGGGCTCAACGACGAGTCGGTGAACGGCCTGGCCGCGGTCAGCAACGACGAGCGCTTCGCGCTCGACTCCTACCGCCGGCTGCTGCAGATGTTCGGCTCGACCGTGCTGGGTGTCGAGAGCGAGGTCTTCTGGAAGGCGATCGACGCCGCCAAGGCCGGTCGCGGGATCACCGAGGACACCGACCTCACCCCGGACGACCTGCGCGCCCTCGTGGCGACGTACAAGGAAGCGATCCGGGACCACGCCGGCCGCGACTTCCCGCAGGACCCGCGCGAGCAGCTCGACCTCGCGGTCCGCGCGGTCTTCGACTCCTGGAACGGCGAGCGTGCGGTGCTCTACCGCCGCCAGGAGCAGATCCCGGAGGACCTCGGCACCGCGGTCAACGTGCAGTCGATGGTCTTCGGCAACCGCGGCGACGACTCCGGCTCGGGCGTCGCCTTCACCCGCGACCCGGCCTCCGGCGAGCAGGGCGTCTACGGCGACTACCTGCAGAACGCGCAGGGCGAGGACGTCGTGGCCGGCATCCGCAACACCGTGTCGCTGGCCGACATGGGCAAGGTCGCGCCCGGGCCGCACGCCGAGCTGCTGGAGATCATGACGACGCTCGAGCGGCACTACCGCGACATGTGCGACATCGAGTTCACCGTCGAGAACGACAAGCTCTGGATGCTGCAGACCCGGGTCGGCAAGCGCACCCCCGAGGCGGCGTTCCGGATCGCGGTGCACATGGCCGACGAGGGCCTCATCGACATGGACGAGGCGGTACGCCGGGTCAACGGCGCCCAGCTCGCCCAGCTGATGTTCCCGCGGTTCGACGCCAACGCCCCCCGCGAGCTGCTGGCCACCGGCATGAACGCCTCACCGGGTGCGGCGGTCGGCAGGGTCGTCTTCGACTCGCACACGGCCGTCGAGTGGGCCGAGCGCGGCGAGGACGTGATCCTGGTCCGGCAGGAGACCAACCCCGACGACCTGCACGGGATGATGGTCGCCCGCGGCGTCCTCACCAGCCGGGGCGGCAAGACCTCGCACGCCGCCGTCGTGGCCCGCGGCATGGGCCGCACCTGCGTCTGCGGCGCCGAGTCGCTCGAGGTCGACGTGGCCGGCAAGAGGCTCACCGTGCGCGGTGGCCCGACGCTGACCGAGGGCGACCTGATCTCCATCGACGGCACCACCGGCGAGGTCTTCGCCGGCGAGGTGCCGGTCGCCGACTCGCTGGTGGTCCGCCACTTCGAGGGCGAGGACGACGAGAGCGACCTCGTGGACTCGGTGGCCCGGATCATGGCGCACGCCGACCGGGCCCGTCGGCTGCACGTGCGGGCCAACGCCGACACCGCCGGCGACGCCGCCCGGGCGCGCCGGTTCGGCGCGCAGGGGATCGGGCTGTGCCGCACCGAGCACATGTTCCTCGGCGAGCGGCGCCAGCTCGTGGAGAACCTCGTGGTGGCCGAGGACGACGCCGCCCAGGAGGCGGCGCTGTCGGCGCTGCTGCCGCTGCAGCGCGCGGACTTCATCGAGATCCTCGAGGCGATGGACGGGCTGCCGGTGACCATCCGGCTGATCGACCCGCCGCTGCACGAGTTCCTGCCGGACTTCACCGACCTCTCGGTGCAGGTGGCGCTGGAGGACGAGCGGCACCGGGAGGACAGCCGGCACCACAAGCTGCTCGAGGCGGTGAAGCGGCTGCACGAGCAGAACCCGATGCTCGGCCTGCGCGGCGTGCGCCTCGGCATCGTGATCCCCGGGCTGTTCACCATGCAGGCGCGGGCCATCCTCGAGGCCGCGGCGGAGCGGATCGCGGCCGGCGGCGACGCCCAGCCGGAGATCATGATCCCGCTGGTCGCGACGGTGCGGGAGCTGGCGATCGTCCGCGCCGAGATCCTGGCCGTGGCCGAGGACGTCCAGCGCGAGCGCGGGGTCGAGATCCCCTTCAAGATCGGCACCATGATCGAGCTGCCGCGGGCCGCGGTCACCGCCGACGAGATCGCCGCGGAGGCGGAGTTCTTCTCCTTCGGCACCAACGACCTGACCCAGATGACCTGGGGCTTCTCGCGCGACGACGTGGAGGCGGCCTTCTTCGGCACCTACCTCGAGCACGGGATCTTCCCGGTCTCGCCGTTCGAGTCCCTCGACATCGACGGCGTCGGCGCGCTGGTCCGGGTGGCGGTCGAGAAGGGGCGGTCCGCGCGGTCCGACCTGCACCTCGGCGTCTGCGGCGAGCACGGCGGTGACCCGGCCTCGATCCACTTCTTCGACGAGGTCGGGCTCGACTACGCCTCCTGCTCGCCGTTCCGCGTCCCGGTGGCGCGGCTCGAGGCCGGCCGCTCGGCACTCGGCGGCGCCTGACTGTTCACCCCTCGTTCGGGCGTGTCGAGCGGGTCCGGCCCGGATCGCGGCGTACTTTTCCCGGTATCGGGGAGTGGGGAAGCTTCCCGTACCAGGAGGCCCGGACGTGTTCGCACACGACTGCACCGCACCGCCGCCACAGCGGCGTGCGTGGGGAGGCCGGCACTCCGGTCTTCGGGTTCCTTCCCGGTCCGTGTGCATGATCTAGGGCCGGGCGAGGAGTGCGCGCGCCGGCTCGTGAGGGTGGATTCCGTGGCCTCGAAGAGTCAGCAGGGCAAGCGCACCGCTCCCGTCCGCACCTACGTCCTCGACACCAGCGTCCTGCTGGCCGACCCCGGCGCCGTACGCCGGTTCGACGAGCACGAGGTGGTCCTCCCGGTGGTCGTGATCACCGAGCTCGAGGGCAAGAGGCACCATCCCGAGCTGGGGTACTTCGCCCGCTCGGCGCTGCGCATGCTCGACGAGATGAGGATCCTGCACGGCCGGCTCGACGAGCCGATCCCCGTGGGGGAGGCCGGTGGCACGATCCGGGTGGAGCTCAACCACACCGACCCGGAGTCTCTCCCGTCCGGCTTCCGGCTCGGTGACAACGACACCCGGATCCTCGCCGTCGCCCGCAACCTCGCCAACGAGGGCGCGGACGTCACCCTGGTCTCCAAGGACCTCCCGCTGCGGATCAAGGCGTCCGCGGTCGGCCTCGACGCCCAGGAGTACCGCGCGGAGGCGATCAGCGACTCCGACACCGGCTACTCCGGCATGGCCGAGCTCGAGGTCGCCGCCGCCGAGCTCGACGAGCTGTACGACGACGGCACCCTCGACCTCGAGTCGGCCCGCTACCATGCCCTGCCACCAGGGGCTGGTGCTGCTCTCCGAGCGCGGCACGGCGCTGGGCCGGGTCGGCGCGGACAAGCAGGTCCACCTCGTCCGCGGCGACCGGGAGGCGTTCGGCATCCACGGACGCTCCGCGGAGCAGCGGATCGCGCTCGAGATGCTGCTCGACCCCGAGGTCGGGATCGTCTCGCTCGGCGGACGGGCCGGCACCGGCAAGTCGGCGATGGCGCTGTGCGCCGGCCTCGAGGCGGTCATGGAGCGCCGCCAGCACAAGAAGGTCGTGGTGTTCCGCCCCCTGTTCGCGGTCGGTGGCCAGGAGCTCGGGTACCTCCCCGGCTCGGAGACCGAGAAGATGTCGCCGTGGGGCCAGGCGGTCTTCGACACGCTCGGGTCGATGACCTCCCGCGAGGTCATCGAGGAGATCCTCGACCGCGGGATGCTCGAGGTGCTGCCGCTGACCCACATCCGCGGCCGCTCCCTCCACGACGCCTTCGTGATCGTCGACGAGGCGCAGTCGCTGGAGCGCAACGTGCTGCTGACCGTGCTGTCGCGGATCGGCGCCAACTCCAAGGTGGTGCTCACCCACGACGTCGCCCAGCGCGACAACCTCCGGGTGGGACGGCACGACGGCGTGGTCGCGGTGATCGAGAAGCTCAAGGGCCACCCGCTCTTCGCGCACGTGACGTTGACCCGCTCGGAGCGCTCGCCGATCGCCGCCCTGGTGACCGAGATGCTGGAGAACGTCACGATGTGACCGATTCGGCCCGCCGCGCGCGTGACTGCTGAGGTGGACGGGTCCGGTGAGGCGGATGTGGCTCGTGTGAGTCCGTCTCGCCGGACCCGACCCCAGTTTCTGGGTGGTTCGGTTTGCCTAGTCCGCTCATGTCATGCAAGGTGGTCCGAGATCTTTTCGTGACCCTCGGGACCGGTCACGGGTCAGCCCCTTGATGTCTAGCCGTGAGTAGCTCCTTGTCGAAGCACGCCAAGCACACCCCTAAGCACCGAGGTCATCGAGCCCCCACCGCCCCCACGAAGGTCCTGCGTACCTCCGTCCTGTACTCCTCGGTCGCCGTCGCGGCGACCGGTGTCGCGGTCTCCGGCGGCATCATGAGCGGCAAGTCCGCCGCCGATGCGCCGGTCAACGTGGCTGCCGACCTCACCCGGATGAGCCCGCAGACCGCGGACGACACCCTGCGCCGCGAGGACGAGGTGTCGCGCTCGGACCGCCGTACCTCCGCGGACCCGGCCAAGAAGGCCGCGCTGGCCCGCGTCGACCGCTCGGGCACGACCGTGAGCCGCACCGAGGACATCTCCGACGAGGACCCCCGCCAGATCGCGCAGGCGCTGCTGTCCGAGTTCGGCTTCGGCCAGGACCAGTTCAGCTGCCTCGACTCCCTCTACAACGTCCGAGAGCGGGTGGCGCATCGACGCCGACAACCCGAGCTCCTCGGCGTACGGCATCCCGCAGGCGCTGCCCGGCTCCAAGATGGCCTCGGCCGGCCCCGACTGGGAGACCAACCCGGTCACCCAGATCCGCTGGGGCCTGGGCTACATCCAGGACCGCTACGGCACGCCCTGCGGCGCCTGGAGCTTCAAGCAGGGCCACAACTGGTACTGATCCACGCCGGCCGGTTGCTCGGCGAGCAGCGGCGCGACGACGCGGGCACGGGTCTCACCCCAGTGCCCGCGTAGTCATTTCGGAGCACCGGCCGCTCCGCCCGCCGGAGGGGACCGTCCGTCCGTTCGGCTCCATTGTGGAGATTCGCACTTTCCGGTACGCCGGGAGGCGGCATGCTCGTGCTCGGAGGGAACCTCGGACCCGCCGTCGCATCTCCACCAGATGTGTCACCAGCTGTGGGCCCAACCCCTGAGGGCCGGCAGCGCACCCCTTGATTCGGGGGTGCACCGGACCGGGTCCCCCAGCCTTCGCCGGTGCACCCCCGAACGGCATTTACCGGCAGGGTCGAAGCGGCCGCGCCGAGGGGTCGGATGTGGCGCCCGTACTGGGGTTCGGCCCCCAGTGCCCGCCTGGTCCGTCCGGGACTCTGGCGAGGTGCCACGTCGGGAACCGTCGCGACGACGTTCGGAGGATTCCTCACGATTTCGCTTCCCCCGGCGCGCCTCCCGGCGCACGCTCTCAGGGCAACACTTGGGGGAGCCCGTCGGGGGACGGGCCGTGACAACTGGGGGAACAACCATGCTGGGTCCTGCCCGCTTCATCAGTACGGCGGTCACCATCGCCGCCGTCGCACTGCTGTTCAACACCGCGCCCGAGGTACCGGTCCTCCGGTCCTTCCCGCCCGGCCAGCATCGCCAGGCCACGCCGGAGCCGGCGCAGCCGGCCGTCGGTCGGCACGCCCGGCGGATACGCCGGCACGGGCTGCGGCCGCTGCGTCTGCGCCACCGCGCGGGAGGGGTGCACCGGGCCCGCGGCTGACGCTGGAGCCTCGGACCGCGGTACTGGGGTATACCCCAGTACCGCGGCTAGTCCGTCGCGGGTGACGCGAATGAGCCTGTCCGGGTCGTCTCTGGCGTCGTGCGGACACATTGCGGCGTTTTGTCTCAGGTGCGCCGGTGCGCCGGTGCATGCTCGCGCCACAAGGCGCCTGGGGGGAACCCGTCACCGGGTCCGGACGCCGCCACCGCATCACCGGAGGGGACCACTCATGTTCGTTCGTCATGCCCGCGCGCGCCGCGCGGCCGTTGCTCTCGTGGCGGCCGTCGCCGTCGTCCTCGGCGCATCCGCCGTGCCTGCCACGGCCGCGCCACCGATCAAGCCCGGGAAGGTCACGGGGCTGGCCGCCACCGTGACCAAGCCGGCCGCGGCGTACGACGTCGCCGCCACCTGGAACGCCTCCAGCCAGACGACCGGCTACCAGGTCAGGCTCGTCAACCCCGTCAACGGCGCCACGCTCGACAGCGGCACCGTCACCGCCACGGCCTGGACGGGTCACACCACGCTGCCCGCGACCAGCGCGGTGCGCGTCTCGGTGACGCCGGTCAACGGGAACCGCAAGGGCGCGACCGTGTCGCTCACCAAGACCCTGCCCGACGTCACGGCACCGACCGGTGCGTACGACGTGGCCTGGACGACCAGCACCGCGACGGTCACCGAGACCCAGCTCAGCGACGACGTCTCGCCCGCCGCGAACATCACGCGGTCGATCGACTGGGGCGAGGGCGCCGGCTTCGAGGCCTGGCCGACCGGCACCACCGTGCAGCACACCTACCCGCTGGTCGACGGGCTCTACCGCCCGCAGGTCCGGCTGACCGACCAGGCCGGCAACGTCAGCACGCAGACCCTGCACGCGGTCGTCGTCCGCGACGAGACCGCGCCCACCGGCAGCTTCGAGGTGGTGCAGCCCACCGCCTGGGCCAGGCTCACCACGGTGCAGCTCAAGCAGCTCGCCCTGACCGACAACTTCTCGAACGCCGCCGACGTGACCCGGACGGTCGACTGGGGCGACGGCTCCGCGGTCCAGGCCTGGCCGAGCCTGGTGGACCTGCCGACGCACGTCTACGCCACGCCGGCACCTACACCCCGCAGGTCATCCTCACCGACGAGGCCGGCAACACCGGTACCGTCGACGCCAGCGCGGTCGTGGTCAGCCTGGACACCGTCCGTCCGGTCGTCCAGCTGACCCTGCCGAAGTACCGGCTGAAGACCGTCGCGACCTGGAAGGTGCTCAAGGGCACGGTGAAGGACACCAACGGCTCCGGCGTGGCCCGGGCCGAGGTCCGCGCGGTGCAGAAGCGGGCCACCGGGTGGTACGCCTTCCGCCCCGCCAGCGGCACCTGGGTGAAGGCGACCAGCCGCTCCGCGGCCTGGTCGAAGGCGGGCATCCGCAAGGTCGTCCCGACCGCCACCGGTGCGTGGACGGCGACGCTGCCGGGCCTGCGCAAGGGCACGCTGTCCTACCGGGTGGTCGGCGTCGACAAGACCGGCAACCGCTCGCTGACCGTGTCGCACAAGCAGCTGCTCACCCGCTACTGAGTGCGGGTCGGCGGGGTACCGTCGACGCATGAGCACACGTGAGCCGCAGCGCGAGAGCGAAGGCACCGACCTGCCGCCGGAGCTGCGGTACGCCGAACCGTCCGGGCCACGCCCGGGCGGTTCGGCGCTGCCGTTGTGGGTCCGGGTGACCGCGCTCGTGCTGGTGGTCGCCGTGGCCGGCTTCTACACGCTGTCCTACTTCGTGTAGCCCTCCGCCCTCACGGGTGGGTCATGCGGCGTACGTCGAGCGCGGCGTCGAGCTGCTCCTCGGTGAGGGTGCCGTCCTCGACCAGGCCCATCGCGACGACGGTCTCCCGGATCGTGGCCCCGTCGGCCATCGCCTTCTTCGCGATGGCCGCGGCCTTCTCGTAGCCGACGTACCGGTTGAGCGGGGTGACCACGGACGGCGAGGACTCGGCGTACGCCTGCATCCGGGCCTCGTCGACGGTGATGCCGTCCACGCAGCGGTCGGCGAGCAGCCGGGTGGCGCGCGCGAGCAGCCGGATCGACTCCAGCAGGTTGCGGGCGATGACCGGCATCATCACGTTCAGCTCGAAGTTGCCGGCCGCCCCGGCGGTGGTGATCGCGGCGTCGTTGCCGATCACCTGCGCGCACACCATCAGCGTGGCCTCCGGGACCACCGGGTTCACCTTGCCCGGCATGATGCTGGAGCCCGGCTGCAGGTCGGGGAGGTGGATCTCGGCCAGGCCGGTGGTCGGTCCGGATGCCATCCAGCGCAGGTCGTTGCAGATCTTGGTCACGCCCACCGCGATCACGCGGAGCTGACCGGAGAGCTCGACCAGCGCGTCCCGGCCGCCCTGGGCCTCGAAGTGGTTGCGCGCCTCGGTGAACGGGAGCCCGGTGGTCTCCGCGAGCTCGGCGATGACGGCGGCGGCGAAGCCCTCGGGGGTGTTGATGCCGGTGCCCACCGCGGTCCCGCCCAGCGGCAGCTCGGCGACGCGGGGGAGGGTCGACTCGAGCCGCTCGACGCCGAGCCGGCAGATCGCGGCGTACCCGCCGAGCTCCTGGCCGAGCATCACCGGCGTCGCGTCCATCAGGTGCGTGCGCCCGGACTTCACCACGTCGGCGTGCTCGGTGGCCTGGCGCTGCAGGGCCGCGGCGAGGTGCTTCAGGGCCGGGACCAGGTCGTTGGTCGTCGCGGTCACCGCGGCCACGTGGATCGAGGTCGGGAAGGTGTCGTTGCTGGACTGGCTCGCGTTGACGTCGTCGTTCGGGTGCGCCTCGGAGCCGCGGCGGGACGCGAGCGAGGCGAGCACCTCGTTCATGTTCATGTTGGAGGAGGTGCCCGAGCCGGTCTGGAAGACGTCGACGGGGAACTGGGCGTGGTGGTCCCCTGCGACGATCTCCTCGGCCGCCGGCGACGATCGCGGCGGCCACGTCGTCGTCGACCAGGCCGAGCCGCGCGTTGACCACGGCTGCGGCGGCCTTCACCCGGGCCAGCGCCCGGATGTGCTCGGGCTCGAGCCCGGTGCCGCTGATCGGGAAGTTCTCCACGGCGCGCTGCGTCTGGGCCCGCCAGAGGGCGTCGGCGGGCACGCGGACCTCGCCCATCGAGTCGTGCTCGGTGCGGTAGTCGCTCACGCAGCCGAGGCTACTCGCGCCACGTAGAGCCAGTACGTCTCCGCGCGCGGCCCAGCTGTACGTCGTACGGCACCGCGCGGACGTCGTCGAACACCTCGGCCAGCGCCCGCTCGAGCTCCGGTGACGTGTCGGCCGACCAGATCACCAGCGCCTGCCGGGTGACCCGCCGGACGCTCTCGAGGAACGGCGGCCGGTAGAGCGCGGCGTTGGTGTCGTGCACCAGGTAGCCGGGCCCGTTGTCGACGTCGAGCAGGACCAGGTCGTACGTCGTGTCCGCGGCCTCCGCGAAGGCCAGTCCGACATCGTTGACGACGAGGTCGAGCCGGTGGTCGGCGAGCATCTGGGGGCCGTGCGGGATGGTGCCGTCACGCATCCAGTCCACGAGCGCCTGCTCGATCTCGACCACGGTGCAGCGCTCGACCCGCGGGTCGTCGAGCACCTCGCGCATGGTGAAGCCGAGCCCGAGCCCGCCGACCAGCACCGAGCCGGGCGACTCCACCAGGCCGAGGGCGGCGCTGGCCAGCGCCCGCTCGCTGGTGGTCTCCACGGTGTCCATCACGAACACGCCGTTGGCGCGCAGCTCCAGGACCTCGGGCGCGCCGTCCTCGCGGCGGCTGCGCAGCACCAGCTCGCCCCGCTCGGACTCGGCGCGCGCGATCTCGGCGTACTCCATGGGCGCCAGTCTCACAGCCGACTGGCGACCCGTCGAAATGCCGACCTGTCGCAGAGTGACACGGACTGGCGGGACGGCTCAGTCGAAGAGCTCGCTGAGCCAGCTCTCCTTGCGCTTCTTCTTCGAGTAGCGCGGGTCGGCGTGCGACCGGTCGTCGTGCGGGGCGGGGCGTAGGACGGCGCGGCGGGCGGCGCGGCGGGAGCGGGCGGCTGGGTCAGCGAGCGGTCGATGATCTTGTCGAGCTCGCCGCGGTCGAGCCACACGCCCCGGCAGGTGGGGCAGTAGTCGATCTCGATGCCGCTGCGCTCGCTCATCACGAGCACGGATCCGTCGGTCGGGCACTGCATGGGGACTCCTTCGTCGGTTACCCGTGCCAACGTCCGGACCGCGGCACGGGTTCCGGCGTGCTCCCGACGCGCGCCGGACAGGCGCAAGGCCCCGGTGGAGACGACCGGGGCCCTGCGTCGTGCGCGGCATCGTGGCGGGGGAGGCTCCGTCAAGAGGCGCACCAGGGATAGACGAAGAGGCTCGCGTCGCCGGCCCGGTGGTCGGCGAGCACCACGCTCAGGGGGAGCGGGTCCGGCAGCGAGGCCACGTCGGTGCCCGGCGCGCGGCACGACGCCGACGGAGACGGCGGTCGCGATGGGCAGCCCGTCCTTCGCCACGGCGCTGAAGAGACCGGCGCTCTTGAGCGTGGCGATCCCGGCGCGCATGCACGCGGTGTCGGGCTTCGCGGAGGCGGTGCCGGCCGGGATGACGATGGCGGTGGTGGCCAGTGCGGCGACGGCGGCGATCTTGACTGCTCTCATGTGTCTCTCCCCGGTAGGTGTTGTCCAAGGTTTGTCGAACCCTGCGCTCAGTCTGCCTCGTCTGTCCCCGGTTCTGTCAAGAGTTTGTCGCAGGTTTGTCGTAGAGTTGTCCGGGTGTACACCGTCAAGCACGCCGCCGAGCTGACCGGCATCCCGGCCGCCACCCTGCGCATGTGGGAGCGCCGCTACGCCGTCGTCACGCCGGTGCGCAGCGAGTCGGGCTACCGGTTGTACGACGACGAGGCGCTGCGCCGGCTGACCGCGATGAGCTCCCTGGTCGAGGCCGGGTGGTCGCCGCGCCAGGCCGCCGAGCGGGTGCTGGCCGACGAGGCCACCGGCACCGACGAGCGCCCGGCGCCGGCCGCCCCGGAGCTGGGTGACGTCGACGCCCTGGCCCGGGTCGCGGTCACCTTCGACGCGGCCGGGCTGGACGCGGCGCTCGACGAGGCCTTCGCGCTCGGCACCTTCGAGGAGGTCGTCGACGACTGGCTGATGCCGGCGCTCGAGCGCCTCGGCGACGGCTGGCGCGACGGGCGCGGTCACGCGTGGCCGGCGAGCACTTCGTCAGCGCGGCCGTCCAGCGCCGGCTGGCCGCCGCCTTCGACGCGGCCGGGTCGGGCGTCCGGGGCGCCGCGCGTGGTCGTCGGCCTGGCCCGCGGGTCACGCCACGAGCTGGGCGTGCTGGCCTTCGCCACCGTCCTGCGCCGGGCCGGCGTGGACGTCGTCTACGTCGGCGGCGACCTGCCGCCCGAGGGGTGGGTCGTCCGTCGTGGCCGAGCAGCACCCGGCCGCCGTCGTGATCGGGGTGCCGACGGCCGAGGACGTGCCCGCCGTCCGCGAGACGGTGGCCGCGCTGGCCGCGGCGCAGCCCGACGCTGCCGGTCCACGTCGGCGGCGGCCACCAGGACCGCGTCGACGGCGCCCGGCGGCTGGGTCACACCCTGGGGCCGGCCGCGACCGCGCTGGCCGCGCGAGCTGCGACGCGGCTCACTCCTCCGAGCGGACCCGGATCCCGCTGAGCGGCACCGTCACCGCGCCCGAGGGGTCGGTGAAGAAGTCGTTGCCCTTGTCGTCGACGACGATGAAGGCCGGGAAGTCCTCGACCTCGATCTTCCAGACCGCCTCCATGCCGAGCTCTTCGTACTCCAGCACCTCGACCGACCTGATGCAGTCCTGCGCGAGCCGCGCGGCCGGGCCGCCGATCGAGCCGAGGTAGAAGCCGCCGTGGGCGTCGCACGCCTCGGTGACCTGCTTGCTGCGGTTGCCCTTGGCCAGCATCACCATCGAGCCGCCCGCGGCCTGGAACTGCTCGACGTACGAGTCCATCCGGCCGGCGGTGGTCGGGCCGAACGAGCCGGACGGCATAGCCCTCGGGCGTCTTGGCCGGGCCGGCGTAGTAGACCGGGTGGTCCTTGAGGTACGCCGGCATCTCCTCGCCCGCGTCGAGCCGCTCCTTGATCTTGGCGTGCGCGATGTCGCGGGCCACCACGAGCGGGCCGGTCAGCGAGAGCCGGGTCTTGACCGGGTGCTTGGTGAGCTCGGCGAGGATGTCGGCCATCGGCCGGGTGAGGTCGATCTGCACCACGTCGCCCGACTCGGCGAGGTGCTGGGTCTCGGTGTCGGGCAGGTAGTGCGCCGGGTCGGTCTCGAGCTGCTCGAGGAAGACGCCCTCGGCGGTGATCTTGCCGAGCGCCTGGCGGTCGGCCGAGCACGAGACCGCGATCGCGACCGGGCACGACGCGCCGTGCCGCGGCAGCCGCACGACGCGGACGTCGTGGCAGAAGTACTTCCCGCCGAACTGCGCGCCGATCCCGAAGGACTGGGTCAGCTCGAAGACCTGCTCCTCCAGCTCGACGTCGCGGAAGCCGTGTGCGCTCATCGACCCCTCGGTCGGCAGGTGGTCGAGGTAGTGCGCGGTGGCGTACTTGGCGGTCTTGAGCGCGAACTCCGCGCTGGTGCCGCCGATCACGACCGCGAGGTGGTACGGCGGGCAGGCGGCGGTGCCGAGCGAGCGGATCTTCTCGTCGAGGAACTCCAGCATCCGCTTGGGGTTGAGGACGGCCTTGGTCTCCTGGAAGAGGAAGGACTTGTTCGCCGAGCCGCCGCCCTTGGCCATGAAGAGGAACTTGTACTCCGGCTTCCCGTCCGTCTGGCGGCGTCGAGTAGATCTCGATCTGCGCCGGCAGGTTGGTGCCGGTGTTCTTCTCCTCCCACATCGTCAGCGGGGCGAGCTGGGAGTAGCGCAGGTTCAGCTTGGTGTAGGCGTCGTACACGCCGCGGCTGATCGCCTCGCCGTCGTCGGCGCCGGTGAGCACGCCCTCGGACTTCTTGCCCATCACGATCGCGGTGCCGGTGTCCTGGCACATCGGCAGCACGCCGCCGGCGGAGATGTTGACGTTCTTGAGCAGGTCGAGCGCCACGAAGCGGTCGTTCCCCGACGACTCGGGGTCGTCGATGATCCTGCGCAGCTGGGCGAGGTGCGCCGGGCGCAGGTAGTGGCTGATGTCGTGCATCGCCTCGCTGGTCAGCCGCTGGATCGCCTCGGGCGCGACCCGCAGGAAGGTCTGCCCGTCGGCCTCGAACGTGGAGACGCCCTCGGTCGTGACCAGCCGGTACGGCGTGTCGTCGGCGCCGGTCGGGAGGAGGTCGGAGTAGCGGAACTCAGGCTCGGTGCTCACGCCCCGCAGATTACGCCGGTCGTGCCGCTGCGAGGACCCCGGGCATACCCGGCCGCCGGCGGGTGTTGGACCGTCGTGCGCGTCCACGAGTCGATCGTCATCGGAGCAGGCCAGGCCGGCCTCGCGTCGTCGTACCACCTCGGCCGGCTGGGGATCGACCACCTCGTGCTCGACGCCAACCCCACTCCCGGCGGTGCCTGGCAGCACCGCTGGGACTCGCTGACGATGGACGACGTGCACGGCATCGCCGACCTGCCCGGTGCCCCGGCGCCGCGCATCGCCGGTCGGGCGAACGTCGTCCTGGCCGACTGGTTCGCGGCCTACGAGCGCGAGCACGACCTCCCCGTGGTCCGCCCGGTGACGGTGGACCGGGTGACGGACGAGGGCGAGCTGCTGGTCGTGCACGCGGGGGACCGGAGCTGGACGACGCGCACGGTCGTGAGCTCGACCGGCACCTGGACCCGGCCGTTCGTGCCGCACTACCCGGGCGTCGAGACCTTCCGCGGCGAGCAGCTGCACACCGTCGAGTACCCCGGCCCGGAGCACTTCCGCGGCCGTCGCGTGCTGGTGGTCGGCGGCGGCGCCTCGGCCGTCCAGCTGCTCGGCGAGATCGCGCCCGTCGCCGACACCGTCTGGGTGACCCGTCGGCCTCCCGTCTGGCGGTCGGCGGACTTCGACCGCGACGCCGGCCGGGCCGCGGTGGCGCTGGTGGAGGAGCGGGTACGGCGTGGCCTCCCGCCGGCGAGCGTCGTCAGCGTCACCGGGCTCGCGCTGCGCGAGCAGGAGCGCGAGGCCGAGCGCCTCGGCGCCTACGCGCGCCGCCCGATGTTCGACCGCATCGAGGCCGATGGGGTGCGCTGGGCCGACGGCGCGTACGAGCCCGTCGACGTGATCCTCTGGGCCACCGGCTTCCGGCCGGCGGTCGGCCACCTCGGGCCGCTGCGGCTGCGCTCGGCCCACGGCGGGATCCAGCTCGACGGCACCACGGCGGTGGCCGACCCGCGCGTGCAGCTCGTCGGCTACGGGCCGTCGGCGAGCACCATCGGTGCCAACCGGGCCGGGCGGGCGGCCGCGGTGGCGGTGGCCCGGCAACTGCGGGCCGAGGCTGCCTGAGTCGGTACGCCGGCCAGTTCCGCGCAGGGTCGGCCCAGCCCTAGGTGGCGCCGCCCAGGAAGTGGAACGCAGCGAACGCGCCGGCCGCGGCACCGCCGTAGCAGAGCACCGCCACCAGGGCCTGGTGCTTGACCTGCAGGCCGTCGTAGAGCGTGTAGCGGAACCGGTGGGCGGCGTGGATGAGCATCAGCACGAACATGCCGAACAGGACGAGGAACGTGAGCGGATGGCCGACCACCGCGGCCAGGTGGTCGTGGTCCGGCGGGTCGATCCACCCCAGGGGGAAGGCGAGCGCGAACAGGAACGCCAGGATCGGGCATGAACATCGCGGCGGTCACCCCGCCACCGCTGAACGTCAGCCACACCAGGGGCTCGATCCGCTTCTTGGTCATGACAGCACCAGCCAGACCACGAACGCGGAGACCACCGCGAGCCCGACGTACTGGGCAGCGATGATCACGAGACCCGGCACCCGGCGCCCGCGCAGGCGCAGCGCCATGGCCTGCGGCGTGAGCAGGAACCAGGTCGCCGTGTGCAGCAGCACGAAGACGAACGCGACCACGTTCACCGCCACCAGCCACGGGGACGCGGCGGTGTCGAGGAAGTCGTCGTACGCCGCCTCGCCGCGCCCCACCGCCCGGACGAACAGCAAGCAGGTACAGCACGAACCAGGCGATGAAGATGCTGCTGAGCTCGCGCATCACGAACACGAAGTAGCTGCGCTTGCGGGTCCACCACCAGATCGAGACCGGACGCCGGTAGGTGAGGTCCTCGGCGGCGTGCCGGCTCATCGGAACGCCCGCGGCAGCAGGAACGCCTTCACCGTCTCCTGCGCGGCCTTCAGCTTGTAGCGCTGGATGGCTCCGGCGGGGTCCACGTGCTTGGGGCAGACGCGTGTGCACTCACCGACGAACGTGCAGCCCCAGACGCCCTCGTGCTCGATGAGCACGTCGAGCCGCTCCCGGGCTCCCTGGTCGCGGGAGTCGAGGTCGTAGCGCTCGGCCAGCGCGATCGCCGCCGGGCCCGACGAAGTCGGGATCGAGGCCGTAGACCGGGCAGGCGGCGTAGCAGAGCATGCAGTTGATGCACATGCTGAACTGCTTGTAGGCGTCGAGCTCCTCGGGCGTCTGGAGGTACTCGCCGTCGTCGACCGGCACTGCTCCTCGTCGCGGATGATCCACGGCTTGACCCGTGGCAGCTTCGCCATGAAGTCGCCGATGTCGACGACCAGGTCGCGGACGATCGGGAAGTTGCCGAGCGGCTCGACCGTCACCGGGCCCGGGCGCGTAGTCGGTGAGGAAGGTCGCGCAGGTCAGCCGGGGCTCCCCGTTGACGTTCATGCCGCAGCTGCCGCAGATCCCCATCCGGCACGACCAGCGGAACGCCAGGGTGGTGTCGACCTCGTCCTTCACGTGGTTGAGCCCGTCGAGGACGGTCCACTCCTTGCGCAGCGGTACGTCGTACTCCTGCCACCCCGGCACCCGTGTCCTTGTCGGGGCGGTACCGCGTCACCTGCAGGCTGATGTTGTCCGCCATGCGCTCACCTCCCGTAGACCCGTTCGCCCGGGCGGCCACCGGGTGATGGTCACCGGCAGCCGCTCCACCCGGGGCGGCCCGTCCTCGTCGCGATGCGCCAGGTGGTGGGCCAGGAACCGCTCGTCGTCGCGTGTCGGGGAAGTCGGTGCGCTGGTGGGCACCGCGCGACTCCTCGCGCTGCAGAGCCCGGACGCGAGGATGCACTCGGCGATGTCGAGCATGTTGGCCAGCTCGAGCGCGGCCACCAGCTCGGTGTTCCAGGTCCGGCTCGTGTCCCGGACGCCCACCGCGCGTCGACCCGCTCCTGCAGGCCCCGGAGGACGTCGATGCCCTTGGTCATGGCCGGCCCGGTGCGGTAGATCCCGGCGGACTCCTCCATCGTCGCCTGCATCTCCCCGCGGATGGCCGCGACGGAGTCGGCCCGTGGCACCGAGCCCATGACGTCGCGCTCGATCCGGCGTACCTCGTCGGCCACCTGGGCCATGATCGAGGCCGGCGGCGCCGGCAGCGGTCGCGGCGTACTCGGCGGCCGCCCGTCCGGCGCGGGCGCCGAAGACGAGGCACTCCGGCAGCGAGTTGGAGCCGAGCCGGTTGGCGCCGTTGATGCTGACGCAGGCGGTCTCGCCCGCGGCGTACAGGCCCGGCCAGCGGCGTCGCGCCGTCGATGTCGGTGTGGACCCCGCCCATCATGTAGTGGACGACCGGGTCGGACCGGGATCAGCTCGCGTCACCGGG
The DNA here is from genome assembly GCA_963721775.1 of uncultured Actinomycetota bacterium. Classification (GTDB taxonomy): domain Bacteria; phylum Actinomycetota; class Actinomycetes; order Propionibacteriales; family Nocardioidaceae; genus Nocardioides. The sequence goes on along the minus strand of CAVRMH010000032.1, from coordinate 44,288 downwards.
TCGATCCGTTCGTACTTCAGGCACAGCTCGCGCACGAACGGCAGCCTGGTGTCGATCAGCTTCGCGCCGAGGTGGCGCAGGTCGAGGTGGACGACGGAGCCGTACGGCGAGTCGATGGTCCGCCCCTTCTCCTCCTCGTGGACGAACGCCTGCGAGAGCCGGTCGCGCGGCCCGAGCTCCATGCTCCGCAGCTCCGGCGTCGGGGACGGCGTGCCGAGGTCGTAGTCCTGGAGGTAGCGGTAGCCGTCCTTGTTGACGCAGCCAGCCGCCCTCGGCGCGGGTGGCCTCGGTGATCAGGATCCCGGTGAACGGCAGCCCGGTCGGGTGGTACTGCACGAACTCCATGTCCTTGAGCGGCGCCCCGGCGCGGTAGGCCAGGGCCATGCCGTCACCGGTGTTGATGTTGGCGTTCGTGGTGAAGGGGAAGACCTTGCCGCAGCCGCCGGTGGCGCAGCACGACGGCCTTGGCGGTGATCGCCTGCACCCGGCCGGTGCCGCAGCTCGACCGCCACCACGCCGTGGACCCGGCCGTCGTCGACGAGCAGCCGGGTCACGAACCACTCGTCGTAGCGCGACGACCGTCGTCGTACTTCAGCGACGTCTGGAAGAGCGCGTGCAGCATGTGGAAGCCGGTCTTGTCGGCCGCGAACCAGGTGCGCATCTTCTTCATGCCACCGAACGCGCGGACCGCGACGTGCCCGTCCGGCTGCCGGCTCCACGGGCAGCCCCAGTGCTCGAGCTGCAGCAGCTCCCGCGGGGCCTCGTGGACGAACGCCTCGATCGCGTCCTGGTCGCCGAGCCAGTCGCTGCCGGAGATCGGTGTCGTAGATGTGCTCCTCGACGCTGTCGTCCGCGGCGATCACCCCGGCGGCACCGCCCTCGGCCGAGACGGTGTGGCTGCGCATCGGGTAGACCTTCGAGACCACGGCGACGCCGAGGCGCGGGTCGGTCTCGGCGATGGCGATGGCGGCGCGCAGGCCCGCGCGCCCCGCCACCCGACCAGGAGCACGTCATGCGCGGCGACTACCGGGTCCGTCACTCACCCCGCAGCTCCTCGTCGACCAGCACCTTTCCGTGGTGGTGCACGACCAGGGTGTGGACGCTGCCGTCGTGGAACTCCTCGCGATGGCTCTGGCAGCCGCAGGAGAACCGCAGGTCGCCGTGATCAGTCCCTGCTGGTCCTCGGTCGTGAACTGCTCGCCGCCGTGCTGCTTTCCGCAGGGGGCGAGCCTTGCGTCGAAGCGGGTGATGGTGGACGTCACGGCCTACCTCCCTCGGCGCGGGCACGGACCCTCGACCTTCCGTCCCAGATTCCTCCTTCCTGTCCGGATTGTGAAGCCTTGACGGGTGTCCTCCGGGTCAGCCGGGAGGCGGCGATGGCCGCCGTCAGCGGCACGTTCTCCCGGGCATCGGTGGCGGCCCGGCGGAGCAACCGGGCGGCGACGGTCCCCTGGCCCTGGTCCAGCGCGACCTGCGCGCCGCGCCAGCGGGAGTACGCCGCGTCGTGCGGCCGCCCGATGCCGTCCCAGGCGGATGCGGCGCGCGTCCAGTGCTCGACCGTCGCGGTCCCGGTCAGCCGAGCCAGCTCGGCTGCCCAGGCCGCGGCCTCCGCCGCACCCGCCGCAATGCCGGGTCGCTCGGCGAACGGGTCCCGGTAGGCACCGTCCCGCAGTCCACGCAGCTGCTCGGCACGGGCGGCGCGCACGTCGTCACTCTGGCCCTCGCCCAGATCGGCGGCGGCCCGGGCGACCACCACGAGCGGCGCCCCGAACCCCATCGTGGCCTCCATGGGCAGCGCCCGTTGCAGTACCTCCAGGACGAGGTCGAGGGCGTCGCCGGGCCGGCCGCACCAGAGCAGCGCCTCGCCGAGGTACCGGGCCTCCTCCAGCCGGTTCGAGATCATGGTCGTCCGGGAAGCCAAGGACCAGCGAAAGTCTGTGCCTGGCGTCCTCGCGCCGTCCCCGGACGGCGTCGATGCAGACCCGTTCGGCGTGCATCGACACGTTGTCGGACGTCGGAGGAGCATCGGTGATCAGGGGATCGATCAGGGCGGCGGCGCGCTCGACCTGACCGGCGAGGCGCAGCGCCGCGGCCATGTTCGCCCGGACCATGAGCAGCAGCCGGCCCTCCATGCCCCACCTGGCCGCGGACTCGAGGCCGCGCTGCCCCGCCTCGACGACCTCGTCGACGGGCCGTCCCATGCACATCAGGAGAGCGGTGAGGGTGAGGCGCAAGGTGGATGTCGCCCGCGGGGTCCGGCTGGTCGACGTCCGTGCGGGCGGCCTGCGCCAGGAGGGCGAGGGCGCGTGTCCGGACGGTCGACGTCCGACTCGTGGACCGCCTCCCGGATGAGCAGGTTGCGGTAGGTCCCCGGCACTTCGAGTCCCGAGGCGAGCTCGCGGGCCAGGGCCGCGGACTCCGCGGGCCTCGTTCCAGCGGCCCAGCCGCGTCGAGGACCAGGTCGCGGGCCTGCAGTGCGACGACGTAGCCGGTCGAGGGCGGCCGATCCCGGTGGATCGCGACCGCCCGGTCCGACCAACTCCAGCGCGCCCTCGGCGTCGCCCAGCCAGAGCCGGATGTAGCCCGCCTGCCGGTAGGTCTCCGCCGCTGTCGGGTCGGCAGGGTCGGGAGAGGTCGCGGATCGCCGCCTCGGCCACCTCCCACCCGGCCGTGACGTCGAGGAAGCACAGCGATCCATCGCGGCGATGTACACATCCTGCTTGCGCATCGGAGGGGTGCCGGCCGCCTCCAGCCCGTCGGGCCACAGCGCCAGGGCGCGCCGCCACTCATCGGCCGCCTGGCCGATCGCGAAGCGTCCGGGGGCGGCCTGTGCGGCCGCGACGCGCCAGGTCAGCTCCTCGTCGGCGTCTCCCGCCCGCTGCCAGTGCTCGGCCACCTCGGCGGGGGAAGGATCGGGGCCCTGGGCCAGGGCCTCAGCGAGGCGCCGGTGCTCATCGGCCAGCTCGCCGGCCAGGAGGCGTCGGCGGATCGCCTCGGCCAGCAGTGGGTGGCGCAGCTCGACGGACCGGTCGTGCCCGGAGCGCAACAGCCGTCGGTCGAGCAGCTCGTGGAGCCCCGCTGCCAGCTCCGCAGGCTCCAGGCCCGAGGCGCGGACGAGCACGGCGTCGTCGAGCGGCCGGTCGGCGACCCCCAGCGCGCGGGCGGTGGTCCAGGCGTGGCCGTCGACGTCGGCCAGTCGCCGGTCGAGCAGGTCGGCGAGGAGGTCGGGCATCGGCGCGCCCTCGGGCTGCGCGGCCAGCTGCTCGGTGAACAGCGGCTGGCCCCCGCTGCGGCGGTGGATGCGGTCGGCGGACCCGGTGCCGGCCCCGAGCAGCGCGAGCTGCTCCGCGGTGCCGTCCCGGTCGAGGGGCCCGAGGGACAGGTCGGAGACGTCCGGCAACCGGGACACCCGCCGGTGCCAGTCCAGAGTCGCCTCGGTCGTGGCCGGGTCCTCGCTGCGCCAGGTGCCGACGAGCGGCACCGGCGAACCACGCGTCAGCAGGTGCTCCAGGAGGTCGAGCGTGGCCGGGTCGGCCCAGTGCAGGTCCTCGAGGACGACCGCCAGTGGCCGTAGCTGCCCGAGCGCCGCCAGCACCGCCCCCACGGCGAGCGACTGCCGGTGCCGCGACCACGCGTCGTCGGGCGGCAGCTCGACGATGCCGGCCCCGAGCTCCGGGAGCAGGTGGTGCAGGGACTCCGCGACGTACAGCGCGGCGTCGATGAGGGCGTCCTTGACCCACCGACCGTCGTCCACCTCGTGGACCGCGCGCAGCACGTCGCTGACCGGGAGCAGGGGTACGGCGGCGGACAGCGGCAGGCAGGAACCCTGGGCCACGAACAGCTCGTCGCCGACCGCGGACGTGGCCGCGCGGACCAGGTGGGACTTGCCGATCCCCGCTTCGCCGGTGACGAGCAGGAGCCCGTGGCCGCCGGTGAGGTGGCGGCGTACGGTGCGGAGCTCGTCGCGGCGACCGGCGATGACGGGCGCGGCCCCGGGCGGTGCGCGGTCGGGTGAGTCGGCGGCCAGCCACAGGGAGCGGAACTCCTCGACGTCGCCGTCCATGGCCTCGACGACCAGCTCGAGCACGCCCCAGGTCGGCAGGCGCGGTGAGGAGAAGACGGCCGAGACCGTGGTCGGGCTGCAGCCGACGTGGTTGGCGAGCGTGCGCAGGCTGGGCCGCCCCGCCCGGTGGTGCAGGTCGTGCAGGGCCTCGGCGAGGTCCCGCGCCGCGCCGGGCGGCAGGTCGGGTCGGGTGAGAGCTCCCATGGCATCGCCTCGTGTCCAGCATCCCCGGGGCCGCCGCCAGGTGTCCATGGCCCGTCCGCGCCCGCCCGTCCAGTTCCGTCCAGTCCCGTCCACCACCCCTGGCGCGGATCGACGGTGGAGATCCACCACCCCGAAAGGACCGAACCCATGAACACCATCGCCACACTCCGCACCGGCTCCTTCACTGCCGCCCTGGCCTCCCTGGTCCTCGTCGGCAGCGGGATGCTCACCTCCGCTGCCACGGCCGGCCAGGGGACGGGCGCGCCCGACCCCGACATCGACGTGCGGGTGGCCCACGAGAAGACGGCGATGGCCGCCTACTGGGTCGAGCACGGCCTGTTCGGCGACCTCGCCCTCGGCGCCGCGCAGGTCGGTGCCCGGACCACCTGAGGCCAGGGGTGGCTGCCGCGCCCGCCGTGGACCGGCGGGCGCGGCGGCGTGCGCTCAGCGTCCCCGTGCCTCCTGCGCGCGATGTGCCTCCCGCGGCTGAGCTGACGTCTCGGCGATGGCGGTCGAGAGGGGGACGTGCTCGCGGGCGTCGGCGGCGGCCCGGCGGAGCAACCGGGCGGCGAGGGTGCCCTGGCCCGTGGCCAGCGCGACCTGCGCGCCGCGCCACCGGCAGTACGCCGCGTCGTGCGGCCGGCCGAGTCCGTCCCAGTGGCGGGACGCCACGGCCCACAGCTCCAGGGAGGGCTGGCTCATGAGGCGCGCCGTCTCGGCGGCCCAGGCCGCCGCGTGCGCCGGCCTGGCAAGGAAGCAGCCCGATCGGGCGAACGGGTCGGTCCGTGCCTGATCGTGCAGCCGCCGCAGCTGCCCGAGCAGCTCCCGGCGGGTGACGTCCGACGCTCCGGAGACGTCGGCCACATCGGCAGCGGCCCGTGCGGCGAGTGCGAGGTCGGCGCCCACCTCCGCGGACGCAGCGGTCGCGACGGACTCCCGGAGCACTTCCAGCAGGCGGTCGAGGGCCTGGCGCGGGCGACCGCACCAGAGGTCTGTGCTCGCGACGTGCTCGGCCGCCTCGATCCGGTTCGAGAGAACAGCCATCGGCATCGCGGTCACGTTGTCGAACCGGGCGAGGGCCTCGGCGCAGCGGCCCCGCAGCATGTCGATGCTGGCCCGCTCGTGGTGGATCGAGATGTCCTCGTGGGTCGGCCCAGCGTGCGAGATGACCGGATCGATGAGCTCAGCCGCACGACCGACCTGCCCGGAGAGGCGGAGCGCCGCCGCCATGTTCCCGCGGAGGAGGTGGGCCGGGAAGGACTCGATTCCCCATGCCGCGGCGCTGTCGAGCCCAGAACGGCCGGCGTCGACGATCTCGTCGCCGACCCGACCAGCCGTCCTGAGGACCTCGGTGCGAGCGATCGCCAGGAAGATGTCGCCCTCGGGGTCAGGACCGGTGAGCTCCATGGCTGCAGCCTCGTCGAGGCGTGCCAGTGCGCAGTCCAGGTCGCTCGCCGCCTCGGTGTCGATGTCGTGGAAGGCCTGCTGGATGAGCAGGCTCCGGTGCAGCGCAGGCTCGTCCAGGCCAGCGCAGATCTCGAGGGCTCGCGCCGCCGATGCGGCTGCCTCGTCGTACCGTCCGAGCGCTTCGAGCAACGTGTCGTGCTCGTGGAGGGCGCGGACGTGCTCGACGGAGGGGGAGGTCGAGCGATGGATCTCCAGCGCGAGCTCCACCAGCTGCACGCCGCCGTGGGGATCATCGAGCCAGCCCCTGATGCTGCCCGCCCGCCGGTACGTCGCGGCGGCATCCACACCTGTGGAGTCGGGCATCTCGTGCAAGGCCTGCTGAGCCACCTCCCAGGCAGCCGCCAGATCGGTGAACAGGAGAGCGTCCATCGCCGCGAGACAGGCGTCGTGCTTGCGCACGTCGAGCACCGGATGCCCGGAGTCCGGCCAGAGGGCAAGGGCGCGGCGCCACTGCGCGGCCTCGTGGGCGAGCGCGAAGCGCCCCGCGGCGGCCTGCGCGGCGCGGATCCGCCACACGACCTCCTCCCCGTGGTCCTCGGCACGCTGCCAGTGCTCGGCGACCTCGGCGGCTGACGGATCGGCGGAGCGGGAGAGGGCGAGCGCGAGCCGACGGTGCTCGTCGGCGAGCTCGATCGCGACCAGGCGGCGGCGGATGGCCTCGGCCAGGAGCGGGTGACGGAGCTCCACGTGGTGGCCGGCGGCCGAGTGCAGCAGGTGGCGGGCTCCCAGCTCGTGCAGGGCCGCCACGAGCTCCGTCGGTCCGAGTCCCGTCACCTCGGCGAGGAGGACATCGGACAGCGGGCGGTCGGCGACCCCGAGTGCGCGGGAGACCGCCCATGCCCGCTCACCCAGCCCGGAGAGCCGCCGGTCGAGCAGGTCGCCGAGGAGCTGGGGCAGCTCCTCGGTGTCGTCGAGCCCGGCCAGCTGCTCGGTGAACAGTGGCTGCCCCCCGCTGCGCCGGTGGATCCGGTCGACCAGCTCCGGCGTCGTCGCGTGGGACGACAGCAGGGCGAGCTGCTCCGCTGTCTCGTCCCGGCTCAGCGGGCGCAGGGGCAGGATCGTGCACGTCGGCAACCGTTGCACCCGCGTCCACCACTGCATGGTGTGCTCGGGGGTGGCCGGATCGTCGAGCCGCCAGGTGCCCAGGACGGGCACGGCGACCCGGCGCGCGAGCAGGTGCTCGACGAGGTCGAGGGTGGCGGAGTCGGCCCAGTGCAGGTCCTCCACGAGCACGGCGAACGGACCGATCGACGCCACGGCGACCAGCGTCGCCTCGATCGCGCCGAACAGCCGCTGCCGCGCCCACTCGTCGTCGGGGGCGGGCGGTGTGCCCAGCACGAGGTCGAGCTCGGGAAGGAGGTGGTGCAGTGAGCCGGCGACGTAGGGCGCACAGTCGGTGATCGCGTCCTTCAGCCACCGCCCGCCGTCGACGTCGTACGTCGCCCGCAGCACGTCGGCGACCGGCAGCAGGGGGACCTGGGACGAGAGCGGCAAGCAGGAGCCGGAGGCCACGAACGTCGAGTCGGCAGCGAGGGTGCTCGCGGTGCTCACCAGCCGGGTCTTGCCGATGCCCGCTTCGCCGGTGACGAGCAGGAGCCCGTGGCCGCCGGCGAGGTGGCGGCGTACGGTGCGGAGCTCGTCGCGGCGACCGGCGATGACGGGCGCAGCCCCGGGCGGTGCGCGGTCGGGTGAGTCGGCGGCCAGCCACAGGGAGCGGAACTCCTCGACGTCGCCGTCCATGGCCTCGACGACCAGCTCGAGCACGCCCCAGGTCGGCAGGCGCGGTGAGGAGAAGACGGCCGAGACCGTGGTCGGGCTGCAGCCCGACGTGGTTCGCCAGCGTGCGCAGGCTGGGCCGCCCCGCCCGGTGGTGCAGGTCGTGCAGGGCCTCGGCGAGGTCCCGCGCCGCCCCGGGCGGCAGGTCCGGTCGCGTGAGAGTTCCCATGGCATCGCCTCGTGTCCAGCATCCTCGTGGCCGCCGCCGGGTGTCCATGGCCCCTCCCGACCGGCGACACCGGCCAGGGGGGTGCTCGGGTCGCTGGCGCGGCGATGCTCCTCGGGGGCCCGCTCGCGGCCCCCGTAGGGCTCGCCGAGGACCAAGACCGGCCGTGGGTGCGGGACCTGAAGCGCCGCCTCGAGCTGTACGACGGGTGCGCACCGGCGGTCTGTCGGGCCGCGGCCCGCTGACCCGGGGCGGCGCACTCCTGCGATCAGTCGGGTGCCGGGCCGGTCGAGTCGCGGACCTCGAGGTGGAAGTCCACCTCGACCCCGCGCGCGCCCGGCTCGGTCCGGCCGAGCAGGTCGAGCACCAGGCGCCCGGCCAGCCGGCCCTGGGCCACCACGGACTGGTCGATGCTGGTGATCCCGAACAACCGCGCGGTCGGGTGTCCGTCGACCCCGACCAGGGAGACCTGCCCTGGCACGGCGACGCCCTCCTCCTGTAGGGCGCGGTAGGCGCCGATGGCCAGTTCGTCGGAGTAGGCGAAGACGGCGGTCGGCGGCACGTCGAGGGCGAGGAGGCGGCGCATCGCGTGGGCGCCGGACTCGACGGAGTAGGGCTCGACCACCACGTAGTCGGGGTCGACCTCGAGGCCGGCCTTGGCCATCGCGTCGCGGAAGCCCTGCATGCGCTCGGCATCGGAGGACCAGTAGGTGCCTTCGCTGTCGCTGGTCCGGATCATCGCGATCCGACGGTGGCCGAGGTCGACGAGGTGCTCGACCGCGCACATCCCGATCGCGTGGTCGTCGACCTCGACATGGGCGTAGTCGCGGATCCGGCCGCCGGCCACGACCACCTCGGCGCCCATGATGTCGAGCCGCTCGGCCTCGTCCTTGAGGACCGGCAGCGCCACCAGGACGACCGCGTCCACCTTGCGTCGGGCCGGCAGGTCGTGGAAGAAGCGCGCGCGTTGCTGCTCGCCGTCGACCTGGTAGACCAGCACGTCGACGTCGGCCTCGCTGAGCACGGTCTCCAGGGCCGAGATCATCGCCGCGTAGAACCAGACATGGATCCGCGGCGCCACGACGGCCACGCGACCGGTCGAGCCCCCGGAGAGACGGGAGGCCTCGGGGGAGACGACGTACGACAGCTCGTGGGCGGTGCGCTTGATCAGCTCGCGCGTCTCTTCGCTCACCCCGGGGAGGTCACGCAGGGCTCGCGACACCGTGCCGGTCGACACCCCGGCGCGCCGCGCGACATCGGCCATGTTGACCTGCGTAGATCGTGTCACCGGCGCAGTCCTCGGTCCCTTCTGCCCGCGGTGCTGCGGGTCGGGCGGCCGTTACCAAACCGTTGGGTCCGGATGTCGAACCGCCGTGAGGAGGTTGTTGACACCACAGTGTGACGTGCATCACGATCAACACGCAAACGTTTGCGTAGAAAACGATGTGAACGTACTCGACGAAGGATGCGCATGGTTCTGCATGCTCCCGGCGACACCGCCGACAGCCACCCCGGTGGCGTTGTCGATGGGTGGCGCACCGTGGTGAGCGCGGCCGACTCCTTCTCCCCGAGCTCCCTCCGGTCCTCCCTGCGCTTGCGCCGGGGACGACCGGCTGGGAACGACCCGGTCGCCCGGGTCGGCACCTCGCCGGGTGTGTTGGGCTTCCGGCGGGGCGGAGTCAGCAGTTGGCTCGACACCGGTAGCGGCCGTGCCGCTGCCTGGGTGGACACGTCGTGATCCCCGCCCGAGCCCACATCGACGGCCCGGGCAGGGCTGTTCGTCACCACAACAACCGGAGGATTGCAATGCGGTTCAAGCACAGCGCCAGTGTCATGGCACTGGCACTAATGATCACCCCGCTGGCTGCATGCGGCGGCGACGACAGCAGCAGCGGCGGAGGCGGCAGCGACAACCCCGCCTTCGAGTGAGGGGATCGACTCGAAGGGTCCCATCACCTACGTCCAGGGCAAGGACAACACCGGTGTCGTCGCCGAGCTCATCAAGAAGTGGAACAGCGAGCACCCCGACGAGAAGGTCACCGTCAAGGAGCAGACCGTCGACGCGAACCAGCAGCACGACGACCTGGTCCGCAACCTCGACGCCCAGAACCCCGACTACGACGTCATGTCGGTCGACCTGGTGTGGACCGCGGAGTTCGCGGCCAAGGGCTACCTGCAGCCCCTCGAAGGCAAGATGGCCATCAAGACTGACGGCGTCCTGCAGCCGGTCATCGACTCCGGCAACTACAACAACACCCAGTACGCCGCACCCCAGACCAGCGACGGCGGCATGCTCTACTACCGCACCGATCTCGTGAAGACCCCGCCGAAGTCGTGGGACGAGATGATGGGCATGTGCGACATCGCCAAGCAGAACAACATCGACTGCTACGCCGGCCAGTTCGCGAAGTACGAAGGCCTCACCGTGAACGCCTCCGAGGCGATCAACGGTGCGGGTGGCCAGATCGTGGACGCCTCGGGCAAGGCGACCGTGGACAGCCCGGAGTCCGTGAAGGGCCTCGACAGCCTGGTCCAGGCGTACGCCGACGGCAACATCCCGAAGGCCGGAGTCACGTACAAGGAGGAGGAGAGCCGGCTCTCCTTCCAGAACGGCAAGCTGCTCTTCATGCGCCAGTGGCCCTACGCCTACAACCTGGCGGCGACCGAGGGCAGCTCGAAGATCAAGGGCAAGTTCGCCGTCGCCCCGCTGGTCGGCGTGGACGGTGCCGGTACCTCCTCGCTCGGCGGCCACAACAACGCCGTCAGCGCCTACTCCGACCACAAGGCCACCGCGATCGCCTTCGTCAACTGGATCATGGAGGAGGACCAGCAGCGCCTCTACGCCGAGAAGGGCGGCAACGCCCCGGCGCTCGAGTCGCTCTACAGCGACCCGGCGCTGGTCAAGAAGTACCCCTACCTCCCGGTCCTGCTGGAGTCCATCAAGACCGCGGTGCCGCGCCCGATCACGCCGTTCTACCCGGCCGTGAGCAAGGCGATCACGGACAACTCGTACGCCGCGATGCGCGGTGAGAAGTCCGCCGAGGATGCCATCAAGGACATGCAGGCAGCCATCGAGACAGCAGGCAAGTAGCGGGGTCTGACCGATCGGAGTGCGGGGGCAGCGGCGACGCCGCCCCCGCACTCCCACCCGGTCCTCACGAGAAGGGAACCCGATGTCTACAGAAACAAGCGCGGAGCTTGCCGACGAGGAAGCCCCGAAGCTGAAGAAGCGTCGCAAGCGCGGAGCCCCGGAGACCGAGGACCGCGAGCTCATCGACCCGCACCAGGCACGCCGTGCCTACATGCTCATCGCCCCGACGATCGCGCTCCTCGCGGTCGTCATCGGCTACCCGGTCGTCCGGGCCGTGTGGATGTCCTTCCACTCGGACGCCCGGCTCGACCCCGCCACCGGCTTCTTCATCACCGGCGGCTGGGCCGGGTTCGAGAACTACACCCACTGGCTCCTGCAGCGCTGTGGCGACACCTCGTGCCCCGTCGGCACGACCGCCGCCGGGTTCTGGGAGGTCGTCTGGATCACGGTGTTCTTCACGATCGTGACCGTGACCCTCGAGCTGGTGCTCGGGTTCGGGTTCGCGATGATCATGAACGGGAAGTACCGCGGACGCGGCCTGGTCCGGGCCAGCATCCTCATCCCGTGGGCGATCCCCACCGCGGTGACCGCGAAGCTGTGGTACTTCATCTTCGCCACGAACGGCATCGCGAACGCGCTGCTCAACACGGACATCCTGTGGTTCAGCGACAAGTGGGCGGCCCGAACCGCGATCATCGTGGCCGACGTCTGGAAGACGACGCCGTTCATGGCGCTGCTCATCCTGGCCGGCCTGCAGCTGATCTCCGCCGACATCTACGAGGCGGCCAAGGTGGACGGTGCCAGTCCCTGGCAACGGTTCACCGCGATCACGCTGCCCCTGGTCAAGCCGGCGCTGATGGTGGCGCTGCTGTTCCGCACGCTCGACGTGCTCCGGATGTACGACCTCCCGGCGATCATGACCGGCGGCGGTGCGGGTGACGGCAACGACACCACGACCCTGTCGATCCTGGTGGTGGAGGAGATCAGATCCGGGTTCAACAGCGCGGCCGCCCTGTCCACGTTGACGTTCATCTTCGTGTTCGCCGTGGCGTTCGTGTTCATCAAGTTCCTGGGCGTCAATGCTGTCGAGTCGGGTGGCTCCGGCGGCGGCGAAAAGAGGAAGTGACATGGCTACCGCTACCGCTGACAAGTCCGCCGAGTACAAGGCAGCCCAGCCACACGTCCCGGTCTGGAAGACGATCCGGCTGTACGCCGGCGTCGCCCTGATCGTGGTCTGGGGCCTCGCGCCGTTCTACTGGATGGTCGTCACGGCGTTCCGCGACCTCCAGTACACCTTCGACACCACGCCGTACCCGACCCACGTCACGCTCGACAACTTCCGCACGGTCTTCGACACCAGCCTCGGCAACCACTTCACCCGGGCGCTGGTCAACAGCCTGTTCATCGGCGTGTGCACCACCATCATCGGCCTGATGGCCGGCGTGTTCGCGGCGTACGCCCTGGCCCGGCTGGAGTTCCGCGGGAAGTACGTCGTCCTGGGCGTGATTCTCGGGGCCTCGATGTTCCCGGGCGTCGCGCTGGTCACCCCGCTGTTCCAGCTCTTCCGCAACATCGGCTGGTTCGGCACCTACCAGGCGCTGATCATCCCGAACATCTCCTTCGTGCTGCCGCTGACGATCTACACGTTGACGGCGTTCTTCAAGGAGATGCCCTGGGAGCTCGAGGAGGCGGCCAAGATCGACGGCGCCACCCCGGGCCAGGCCTTCCGCATGGTGATCCTGCCGCTGGCGGCACCGGGCCTGTTCACCACGGCGATCCTGGCGTTCATCGCCTCCTGGAACGAGTTCCTGATCGCCAGCCAGCTGAGCAATGACAAGACCCAACCGGTCACGGTCGCGATCGCCCAGTTCACCGGGTCCCAACCCCAGGTCGAGCCCTACACGGCCGTCATGGCGGCCGGCACGGTCGTCACGATCCCGCTGATCATCATGGTCCTGCTGTTCCAGCGGAAGATCGTGGACGGCCTCACGGCAGGAGGTGTCAAGGGCTGATGCCTCAGCGCGACGGCGGGGCGACTCCGCCCGGTGGCAGCACCGGACGACCGCCCCGCCGGGCGCCCAGCGCCCGGCGCCAGCGATGGGAGATGGCCCTCGGGATCCTCGGCTTCTTCTCCGTGGTGTCCCTCGTGTTCGCCGTGGTGGCCGAGCTCCGCGGGGAGCCGGCGCTCACCGAGGTCATCATCCTGCTGTTCTTCCTGGGAGCGACGTACTACGCGTACCGCTCCTGGCAACGCTCCGAGTAGCTCCACCCGCTCCACCCAGCAGTTTCGAATTCACAACGGATCGTCCGGCACGTTCCTGCCGGTGAAGGAGAGAGAGTCATGGCAACTGTGTCGTTCCAGAAGGCCCAGCGGTGGTACCCCGGGGCCGACGAGCCCGCCGTACCCGGCATCGACCTCGACATCGAGGACGGCGAGTTCATGGTCCTGGTCGGGCCGTCGGGGTGTGGCAAGTCCACCACCCTGCGCATGCTCGCGGGGCTCGAGGAGGTCAACTCCGGTCACATCTTCATCGGGGACCGCGACGTGACCAGCATGGCGCCGAAGGACCGGGACATCGCGATGGTGTTCCAGAACTACGCGCTCTACCCGCACATGTCGGTGCGGGAGAACATGGCGTTCGCGCTGAAGATGGCGAAGGTGCCCCAGGAGGAGCGCAACCGGCGGGTCGCCGAGGCGGCCAAGCTGCTGGGTCTGGAGACGTTCCTGGACCGCAAGCCCAAGGCGCTCTCGGGTGGCCAGCGGCAGCGGGTGGCGATGGGCCGCGCGATCGTCCGGAGCCGCAGGTGTTCTGCATGGACGAGCCGCTGTCCAACCTCGACGCCAAGATGCGGGTGCAGACCCGCACCGACATCGCGAAGCTGCAGGCCTCGCTCGGGGTCACCACCGTCTACGTCACCCACGACCAGGTCGAGGCGATGACGATGGGCGACCGGGTCGCGGTGATGAAGCTCGGCGTCCTGCAGCAGGTGGACACCCCGCTCGGTCTCTACGACCGGCCGGTCAACCTGTTCGTGGCCGGCTTCATCGGCTCCCCGCAGATGAACCTCCTCGAGGCGCATGCCGAGAACGGCAAGGCGAAGATCGGTCAGTTCGAGGTGCCGGTCGACGAGGCGGCGGCGCACCGGATGAAGGGCAACGTCACCGTCGGCGTACGCCCCGAGGCCTGGCGGATCGTGAGCGAGGGCCAGGGCCTGCCGGTGCAGATCACGGTCGTGGAGGAGCTCGGCTCCGACGCCTTCGTCTACGGCACCAGTGGTGTCGAGGGCACCCCGTCCAACGTGATCATCCGGGTCAACGGTCGGGACAAGGTGCACAAGGGTGAGACCGTCCACGTGACGACCGACCCGCACCACGTGCACGTGTTCGACACCGACACCGGGGAGCGGCTCAGCGACTGAGCGCCACCCACGCACCACCACCACGGCCGGCCGGGACCTCCCGGCCGGCCGCGGCGCGTCGCGGGCCGTCGTACGACGGGCCGGGGTGCGGGCGACGGGATCAGGCGCGCGAGGCCGTACGCCGGATGGCGTCGACGAACGTCGGCCAGAGGTCGCGCGGCAGGTCGTGCCCCATCCCGTCGACGAGCAGGAGCTCGGAGCCCGGGATCGCAGCGGAGGTGGCCCGGCCGCCCGAGGCGTGCACCATCCGGTCCTTGAGGCCGTGGATGACGAGCGCGGGGATGCGCAGCGAGCGCAGCGCGGGCGCCCGGTTGGGCTGGGTGAGGATCGCCATCATCTGCCGCAGCACGCCGGGCCCGTTGAGCCCGCGGTCGAAGGTGTTCGCGGCCTTGGTCCGGGTGTGCAGCGGGTCCTCGGGGTAGCCGGGGGAGCCGATCATCCGCCAGAACTTCTCCGAGCCGGCGACGTAGGCGTCCCGCTCGGTGCTGCGCGGGGCGAGCAGGGCGGGCAGCAGCTTGGGGTCCTGCCAGCCGACGGTGCGCTTGCCGGTCGTGGACATGATCGAGGTCAGCGACCGGACCCGCGAGGTGTGCTCGACCGCCATCGTCTGGGCGATCATGCCGCCCATCGAGATGCCGACGACGTGCGCCGCGTCGATGCCGAGGTGGTCCAGCAGCCCGACGGCGTCGGCGGCCATGTCGCCCAGCGTGTAGGGCGGGGTGACCCGGCGCCCGGCGAACGCCCGGACCAGGGACAGGCGGGTGACCCGGCCCCGCTGCTTCGAGGAGCGGCCGGTGTCGCGGTTGTCGTAGCGGATGACGAAGAAGCCGCGGGCGGCGAGCAGCTCGCAGAAGTCGGCGTCCCACCAGATCATCGGGCCGCCGAGACCCATGATCAGCAGCAGCGGTTCGTCCGTGGGGTCGCCGAAGGTCTGGTAGCACAGCTCCACCCCGGGCTCACCGGTGCGAAGAGCTCCTCCGAGACCGCGATCTGGGGAGGTGTGGTCATGCCTCCATCCAACACGACACCGCGTGAGCACGGGAGATAGTGCCCCGTCCGGGGGTCTGGCCCCCTACCGTGGGAAGGTGCGCACGTCGCTCGCTCCGTTCCTGGCGCCCGAGGGCTACCAGCAACCGGGCCTGCTCTCCCTCGGCAAGGAGATCACCTTCGCCCGCGAGGGAGGACGGGCCGCCCTGCGCGCCGTCGCCGACCAGCGCGACCGCCTCGCGACGCCGTACGCCCGCCGTGCCCCGGCCCGGGCGACCGAGCCGGTGCTGCTGGTGCCCGGCTTCCTCGCCGGCGACTGGTCCCTGCGGCTGATGTCGGCCACCCTGCGCAAGCGGGGTTTCCGGACGTACCGCTCCCACATCCGCACGAACGTCGCCTGCATGGCCGCGAACGCCGCCCTGCTCGAGCGCCGGCTCGAGGCCATCGCGACGCGGCAGGGAGAGCCGGGTCCGCGTCGTCGGGCACAGCCTCGGCGGGATGCTCGCCCGCGGCCTCGCCGTACGCCGCCCCGATCTCGTCTCGGGCGTCATCACCATGGGGAGCCCGATCATGGCGCCCGGTACGTCGCACGCGGTGCTGCTCACGGCCGCCGACACCCTGGTCCGGCTCAGCCGGGCCGGCGTCCCGGGACTGATGTCGGAGGACTGCGTGGCGGGTGCATGTGCCCGCAGCACCTGGGAGGAGGCGCGGTCGTCCCTGCTGCCGGGGATCGACCTGACCTGTCTCTACTCCCGCGGCGACGGCTTGGTCGACTGGCGCTCGTGCATCGACCCGCTGTCGCGACCGGTGGAGGTGATGGCCAGCCACATCGGGATGGCCATCGACCCCCGCGTGGTCGACATCGTGGTCGCCGCCCTCACCGACCAGCGCGCTCCCGTCGACCGCGCCGCGTCCGCCTGACGCCGACCTGTCGCACACTGACGCGTCCGAACCGCCGACCTGTCGCAGACTGACGCGCGCGGGTGTCAGTCTGCGACGGGTCGGCGCTCAGTGCTCGAAGTCGATGGCGCTGTAGGCGCGGAGCTTGGCGAGCCGGTGCTCGGAGGTGATCGAGCGGATCGTGCCGCTGCGCGAGCGCATCACCAGCGAGTCGGTGGTGGCACCGCCCGCGCGGTAGCGGACGCCCTTCATCAGCTCGCCGTCGGTGATGCCGGTGGCGACGAAGAAGCAGTCGTCCCCGGTGACCAGGTCGTCGGTGGTGAGCACCGCGTCGAGGTCGTGCCCGGCGTCGATGGCGCGCTGGCGCTCGTCGTCGTCGGTGGGCCAGAGCCGGGCCTGGATGACACCGTCGAGGCACTTCATCGCGCAGGCCGCGATGATGCCCTCGGGGGTGCCGCCGATGCCGAGCAGCAGGTCGATGCCGGTGTCGGCCCGGCCGGCCATGATCGCGCCGGCGACGTCGCCGTCGGTGATGAACTTGATCCGGGCGCCGGTGGCGCGGATCTCCGCGGCGAGCTTCTCGTGGCGCGGTCGGTCGAGCAGGACCACGGTGACGTCCTCGGGGCTGGAGCCCTTGGCCTTGGCGACGAGGTGGATGTTCTCGGCGACGGGGAGCCGGATGTCGACGACGTCGGCGGCCTCCGGGCCGGTGACCAGCTTCTCCATGTAGAACACCGCGGACGGGTCGTACATCGTGCCCCGCGGGGCGACGGCCAGCACCGAGATCGCGTTGGCCATGCCCTTCGCGGTCAGCGTGGTGCCGTCGATCGGGTCCACCGCGACGTCGCACTCCGGCCCGGTGCCGTCGCCGACCCGCTCGCCGTTGAAGAGCATCGGGGCGTTGTCCTTCTCGCCCTCGCCGATCACGACCACGCCGTTCATGCCGATGCTCGAGATCAGCACCCGCATCGCGTTGACGGCGACCGCGTCGGCGCCGTTCTTGTCGCCCTTGCCGACCCAGCGCCCGGCGGCCATCGCCGCGGCCTCGGTCACGCGCACCAGCTCCAGGGCCAGGTTCCGGTCGGGGGACTGGGGACCGACGGACAGGGACGGAGGTACCGCGCTCTCGGACATGCCGCGATGGTAGCGGCTGATCGAGGCGGTGTACGACCGGACGGAAGTCTCGTCCACGGCGCCAGACGTCCCGACCTGGGGCACGCGGCGGCGTACGGCCGACCCCGGCCGTCGGGTCGTTGCCACCGGTTCGCGACAATGTGCGGCGTGAGCGAGCAGCCGGGCAGGTACCAGCGCAGCGCCGCCGGCATGGTCGGGGCGATGCTGGTCGTCGTCGCCCTCATCTTCGCCTTCGTGGTGTTCCGGGCGCTCAACCGCAACGACCCCTCCATCGAGCCGGAGAAGGTCGACTACCTCCAGACCGTCCAGGGACTGCAGTCCGGCGGGGCGCCCGCCGTGGCCTACCCGCCGACGCTGCCCGACGGCTGGATCGCCACCGGGGCGTCGTTCGGCGCGGCCGGGGTCTGGGGGCTGTCCCTGCTCACCGACGACGACCACTTCGTCGGCGTCCGCCAGGGCCAGGCCGGCCAGAGCGTGGACGACCTGGTGAAGAAGTACGTCGACGACGCGGCCGACGAGGGCGACCCGGTGACGCTGGACAGCCCACTGGCCACGACCTGGCGGAGCTTCACCGACAGCGGCGGCGACTACGCGCTGGCGGCCGACGTCGACGGGAGCGTGGTGCTCGTGGTCGGCAGTGCCCCGGAGGACCAGATCCAGGACCTCACGGCCTCGCTGACCACCGACCCGGTCTCCTCGCGCTAGTCGCCCTTCTCGATGGCGGCGTCGAGCCGCTTGCGGGCGCCGTCGAGCCAGTCCTGGCAGATCCGGGCCAGCTTCTCGCCCCGCTCCCACAGGGCCAGTGAGTCCTCCAAGGAGGTGCCCCCGGCCTCGAGCTGCGCGACGACGCCGATCAGCTCCTCGCGGGCGTCCTCGTAGGACAGCTTCTCGTCGGGCGCGTCACTCATCGGGGTCCTCCTCGGGGTCGGGCTCGACCAGCGGGGCCGAGTGCTCGATGCGGGTGGTGGTGGCGTGCAGCCGGCCGTCGGCGACCCGGACCGACACGGCGTCGCCCTCGGCGACCGCGCCCACCGAGGCCAGCACGTGGCCGTCGGCGTCCTGGAGCACGGCGTACCCCCGGCGCAGCGTGGCCAGCGGCGAGAGGGCGGCGGCCCGCGCCGCGTGGTGGCGTACGTCGTCCGAGGCGCGGTCGAGCCGGTGCCGCAACGTCCGCCGGGCGCGCTCACGCAGCTGGTCGAGCTCGTCGACCCGGGCGTCGACGAGGGTGCGCGGGTCGGCCATCGCGGGCCGGCTGCGCACCGCGGTGAGCCCGGCCTGCTCGCGGTCGAGCCAGCCGCGCAGCAGCGACCGCAGCCGCTCGCGAGCGGCCTCGACCCGGGCCGACTCCTCGAGCATGTCGGGGACCACCCGGCGGGCGGCGTCGGTGGGCGTGGAGGCGCGGACGTCGGCGACGAGGTCGAGCAGCGGCTGGTCGGCCTCGTGTCCGATCGCGGAGACCACCGGCGTGCGGGCCTGGTGGACGGCGCGCACCAGCGCCTCGTCGGAGAACGGCAGCAGGTCCTCGACGGAGCCGCCACCGCGCGCGATCACGATCACCTCGACCGCCGGGTCCTTGTCGAGACGGCGCAGCGCCTCGATCACCTCGAGCGCGCTGTCGCGGCCCTGCATGCGGGCGGCGGCCACCCGGACCTCGACGGAGGGCCAGCGGCGGCGGGAGTTCTCGACGACGTCGCGCTCGGCGTCGGAGCCGGGGGCGGTGACCAGCCCGACCACCCCGGGCAGGAACGGCAGCGGCCGCTTGAGCTCGACGGAGAACAGCCCCTCCGCGGCCAGCAGCTGGCGGCGGCGCTCGATGCGGGCGAGCAGGTCGCCGAGCCCGACCGTGCGGATGTCGCGGGCCTGCAGCGACAGGGTGCCGCGGTTGGCGTAGAAGGAGGGCTTGGCCTGGATCACGATGCTGGCGCCCTCGACGACCGGCGGGTTGAGGCCGTCGAAGAGCGCGCGCGAGCAGGTCACCTGGATGGACAGGTCGGCGACCGGGTCGCGCAGGGTCATGAAGACGGTGGCCAGGCCCTGGCGCCGGCTGAGCTGGGCGACCTGGCCCTCGACCCAGACCACGCCGAGCCGGTCGACCCACTGCGCGATCGCGTTGGCGATCTGCCGCACCGGGGCGGGCGACTCGAGGGAGGTCTGCAGGGCCATGGCCGCGAGCCTAGGGGAGTGCCCCGACAGGGCGGTCGCGCCTCTCCGGCCACCCGTAGACTCGGGCCCATGAGCACCGACCTCGGCACCCCCGCCATCCTCACTCCCGACGAGGCCGACCGCGCCGTACGCCTGGCCGCGCCGCGGGGGTACTGCGCCGGCGTCGACCGGGCGGTGATCACCGTGGAGAAGGCGCTCGACCTGTACGGCGCCCCGGTCTACGTGCGCAAGCAGATCGTGCACAACAAGCACGTCGTGAAGACCCTGGAGGACCGCGGCGCGATCTTCGTCGAGGAGCTGCGACGAGGTCCCCGAGCAGGCGACCGTGGTGTTCTCCGCGCACGGCGTCTCGCCGGAGGTGCACCGCCAGGCCGCCGAGCGCAGCCTGAAGACGATCGACGCGACCTGCCCGCTGGTGACCAAGGTGCACCACGAGGCGAAGCGCTTCGCCGGCGAGGACTACGACATCCTGCTCATCGGTCACGAGGGCCACGAGGAGGTCGAGGGCACCGCGGGCGAGGCCCCCGAGCACATCCAGCTCGTGCAGGGCCCGGCGGACGTGGCCGGCATCGTGGTGCGCGACCCCGAGCGGGTGGCCTGGCTGTCCCAGACGACGCTGTCGGTGGACGAGACGATGGAGACCGTCGCCGCGATCCGCGAGCGCTTCCCCGCGCTGCTGGACCCGCCGAGCGACGACATCTGCTACGCCACCCAGAACCGCCAGCTCGCGGTCAAGGAGATCGCCCACGACGCCGACCTGGTGATCGTGGTCGGCTCCGGCAACTCCTCCAACTCGGTGCGGCTGGTCGAGGTGGCCCTGGAGTCCGGCGCCAAGGCGTCGTACCGGGTGGACGACGCCTCCGAGATCGACGAGGCCTGGCTCGAGGGCGTGTCGACGGTCAGCGTGACGTCGGGTGCCTCGGTGCCCGAGGAGCTCGTCGACGGCGTGCTCGAGTTCCTCGCCGCCCGCGGCTACCCGGACGCGCAGGCGGTGCACACCGCCGAGGAGTCGCTGATCTTCGCGCTGCCGCCGGAGCTGCGTCGCGACCTCGCGCGCCGCCGCCGAGAAGTGACCTGACCGTGGCTCGTTACCTCGACGTCCACCCGGACAACCCGCAGCCGCGGATCATCGCCCAGGTGGTCGAGATGCTGCGCGACGACGCGCTGATCGCCTACCCGACCGACTCCGGCTACGCCCTCGGGTGCCAGCTCGGCAACCGCGAGGGGCGCGACCGGATCCTGCGGATCCGCCAGCTCGACGAGAAGCACCACTTCACGCTGATGTGCAAGGACTTCGCCCAGCTCGGGCAGTTCGTGCACGTCGACAACCACGCGTTCCGCGCCATCAAGGCGGCCACACCGGGGCCCTACACGTTCATCCTGCCCGCCACCGGCGAGGTGCCGCGGC
Organism: uncultured Actinomycetota bacterium; assembly: GCA_963721775.1. Lineage (GTDB taxonomy): Bacteria > Actinomycetota > Actinomycetes > Propionibacteriales > Nocardioidaceae > Nocardioides. The sequence continues at coordinate 23,509 of CAVRMH010000032.1, read as the reverse complement.
GGCTGATGCACCCCAAGAAGCGCACCGTCGGCGTGCGGATCTCCGACCACGTGGTGACCTGCGCCCTGCTCGAGGGCATGGGCGAGCCGATCCTGACCAGCACGCTGATCCTGCCCGGCGAGGACGAGCCGCGCAGCCAGGGCTGGGAGATCAAGGAGGAGCTCGACCACGTCGTGGACGCGGTGATCGAGTCGGGGGAGTGCCTGCCGGTGCCGACGACGGTCGTCGACTACTCCGAGGGCGTTCCCGAGGTGGTCCGTGTCGGGGCCGGGGACCCGTCCCGGTTCGTGGCCTGACCCGCCGGTCCCTGCGCTGCGCCGATGACGCGCTGCCGCACGGCCAGGATGGCCAGCGACAGGCCGTAGCCCACGACCAGGGCGGTCGCGTGGCTGGCCAGCCCGGTGACGACCGCCTGCACGATCCCGTCGGACTCGTGGGCGATGGCACCGGTGGCGAGGACGCCGAGCATCCAGAAGGCGCCGAGCATGAGCAGCGGCGGCAGCACGCCGACGGTGAAGAAGTCGCGCGGCCGCACCAGCAGGGCCAGGGCCACGCAGAGGACCACGAAGACGAGGTCGAAGAGCAGCGTCAGCGTGGAGTTCACGAGCAGGTCGAGGACCACCGCGGTCAGCGTGACGGCCACCCCGAGCACCACCACCTGCCGACCCGGCTCCGTGCCCTCTTCCCAGAGGGTGTGCGCCCTGGTCACAGGCCCAAGGTAGGGCGCGGGTCAGGCGCCCTGTGCGCGGCGCGCCGGACCGTCGGTGCCGGGGATGGCCGCCTCGTGGCCGGGCTCGACGATGCTCAGGGGATCGGTGAAGGGCTCCGCGTCCTCGCCGAGCGCCGCGAACTCGTCGGCACCGAGGGCCCGGGTGGTGATCTCGACCTGGCGCGGCTGCGGCAGGTCGTCGTCGACGGCTCCCAGCTCGGAGAAGCGGCGCGCCGAGACCAGGACGCGGCCCTCGAGCGAGCCGACGGCGCTGTTGTAGCTGGTGACGGCCGACCCCAACGACCGACCCAGCTTGTCGAAGTGGCTGCTCAGCGTGCCGATCCGCTCGTGCAGCTCCCGGCCGAGCCGGTGGATCTCCTGGGCCCGCTCGGCCAGGGCCTCGTGGGCCCAGCCCTGGGCGACCGTGCGGAGCAGGGCGATCAGCGTGGTCGGCGTGGCCAGCACGACCTGCCGACGGGCGGCGTACTCGACGAGGTCGCGGTCGCCGTCGAGCGCGGCGGACAGGAACGCCTCGCCGGGCAGGAACAGGACGACGAACTCCGGGGTGTGCGCGACCGCGCGCCAGTAGCGCTTGCCGCTGAGCGCGTCGACGTGCTGCCGGACCTGGCGGGCGTGACGGGCGAGGTGGTGGGCCTGCTCGTCGGGATCGTCGGTCTCGGTGGCGTCGAGGAACGCGTCGAGCGGCACCTTGCTGTCGACGACGACGTTGCGGGAGCCGGCCAGGTGGACGACCAGGTCGGGGCGCAGCGCGGCCCCGTCGTGGACGGCGTGTGCCTGCTCGGTGAAGTCGCAGCGGTCGACCAGCCCGGCCAGCTCGACGGCCCGGCGCAGCTGCATCTCGCCCCAGCGCCCGCGCACCTGCGGCTTGCGCAGCGCGGTGCCGAGCGCGGCGGTCTCGCGGCGCAACCCCTCGGCGGACAGGCGGACGTCCTCGACCTGCTGGCGCAGCTGGCCCTGCCAGGTGGCCCGGTTGTGCTCGAGGTCGCGCATCTGGTCACCGAGCCGGTCGAGCCCGTCGCGGAGCAGGGCGTCGTCGGCGGCCCGCCGCTCGAGGGCGGCGAACGTCTCGGCACCGGCCGGGCGGGTGCGCGCCCAGAGCAGGCCGGCCAGCGCCCCGAGCGCGATGCCGAGCGCCAGGCCGGTGAGCAGCAGCAGGATCTCCATGCCGTTCAGGATGGCCGAGACCACCGACAGTGCCGGTCAGCGGCGCGCTGCATGTCGATTTCTCCGCAATTGCGGCCGTGTGACACATTTTCGGAGCAGATTCGTGTCATTCGGCTGCAATTGCGGGGTTTGGGCGGCACCGGAGAGCCGGTCGGAGGTCGAGCGGTCGGGAGGTCGGGCCGGTCGGGAGGTCGGGTCGAGTCGGGAGGTCGGGTCAGTCGGCGAGGTCGGCGATGACCGGCGCGTGGTCGGAGGCTCCGGTGCCGGCGCGCTCCTCGCGGTCGATGAAGGCGCCGGTCACGCGTGCGGCGAGCGACGGCGAGCCGAGGATGAAGTCGATCCGCATGCCGCGGTTCCGCTCGAAGCGCTGCCGGTAGTAGTCCCAGTACGTGTAGACGCCCGGCCCGGGCGTGTGCGGCCGCACCACGTCGACGTACCCGTCCTCGAGGAACCGCTCGAAGGCCGCGCGCTCGGGCACCGTCACGTGCGTCGAGGTCGCGAACTGCGCCATGTCGAAGACGTCGTCGTCCTGCGGCGCGATGTTCCAGTCACCGACCAGCGCGGTGTCCTCGCCGAGCCAGGCCGCGGCCGCCTCGCGCAGCCGGCCCAGCCAGTCGAGCTTGTAGACGTAGTGCGGGTCGTCGACCTTGCGCCCGTTGGGGACGTACAGCGACCACAGGCGTACGCCGCCGCACACGGCGCCGATCGCCCGGGCCTCGGCCGCGAGCGGGTCGCCGAAGCCGGGCATGCCTGGCGAAGCCGACCTGGACGTCCTCGATGCCGACCCGGCTGACGATCGCGACGCCGTTCCACTGGTTGTGCCCGGCCGAGGCGACCTCGTAGCCCATCGACTGGAGGCCCATCAGCGGGAGCTGGTCCTCGCGAGCCTTGGTCTCCTGCAGGGCGAGCACGTCGATGTCGTGCCGCTCGAGGAGCTTCTCGACGCGGTCGATCCGGCTGCGGAGGGAGTTCACGTTCCAGGTCGCGATGCGCACGGGCCGAGGCTAGCCGCCCGGCCGGGGCGCCCGCGCGCCAGCCGTCGCGCTCGGCAGGCCGGCCGCCGGCCTCCCGTGGCTGTGACGGTTGACACAACGGCTTGGGGCCTCGTACTTTCCGGTGACTGAAACGTTTTACACGAACTCCGGGACGTGGCCATGCCAGCATCGCTCAGCGCCGACGAGCTCGCCCTGCTCGGGCTGCTTGCGCGCGGCCTGCCTGCGGACGCGATCGCCCGTCACCTCGCCCTGTCCGAGCGCACGGTACGGCGGCGTACCCGTCTGATCTGCGACCGGCTCGGGGTGGCGACGACGGTCGAGGCCGTGGCCTGGGCGGCGCGCCGGCACCTGGTCTGAGTGGCCGGTTCCGGTCATTCCCCTTCCCTGTGACGCCGATCACTCTTAGGTTCGTCGCGTCTTGAAACGTTTTATCACCGCTGGATGCGAGGACCGCAACTCGCCAGGCCTCTCGGAAGGACCCACCCATGAAGAGAACGACCACCGCCCTGGCCGCCGGCGCCCTGCTCGCCGCCACGGTCAGCATCTCGGCCGGACCCGCCACGGGCACCGCGCCCGCTGCGCCGGCCGCGACCACGTCGGCGGCCGAGAGGGCCGGCTTCGACCCGGACCTCTTCGTCGGGCCACGGTCCGACAGCATGCCCGCCATCTACTGGTACTGGGGCGGTGTCATCACCGACGACATCATCACCACCCAGATGGCCGAGATGCGGTCGAAGGGGATCAACGAGTTCGTGCTGTTCCCCTTCAACGGCGACGACATGCGGCCGCTGTTCGCCTCGGAGGAGTGGTTCGACCGGGTCGGCCACACCTTGGAGGAGGCACGCCGCACCGGCATGAAGGTGTGGCTGTTCAACGACAACAACTTCCCGAGCGGCCGTGGCGCCAACCTCGTCGCCAACGGCGGCACACTCGGCGACCGGACGATCCCCGCCCAGCCCGAGCACCGGCTCAAGGGACTGTGGCGATCGACCGCGGTCTTCGACGGAGGCAGCACGGTGGCCCTCGACCGTTCGAGCGGCGTCAGCGCCGAGGACGGCCGGCTCGCGGTCGACGGACAGGTCCTGGACGGAGGCGCACCACTCACCGTTGGCAAGGACTGGTCCGACTACACGGTCGCCGGCACAGACGTCCGTCTGACCGGCACCAGTGGAGGCATCATGGTCCGCGCCTCCCAGGACGGCCGCAGCGGCTATCTGGTGCGCATCGACGTCAAGGGCGTGCTCACCGTGACCCGGCTGGACGACGGCGTACCCACGCTGATCTCCACCGGCACCGCGGTGCCCGGCTTCACCTTCCAGCGCCCCCGCAAGATCTCCGTCGAGGTCCGCGGTGACACCATCACGCCGATCGTGGACGGCAAGGCCCAGAAGGCGGCTGTCGACAGCACCTACCCGACCGGCACCGTGGCGCCGTACAACACCGGTACCGACCGCACGCTGTGGGGCGACCTCGTCGTCACCTCTGCCGACGGGTCACGACTCTGGGGGTCCGACTTCGAGGACACCTCCGGGTTCGGCGACTTCGCAGCCGACCGCCGGTTGGAGCTCGACGCCGTGGCGGCAGTTGCCCGGCCGGCCGGCTCCCACGACGCCGCCGACATGGTCGAGCTCACTCCCCGGCTCGATGGGGAGGGTCGTCCCACCTGGGAGGCCCCGGCCGGACGCTGGCAGGTCGACCTGTTCGGCTCGATGACCCTGATCGACGACACCCGGGGCTACACCCGCGGGTACCTCGACCTGCTGTCCGCGGACGCCACCGACGCCTTCATGAACACCATCCCGGCGGAGTACGTCCGTCGCTTCCCGTGGGCCATGGGCAGCACTGTCCCCGGTTTCTGGGACGACGAGCCGTTCCTCGCCGCCGCCGAGCCGCACCCCTTCAAGCGGCAGCCCTGGTCGCCCGAGCTGGCCGACGAGATCAGGCACCTGGGCGCTACGCCGGGTACGGCGTACGCCGCGTCGTACGACGACCTCGGCCGCGACGGCCGCGCCTTGCGGGGAACCTACTGGCGGGCGGTGAACAACCGGTTCTCGACGGCGTACTACAAGCGGCAGGCCGACTGGATGGCCGACCACGGGTTGCAGCTGATCTCCAACCCGCTTCTCGACGAGACCGGTCCGTCCAAGCGCATGGGCAACACGGGCGACCTGACCAAGGACAACCAGTGGGCACAGGTGCCCGGCACCGACATGATCACCGGGGACTACCAGCTCGGCCAGCAGACCAGCCTGGTGCGCAATGCAGCGTCCGTCGCGCACCAGAGCGGACAGGACCGCGTGGTGCTGGAGACCTTCGGCAACTCCGGCTGGCAGGTCGCCCCGGAGTTCATGCACGCGACCGTCGGTGCCCTCGCCACGCGCGGGGCCAACTTCACGTTCCTGCACGCGATGTGGACCGACGAACAGCGGGTCATCTTCGCTCCGCCGTTCGGCCCGCGGAGCACGTTCTGGTCGGAGATGCGTCCGATGGACGACTGGATCGGCCGGGTCATGGAGATCTCGCGCGGCAAGGACGGGGCACGCACCGCGCTGATCCAGCCGCAGCGGGCGGCCGAGCAGAGCCACGGCCTGGCCGAGCAGGGCACCGTCGACGGTGACTTCAACGGGGCCGGCTTCGACCTCGAGCGCTCGCAGGTCGACTTCGACCTGCTCACCGACGGAGCCCTCTCCGGTGACACGGCGGTGCGCACGCATGCCAAGGTCGCCGGTGGCCGGCTCCTCGTCGGGGAGGCGACGTACGACCACGCCGTACTGCCCGAGACGCCGGTGCTCGACCTCGCGTCCGCCCGCAGGCTCGCAGACTTCGTGAAGTCGGGCGGTCACCTGGTCGCGGTGGGCGACCTGCCGGCCGAGTCCCACGGAGACGACGACGCGCTGGCCAGCGTGCTCGGCCCGGTCTTCGGCGACGGGCCAGGTGCGCACCGCTACGGCTCCGGCACGACCACCCGTGTGGCCACGCAGGACGAGGTCGGCGAGGCGGTGGCCGCGACCGGTGGCGCCGCGGTGACGGTCGCGCCGGAGGCCTCGGCACTGCGCGTTGCACGGCGTACCCAGGGGAACGACATCGCGTTCCTCGTGAACAACGAGAGCGGCAAGCCGGTGCGTACGACGGCGACGTTCCCCGTCTCCGGGACTCCCGAGCTCTGGGATCCCGCCACCGGTGCGACCGACCCGTTCAGCACCTTCACGACCGGTGCGAGGAGCACCACGGCCGAGCTCGACCTGGACCCGTACGAGACGGTCGCCGTGGTCTTCCAGGACCCGACGGCCGCGGGTGCGCACCTGACCTCCTCGCCGCTCGACGTGCTCGGCCTGGAGGCCGGAACCTCGGAGCTCACAGCCACGGTCCTCGCGGACCGGGCCGGCTCCTGGCAGCTCAGCGGCGTGAACGGCGGCCGCTCCTTCCGGGGTACCGCCACGCTGGGCGAGGCGCCCGCCCCGATTCCGCTCGGGGGCACCTGGTCGGTGCGTCTGGAGAAGCCCGACGCCGTCGCGGCAGAGCGAGAGCTCGGGTCCTGGACGGCGTTCGAGCCGAAGTTCTCCGGCACCGCGACGTACACGCGGACGGTCGACCTGGCCGCCGGCGACCTGACGGGTCGCCGGATGCTGCTGGACCTCGGAGAGGTGCACGACCTCGCCGTGGTCACCGTCAACGGGCACCGGTTGCCGACCGCGTTGTGGAGCCCGTACGTCGTCGACGTCACGGACGCGCTGCGTGCGGGGGAGAACCGGATCGAGGTGCGGGTGACCAACACCCTGGCCAACGAGCGGAACAAGATCCTGCCCTCGGGCCTGGTCGGCCCGGTCACGCTCCGTCCGCAGGCGATCCTGTCGGTCGACCTGCAGCGGCAGTGACCTGACGGCATCCGGGGGCCTCGGGGTCCCCGGGTGCCCCGAACGCAGGCGACCGGCCGGGTCGGGTGCGATCTACCCCGACCCGGCCGGTCCTTCTGTCTCAGAGGTTGCTGGGTCGCAGCACCCGGCTGATCCCGTGCGCGATCTGGCGGTTGCCCTTGTTGATGTCGGTCAGCCAGGGGAGCACCCGGGGGTTGGGGTCGTCGAAGTCGTCGTCCCGGACGAAGATGCCGTCGCGACGGACGTCGATCCGGATGTCGCCGCCCTCGGCCGTGACCAGCCTGACGCCGTCCGCATGCGCGACCTCACGCGCGGTGATCGTGTCGCCGGGGACCACGTGGTAGAGCAGCACCGTCTCCAGTGTGTCGACGCCCAGCGTGGCCGCGGCGGCGAAGGTCGCGCGCTCCGTCGCTGGCCGGGTGCCGGTGAGGTCCACGACCAGGCGGCGGAAGGCCCTGTCCGTCGGGAGGAACGCGGTGAGCCGGGTCCTGCCGTCGGCCAGCACGGCCACGGGGCTGGTCGGCTTCGCCGTCAGAACCGTGCGGACGGTGCGGTCCAGGATGTCGAAGTCGCCCCAGCGCCTGTCGAACCGGTTGCCGTCCGCGGCCAGGACGGTCGCCAGACTGCGCGTCCCGGCCCGGGGGTGGGTATCGGACTGTGCGGCGCCGGACGTTGCGCCGGCCGGGGCGGCAAGCGCCGCCGCTGCGAGCGCGGTCGCCAGGGCCGTGGTGAAGAGGTGTCGCTGTCGCATGCTTTGTTCCCTTCGGTTGTGATTCCGAAGCCAACGCAGGTGCACGGTGGCTCCCTCCGGAGGGAGTTCGTGGCGACCCGACGGACGGATGGGGAGTCGGGCGGACGTCCAGACCAGCGGACCACTCCGAACAAGGGAAAACCCTCTAGTGGTCCCGGGCGTCCCCACGTTGGGTGGAGCCATGCGCCTCCTGCCCGGGATCCTGTTGGCTGTCCTCGTGTCCACCTCCGTCCCCACCGCCGCCGACGCGGCACCGCTGGAGGACCCGTCCTGGCAGCGGGTGGACGTGGGCACCACGCAGGGCCTGCGCGGTCTGGACGCGGTGGACGCGGACGTGGCCTGGGTCGGCGGCAGCAACGGCGGCGTCTGGCGCACCACGGACGGCGGCACCACGTGGGCCGACGTCAGCCCGCCCGGCAGCACCGGGCTGCTGTTCCGTGACGTCGAGGCCACCGACGCCGAGCACGCCCAGGTGCTGGCCATCGGCGAGGCCGACGCGTCGCGCATCTACCGCACCAGCGACGGCGGCGCGACCTGGGAGCTGACCTTCGTCAACGACGACCCGCGCGCGTTCTACGACTGCATGGCGTTCTTCCCCGGTGGCCGGCACGGGCTGGCGATGAGCGACCCGGTCGACGGGAAGTTCCGCATCATCGAGACCGGACGACGGCGGCGCCACCTGGTCCGTCGTCGACCCGGCCGGCATGCCGGCGGCGGTGGACGGGGAGTTCGGGTTCGCGGCCAGCGGCACCTGCCTGGTCACCGCCGGCGGCCGCGACGTCTGGCTCGCCTCCGGTGGCGCCGCCGCCCGTGTCTTCCACTCCCGCGACCGCGGCCACACCTGGACCGTCTCCGGGACGACGATCCCCGCCTCCGCCGACGACGGCGCCGGCGTCTTCTCGCTGTCCTTCCGCAACCCCCGCCAGGGCCTCGCGGTCGGCGGCAACCTGGCCGCCCCGACGGACGGCGCCGACATGTCGGCGTACACGCGTGACGGTCGCACCTGGCACGGCGGCGGCGACCTCGGCGGCTACCGCTCCGGCGTCGACTGGGTGTACGGCGCCCCGGCCACCGCGATCGCGGTCGGACCGACCGGCAGCGACTACACCACCGACGGTGGCCGCAGCTGGACCACGTTCAGCGACACCGGTTTCGACTCCGTGCAGTGCACCCCCGACGGCGCGTGCTGGGCCTCCGGCTCCGGCGGACGCGTCGCGCGCCTCTCCCGCTGACCCCCGAGACCGTCCGCCGACCCGGCGGACGGCGACCTGCGCGCGGACCGACCGTCCGCGCGTCACCCCCACCGAAGGAGATCCACCCATGAAGCGAACCCGCCTCTGCCAGGCAGCCGCCCTGGCAGCGACCGGCCTGCTGGCCGGGAGTCTCGGCGTGACCTCCGGAGCCGCCCAGAGCGCCGAGTCGGACGTGCCGTCGTTCCAGGAGTACGCCGCCACGGCGTACCGCGACGCCGACCAGCAGTACATCGTCAACGGTGACGAGGCGATCGCCAACACCGGTCTGCTCAAGGACTACTACGACCGGATGACCGGGGTCACCGCGAAGCAGAAGACGGCGGAGGAGGGCCTCATCGTCAACACGGTGGGGGGCAAGGACGACAAGTGGAGCGCGTCGCAGGCGCTCAACCTGACCTACTGCGTGAGCACGAAGTTCGGCACCCAGCAGACCGCGGTCATCAACGCGATGAACCAGGGTGCGGGGCTCTGGGAGAACGCCTCGTCGAAGATCAACTTCGTCTACGTCCCGGCCCAGAACGCCAACTGCAACGTGCGCAACACCTCGGTGCTGTTCTCGGTCGAGCCGACCAACACCAACCAGTACATCGCCCGGGCCTTCTTCCCGAGCAGCTCCAAGAGCAGCCGCAACATCCTGGTCAACGCGACCTCGCTGCAGAACTCCGGGTCGTGGACGCCGGGCAACATCCTCGGCCACGAGCTCGGCCACACCATCGGGTTCCGGCACGAGCACACGCGTCCCGAGGCCGGCACCTGCTTCGAGGACAACAACTGGCGCCCGCTGACGCCGTACGACTCCGTGTCGATCATGCACTACCCGCAGTGCAACGGCGGCTCGAGCAACCTGTCGTTCAGCTCGTACGACGGGCAGGGCGTGCGCGCGCTCTACGGCAGCTGACCCACCCCCACGCGAAGGCCCCCGGCGACCCCTGACACAGAGACGGCGCCGGGGGCCTTCGCACGTCGTACCAGGGTCCTAGGACCATGAGCCAATGGTGATCTGCACCCGGTTCACGGGAGATTCGAGGCAGTCGCACGAATCCCCTGAACGAGAGGCAGTCCCATGAACTCCACGCTCCGCATCCTCGGTGCCACCGCGGCCCTCGCGATCGCCCCCCTGGCCGGAATCTCCTACGCCGCGGCCCAGAACGGTGCCGACGACCCGGCCGGGCACGTCCGGCACAGCGGTGTCGACGACCCGACGGGGGCGCCGACGTCCGCGCCGACGAGTGCCCCCACCCGCGAGGCGGGCGACGACCACGGTCGTCGGCACGGCGGGCGCGGTGCCGACGACCCCGCCGGGCACGTGCGGCACAGCGGCGACGACGACCCGACGTCCTCGCCCAGCACCGCCCCCACCCACGACGCCGGCGACGACCACGGCGGCCTGCGCGACGACTCGGGCGACGACGCGGCAGCCACGACTCGGGTGACGACAGCGGCAGCCACAGCGGCCACGGTGGCCGCGGGGGCGACGACTCCGGCAGCGACGACCACGGCGGGCACGGCAGCGACGACTGACCCCGCCGCTCGGTGGGCACGTCCGCGGAACGTCATGCGATGTGGTCGCCCCGGCAACCACCTCGGATGACGTCCCGGCCGTCAGCCGCGCCAGACCGGGGCGACCTCGCGGCGGTAGCGCCGGCCGAACACCGTGGTGAGCACGGTGTACACCGGCCCCGGGATCTCGCCCTTGATCGCCGCCATCTCCTCGGCACTGGCGCCGTCGGAGACCCAGGCGAAGAAGTGGCCGCCGCGGGCGGGGGAGACCTTGCCGAACTTGCGGCCCATCTCCTTGATCGCGGGCGCCTCCCGGTTCGCGAGGTAGACCTCCTCGATCTCCGACTCCTCGTGGTCGAGGTGCGCGACGGTGACCTGCTGGAGGTGCTCGAAGGCGGCCCGGGCCGCCGTCGCGTCGGCCGCCGAGGCGGTCGACCGGAGCGTGGCCATCGTCGCGCCGGCCTCGGCGAGCGCGGTCGCCATCGCCGCGTGCTCGGTGTCGAGCTCGGCGAGCAGGTCCGGGCTCACCCCGATCGCGAGCAGCCCCGGCCAGGCGATCTCGTGCTCACCCTCGTGGTGGTAGGTCAGCTCGAAGGTGAAGTTGTCCCACGCCCGGCCCAGCTGCTCGGCCCGGGCCCGGTCCCCGTCCGGGAAGCGGTCCAGCGCGTCGAGGAACCGCTCGCAGGTCACGTCGTACGGCGCCGTGGATCGCCTTGTTCATGCTCATCGCAGCCATGGGGTGACGATAGGACCGGCCCCGGGGTCATCGGCATCCGATCGCGGCCCCAGAGTCGGGAAATGGCCGAGTCGGGCCAGCGCGGCGACGGCGGCTCAGGACCGGGCGCCCGGCCACCAGGCGGGCAGGTCGGTGACCGGCTGCACGCTCCGCCGGACCAGGTCGCGCAGCCGGTGCCCCAGCTCGAGGGCGGACCCGGTGACCGGCGACGGGTCGGCCGGCAGTGAGCGCCAGGGCGGCGTCGACCAGGGCCTGCTCCCACGGCAGCAGGGTGAGGTCGACCGCCTCGCGCAGTGCCACCGCCCCGGCCAGCACCTCTCCGGCGGCCGGGTGGCCGAGCGCCGCCAGCGCGCACCCGGCTCCGGCGTACAGCTCGGCGGCCCGCCGGTCGGCCCCGCCGTCGGGGCTGGCGTCGATGACGAAGGCGAAGCCGGCCGCCGCCCGGGACGGGTCGCCTCCGGCGAGGGACACCCAGGCCAGGCTGACCACGAGGAAGAGGGGGACCGCTCCCGGACCGAGGTCCGCGGCCGCGGGCTCCAGCATCGCCCGGGCGTCGTCGGCCCGGTCGAGGCCGAGCAGGACCAGGGCGAGGTTCGAGGCGACCGACGCGGCCGACGCCGCCGAGCCCGAGGCCCGGGCCAGCGCCCACGCCTCGTCCACGGACGCCGCGGCGCCGTCCGGGTCGACGGCCAGCTGGACGACGGCTTGTACGCCGAGGGCGTCGGCCTGCCGTTCGCGAGTGGTGTACCGGGACTCCGCGACCGCCCGGCGCGCCGCGGCCACCGCGGCCGCGTGGTCGCCGCTGTTGTTCCGCTCCAGCGCCTCGATGACGTGCGCCGTGACCAGCCACGGGTGGTCGCGCTCGGCCTGCAGGACCGGCAGCACCGCCGCCGACCTCGGCCCGCACCGCCTCGGGGTCGTGGTCGAAGGACAGCGACGCCCGCGAGGTGCGGATCCGGGCCGACTCCAGGTCGCTGGTCAGTCCGCTGTCCAGCACCCGGCCGATCCAGCGCAGGCCCGGCCCGAGCAGGTCGGTGAACAGCCACAGCCGGCTGAGCGCCAGGGTCAGGTCGGCGACGGTGCCGGCGTCGCGGTCGTCGAGCGCGCTGCGCAGCGCCTCGAGGTGGTCGACGTAGTGGTCGCGTACGTCGAGCAGCAGCGCGTCGCTGCGCAGGGCGCCCCGCCAGCGGGCGGCGTACCAGCGACGGTGCCGCACCCGGGCCGCGGCGAGCTCGCCGGTCTCGGCCAGCCCGTCGAGCGCCATGTCGCGGACGGTGCGCAGCAGCCGCAGGTCGAGGCCGTCGGGACCGCGTTGCACCTGCACCAGGGCGTCCTTGACCAGGGAGCGGACGACCGCCTCGACGTCCGGCACCTCCGGTCCGCCGGCGACGGCCCGCGCGGCGGCCATGTCGAAGGTGCCGACGAAGACCCCGAGACGGCGCAGCACCTGCCGGTGCCGCGACCGGCAGTCGGTCGGTGCTCCAGAGGATCGTGTCGCGCAGCGAGCGGTGCCGCTCCGGGCGTCCCGGCCTCGTCGGAGGTGAGGTCCAGCGGCTCCTCGGTGAGGTCGTCGAGCTCCGCGAGCGCGCGGGTCCCGGCGTACCCCGCCAGCAGCTCCAGGGCCAGCGGGAGCCCGTCGACCCGCCGGGCCAGTCGCCCGAGCAGGAGCACGTCGTCGTCGGTGAACGCGACGTCGGGGGCGTGGTCGGCGATCCGGTCGCGGAGCAGGCTGGACGGCGGGCGCGGCGGCGGTCGCCGCGGCGCCGGCACCGGTCGGCGGGCAGGCCAGCGGCGCCAGCACGTGCCGGGCGGCGCCGACCAGATCGAGGTCGGTGCGCGAGGCGACCAGGACCCGCAGCCCCGGGCACCGGGTCACCAGCGCTCCGATCACCGCGGCCACCGCGTCGGCGCTGCGCTCGGCCTCGTCGACGAACAGCACCAGCTCCACCGCGACCAGTGCCTGGGTCAGCGCGGCCACCGGGTCCCCGGGCGCCAGGCGGAGCCCGAGCATCCGGCCCAGCGCCTCGGCGATCACGGCGGCATCGGCCTCGTCGAGGTGGCCGAGGTCGAGGTACGCCGTGTCGTGCCCGGCCGCGGTGGCTCTGCTCGTGGGACGCGCCGAGCAGCCGGCTCTTGCCGACGCCGCCGGGCCCGGTGAGCAGCACGAGGCGCCGCGCGGCGAGCAGCCGGTCGAGCCGGTCGAGGTCGTGGTCGCGGCCCAGGATCGGACTCAGCGGTGCCGGCGGCGCGGGACGACGGCGGCTGCCGCGGGTCGGCGCAGGCGCGGCGGTCAGCGTCGGGTCCTGGGCGAGGATGCGCGCGTGCAGCCGGACCGCCGACGGGCCCGGGTCGATGCCCAGCTCGTCGCGGAGCAGCCGCTGGAGACGGGAGTACGCCGCGAGCGCGTCGGCCTGGCGACCGGCCCGCCAGGCGGCCAGCATCGCCAGCTCGTGGGCGCTCTCGCGCAGCGGCTCCCGGTCGACGAGCCGGGCCGACCAGGTGGCCGGCCTCGTCCGCGTCACCGGGATCGGGCTGGTTCAGCAGCAGCGAGGCGAGCAGCTCGACGGCACCGTCGCGGAGCTCGTGCAGCCGGGGCCGCTCGGCGGCGACCAGGTCGTCGCGCGCGTCGGCGTACGCGACGTCCTCGCGCCACAGCGCCAGCGCCTCGCGCAGCCGGCCGACGGCCGCACTCGGGGTCGGCGTCCCGCTCGCGGCGCGCGGCGTCGACCAGGGTGGCGAACCGGTCGGCATCGGTGGTCCCGCTGAGGCGGTAGCCGCTGCCGGTGGTCTCGATGCTGCCCGGCCCGAGCTGCCGGCGCAGCCGCGCGACGTTCGTGTGCACCACGGCCACCGTCAGAGTCCGACGGCGTCGTCTCCCCAGACCAGGTCGAGCAGGACGTCGGGGTCGACGGCCTGGTCACGCCGGAGCAGCAGCACCGCGAGCAGGTCGCGGCCCCGGGCGCCGCGTGGCGTGCGGTCGTGCCCGGAGTCGTCAGCGCACAGCCGACCGAGGACGCCGTACTCCACGCGGAAATGGAACCACGACCCCCTCGCCCTCGTCGCGGTCGTTTCCGCCGGGGACGAAGTGCCGCACCGGCACCAGCCGCTCCTCGTGGCCGGCCGGGCCGGGGCGGGCGCCGAGCCCGGCGAGCAGCCGGGCCACCAGGCGGTTCTCCGGGTGCACCCAGGCGCTGAACTCCTCGATCCCGTGCCGCGCGGCCTGCCGGGCCAGGTCGGCCATCAGCAGCCGGCCGACACCGCGCCGCTGGTGGCCGTCGACGACCGCGACGGAGACGTCCGCGCGGTGGGGGCGGTGGGGGTCGCGGACCCACTGCGCGAAGCCGACCGCGCGGCCGTCGACGAGTGCGAGCGTCCCGTAGCGGTGCCCGACCTCGACGGTCGCGAGCGCCGCGCGCCAGCGTGCGGACAGCCGGGGCATCGGGACGTGGAAGCGCAGGAAGCGGGCGTGCGGCGACAGCCCGTCGAACACCTGCTGGACGTACGTCCCCTCTCCGGGTCGGAGCGGGCGGACGACGGCGGTCTGGTCGGTCATGGTCTTCCCTCCTGGATGTTCCCTCAGGAAGGAAGGCTGGTCGGTGCGGCCTGTCACCGACCTGTCACGCGCGCAGCGCCGCCACGCCCGCGACCAGCCGGTCGACGTCCTCGACCGAGGTGTACGGCGCCAGCCCGGCCCGCACCGCCCCGTCGTCGCCGAGCCCGGCGTGCCGGGAGGCCTCGATCGCGTAGAAGTTGCTGGCCGGTGCGTTCACGCCCTCCTTCGCCAGCGCCTCGTGGACCTCGCGGCCGGTGCGGCCGGCCACGGAGAACAGCACCGTGGGGGTACGCCGTGCGGGCCGGCCGTGCAGCGTGACCGTGTCGATCCCGGAGAGCCCGTCGAGGAGCCGGTCGAGCAGCGCGTCCTCGTGGCGCTCGACGTACGCCATGGACTCCTCGATCCGGGCCCGCCGCTCGCCGGCCTCGGAGGCGAGGTCGGCGATGAAGTCGACCGCCGCGGTCACGCCGGCCAGCAGCTCGTAGGGCAGCGTGCCGAGCTCGAACCGCTCCGGCACCGCGTCGCTGGACGGCAGCAGCTTGTCGGGGGAGAGACGCTCGAGCAGGGACCGGTCGGCGGCCAGGGCGCCGAGGTGCGGGCCGAAGAACTTGTACGGCGAGCAGGCCAGCAGGTCGGCTCCGAGCGCCGTACGGTCGACGGCCGCGTGCGGGGTGAGGTGCACCGCGTCGACGTACACCAGGGCGTCGACCTCGTGCGCGGCCGCGGCGATGGCGGGTACGTCGGGGCGGGTGCCGAAGAGGTTGGAGGCACCGGTGACCGCGACCAGCCGGGTCTGCGTGGAGAGGACCGTCTCGATGTCGTCGAGCTCGGCGGTCTCGGGGTCGAAGCCCAGCCAGCGGACGGTGGCGCCGGCCCGCTCCGCGGCCAGCACCCAGGGCCGGATGTTGGCATCGTGGTCGAGCCGGGTGACGACGACCTCGTCGCCGGGTCCCCAGTCGGCGACAGGGTGCGGGCCAGGTCGAAGGTCAGCTGGGTCATCGACCGGCCGAACACCACCCCGCGAGGGTCGGTCGCCAGCAGGTCGCCGACGGCGGCGCGGGCGTCGGTCGACGATGCGCTCGGCCCGCTGCTCGGCGTCGGTGACGGTGCCGCGGTTGGAGACGCCGGCGGTCATCGTGCGGGCCACCGCGTCGGCGACCACGCTCGGTGTCTGCGAGCCGCCCGGCCCGTCGAAGTGCGCGACGCCGAGGTCGAGCGCGGGGAAGTGGGCGCGCACCCGCTCGGTGAAGGCGCGGTCGGTCGTCGGGGTGTCGGTCACGCCCTCGACCCTAGGACAGGGGCCTCGGTCAGCAGGGTGGTCAGCAGCCCCGGCGTGGCGGCGTCGGCGAGGCGCACCGCGTCCGCCAGCGGGTACGTCGACCACGACGACGCGCTCCGGCCCGGCTGCCGTGGTGGCGACCAGCGTGGCCAGGCCGGAGCGCCGCTGGAACCACGACTGCCGCACCACCCAGCCGATGATGCCGTCGCGCTCGAGCACGGTCCGGGTCCGCTGGAGGGCGCCGGCACCGGACACCAGGTGGCCGGGGGCGAGGGCGTGGCCGAGGTGGCGGTAGGCCATCACCCCGGTGACCGCACCGGCGAGGGCGAGCACCGCGGCGGCCACCGCCGTCGTACCGACCGCCCACCCGGGTGCGTCGAGGAGCCACAGCACGGGCACGGCGCCGAGCGCGACCATCGTCGGCCGCTGGGCCCGGACGTGGCAGCGCCGGCGGGCGTCGGGTCCGTGGGGCCGCAGCTGGACCGTCAGCGGTCGCTCGTCCTCCAGGACCGCGGTGCCCACCCGTGCCGCGACGTCCACCGGGCACGGCGGCAGCACCGTGGTCACGCCGCCCGAGCCGACCCCGGTGGCCAGCGTGGACAGGTCGGCCCCGCCGACCGCGCGCAGCAGCAGCGGTTCGGAGAGGACGACGCCGCGGATCCGGGCCTCCTCGATGCTGGTGGAGCGGGTGGTGAACAGCCCGGCGGTGAGCCGCAGGTTGCCGTCGTGGCGGACCAGCCGGAGGTCCCACCAGCGCAGGACGTACCCGCCGACCGAGACCACCACCCAGCCCACCAGGCAGAGCACCGCGGTGCCGGCCAGCACCACCGGCAGGGCCTGCGAGCCGAGCCACTGCCAGGCGTCGTCGAGCCGGTCGACCGGGAGGTTGTCGGTGAACTGGGAGAGCGCCCCGAGCATGGCTGCCAGGACCACCAGCCGGGACAGGCTGAACGGCGCGAACCGGAGCCAGGACCAGTCGATGCGGGCCAGCTCGTCGGGTGCGGGCGACGCGGCCGGCTGTACGGGTCCGGTCGGGGTGGGCGGTGCGCCGGGTGAGCTGGGTGCGCCGGGTGCGCCGGGTGCGGGCGCTGCGTCGGGCTCCGGCGCATGGGACGAGGCGGCGACCGCTGCCCGCCGGAGCAGTGCGACCCGCAGCCGGTCGGCGCTGGCCGTCGACAGCGAGTCCAGCTCGATCCGGGTCTCGTCGACGCCGGTGCCGATCGTGACCGTCGTCAGCCCGAGGAGCCGGTGCAGCAGCGACGACTCGAGGTCCACGCTGCGCACCCGGTCCAGCGGCGCGGTGACCACGGTGCGGCGCAGCACCCCGCGGCGTACCTGCAGCTGGGTGTCGGTGGACCGGAAGTACGTCGTGAGCCACGGCAGCGCGCCCGCGACGAGGGCGCCGAGGACCAGCAGGGGCAGGGCGCGGGCGCCCCAGGCGCCGTCCGAGGTGCGGATGCCGATCAGCGCGATGAGGAACGGCACCGCGAACTGCCGCGCCGCCCGGACCGGCCCGATCAGCAGCATCCGCGGGTCGAGGCGCTCCCAGGACTCGTCCGCGACGGGACGTCCGGCCGGCGTCGCGTCGTACCCGCTCATGTGGCGTCGCCGGCGCTGCGGCCGGTGATCTCGGTCAGCTCGGCGACCACCGCCCGGGCGGTGGCCGCGTCGAGGCACTCCAGGGTGAGCGGGCCGGCCGCGGACGCCGTGGTGACCGTGATCGACATCAGCCCGAAGTACCGCATCAACGCGCCCTGGGCGGTGTCGACGGTCTGCACCCGGGACAGGGGAGCGATCCGCTCCTCGCGGGTCAGCCAGCCGGAGCGCGTGTGCACGGCCGTGGGCGTCACCTCCCAGCGGTGCACGCGGTAGCGGACGCCGGGCACGACCGCGACGTACGCCAGGTCGGCCGCGACCACCACGACGAGCAGCGCCGTCACCCACCAGGGCCGCTCCGGGAGCAGGGCGTACCCGACCGCGAGCAGGGCCCAGAGCACCACCGAACCGAGCAGCGCGGCGGTCCTCCAGTACGCCACGGCGCGCGGCGAGACCCGGTGCGCGGGCTCGCGGATCACCGACGGCAGGGTCATGGCACGAGCCTAGGGCGCGGTCCGCAAGGCGCCCGCACCCTGGAGGACCTTCAGCCCCCGACCGGGCTCGGCGTGACGATGACGACGTCCGGCGAGGTAGCCGGCGACCGGTGGTCCGCCCGCCACGGCTCACGGGGGCCCAGGACGTGCACGGGCAGGCGCGCGGCGTGGGGCACCACGATGAGCAGCAGGGCGCCTCCCTCCTCCGAGCGCCCTGCTGCCAGCCGCCCCCCGCGTTCGCGGACGACCTCCTGGACGATGCTCAGGCCGAGCCCGTTCTCCGAGTGCTGCCGTTCCTCGGCGTCGACGTCGCTGAGCCGGAGGCTCTGCCGGTTCACCGCGCGGAGCTGGTCGTCAGTCAGTCCCGGGCCCGAGTCGGCGACCCCCAGGCACAGGTGGCCGTCCACGGGGACGCCGATCAGCCGGATGGTCCCGTCGGGCGGGGTGTGGCGCAGGGAGTTCTCGATGAGCGTGTCGAAGCACGCCCGGAGCCGGTGGGGTGCGCACTCCATCCATCCGGCGCGGGCGTCGAGCTGCCAGTCGCGCTCGGCGACGGTCGACCAGCGCTCCAGCGTCTGCGCCATCAGGGCGTCGACGTCCACGGGCTTGACGATGAGGTCCTCCTGCATCCGCATCATCCGGAGGAGCCGCTCGCTGGCCCGGCTGAGCCGGTGCAGCTCGTCGCGCGCCACCTCGAGGTCAGCGCGGACGGCGGGGGTCTTCGAGCCCGCGAGCACCAGGTCCAGGTAGCCGCCGGCGATGGTCAGCGTCGTCTTGATCTCGTGCGAGATGAGTCGGGCCATGTGCTCACGTCGCTCGGCACGCCGGCGCTCCTGGCGGCGAAGCCGGGCCAGGGTGGCCAAGGCGGACTGCCGGCGGCTGACGTGCCAGATCATCAGGAGGACCAGCATGCACATCAGCGGGATCTCGGTGGTCTCCTCGAGCGCGATCGTCTCGTTGGCTGCCCGGAACAGGAGCACGGCGCCGGAGACCACGGCGTACCCGACGACGGCGCCGATGGCCCAGCGCAGGGGCCACGGGTTGAGGCCGTAGACCACGCCCAGGGCGACCCAGCCGAGGTGGAACGGGATCGTCTCCCGCCCCGGGAACCAGATCATCAGACCGACGCAGGCGACGGCGAAGACCAGCCACGGGACGAAGAGGCTGCGGTGGACGGGCGTGTCAGTTCGCATAGAAGCAGTACCCGACGCCGCGGACCGTCTCGATGGGGAGGTTGGTGAGCTTGTTCCGGATCCGGCGCATGCAGACCTCCACCACGTTGGAGCCGGGGTCGAAGTCGAGCCCCCAGACGTCATGCAGGAGCTCCTCCCGCCCACACACGTCGCCGCGCCGGCGCATGAGGTGCGCCAGCAGGGCGAACTCCCGTGCGCTCAGCACCACGTCCTGCCCGTCCACGTGTGCCCGGCGACGGTCGAGGTCGAGCACGATCCCGCCCGCATCGAGGTAGCGAGGGTCGGAGCGCGGGCGCGGCAGGTCCTGGATGTGGCGACGGATCCGCGCGATGAGCTCCGCGACGTGGAACGGCTTGCACACGAAGTCGACGGCGCCGCGGTCGAGTGCCTGCACCCTGGCTCCCACGTCGGAGACGGCCGAGAGCACGATGACCGGGGGAGCATTGTCGCGTTCCCGCAGCGATCCGAGCATCTGCAGGCCACTGAGCTGGGGCATGACGAGATCCAGGAGGATCAGGTCGATCTCCTCGCGGGCCAGCACGTCGAGCGCCTTGCGTCCGTTGCCCGCGGTGACGACCTGGTGCCCCTCCCCGGTGAGGTAGCGAGACAGGAACGTGAGGACGCGTTCCTCGTCGTCGACAGCCAGAATTCTCGACATGGTCACACCCCCGGCGCCGCTTCCCCTGTAGGCCTCGGATCGGACCCGAGCCATCTTCCGATGATGCGTGTCCAGACCCGTCCTGACCAGCGCTTTCGCGAGCAAATGACCCGCCGAACCGGGGTCGATGACCCCCTTGGGTAGCGCCGGATTCTGGGGGAACCGACGCCGGATGACCGTCAGATGACCGATTTCTGACGGCCCGGATCAGGGCACGTCGAGCGCGTCCACGTCCAGGTCGGCATTGCCGCCGAGACCGTACGCCGTGCCGTCGAAGTACAGCGTCCACGTGCCGGTGTCGAAGCGGACGACGTCCTCGTCCTGGACACCGTTCGTGCCCAGCCCGGGCACGGTGGCGTCGGCGGTGCTGAACGACAGGTAGAGGTGGGCGGGGTCCGTGAGGTCCAGCGCGTCGACGGTGACGGACCCGGGCAGGCCGGCGTCGGTGGCGTCGAAGACGCGCGTGTAGGTGTTGGCGGCACCCGAGCTGTTCCACCGGTAGACGTCGGCGTCGTCGCCCGACTTGGGGAGCCCTCCGCCCGGGGGCACGACGCTGTTGGTGACGGTGAAGTAGAGCTTTCCGCCGACCACGGCGGTGCCGACGATGTCCGTGGTGGTCCGGAGGCCGTGGGCGCTGCCGTCGAACCACAGCCGCCAGGTGCCGGCGTCGTCGTACACGACGTCCTCGTCCTCGACGACGAGGTCGGGCCCCGGTCGCGCCAGGGTGACCCGGTCGGCGAACGAGAGGTAGAAGTGCGTGGCGTCGACCCGGGAGTAGCCGTCGACGTCCGCGCCGGCGGGCAGGCCGGCCCCGCTCGCGTCCCACACCCGTTGGTGGGCTGTCCCGTCCCACCGGTAGACGTCCGCATCGTCGGGGGTGCCGGTCACGCCGGCCGGGTCGACGTTGCCCACCGTGGAGTAGAACAGCGGGCCGGCCGGGGGAGGCGGCGGTGGGGGTGGGGGCGTCACGGTCAGGTCCGCACTCGCGCTCCGGGTCAGGCCCGCAGCGGTCGCCGTCACCGTGAGCGGATGGAGACCGGCGGCGACCGCGGGCGCGGTGTCCACGACGAGCTGCGACGTACCGCTGCCCCCCGCGACCACCGACGGCGAGAAGGTCCAGGTCGCCTCCGACACCTCGAGACCGGTGAGGGACAGCGTCACCTCACCGGTGAACCCGCCGGCCGGGGTGACCTGCACGGCGTACGTCGCGACGTCGCCGGCCGCCACGCTCGCGGACGAGGGGCGTCACGGACACCGCGAAGTCCGGCGTGGGTGGCGGTGCCTGCAGCGCGTCGTACGCCGCCCGGGCGTCGACGAGCCCGGCGCCGTACGTCTCGTCGGGTCCGGCCGTGCCCAGGTCCACGGCGGTGGTGAGCAGGGCCGCCTGCTGCTGGTCCGCTGACAGTGCCGGAGCCGAGCCCAGGAGGAGTGCGAGCACCCCGCCGACGTGGGGCGCCGCGAGCGAGGTACCGGAGAGGGTCTGGTAGAGCCCGTAGCGGTCGGCGGTGTAGATGGCGGAGCCGGGGGCGACGAGGTCCGGGAACACGCGGGACCGGCCTCCGCACGTGGACGGTCCGCGACTGCTGCCGGAGGTGATCGCACCCGCGTCGGAGACGGCCCCCACCGAGAGCGACTCGGGGTAGTTGGCGGGGCTCACGCTGGTCGAGGCGCCCGGGCCGAAGTTCCCTGCCGCGAACACGGGCAGGATGCCGGCGGCCCGCAGCGCCTGCACGTCGGGCTGGAAGGACAGGTCGCAGCCGGGTCCGCTGCCCAGGGACCAGGACCCGTTGACCACCCGCGGGGCGTCGGCCGTGGCCGGGTCGTGGTCGGGGTCCAGCACCCACTGGAAGGCCTGGTGGACGGCGGTGGCCGTCGCTCCACCGGAGTCGTTGAAGATCTTGGCCGCGATCCAGGTCGCGCCCGGCGCGGTGCCGATCGACGTACCGGAGGCGTCGCCACCCACCATGACGCCCATGGTGCCGGTGCCGTGACCGGTGAGGTCGGTCGGTGTGGCGTGCTGGCCGTAGGGGTCGAACCAGCTGTTCGTGCCGCCGCGCCACCGGGTCGCCAGGTCGGGGTGGGACACGTCCACGCCGCTGTCGAGGTTCGCCACCACGACGCCCTGGCCGGTCTGTCCCAGGTCCCACACGGCCGGGGCGTCGATGGCCGTCTGGTTCGGCGTGGGCGGGGCGGCCGCGGGCGTGATCTCGATGGCGTCCGGCACCACGCTGCGTACGTCGGCGCGCGCGGCCAGCTCCGTGATGACGTCGGCGGTGGCGGTGACCGAGACGGCGTTCGATATCCACAGCGGGGTGACCCGGGCGACCCGGCCCTGGTCGGCCCGGACGCGCAGGCGGCTGCGGATCCCCACCTGCGAGGCGTCCGCGGTCGCCCTGAGCTCGTCGATCGTGGCGCGCAGGCGCGCCTGCCGTGTCCCGCCGCGGACCGACGCCAGGTCGGCCCTGTCCACCAGGGTGACCACGACCGTCGCCATCTCTCCCGGGGGGAGCGAGGCGAGGAGGGCGGCTGCGCCGGGCGAGAGGTGGCCGCCGCCGTCGGCGCGGGACCGCCGGCTTGGCCGCGACACCGCCGGCCAGCAACGCAGTCCACAGCGCGAGGAGCGCCGCGACGGTCAGGAGCTTCCTCATCGCCGGCTCCGCTCGTGCCCGGCGACACGGATCAGGCCTGTCTCGTCGGCAGGGCCCTCGTCGGCGGGCGCCTCGTCGATGGGCGTCGGCCGTCGACGCCTGCGCCAGACGAGGACCGCCGCCAGGAGCGCGAGCAGCAGCACGGCCAGGCCGGTGGTGGCGATCCGGAGCGGACGCGTGGGTTCGGACGTCGGGTCCACGACCGATCCACTCCGCACGCGAGACGATGTCCGGCAGGCCGCCCCGGACGACCGTGACCGTCGCCGTCCAGCTGCCCGGCACGAGGCGCCCGGTCTGCGCCTCGTAGCGTCCCGGCTCGACGGGAGCCAGGGTGAGCGTGCGGGTCGCACCCACCGGTCCGTCGAGGGCGACCCGGACCTCGCCGACCGGTGCCGGTTCCGGCAGGACGGTCGGGCGGATCCGGGCCACCAGCGTGGTGCGCTCGGGCCCGCTCGGCACCTCCTCGAAGGTGATGAAGAGGCCGTCCACGTCCTCGTGGTGGGGCGCCGTCGCGCGCGTCGCCGCCTCGACGACGCGAGCGGTCGGCACCGAGGTCATCACGGCAGCCGCGGCGACCGCGACCACGAGCACGGCGGCCTCCGCCGTCACGACCGAGGAGAACCGGTGGAGAGGGAGAGGGGACCAGCCCGGGCCGGCGCGCGAGCCGTCCCGCCAGGCCCGGGTGGACCAGCAGGGTGTTCAGTGCAGCCAGCGACAGCGCGGCGACCACGAGCACGGTCTTGGCCGCGACCGCCTCGCCGTACACGCTCGAGCCGACGAGACCGAGGGTGGGGACGTGCACGCCGGCCTCGTACAGCCCGGTGGCGAGCAGCACGACGGAGGCGACGGCGGCCAGGGGGCTGTAGCCACGCCACACCGTCGACATCGCCGGACCGCGCAGGTCGGGATCGCGTCGCATGGCCGGGACGAGGCACAGGACGAGCGTGAGCAGCCCCCCGGCCCAGACTCCCGCCGCCACCAGGTGGGCTGCGGACGCGAGCACGGCCGGGCCGGAGCCGCGCGGGAGGTCCGCGGCGTGACCGGCCGCGGCGTCGAGCACGGCGACGAGCGCCAGTGCGGCGAC
>CAVRMH010000031.1:0-171970 GCA_963721775.1 uncultured Actinomycetota bacterium | reverse complement strand
CGTCGATCCAGCCGATCGAGCCGCCGCCGGCACCGAGCGTCTCCACCTGGATCATCGGCACGCCGATCCGGTAGCGCAGGAAGTCGATGTTCTTGTTGAGGTTGGTGGCGCCGTCATGCGTCAGCGTGATGTCGAAGGACGTGCCGCCCATGTCGACGGTGATGACATTCTTCTTGTCGAACGGCCTGGTGACATAGCAGGCCGGCCGTCGGCGCAGAGGCCGGGCCGGAATTGATGGCATAGACCGACCGGTCGCTCATCACCTGGCCGATGGCCAGCCCGCCGTTCGACTGGAAATAGCGCACCGGATGGCGCGCGCCGAGCGAGCGGAAATAGCCGTCGACCGCCGTCACGTAGCGCTTCAGGATCGGCGCCAGATAGGCATTGGTGATCGCCGTCGAGGTGCGGGTGTATTCGCGGATCTGCGGATAGAGTTCCGAGCCCACGGTGATGATCGCGTCCGGCATCATCTCGCGCACGATCTGCTGCGGCGCGGCGCTCGTGCATCGGTATTGAGCACCGACCAGACGAACGAGATGGCGACCGATTCGATGCCCTCGCGCAGGAAGAATTCGCAGGCGGCGCGCACATCGTCCTCGACCATCGGCGTGCGGACCGAGCCATCCGACAGCACCCGCTCGCGCACGCCCTTGCGCAGGTAGCGCGGCACCAGCATCACCGCCTGCGGATATTCCGGGTCGTAGCGGTAGCCGTCCTCCTTGTGGCCGTTGCGGATCTCGATCGAATCCTCGTGGCCGGCCGTGCAGATCAGCCCGGTCTTGGCGCCCTTGTGCTGGATCAGCGCATTGAGGCCGACCGTGGTGCCGTTGATGCACAGATCGCAATTGGTGACGATGTCCTCGATCGGAGGTGCCGAGTTCCTCGGAGATCAGCGCCAGGCCGTTCGGATGGCAAGCGTCGGATCGGACGGCGTCGACAGCGCCTTGAAGAGGCGGTCGTTGCCGGATTTCTCGGCCAGCACGAAATCGGTGAACGTGCCGCCGGCGTCGATGCCGAGACGATATTTGGTGCGCATGGTTCTGTTCCCTCGGGTTCAGGCGGCGGAGCGCAGTTGGTGGGTGGCTTTGAGATCGACCTTCAGCGAGGCCGGGTCGGCGATGACGACGCCGTAGTCGAGCCGGGCGCCATCGATCGACACCAGGCCGTTGCGGATATCCTCGACGACCTTCTCGATCGGCCGCTTCATCGGGTCGCCGAAGCCGCCGCCGCCGGGGTTCATGTTGGTCACGGTCTCGCCCGGCTTGATCACCTCCATGATATTGTCGCGGATGGTGGTGGTCTTGCCGTCCTTCTTCCATTCGAGCCTGCCGACCTTCGGATCGATCAGCCGGGATTCTGCGCCCCGCCGCGCCGAGCGCCGGAATGCGCCGGCCCTCGCCGAACATGATGAAGGTCATATCGTCGCTCAGCGGCTCGACCTCCCAGGCCGTGCCCGAGCCGCCGCGATACATGCCGGCGCCGCCGGAGTTGGTCATCAGCGAATAGCGGTGGATGATGATCGGGTAGGAATATTCCAGCAGTTCGATATCGCCCGAGGTCAGCGCGCCGAAGCAGCATTCCGGCCCGCAGGCATGCCAGCCGTCCTGATGGGGCGTCGCCCCTGCTCCGGAAATGATGGTGGCCAGCACCATCGTCACATATTCCTCGTTGTGGCGCTTGTCCCAGCCGGCGATGTTGAGGCCGTTGGCATGGCCCCAGGAGGCCGAGACCTTGGACGGCACGGCCTTTTCGAAGGCGAGCCGCACCGCATCGGTCAGCGTCTCCATCGGCGTGGTCGTGCAGTTCATGTGCGGCGCGGGTTCGACCGCGTTGCACAGCGTTCCCTTCGGCCCCATGTTGACCGTCACGCAGCGATAGAGCCCTTCATTATAGGGCGGCGGCAGCTGGGCGAACATCATCAGGCCGAGATAGACGCCCGAATAGGAATTGCCCTCATAGGAATTGATGAAATAGGGAATCTGCGGCGGGCTGGAGATTTCGATATGGCAATTGTCGTCCTTGATCGTCACCTTGGCCTTGATCTCGAAATCGCCGAAACCATGGCCGGCATCCTCGAGGATCGCAACGCTGTCATAGGTGCCGTCGGGCACCGTGGCGATGAGATTGCGCATCTGCCGTTCGGCCATGTCGAGCAGTTCCTCGATACAGGCATCGACCGTTTCCTTGCCGTATTTGTCGAGCATGGCGATCAGGCTGCGCTCGCCCACCTGGCAGGCGCCGATCAGCGCATGGAAATCGCCTTCCTGGTCGCGGCGGGCCCGCATATTGGTCAGGATCATGTTGAGCACGTCGTGGCGCGGCTTGCCGCGATCCCAGATCTTGAGCGGCGGAATGCGCAGGCATTCGGCATAGATTTCCTTGGCGGCGGGATTGTATCCCGCCGGCACCGGGCCGCCGATATCGGTCAGATGGCCCTTGCAGACCGTCCAGTAGACCAGTTCGCCCTTGTAGAACACCGGCTTGTACATGCACATGTCGATCGCGTGGCTGCCGCCCCAGGCGGGATCGTTGTGCAGCAGACAGATCGCCCTCGTGGATGTCGTCGCCGAAAAAGCCCGCGACGATCTTCATCGCCGGGATCAGCGACCCCAGATGGATCGGGATGTCCTGTCCCTGCAGGATCATTTCCGGCTTGGCGTTGAACAGCGCCGTCGAATAGTCATGCGCCAGATTGAAGACGCTGGAGCGCGCGGTCTTTTCGAGCGACAGCGTCATTTCCCGCTGCGTCGTCTCGAGAATGCCGCGCACGACCGACAGCGTTATGCGGTCGACCGGCTTCTTCGTCTTGGCCTTGGCTGGAGATTTTGCAGCTTTCGTCGCCATGTCGTCATTCCCCCGGTGGTGGTTTCATTGCCACCGACAAGATTAGTGGCAGGCAGCTATCCTGGTCTTTTGACGCGGCGCAGGAAATCTTGGCTTGCAGCGCAGTCGGTGCGGTTTGCCTTTGTCAATCCGCGGTTCTCGGCATAGACTTCGGAAAAATGGGAACGACAACGACTGGGACGGGATGGAATGAATTCCTTGATCAGCACGGCCGGGATGGACCCGGCAAGCCGGAGCACATACTGGCATCAGGCCATTGCGGAGGCGTATTTCTCGCTGAACCTGCAATTCGGCGATGCCGCCAATTTCAATGGCGAACTCGCCAACTGGACGCTGGGCGCCGTGTCGCTGTCGCGGCTGCGCTCGGGCGCGCTGCAATACCGGCGGCTGCCGAAGCATCTGGCCCATGACAATGACGAACAATTGCTGGTGACCATACCGGCGCGGGCGGAGGTTTATTTTTCGCAATGCGGCAACGACGTGCGCTGCAGCCCCGGCAGCTACATCATCGAACGCAGCCACGAGCCCTATGAATTCAGCCATACGGAAGATGCGGACCTGTGGGTGCTGAAGATCGCCACCAAGGCGCTTGCCGGCCGCATCCGGGCGCCGGATCGCTTCTGCAGCATGCAGTTCGATGCCAATCAGGGCGTCGGCGGGCTGTTTGCCGACCTCGTCCATCACATTCCGCAGAGATTTCATTCCATGCCGGAAGAAGCGCGCGAGGCGATCGGCCAGCAACTGGTCGATCTTCTGGCGCTGTCGATCCAGTCCGACGACCGCACGCTGACATCGGGCGCATCGACGGTGCGCACCGCCCATCTCACCCGCATCGAGAATTTCGTCCGCTGCAACCTGCATCGGCAGGAACTCGATCCGGAACTGATCGCCCGCGAATGCCGCATCTCCACCCGCTATCTGCACGAACTGTTCCGCGATACCAACCAGACGCTGGGGCAATGGATCCGCGACATGCGGCTGGAGGCGGCGCGTGAAGACCTGCGGGCCACCCGCAACCCGGTGTCGATCGCCGAACTCTGCTATCGGCGCGGCTTTGCCGACCAGGCCTATTTCTCACGCGTCTTCAAGCAGCAGTTCGGCATCAGCCCGCGCGAGTACCGGCAACGGCACATGGCGCATTAGCCTCTGACGATATCTTCCGCCGCCAGCGCGACGCTCAGCAACTGCTCGTCGGTGTTCGGCAGGCCCGAAAGCAGCAGGCCGACCGGCATGCCGGCTTCGCCCGTGCCGCAGGGGATCGACACGCCGCACCAGTCGAGGAAATTGCCGATCAGCGTGTTGCGCAGTGTCTTGCCATTGGTCTTGAAGAACAGGTCGTCGTCGGCGACCAGCGGTGCGATCGGCGGCGCGACATGCGGCAGTGTCGGCGACAACCAGGATTTCGCCGGGCGCGATTGCCTTTGCCATGTCCCGCGATCATCCGGTCGCGGCTGGCGAGGATTTCGATATAGCCGGCCATCGAGTCTTCTCACCCAGCCGGGAGCGGGAAACGACCCGAGGGTCCATAGCGGCGGCGTCCGGCCCGGTGATACGGTCGTGGTGCAGCGCATAGGCCTCCGCCGTCACCAGCGGACCGTGCTTGGCCATCAGGTCGAAAATCTCGGCGAAGACCGGGAAAGCCTGACGGCGGATGTTTGCGCCGGCATCCGAAAGCCGGCCGAGTGCCGCCTCGAAGGCCTTGACCACACCCTCTTCGGCATCGTCGAAGAACACCGTTTCCGGCACCACCAGCGAAAGACCGGCAAGCGATGCCGCGCGTGACGGACGATGACGTCAGCCCGCGCATGGCCGCATCGATCCACGACGGCATCCTGCACCGTGTGGCATCAGCGGGCCAAGGGAATCGAGGCTCTTCGACAGGGGATAGACGCCTCGCATCGAATAGCGGCCGCGCGTCGACTTGTAGCCGACGTGCCGTTGAGCGCCGCGGGAATGCGGATCGAGCCGCCGGTGTCGGTGCCCATCGCCACCGGCACCAGCCCGGCGGCGACCGCCACGCCCGCGCCGGACGACGAGCCGCCCGGAATGCGCGCCACATCGGTCGAACGAGGATTTTCCGGCGTGCCGTAATGCGGATTGATGCCGATCCCGGAAAAGGCGAATTCGCTCATATTGGTCCGGCCGACCGCCACCATGCCGGCAGCCTTGAGCATTGGCGACGACAGCGGCATCCGTCTTGGCCGGCGGCTCGCGCGGCCAGCACTTTCGAGCCGGCTGTCGTGACCAGCCCTTCGAGGTCGAAGAGGTCCTTCCAGGCAATCGGAATACCCTCGAGCACGCCGCAGCGAACGGCCCTGCCTGATGCGGCTGGACGAGGCCTCGGCTTCCGCTCTCGCCCGCTCCGGCGTCAGCGCTGACGAAGACCGCCTGGTCCGTGATAGGACCGGATCGCGTCGAGCGTTTCCTCGGCCAGCGCCACGGGATCGAGCGATCCGGTCTGGATCAGCACCGAAAGCTGGGCGATCGATCTGCCTTTGTTGTCCGCCATCGTCAAAACCTCCCGTTAATTTCGTCCGACAAGCTGCATCCAGCGCCGCACGAGATAATTATGCTCGTCCATCGTCGTATTCCAGACGGCAATGCAATTGGCCCGCTGCCAGTAGGAGCCGCCGCTGCGGACCGAGCCCGACCTGATCCGCATCCTGCCGTCCGGGCCGGGCAGATCCTCCGCCGCCGGCAGGCCGCCATACCAGTAGTCCCACTCGGATTCGGTCATATATTCGCGCGATCGCTCCGGCGTCGAGATGTAATAGCCCTGCCGCGCCACCACCGCGCCCGGCCAGCCGGAAATCCACCAGTTGAGATATTCATAGGCAACATCGAGCATGCGCGCATCGAGCGTTCGCGACAGACACAGACCGCCATGCCAGGCACGATAGCCTTCCGACGGCACCGACTGCTCGACGGGCACGCCCTGGCCGTTGAGGATGGTGATGCCGGTCGACCACATGCTCTGGATGTCGGTATGCCGTCGCACCATCAGCCCGCGGCATCCTCGGCCGTCCGCCAGAACGCCACGGAAAAAGCCGTCCCGCTTCTTGGCCTCGAGCAGATCGATCGAGCCTGTCGATTTCGTCGACGGTCATGTTGCCGATATTGCGGAAGCGTCATCAGCCCGGCAGCCTGCGCGGCGAGCGCCGCGTCGAAAATACCGATTGCCGGCTCGTCGACCAGTGCGGCGCGGCCCGACCATTTGTCGTCCAGAAGTGCAGCCCAGCTATCGACGTCCCCGGGTCCGTCGATCATGTCGGTGCGATAGGCGATAGCTGTCGAAATTATGGGTGGTCGGCAGCATCGAAATGTAGCGCGTTGCCACGTCGCCGAGTTCGAGGCTGGGCTGCACGAACAGTTTCTTGACCGGCGCGTCGCCCTGCCCGAGCCGCGCATTCGGGCCGATCTGGCCCGTCTTGGTCAGGTCGTTGATCTCGTCCCAGAGGGTGATGCGGTCGATCGCGATCGGCTGGATCGCCCGCCAGTACCAGACGATATCGAGATTGTGGAAGCACTGGTCGTAGATGTCGTAGCTGTCCGGCTCCTGCGCCGCCTTGTGCTGCGTCGTCAGGAAGTCGTTGTTGTCGAAGACGATATCGATGCCGAGGTCTTTTTCTCCGCCGATCCGCAGTTCCTCCAGCAGCGAGATCGCCGTTCCGAGCACCCGAAGCTTCGGCCTGCCGGCCACATGGACTGCCGGGGCGGCGATTACGGGCGGGGCTTGATGCTTGTTCATATCCTGGGATCAGTTTTGGCTGTATTGGGAAAGGGCAGGTGCCTCCGGAATCACGTTTGCGACCGCGAATGCTTCGAAAGACCGCTTCAACAGTGCGGCGTCGAGCCCGTCAACAATAAAGACGATATGCGAGCGGCGATCGTCCGACCCCCAGCGCTCCATATGCACGGGCGCATGCACCAGATGCTGGACGCCGTGGATGGCCACCGGCCGCGCTTCGCCGGCAATATTGAGGATGCCCTTGACGCGCAGCACGCGCTCGCCATGCCGGTTGAGAAGCATGGTCAGCCACAGGCCGAACAGGTCCAGTCGATCGGATCGTCGACGGTGATCACGAAGGATTTGAACTGGGCGCTATGGGCCTCGCCCTCCGAAGTCACCAGTTCGCGGCTGTCTTCGCAGTAAAAGCCGGTGGCGGATTGGACACGGTCGCCGCGTGGGGCAACGTCCGTGTCCAACAGGCCGGCCACGGAAAGCCGCTCTTTAGGGGTGGCGACGATTTCCGCGTCGGGGTTGATACGCCGCAGACGCTCCGTCAGATCACTGAGCTGTCCCTGAATCCGAAATATCGGTCTTGGTGATGACCAGCCGGTCGGCGATCGCCACCTGCCGGTTGGATTCGATATAGGTGTCGAGCTGCCTCGCACCGTTCACCGCATCGACGGTGGCGATCACGTTGCCGGGCCGGAAATGATGGCGCAGCACCGGATCGGCCTTGATCGTCGACAGGATCGGGAACGGATCGGCAAGCCCGGTGCTTTCGATCGACCAGCGCGGCGAGAAGGGCGGCATCGATGCCGCGTTCGCGCTTGCGAATGCAGATCCTGATGCGCGTCGGCCAGCTCGCCGCGGATCGTGCAGCACAGGCAGCCCGACTGCAGCAGCACCATGTTGTCGTCGATGCGCTCCAGCAGATGATGATCGAGCCCGATCTCGCCGAATTCGTTGATCAGCACGGCGGTGTCGGCAAGCGCCGGATCGTCGCAGCAGCGCGCTGCAGCAGCGTCGTCTTGCCCGAGCCGAGAAAGCCCGTGATCAGGTTGACCGGGGTGAACTGGCGGAATGCTCAGCCATCGCGCATCGCCTCCAGCGCGGGCGATGAGATCGGGATCGAGCGGATCGCAGGGCCCGCCCGATCAGCCGCTCGGCTGCCGGCCAGAGATGGCCGAGATCGTCGACCATCTCGGTCTTGCCGGTGCGGCTGGCGAGCACGAAGGACGCGCCCTGCCAGTCGGAGAGCGTCAGCCCGATAGTGCTGTCAGAACGCGGTTGGCGCCGGCGACGCGGTCCGCCGCTCGCGCCGGCGGTCGATCCGCTCGACGTTGCGCGTGAACACACCCGGCCGCGCGACGGCATCGGTCCAGTGCTCATTGCCGCCCAGAACGCCGCACAGCGAGCACATCGGTCGTCTCGCCCCTCCATCAGTCGTCGCGAGCCGAGTCGAGCCACCCTGACCCGTTCGCCTTTCCGTGCGGAGCTGGGCTGCTTCGTCGCTCCGTCCACGGCAGTGAGCTAGCGACTCGGTCTCACTTCTTGCGCGGGAAGCGCTTGGCGAAGTCGTCGGCCATCTCGTTCATCGTGACGAAGCGGACGCCGGGATGGCTCGATCATGTGGTCGATACAGCCGCTCCAGCATCATCAGCACCTGCGGCCGGCCGGAGACGTCCGGATGGATGGTCATCGGGAACACCGCGTAGTCGTATCTCGCGATAGACCCAGTCGAACTGGTCGCGCCACATCTGCTCGATGTCGCGCGGATTGACGAAGCCGTGGCTGTTCGGCGACTTCTTGATGAACATCATCGGCGGCAGGTCGTCGAGATACCAGCTCGCCGGGATCTCGATCAGGTCGGTCTCCTGGCCGCGCTTCAGCGGCATCATCCAGTCCGCGCGGCTTGCTTGGAGTAGTCGATCTTGGTCCAGCTGTCGCCGACCCGCACGTAATAGGGCGTGATAGTCGTTGTGCATCAGCGAGTGGTCGTACTTGATGCCGCGTTCGAGCAGCAGCTCGTTGGTGACGGTCGAGAACTCCCACCACGGCGCGACATAGCCGGTCGGCCGCTTGCCCGAAAGCTTGGTCACCAGATCGATGCACTTGTCGAGCACCTCGGTCTTCCTGCTCGCGCGTCATGGCGATCGGGTTCTCGTGGCGTGTAGCCGTGGATGCCGATCTCGTGGCCGGCGTCGGCCACCGCCTTCATCTCCTCGGGAAAGGTCTCGATCGAGTGGCCGGGGATGAACCAGGTCGTCTTGATGCCGAAGCGCTCGAACAGCTTCAGCAGCCGCGGGCTGCCGACCTCGCCGGCGAACAGGCCGCGCGAAATGTCGTCGGGCGAATCCTCGCCGCCATAGGAGCCGAGCCAGCCGGCGACGGCATCGACGTCGATGCCGAAGCCGCACAGGATTTCCTTCGCCATTTGTAATATCTCCTTCGTGGTTTCCTCTGAATTGATCTGTCAATGCGCCGGGATCACCGTGGCTTGCGCCCGGTCCCAGGATAGAATGACATCGGCGCCGACCGGGAAAGATTCTCCGGCCGGTATTTGTCGATATGGGCTTCGAGCGACAGCGTGCGGCCGTCCGGCAGCGATGCGCCGAGATGCGAGACATGGCCGACGACATCGAACCGGGAGATCTTCGCATCGATCATATTGCCGCCGAATTCGCGGCCAATCCGCTCGCGTTCCGGCGCCGCTGGCGACATGCACCTCGATCGCCTCGGTCGGAATGACGATGTTGATCTGCGCCTTGTCGGCAATCACCGTGCTGACCTGTCCGGAGAGCGTGCCGGCCACCGTCTCGACCGTGGCGATATTGCCTTCCACGCCCTTGATCTCGCCGGCAAACATCGGCGTTGCGGCCGATAAACTGGGCCACGAACGGCGTGTTCGGCCGTGTATAAAGCTGGTGCGGCGGGCTGATCTGTTCGACCCGGCCCTGGTTCATCACCACGATCCGGTCCGACAGCGCCAGCGCCTCGGACTGCGCATGGGTGACGAACACGAAGGTGATGCCCAGCGTCTTCTGCAGCAGTTTCAGTTCGTTCTGGATCGCCTTGCGCAGATTGGCGTCGAGCGCGCCGAGCGGCTCGTCAAGCAGCAGGATATCCGGCTCGACCACCAGCCCGCGCGCAAGCGCGATGCGCTGGCGCTGGCCGCCCGACAGCTTGTCGGTCTTGCGATCGGCGACGTCCTCCAGCCCCATGGAACGCGGACGCTGCTCACGACGCGGCGCTCCCCAGAGAAAGGCCGTCCTCGCGAAGTCGCGGATCGAGCAGCGTCGTCAGCGCGCCGGTGAGCACATTCGACGACGAGGATCATCACCGCGACGACCCAGACGAACGCTTCGACCAGAGGGATATCGCGCGCCGCCACCGCGTCGAGCGCCAGTCCACCGATTCCGGGGTACGCAAAAACCCCTTCGACGATCACCGCGCCTCCGAGCAGGAATCCCACCTGCAACCCGGTGAACGCCAGCGCCGGCAGCGCGGCGTTGCGCAGCGCGTGTCCGATCAGGATCCGGGACCGGGAGAGTCCCTTTGCCCGCGCGGTGCGGATGTAGTCGGCGCCCAGCGTCTCGATCATCGACGCGCGCAGGAGTCGGGTCAGCGTGGCCGCGGCTGCTGACCGCGTGGGTCGTTGAGGAGCGCTGCCGTGTGGTGAGCGTGCTGGGGTTGGGCGGGATCGGCAAGTCGGCGCTGGCAGTTAACCTGATGCACCGGGTGGCAGAACGCTTCGAGGTCGTCATCTGGCGTTCTCTGCGCGATCTTCCCAGTTGTGAAGTGCTGCTCAACGATCTCCTGCGGGCTCTTGCGCCGCAGGTGTTCAGGCAGCGATCGGACACTCTCGAACAACTGCAAAGCGCCATCCTGGAACAGATGCGGAGCCGCAGCGTGCTGATTGTGCTGGACAATGTAGAATCAGTGCTGGATGAAGGGGAAAACTCGGGACGGATGCGCCCCGGCTATGAAGGGATCGGGCGCTTCCTGCGTCACTGCGCCGAGACCGACCACCAGAGCTGCCTGCTCTTCACGAGCCGCGAGAAGCCGGCCGATCTCGTCGCGCTGGAAGGTCACCGGTCACCTGCGCCCGCGCCGTGCGCCTGGGCCGGCTGGGGATGGATGCCTGCGCAGAGCTGTTGACGGAAAAGGGGGTAGCCGGTGATGCTGACGAGCGAGCTCGGCTGATCGAGGCGTATGGGGGCAATCCCCTGGCATTACAGATCGTCGCGCAGACGGTCGTGGATCTCTTTGGTGGCCAAATCGGACCGTTCTTGGAGCAGGGCGAGGTAGTCTTTGGGGGTGTGCGTGAGCTGCTCGACGGACAGTACGCCCGGCTCTCAGCCCTGGAGGAGTGTGTCCTGTGGTGGTTGGCGATCCTGCGCGAGCCAGTGACCCTTAACGAACTGTCGGATGTGCTTGTCACGCCCATACCCAGCGCCCGCTTGCTGGAAGCAGTAGAAGCACTGCGTCTGGAGGTGCACAGCCGCTGCGGCGATCTTCCGACTAGTTGGTCTTGACCATCGCGCAGCGCAGGGAGGCGTCGATTCCCGGCAGCGACGCCTCGTGGGCCATCGTCCTCGCCAGTTCCGGCCCGATGCCCTCGTCGGGCAGAACGCGATACCCCAGCCGGCGGTAGTACGGGCCGTTCCACGGGACGTCGCGGAAGGTCGTCAGCGTGGTCGCCGGGCGGCCGGCGGCCCGACCCCAGTCCTCGACGAACTCGATCATGGCTCGACCCAGGGCTCGGCCCGCGTAGCCCGGTGCCACCGAGACCTGAGCGACGTGCGCGTTCCCGTCGAGCACCTCCGCGGTGACGTACCCCGCGACCTCCGAGCCGACCTGCGTCACCCAGAGCCGGTCCGCCTCGACGGCGCCACGCAGATCCGAGACCCGGGGAACGTCCTCGGCGACCTTCACCATGCCGACGGTGCGGAACAGCTGCCCCGCCTCGACCTCCACGGCGACGAGTCGCGGGAGGTCGGCCTCGGTGGCTGGGCGGATCACGGGAGCGGGCATGGTGCAACGCTGTCACGCCCGTCGGTCGCGTCGACCACGGACCGCCGGCGCGCTCCAGGAAGGCGAAGGACGCACGGTCGATCGAGTCCTCCCCGCGAGCCGGTGCGGCTACCCGCAGCGCATCTGTCCGCTGGGCCCCGCGAGAATGACGGCATGCGTCGTTGCAGACTCCACGTGATGGGTGCCAGCGGGTCCGGAACGACTACGCTCGCGCGGGCGCTGGCGACCCACTGGTCAGTCCCGCACGCTGACGCCGACGACTACTTCTGGGTGCCGACCGACCCGCCCTACGTCCAGAAGCGACCCGAGGGCGACCGGCTGGCGCTGATGCGCGATGTGTTCGTGCCGCGGGAGGCATGGGTGCTCTCAGGGTCGATGCTTGGCTGGGGCGAGGCGGTCGTGGACGAGTGCGACGCGATCGTGTTCCTGACGCTTGACCCCGAGGAGAGGCTGCGTCGTCTCGAGGCCCGCGAGGTCCTGCGGAGGGCTGGTCGGAGCTTCGACCCGGAGGCGTGGGGGGCGTTCTTGGACTGGGCGCGCGGCTACGACGACCCGGCCTTCGAGGGGCGAAGCCGGGTCGCCCATGAGAAGTGGCTCGCAGATCGCGACCAGCCTGTGCTGCGACTGGACAGCGGAGTGGACCGGGAGGAACTACGAGAGATGGTGCTCGACTGGAATCCCAGTCACTAGGCAGCCAGCGGTCGAATACGACGGCAAACGACACGGGTATCGGCCCGGAAACGGAACAACGCCGCCCCGTGAACCCGGTTTCGGGCCACGAGGCGGCGTTGCTGAGACTTTCGTCTCTCGGGCTACAGATCTTCGTCTGTGGCCCTTGGCTGGCGGTGGCGGAGGGATTTGAACCCTCGGTGGGCTTGCACCCACAAACGCTTTCGAGGCGTTCTCCTTAGGCCGCTCGGACACGCCACCGCCGATGAGGGTACCGGAGGGGTCGGGCGGCGCCGAAATCCGGGTTTCGACACGGTCGCTGCGCGACCTGCTCGACCACCGGGTCAGCGGTGGTCGTCGAAGAAGTCCAGGAGCACCCGGCCGCACTCCTCGGCGCGCACGCCGGCGACGACCTCGGGCCGGTGGTTGAGCCGCCGGTCGCGGACCACGTCCCACAGCGACCCGACCGCGCCCGCCTTCGGGTCGTAGGCACCGAAGACGAGCCGCGCCACCCGGGCCAGCACCAGGGCGCCGGCGCACATCGTGCACGGCTCGAGGGTGACCACCAGCGTGCAGTCGTCGAGGCGCCAGCTGCCCACGGCCCGCGCCGCCTCGCGCAGCGCGACCACCTCGGCATGGGCGGTCGGGTCGTGGGTGGCCTCGCGGAGGTTGCGGCCGCGGCCGATGACCTCGCCGGTCGGGGAGAGTACGACGGCACCGACGGGGACGTCCGCGGTCGCGAGGGCCGCCCGGGCCTCGGTGAGGGCGAGGTCCATCGCCTCGTCGTACGCAGCGGTCACGAGGTGGTCAGGCGGAGGTGAGGCCGACCATGTCGTCGAAGGCCGGGCCGAAGCCGAGCCGACCGGCGACGTCGGAGAGCATCTCGTCGGGGTAGAGGTCGTAGTCGTCGAGCAGCACGCCCATGTCCATCGCGTGCATGCCGAGGTCACCGAGGATGTCGAGGTCGCCGGCCGGGGCCGGGTCGTCGTCCTCCTCGGGGTAGGGCAGCCCGAGGTGCTCGATCGCGTCGCGGGCGAGGTCCCACTCGTCGGCGGCGGTGATGTCGGAGAGCAGCAGCCGGACGCTCGGGCCGGCCACGCGGGCGATCAGGAACACGTCCTCGTCGTAGGCCACCAGGCCCACCGCCCCGTGGTCGCCGGGGAACCGGCGCAACGCGTTGGCCAGATGGTCGACGTTCTCGATGACGTCGAGTGCGAGCTCCTGGACCTGCCACTCGCCTTCCTCGCGATAGGCAGCCAGTGCGAAGTCGACGACATCAGTGGGCTCTGCCATGGCGCACCTCCACTTCTCGGCCTGCTCCGCCTCCCAGAGTGTCAGACGACGGGGAGGCTTCCAACCCCGTTTGCCGTTAGGTTTTGCCCCATGCGCACCCACGTCATCGACCACCCGCTCGTCGCCCACAAGCTCACCGTGCTGCGGGACGAGAACACCGACAGCCCCACCTTCCGCCGACTGGCCGACGAGCTGGTCACGCTGCTGGCCTACGAGGCCACCCGCGACGTGCGCGTCGAGCAGGTCGACATCGTCACGCCGGTCTCCCCGACCGCGGGCGTGAAGCTGGCCACCCCCAAGCCGCTGGTGGTGCCGATCCTGCGCGCCGGCCTGGGCATGCTCGACGGCATGATGCGGCTGCTGCCGACCGCCGAGGTCGGCTTCCTCGGCATGGTGCGCAACGAGGAGACGCTCGAGGCGTCGACGTACGCCGAGCGGCTGCCCGAGGACCTGTCCGGCCGGCAGTGCTACGTCCTCGACCCGATGCTGGCCAC
The DNA here is from genome assembly GCA_963721775.1 of uncultured Actinomycetota bacterium. Lineage (GTDB taxonomy): Bacteria > Actinomycetota > Actinomycetes > Propionibacteriales > Nocardioidaceae > Nocardioides. Next base: position 157,906 of record CAVRMH010000031.1, on the reverse strand, counting down.
CGGCGGCACCCTGGCCGCGGCGATCCGCTTCCTCACCGACCGCGGCGCCGACCACATCACCGCGGTCTGCCTGCTGGCCGCGCCCGAGGGCTGCGCCCGGCTGGAGAAGGAGCTCGAGGGCCTCGACGTCCCGGTCACCGTGGTCACCGCGGCGATGGACGAGAAGCTCAACGACAAGGGCTACATCGTGCCGGGCCTCGGCGACGCGGGCGACCGGCTCTACGGCGTCGCGCAGTAGACCCGACGTACGACGACGGCCCGGCACCCCTCGCGGGGGCCGGGCCGTCGTGCGTGTGCGGACCGGTCAGGCAGCGACCGGCTGGTCCTGGAGCCGTCGGTAGCTGTAGGCCGCGGCGATCGAGACCACCGGGTAGGCCACCAGCAGGCCGACCAGGCAGGCGAGCGCGCCGACCACGAAGCACAGGAACGACAGCAGCGCCAGCAGCAGCAGCGGTCCGACGTGCTGCGTGGCGAACGAGAAGCTCGACTTGATCGCGGTCACGGCGTCCTCGCCCCGGTCGACGATGAAGTACGTCGTGAACCAGGTCAGGAAGATGACCACGAAGCCGGGCAGCACGCAGAGCACCAAGCCGATGGTGGTCAGCACGCTGATCACCAGCGCCGCCACCACCACCTGGATCTTGTCCCAGCGCTCGAACATGCCGCCGAGGGTGACCTCGCGCCCGTCGACCGCGTCGAAGGCGCCGCGGATCAGGGCGGCACCGAACAGCGTGGTCGCGACCTGGCCGAGGATGTTGAACACGCCGGCCAGCGGGCTGAACTGGAAGCCGTCGGAGTCGTAGGAGAACAGGGAGTCACCGCCGGTGACCAGCGAGCCGATGAGGCTGATCACCGCGCCGGTGCCGATGGCGACCAGCGCCAGCAGCAGGAACGGGCCCGCGTTGTCCTTGAACTTGCCGAAGCCGTAGCCGATGGCGTCGGTCGGGGAGTACGGACCCTGCCCGCCGGGGCCGGGTCCGCCGGGGCCGGCGCCGTACGGCGGGTAGCCGGGCGGCTGCTGGCCGTAGCCCTGCGCCCCAGCCGGGAGGCTGGTTCGGGTCCTGGCCGCCGGTCGGGTAGGGCTCGCTGCCGTACGGCGGCGGGGGCTGCTGGCCGTAGCCGGCGGGGGCTGGTTGGGGTCCTGGGGCGGCTGCTGGCCGTACCCGGGAGGCTGCGTTGGGGTCCTGGGGCGGTGGTGGCTGCTCGCTCATGCCCGCCAACCTAGTGGGAACCCTCCCCGTGCGTCTGCACATCGGCGCGCGCGTGCCGCCGGTGTCCACCCCTCGGCGGACCCCGGCGACGGCGCCGTCAGGAGACGGTGCTGAGCAGCTGCGTGGCCCGGGTGAGGACGACGTACAGCGTCGCCCGGCCGGTCGCCGACTCGTCCTCGATCTCCTGCGGACGGACCACCACGATGCCGTCGAACTCCAGGCCCTTGGTGTCCAGGCCGGTGAGGACGACCACGCGGTCCTCCCCGCTCGGCGTCCCCCCGGCGACCGACGCGGCGGCCGACGGTGCGTCCGAAGCCAGCTCCGGCCAGCTCGCCAGCCACGCGTTGACCTCGGCCCGGCGGGCGGCCGGCACCACGATGCCGACGGTGCCCGCGACCTGCCCGGCCAGCCGGAGCACCTCGGACCGCACCGCGTCCTCGAGGTCGGGGACGTCGGTGATCACGGTGGGGTGCTCGCCGGTGGAGCGGACCGCGGTCGGCAGGTCGGCGTCGAGGCCGACCCGCTCGGCGTACGCCGCGGCGTGCTCGTAGATCTCGGAGGAGTTGCGGTAGTTCGTCGAGAGGTGGAACTCGTGCAGCTGCTTGCCCTCGAGCGCCTCGGCGCGGGCCGCGGCGGCCTCCTCCGGGACCGGCCACGACGACTGCGCCGGGTCGCCGACGATCGTCCACGAGGCGGCGCGGCCCCGGCGCGCGACCATCCGCCACTGCATCGGCGTCAGGTCCTGGGCCTCGTCGATCAGCACGTGCGCGAACGCGTCGTCCTCGACCCGGTGGGTCGGCGGCGCCCAGGCCCGGCCGGTGGGGGCGTACTCCCGCTCGGAGGCGGTGGTCAGCTCCTGCAGGTCGCCGCCGACGTGGTCGGCGTACTCGCTGTCCTCGGCCTCGCGCAGGGGTACGTCGCCGAGGGCGTAGCGCAGCTCGTCGACCAGCGGGACGTCCTCGATGGTCAGCTCGCCCTGCCAGCTCTTGAGCAGCAGCGCCTGGTCGTCCTGGCTGATCACGCCGTCGCCGACGCGGGCCAGGAAGTCACCGTCGCGCAGCCACGACAGCACGGTGGGGGCGTCCAGCGGCGGCCACCAGTTGACCGCGAACTCGACGAACGCGTCGTTGCCGAGCAGCTCGTCGTCGAAGGCCTCGCGGCCCCGCTCCCGACCGCGCTCGCCGCGGACCTGGCGCCACAGCGCGTCGAGGAGGGCGGCCGCGACCCGCGGGATCTGCCGGTTGCGGCGGCCCTGGGACAGCAGCTGGCGGCGGATCCGGCCGAGCTGCTGCCGGTCGAGCACGAGGTTGTCGTCGCGGTAGAAGATCCGGAACTCGCTGGGCGAGCCGGGCACGGCCTGGCGGGCGGCGCGGCGCAGGACCTCGGCCATCCGGGCCGCGCCCTTCACGTCGGCGGTGGCGGGGTCCTCGTGGCGGGTCGCGCGCAGCCCGTCGACGACCTCGCCGAGCGAGCGCAGCGCGACCGCGGTCTCGCCGAGGGACGGCAGCACCCGCTCGATGTAGCGCATGAAGACGCCGGACGGACCGACGATGAGCACGCCGCCGCTCTCGTAGCGGCGCCGGTCGGTGTAGAGGAGGTACGCCGCGCGGTGCAGCGCGACGACCGTCTTGCCGGTGCCGGGACCGCCGGAGATCGCCACGACGCCCTTGCCGGGTGCGCGGATCGCCTTGTCCTGCTCGGCCTGGATGGTGGCCACGATCGAGTGCATGGAGCGGTCGCGGGCGCGGGAGAGCTGGGCCATCAGCGCGCCCTCGCCGACGATCGGCAGGTCGTCGGCGGCCGGGTGCTCGGGGTCGAGCAGCTCGTCCTCGACGCCGACCACGCTGCGGGCCGAGGCTGCGCAGCACCCGGCGGCGTACGACGTCGTGCGGCTCGGCCGCGGTGGCCTGGTAGAACACCGCGGCGGCCGGGGCGCGCCAGTCGATCAGCAGGGAGTCGCGGTTGGCGTCGCGCAGGCCGATCCGGCCGATGTAGCGCGGTGTCCGGGTCGAGCTCGGGGCGTACGTCGAGCCGGCCGAAGACCAGGCCCTCGTGCGCGGCGTCGAGCTGGGCCATCCGCTTCGCGGCCTGGAAGACCATGGCGTCGCGCTCGACGAGGCCGCCCTCGTGGCCGAGCCGGCCGCGCTCGTGGCCCTCGCGGGCGAGCTGGCGGGCAGCCGCGATCGACTGGTCCATCTGCACGTAGACACGGTCCACGAAGGCCTGTTCCGCAGCGATCTCACGTGCGGCGATGTCATCGGACAACGAGGAACAACCCCCTGGGACAAGCGAATTCGACAAGGGGAGAACTTTACCGGCCGGATGGTCCCGGACGGAAAAGAACGACGTTCTTCGATACCGACTCGATGCCGGGGCCGCGTGCCGGATCGCGTCGCTGCGCGCGTTCCGTGCGAAATGGTCGCTGGCAAGGCCCTCGGGCGACCGGAACGCACGGAACGCCGGGCCGGGGATCTACCGGCTGGGGACCCCGGATGGTTGCCGCCGCTCGGAGACGGTGAACGCCGCGATCGCCCCGCCGAGGGCACCGAAGAGATGACCCTGCCACGAGATCCCCGGCTGGCCGGGCAGCACACCCCACAGGACGCCGCCGTACAGGAAGAGGATCACCAGGCCGAGCAGGATCTGCCCGACCCGGCCGGAGACGAAGCCGCGGAGCAGGAGGTAGACCAGCCAGCCGAAGATCAGCACGGACGCACCGAGGTGGACCGTGCCCGGGGGCGCGACCAGCCAGGTGCCGACGCCGCCGACCACCCAGACGATCGCGGTGACCCGCACCCACGTCCCGACCCCGGAGAGCAGCACCAGGAAGCCGAGCACCAGCAGCGGCAGGGTGTTGCCGATCAGGTGGCCCCAGCCGGCGTGCAGGAGCGGGGCGAAGAGGATGCCGAGCAGCCCGTCGGTCTCCTGCGGCTGCACGCCCTCCTGGTCGAGCCGGTTGTTGAGGACCTGGTCGACGAGCTCGATGACGTAGAGGACGGCGACGAACAGCCCGATCACGGTCAGCGCCCGCACGGGTGCCGACGTCTCCTGCCGCGGACCGACCCTGTTCACGCCGACCACGGTAGCCAGCGGCCGGTCAGGACTTCTTGCGCGACAGGAACGCCAGCATCGCCTCGCGGGCCTCGTCCGACCCGAACAGCCGGGCGCTCAGCTTCGCGAGGTCGGCGCCGTTCGCGTCGATGTTGGCGACCAGGTGCCGGCCGAGCAGACCCTTGGTCTCGCGCAGGCCCTGCGGGTGGCCGGTGACCAGCGCCGCGCACACCCGCGCCACCTCGGCGTCGAGGTCGGCCTCGGGCACCGCCCGGGTGACCAGGCCCATCGCCGCCGCCGCCCGGCCGTCGAAGGTCTCGCCGGTGAGGAAGGTGAGCGCCGCGGACCGGTCGGTCATCCGGGGCAGCACGGTCAGCGAGATCGCGGCCGGGGTCAGGGCGAGCTTCACCTCGGTGAACGCGTACGTCGCGTCCTCGGCGCTGATCGCGATGTCGGAGGCGGCGACGATGCCGATCCCGCCGGCCCGGACGTTGCCGTGCAGCCGGGTCACCACCGGCTTGGGGAACGTGACGATCTTCCGCTGCAGGTCGACCAGCACCCCGGCCGCCTTCTCCATCCCGTCCTCGGCGGCCTCGGAGAGGTCGGCGCCGGAGCAGAACGTGCGGCCCTCGGCCCGGACCACCACGACCTTCGCCTCGTCGTCGGCCGCGGCCCGGTCCAGCAGGGCGTGGAACTCGGTCACCAGCTGCCGCGACAGGGCGTTGCGGTTGTGCGGGGAGTCGAAGGTCAGGGTGGCCACGCCGTCCGCGAGGCCGTACGTCACGAGCTCGGTCATGGCCGCCATCCTGCCGTACGCCGCCGCGCCGCGCCGGGGCCGCCGGCGGGCCTCAGGTCAGCAGGGCGGTGATCACGAAGATCACCGGCACCGAGAGCACCGTGGTCAGGAAGATCGCGTCGCGGGCCAGCACCACGCCCCGGTCGTAGCGGGTGGCGTGGACGAAGATGTTCTGGGCGGTCGGCAGCGCGGAGAGCACCGTCACCGCGAGCAGCGCCGCGTCGTCGAGGCCCAGGAGCAGGCCGGTGGCGTACGCCGCGGCCGGCTGGGCGACCAGCTTGAGCGCGCCGATCCAGGCCAGCTCGCCGGGCGATGGACCCGTGGCCGGGCCGCGGGCCGAGCCGGAGCGAGATGCCGTAGGCGATCAGCATCGCCGGCACCGCCATCCCGCCGACCAGCGCCAGCGGGTCGTGCATCGGCGGGCGGCAGGTCCACCCCGGTCAGGGCGAGCGCCAGTCCCACCAGCGAGCCGACGGTCAGCGGTGTCCGCAGCGGCTGGGTGAGCAGCCGGCGCACCCGCACCGGGCCGGTGGACACCGCGTGGTCCAGCACGGCCAGCGCCAGCGGCTGGAGCACCAGCAGCTGCATGAGCAGCACCGGCGCCACGAGGGCGACGTCGCCGAGGACGTACGACGCGATCGGCAGGCCGAGGTTGCCGGCGTTGACGTACGCCGAGCAGAGCGCGCCGATCACGGTCTCCGCCAGCTCGCGGCGCAGCAGCAGCCGGGCCGAGACGACGTACAGGCCGGACGGCGACGACGACGCCGGCGAACGAGGCGGCGAGGTTGCCCGAGAACACCTCGGTCACGTCGGTGTCGGCCAGGACGGTCACCAGCAGCGCCGGGCTGGCCACGAAGAACGCCAGCCGCGAGAGCACCACCTGCGCGCCGAGGTCGAGGACCCGCAGCTGGGCCAGCAGGGCGCCGAGGGCGATGACGACGATGATGGTCGCGAACCCCTCGAGAACCCCCTCCACGCGGGCCATCCTGCCGCACGCGGCTCAGCCCGAGGGCGGCGTACTCCTCGTCGGTCAGGATCCGGGACCGGATGAGGAACCGCACGCCCTCGGGCGCCTCCAGCGAGAAGCCGGCGCCGCGGCCCGGCACCACGTCGATGGTGAGGTGGGTGTGCTTCCAGTAGGCGAACTGCGAGCGCGACATCCACACCGGCACCTGGCGCTCGAGGCCGACGTCCAGGTCGCCGAGGTGTACGTCGGACTCGCCGGTGAGGAAGTCGCCGTCGGGGTAGCACATCGGTGCGCTGCCGTCGCAGCAGCCGCCGGACTGGTGGAACATCACCGGCCCGTGCGCCTCGGTGAGGCGGCGGACCAGGTCCGCCGCCTCACCGGTGACCGCGACGCGGCCGGGAGTCGGTCCATCAGAAGAAGCCCAGCTTGTCGGGCGAGTAGCTCACCAGCAGGTTCTTGGTCTGCTGGTAGTGGTCGAGCATCATCTTGTGGTTCTCGCGCCCGATGCCGGACTGCTTGTAGCCGCCGAAGGCCGCGTGCGCGGGGTAGGCGTGGTAGCAGTTCGTCCACACCCGGCCGGCCTGGATCTCCTTGCCGGCCCGGAAGGCGCGTGACCCGTCGCGGGTCCACACCCCGGCGCCGAGGCCGTAGAGCGTGTCGTTGGCGACCTTGAGCGCGTCGGCCTCGTCGTCGAAGGACGTCAGCGAGACGACCGGGCCGAAGATCTCCTCCTGGAAGATCCGCATCGAGTTGTCGCCCTCGAAGACGGTCGGCTGCACGTAGTAGCCCTCGGCCAGGTCGCCCTCGAGCACCAGCCGCTCGCCGCCGGTGAGCACCTTCGCGCCCTCCTGCCGGCCGATGTCGAGGTAGGACAGGATCTTCTCGAGCTGGTCGTTGGAGGCCTGCGCGCCCATCATCGTCTCGGTGTCGAGCGGGTTGCCCTGCTTGATCGCCTCGACCCGGGCGATCGCGTCCGGGACGAAGTCGCTGTAGATCGACCGCTGGACCAGCGCCCGCGACGGGCAGGTGCAGACCTCGCCCTGGTTGAGCGCGAACATCGTGAAGCCCTCGAGGGCCTTGTCGTAGAACGCGTCGCGCTCGGCGGCGACGTCCTCGAAGAAGATGTTCGGCGACTTGCCGCCGAGCTCGAGGGTCACCGGGATGATGTTCTGGCTGGCGTACTGCATGATCAGCCGGCCGGTGGTGGTCTCGCCGGTGAACGCGATCTTGGAGATCCGGCTGGAGGAGGCCAGCGGCTTGCCCGCCTCGACGCCGAAGCCGTTGACGATGTTCAGCACGCCGGCCGGCAGCAGGTCGCCGATGAGCTCGGCCAGCTTGAGGATCGACCACGGGGTCTGCTCGGCGGGCTTGAGCACCACCGCGTTGCCCGCGGCCAGCGCCGGGGCCAGCTTCCAGACCGCCATCAGGATCGGGAAGTTCCACGGGATGATCTGGCCGACCACGCCCAGCGGCTCGTGGAAGTGGTAGGCGATGGTGGTCTCGTCGATCTCGCTGATCGACCCCTCCTGGCCGCGCAGCGCGCCGGCGAAGTAGCGGAAGTGGTCGATGGCCAGCGGCAGGTCGGCGTTGAGGGTCTCGCGGACCGCCTTGCCGTTGTCCCAGGTCTCGATGACCGCGAGGTCCTCGAGGTGGGCCTCCATCCGGTCGGCGATCTTGAGCAGGACGTTGGAGCGTTCGGTGGCCGAGGCCCGGCCCCACGCGGGGGCGGCGGCGTGCGCGGCGTCGAGAGCCGCCTCGATGTCCTCGGCGGTGCCGCGGGCGATCTCGGTGAACGGCTTGCCGTTGACCGGCGAGATGTTCTCGAAGTAGGCGCCCTTGACCGGGTCGACCCACGCGCCCCCGATGTAGTGGCCGTAGCGGCTGGCGACCTCGATCGACGAGCCGTCCCGGCCGGGTGCTGAATACACGGACATGGTGTCTCCCTACGTGTGGCGGTGCTGTGACGTGCGGCACACGCTAGGCAGCGGCAACGTTGCGGGCAGGTTGCCCGGCAACCGGCCGGCCGGATCACCGGACTGCGCTCAGGCGAGCTCGCGGTCGAGCCGCGAGATCTGGCCGAGGATCAGCGGCAGCAGCGGCGAGCGCGGGCCGACCGCGTCGCGCTGGGCGGTCCACATCGCGTAGTCGTCGGAGCCCCACGAGGAGCGGGTCCAGGCCGACATGAGGTCGGGTACGCCGGAGCGCAGCACCGCCGAGCGCAGGGTGGAGGCGATCTCGTCGCGGAGCCGGACCACGCCGGGCGAGGTCGACCGGGGCAGCAGCGGGCCGCGGTAGGACCGCATCGCGCCGGCCACGTCGCCGGCCAGCACCTTGGCCTCCACGCCCAGCCAGTCGCCGGCCACGTCGCCGACCAGGCGGTAGGGCCGCGAGGCGAGCAGGTCGTCGCCGAGCAGGTTGCGCAGCCGGTTCAGCTCGGCCCGCAGCGTGGAGGCGGTGTTGTCCTCCTCGTAGAGCAGCACGGCCAGCTCGTCGCCGGACAGCCCGCGCGGGGCCGAGGCGAGCAGCAGCATGATCTCGCTGTGCCGGCGGCTCAGTCGCAGGGTGGAGCGCCGGCCGGAGCCGTCGTCGATGCCGAGCAGCGCCTCCTGCGCGTCCCATCGCCTCGATCCGCAGCGCCAGCCGGCTGCTGCGCGCGACGGCCGGCAGCGGTTCGGCGGTCAGCCGCAGGTGGGCCAGCTCGGTCTCGGCCATCCGGGCCGCGGCGCGCACCATCGCCATGGTCTGCGGCACCACGATCTGGTCGCCGCCGGTGATGTCGAGGATGCCGAGCAGCGAGCCGGTCACCGGGTCGTGGATCGGGGAGGCGGCGCAGCTCCAGCGCCGCACCGAGCGGCGGAAGTGCTCCTGGCCGATGATGCTCACCGGCTGGTCGAGCGCCACCGCCATGCCCGGGGCGTTGGTGCCGGCGAACCGCTCGTCCCAGTTCGAGCCCTCCACGAAGCCGATCGACTCGGCGGTGCGCAGCACCTGGGGATGGCCGCAGACCCAGAGCAGCTGGGCGGAGGCGTCGGAGACGGCCATGATCGCGTCGCAGTCGCGGGCGGCCTGGCCCAGCACGTCGTCGAGCAGCGGGAAGACCTGGGCCAGCGGGTGCGCCTCGCGCTGGTCGCGCAGCGAGCTGTCGTCCAGCGTGATCGGCGCCTCGGCGTCGTCGGCGCTCACCCCGGCCGCCGCGGAGCGGTGCCAGGACTCCGCGACCTGAGCGCGCATGCCCTCGCCGATCACCTCATCAGTGAACAGGGTCTCGAGCGCAGGCACCAGCGTTCCTCCGGGTCCGGTTCCGTCCAGCGTGGGCGCGCAACGTTGCAACCACGTTGCACGGCACCTGGGCGGTGCGGCGCGTCAGTCTGCGACAGGTCGGCGGTCGGGGGCTCAGCCCGCGCGGTCGACGTACGCCAGGACGCGCTGGAGCAGGGCCGCCGCCGGCGACCGGGTCGGCCACCCGCGCCGGCTCGCCGGCCAGTGCGCGGCGTACCTCGCTCGGGTACGGCGGCGCGCGCGACGTCGGCGCACACCCGGGCCGCGTCGCGGACGGGGCCCGGCTCGACGGTCCAGATGGACTCGAAGACGCGTTGCCCGTCGGGGACAGCGCGCCTGGCCGGGCACCTCCCAGGCGGTGAGGGCGGCGGTGAAGCGAGGGGCGTCGCAGACCACCGCCCACTCCCGGCGCAGGGGCGCGCGGTCGTCGAGGGGGACCCGGACCGGCAGCTCGCCCGGCGCGGAGGGCGCGTCGAAGGCGGCCAGCGCCACCGTCGCCTCGGCGACCCGGGCCAGCTCCGTCCAGCGGGGGCGGGCCGCCTCGTAGAAGCGTGGCTCCTGGAAGGCGCCGAACACCAGCGCCCGCTCGGCCCGGGCCAGGCACTCGTCCTCGATCGCCCAGGAGAGCGCCGAGCAGCGTGGACTTGTGCAGCCGCTGGTGGGCCAGGTGCGGGTGCCGACGGCGGAGCTCGGCGTACACCGACGGGCTGTCCGGGGTGGGCTCCGGCTCCGCCGACCGGCCGCCTCGGCGACCGCGACCTCGAGGCGTACGCCGGCCTCGCGGCGCCGCAGGATCGCCTCGACCGCGGCGACGTCGGACTCGGCGTACCGCCGGTGCCCGGACTCGAGCCGCTGCGGCTGGGGGAAGCCGTACCGCGTCTCCCACATGCGCAGCACCGCCGGCGTCAGGCCGGTCCGGGCGGCGAGGTCCCCGATGGCCAGCCCGGCGGGTGCGCCGGATTTGCCGGCCTCCACCCCTTGCGTTCTGCCCCGTGCCGTGGTCATGCTGGGATCCTAAACCTAAACAGACTGTTTAGGAATATGTCTAAGTTTGGAGTTCGCCATGGAGATCGTCCCCCCGGCCCGCACGAACGGGTCCAGCGACGAGGTCGTGGACTGGAGCGACCTCGGCCAGAAGATGTGGTCGTTCCTCACCGGGCGTGAGGCGGCCATCAACTACCGCTTCATCGACATGAGCGTCGAGGTGCCGCGCGACACCGGCAGCCGCGCCCCTCGCGCGGTCTGGAAGCTCGACGGCACGCTGCAGGTCACCACGCAGGACAACGCCGCCCGCTCCCCGGAGTAGGTCCGATGCGCACCGTCACCATCGCGGCCGACCTCTGCTTCTCGGTGCAGGTCCCGGGCGGGCCGACCGTCAACGGGCAGGTCCGGGGCTCCGGCAGCGACCTGGTGGTCGAGGTCGACGACCCCGGCCTGTTCGCCGGCCGCAGCGACGCCCCGGCGATCCGGGCGCTCGCCGAGGGCCTGGGCCGCCGCGGCCTGCGGGTGCGCGTGCACGACCGCGAGCACCACCTGCTCACCCTGGGCGCGGTGCGGTCGTCGTGGTGGCAGCGCCGGCTCACCGGCTCGCGGTACATGCGGCTGGGCAGCCTGCGCGGCGCCTGGACCGGCGCCCGGTCCCGGGCCGGTGCCGACCGCCCGGTGCTGCCGGACGCCACGCTCGCGCCGCCGGCCACGCTGTTCCCGGTCGCCCCGACGTTCCTGCGCCGCCCGCCGCCGCAAGGTCACCACCACCCACGACCCGCTGCACGGCGGCAACCCCCACCTCACCCTGGTGCCCACCGACGGCGTGCACACCGACAGTCCGCCGGTGTTCTACCTCGACGACGTCACCACGATCGGCTCCGGCGAGCAGTGCGACGTACGCCTGCCCGGCCTCGCCGACGTGCACGCGGAGGTACGCCGCGACGCCGACGACGAGATGGTGCTGCTCGCCAACGACCCGCGAGACGCGGGTGCACGGCCAGCGGGTGCGGCAGCAGATCCTGCGCACCGGGAGCCGGGTCCAGCTCGGGCCCTGGACGCTGACCTACGCCCGCGAGGAGTACGCCGACCACGGGCGCCCGTACGGCGGACGGATCGGCGGCGAGCTGGGGCACCAGCGGCCCCAGCCGCCGCGGGAGCAGGTCGACCATCCGGACGTCTGACCCCATCCGGGAGGTGCCTTCCGCGCCGAACACCTCCCATGAAACGCGATCCCTCCGCCCTGAAGTACGCCGGCGCCGGCGTCCTGGCGACCCTCGCCGGCATGGCGGCGGGGCACCTCGTCGCCGCCACCATGAATCCGGCGTCCTCGCCGGTGCTCGCGGTCGGGTCGACGGTCATCGACCTGACCCCGACGCCGGTCAAGGAGTTCGCGGTGCGGGAGTTCGGCACCCGCGACAAGCCGATCCTCATCGGCAGCGTCATGCTGGTCACCCTGGTGCTGGCGGGCCTGGCCGGCCTGCTGGCGCGCCGGCGCCTCCCGCTGGGCGCCGGCCTGCTGCTGCTGCTCGTCGCGACGTCCGGCGTGCTGGCGCTGCGGCGGCCGTTCGCGATCGCCACCGATGCGGTCCCGGCCCTCGCCGCCGCGGTCGTCGGCATCGGAGTGCTCGCGGGGCTGGTCCTGCCTGATGCGGATCCGCGGGTGGTGGTTTCGAGACGCTCGCCCCCGCGGTTCCAGAGGAGGGCGAGGAACGAGCCCGTCTCGAAACCACTCACGGCGCCAGCCGCCGCACCGTCCTGGTCAGCAGCGCGGCCGTCGCCGTGCTCGCCGGGGGCATGGGCTGGGTCGGCCAGCGGCTGATCGGCATCCGCACCCGTCCCGAGGACGTGACCCTGCCCCAGCCGGCCAGCCCGGCACCGCCGCTGGCCCGCGGGCTGGAGTCGCGCTACCCGGGCATCTCGAGCTTCCGCACGCCCAGCAAGGACTTCTACCGCGTCGACGTCAACCTCACCGTCCCGGTGATCGACCTCGACAGCTGGCGCCTCGAGGTCGACGGCGACGTCGACAACTCCTTCGCGATCACCTTCGACGACCTGCTCGGCATGGAGCTGATCGAGCGCGACATCACCATGACCTGCGTCTCCAACGACGTCGGCGGCAAGTACGTCGGCGCCGCGCGCTGGACCGGCGTACCGCTGAAGACGCTGCTCGACGAGGCAGGGCGTCGGCAGCAAGGCCGACCAGATCCTGTCCACCGCGACCGACGGGTTCACGATCAGCACCCCGCTCGGCGTCGCCCTCGACGGCCGCGACGCGATGGTCGCGGTCGGCATGAACGGCACGGCACTGCCCGCCGAGCACGGCTTCCCCGCCCGGCTGATCACGCCGGGGCTCTACGGCTTCGTCGGCGCGACCAAGTGGCTGCGCAAGCTCACCCTCACGACGTACGCCGAGCAGTCGGCGTACTGGACCGACCGGGACTGGGCCACCGACGCCCCGATCAAGATCTCCTCGCGGATCGACACCCCGGCCGCGCTGTCGACGGTCAAGGCAGGGAAGAGCGTGATCGGCGGCGTCGCCTGGGCGCAGACCCGCGGCATCGCCAAGGTCGAGGTCCGCATCGACGGCGGCGGCTGGCAGGAGGCGAAGCTCGGCCCGAGCGCCGGCGTCGACTACTGGCGCCAGTGGTATCTCCCCTGGGACGCCCGCCCCGGCCAGCACATGCTCGCGGTCCGCGCCACCGACCGCGACGGCGTGGTGCAGACCGCCGTCCGCGCCAGCCCGTTCCCCGAAGGATCCAGCGGAGTCCAGGAAATCGCGGTGAATGTCGCTTGAGCCCAATCCGGTCGTCCCGTCGCCCCGAATCACTCCCGAAGAACGTCCCCTCCCGAAAGGCTCCATCATGAAGCGCACGATCGTTCGCCACGCAGCCATCGCGTCGCTCGCCCTGACGCTCTCCGTCGGCCTGGCCGCCTGCGGTGGCGAGGACGACAGCAACGACTCCGCCGCGTCCGACAACACGAGCCAGACGACCGAGAGCTCGCCCAGCGAGACCGCCAGCGAGAGCGCCGCGGACCAGACCTTCGGTGCCGGCTGCTCGGCCATCCCCACCGACGGCGCCGGGTCCTTCGACGGCATGGTGACCGAGCCGGTCGCCAACGCCGCGAGCGCCAACCCGCTGCTCAAGACCCTCGTCGCCGCGGTCACCGCCGCCGACCTGGTCGACACGCTGAACTCCGCTCCGGCGCTCACCGTGTTCGCCCCGACCGACGACGCCTTCGCCAAGATCCCGAAGAAGGACCTCGACGCGGTGCTGGCCGACAAGCCGACCCTGACCAAGATCCTCACCCACCACGTGGTCGAGGGCCAGCTCGGCCCCGACGAGGTCGTGGGCACCCACGAGACGCTGGCCGGCGACACAGATCACCGTCCAGGGCTCGGGCGAGGACTACACCGTCGAGGACGCGACCATCGTCTGCGGCAACATCCCGACCGCCAACGCGACCGTCTACGTCATCGACACCGTCATGATGCCGAAGATGTGACCACGGTTCGCATGAGGAAAGATTCGAGCCTGTGACTGGGATTGCGCCCGTTCCCTCCGGACCTTCCGTCCCGGGGGGAACGGGTGCGCCCGACCTCGGCGACCTGTTCCGGCGTACGGCGCGGGGTGACGAGTCCGCGTTCGCCGCGATGTACGACGCCACCGCGGCCAGAGTGCACGGCCTCGTGCTCCGGGTGGTCCGCGACCCGGCCCAGGCCGAGGAGGTGACGCAGGAGACCTTCCTCGAGGCCTGGCGCACCGCCAGCAGGTTCGACCCCGACAAGGGCAGCGCGCTCTCCTGGCTGCTGACCCTCGCCCACCGTCGCGCCGTCGACCGGGTGCGGTCCGCCGAGGCCGCCAGCCGGCGCGACGCGACGTACCACGACCAGAACCGCCCGGTGGCCCACGACTCCACGGCCGAGGCCGCCGCGACCAAGATCGAAGCCCAACGGGTCCGTCAGGCCATGGGGACCCTCACCGACGTGCAGCGCGAGGCCCTCGAGCTGGCGTACTTCGGGGGATACACACATACGGAGGTGGCCACGATGCTGGACCTGCCGGTCGGCACGGCCAAGACACGGATCCGCGACGGGCTCATCCGCCTGCGCGATCTGCTGGGGGTCGGGTCATGAGCGACATCCACGCCCTGGTCGGCGCCTACGCCGTCGACGCCCTCGAGCCCTCCGAGCGCACCCTCTTCGAGCAGCACCTCGCCACCTGCGCCGACTGCCGCGCCGAGGTGCAGAGCCTCCGCGAGGCGGCCGCGCTGCTGGCCGACGCCAGCGCCGTCGAGCCGCCGCCGACCCTGCGCGAGCGGCTGCTCGACGACATCAAGACCGTGCGTCCGCTCCCGCCGCTGGTGCAGCACGACCAGCCCGCCGTCCCGGTCGAACCCCCTGTCGCCCCACCCATCGCGGAGCCGGTCTCGCTGGACGCCGCCCGTCGCCGCCGCTTCCGTCCCGCCCTCGCAGCGGCCGCTGCGGTGGTCGCCCTGATCGGTGGCGGCGTGATCGCGGCCCAGCCCTGGGCCGACGACCAGTCCACCGAGCAGCAGCTGAGCGCGGCCGACCGGGTGCTCGGCGATCCCGAGGCCCAGCACGTGACCCAGGAGTTCCCCGACGGCGCCACCGCCACCGTGGTCCGCTCCAGGGAGGAGGGCAAGGCCGTCCTGGTCACGGCCAAGATGCCGCCGCCCCCGGACGGCAAGGTCTACGAGCTCTGGCTCCGCACGCCCAAGGGCGTGATGGTGCCCGCCGGCCTGATGCCGGTGAAGGCCGACCAGACGGTGCTGCTGAAGGGCGAGGCGGCCGACGCGACCGCCGTCGGGATCACCGTCGAGCCCGTGGGCGGGTCCGACAAGCCCACCTCGGCGCCGATCGCCATGTTCGACTTCGAGGCGGCATGAGCACCCCACGCGAATGCTCGCTGCGCTCCGCTTCGCGCAGGGACCCCGCATGAGCGCCCGCATCGCGGTGGTGGGCAGCGGCGTGGCGGGGCTGGTGGCCGCCCACGTCGCCTCGCGCACCGCCCACGTCACGCTGTTCGAGGCCGACGCGCGCCTCGGCGGCCACGCCGACACGCACCGGGTGCCCGCCGCGGGCGGCGAGCTCGCGATCGACACCGGCTTCATCGTGCACAACGAGCGCACCTACCCCGTGCTGCTGCGCCTCTTCGCCGAGCTCGGCGTGGAGACCCAGCCCTCGGAGATGTCGATGTCGGTGCGTGACGACGTCACCGGACTGGAGTACGCCGGCGCGCTGGGCCCACGCGGCCTCTTTCCCTCCCGCCGCAACCTGGCGCGGCCGGCGTACCTCCGCATGCTCGTCGAGATCCCCCGCTTCCACCGCCGGGCCCGGGCGCTGCTCGCCTCGACGACCGACGCGGACGACGACCAGACCCTGCGCGACTTCCTCGCCGCGGGCCGCTTCTCGGCGTACTTCCAGCGACACTTCATGGAGCCGCTCGTCGCCGCGGTGTGGTCCACCGACCCGGACCTCGCGCTCGACTACCCGGCGCGCTACCTCTTCTCGTTCCTGCAGCACCACGGGATGCTCGGCGTCTTCGGCTCGCCGCAGTGGCGGACGGTCACCGGCGGCTCGCACGAGTACGTCGCCCGCGTCGCCGCCGGCCTGCCCGACGTACGCCTCGGCACCAAGGTGACCTCGGTCCTCGAGACCCCCGACGGCGTCGAGGTCACCGACGGCAACGGCGAGGTCTCGACGTACGACGCCGTCGTGATCGCCACCCACCCCGACCAGGCGCTGGCCATGCTCGCCGAGCCGACGGACCTGCAGCGCGAGCTGCTCTCGGCGATGCCCTACTCGCCGAACACCGCGCAGCTGCACACCGACACCTCCGCTGCTGCCGACCGAGCCCCGCGCCCGGGCCTCCTGGAACTTCCAGCGCCCGCGCGACGGCGCCGGCCAGGTGACGGTCACCTACGACCTCACCCGGCTGCAGCGGCTCGACACCGACACGCACTACCTCGTGACGCTCGGCGGCCCGACCTGGTCGACCCGGCCACGGTCATCGAGACGATGGAGTACGCCCACCCGCTCTACACGCCGGAGTCCGTCGCCGCGCAGCGCCGCCTGCCCGAGATCGACACCGACCGGATCGCCTTCGCCGGCGCCTACCACGGCTGGGGATTCCACGAGGACGGCGCGCGCTCCGGCCTCGCCGCGGCCGAGCGGCTGGGCTTCCCCTGGCCCGACGCCGACGCCGACGGCCCCCGAGCAGACTGAGCCGAGGCTGTTCGAGGCGACGGTCCGGCACACCCGCCGTGCCCCGTTCCGACACTCGTTCGACTACCGCACGCACACCTGGCTGGTCGACCTCGACCACCTGCCGGCGCCGCGGCGTACCCGCTCGTTCGAGGCCCGCGACCACCTCGGCTCGCCGGACCGCACGATCCGCGAGAACCTCGACGCGTTCCTCGCGACCGAGGGCG
The DNA here is from genome assembly GCA_963721775.1 of uncultured Actinomycetota bacterium. Taxonomy (GTDB): domain Bacteria; phylum Actinomycetota; class Actinomycetes; order Propionibacteriales; family Nocardioidaceae; genus Nocardioides. Next base: position 141,162 of record CAVRMH010000031.1, on the reverse strand, counting down.
TCGACCTCGACGGTGGCCGGGTGCTGATGCTGGCGAACGCGCGCGCGTTCGGCTACTGCTTCAACCCGATCAGCGTCTTCTGGTGCCACGACCGCTCCGGCGACGCTGGCCTGCACGGTCCTCGAGGTGCACAACACCTACGGCGACCGGCACGCCTACCTCGTCCGCACCGACGAGCACGGCAAGGCCCAGACCGACAAGGCGATGTACGTCTCGCCGTTCCACGACGTCTCCGGCCGCTACGACATCTCCGCGCCGGAGCCCACCGACACCGTGGCCGTCTCCATCACGCTGCGTCACCAGTCTGGACCGGCGTTCACCGCGTCCCTGACTGGGTACGCCGTGTCCGGCCGCCCGCCGCTGCGCGCCACCGTCTCGGCACTCGTCGGCTCGGTCCGCATCCGCATCCAGGGGATCAGGCTCTGGCTGCGGAGGCTGCCGATCCGTCCCCGTCCCGACCATCCGCGACAGGAGGGTGTCCAGTGACCACTCTTGCCTCCTCCCCCACGACCGACCGCTGGCCCGGGCTGTACGACGTACCGGCCGGACCGAAGGCCCGCGTGGCCGCCGCGATCTCGCGGAAGATCTTCCAGGTGGCCGCGGCCCGGCTCGGCATCGCCGTGATCATCCCGAACAGCGACGCCTGGCCGGTCGACCCGGGCGTCGACCTCCCGGAGGCCGCGGTCCGCGGTGCCGGGATCGGCGGCCCGACGATCGTGCTGCACCGGCCCGACGAGTTCTTCCGGCGGATCGGTACCGACGGTCTGATCGGCTTCGGCGAGGGCTTCCAGACCGGCGCGTGGAGCAGCCCCGACCTCGGGCACCTGCTCACGGTGATGGCCAGCGAGATCACCACGCTGGTGCCGGACTGGATGCAGTCGATGCGCCGGTTCTACGTGGCGCGCGCGCCGCACTTCCACCGCAACACCGTGACGCAGACCCGCGGCAACATCGCCCACCACTACGACCTCTCGAACGACCTGTTCCGGACGTTCCTGGACCCGACGCTGAGCTACTCCTCGGCGTTGTTCGACACCCCGGTGGCCGAGCGCCACGGGTTCTCCGAGGCCGCGCCGCCGACCGCCTCGTCCACCCTCGACCTGGAGGAGGCCCAGGGCCGCAAGGTCGAGCGCCTCCTCGACCTGGCCGGGGTGGGCGCCGGTTCCCGGGTCCTGGAGATCGGCACGGGGTGGGGTGAGCTGGCGATCCGGGCCGCCCGGCGCGGCGCGACCGTCGTCTCGGTGACCCTGTCGCGCGAGCAGAAGGCGCTGGCCGACGAGCGGATCGCCGCGGCGGGGTACGCCGACGCGTGCGACGTCCAGCTCAAGGACTACCGCCAGGTCACCGGCTCGTACGACGCGGTGCTGTCGGTCGAGATGATCGAGGCGGTCGGCCACGAGTACTGGCAGACGTACTTCGAGAAGATCGACAGCGTCCTCGTCCCGGGCGGCAAGGCGGCGATCCAGGCGATCACCATGCCGCACGACCGGATGCTGGCCACGAAGTACACCTACACCTGGATCAACAAGTACATCTTCCCCGGCGGCTTCCTGCCCTCGGTGCGGGTGATCGAGGAGATCACCCGCGAGCACACCGCGCTGCGGGTCACCGACCGGCTGTCCTTCGGGCGGCACTACGCGGCGACGCTGGAGCTGTGGGACCGGGCCTTCCTCGCGCACCGCGAGACCGTCCGCGACCTCGGCTTCGACGAGGTCTTCGAGCGGATGTGGCACTTCTACCTGCAGTACTCACGGGGCGGCTTCGCCTCGGGGTACATCGACGTCAACCAGATCACCTTCACCAAGGAGGCTGCATGACCACCACCGTCGCCGAGCGGCTGGCCGCCGGCGTGGAGCCCTTCGTCGGCGGTGAGCTGCCGGTGCGGCTGCGCGCCTGGGACGGCTCCGAGACCGGCCCGGTCGACGCGCCCCGCGTGGTGATCAACTCCCCCGACGCCCTCAAGCGGCTCCTCTGGCGGCCGGGCGAGCTCGGTGCCGCGCAGGCCTACGTCTCCGGCGAGATCGACGTCGACCACGACCTCGACGACGCGCTGACCCACGTGTGGGCGGTCGCGAAGGCCCGCGGCCTGTCCGGGATCAAGGCGTCGCCGGCCGCGGTCGCCGCGCTGCTGCGGATGGTCCGCGACTTCCGGCCCGGCCTCCCGCCGTCCCCGCCGGCCAGCCAGGCCCGGCTCCGTGGACGGCTGCACTCCAAGCTGCGCGACCGGTCGGCGATCAGCCACCACTACGACCTGTCGAACGAGTTCTACTCGCTGATCCTCGACGACTCGATGGCCTACTCCAGCGGCTACTGGACCTCCGAGGACCCGACGTACACCCTCGCCGACGCCCAGCGCGACAAGCTCGACCTGGTCCTGGACAAGCTCGGCCTCGAGCCGGGGATGACGATGCTCGACGTCGGCTGCGGCTGGGGATCGCTGTCCCTGCACGCCGCGGCGAAGGGCATCAGGGTCACCGGCGTGACGATCGCCGCGGAGCAGAAGAAGTTCATCGACGCCCGGATCGCCGAGCGCGGGCTGGCCGAGCACGTCGAGATCCGGCTGTGCGACTACCGGGACGTCACCGGTGAGTACGACGCGGTCGCCTCGATCGAGATGGGCGAGCACGTCGGCCAGGGCAACTACCCGACGTACGCCGCCGTGCTGCGCCGCTCGGTGAAGCCGGGCGGCCGGGTGCTGGTGCAGCAGATGTCGCGGCGCGGCAAGCACCCCGGCGGCGGCCCGTTCATCGAGTCCTTCATCGCGCCCGACATGCACATGCGGCCGGTGGGAGAGACCGTCGCGCTCCTCGAGGACGGGGGTCTCGAGGTGCGCGACGTGCACGCGCTGCGCGAGCACTACGTGAAGACCGTGGCCGCGTGGTACGCCACGTTCGAGTCGAACTACGACCGCGTCGTCGCCCTGGTCGGCGAGGAGGTCGCCCGGGTGTGGCGGCTCTACCTCGTCGGCGGCGGGATGGCCTTCCGCGACGGCCGGATGGGCGTCGACCAGATCGTCGCCCGGCGGCCCGACGTTCCGATCACGACGCCCGAGGTGCGGTCCTGATGACCGTCCTGGTCGCCTCCTTCGTGGTCGCGGCCCTGGCGATGACCGTCACCGCGGTCGTCTCGCGTCGCGTCGGACGGGTCTCGGTCGTCGACGTGACCTGGGGCGTGGGGCTCACCCTGGTCGCCCTGGTCTGCGTGCTGGTCGGCGACGGCACCCTCTGGCGCCGGGTGCTGCTGCTGGTCCTGGTGGCGCTGTGGGGCGGGCGCCTGTCGTGGCACATCTTCCGGCGCCAGCGGGCGCACCCCGAGGAGGACCCGCGGTACGCCGCGATGCTCGGCGACGGCGGCTTCGCGGCGGCCGTGCGCAAGGTGTTCCTCGTGCAGGGCGTGGCGATCTGGTTCGTCGCCCTGCCGATCCAGGTGGCCGGCTTCTCCTCGGTGCGGTCCGACGTGCTCGTGGGGGTCGGCGTCGCGCTCTGGGTGGTCGGCGTGGTCTTCGAGTCGGTCGGCGACGCCCAGCTCGCGGCGTACAAGCGCGACCCCGACCGCGGCCCGGTGATGGACCGTGGGCTGTGGGCATGGACCCGGCACCCGAACTACTTCGGCGACGCCTGCGTGTGGTGGGGGCTGTGGACCGTCGGTGCGCTCGCGTCCGGCTGGCTGCCCGGGCTGCTGACCGTGGTCGCCCCGCTGGCGATGACGTACTTCCTGGTCTTCGCCACCGGCGCGCGGCTGCTCGAGCAGACGATGATGCAGCGACCCGGCTACCCCGAGTACGCCGCCCGCACCTCCATGTTCGTCCCCCTCCTCCCCGAGCGCCCCTGACCGCCGAACCGTGCGTCGTGGCCGGCCGAACCGTGCGTCGTGGTGGGCCGAACCGTGCGTTGTGGCGGGCCCGAGCGGCGTGTTTGACTCGAGGACGTGGACCGCGTGTCGGCGGCGTTCGAGGCCGCACCCCGGACCGACTTCCTGCCGGCCCGCGAGCGTCGGCGCGCGTCGTACGACGGGCCGATCTCCATCGGTCGCGGCCAGACGAACTCCCAGCCGCGGACCGTCGACGACATGCTGCGGCTGCTCGACGTACGACCCGGTGACCGGGTGCTCGACGTGGGTGCCGGATCGGGATGGACCACGGCCCTGCTCGCGCACCTGACCGGCGAGAGCGGGTCGGTGCGTGGGGTGGAGCTCGAGGCCGAGCTGGCCGCGTGGGGCGCGGACAACCTGCGGCCGCGCAACGTGCCGTGGGCGACGCTCGAACCGTGCATCCCTGGGGTGCTCGGCCTGCCGGACCACGCGCCGTACGACCGCATCCTGGTCTCGGCCGAGGGCGACGACGTACCGGCCGAGCTGGTCGACCAGCTCGCCGCGGACGGGCGGATGGTGCTGCCGGTGCGCGGGCCGGATGATGCTGGTCGTACGCCGGGGCGAGGACGTCGAGATCAGCGAGCACGGGTACTACCGGTTCGTGCCACTGCGTCGCGCGTGAGGCTCAGCCGGGTCGGGAGACCTGGTCGGCCAGGCGCGCGGGTGCCTGCAGGCAGAACGAGTCGGTGAGCAGCTCGGCGAGCTCGGTCCAGTCGGTGCGTTCGTCGAGGATCATCCCGACCACGTTGCGTCCCCAGCTGGCGCGGAAGTAGGGCTCGCCGAGGTGCTCGAACGCCATCACCTCGTCGAGCTCGGCCCGGAACGTGATCCGGATGAGCTGGTCCTCACCACCGAAGACGTGGGCCACCGTGTCGCCGCCGACCCGCCAGCGCACGCCGACCCAGGCGGACTCCTCGTCGCAGTCCGGCAAGTCGCGCAGGATCGCGCCGATCCGCGCACGGTCGCCGCGGGGACCTCGGCACGTTCACGCATGGGACCAGCCTGTCACCGGCCACCGACGTCCGCCGGTGACGGCCCCCGGAAGCGCACACGCGGGCCGGGCCGTCAGGTGGTGGCAGAGGCCAGCATGAGGGGGCTCAAGGCACCGCTGCCGAGCTGCCGCGCGATGTCACGGGCGGTCGCGGTCAGTCCGACTGCGATCGGGGTCGAGGCGAGCGCATCGAGCCCGACCAGGACCTCGGACCGCACGCGGAGGTCGGCTGACTGACCCGCGGGCGGTCGGAACGAGATGCGTGGCCGGTGGCGGAAGACGCGGTGGGTCTCCCCGATCAACGAAGCGATGGACAGCGAGCGCCAGAACGCGCGGTTCGGCGCACCACACGCGCGGTTCGGCGCACCACAACGCACGGCTCGGCCCGCCACCCCTGCACGGCACACCATGCAAGACGCCACGTCTCCGACGACGCAGCGGCAGCGGCAGCGGCCTCCAGCAGTGCCGAGCGCGCCGCCGCCGGGTCCGACCACGGCACCCACACCTCGGCGGTCTCCTGACCACGGCGCCCCAGCTCGTTGAGCAGGTTGCGACCCAGCAGCCCCCGACCGACGACCAGGGTCGTCACCTCACGTCACGTCTTCCCGCTGGGGGGCGCGGCCGTGCGGACCGGTGGCCCGGTCCCCCACGATCAGGTAGAGCGGCTTGCCCATGGCCATGTTGACGGCCACCCCGATGTACTCCGCCACGACGCCCAGCGCGAACAGGATGGCTCCGGTGGTGAGCAGGATCGCGACCATCACCGAGGTCCAGCCCTGCACGGGGACGTTGCCGAAGAACTCCGCGACCGCGACGTAGGCCGCGAAGGCGAAGCCGAGCAGGGCGAGCGCGAGGCCGGCCAGGCTGACCATCCGGAGCAACCGGGTGCCGCCCGTGATGACCATGCAGGGAATTGGCCGGGCGAACCGTCAGGCCCGCACCAGAACGCACGGTCCGGCGCACTCGTCGGAGTTGTCGGGACCGCAGTCGTGCACGAGGAGGACCTCCTCGAGCCGTACCTCGTGACCGTCCGGTGTGCGGAACCAGTCCCGGAGCCGGGACAGCTCCTCCACGACGACAGGAAGGCTCTGGGCCCCCCTGTAGACAGGCACCACGACCGAGAGGGTGTGTCGGTCCAGCTGCTGGCTCATGAGGCGGCCTCCGACATCCGGCCCGGCTTGCACGCGGCCGCCACGACCGAGGACCCGAAGGGCAGGTCACGCCGGGGGAGCATCCTGCGGTCGACTTCAGTGGCGGTCATCAGCAGCCTCTCGACGGCGGGACTCACTGAGGGAAGGGCCGGCACGTCGTCGGGGGCGAGCACCGGAGCCGGCCGTCCCCGCTCACGGAAACGCGTCCGCACCCGGTCGGCGGCGAAGAAGGGGAAGGTACCGGCGAACATGTACGACACGCGCAGGGTCCTGAAGCCGTTGCGCTCGAGCATGGAGCGCACCCGCTTGCGGGTGTAGCGGCGGTGGTGGTGGTTGTGGTCGTCGAAGTGGGTCCAGGCCCACTGGTAGGCCGGGACCGACATGAGGAACCGCCCGCCCGGTGCCAGCACCCGATGGATCTCGGCGAGGGCGGCACTCTCCGGCGCACAGTGCTCGATCACGTCGAAGGCTGCGACCACGTCGAACACGCCGTCGTCGAACGGGAGCTCGGTCGCAGATCCACAGACGCCGCCCGGCTCGAGTCCACGGGGGTCGATGTCGAGGGCGACGCGGTGCCCGTGGCCCCGGAGCCAGGCAACGCTGGGTCCGTCGGCGCTGCCGACGTCCAGGAGCCGGCGAGGGTTGCCCACATGAGGCGCCAGCGCTGTCTCCAGGAGATCGGCGCGAGCGCGGTACCACCAGTAGTCCGGGTAGTCGATCGACGGGGAGCCAGCTTCAGTCACGACCGCATGATCGCACGGTGACCAGCGGCGGCGCGGCGCCGGCTGCGGGGCCGTGGGGGCGACCGTCAGTAGGACTTGGGGAGGCCGAGGGAGTGCATGCCGACGAAGTTCAGGATCATCTCCCGCGAGACCGGGGCGATCCGGCCGGCCCGGGCGGCGACCAGCAGCCCGGCGACGCCGTACTCCTGGGTGATGCCGTTGCCGCCATGGGCCTGGACGGCGCGGTCGGCGGCGTCGCAGGCGGCCTCGGCGGCGGCGTACTTCGCCATGTTCGCGGCCTCGCCGGCCCCCATGTCGTCGCCGGCGTCGTAGAGCGCGGCCGCCTTCTGGGTCATCAGCCGGGCCAGCTCGATCTCGATCTTGGACTGCGCCAGCGGGTGCGCGAGGCCCTGGTGGGTGCCGATCGGGACGCCGAAGACCTCCCGCTCCTTGACGTAGGCGACCGCCTTGTCGAGGGCGTAGCGCGCCAGCCCGGTCGAGAACGACGCCGCCATGATCCGCTCGGGGTTGAGCCCGGCGAACAGCTGGACCAGCCCGGCGTCCTCGTCGCCGACCAGCGCGTCGGCGGGCAGGCGTACGTCGTCGATGAAGACCGAGAACTGCTGCTCGGGGCTGACGATCTCCATCGGGATCGGGGTGTACTCGAAGCCGGGCGCATCGGTCGGCACCACGAACAGGCAGGGCTTGAGCCGCCCGGTCTTCGCGTCCTCGGTGCGCGCCACGACCAGCACGTTCGAGGCCTCGTCGACGCCGGAGATGTAGATCTTGCGGCCCTTCAGCACCCACCCGTCGCCGTCGCGGCGCCCGGTCGTGGTGATGTTGTGGGAGTTGGTGCCGGCGTCGGGCTCGGTGATCGCGAACGCCATCGTCTGCGTGCCGTCGCAGATCCCGGGCAGCCACTTCTGCTTCTGCTCCTCGGTGCCGAAGCGTGCGATCACGGTGCCGCAGATCGCCGGCGAGACGACCATCATCAGCAGCGGGCAGCCCTGCGCGGCCAGCTCCTCGCAGACCGCGGCGACGTCACCGATGCCGCCGCCCCCGCCGCCGTACTCCTCGGGCACGTTGATGCCGAGGTACCCGTTCTTGCCGATCTCGAGCCACAGCTCGGTGGTCTTGCCGCCGGAGCGCGCCTGCTTGGTGAAGTACTCGCGGCCGTACTTCGAGGCCAGCTTCGCCACCTCGCGGCGCAGCGCCTGCCGCTCGTCGGACTCGGTGAACGTGCTCATCCTTCTGCTCCTTCGGTTGCTGTCACGACGGCGAGGACGGCACCGGCGGCCACCTGCTCACCCACACCCACGCTGATCTCTGCCACGACACCGTCGGTCGGCGCCGCGATCGTGTGCTGCATCTTCATCGCCTCGAGGACGAGCACCTGCTGGCCGGCGCGTACGTCGTCGCCCGCGGCCACGGCGACCCCGACGACGGTGCCCGGCATCGGTGCCAGCAGCGACCCGCTGGCCACGTGCTCGGCCGGGTCGCTGAACCGCGGCACCCGGCGCAGCCGGACGTGCCCGCGCGGGGAGTCCACGTCGACGGCGTCCCCGGTCACGGCCACGTCGTACGTCGTCCGGACGCCGGTCCCGCCTCCTGGGTCGCGCCTCCAGGGTCACGGCATCCGGCGTGGCCTCGACGACGGTGAAACCGTCGACGACGTACCCGTCCCGGCCGCCGTACCACGCGACCCGGACGTCGCCCTCGAACTCGGTGACCTGCGGCTGGGAGACGACGTTGCGCCAGCCGACCGGGACGCCCTGCTGGACCGTCCGCGCGGCACCGGCCCGCTCGGCCAGCGCGAGGGCGGCGGCGACGGCGGAACCAGTGTCGATCTCCGGTTGGTCGAACGTTCGATCAACCAGAAAGCGTGTGCCCAGGTCGCCGGCCAGGAACTCCGGGGAGCGCAGGACGTCGACCAGCAGGTCGCGGTTGGTGACCACGCCGTGGATCCGGGCCTTGGCCAGCGCGTCGGCGAGGCGGCGGGCCGCCTGCTCGCGGGTCGGCGCCCAGGCGATCACCTTGGCGAGCATGGCGTCGTAGTACGTCGACACCTCGTCGCCGGAGGTGAAGCCGGCGTCGAGCCGGATGCCGGGGCGGTTGAGCAGGTCGAACTCGCCCGCGACCCCGGGGACCTCGAAGCGCGCCAGCCGGCCGCTCTGCGGCTGCCAGTCGGCGGCCGGGTCCTCGGCGTACAGCCGGACCTCGATCGCGTGGCCGTAGGTGTCCCCGATGGACGCGCGGATCGGGCCCACCTCCCTCGGCCACGGCCAGCTGCAGCTCCACCAGGTCGACCCCGTGGACCAGCTCGGTGACCGGGTGCTCCACCTGGAGCCGGGTGTTCATCTCCAGGAAGAAGAAGCGCTCCGTCGCCGGGTCGTAGAGGAACTCGACCGTCCCGGCGCCCGTGGTAGTCGACGGCCGCGGCCGCAGCGGCAGCGGCCGCGTGCAGCGCCCGGCGGGTGTCCTCCGAGAGGCCCGGCGCCGGCGACTCCTCGACGACCTTCTGGTGCCGGCGCTGGATCGAGCAGTCGCGCTCACCGAGCACGAGCACGCCGCCGGTGTGGCCGACGACCTGGACCTCGACGTGCCGACCCTGCTCGACGTACGGCTCCACGAACACGGTGCCGTCGCCGAACGCCGACTCCGCCTCGGCGGCGGCCGCGGCGATCTCGCCGGGCAGGTCGGCGAGGGAGCGTACGACGCGCATGCCCCGCCCGCCGCCCCCGGCGGATGCCTTCACCAGCAGGGGAAGGTGCATCTCGGTCGCGGTCTCGACGGTGAGGTTGCCCAGCACCGGGACGCCGGCGGCCTCCATCAGCTTCTTGGACTCGACCTTGGAGCCCATCTGCTCGATCGACTCCGGCGACGGCCCGACCCAGACCAGGCCGGCCCGCGTGCACGGCGCGCGCGAAGTCGGCGTTCTCGGACAGGAAGCCGTAGCCGGGGTGGATCGCGTCGGCACCGGTCCGCCGGGCGGCCTCGACGATGAGGTCGGCGCGGAGGTAGGTCTCGGTGGGGCTGTTGCCGGGCAGGCGGACGGCCACGTCGGCCTCGCCGACGAACGGGAGGCTCGGCGTCCGCGTCGGAGTGCACCGCCACCGTCTCGATGCCGAGCCGGCGGCAGGTCGCGAAGACCCGGCGGGCGATCTCCCCCCGGTTGGCGACGAGCAGTCGGCGATCATGGGGTCTCCGCCCGTTGCGCGTCCGGCGCAGCGAACCTGAGGCCAGGGTCGTCATCGTGGTCACATCCTGAAGACGCCGAAGCGGTCGGTGCCCGCGATCGGCCGGTTCTCGATGACGGACAGGCAGATGGCCAGGACGGTCCGGGTGTCGCGCGGGTCGATGACACCGTCGTCGTACAACATCCCCGAGAGGAAGAACGGCAGCGACTGCTCCTCCACGCTGGCCTCGACGAACTCGCGCATCCCGGCGTCGCCGGCCTCGTCGTACTCCTTGCCGCGGGCCTCGGCCGCCGCGCGCGCCACGATCGACAGCACGCCGGCCAGCTGGGCCGGCCCCATGACCGCGGACTTCGCCGACGGCCAGGTGAAGAGGAAGCGCGGGTCGTACGCCCGGCCGTTCATGCCGTAGTTCCCTGCGCCGTACGACGCCCCCATGATCACCGAGATGTGCGGGACGGTGGAGTTGGAGACGGCGTTGATCATCTGGGCGCCGTGCTTGATGATCCCGCCCTGCTCGTACTCCTTGCCGACCATGTAGCCGGTGGTGTTGTGCAGGAAGAGCAGGGGTACGTCGACCTGGTTGGCGAGCTGGATGAACTGGGTGGCCTTCTGTGCCTCCTCGGAGAACAGCACCCCTTGCGCGTTGGCGAGGATGCCGACCGGCCGGCCGTGGATCCGGGCCCAGCCGGTGACCAGCGAGGGGCCGTAGAGCGGCTTGAACTCGTCGAAGACCGCACCGTTCGTTGCGGAGACGCCGTCGCAGATCCGGCGGATCACCTCGCGCGGGTCGAACGGCTCCTTGAGGTCGGTGGGGATCAGGTCGAGCAGGCCGTCGGCGTCCTCCTCCGGCTCGGCGAAGGTCGGCCGGCCGCCGGAGGGCTTGCGCCAGTTGAGCCGCGCCACGATCCGCCGCCCGATCCGGATGGCGTCCTGCTCGTCCTCGGCGAGGTAGTCGGCCAGCCCCGAGATGCGCGCGTGCATCTCCGCACCGCCCAACGACTCGTCGTCGGTCTCCTCGCCGGTCGCCATCTTCACCAGCGGCGGGCCGCCGAGGAAGACCTTCGCCTGCTCCTTGACCATCACCGTGTAGTCGCTCATCCCGGGCACGTACGCACCACCGGCGGTGGAGTTGCCGAACACCAGCGCCACCGTGGGCAGCTTCATCGCCGACGACCGGGTGATGTCGCGGAACAGCTTGCCGCCGGGGATGAAGATCTCCTTCTGCGTCGGCAGGTCGGCGCCCCCGGACTCGACGAGTGCGACCGTCGGGAGGCCGTTCTTCTCGGCGATCTCGGAGGCCCGGAAGATCTTCTTCACCGTCCACGGGTTGCTGGCGCCGCCCTTCACCGTGGGGTCGTTGGCGGTGATCATGCACTCGACGCCCTCGATCACGCCGATGCCGGTCACCACCGACGCGCCGACGGTGAAGTCCGAGCCCCAGCCGGCCAGCGGGGACAGCTCGAGGAACGCCGACCCCTCGTCGATCAGCAGCTCGATCCGCTCGCGCGGCAGCAGCTTGCCCCGGGCGTGGTGGCGCTCGACGTACTTCTCCCCGCCGCCGGCCACGGCCTTGGCGTGCTCGGCGTCGAGGTCGGCGAGCTTGGCCAGCATCGCCGTACGACGGGCGCTCGCGGCGTCGGGGGAGTGCCTGCGAGCAGTCGTCGAAGCAGCTCATGAGGTGTACCCCAGCAGTCGGGCGGCGAGATCGGTCAGCACTTCGTTCGCTCCTCCTCCGATGCCCAGGATCCGGGCGTCGCGGTAGTGCCGCTCCACCTCGGTCCCGTGCAGGTAGCCGGCGCCGCCGAAGATCTGGACGGCCTCGTGGCACACGTGCTCCGCGGTGTCGACCGCGGTCTGCTTGGCCAGGCACGCGTCGGCGACGACGTTCTCTCCCTCCCCCTGAAGATGCAGAGTGTGCCGGGCGGCGACCGCGTGGGTGTAGGTCCGCGCGACCTCGACCTGCCGGTGCATCTCGACCAGCTTGTGGCGGATCACCTGGCGGTCGGTCAGCGGTCGGCCGAAGGTCTCACGCTCCTTCGCGTACGCCGCAGCCAGGGCCAGCGACCGGGCTGCGATGCCGTAGCCGTGCACGGCCAGCGCGATCCGCTCGACCACGAACTGCTCGGCGATCTGCACGAAGCCGGTGTCCACCTCGCCCACCAGGTTCCCGACCGGCACGCGTACGTCGTGGAACGCGAGCGAAGCGGTGTCGGAGCAGTGCCAGCCCATCTTGGACAGCGCCGCGTCGACCGAGAACCCGGGGCGGTCCTTCTCGATGACCAGCAGCGAGATGCCGCCGTGGCCCGGCCCGCCGGTGCGCACGGCCGCGGTGACGAAGTCGGCGCGCACGCCGGAGGTGATGAACGTCTTGGCGCCGTTGACGACCAGCTCGTCGCCGTCGCGGACGGCCCGGGTGGTGATGCCGGCGACGTCCGAGCCGCCACCGGGCTCGGTGACCGCCAGCGACCCGATCAGCTCACCGGCGAGCGTCGGCCGCACGAACCGGTCGACGAGGTCGGGCGAACCGTGGGCGGCGAGGTGCGGCAGCGCGATGCCGCCGGTGAAGAGCGCGGCGAGCAGCCCGCTCGAGGCGCCCGCGGAGAGCATCCCCTCCATGACGGCGATCGAGTCGAGCAGGTCGCCGCCCTCGCCCCCGACCGCCTCGGGGAACGAGACGCCGAGCAGTCCCTGCTTCGCCGCGGCGACGTGCAGCTCGCGGGGCACCGCGCCGGCGTCCTCCCACTGCTGGAGGTGCGGGGCCACCTCGCGCCGGGTGAACTCGGCCGCGGTCTCCCGCAGCGCGGAGAGCTCCTGGTTTCGAGACGGTCGCAGAGCGACCTCCTCAACCAACGATCGGTCACTCACAACAAGGCCTCCTCGATCGCGACCATCCGGGACCGCACCCACTCGCCGAGCCCCTTGGCCTGCGGGTCGAAGCGCGTGGAGGCGGCGACGCCCTCGCCGAGCAGCCCGCGGATCAGCACGTTGACGGCGCCGAGGTTCGGCAGGAGGTACACCTCGACCTCCAGGTCCGCGGCCTCCGGCACCAGCTCGCGCACCTTCTTCGGGGTGATCAGCTTCGACAGCCAGGTGACCCGGGCGTCGTACTTCTCCGAGCCGTCGTGGGCCACCCACAGCCCGAGGTTGGCGTCGCCGCCCTTGTCGCCGGAGCGGGCGTGCACGAAGGCGCCGAGCGGGGTACGCCGGGTCAGCCGGTCGGCCGGGGCGGGGTACGGCGAGGGGCGCTGGCCGTGGCTGCGCGGCCGGGACCGGCCGAGAACGTGGTCGGGTCGGCGACGATCTCGCGGGTGCCGTCCGCGTGCACGACGGTGTGCGTGACGGCGCCGCGGTCGACGTACGCCGCGCGGTAGACGCCGTACGGCGTGGGGGCGGCCGGCGGTCCGGTCATGGTGAAGCCGGGGTACGACGCCAGCGCGAGCTCGACCGCGGCGGCGGTGAACGCGCGGCCGACGGGGTCGGCGGAGGCGTCCTGCACCGTGCAGCGCAGGATCGTCGAGGCGGCCTCCTCGGTGCCGCCGTCCGCGGGGGGCTGCGACCGGCCGCGACCAGGCGACGGTGGCCGGGGCCCGGTCGCCGAGCGCCGCGGTGAGCTGCTCGCGGACCCAGTCCGCCTTGGCCTCGACGTCGAGTCCGGTGAGCACGAGCTCCACGCTGTTGCGCCAGCCGCCGAGCTCGTTGACGCAGACCTTGAGCCGCTCGGGCGGCGCCTCGCCGCGCACGCCGGTGACCGCGACCCGGTCCTCGCCGACCTGCTCGAGGTGGATGGTGTCGAGGAGCGCGGTGACGTCGGGCCCGAGGTACCGCGTGGACTGGATCTCGTAGACCAGCTGGGCGGTCACGGTGTCGACGGTGACCGCCCCGCCGGTGCCGTCGTGCTTGGTGATGACCGAGGAGCCGTCCGCGGCCACCTCGGCCAGCGGGAAGCCGAGGGAGAGCGCGGTGCGCGGCAGCGACAGGAACCCGGAGAAGTTGCCGCCGGTGGCCTGGGTGCCGCACTCGATCACGTGCCCGGCGACCACCGCACCGGCCAGCGCGTCGAGGTCGTCGGGGGTCCAGCCGTGGTGCGCGGCGGCCGGGCCGACGACCAGGCTCGCGTCGGTGACGCGGCCGGTGACCACGACGTCGGCGCCCTGCTCGAGGGCCCGGGCGATGCCGAACCCGCCGAGGTAGGCGTTGGCGGTCAGCGCGCCCGGGAAGCCGAGGTCGGTGCCGCGGAGGTCGTCGCCCTCGACGTGCGCGACCGCCGGGTCCAGGCCGAGGCCGCGGGCGACCTCGCGCAGCTTCTCCGCCAGGCCGGCCGGGTTGAGGCCGCCGGCGTTGGAGACGATGCGTACGCCGCGCTCCAGCGCGAGGCCGAGGCAGTCCTCGACCTGCCGGACGAAGGTCCGGGCGTAGCCGAGCGAGGCGTCCTTCATGCTGTCCTTGCCGAGGATCAGCATGGTGAGCTCGGCGAGGTAGTCCCCGGTCAGGACGTCCAGCTGCCCCTCCCTCGAGCATCTCGCGCATGGCCGAGAGCCGGTCGCCGTAGAAGCCCGAGCAGTTCCCGATCCGCAGCACGCCGCTGGTTGAGGAGCGAGCGCCAGCGAGCGTCTCGAAACCACCGGCACTCACGACTTCTCCCGCCCTTCACCGGACGGCCCGGCGAACGCCTGCGCGATCGTCAGCCAGTGCTCGGCGTCGTCGCCGGTCGCGACCAGGTCGGTGTCCTCGCGGTGGATCCGCTGGGTGACCAGCCGGCAGAAGTCGTACGCCGACCCGGTCACGCGCTGGTCGGCGTCCTCCGGGCCCCAGGCCCAGGTCTCGCCGGACGGCGCGGTCAGCTCGACCCGCGGCTCGTCGGCCGGTGCCTCCTGTCCGCGCACGGAGTAGGCGAAGCGGCGGGTGCGGACCCCGAGGTGCGCGACGTGCCGGATCCGGTCGGTGGGCTCGACCGGGGCGCCCAGCGCCTCGTGGACGTCCAGCCCGTGCGCCCAGGTCTCCATGAACCGGGCGGTGGCCATCGACGTGGGCGACATCGGCGGGCCGTACCACGGGATCTTCTCGCCCTCGGGCCGCTCGCGCAGCGCCGTGGCCAGCCGTTCCCGGCTCGCCCGCCACCGCGCCAGCAGCTCGGCGGGCTCCACGCGACCGCCGTCGAGGGCGGCCCTGTCGACGGCGCCGTCGGGGTCGGCGATGGCCTCGAGCACCAGCGCGTCCCACGCCTCCTTGTCGGTGGCGGCGGCCACCGACGCCTCGTCGGTCCAGGCCAGGTGGGCGATCTGCGTGGCGACGTCCCAGCCCTCGGCCGGGGTGGGGGTGCGCCAGCCGGCCTCGTCCAGCCCGGACACGAGGGCGTCGAGCCGGTCGCCCTCGGCGGCGAGGTCGGCCAGGACCGACGCGAGGACCTGCTGGGTGGTGCTCATGCGGGCTCCTTCAGGGCGACGTCGAGGGTGCGCGCCCACTGGTCGAGGATGTGGTCGCGCCGGGCGCGGTCGTCGCTGATCGTGTCGGCCAGGCCGAGCCCGCGGACGAGGTCGAGGGTGGCCTGCACCAGCTCGCGGGTGCCCGGCCGGGACTCGTCGACGCCGAGCAGGTCGACGGTCAGCCGGTGCACGTCGCGGCCGATCTGCTGCTCCAGCGGCGCGACGGCCGCGTGCAGCTGGGCGTCGGTGCGGGCCGCCACCCAGAGCTCGAGCGCCGCGGTGAACACCGTGCCGGTGAAGTGGTCGGCGAGCATGGCCAGCACCGCGCGGGTACGCCGTCGCCCGTGCGGCACCGTCTCCGCGGCGGCCGCCAGCTCGCGCCCCCGCACCTCGCTCAGGTGGGTGACCGCGGCGACGACGAGGTCGTTCTTCGTCGGGAAGTGGTGCAGCTGCGCTCCCCGGCTGACGCCCGCGCGCTGGGAGACCAGCGTGGTCGACGTACCGCTCCAGCCCTCCTCGACCAGGCACTCCACGCAGGCCTCGAGGAGGCGCTGGCGCATGGCGCGGGTGCGCTCCTCCTGGGGGACCCGCGTCGGCGTCGTGCTCACGCGCCCATCGTCGACCCTCACAAAGAAACAGTCAAGCCTGACTTTATGTGCACACTGTTCCAGCGCCGGCGATGAGTCCGCCGGGTCCCGCGGGTCACCACCCGCATGACCGAACGCATGGTGGACGTGGTCGGCGGGCGGCTGTGCGCGGAGACGTTCGGAGATCCGGCACGACCCGACGATCCTGCTGGTCGCCGGCGCCGGGCAGTCGATGGTGTGGTGGGAGGTCGGGTTCTGCGCACGGCTCGCGAGGGCCGGGCGGCACGTCGTGCGCTACGACCACCGCGACACCGGTCGATCCACGACGTCACCGGTCGGTCGGCCGGCGTACTCCTCGGTCGAGCTGCGGACCGACCCGCTCGCGATCCTGGACGCCCTCGGGGTCACGCGCGCACACTGGTCGGACTGTCGATGGGCGGCGGCCATCGCGCAGGAGATCGCGCCTGCGCGACGCCGGCCGGGTGCGGAGCCTGACCCTGATGTCGACCAGCCCGGTCGTCGACGTCGGCCACGCGTTGCCGCCCCCGACCCCGGAGCTCGCCGCCACCTTCGACGAGCCGGCGCCCGAGCCGGACTGGGACGATCGTGCGGCGGTCGTCGACTACCGGGTCGCGATCGAACGGCCGTACGCCGGAGGGGACGGCCTCGACGAGCCGCGGGTGCGCCACCTCGCCGAGCTCGACGTCGACCGGGCGAGGGACCTGGCCGCCGGCCTCGCCAACCACCTCCTGGCCGAGGGCGAGCCGCCGCCGACGGTCGCCCTCGACGCGATCGCCGTGCCCACGCTCGTCGTGCACGGGTCCGACGACCCCCTGTTCCCGATCGAGCACGGACGCGCCCTCGCCGCGGCGATCCCCGGGGCGCGGCTGGTCGAGCTGGCCGGGGTCGGTCACCAGCAACCGCCGCCGCGCCACTGGCACCGCGTGATCGAGGCCCTGGTCGACCACACGCGGTGAGCGGACTGGCGTCAGCCCTGCGCGGTGCCGCGGAGGTTTGGCTCGGGGCCGTCGTGGCAAGGGTCTGGCCGACGCATCCGAGCCAGCAGGGAGCCCCATGTCGCAGTACGGAAACCCGCCCCACGGCGCACCCCCGCCGCCGCAGCCCGGCTGGGGCCCGCCGCCCGGCCAGGTGTACGGCGCCTACCCGCCGCCGCAGTACGGCTACCAGTACGGCGGGCCGGGGTACGGCCAGCCGCCGGTCCCCTTCGGTGGCTACGCCTCCTGGGGCCAGCGCGTGCTCGCCATGCTCTGGGACATCGTCGTCGTGCTCCCGGCGCTCGGCGTCCTGTTCGCGGGCTTCGCGCTGCTGGCCGTCGGCGGGGCGATCGGCTCCGGCTCCGCCGCGACCGGCTTCATCGTGCTGGCCATCGTGGTGATCATCGCGGGGTACGCCTGGGCGATCTGGCGGCAGATCAAGAACATCTGGATCGACCAGGGCCGCACCGGCTACACCTACGGCAAGCGCAAGGTCGGCATCCGGGTGATCCGCGAGCAGGACGGCCAGCCGATGGGCGTCGGCGTCGCGGTCGCCCGGTGGTTGCTGCACAGCCTGCTCAACAGCTGCCTGATGCTCGACTACCTCTGGCCGCTGTGGGACGCCAAGAACCAGACGCTCACCGACAAGGTGCTGACCACCATCGTGGTCAACCAGCCCCCGCAGCAGTACTGACCTCGGTCGCCGGAGCTCGCGCGCCGGTGCGCGAGGATGACCCCATGGCGAAGACGATCCTGATCACCGGCGCGAGCAGCGGCCTCGGCGCGGAGATGGCCCGGCAGTTCGCTGACCTGGGCTACGACCTGGCGCTGTGCGCACGGCGTACCGACCGGCTCGAGGCGCTCAAGGCCGACCTCGCGCGCCGGCACCCCGACCGCCGGGTGGAGGTGCGCGCGCTCGACGTCACCGACGACGACGCGGTGTTCCGGGTCTTCCACGAGTTCGCCGAGGACTTCGGCACCATCGACCGGGTGGTGGTCAACGCCGGCCTCGGCAAGGGCGCACCGCTGGGCACCGGGAAGTACGCCGCCAACAAGCAGACCGCGATGACCAACTTCGTCGCGGCACTGGCGCAGACCGAGGCCGCGATGGAGATCTTCCGCGACCAGGGCAGCGGCCACCTCGTGATGATCTCGTCGATGTCAGCGGTCCGCGGGATGCCGAAGAACCTCACGACGTACGCCGCCACGAAGGCCGGCGTCGCGCACCTCGCCGAGGGGCTGCGCGCCGAGCTGCACGGCGGCCCGATCAAGGTGACCGTGCTCTACCCGGGCTACATCGCCTCGGAGATGAACGACCGCAACCCCAACCCGAGCCCGATGCTGGCCTCCACCGAGAAGGGCGTCCGCGCCATGGTGGACGCGATCGAGAAGGAGAAGGCCTCGGCCCACGTGCCGGCGCTGCCCTGGGCGCCGCTGGGCGTGGTGATGCGGCACGCGCCGATGCCGCTGTTCAAGAAGCTGATCTGAGGCGGGTTTCCCGTCGGCGATCGTCCGGTCGACTCCGCCGACGTCCCGCGCGACGCGGGCCGAGAGGGGGCGTCGGCGAGGACCTTCGTCACTGGTTGGCTCCCCCGGGTGCGGACGCACACTGGAGGCGCGGTCACCTGACTGCGACAGCCTCCAGGAGCCACCATGACAGACCTGCCCCCACCCGGGTCTCCTCGTCGATCCGCACAGCGAGTGGTTCCGCAAGGGGAAGGACGACGCGTTCACGGACTGGTGGGACGAGAGGGAGTACAGCCCGAAGGACGCGGGCACGGAGTACTCGCAGGGCTACGCCTTCGGCTGGGAGATGGCGAGCGACCCCCTGCACGAGGACGGCTACGACCCCCAGCTCACCCCTTCGGTCCAGGTCCGGGTCCGGCGTCGCTAGGCGGGCTCACGGACCGGCGTCCACCGGCCGCGATGCCGACGACCCTCAGCGGTAGGTCAGCCCGTCGCCCTCGAGGTGGGCGTGCTCGTTGAACGACACCAGGGTCGCGCCGCGACGACCGACCACGACCTTGGTGACCGAGGTGTTGACGATGACCTTGTTCAGCTGGGCCCACAGCGTGGCGCAGACCTCCTGCGGCGCGTCCGTGCCGAGCAGCAGCCCCGTGGCCACCCAGGCGATCGCGCCCCCGGACGTGAAGACGACACCGGTGCCGTTCGTGCCGACCATGGACGCGGTCCGCTCGAGCGCCTCGTTGACCCGGCCGGTGAAGACTCCGAAGGACTCCTCGTAGTCGGCGTTCGCCTCGCCGGAGACCCAGCGCGCGGTCGCGGACTCGAACCAGTCCTGGAACTCCGCGGGGGTGGGCTCCATCCCGGCGAACGCCGGCGTCGACTGCGCGGCGAGCATCCCGACGTGGTCGAACTCGTTCCAGCCCCGGTCGTTCATCCGCTCGACCTCGGTCCAGCCGGCGCTCTCGCAGACGCCGACGGCCGTCTCGCGGTGGCGTCGCATCCCGCCCTGGACGACCACCTCCGGCGACAGCCCGCGCTCGCCGAGCGCGGCACCGAGCATGCGGGACTGCTCCCAGCCGAGCGGCGAGAGCACGTCGTAGTCCTCGGTCCCCCACGACGCCTGGCCGTGGCGCACCAGCAGCAGCTGTCCCATCAGCCGATCACCTCGCGGCAGCGGCGTTCGAGGTACGTCGTGGCGTCGCCGAAGATGGCGTACGCCGGGTTGCTGGTCTGGCCGTGGAAGAACCGGTAGTAGATCTGCTGGGCGATCACCGCGAGCCGGAACAGCCCGAACACCTCGTAGAAGCGCCAGGCCTCCTCGGTGACGCTGATCCCCATCTGCTCGCCGTAGTAGCCGACCACCTCGGCGCGCGACCACATGCCGGGCGCCGTCGTCGGCTGCCGCCGGAACGCGTGGAAGAACTCGTCGTCGTCCTCCTGCACCCAGTAGGCCAGGGTGCAGCCGAGGTCCATCAGGGGGTCGCCGAGCGTGGCCATCTCCCAGTCGAGGACGCCGACGATCGTCATCGGGTCGTCGCGGTCGAGCACGAGGTTGTCGAAGCGGAAGTCGTTGTGGATCGGGCAGTAGCCGACGTCGTCGGGCCGGTTCTCCTCGAGCCAGGCCATCACCGGCTCGAAGTCGCCGACGTCCTCGGTGCGGGCCTGGCGGAAGCGGTGCGACCAGCCGCCGACCTGGCGCTCGACGTACCCCGGTCCCTTGCCGAACTCGGCGAGGCCGGGCGTGGCCGGGTCGACCCGGTGCAGGTCGATGAGGACGTCGATCGCGTTGCCACACAGGCGGTTGACGTCCTCGATGGTGAGGTCGAGCTCCGGCGGGAAGTCCTGGCGCAGGATGGTGCCCTCGACCTTCTCCATCACGTAGAACTGCGAGCCGATCACCGACTCGTCCTCGCACAGGCCGACCATCGCCGGCACCAGCGGGAAGACCGGCGCCAGCGCCGACTGGACGCGGAACTCGCGGCCCATGTCGTGCGCGCCCCTGGCCTTGCGGCCCGTGGGCGGCCGCCGCAGGATCAGGTCGCCCTTGGGGTAGCGCAGCAGGTAGGTGAGGTTCGAGGCGCCGCCGGGGAACTGCCGGACCTCCGGCGCCCCCTCGACCACGGAGGCGAAGGCGGGGTCGGCGTGGGTGCGCAGCCACCCGGCGACTGCGTCGACGTCGAAGCTGTCCTCGTCGCGGACCGCGCGTGCGGGATTGCCGGCATCGGGGCTGCCGGCATCGGGAGAGACCACTTACGTCACCTGGTTCAGCTTGGTCGCCTGCTGTCGCATGACGGCGTCGTACGCCGCTCGATCATTGTTCTTCATCGACCATGCGTTGCGGGCGGCTTCGTCCGGAATGATCAGTTCCTCACCACGGTCGAGGCCGGCCAGGACGGCGGCCGCGATGTCGTCGGCGGAGTGCGGGGCGTGCTCGACGAGCCGGCCGATGACCGCGCCGACCCGCTCGTCCGCGCCCTGCATCCCGGCCAGCAGGTTGGTCCGGAAGTACGACGGGCAGACGACCGCGCAGTGCACGCCGTACTCCGCGAGCTCGTGGCCCGGCGGTCTCGGTGAAGGCCACCACGGCCGCCTTGACCGCGTTGTACGACGCCATTCCGGCCGGGTGGACCAGCCCGGCGAGCGAGGCGATGTTGACGATCTGGCCCGAGCGCTGGGCCTTGAACCCGGGCACGAACGTGCGGGTGCCGCGGACCACGCCGAAGAGGTTGATCTCGGTGATCCAGGACCACTCGTCCATCGTCGCGACGTCGAGGCGGCCGCCGCCGGCCACGCCGGCGTTGTTCACCAGGATGTCCAGACCACCCCACTGCTCCTCGACCCACGAACGGGCCGCGGCCCAGTCGTCGTCGGAGGTGATGTCGAGCCGGAGCCGGTGCTCGAAGCCGGCCAGGCCCGCCTCGTCGCGGTCGGTGGCCAGCACCCGGTCGCCGCGGTCGGTGAAGGCGCGGGCCAGGGCCGCGCCGAGCCCGGAGGCGGCGCCGGTGACGAGGACGCGGCTGCCCGTGGTGCTCACGTGTACTTGCCGAGCTCGAGGCGGGCGACCATGCCCCGGTGCACCTCGTCCGGCCCGTCGGCCACCCGCAGGGCGCGGGCGCTGGTCCATGCGGCGGCGAGCATGAAGTCGTCGGAGAGGCCGGCGCCGCCGTGGATCTGCATGGCGAAGTCGATGACCTGCTGGGCCATGTTCGGCGCGGCCACCTTGATCTGGCTGACCTCGGAGAGCGCGTTGAGCGGGCCGCCCTGGTCGAGCTTCCAGGCGGCGTCGAGCACCAGCAGCCGGGTGGCGTCGATGGCGATCCGGGCGTCGGCGATCTTCTCCCGGTTGCCGCCGAGGTTGACCAGCGGCTTGCCGAACGCGGTCCGCTCGAGCCCGCGCCGGCAGGCCGCCTCGAGCGCGGCCTCGGCCAGGCCGATCAGCCGCATGCAGTGGTGCACCCGGCCGGGTCCGAGCCGGCCCTGCGCGATCGCGAAGGCCTCCCCCGGTCCGCTGATGATGTTGCCGACCGGCACCCGGACGTCGGTGAACGACACCTCGCCGTGGCCGAGCGGCTCGTCGTACACGCCCATCGTCGCGAGCATCCGCTCCACCTTCACCCCGGGGGCGTCCAGCGGCACGAGCACCATCGTGTGCCGGTGGTGGCGGTCCGCGTCGGGATCGGTCAGCCCCATGAAGATCGACGACCTTGCAGTCGCTGTGCCCGATGCCGGTGGTCCACCACTTGCGGCCGTTGACCACGACCTCGTCGCCGTCGACGATCGCGGTCGCCTCCATGGTGGTGGCGTCGGAGGAGGCCACCCCCGGCTCGGTCATGCCGAAGGCGCTGCGGATCCGGCCGTCGAGCAGCGGCTCGAGCCACTCCGCGCGCTGGGCGTCGCTGCCGTAGCGCAGCAGCACCTCCATGTTGCCGGTGTCCGGGGCGTTGCAGTTGAAGACCAGGGGCGCGATGGCGCTGCGGCCGGTCAGCTCGGCGATCGGCGCGTAGTCGACGTTGCGTCAGGCCCTCCCCGCCGTCGGTGCCGAACCGGGCGGCGTACTCCCCGGCGTGCTCCTTCGGCAGGAAGAGGTTCCACAGCCCGCGCGCCCGCGCCTTCTCCTGCAGCTCGCGGAGCACCGGCAGCGGGGTCCACGGGTCGCCGGTACGCCGGAGCTCGGCCAGGTCGCGGTGGTAGTCCGCCTCCACCGGCTCGATCTCCTCGCGCAGGAAGTCGGCGACGCGGACGGTGAGATCGGCGGCTCGGGGACTGGGTGCGAAGTCCATGACCCTCAACCTAGTCGGCGGTCGGCGAGCCGGGGACGGGAGTCCGGGGAAGCGGTCGGGCTACGGTGACGCCATGCCGTCGCGCCCCGCCCTCGCCGTACTCCTGGTGGCGCTGCTGACCGCCGGGTGCGGGCTCGACGACGACGAGCAGACCGCGGCCGACAACCTGTCCGCGCTGCTGGTCGCGCCGGGTGCCGGGGAGGCCGACCGGGACGCGGCCGGCTGCATCGCGGAGAAGTGGGTGGGCGAGGTCGGCACCGACGCGCTGGTCGACGCCGGCCTGCTCGACGAGGACCTGGAGGCGCGTCGTCAGGCGGTACGCCGGCTCGTGTCCGGAGAGCTGCCGGTCTCCCGGGAGGTCGCCGAGGGCCTGGCCGCCTCGCGCCTGGACTGCGCCGACCTCGACGCGCTGGCGCTCGACCAGGGGCGGAACCATCCGGACGCCTCGGCCGAGGAGCTCGACGAGTACGCCGACTGCCTCAAGCTGCTCGACCAGGACGACTGGCGGGCCTCGATGGTGGGGTACTACACCGGGAAGCCGGCGGCGGGGCTGGAGGAGTTCCGGCTCGGTCTGCGCTCCTGCAACGAGATGCTGGCCGCGACGGACGGTGAGTCAGGCCGCGACCGTGACCACCACGCGCGAGCGGGCGGCCGGGTCCTCCCACGACGCGCGCGCCCGCCGGATCCGGGTGACCGACACCAGCACGAACGGCAGCGCGACGACCACGCTGGCCACCCACGGGAACACCGTCAGGCCGGAGAACAGCATGCCGACCAGCGTCGTGCCCAGCGCCAGCCGGGCGGAGTAGCCGACCATCACGCCGGGGGGCGCCGGGGTGGCCCGGGCGCTGCGCAGGTCGACGGGGAACGGGTTGGCCATGGACCAGCGCATCGACGCCGAGACGACCTGGCCGGTCACCACCACCCACGTGCCGAGGACGGCGGCGAGCTCGGCGGCGCTCGGCGTACCGGCCCGCAGCGCGGCCAGCGCCAGCGTCACCACGGAGGCGAGCAGCAGCAGTCCGGTCAGGACGAGGGCGCGGGACCAGAAGACCAGGCGCGGTGCGACCGGCAGGCTCTCGCGCCACAGGCCGCCGCGGCCGTCGAGGCACCAGGCGTTGACCCCGAACAGCAGGGTGGAGCCGGAGGCGACCAGGCCGGGCATCAGCACGATCATCGTCCAGGTCAGGTCGCCGGCGAGCGCGATGCCACCGGGCAGCAGGGCGAGCGTGAGCAGGCCACGGCGCAACGGCACCGAGCGGAGCACGGAGCCCATGTCCATCCGCACCAGCGCGGCGAGGTCGGACGTCGGGTGGGGGCGGGCGGGGTACGTCCCGCCCTCCAGCCGGGCCTCGTCGCGCGGCAGCCGGCGGCCCGCGGCCGTGGCGGGCACGACCCCGAGCAGGACCAGCGCGAGGAACGCCGCCAGCAGGCCGACGACGGTGACCAGCCACGCGACTGTCGGTCCGTCGCCGACGCGTCCGATGGTGTCCACGAGTCGGTCCGTGGGCAGGTGGTCGAGGACGGTCGTGAGGCGGTCCGTGACCACCAGGGCGGCGAACACCGCGACCGCCCCGAGGCTCACCGCGCGGAACATCAGGGTGCCGTGCGGGCGTCGCCGCAGCGCCTCCATCGTCCAGCCGACGACCTGGCCGGCGGCGGTCGCGACGAGCAACCAGGCCAGCACCACCGGCTGGGCCAGCCAGAGGCCGGCCGGCCCGACGGCGTACGCCGTGGCGCCGAGCAGCACCCAGCCCTGGACCAGCCAGGCGATGTTGAGGGGCGCCATGACCAGGGCACCGAGGTGGTCGGTGACCGGGCTGATCGGGTAGCCGACGGCCTGGTCCTTGGCGATCAGCTCGCGCCCGCCGCCCGAGGCGACCGAGGAGAGGACGGTCAGCGCGAGGAATGCGGCGAACCCGACGGCGAGCAGGTCGAGGACGTCACGGGCCTGGCCGTCGGGGGCACCGGCCCCGTCGAGGAAGGCGGGCAGCAGCCCGGCGGCCAGCGTGATGCCGAGCAGGACCAGCGCGGCGATCCGCAGGCGGCGGCTGCCCTTGCGGCGGGCGCTGGCCAGCCGGAAGTCGAGCAGGCTGCGCAGGTCGGCGACGTGGCCGGACCAGGCGTTCACCTCAGTCGAGGAGGGCGCGGTAGGCACCGGCACCCGCCTCCCCGGCCAGCTCGGCGGCGGCGAGCGTCGCGACCGGGGCGCCGGCGCGGAGCACCAGCGCGGCACCGCAGACCTCGATCGCCAGCTCGCGCAGGTGGGTGGAGACCAGCACGCAGGCGCCACGGGCCCGGGCGTCGGAGATGACCTCCATGGTCGCCTCGACCCCGAGCGGGTCGACGCCGTCGAACGGCTCGTCGAGGAGGAGCACGTCGGGGTGGTGGAAGGCCGCCAGCAGCACCGACATCCGCCGGCCCATGCCGTGGGAGAAGCCGGAGGTGACCCGGTGGGCGACGCCGCCGAGCTCGAACCGCTCGAGCATCAGCCGGGCCCGGTCCTCCCAGTCCTCGAGCCGGCGCAGCCGCGCGGCCAGCTGCAGGTGCTCCCACGGGGTCGCCCGGGGCACCAGTCCCCCGACATCGGGGCAGTAGCCCACCTGCCGCTTGACCGCGAGCGGGTCCGCGCGTACGTCGTGCCCGGCCACCAGGACGGTGCCGGAGGTCGGAGGTACGACGCCGGCCAGCACCCGCATCGTGGTCGACTTGCCGGCGCCGTTGCGGCCGAGCAGGGCGGTCGCCTGGCCGGCGTGGGCCTCGAGGTCGACGCCGTTCACCGCCTCGACGACGCCGAAGCGGACGCGCAGGTCGCGCACGACCACGGCGGGGGGCAGGGGGGAAGTCACGCTTCCCATTCTCGCCGACCTGTCGCAAACTCGCGGCGAAATCCCCGACCCGTCGCAAACTGACGCGACTGACCGCCGACCCGTCGCAAACTCGCACACGAGATCCGCCGACCTGTCGCAAGTTTGCGACAGGTCGGCGGATGCGGGTGTCAGTCTGCGACAGGTGGGCGTCAGGCGGGGAAGGTGTCGCCCTTCGCCGCGAGGTCGCGGAGGTACGGCGTCGGCCGGAACCGCTCGCCGTACACCTCGGCCAGCTCGTCGGCCCGGGCCAGGAACGCACCGAGCCCGATCTCGCCGACCGGGCGACCCGTCTCCGGGTCGGCTGGCCTGGTAGCCGGTCATGAACTGGGCGGCGCCACCGGTGTTGGCCGGGAAGCCGATACCCATGATCGAGCCGATGTTCGCGGCCGCGGCGGAGGTGATCACGCCCTCCTCGAAGCACTTCGCGGTCTCCAGCGCCTCGACGAACAGCAGCCGGTCCTTCACGTCGCGGAACGGCACCTGCTGCTCGGCCACCGGGAAGTGCTCGGCCAGCCCGGGCCACAGACCCTGGCGCTTGCCGGACTCGTCGTACTCGTAGAAGCCCGCGCCCTTGAGCCGCGAGGAGCGGCCGAGCCCGATCATCGTGTCGATGACCGCTGCTGGCCGGGTGCTCGGGCAGCGTGGTGCCGTCGCGCTCCGCGGCCGCCTCGGTGGCGACCCGGATCTTCTTCATCAGCTCCATGTTGAGCTCGTCGGAGAGCTGGAGGGTGCCGACCGGGTAGCCGTCCTGCGTGGCCGCCCGCTCCAGCGAGACCGGGTGCACGCCCTCGGCCAGCATCGCCAGGCCCTCGTTGACCATCGTGCCGATCACCCGCGAGGTGTAGAAGCCGCGGCTGTCGTTGACCACGATCGGGGTCTTGCGGATCTGCAGCACCACGTCGTAGGCCTTGGCCAGCGCCTCGTCGGAGGTCTCGCGGCCGCGGATGATCTCGACCAGCGGCATCTTGTCGACCGGCGAGAAGAAGTGCAGCCCGATGAAGTCGGCCGGGCGGTCGATGCCCTCGGCCAGCTCGGTGATCGGCAGCGTCGAGGTGTTGGAGCACAGCAGCGCGTCGGGGGCGACGTACTCCGCGATCTCGGCGAACACCTTGGTCTTCAGCGACGGGTCCTCGAAGACCGCCTCGATGACGAGGTCGCAGCCGGCGAGGTCGGCCGGGTCGGCGGTCGGGGTGATCCGGCCGAGCAGCTCGGCCTTCTTCTCCTCGGTCGAGCGGCCGCGCGCGATCGCCTTGTCGAGCAGCTTCTCGCTGTAGGCCTTGCCCTTCTCGGCGCTGGCCTGCTCGACGTCCTTGAGCACGACCTCCATGCCGGCGCGGGCGCAGGAGTAGGCGATGCCGGCGCCCATCATCCCGGCACCGAGTACGCCGACCTTGGTGGCGCGGTACGTCGGCACGCCCTCGGGACGCAGCGATCCGGCGTTGATCGCCTGCAGGTCGAAGAAGAACGCCTGGATCATGTTCTTCGACTGCTGGTTGACGATCAGGTGGGTCAGGTAGCGCGACTCGATCCGCGTGGCGGTCTCGAAGTCGGTCTGCGCACCCTCGACGGCGGCGGACATGATCGCCCGCGGCGCGGGGTAGACCGCGCCCTTGGTCTGCTTGCGCAGCAGGGCCGGGAAGGCGGGCAGGAACGCCGCCAGCCTGGGGTTGCTCGGGGTGCCGCCGGGCATCTTCCAGCCCGCGCGGTCCCAGGGGTTCTGGGCGGCGTCGGCGTCGTCGCGGTGCGCGAGCAGCCACGCCTTCGCGGCCGGCAGCAGCTCCTCGGGAGTGGCCACCAGCTCGTCGACCAGGCCCTTCTCGAGCGCCTGGCCGGGCTTGAAGCGGGTGCCGGGCAGCAGCACGTCCATCAGCGCGGACTGGATGCCGAGCATCCGGGTGACGCGGGTGACGCCGCCCCCGCCGGGAAGCAGGCCGAGCGTGGACTCGGGCAGGCCGAGCAGCACCTTCGGGTCGTCCAGCGCGATGCGGTGGTTGGCGGCCAGGCAGATCTCGAAGCCGCCGCCGAGCGCGGCGCCGTTGATCGCGGCGACGACCGGGCGCGGGAACAGCTCGAGCCGGCGCAGCGCCGACTTGATGCTCTCCGACGCCCGCGAAGACGTCGGCCGCGTCGTCGGGTCCGGCCTGGGTCATCAGCCGCAGGTTGCCGCCGGCGAAGAAGGTCTTCTTGGCGCTGGCGATGACGACACCGGTGACGTCCTCCTGCTCGGCGTACAGCCGGTCGACGGCCGCGGCCATGCCGTCGCGGTAGAGGTCGTTCATGGTGTTGGCGCTGGCGGTCGGGTCGTCGAGGGTCAGCGTGACGATGCCGTCGGCGTCGCGGTCGTAGCGCACGGCGGTCTGGGTGGTGGTGCTCATGGAAGTCCTGTCTCCGATTCAGACGAGCTCGACGATGGTGGCGATGCCCATGCCGCCGCCGACGCACAGCGTGGCCAGGCCGCGCTTCTGGTCGCGGCGCTCGAGCTCGTCGATGAGCGTGCCGAGGATCATCGCGCCGGTGGCGCCGAGCGGGTGGCCCATCGCGATCGCGCCGCCGTTGACGTTGGTGATCTCCGGGCTGATGTCGAGGTCGCGCATGAACCGCATGGCGACGGCGGCGAACGCCTCGTTGATCTCGAAGAGGTCGATGTCGTCGACCTCGAGGCCGGCCTTGGCCAGCGCCTTGCGGGCGGCCGGGGCCGGGCCGGTGAGCATGATCGTGGGGTCGGAGCCGGAGACCGCGGCGGCGATGATCCGGGCCCGCGGGGTCAGCCCGAGGTCGGTGCCGACCTGCTCGGTGCCGATCGCCATCAGCGCGGCGCCGTCGACGATGCCCGAGGAGTTGCCGGCGTGGTGGACGTGGTCGATCCGCTCCACCCAGTGGTACTTCTCCAGCGCGACGTCGTCGAAGCCGGCGTCGGCGCCCATCTGGGCGAAGCTCGGCCGGAGGCCGGCCAGCGACTCGACCGTGGTGCCGGGGCGGATGAGCTCGTCGTGGTCGAGCACGGTCAGCCCGTTGAGGTCGCGGACCGGGACGACGGAGTGGGCGAAGTACCCGTTGGCCCAGGCCTTCGCGGCCCGGGCGTTGGACTCGGCGGCGTACGCGTCGACGTCGTCGCGGGTCCAGCCGCCGAGGGTGGCGATGAGGTCGGCGCCGATGCCCTGCGGGACGAAGGAGGTGTCGAAGGCGGTCGCCGGGTCCATCGCCCAGGCACCGCCGTCGGAGCCCATCGGCACCCGGCTCATCGACTCGACGCCGCCGGCGAGGATCAGGTCCTCGAAGCCGCTGCGGACCCGGCCCGCGGCCTGGTTGACGGCCTCGAGGCCCGAGGCGCAGAAGCGGTTGAGCTGGACGCCGGCCACGGTGTCGGGGAGCCCGGCCTTGAGGGCCGCGGTCTTGGCGATGTCACCGCCCTGGTCGCCCAGCGGGGAGACGACGCCGAGCACGACGTCGTCGATGCGGTGCGGGTCCAGCGAGGGGTTGCGCTCCTGGATCTCGTCGAGCAGCCCGACGACCAGGTCGACGGGCTTCACCTCGTGCAGCGAGCCGTTCTTCTTGCCCTTGCCGCGTGGCGTGCGGATGTGGTCGTACACGAATGCTTCTGCCATGACCGTCCCTGTCGGAGTGGAGTCGGGTGGGCGACGAGGCCGCACCGCGACCCTACTCCGATTGTGACACCGTTACTGTCAGCGTGGTCAACGCCGGGGTGCTGTGACCTGACCCACAGGAGGCCGGTCGCCGAGCCAGGCCGCCAGGTCGGCCAGTGCCGGCGCGGTCAGGCCGTGCCCGCCCGGATACCTCCGCCGCGACGGCGTCGGCGCCGGACTCGCCCCGGACGTAGTCCCAGGTCCGGTCCAGCAGCTCCCGCGGGATCACGTGGTCGTCCTCGCCCTGCTGCACCAGCACCGACACCCCGGCCAGCCTGGCCGGCCCCACCGGGACGCCGGCGTCGAACGGCAGGGTGCCGTAGAGGACGGCCGCACCCGGGAAGCGCGCCGGGTCGTCGAGCACCAGCCCGCCGGCGAACGCCGCACCTCCGCTGAAGCCGACCAGCAGCACCGGACGTCCCTCGGCGCGACCGGTCCAGCCAGCGCCGGAACCACGCCAGGGTCGCGGCGAGCGACTCGGCGACCGGCCGTCCGATGCCCCGGTTGGCGAACCAGGCGTAGCCACCGCCCTCGGCGATCGGCGCCCGCACGGCGGCGTACGCCGGGCCGGGCGGCAGGTGGTCGGCGAGGCCGATGATGTCGCGCTCGGAGGAGCCGCGGCCGTGCAGGAGCACGACCAGCGGAGCGTCCGGGTCCTCGGCGCCGCGCCGGGCGACCACGGGCTCCGGGAAGTCCCGCTCACCGGGCCTCCGCCACGATCCGGCCGGCGGTGCGGACCCCGCTCCACCGCCGCACCTCGCCGGGCAGGTCGAGGGCGTCGACAGGAGCGGCGTTCTCGTAGGCGCCCCACTCCTCCCGCGGGAGCATCCACATGATCTCGAAC
This sequence comes from uncultured Actinomycetota bacterium, assembly GCA_963721775.1. Lineage (GTDB taxonomy): Bacteria > Actinomycetota > Actinomycetes > Propionibacteriales > Nocardioidaceae > Nocardioides. The sequence continues at coordinate 111,121 of CAVRMH010000031.1, read as the reverse complement.
TCGTTGCCGTCGGGGTCGGCGCCGTACACGCTCTTGGTGGCGCCGTGGCTGGACTCGCCGGTGTAGGCGTCGAGGTTCACCAGCGTCAGCCGGGCCTCCTCCAGCTGCTCGATCGTGTCGACCTGCCAGGCCAGGTGGTAGAGCCCGATGCTCCCGCGCCGGCGCGGCTCCGCCTGCGCGCCGACCCCGAACAGGCCGAGGTCGTGGTGGTTCTGCCCGAGCGGAAGTCGCAGGAACGCCGCCGAGGCGCGGGGCTCGCGGGCGGCGACCTCCATCCCGAAGGCACGGGTGTAGAAGTCGACCGCGCGCTCGAGGTCCGCGACGAACAGGACGGCGTGGTTGAGCCGGACGGCGGCGATCGGCATGACGGGTTCCCTTGTGGTTGAAGTTTCAATCAATGGTACGCCGAGAGCGCTGCGGGGCCAAACCGGCACGCGACGACGGCGCGCTCACGACGTCCCGACTACTGTGGCCGCATGTCGACCCCCGACGCGATGACCGTGCTGGTCACCGGCGCCACCGGTTTCATCGGCCGGCGCCTGGTGCCCGCGCTTCTCGAGGACGGCCACACGGTGCGGGCGATGACCCGCCGCCCGCAGGAGTACGACGGGCCGGGCGAGGCCGTGGGCGGCGACGTGTCCGACCCGGCCAGCCTGACCGGCGCGCTCGACGGCGTGGACGTGGCGGTCTACCTCGTGCACTCCCTGGACTCCCCCGACTTCGAGAAGCAGGACGCGGAGGCCGCCCGGGCCTTCGGCAAGGCGGCCGCCGCCGCCGGCGTACGCCAGATCGTCTACATGGGCGGCCTCGGCGACGAGGGCCAGGAGCTCTCGCCGCACCTGCGCTCGCGTCGCGAGGTCGAGGGGCTGCTCGCGCGAGGCCGGTGTACCCACCACGGTGCTGCGCGCCGCGATCGTGGTCGGCAACGGCGGCATCTCCTGGGAGCTCACCCGCCAGCTGGTGAAGAACCTCCCGGCGATGGTGGTGCCGAAGTGGGTCTCCACGCGCACCCAGCCGATCGCGCTGGACGACGTGATCCGCTACCTCGCCGGCGTGGTCGGCGACGAGCGGGCGTACGGCCGGACCTTCGAGATCGGCGGCCCCGACCAGATGACCTACCTCGAGATGCTCCAGATCGCCTCGCTCATGTCCTCGGGCAAGCGGGTGCCGATCGTGCGGGTCCCGGTGCTGACGCCGCGGCTGTCGTCGTACTGGCTCGCCTTCGTCACCGACGTCGACGTGACCACCAGCCGTAACCTCATCGACTCGATGGGCACCGAGGTGCTGGTCAGGGACCAGAGCATCCGCGAGATCGTGCCGGGCGAGCCGCTGACCTACCAGGAAGCGGTACGCCGTGCGCTCGAGGAGGACGGCCGGGAGGTCTGACCCGCGGGTCAGAAGAGCGCCGGCAGGGCCAGCAGCATCGTCAACGACCACGTGACGTGGGTGAGGATCGGCGCCAGGATCCCGCCGGACGCTCGCCGCTGGAGGCCGACCACCGCACCGAGCAGCAGCGCCGCGAACGCGAGCATGAGGTTGCCGGTGGCCAGCGTGACCGCGGTGTAGGCGACCGTCGTGACCTGCACCGGGTAGCGGGTGTGTCGCGGCGTACGCCGCCCCCCGGAAGAAGAGCTCCTCGGCGACACCGTTGACCGCGGTGATCAGGACCAGCAGGACGGTCGTGCCCCTGGTCGGCGTGCTCGAGGATCGTCGAGACCTGCTCCTCGAGGAACGGGACCCGGCGTACGACGAGCGCGCCGACGACGAAGACCCCGGCCAGGGCGAGGCCGAGCAGGATCGGTGCGACGACGGGGCGGCGCGGTCCGGCCGGCGACATGATCCGGCCGAGGTGCAGGGGGCCGGAGGCGAAGGCGCCGACGGTCCACACGGCAGCGAGCCCGAGGGTGGCGGGGTAGAACAGCGGGCTGCCGGGCTCGATGCTCAGCGAGAACGCGAGCACCACCGCGCCGATGACCGCGACCACCGACGTGACGACCTGGCGGCGCCGCAGGTCACGGGCGCTCTGCCGGTGGTCACGCGGCACCATCTCGACGAGGGTGCGATGCAGCCAGGCGCGCATCGGGCTCCTTCGCTCGTCGGTCGGCGTCGCGCCCCAGTCCATCACACGGCTCCACACCCGGGCCCGGGCGGCGGACACGACGAGGGCGCGGCCCCTCCGGAGAGGGACCGCGCCCGGTCGGGTGCCCAGGTCAGCTGGTGAGGCCGTCCTTGAGCTCGCGCCCGGCGTCCTTGACCTTCTCGCCGGCCTGCTTGGTGTGGGCCTCGGTCTGGTCCGCCTTGCCCTCGGCCTCGAGGTCGCGGTTGCCGGTGGCCTTGCCGGTGGACTCCTTGCCCTTGCCGGCCACTTCCTCGACCTTGTTCTTCGCCTTGTCTCCGATGCTCATCGTGACTCCTTCGTCCTGGGGTGTCCGGCGTGCGTACCCACTGCCACGGCGATCAAGCCTGTGGCCTTCCGGAGACGCCACAGCACCGCGCCCCGGAGGGACGCGGTGCTGTGGGAAGAGGTACGACGTGGTCAGCGACGACCGCTGCAACGACGCCGCGCTGTGCGACCCGCCGCCGGAGGAGGCCCCGCCGCGGCGGTTGCCCCCGCTGCGGTTCGCGGGCTTGCCGGCGGGCCGACCGCCCTGGCCGGAGCCGGTGCCCTGGCCACCCGAGCGGCCCTGGCTCCCGGACCGGGACTGGCCGGAGCGCGACTGGCCCGCCCGGCCGGCCGGGACTGCCCGACCCGCCCTGGCCGGAGCCGCCACCACGGCGGCGGTTGCGTCCGCCGCCAGCCGAGCCGCCGGAGCGCGGCGCACCCTGCGGGGCCGGGGCCTCGGCGACCAGGCCGCCGGGCAGCGACCGCTCGCCGGGGGCGAGCTGGACGAGGACCGGGTGGTCGGTGCCGTTGATGCGGGTGGTGGTCGGCTTGATGCCGGCCGCGCGGGTCAGCGCCCGGACGTCGCGGACCTGCTCGTCGGTCATCAGCGTGACGACGGTGCCCTCGGCGCCGGCGCGCGCCGTACGACCCGAGCGGTGCAGGTACGCCTTGTGCTCGACCGGCGGGTCGGCGTGGACGACCAGCGCCACGTCGTCGACGTGGATGCCGCGGGCCGCGATGTCGGTGGCGACCAGCGTGGTGGCCTTGCCGGAGTGGAACGCCTCCATGTTGCGGGTGCGCGCGCCCTGGCTGAGGTTGCCGTGCAGGTCGACCGACGGGATTCCGTTCTTGTTGAGCTGGCGGGCCAGTGCCTTGGCGCCGTGCTTGGTCCGGGTGAAGACCACCGTCCGGCCGGGCGCGCTGGCGAGGTCGACCAGGACCGGGATGCGGTGCGAGCGGTCGAGGTGCAGCACGTGGTGGGACATCGTGGAGACCGGCGACTGCGCCGAGTCGGCCTCGTGGGTCTTCGGCTGGGTCAGGAAGCGCTTGACCAGGACGTCGATCGCCTTGTCCAGCGTCGCGGAGAACAGCATCCGCTGCCCGTCCTTCGGCGTCTGGTCGAGCAGGCGGCGTACCGACGGGAGGAAGCCGAGGTCGGCCATGTGGTCGGCCTCGTCGAGGACGGTGACCTCGACGTCGCGCAGCGAGCAGTGGCCCTGCTGGATGAGGTCCTCGAGCCGGCCGGGGCAGGCCAGCACGATGTCGACGCCGTTGCGCAGGCCGCGGACCTGCGGGTTCTGGCCGACACCGCCGAAGACGGTCTGGGTGGTGAGGCCGGCGGCCTTGGCCAGCGGTGCCAGCGCGGCGTCGATCTGGCCGACGAGCTCACGGGTCGGGGCCAGGATCAGCGCGCGGGGTGCGGTCGCCCGCGGCGTACGACGGGTGAGGTCGAGGCGCGCGACCAGCGGCAGCAGGAACGCGTAGGTCTTGCCGGAGCCGGTGCGGCCGCGGCCGAGCACGTCGCGTCCGGCCAGCGAGTCCGGCAGCGTCGCGGCCTGGATGGGGGTGGGAGTGTCGATGCCCTGGTCCCGGAGGACGCGGACGAGGTTCTGGGGCACGCCGAGATCGGCGAAAGAGGAAGACAAGAGTGAAATCGCTATCCGTTGGTGTGTCTCACCAAGCCGTTCCCGCCGGCGGCGGGAGAAGAAAGCATGTGCCTCACCCGAGGGTGAGGGGCGCAGACCACGAGGGGCGCCGACAGCCCGAGGCAAGACTGGGCGGGCTGATGCACACCATTCTAGTCATGCCGACCCGGAATCGTGGATTCGCGACGCGGTGACCTCGCGCACACGGCGTCCTCCCCGCCCCGCCGGGTCGCGCGATGCCCCGACGACCACGAGCAGCGCCAGCACGCCCGCGGCCACCCACGCCACGCGGACGCCGGTGCCGCCCGAGCCGTCCCAGGGGACGAAGATCGTCGTACGCAGCACCTGCTCGGCGAAGACCGTGGTGATCCCGACCAGCACCACGACGGGCCCCACGACGTTGCCCGGCTCGGCCTCGCCGCGCCCGGCAAGGAGCGCGGACGTCGCCAGCGCCACGAGGCAGAGGACCACGAGCTCACCGGTCGCCCAGCCCACCGGGGGCTGGGACTCCTGCCAGCGCAGCAGCAGGAACACCGCCGCCCAGGCGCCGGCCAGCCCCACGACCCCCCACACCAGTCGCGGCAGCCGCCGGCGCCAGAGCCCCACCGGCGTGACGGTCGTGAGCACGACCGCCGCGTCGTCGAGGAGGTACGCCGCCGCTCCGGCCAGCACCAGCTCCGCGATCCGGACGACCAGCGGTGAGACCCCGCTGTCCGGCTGCACGAGCGAGGCAACCAGGACGAGGGCCACCGCGGCCGCCACCGTGGCGGCGTACGCCCGGGGCGGCCACGCGGTCATGCCACGGCCAGCACGAAGCAGGCGACGGCACCGACGGCGAGCCCGGCTCCGGTCGCGAGCAGGGCGCGGCGGTGCTCGGGGTCCCGGAGCAGGGCGGCCACCGCGGCGAGGCCGCAGAGGCAGAGGACCCAGCCCGAGTGCCCAGATCGGCTCGATGCTCGGCACGATGATCGTGCTGATGATCTTCTCGTGGGCGCCCACCTTCTCGTCGATCAGCACCGGCCAGGCCGCGGCCATGCGCCCCGGCCCACCGCGGGCATCGCTGGCCGGGAACGCGGTCCACACGACCAGGACCACCACGCCGAGCAGCGCCGAGCCCCGGAACGGCGCCCAGCGGGCCACCGCCACCCCGAGCAGCGGCCCGCCCAGGGTGGCCAGGGGCCCCATCGCCAGCAGGACGGCCAGCACGTCCAGGGCCGGGTAGTCGCCGAACCAGGCGACCGGCAGGCTCGACGGGTCGCCGTCCGGCGGCCAGAGCGCGCCGGTGACGACCATGAAGACGGCGGTCACGGTTCCCGCCGCGGCGGGCACGAGGCAGGCGAGGCACAGCGCGAGGGTGCGCTGCTGCCGGCCCACCGGCACCGTCCCGGCCAGCTCGCGCGAGCGCAGCATGGACGTGGTGAGCCGGTGGGCGACGACGAAGCCGAACACCCCGAGCAGGAAGGCGGTCACCATCGTGGCGACCATCGGGTCGGTCCCGCCCCCGTTGTGCTGTGCCAGGTCGACGACCATCATCACCAGCAGGACGAGGCAGGGCAGCAGGAACAGCGGGTGCCGGGCGTAGCGCCGGGCCTCCGTCCGGGCCAGCGCACGCACGGTGGGCCAGTCCTCGGCCGGCGGCACGGGCGGCGTCGCGGGCACGCTGGTCGCGGTCAGGAGACGGCCGTCGTTCCGGCCTCCGGCGCTCATGACACGGCCTCCAGCCCGGAGTCCTGCGCCTGGTCGCCGACCAGCAACAGGTAGGCGTCCTCGAGCGCCGGCTCGATGACCTCCGCCGCCGGCGGCGGGTCGCCGACGTTGCGGACCCGTCCCGAGCCGGTGCGCCAGGAGTACTGCGCTGCCGGGTCGCGCTCGGCCGCCATCCAGACCCGGCCTGCGGCCTGGGCGACCAGGTCCGAGACCGCCCCGTCGAAGAGGATCCGGCCCCCGTCCAGCACGACCACCCGCTCGCACAGTGCGGCCACGTCCTCGGTCTGGTGGGTGGAGATGAGCACGGTGGCCGACTCCCCCGCGCGGCCGAGCACGTCGCGCAGCCGGCCGCGCTGCGCCGGGTCGAGCCCGGCGGTCGGCTCGTCGAGGACCAGCAGGTCGGGCCGCCCCAGCAGCGCCTGGGCGAGCACCACCCGGCGCCGCTGGCCGCCCGAGAGCGAGCCGACCCGCTTGGTGGCCACGTCGGTCAGGCCGACCAGGTCGACCACCCGGCGTACCTCCGTGTCCCGGGCCACCGGCTCCGACCACTCCTTGAGGATCGCGATGTAGTCCACGAACGCGAACGCCGTGAACCCGCGGGGGAACCCGGTCTCCTGCGGCACGTAGCCGAGCCGGCGGCGTACGGCGACCCGGCCGTCGGGCGCCGTGGGGTCCTCGCCGAGGATCCGGACCGTGCCGGCATCGGCGGCCAGCGCGGTGGCGAGGATGCGCAGCATCGTGGTCTTGCCGGCGCCGTTGGGGCCGAGCAGCCCGGTGATGCCCGGGGTCAGCGTGAGGTCGACGTCGGCAAGGGCGTCGGTGCGGCCGTAGGACTTGCCCACGCCGGTGAGGGTGACGGTGTTCATGACTGCCTTCCCAGGTGTTCGAAGGTCGGATGACGGAGGACGAGCGCCGCGACGGCCACGCAGGTCAGGGCGACGAAGAACAGCTGCATGGCGGGCTCGACGACCTCGACGGGGTCACCCACGCGGCTGGCGCCGACCACGCCGACCGACCAGCAGGCGCCGAGGGTCGCGGCGACGGGTGTGGACCCGAGGACGGGGGTGAGCAGCAGGGTGAGCGCGACACCGGCGGCCGCGGGGGTCAGCCAGGCCACACCCAGCCAGGCGGGTCCGGGCAGCAGCAGCCCGGCGAGCACGGTGATCGGGAGCGAGGTGGCCAGGACGCCGGCGGTGCGCAGCAGCAGCAGGCGTACGGCGGAGTGCGGGGTCACCGTCACCAGCTCGTGGCAGGGGTCGGCGTCGCCGCCGAAGGACGCGGCGACCCCGGCGACCGGGGCCAGCGGCGCCACGACGAGGAACAGGGTCAGGCCGTACTCGCCGGCGTAGAGCGCGGCCGCACCGGCGAACAGCGAGACCACGAACATGCCGAGCAGCCAGGCGCCGCGGAATGCCGGCACCGCGACCAGCAACCGGGCGGACGCGGCCGAGACGCCGCACCAGCGCACCAGGCGCTCGGCGATGCTGCGGTGCGGCGCCTCCACGCGGGCCCGGATCCCGGTCCAGGCGCGGTCGACGACCCGGTGCGACATCAGTCCGCCCAGCAGGTCCCGGCAGTCCGGGCAGTCGACGAGATGGGCCTCGACCGAGGCACCCACGACGGTCAACGGGTGGCCGTCGACGTACGCCCGCAAGGTGGCCTCGTCGAGGTGCCATCCGGATGTGCTCTGGGTGCTCATGCCAGCTCCTCCCTCATCGTCGCCCGGGCGCGCTGGAGCCGGGACTTCACCGTGCCGCGGGGAATCCCGAGCAGGACGGCGGCCTCCCGGGTGGTCAGGCCGTCCAGGACGGTCAGCTGCAGGACGACCCTCAGCTCCGGCGAGATCCGCGCGAGCGCGCCGCCGACGTCGACGTTCTCGAGGCGCAGCAGCACGCGCTCCTCGGCAGAGATGTCCTCGCCGTCGTGCTCGAGCAGGGCCGGCCCGAGCCGGAAGCCCGTCCGCTTGCGGAGCCGGCTGATCAGCCGGCGGATGGCGATGCCCCACAGCCAGGCTCCGACCTCGCCGTCTCCGCGGAAGCGCGAGGCGCCGTTCCAGGCGGCGACGAAGGTGTCCTGGAGCACGTCGGAGACGGCGTCCGGGTCGGCGCAGCGCCGGGCCAGCCGGGCCGAGATCCACAGGGCGTGGCGGTCGTAGAGCTCGCGGAGCGCACCCTCGTCCCTACCGGCCATCAAGCGGAGGAGGTCGGCGTCTGTGAGATCACAGGCAGCCATACAAGGACTGTCGCACCGTCAGGTCCGGGTGGACCACGGTCGGGCCGACGGATCTGTCAGCGGAAGGCGAGCACCCCGTCGTCGATGGCGCCCTTGCGGATCGTGCGCACGTCGTGGAGGTAGTTCTGCCGCAGCCGCCACGGGGCGCGCGCGCCCTGCACCGGCAGCTGGTCGAGGCTGCGCAGGACGTAGCCGGCCGAGAAGTCCATCAGCGGCACCTCGTCGAGGCCTCCGTCGCGCACCGGCACCACCTCCCGCAGCCCGTGCTCGTCGAGGTGGGCGAGCAGCCGGCAGACGTAGTCCGCGACCAGGTCGGCCTTGAGCGTCCAGGACGCGTTCGTGTAGCCGATGGTGAAGGCGAAGTTGGGCACCCCGCTGAGCATCAGCGCGCGGTAGGCCATCGTCTGCGCGACCTTCACCTCGTCACCGTCGACGTCCAGCCGGATCCCGCCGAACGGCTTGAGGTTGAGGCCGGTCGCGGTCACCACGACGTCCGCCTCGAGCTCGCGCCCGGAGGCGAGCCGGATCCCGGTCGGGGTGAACGTCTCGATGGTGTCGGTGACCACCTCGGCGTCGCCGTGGCGCAGCGCCCGGAACAGGTCCCCGTCGGGGACGAAGCACACGCGCTGGTCCCACGGGTCGTAGCGGGGCCGGAAGTGGGTGTCCACGTCGAGGGCCGGCACCGCGGCCACGGTGGCCTTGCGGATCAGCCGTCGGGTGAAGTCGGGTCGCCGCCGGCTCAGCTGGTAGAACGCCGTCGCGGTCAGGATGTTCTTCCAGCGGATCGCGGTGTACGCCGCGTGCTCCGGCAGCACCCGCCCGAGCAGGCCGGCGACCTTGTCCTCCCGCGGCAGGGACACGACGTACGTCGGGGAGCGCTGCAGCATCGTGACGTGCGCTGCGGTCTCCGCCATCGCGGGGACCAGGGTGACCGCGGTCGCGCCGGAGCCGATCACCACGACCCGCTTGCCGGCGTGGTCGAGGTCCTCGGGCCAGTGCTGCGGGTGCACGACGGTCGCCGGCGTAGTCCTCGATCCCGGGCAGCTCGGGCAGGTAGCCCGCGTCGTAGTCGTAGTAGCCGGTGCAGCACCACAGGAACGAGCAGGTCAGCTCGACCGGGCCGTCGGGCGTCTCGGCGGTGACGCGTCCAGCGGGCGGCGTCGGAGTCCCAGGCCGCCGCGACGACCCGGTGGTGGTAGCGGATGTGCCGGTCGACGCCGTACTCGCGGGCGGTCTCGCGCACGTAGTCGAGGATCGAGGGGCCGTCGGCCAGCGCGGTGGTGCCGGTCCACGGCCGCCACCGGTAGCCGAGGGTGAACATGTCGGAGTCCGAGCGCACCCCGGGGTAGCGGAACAGGTCCCAGGTGCCGCCGCTGGCGGCGCGCGACTCGAGCACGGCGTACGTCCGCTGCGGGTGCTCCTGGGTGAGGCGCGCGGCGGCGCCGATCCCGGAGAGGCCCGCCCCCAGGACGAGGACGTCGAGGTGCTCGCTCACGCCGGCCGACTCTACTGAACGCCGTTCAACGGTTCAGCGCAGCGCCAGCGCCGCCAGGGCCGCGTTGACGATCGAGCCGGAGTCGAGGTCGTGCTCGCGGTAGAGGTCGGCAACGGTCCCGGACTGGCCGAAGGTGTCCACGCCGAGCGAGACCGCCGGGACGCCGAGGGCCGAGCCCAGCCACGCCATCGCGTGCGAGGACGCGTCGTGCACGGTCACCACCGGGGCGCTGCGGTCGAACGCCTGGCGCAGCGCACCCGCGATCGACGGGGTGGTCGCGGTCCGGATGCCCTGGCGCAGGGTCCGCTGCCACGCGGCGTACAACCGGTCGAGCGAGGTCACGTCGACGACGTGCGCCGCGGATGCCCTCGTCCTCGAGCTCGGCGGCCGCGGCCAGCGCCTCGGGCACGGTGGCACCCGACGCGGCGATCTGCACCGACGGTCCGTCGCCGGGGCCGGCGTCGACGAGGCGGTAGGCGCCGGACGAGCACCTGGCGCCGCAGCGTCGCGTCGCCGATCCTGGCCCGGGCCGCCTCGAACGGTGCCTGGTCCAGCGGCCGGGTGCTGAGCCGGAAGTAGTAGGAGCCGTCCTCCACGTGGCCGACCGCGTCGGCCCGGCCGGGGTCGGCGATGTGGCCCAGCGCCGCGCACAGCTGCCAGTCGAGGGCCACGCCGTACGCCGGCTCGAACAGCGTGGTGTTCGGCAGCTCGAGGCCGACCGAGGCGGTCATCGTGGACTGGTGCGCACCGCCCTCGGGCGCGAGCGTGACGCCGGACGGGGTGCCGGCCACGACGAAGCGGGCGCCGGAGTAGACGGAGTAGAGGAACGCGTCGAGCCCGCGCAGCACGAACGGGTCGTAGAGCGTGCCGACCGGCAGCAGCACCTGGTCGGAGAGGTCCCAGGACAGCCCGAGCTGGCCGAGCAGCAGGAAGAGGTTCATCTCCGAGATGCCGAGCTCGATGTGCTGGCCGGACGGACCCTCGTGCCACTTCACCATCGGGTCCTCGCTCCAGCGCGGACGGTCGACCGGCGCGAAGACGCCGACCCGGTTGATGAAGCCGGCCAGGTTGGTCGAGGTGGCGACGTCGGGCGCGGTGGTGACCAGGTGCCGGCCGACCTCGGCGTCGCGCGAGAGCCCGACCAGGATCCGCCCGAAGGCCTCCTGGGTCGAGATCGGCTTGCCGCTGCGGAAGTCGGTGCTGGTCGGCACCGCGAAGCCGGCCCGGCCGGTCGGCGCGGGGCGCTCGAGGTGGGCGGCGCGCAGGTGCGTCCACTGGCCCGCGGGCGTGGTGGGGTCGATCCGGTCCCACTCGTCGTCGACGGTGAGGCCGGTACGCCGCCGCAGGTCGTCGATCTGCTCGCCGGTGAGCAGGGCGGAGTGGTTGCGGGGGTTGCCCGCGATCGGCAGGCCCCAGCCCTTGACCGTGTAGGCGAACACCACGCTCGGGCGGGTCGGTCTCGGCGTCGCACTGGGCGATAGGCGTCGAGCAGCGCCGCCGACGTCGTGGCCGCCGAGGTCGGTGACCAGCGCCGCGACCGTGTCGTCGGCCATCGGCTCGAGGTAGCCCGCGACCGTCTCCGGCGCGCCGTCGAGGAACCGCGCGCGCAGCTCGGCCGGCGGCAGGCCGAACAGCGACTGGTAGCGCTCGTTGGGCATGTCGTCGATCCAGCGCTCGAGGTCGGGGCACTCGGCGTACGCCGAACGGAGCAGCGGGCCGTACTTCACCTCGACGACGTGCCAGCCGGCGGCCTCGAACTGCGTGCGCCACTGCTGGATCCGGATGCCGGGGACGACCCGGTCCAGGGACTGCCGGTTGAAGTCGACGATCCACATGACGTTGCCCAGCCCGCGGGTGGCGTCGTCGGCGAGGGCCTCCCAGATGTTGCCCTCGTCGAGCTCCGCGTCACCGAGCAGCGCCACGAAGCGGGAGGCGGGCCGCGACCCGAAGTGCGCGTCGACGTACCTCCGGGCGGCCGCGGCGAAGAGCGGTGCGGCCGGGCCGAGGCCCACCGAGCCGGTCGAGAAGTCGACCCGGTCGGGGTCCTTGGTGCGGCGAGGGGTAGGACTGCAGGCCGCCGAACTCGCGCAGCCGGGTGAGGTAGTCCCGGTCGAGGTTGCCGAGGAGGTACTGGATGGCGTGGAACACCGGTGAGGCGTGCGGCTTGACGCTGACCCGGTCGGGGGCGTCGAGGTGTGCGAAGTAGAGCGCCGTCATCGCGGTGACCAGCGACGCGCTGGAGGCCTGGTGGCCGCCGACCTTGACCCCGTCGCCGGTCTCGCGCTCCCGGTTGGCGGCGTCGACGATCCGCGTCGACAGCCAGAGCACCCGCTGGGCGATCTCGTCGAGGACCTTCGTGTCGCCGGTGTCCACGCCGTGGCTCATCGGGCCGGCCGGGTGTGGGTGAACAGGCCGCTGTAGGCGTTGAGGGCCGGCTGGCCGCCGAGGTGCGCGTAGAGCACGTGGGACTCCTTCGGGATGTGGCCGTTGCCGACCAGGTCGATCAGGCCGGCCATCGACTTCCCCTCGTAGACGGGGTCGATGATCATGCCCTCCAGCTGCCCCGTGAGGCGGATGGCCTCCAGGGTCGACTCCACGGGGATGCCGTAGAGGTCGCCGGCCCAGCCTTCCAGGACCTCGATCTCGTCGTCACGGAGGTCGCGGCCGAGGCCGATCAGCTCCGCCGTACGCCGGGCGATGCGGGCCACCTGGTCGCGGGTCTCCTCCAGCTTGGCGGAGGCGTCGATGCCGATGACCCGGCGCGGCCGGTCCTGCCCGGCGAAGCCGGCGATCATCCCGGCCTGGGTCGAGCCGGTGACCGAGCAGACCACGATCGTGTCGAAGAAGACGCCGAGCTCGCGCCTCCTGCTGCGCGACCTCGTCGGCCCAGTTCGCGAAGCCGAGGCCGCCGAGCGGGTGGTCGGAGGCGCCGGCCGGGATGGCGTACGGCGTGCCGCCGCGCGCCTTCACGTCCTCGATCGCCTGGCTCCACGAGTCCTTGAAGCCGATGCCGAACCCGGCCGGGTCGAGCCGCACCTCGGCGCCCATGATCCGGCTGCAGCAGGATGTTGCCGACCCGGTCGTTGACGCAGTCCGGCCAGTCCACCCAGTTCTCCTGCACCAGCACGGCCTTCAGCCCGAGCTTCGCCGCGACGGCCGCGACCTGGCGGGTGTGGTTGGACTGGTCGCCGCCGATGCTGACCGAGGGTGTCGGCGCCCTGGGCGAGCGCGTCCGGCACGAGGTACTCGAGCTTGCGGGTCTTGTTGCCGCCGTAGGCGAGCCCGGCGTTGCAGTCCTCGCGCTTGGCCCAGACCGTCGCCCCGCCGAGGTGGGCGGTGAGCCGGTCGAGCCGGTGCACCGGGCTCGGCCCGAAGGTCAGCGGGTAGCGCTCGAAGTCGGAGATGGGCATGGTCCCTCCCGGGGATCGGTTCAGTCCGTGGTGTCGGGGTCGTCGGTGTCGGTGGTGTCCAGCGAGTGCCAGGTGTCGAAGGCGACCGCGGCGGCCGCGGCCTCGTCGCCCTCCTCGCAGAGCCGGATCAGCTCGTCGTGCCGGGCCACCGAGCCCCGGCCGGTCAGCGTGGAGAACCGCAGCCGCTCGGCCCGGCGCAGGACCGGTGTGAACTGGCCGAGGACCGCGTCGATGGCCGCGTTCGCGGCCGCCGCGACCGGGACCTCGTGCAGCTCGTCGTCGGCCCGGATCGCGGCCTCCACGTCGCCGCGGCGCAGCGCGTCCGCGAAGCGCTCGTTGGCCGCGCGCATCGCCGCCAGGTCGCCGGCGGTGAGGCGGGTGACCGCGGAGCGTACGGCGACCTCGTGCATCGCCGCGACCACGTCGCGGGCGTCGCGGACCGCGCGCAGGTCCAGGGAGCTGACCGTGGTCGACCTCCCGGGCCGGGCCACGACCAGCCCCGCGTCGGCCAGCCGCAGCAGCGCCTCGCGCACGGGGGTGCGGCTGACGCCCAGCCAGGCCGCCAGCTCGAGGTCCCTGAGCTGCTCACCCGGGGCGAACGTGCCGTCGACGATCGCGTCGCGCAGCCGGCCGAAGACGTCGTCACGCAGCAGGGAGCGGGCAACGGTGGGCGCGTCGTCGGGGATCGGCATGGCGATATATTGCATACCAGGAGCTGGCGACTGTCAACGAACCGGCAATTCCGGTGCGCTGACCGGCCTCGCGGCGCGAGGCTGGGGGCATGCGGATCGTCGCGGCCCGTCCCGGTCTCCACGAGGACCTGGTCACCCTGGCGCTGGCCCGCTCCCCGCACGCCACCCGCGGTGAGGTGGTGCACCCCTTCGAGGAGCCCCACGAGTTCCCCGGGCTCGCCGTACGCGCGGCCCTCGACGACGGCGGCGCCCTGCTCGGCTGGGGCGCGGTGGCCCGCCCGTCCTGGAACCCGCCCGGTGCGGCCGTCTTCCTGCTGCACGTGGCCGCGGCGCACGAGGGGGGCGGCGTGGGCAGCGCGCTACGGCGGGCACTGTGGGACCTGCTGCCGGAGGGCACGACGACGGTGCGCACGCGGGTCTTCGACGACGAGCCGCGCGCGGGCGAGATCGCCCGGCACTGGGGCTTCACGGTCGAGGAGCACTCGATCAACTCCCGGCTCCCGCTCGGCGACCTGGTCGCCCCGGAGCCGGGGCCCGGCGTGAGCGTCGAGAGCAACGCCGACCAGGACTTCGCGGACCTCGACGCGGTCGAGGCGATGCTCGCGGCCAGCCAGACCAACCCGGAGGCGCAGGCCGGCCTCGCCCTGCGGCTGGACCACATGCGGCACCCCACGCCCCCGGCCCGGTCGGTGCTCGTCGTCGCCCGGGTGGACGGGGTGCCGGCGGCACTGACCTGGGGCGTGCTGGCCGAGGGCACCTTCTACGTGGCCTACTCCGGCGTCGACCCGGCGTACCGCGGACGCGGGCTGGCGGCGCTGGTCAAGCAGCACGCGGCGGTGGAGGCGCAGGCGGCCGGGGCGACCGCGGCGCTCACCAACAACGAGGAGCACAACACCGGCATCCGGCGGATCAACGCCGAGCTCGGCTTCCGGGTCACCAGCGGGACCTGGCGGATGGTGCAGGTGCTCGGCTGAGCGCCGACCTGTCGCAAGTTTGCGACAGGTGGACGCCGACCTGTCGCAAGTTTGCGACAGGTCGGTGGCTCAGGCGGCGCGCTGCAGGGCCCGGCGGACGCGCGGCCCGCCGGTCGTCATCTTGTAGAGCTTGGCCAGCTGCTGGGGCGCGTTGCTCGGCTTGGTCTCCGAGAGCCAGCCGTTGGGCAGCGACAGGCGGATCACCTTGTGCCACGCGCTCGCGACCTGCTTCGGCATCGACGCCGAGTGGTAGTTCAGCCCGTAGCGGTCGAAGAGGTCCTTCACCTTCGGCGCGATCTCGGCGTACCGGTTCGAGGGCAGGTCCGGGAAGATGTGGTGCTCGATCTGGTGGCTCAGGTTGCCGGACATGATGTGCATGGCCTTGGAGCCGGAGATGTTCGCCGAGCCGAGCATCTGGCGGACGTACCAGTCACCGCGGGTCTCGCCGTCGATGGAGCGCCTCTCGAAGGTCTCGACACCCTCGGGGAAGTGGCCGCAGATGATGATGGAGTGGCTCCACACGTTGCGGACCACGTTGGCGGTGAAGTTCGCGGCCAGGGTGCTGAGGAACGAGCCGGTCGGGATCGAGAGCGCGGGGTGCACCAGGTAGTCCTTGGTGGCCTGCTTCTTGATCTTGCCGAGCACCTGCTTGAGGCGGCGCTGGAAGTCGGGGTCCTTGGTCTGCTTCTTCTTGATGGTGGCGCCGAGCTCGAGGTCGTACGCCGCGATGCCGTACTCGAAGAACAGCATGTTGACGAAGTTCCACAGCGGCTGGCCGAGGTGGAAGGGGTGCCACGGCTGGTCCTCGTCGACGCGCATGATGCCGTAGCCGAGGTCGTTGTCCTTGCCGATCACGTTCGTGTAGGTGTGGTGCAGCTCGTTGTGCGAGTGCTTCCACTGCTCGGCCGGGGTGGCGCTGTCCCACTCCCAGGTGGTCGAGTGGATCTTCGGGTCGCGCATCCAGTCCCACTGGCCGTGGAGGATGTTGTGGCCGATCTCCATGTTCTCGAGGATCTTGGCGACGCTCAGGCCGGCGGTGCCGACCAGCCACGCCGGCGGGAAGATGCTGAACAGCAGCACGGTGCGGCTGCCGAGCTCGATGGTGCGCTGGGTCTTGATGACCTTGCGGATGTACGCCGCGTCGTCGGCACCGCGGGAGTCGATGACCTCCTGGCGGATCGCGTCGAGCTCCGTGCCGATCTGCTCGATGTCCTCACGGGTGAGGTGGGCGATCGGGTTGGTGGGCTTCTTCTGGATGACGGTCATGGTGTTCTCCTTCGGATCGTGCCCGTTGGTTGAGGAAGGCGCTCTGCGCCTGTCTCGAAACCAGGGCTCCGGGGTCAGTGGTCGAAGTCGCACGGCCCGGCGGCCGCGTTGATGCAGGTCTGGACGAGGACGCCCCCGGCGCCCGACTCGAGGGTCGAGGCCGTGGTCAGCTCGCCGTTGCGGAGGTCGCGCACGGCGCCCTCCTTCAGCGGGAGCACGCAGCCGTAGCAGATGCCCATGCGGCACCCGCTCGGCATCAGGACGCCGGCGTCCTCGGCGGCGTCGAGGATCGGGGTCGCGCCGTCGGCCTCGACCGTGGCGCCGTTCTTCAGGAAGTTGACGGTGCCGCCCTCGCCGGCGACCCGGACGCTGGTGCGGAACTGCTCGGTGAACAGGGTGATCCCGGCCGCGTCGTGGTGGGCCTCGATCGCGTCGAGCAGGCCGGCCGGCCCGCAGGCGTACGTCGTCCGCTCGACCAGGTCGGGGACCAGCGTCTCGAGGTCGTTGACGTCGAGCACGCCGTGCACGTCGTCGTACCGCGCGACGAGGCGGACCGCGCCGGACGCGTCGAGCTCGCGGAGGTTGCGCAGGAAGATCGAGTCGGGCTCGGTGGGCGCCACGTGGACCACGACGATGTCGAGGTCGCGGCTGCGCGGGAGCCGGACGACGCCGCTGTCGGCGACCGGGAAGAGGTTGCGCAGCATGCCGATCACCGGGGTGACGCCGGAGCCGGCGGTGACGAAGAGCAGCTTGCCCGGGTCGGTGGACAGCACGAAGTCACCGGTCGCCTGCTCGAGGTGGACCAGGGTGCCCGGCCGCGCGTCGTGCACGAGGTGGTTGCTGACCTTGCCGTCGGGGACGGCCTTGACGGTGATCGAGATCAGCCCGTCGGTGCGCGGGCCGTGGGTCAGGGAGTAGGCGCGCCACTGGCGGACGCCGTCGACGTCGATGCCGATGCGGACGTACTGGCCCGGCACGTGGCCGCGCCAGTCCGCACCCGGACGGATCACGATGGTGGCGGCGTCGCGGGTCTCGGGGTGGACCGACACGATCCGGCCGCGGAGGTCCGCGCCGGCGCGCAGCGGTGCGAAGAGGTCGAGGAAGTCCGCGGGCACGAGGGGCGTGGTCGCCGCCTCCGCGACCCGGACCAGGCGGTCCCGCAGGGCGCTGCGGGGAACGTCAAGAGTGGCCATGTACCCATCGTGCCGTCCGAGTCGGATAAAGTCATGACAAGACGACGTGAATCGGGACATGATTCTTGTTCGCTCCGAACAATGAGGAGGCGTCATGGCCCGGCGGACCACCCGGAACACGCCGCGACCGCTGGAGCTCTCCCCGGCCACCGCCGAGGCGATGCGCGCCGAGCTCGGGCACGTCGCCGAGCGCACGGTGGCCGCGATCATCGACGAGGTGCCCAGCTACGCCGACGCGCTGAGCGGGGCGATGGGCGAGACCATCCGCAGCGCGGTGCAGCTCGCGCTCGGGGCGTTCCTCAACCTCGCCACCCGCGCCGACCGGGGTACGCCGATGGCGCCGGCGCTCGAGGGCGCCTACCAGCTCGGCCGCGGCGAGGCCCGCAGCGGCCGGTCGATGGAGGCGCTGCTCGCGGCGTACCGGATCGGCGCCCGGGTCTCGTGGCGCGACATGTCGCGCATCGTCGTCGACCAGGGGATGGAGGCCGAGGAGCTGTCGGCCTTCGCCGAGCTGGTCTTCGCCTACATCGACGAGCTGTCCGCGGCCAGTGCCGCCGGGCACACCGACGAGCTCGAGCGCACCGGCCGGGTCCGCAGCCGCAACCTCGAGCGGCTCTCCCGGGCCCTGCTCACCGGCCAGCCGGCCGACGCCGTGGTCGCCTCCGCCGAGCGGGCCGGCTGGGAGCCGCCGCCCGCGCTGACCGCCGTACTCCTGCCGGAGGCGCAGCTGCGGCAGACCATCTCCGCCGTCGACGAACGCACCCTGGCGCCGACCGAGGACGTCCCCGGCGCGGTCGAGGGCGTCGGCCTGCTGCTCGTCGCCGGCACCGCCTCGGCGACCGCCCGCACCCGGCTGCTGCGTGTCCTGCGGGACCGCGACGCCGTGGTCGGCCCGACGGTGCCGTGGCTGGAGGTGTCGCGGTCCTACGAGCGGGCCCTGCAGTGCCAGCGCCTGGGCCTGCCCGGCACCGTCGACTCCGAGCGGCACCTCGCCGAGATCGTGATCACCGCCGACCCCCACGCGCTGGACGACCTGCGCGACGCGGTGCTCGCCCCGCTGGCCGACCTGCGCCCCGCCGCCGTCGAGAAGCTCACCGAGACGCTGCGCGCCTGGCTGCTGCACCACGGCCGCCGCGAGGAGATCGCGGAGGCGTTGTTCGTGCACCCGCAGACGGTGCGCTACCGGGTGGGCCAGCTGCGCGACGTGTACGGCGACCGGCTGGAGGACCCCCGCTTCGTGCTCGAGGCGACGATCGCCCTCGCCGTCCGCCGACCTGTCGCAGACTGACACGCGACGGGCGCCCACGGACGTCATCGCAGCCGTTCGAGCAGCCCCACCGCGTCGTACGGCGCCCGTCCCCGCCCGTCGTTGTCGAAGTAGACGTGGACGTCGTTGCCCTCGGACTCCCAGCGCCGGACGTCCGCGGCCCAGCGGTCCAGCGACGCCGGGGAGTAGCCGCTGGCGTAGAGCTCGGTGTGGCCGTGCAGCCGGCAGTAGACGAAGTCGGCGGTCCGCCGGTCGATCCGGGGCCAGGTGCCGGGGCTGTCCGCGAGCACGATCGCGACCCCGTGCCCGGCCAGCAGCGCGGCGGCGCGGTCGTCGTCGAAGGACGCGTGCCGCGCCTCGACCGCGTGCCGGACCGGCCGGTCGATCGTGGCCGTCGTCCAGGCACGGTCCTCGGGCACCTTGTCGTCGTGACGCGCTGGCCAGGCTCGCGGCCTCGCCGGTCGTGCGCGGCAGCAGTGCCAGGAACGACGCGACCCGCTCCTCGTCGAAGGCCAGGTCCGGCGGCAGCTGCCACAGCACCGGCCCGAGCTTGTCGCCGAGCGCGAGCACGCCGGAGGCGAAGAAGTTGGCCAGCGCGGTCTCGACCCCGGCGAGGCGCTTCATGTGCGTGATGAAGCGGCCGCCCTTGACCGCGAGGACGAAGCCGGGCGGCGTCTCCTCCGCGCAGCGCTGGTACGTCGACGGCCGCTGCAGGGAGTAGAACGAGCCGTTGATCTCGACCGAGGTCATCCGCGAGGCGACGTACTCCAGCTCGCGGCGCTGGGCCAGCCCGGGCGGGTAGAAGTCACCCCGCCAGCGCGGGTAGCGCCAGCCGGAGACCCCGACGTACGCCTGCGGCATGTCACGACGGTACGCCGCGGGCCGGGCCCAACCAGCGGTCAGGCGCGGACCACCTCGACCCCGCGCTCGCGCAGGGCCGCGCAGAGCCGGACCGGTGCACGCCCGGTCGGTGACGAGCACGTCGACGTCGGCGAGCTCGGCGAAGCGCACCGTGCTCTCCATCCCGAGCTTGGTGGCGTCGGCGAGCACGACGGTCTTCTGCCCGGCCGCGACGATCGCCCGCTTGCAGGCGGCCTCGCCGTGGTCGGGCGTCGAGAGGCCGTGGCCGAGCGAGATCCCGTTGGTGCCCAGGAACGCCACGTCGACCCGGAGCTGGCCCAGCGCGGCCACCGTCGCCTCGCCGACCGCGGCCTGGGTGGCCGGACGGACCTGCCCCGGCAGCAGGTGCAGCTCGACCTGCGGCATGCCGGCCAGTCGGGCGGCCACGGTGACGGAGTGGGTCATCACGGTCAGGTTCCCCCGGGCCACGTGCCCGCAGAGGCGGGCGGTCGTGGTGCCGGCATCGATCACCACCGAGCCGCCCGCGGGAGGCAGGTGCTCGGCGGCGGCCGCGGCGATCCGGTCCTTCTCCGCGGTCTGCGCCCGGTCCCGCTCGCCGATCGCCCGCTCCAGCGCGGTGATCGTCGTGACCGGGACGGCGCCGCCGTGCACCCGGCGCAGCACCCCGGCCCGCTCGAGGACCGAGAGGTCACGGCGCACGGTCTCGGTCGTCACGCCGTACGTCGCCGCCAGGTCGAGCACCGAGAGCCGCCCGCGCGTCAGCACGAGCTCGGCGATCGCCTGCTGGCGCTCCTCGGCGTACACCACGTCGCTCCCCGTTGATCCCGTGACCGGTCAGGGCTCCACGGTGACCTTGATCGCCTCGCCGTTCTTGACGATCTGGAACGCGTCGAGGACCCGGTCGAGGGGGATGTGCTCGGTGATCAGGTCCTTGACCGGCACCTGACCGGTGGAGATGTACTCCAGCGCCCGCTTGTTGTGCTCGGGGGCCGAGCCGTTGGCGCCGTGGATGTGCAGCTGGCGGTAGTGGACGAGGTTGGAGTCGCACTTGATGAACGGGTCGGTCTTGGGCAGCCCGCCGAAGAACGAGATCCGGCCGTTGCGCGCGGCCATCGAGATCGCCTGCTCCTGGGTGACGTTCGCCGCGGTCGCGGTGATGACCACGTCGGCACCCCGGCCGCCGGTCAGCTCCATGACCCTCTCGACGACGTCGACCTCGGCGCCGTTGATCGTCTCGTCCGGCTGGACGGCGTCGGCGGACATCTTCAGCCGCTCGGCGTTGACGTCGACGAGGTAGACCGGGCCGACCTTGTGGACGCCGCGGGCGATGCGGATGTGCATGCAGCCGATCGGGCCGGCACCGAACACGACGACGGTGTCGCCCTCCTCGATGCCCAGCAGCTCCTGGGCGTTGATCGCGCAGGCGAACGGCTCGGCCGCGGAGGCCTCGTCGTACCCCACGTTGTCGGGGATCCGGTTGAGGCCGTCGACCTTGAGCACCTGCTTCGGCACGATCATGTACTCCGCGAAGCCGCCGTCGTACTGGTAGCCGACCGAGGTCTGGTTCTGGCAGACCGCCATCCAGCCCTTGTTGCACTCGTAGCAGTCCCCGCACGGCACCGCCGCGATGACCTGGGCGCGGTCGCCCACCTTCCAGTCGCCGCCGTACGTCGCCTGGACGTCGGCACCGACCTCGACCACCTCGCCGGCGATCTCGTGGCCGGTGATCCGCGGCGGGGTGAGGTTCTGGTGGCCGTTGTAGAAGATCTTGACGTCGGTGCCGCAGGTCGAGCAGTTCCTCACCCGCAGCTTGATCTCGTCCGGGCCGCACTCCGGCTCCGGCACGTCCTCCAGGCGCACGTCCTCGGGGGCGTAGAAACGCAGGGCCTTCATGAGCTCTCCTCAGGTCAGGTGACGAGGTGGGGCCTTCACGGTAGCCCGCCATCCGGGCAGAAAGCCACACGTACGGGCAGAAATTCGTGCCCGAATGCTTGGCATTGGGCCCGAACGTGCGGTTTACTGATGCGCATCGTTGTGATCGGGCTCACAGCCCGATCGGGTAATCGGAGGTATGCATGGCCACCACCACCACAACCACCACCCAGACCACGTCGCCCGCGCCGCGGGCGGGGGTGCGGGTGCGCGTCCAGAAGTTCGGGACGTTCCTGTCCAACATGATCATGCCGAACATCGGCGCGATCATCGCCTGGGGACTGATCACCGCGTTCTTCATCCCGGTCGGATGGACGCCGAACGAGAAGATCGCCACGATCGTCGAACCCGCCATCTACTACCTGCTGCCGATCCTGATCGCCTACACCGGCGGCAAGCTCGTCTACGACGTCCGCGGCGGCGTCGTCGGCGGCGTTCTCGGTCATCGGCGTCATCATGGCCACCAGCTCGCCGGTCTTCGTCTCGCCCGACGACAAGGCGCCGATGTTCCTCGGCGCCATGATCATGGGCCCGCTCACCGCGCTGATCATGAAGAAGCTCGACGCGCTCTGGAGCCACAAGATCCGTCCCGGCTTCGAGATGCTCGTCAACAACTTCTCCGCCGGCATCCTCGCCGCGGTCATGGCCATCGCCGGCATGTTCACGCTCGCGCCGGTGCTGCTCAAGGTCACCGAGTGGCTCGGGAACGCGGTCAACACCCTCGTCGACAACAACCTGCTCCCGCTGACCTCGATCTTCATCGAGCCGGCCAAGGTGCTCTTCCTCAACAACGCCATCAACCACGGCGTACTGACCCCGCTCGGCATCCAGGAGGCGGCCAAGGAGGGCCAGTCGGTGCTGTTCCTCCTCGAGGCCAACCCCGGCCCGGGTCTGGGCCTGCTGCTGGCCTACACCTTCTTCGGGCGCGGCCTGGCGAAGGCCTCGGCCCCCGGTGCGGCGATCATCCAGTTCTTCGGCGGCATCCACGAGATCTACTTCCCGTACGTCCTGATGAAGCCGAAGATGATCCTCGCCACCATCGCCGGCGGCATGACCGGCGTCTTCCTGCTGGTCCTCTTCGACGTCGGCCTGCGGGCTCCGGCGGCTCCGGGCTCGATCTTCGCGGTCTACGCCCAGACGCCGAGCGGCGACTTCGTCGGCATCACCGTGGGTGTCTTCGGCGCCGCGCTGGTCTCCTTCCTCGTGGGCTCGATCCTGCTGAAGATGGACCGCAGCGAGGACGACGACCTGGTGAACGCCACGGCCGCGATGGAGGACATGAAGGGCAAGAAGTCGGTGGCCTCCTCGGCGCTCGCCGGCTCCGGCGCCCGCACCCAGGTGGCCGAGATCCACGACATCGTGTTCGCCTGCGACGCCGGCATGGGGTCCTCGGCGATGGGTGCCTCGGTCCTGCGACGCAAGATCCAGGAGGCCGGCTTCGGCGACGTCAAGGTCGTCAACAAGGCGATCTCCAACCTGACCGACGACTACGACATCGTCGTGACCCACCAGGACCTCACCGACCGGGCCAAGCAGAAGACCGGGTCCGCGATCCACGTCTCCGTCGACAACTTCATGGGCAGTCCGCGCTACGACGAGATCGTCGAGCTCGTGCAGGCCGCCAACGGTGACGGTGCCGGGGCAGCGGTCGGGGAGCCGGAGGCCGAGGCGTCGGACGAGCTGCTCGCGCGGCAGTCGGTCGTCCTCCGCGGCTTCGCCTCGACCCAGAACGAGGCGATCACGGAGGCCGGGGAGCTGCTGGTCGACGTCGGCGCCGTCGACCCGTCGTACATCGCCTCCATGCACGAGCGCGAGGGGTCGGTGTCGACGCACATGGGCAACGGGCTCGCGATCCCGCACGGCACCAACGACGCCAAGTCGGCCATCCGGCGGAGCGCGATCTCGTTCGTGCGCTACCCCAGCGGGATCGACTGGAACGGCCACCAGGTGAAGTTCGTCGTCGGCATCGCCGGCGCGGGCGACGACCACCTCGCCCTGCTCAGCAACCTGGGCAAGGTGTTCGTGGACCGCGACAAGGTGGCCCAGCTCGAGGCCGCCGAGACGGTCGACGAGGTACGCCGCATCATCGGCTAGACGTAACCCCCTCCCCCCAGCGAGAGCCGGACCCGCACGGGTCCGGCTCTCGTGTTGCTCCGGGGCCGGCCTTCCGTCAGCGGGCGTAGAGCTCGACGAACCGGGCCAGCAGCTTGGGCGGCTCGGTGACCACGCCGGTCCGGGCAGTGGCGATCACGTCGTCGAGCTGGTGCGGCTCGAAGTAGCCGTGGTGCTGGTAGGCCTCGATCCGCCGTACCAGCTCGACCACGTCGAGCTCCGGGTGGAACTGCGTGGCGTAGACGTTGCGGCCGATCCGGAACGCGTGCACCGGGCAGGTCGCGGACGAGGCGAGCAGGACCGCGTCGCGGGGCAGCGTGCTGCACCGCCTCCTTGTGGCCGAGGAAGGCCCGGAACTCCTGCGGGCAGCGACGCCCAGCAGGGGGTCGGCCACGCCCTCGTCGGTCAGCGAGATCGGCAGCGCGCCGATGGGCTCGCCGTACGTCCGGTCGACGACACCGCCGTCGAGGGTGCCGAAGGTGCCGATCCCGTAGCAGGCGCCCAGCACCGGGAAGTCGGCTGCCACCAGTTGCTGGGCCAGGCCGCGCAGCTCCGCCTCGACCCGGCGCTGCACCTCGGACTTCTTCTCGGGCGGGTCGCTGACGTTGAACGGGCCGCCGCCCATGATCACGCCCGACCAGTCGTCGAGGTCGATCTCCGGCAGCGGCTCGGTCTCGAGCCGGATCCGGACCAGCTCCTCCTCGCGCAGCCCGCCGAAGGACAGCATCGCGGCGTACTCACCGTCCGCGACCTCGTCCTCGCCGCGGGTACCCAGGAACAGGAACGGCCTCATGTCGCTCCCCTAGGCCTGGACCGCGGCTCCGGACGCGAGCAGCGACGCGACGTCGTCGATGCCCCAGGCGGCCAGCGCCTCGCGGGTGTGCTCCCCGGCGCGGGCCGGCGGAGGCGTGCCCAGGTGGGCGGCGGTCCGGGAGAAGCGCGGGGCCGGCGCGGGCTGGGTGACCCCGCCGTGCTCGACGTACGTCCCGCGGGCGGTCAGGTGCGGGTGTCCGAAGGCCTCGGTGAGCGGGATGATCCCGGCCACGCACGCGTCGGTGCCCTCGAAGACCTCGACCCACTCCGCCTGGGTGCGGGTCGCGAAGGCCTCGGCGATGACCTTGCGCAGCTCGGGGTACGCCGCGAGGTCGTTGCGGTCGGGAGCCCGGTCGCGGATGCCGAGCAGGTCGACGAGCTGCTCGTAGAACTGCGGCTCCAGCGCGCCGACCGACATGTGCTTCGCGTCGCTGGTCGCGTAGACGTCGTAGTACGGCGCGCCGCCGTCGAGCAGGTTGCTGGCCCGCCGTTCCCGGAGGAGCCCGGCGCCGAGGAAGCCGACGGCCATCGCGTTGAGGTGGGCGGTGCCGTCGACGATGGCGGCGTCGACGACCTGGCCGGTGCCGCTGATCCGGGCCTCGAGCAGCGCGGCGAGGATGCCGATGACCAGGTACGTCGAGCCTCCGCCGAAGTCGCCGACCAGGTTGGTCGGGAACGACGGGCGGTCGGGGTCCTGGCCGAGGCCGTGGAGGGCGCCGGCGACGGCGATGTAGTTCATGTCGTGGCCGGCGACCTGCGCGAACGGGCCGTCCTGCCCCCAGCCGGTCATCCGGCCGTAGACCAGGCGCTCGTTGACGGCGTGGCACTCGGCCGGGCCGAGCCCGAGCCGCTCGGTGACCCCGGGGCGCATGCCCTCGACGAACACGTCGGCGACCGGCGACCAGCTCGAGCACGGTGGCCACCGCGGCCGGGTCCTTGAGGTTGAGCGCGACGCTGGGGCGGCCCCGGTTGAGCAGGTCGTGCGGCCCGCCGGTGAGCGGCTGGCCGCCCGGGCGGTCGATCCGGATCACGTCGGCACCGAGGTCGGCCAGGATCATGCAGGCGTGCGGTCCCGGGCCGATCCCGGCGATCTCGACGACCCGGACCCCGCGCAGCGGTCCGGTGCCCTGGCCCAGCTCGATCGTCATGCGGCCGAGTCTGACAGACCTGCTGTCAACGTCGACAGACGCCGACCTGTCGCAAACTTGCGCCGGGTCGGCGTCGACCTGTCGCACGTTTGCGACGGGTCGGCGTCAGTGGGTGTGCATCTCGTGCGCCGCCTGCATCTCGTGGACGACGGCGTGGCCCTTGCCGCGGCCCATCACCCACTTGTTGACCGGCACGGTGACGACGAAGGCGACCGCCAGCGAGAAGGCCAGCGAGCCCCAGAACAGCAGGTCGAGCAGCCCGGCCTCCATCGCACCGGGCACGGTGAGGATCACCCCGTTGTCGACCAGCTCCATCACCAGGATCGAGAGCGTGTCGGCGGCGATCGCCGTCCGCACCGCGGTGCGGACGTCCATGCCGGCGCGGCGGACGCCGGTGAAGGTGAGCAGGTAGCCGAAGAAGAAGGCCAGGACGACGGCGAGCGCGATGCTCGGCCCCGTCGACCAGCCCCACCAGGTGGCCAGCACCATGCCGAGCACCTCGCCGATCGCACAGCCGGTGAGGCAGTGCAGCGTCGCGGACATCGCGGTCTTCCAGGTCACGGTCATGCCGAGCGACAGTAATACCCCCGGGGGGTATCGGTCAAGAGGCGTGCGCCACACCCTCTTGCAACTCGTTGCATAGGTAGGTCAGGATCACCCTCATGGCACTCGAGCACGCGCTGCTGGTCTCGCTCACCGAGCGACCCGGCTCCGGCCTCGAGCTGTCGCGTCGCTTCGACCGCTCCATCGGGCTGTTCTGGCGGGCCACGCACCAGCAGATCTACCGGACGCTCGCGCGCATGGAGACCGACGGCTGGCTCTCGGTCGAGACCGTCGCCCAGAGCGGCAAGCCCGACAAGAAGGTGTACGCCGTCGCCCCGCTCGGCGCGAAGGCCCTCGCCGAGTGGATCGCCGAGCCCGGACCCGTCGAGCAGGCCCGCAGCGACCTCGCCGTCCGCCTGCGCGGTGCGTCGTACGGCGACCGCGCGGCCGTGCTGGACGGCGTACGCCAGCACCTCGCCGAGCACGCGACCCGCCTCGCGGCGTACCGCACCTGGAGCGACCGCGACTACCCCGAGCCCGCCGGGCTCACCGGCCCGGACCTCGACCAGTACCTCGTCCTGCGCGGCGGGATCCGGCTGGAGGAGTTCTGGGTCGGCTGGCTGACCGAGTACCTCACCGCGCACGAGACCGCACCCGCACCCGAGGAGTCCCGATGACCTTCCCGCACCTGCTCGAGCCGATCACGATCGGCGACCTCACCCTGCGCAACCGGGTGGTGATGGGCTCGATGCACACCGGGCTCGAGGACCGGCGTACCGACCTGCCGCGGCTGGCGGCGTACTTCGCCGAGCGGGCCCGCGGCGGTGCCGGCCTCATCGTGACCGGCGGCTACGCCCCCAACCGGCGCGGCTGGCTGAAGCCGTTCGCCGGCGCGATGTCCACGCGGCTCCAGGCGATGCGGCACCGCGAGATCACCGACGCGGTCCACGCCGAGGGCGGCGCGATCGCGCTGCAGGTGCTGCACGCCGGGCGCTACGGCTACACGCCGTTCAGCGTCGGCGCCTCCGACCGCAAGTCGCCGATCACCCCGTTCAGGCCGAAGCGCCTGTCCGCCAAGGCCGTCGACCGCACCGTCGACGACTTCGCCCGCAGCATCGCGCTGGCCCGCAAGGCCGGGTACGACGCCGTGGAGGTGATGGGCTCCGAGGGCTACCTGATCAACCAGTTCCTGGCCGAGCGGACCAACGACCGCACCGACGCGTGGGGCGGCACCCCCGAGAAGCGGCGGCGGTTCGCGGTCGAGATCGTCCGCCGGGCCCGTGCCCTGGTCGGTCCGGACTTCCCGATCGTCTACCGGATCTCGCTGGTCGACCTCGTCGACGGCGGCCAGACCTGGGAGGAGGTCGAGGCGCTGGCGCAGGAGCTCGAGGCGGCCGGCGTCTCGATGTTCAACACCGGCATCGGCTGGCACGAGGCGCGGGTGCCCACGATCATCACGCAGGTGCCGCAGGGCGCCTGGGTGCCGTGGACCGCGCGCCTGAAGAAGGCGGTCTCGGTGCCGGTGTGCGCCTCGAACCGGATCAACTCACCCGAGATGGCCGAGGACATCCTGGCCCGGGGCGACGCCGACCTGGTGTCGATGGCACGGCCGTTCCTGGCCGACCCGGAGCTGGTGAACAAGGCCGCCGAGGGCCGCGCCGACGAGATCAACACCTGCATCGCCTGCAACCAGGCCTGCCTGGACCACACCTTCAGCAACAAGACCGCGTCGTGCCTGGTGAACCCGCGGGCCTGCCACGAGACGACGCTGGTGCTCTCCCCGACCCGGACGCGGCGCACCGTGGCCGTGGTCGGCGCGGGTCCGGCCGGGCTCTCCGCCGCGGTGTCCGCGGCCGAGCGCGGCTTCGCGGTGACGCTGTTCGAGAAGGCGCCCGAGCTCGGCGGGCAGTTCCGCCTCGCGATGGCGGTGCCCGGCAAGGAGGACTTCGCCGAGACGCTGCGCTACTACCGTCGCCGGCTCGAGGTGCTCGGCGTCGACGTACGCCTCGGCACCGAGGCCACCGCGGCCGACCTCACGGCGTACGACGAGGTCGTCGTGTCCACCGGCGTCGTTCCCCGCGAGGTCGACCTCGAGGGCGCCGACCACCCGAAGGTCGTGTCGTACGCCGACGTCCTCAGCGGCGCGGTGACCGTCGGGAAGCGGGCCGCGGTGATCGGCGCCGGCGGCATCGGCGTCGACGTCAGCCACTTCCTGACCCACGACCCGGCCGACACGGTCGAGGACTGGATGCAGCACTGGGGCGTCGGCGACTCGGCCGTGCACCCCGGCGGCGTCACCGAGAAGAAGCCGCGCACGCCCGTGCGCGAGGTGTACCTGCTGCAGCGCAAGACGACGCCGGTCGGCAAGGGCCTGGGCAAGACCTCGGGCTGGGCGCACCGCACCGTGCTCAAGGACTCCGGGGTGCAGATGATCCCGGGCGTGACCTACGACCGGGTCGACGACGACGGGCTGCACATCACCGTGACCGACAAGGACGGGACCACGTCCGCGCGCGTCCTCGACGTCGACCACGTGGTGGTGTGCGCGGGACAGGAGTCGGTGCGCGGGGCTGTACGACGAGCTGGCCGGCCGGGACGGCGTACACCTCATCGGCGGCGCCGACGTGGCCGCCGAGCTCGACGCCAAGCGGGCGATCTCCCAGGGGACCCGGCTGGCCGCGGCGCTCTGACCGGCCCTCCGCGCGCCCGCCGGATCACCCGCTGTTCCGGCCCAGCCGGCCGGAGGGGTTCCGCCGCGGCCTACCTCGGAGTAACACTGGGGGGTAACAGCGAGGAGAGTCCTGTGACCACTGCAGACGTCCGGCACGAGGTCAGCGAACGACAGGCCCGCGAGGTCGCCGAGGCTGCCCGGCAGACCGAGTGGACCCGTCCGAGCTTCGCGAAGGAGCTCTACCTCGGCAGGTTCGACTTCTCGCTGGTCCATCCCCACCCGCGGGTGCCGGTCGAGGAGACAGCGCGCGGGGAGGCGTTCCTGGCCCAGCTCGGGGAGTGCTGCAGGTCGATGGACGGCCTCCGGATCGAGCGGGACGCCCGGATCCCCGACGAGTACGTCGCCACGATGACCGGGCTCGGTGTCTTCGGGATGAAGATCCCGCGGGAGTACGGCGGGCTCGGCCTCTCGATGTACTACTACGCGCGGGCGCTGATGCTGCTCGGCTCGGTGCACCCCAGCATCGGTGCCCTGGTCTCGGCGCACCAGTCGATCGGCGTGCCCGAGCCGGTGAAGATGTTCGGCAGTGACCAGCAGAAGCAGGAGTTCCTGCCCCGGTGTGCCGCGGGCGCGATCTCCGCCTTCCTGCTCACCGAGCCGGACGTCGGCTCCGACCCCGCCCGGCTCGGCACCACCGCCACGCCCGCGGAGGACGGCGACGGATACCTGCTCGACGGGGTCAAGCTGTGGACGACGAACGGTGTCGTCGCCGAGCTGCTGGTGGTGATGGCAAAGGTGCCCCCGCACGACGGCGAGAAGGGCGGGATCACCGCCTTCGTCGTCGAGGCCGACTCCCCGGGGATCACGGTGGAGAACCGCAACACGTTCATGGGCCTGAAGGGGATCGAGAACGGGGTGACCCGCTTCCACCGGGTCCACGTCCCCGCGGCGAACCGGCTCGGCCGCGAGGGAGCGGGGCTGAAGATCGCCCTGACCACCTTGAACACCGGACGCCTGTCCATCCCGGCGCTGTGCGCCGGGGCCGGCAAGTGGTGCCTCAAGATCGGCCGGGAGTGGTCGACGGCCCGGGTCCAGTGGGGACGCCCGGTCGGTGAGCACGCCGCGGTCGCCCAGAAGCTCTCGTTCATCGCAGCGACCACCTTTGCGATGGAGGCCGTGGTCGACCTCTCGGCGCAGCTCGCCGACGCCGGCACCAAGGACATCCGGATCGAGGCCGCCCTGGCCAAGCTGTGGTGCAGCGAGATGGCCTGGCTCGTCGCCGACGAGCTGGTGCAGGTCCGGGGTGGTCGCGGCTACGAGACGGCCGACTCGATGGCCGCGCGCGGCGAGCGGGCGGTCCCCGCCGAGCAGGTCCTCCGCGACCTGAGGATCAACCGGATCTTCGAGGGTTCCACCGAGATCATGCACCTGCTGATCGCCCGGGAGGCCGTCGACGCACACCTCGCGGCGGCGGGTGACCTCGCCTCCGCCGACGCCGACCTGCGGAGCAAGGCGAGGGCGGCGGTCAAGGCGAGCGGCTTCTACGCGACGTGGCTGCCGCAGCTGGTCGCCGGCAAGGGGACCGTGGCGACGTCGTACGGCGAGGCCGGGCCGCTCGCGAAGCAGCTGCGGTACGTCGAGCGCGCGTCCCGCAGGCTGGCCCGGCAGACGTTCTACGCGATGGGCCGGTGGCAGGCGCGGCTGGAGTACAAGCAGGTCTTCCTCGGCCGGGTCGTGGACATCGGTGCCGAGCTGTTCGCGATGGCCGCGACCTGCTCGCGGGCGCTGATGCTCGCCGCCGACGAGCCGGCGCAGGCGCGCGGTGCCCTCCAGCTCGCCGAGACGTTCTGCGCGCAGGCGCGGATGCGTGTCGACGACGGGTTCGCCCGGCTGTGGGACAACGCGGACGACGAGGACGGCGCGCTCGCCGCCGCGGTGCTGGCCGGAGACCTGACCTGGCTCGAGGCCGGGGTGGTCGACGGCTCGGAGGGCACCGGTCCGTGGATCACCGCCTGGCACGCCGGCGCGTCAGAGACAGACAACCTGGCGCGCCGCTACGACTCACCGTCCTAGGCGGTCCTGGGCTCGCGGTCCTCGGTCGGCCGCGGTCACACCAGCTCCGGCACGTGCAGGTGGGCGACTGCGAGCTCGAACTCGGTCACGTCGAGGAACTCCACGTCCACCTCGGCGCTGCTCGTCCCCCGGAGATAGTCCGCCTGGTCCCTACTCCGTTCCATCGCCGCCGGGCTGTCGTAGGCCACCGACGTGACGCCCCGGCCGGAGGCGCGGTCGACGAGGAGGCTCGCACTGGCGAAGCCGTCCAGGCGCTCGATGCCGGGCAGCAGCGTGGACTTGTAGAAGTCGATCGCCTGGCCGACCTTGGCCGGGACCACCCTCGACCGGGCTACGCGCACGCACGCGGTCGGCCCGACGTGGTGGACGCGACGCATCGAGGCGATCTCCCATTCCTCGACGGTCGGCGGGCCGGCGCCCACCAGCTCCACCGCACGCTCCCGCAGCGGCAGGATCGTCCCCGCACTGGCGCGGAGAGCCTCCTCGGACCGCCACGACGTCGTGGCGATGCAGCGGCCCGCCTCCCGGTCGACGAGCATCGAGATGCCGAGGCAGTCCTCCATCTCGCGCAAGGCCGGCCAGACGCTCTCGCGGACGAAGGCGACACTCTGGTCCACCGTGGACGGGTCGGCGACGATCGTGGTGCTGCGTGCGTACACGGTGCTCCCCTCCCGGAGCGGTCCCGGTGGCGCCGCCCCGGCTCCTCACGTTCCTCCTGTCGCGGGACGCTGGCAAGGTGGGATCGCGAGGACCTCAGCGGACCCAGGCAGTGCCGCGGACGGCGGCGACCATGTCGCGGTACCACCCGTAGGACCGCTTCGGCGTACGCCGCTGCGTCGCGTAGTCGACGTGCACCAGGCCGAAGCGCTGGGTGTACCCCTCGGCCCACTCGAAGTTGTCGATGAGCGACCACGTGTAGTAGCCGCGGACGTCGACCCCCTCGGCGATCGCGTCGCCGACGGCCTTCAGGTGCGCGTCGAGGTAGTCGATCCGGGGCTGGTCGTCGACCACGCCGTCGGCGTCCGGTCCCATGCCGTAGGAGCAGCCGGACTCGGTGATCAGCACCGGCGGCAGTCCGGGGTAGCGCTCCTTCAGCGTGACCAGGCAGTCGCGCAGCCCGTCGGGGACGACCGGCCAGTTGAAGTCGGTCATCGGGTAGCCCTGGACGTCGCGGTACTCGAACGGCATCGGGTCGCCCTCCGGCGGGGCCGCGACCAGCATCGGGTTGTAGTAGTTCAGCCCGTAGAAGTCGAGGGGTGCGCCGATCGCCGCGAGGTCCTCCGTCACCGGGCCGGGCATCGCCTCGGCGAAACCCTCGGGATAGCTGCCGAGCAGGACCGGGTCGGCGAAGAGCCGGTTCCACAGGGTGTCGGCGATGTCCGCCGCGGCGACGTCCTCGGCGCTCTCGCTGGCCGGCCACATCGGGCTGTGGTTGGTGGCCGTCCCGACCTCGGTCGCGCCGGCCGCACGCAGCGCCTGGACGGCTCGGCCGTGGCCGAGCAGGAGGTGGTGGACCGCCGGCAGCGCGTCGAACATGAGGGTCTCGCCCGGCGCCATCCGGCCCAGGGCGTAGCCGAGCAGGCCGGCGACGTTGGGCTCGTTGACCGGGACCCAGCGCTTGACCCGGTCCCCGAAGCGCATCCCGCACAGGGCGGCGTACTCCCCGAAGCGCTCGGCGGTCGCCCGGTTGAGCCAGCCGCCCTGGTCGTCCTGGAGCGGCTGCGGCAGGTCCCAGTGGTAGAGCGTCGCCATCGGCTCGATGCCCGCGGCGAGCAGCTCGTCGAGCAGCCGGTCGTAGAACGCGAGCCCCTCGGCGTTCACCCGCCCGCTGCCCTCGGGCTGGATGCGCGGCCAGGCGATCGAGAAGCGGTACCCCTGCACGCCGAGGCCCTTGAGCAGCGCGACGTCCTCGGCGTAGCGGTGGTAGTGGTCGCAGGCCTCCGCACCGCTCGAGCCGTCGACGATGCGACCGGGCTCGGCACAGAAGGTGTCCCAGATGCTGGTGCCGCGGCCGCCCTCGGTGACCGCGCCCTCGATCTGGTACGCCGCCGTGCTGGCGCCGAAGGTGAAGTCGGACGGCAGGTTCCACGCGTTGCTCACGCCACGCAACCTAGCGTCTGGCGCGAGCGGCGCGGGAGCGCCCATCCGGGCGATGGCGGTCCGGTGCGGACCGGGTGGACACTGCTCGGATGGAGTCCCGTGACCAAGCCGCCGGTCCTGCGCTCGACCGCGCCCACGCCCACACACTGGACTGGCTGGCCTCCCTGGACAGCCGGCCCGTCCCGCCACGCGCCTCGGCGGAGGAGGTGGCCGACGCGCTCGGCAGGGAGCTCCCCGAGCACGGCGCACCCGCCGAGGAGGTGGTCGACCTGCTCGCCGCGGGATGCGACCCCGGTCTCACCGCGATCCCGTCGGGCCGGTTCTTCGGCTTCGTCATCGGCGGCACCCACCCGGCCGCGCTGGCCGTCGACTGGCTGGTCAGCGCCTGGGACCAGAACTCCGGGCTGCGCCGGCTGACCCCGGCCCACACCGCGGTCGAGGACCTCGCCTCCGGCTGGCTGCTGGACCTGCTCGGCCTCCCGGCCGGGAGCGCGGTCGGCTTCGTCACCGGTGCCACCATGTCGAACTTCACCGGCCTGGCCGCCGCGCGCGACGCCGTGCTCCGGGGCGCGGGATGGGACGTCGGCCGAGCGTGGCCTGCGGGGTGGACCGCGGGTGCGGGTGCTGGTCGGGGCCGAGCGGCACGACACGGTCGACCTGGCGCTGCGCTACCTCGGGCTGGGGTCGCCGGAGGCCGTTCCCGCCGACGACCAGGGTCGGGTGCGGGCCGACGCGCTCCACGCCGCGCTCGCGGCCGGCGAGGACGGCACGCCGACGATCGTGGCGCTGCAGGCCGGCAACGTGCACTCCGGCGCCTTCGACCCGTTCGACGAGGTCGTCGACGCCGCCCACGAGCACGGTGCCTGGGTGCACGTCGACGGGGCCTTCGGGCTGTGGGCCGCCGCGTCGCCGACGTACCGGCCGCTGGTCCGCGGCATGGAGCGGGCCGACTCGTGGACCACCGACGCCCACAAGACGCTGAACGTGCCCTACGACTCGGGGCTGGTCATCGTGCGCGACCCGGCGGCGCTGCGCGCGTCGATGGGCATGCACGGGGACTACCTGATCCACGACGAGGCGGGCGAGCCGTTCGACAAGGTCCCGGAGATCTCGCGGCGGGGACGCGCGTTCCCGGTGTGGGCGGTGCTGCGCGCGCTCGGCCGCTCCGGTGTCACCGAGCTGGTCGACCGCCTGTGCACGCACGCGGCCGCCTTCGCCGCCGGGCTCGCGGAGATCCCCGGCGCCACCGTCGTGAACGACGTCGTGTTCACCCAGGTCTGCGCCACCTTCGGCACCGACCAGCGCACCGACGACGTGGTGCGGCTCCTCCTCGAGGACGGCGAGGCCTGGATGACCGGGTCCACCTGGCGCGGGCAGAAGATCCTGCGCATCTCGGTGAGCAACTGGTCCACCACCGAGGACGACGTGGAGCGCAGCCTGGCCGCCGTACGCCGGGTCGTGGCGGCGCTGGACGGCTGAACGCCCGGACGACGCCCTCGGCGTCAGTGCAGGAGGGAGAGCGCGCCGGGCAGGACCTCCGCGCGCAGTGTCCCCCCGCCGGTCGTGCCGCCGGCCAGGGCGGGCAGGGGCTCGCCGTCGGCGCCCACGGGTACGCCGGCAGCCGAGGTCAGCTCGAGGGTCACCGAGGCGCCGCGGAGCACCGGCCACCTCCGGCAGGTCGATGTGCGCGCCGTCGTACACCTTGGGCAGCGAGCGGATCAGGTCCAGCCGGCCGGCGGCACCGATGACGACCACGTCGAGCAGGCCGTCGGAGACCGAGGCGTCGGGCGCGATCCGCATCCCGGAGCCGTAGAACGCCGAGTTGGCGATCACCACCGTCGCGACGCGGACCGTGCCGGTGACGCCGTCGACGGTCAGGGAGTACGACGCCGGGGTGAAGGAGGCCAGCGCGCGGACCGCGGCGTACGGGTACTGCAACCGGCGCGGCAGCCAGTGGGAACGGTCGACGATCTCGGCCGCGCGCGCGTCGACGCCGGCGTACACCGAGCCGGCCACGACCCGGGTGCTGCCGTCGGCGCAGGTGACCGAGACCAGGTCGACGGGCGAGGCCGTCGGCGGAGAGCAGCACCGTGGCCACGTCGGTGGGGTCAGCGGGCAGGCCGACCATGCGCGCGAAGTCGTTGCCGCGGCCGGCCGGCACGATCCCGAGCGTGCCGCCGAGCCGGGCGACCTCGCCGGCGACCGAGGAGACCATGCCGTCGCCACCGACGGCGACCACCACGTCGTCCCGGGCGACCGCCTCGCGGACCAGGTCGAGGGTGGCCAGCGGACCGGGTGAGTAGGTCACCTCGACCGTGGCACCGGCGTCGCGCAGCACGCGGGCGACCGGGACCACCGCGCCCGGCGCGGCGCCGCCGCCCGAGAGCGGGTTGACCAGGAACGAGAACGACCGGGGTGCGCCGGGTGAGGTCACGGGACCAGCACCCCCGGGTTGAGCACGCCGGTCGGGTCGAGCTCGGCCTTCACCGCGCGCAGGATGCCGACCCCGACCGGACCGATCTCGCGCGCCAGCCAGGCCTTGTGGTCGGTGCCCACGGCGTGGTGGTGGGTGATCGTGGCGCCGGACTCGATCATCGCGTCGCTCGCGGCGGCCTTGGCGCCCGCGCCAGCGCTCGAGCGGCTCGTGGCCCTCGGGAGCGGCCACGGTGAAGTAGAGCGAGCACCCGGTCTCGTAGACGTGCGAGATGTGGCAGAGCACGATCGCCTTCGGCCCGAGCGAGGCGGTCAGCGCCGCACTCACCGCGGCGTACACCCGGTCGACGTTCGACCAGAACGTCGCGGTCTCGAGCGTCTCCACGAGCACGCCGACGTCGAGCATCGCGTCGCGGAGGTACGGCGCGTGGAAGCGGCCCTGCGGCCCACGCCCGGCCGCGCTCCTCCCCCAGGTCCGTCGCGCCCGCCTCGGTGAGGGCGGCCGCGACCGCTGCCCGCCGGGCCGCGACGGAGTCGCCCTCGTGGCCGACGATCATCAGGCAGCCCCCGGTGCTCTCGCCGCCCACGTCGGACTGGCTGGCCAGGTTGAGGGCGGTCTCGTTCTCGTCGGAGAGCCGGAGCACCGTCGGCATCAGGCCCGGACTGGGCCAGCGTGCGCAGGGCGGCGGCCCCGGCGGCGAAGGAGTCGACGTGCCAGGCGTCGTACACCTTCTCGACCGGCACCCGGCGGACCCGGACCCTGACCGCGGTGATCACGCCGAACGCGCCCTCGGACCCGAGCACCAGCTGGCGCAGGTCGGGTCCGGCGGCGGTGGCCGGGGCGGTGCCGAGCGACAGGGTGCCCTGCGGGGTGGCCACGGTGAGGCCGACGACCATCGCGTCGAAGCGGCCGTAGCCGGCGCTGGACTGGCCGCTGGAGCGGGTGGCCGCGAAGCCGCCGATGCTGGCGAACTCGAACGACTGCGGGTAGTGCCCCAGGGTCAGCCCGTGCTCCGCGAGGAGGGCCTCCGCCTCGGGACCGCGCAGGCCGGGCTCGAGGACCGCGGTCATGGAGACCGGGTCGACCTCGCGGATCCCCTTCATCCGCACCAGGTCGAGGCTGACGACACCGGCGTACCCCTCGCGCCGGGCGACCAGCCCGCCGGTGACCGACGTACCGCCGCCGAACGGCACGACCGCGAGGTGGTGGCGCACCGGCGACCTCGAGCAGGGCCACGACGTCGTCGTGGCTGCCGGGGCGGACCACGGCGTCGGGTGCGTCGGAGAGGTCGCCGGCCCGGGCGCGGAGCAGGTCGGGCGTGGACTTGCCGCGGGTGCGCAGGCGGCGGGTCGCGTCGTCGGTGAGCACGTGCTCGGCACCCAGCACCGCCCGCAGGTCGGCGAGCACGGCGTCCGGGAGGTCCGCGGCGGGGACCGCGGGGTCCGCGACGGCCGGCGACTCGTGCACGCCGAAGGCCAGCTCGACCAGCCCCCGCGTGGACTCGGGCAGGGGTGCGGCGGCGGCCGGGTCACCCCAGCGGTTCGGGTGCATCTCGAGGCTCATGTGTTACAGTGTGACACATGACGTCAGTTCGTCACAACGGCTACCTCGACGCGGCCCGCGCCTGCATCCTCGACGTGGGCTGGAAGCGCACGACGCTGACCGACGTCGCCCGCCGTGCCGGCGTCTCGCGGATGACGATCTACCGCACCTGGCCCGACATGCAGACCCTGCTCGCCGACCTGATGACCCGCGAGTGGGCCGGCGTCGCCGACCGCGGTCCCGCAGACCGGCACCACCCCCGACGACATCGCCGCGGGCGTGGTCACCGCCGTCCGGGCGCTCCGGGCCAACCCGCTGTTCCGGCGCATCCTCGACGTGGACCCCGAGCTCGTGCTGCCCTACCTCCTCGACCGTCGCGGCCGCAGCCAGGAGCTGATCCTCGGCGTGCTCGTCGAGCGGATCCGGGCCGGCCAGGAGCGCGGCGAGATCCGCGCCGGCGACCCGGACCTGCTGGCCCGCACCGTCGTGCTGACCGCCCA
The DNA here is from genome assembly GCA_963721775.1 of uncultured Actinomycetota bacterium. GTDB lineage: Bacteria > Actinomycetota > Actinomycetes > Propionibacteriales > Nocardioidaceae > Nocardioides. The sequence continues at coordinate 74,127 of CAVRMH010000031.1, read as the reverse complement.
CGGCATCGCGCTCTCGGCGCACACCATGGTCGACGACGCGGTCACCGAGGACGGGCTCGACACCGAGCTGGCCACCTTCCTCGCACGGGGGCTGGCGCCGTGACCGGCCGGCCGCGCCACCCGGCGCCGGGACCGTCGCCCGACGGGGCCACCGCGCGCATCGGGACCGGCCTGGCCGGCCTGCCCGACCACACCGACGTGCTGGTCATCGGCCTCGGCATCACCGGCGCCGGCGTCGCCCTCGATGCCGCCAGCCGCGGCCTCGACGTGGTGGCCGTCGACGCGCACGACCTCGCCTTCGGTACGTCGCGCTGGTCCTCCAAGCTGGTCCACGGCGGCCTGCGCTACCTGGCGAAGGCCCAGGTCGGGGTGGCGCACGAGAGTGCCGTCGAGCGGGGCATCCTCATGGACACCACCGCCCCGCACCTCACCCACCCGATGCCGATGCTGCTGCCGCTGATGTCGAGCGTCGGCCACAGCCAGGCGGCCCTGGCCCGCTTCGGCTTCGCCGCCGGCGACCTGCTGCGCCGCTCCGCGCACACCTCCGTCGACACCCTGCCCCGGCCGCGCCGGATCACCCGGACCGAGGTCCTCGCCCTGGCGCCGGGCCTGCGCACCGCCGGGCTGCGCGGGGGGCTCCTGTCGTGGGACGGCCAGCTCGAGGACGACGCCCGGCTGGTCACCTGCGTCGCACGCACCGCGGTCGCCCACGGCGCCCGGGTGCGCACCCGGGTCCGGGTGCTCGAGGCCACCGGCACCAGCGCGACCCTCCGCGACGAGCGCACCGGCGACACGCGGACCGTGCGCGCCCGCGCCGTGGTCAACGCGACCGGTGTCTGGGCCGGCGAGCTGGTCGACGTGCACCTGCGGCCCAGCCGGGGCACTCACCTGGTGCTCCGCAGCGAGACGCTGCCCGGCCTCAGCACGGCGGTGACGGTGCCGGTCCCCGCCGCCACGAACCGCTTCGTGTTCCTGCTCCCCCAGCCGGACGGCACCATCTACGTCGGGCTGACCGACGAGCCGGCCGACGGCCCCGTGCCCGACGTACCCGAGCCGACCGATGCCGAGATCGGCTTCCTCCTCGACGTGGTCGCCGCCGCCTTCGACCGGCCGCTGCGGCGCTCCGACGTGGTGGGGGCGTACGCCGGGCTCCGGCCGCTGCTCGACCACGAGGGCACCACCGCCGACCTGTCCCGCGAGCACGCCGTGCTGACCAGCGAGACCGGGATGGTGACCGTCGTCGGCGGCAAGCTCACGACGTACCGCCGGATGGCCGAGGACGCCGTCGACGCGACCGGGCTGGCCGACGGCCTCTGTCGCACGCGCACGCTGCCGTTGCTCGGGGCGGCCCCGCGCGCGGAGCTGGCCGCCGTCGAGGCGCCGCCCCGCCTGGTCCGCCGCTTCGGCACCGAGGCCCCGCTGGTCCTGGCGAACGCCCGCGCCGTCACCGGGCTGACCGACGCCGAGCTGCTCGCCCCCCTCGCCCCGCACCTGCCGGCGACGCTCGCGGAGCTGGTCTTCGCGATCACCCACGAGGGCGCCACCGACGTCGACGACCTCCTCGACCGGCGCACCCGGATCGGGCTGGTCCCCGCCGACCGGGCCCTCGCCCGGCCGGTCGCCGAGCGCGCCCTTCAGCTGGTCTCCATCCAGAGCACCTCCCAGAGGTGACCGTCGAGGTCGCGGAAGGACCCGCCGTACATCGGGGGGTCGTCCACCGTGCCGGTCACCTCGGCCCCGGCGGCGCCAGCACGGGCACACAGCTCGTCGGCGTCCCGCCGGCTGGAGGCGGTCAGGCAGATCCAGGACTCGGTGCCGGTGTGCGGACGGGTGTCGTGGAACCCGTGGAAGAACCCCTCGCGCAGCAGCATCACGCTGGCCTGGTCGTTGATCACCAGGCAGGCGGCGTCGTCGCTGCAGAACGCGTCGTTGAACTCGAAGCCGAGGTCGGTCCAGAAGGAGCGGGCGGCGGCCACGTCCTTGACGGGCAGGTTGGGGAAGATCATGCGGGCCATCGGGCGGTCCTCTCGCAGCGGTGCAGGCGTCCGAGAGGAAGACCGCTCGCGGTCCGTCGAGTCATCGCCGATGACTTTCGTGCTGGTCGTCGGTCGGTACGACAGGCAGACTGGACCACCGGGAGGCATCGTGACGGCGACGCAGCAGGAGCAGGACCAGCAGGGCGACTTCCAGGAGGTCGCGAACACCTATCGGCGCGAGCTGCTCGCGCACTGCTACCGGATGACCGGGTCGGTGCACGAGGCCGAGGACCTGGTCCAGGAGACCTACCTCCGCGCCTGGCGGGCCTTCCACGGCTTCGAGGGCCGCTCCTCGGTGCGCACCTGGCTCTACCGGATCGCGACCAACGTCTGCCTGACCAACCTGGAGGGCCGTACCCGCCGGCCGCTGCCGACCGGGCTCGGCACCGCCGACTCGCCAGGCCGGTGACGCGCTCGAGCTCGACCACGAGGTGCCCTGGCTGGAGCCGGTGCCCGACACCTCGGTCGTCGTCGCCGACCGGGACTCGATCCGGCTCGCCTTCGTGGCCGCCCTCCAGCACCTCCCGGCCCGCCAGCGCGCGGTGCTCATCCTGCGCGACGTGCTGCGCTGGTCGGCCAAGGAGGTCGCCGAGGCGATGGAGACCACGCCGGCCGCGGTGAACTCCGCCCTCCAGCGCGCACACGCGCAGATGGAGCAGGTGCACCTCACCGAGGACACCGTCGAGGAGCACCTCGACGAGCGGCAGACCCGCATGCTCGAGGCGTACGTCGAAGCCTTCTGGCGCAAGGACATCGACACGATCGTCGGACTGCTGACCCGCGACGCGGTGTGGGAGATGCCGCCGTACACCGGGTGGTACCGCGGTGCCGAGAACATCGGGCGGCTCATCGACACCCAGTGCCCCGGCGGTGCCCACGACATGCCGATGCTGCGCACCAGCGCCAACGGGCAGCCCGCCTTCGCGCTCTACATGGCCGGTCCCGACGGCGACTACACCCCGTTCCACATCCAGGTCCTCGACCTCGACGGCGAGCGCGTCCGCAAGGTGGTCGCGTTCTTCGGCGAGGAGCTGTTCACGACCTTCGGGCTGCCCGCTCGCCTGACCGCCGACGACCTGGCGGCCCTGAGGGCCGACGCGACGTCGTGACCGGCTCCACCGATCCGGTGGAGCTGCTCGAGCGCGCGATCGGCTACACCCGCGGGATCCTGCACGGCGTCACCGACGGGATGCTGGGTCGGCCGACGCCGTGTGCCGGCTGGACCCTGGCCGACCTGCTCTCGCACATGGCCGACTCGCTCGACGCCCTCACCGAGGCGAGCAGCGGGGTCATCGAGATCGGGCCGCCACCGCCGGCCGCGGCCGGTGTCGACGTACTCCGGGACAAGGCCTGCCACCTGCTGGGCGCCTGGTCCCACCCGCACGCGACCGAGGCCCGCCTGGGCGACGCCCGCCTCGAGAGCCGGCTGCTGCTGCACGCCGGAGCCCTCGAGATCACGGTGCACGGCTGGGACGTCAGTCAGGCAATCGGCCGCGACACGCCGATTCCGGAGCGCTTGGCGTCCGACATCCGGTGGCATGCTGCATCCCTGATCACCCGAGCAGATCGCCCCAGCAGGTTCGCCCCTCGGATAGCGCTACCCGCCAATGCCTCACCCTCCGCATTGTTGCTCGCCTTCACCGGGCGCCCCATCCGTGCTCCCGCGCCACACCCCCAGTCTGGGGTTGGCTGATCACCCTGGGTCATACCCGAGCGGGTCAGAAGCACTAATTCCGGACATTCCGCACGCCGCCCACCCGGGCCCACTTACCCTCCCTATATGGTGGGGACTCCGATAGTAGAACGTGAAATGGAGATCGCCACTCTCGGGAGGCTCATGACCCGCGCCTCAGGGGGACGGGGGGGTCTGGTGGCGATAGAAGGGCCAGCAGGAATCGGTAAGACGAGGCTGTTGGCTCATGCCCGGCAACGGGCTGGGGGGTCGGGGTGGCGAGTGATCGACACCCGGTGCACGCCGATGACGCCGAACATCGGTTACGCGTTGCTGCGTGACTGGTTCAGCGTCCTGGCACACCGGGACGGTCCGGATCTCGCGCTCGACGGACCGGGACAAGTGTTGTCCGAGCTGTCCGATGACGTGCACCGTGGCGTCGGGGACCTGGTGTACGGCGCCCGATGGGTGCTCGAGGACCTGGCCCAGGACCAGCCGGTGCTGCTGGTGGTCGACGACCTCCAGTGGTCCGACGTGGGCTCGCTGGAGGCGCTGGACCTCCTGATCAGCACGATCCAGCACCTGCCGTGCCTGGTGCTGTACGCCGTCCGCACGGGTGAACCGTCGGCCGCCGCGGAGACGCTGGCCCGGGTGCGGATGAGCAGCACCGTGCTGACGCCCGGCGCCGCTGAGCGCGGAGGCGGTGCTGGCGCTGCTGCGCCAGGTCGACCCGGAGGCGACGACGGGCGACGCGGCGCGCATCCACGAGATGTCGGGCGGCGTGCCGTTCTTCGTCCGCGAGCTGCTCGCCGACGTCCAACGGCGGCGTGCCGGACCTGGTGATCGGCTCGATCGCCGGCCGGCTCTCGCGACTCTCGGAGACGGCCGCGGGCACCGCCCGGGCGGTCTGCGTGCTGGGCTCCGCCGCGACCGTGGGGACGGTCGCCGAGCTGACCCAGCAGAACCTCGACGTGGTCGCACGGGACATCTCTGCCCTGGTGAGCGCGCACCTGCTGACGCTGGAGAGCGGGCGACTCGCCCCGCTGCACCCGCTGATCGCCGGCGCCGTGCTCGGGCACATGACCTCGACCGAGTCGGCCGAGCTGCACGACGCGTGCCTCCACGATCCTGATCCGCCGCGGTGCGCCGCGGGCGGTCGTGGCCAGCCACCTGCTGCACACGATGCCCGGCACCGACCCGGACGTCCGCGCCCGGCTCGCCGAGCAGGGCATGGCGGCGCTCAAGGCGGGCTCGCACGATCTCGCGGTCCGCTACCTCAACCGCGCCATCGCCGAGGGTGCGGTGGACGCCGACCAGATCCCGCTGTTCTCCGCCGCCGCGCAGGCCCACGCCCGCGTCCGGTGACGTCGACACCGCCCTGGCGGTGTGGGACATGGCCGCGGACCTGACCGACGACCCGAACGTGCTGGCCACGCTCAAGGCCGAGATGGGCGACGCCCTGGTCATGGCGGGTCGGCACCAGGAGGCGGCCGCGGCGTTCGCGACCTTCCTCGACAACCGGGCAGGTCAGCTGCCCCGCGCGGCAGCGCCTGGTCGTCCCGGATGGTGCTGGCCGGCATGCTGCACGGCGCCCACGCCTCCGACCTGCGCCAGCAGGTGGACCGGGTGCTGGCCCAGCCCGAAGCCGACGACACCTACGACGACCGGCTTGGCGCTCGCCTCCGGCTCGGTGCTGCTGACCTTCGCGGGCCAGGACGCCGACCGGGCCCGTGAGCTGGCCCGCCGGTCCGTGGGTGACGGGCGGATGGTGTCGGACGAGAAGACCCAGGCCAACGGGGAGGGCACGGGGCTCTACCTCGCGGCCGGGGCCCTGACCTGGACCTCGACCTTCGACGAGAGCGAGCGCCTGCTCACCCAGGCGATCGAGCGTGCGCAGGGCCGGGGGTCGACCAACTCCTTCGCCAGCGCGACGTCGCTGCGCGGGTTCTCCCGGGTCTACATGGGCATGGTCACCGAGGCGATCCAGGACTTCGAGGCCGCGCTGAGCCAGCGCTCCCAGGGCTGGAACGCCTACCTGCCCGGCGTCCTCGCCGGACTGGTGGAGTGCCGCATCGCCCGGGGCGAGCTCGACCTCGCGGGAGAGCACCGCACCGAGCTCGAGTCGGTGGCGCACAGCCCCGGCATGACCGGTGCCTACGCCACCTGGGCGCTGGCCGACCTGGCCGAGGCCAACGGCGACCACGACCAGGCCGCCACCTTGTACGCCGAGGTGGGCCACCTGGTGGCCGGCCGCATGGACAACCCGGCGATCCTGCCGTGGAGGTCCGGCCAGGCGCTCGCGCTGATCCGGCTCGGCCGGGCCCACGAGGCCGTCGCACTGGCACGGGAGAACGCCGTGCTGGCCAAGCGGTTCGGGGCGCCGTACGCCGAGGCACTGGCGCTGCGCACCCTGGCCGCGGTCGACCCGACCGGTGACCGGATGGGCCTGCTGCGGGAGGCGCTCGACGTGCTCAAGGGCACCCGGGCGCTGCGCCTGGAGGCCCAGATCGGCACCGACCTGGCCGGGATGATGGTGCTGATGACTCCGGGCAAGGGCAACGACGAGGCGATCCGGTTGCTCCGGGCCGCCGAGTCGCACGCCAACCACCAGGAGCTGCACCCGCTCGCCGACCGCGTGCACCGGCTGCTCAGCCGGCTCGGCGAGGACGTGCAGTCCGCGCCGTCGCCGGGGGTCAACAAGCTCACGGTGTCCGAGCGCCGGGTGGCCGAGCTGGCCGCCTCGGGCATGTCGAACCGCGAGATCGCCCAGCAGCTGTTCGTCACGGTCAAGGCCGTGGAGTGGCACCTGTCGAACGTCTACCGCAAGCTCGGGATCCGTTCGCGGACCCGGCTGATGGAGTCGCTCAACACGCCGGCGCTGGTCGCCGCCAGCGCGGCGATGCTGTTCCGCTGACCGACGCCCTCTTCGTCGACCTGTCGCAAACTGACGTCGCGCGACTGACAGTTTGCGACGGGTCGGCGAGTTTGCGACAGGTCGGCGTCAGGGCGTCACAGCCAGTGCAGGCCGCGGCCGTGACCGTGCGCATGGCCGACCGCGCGCCCGTCGACGCCGAGCACGAACCACGGCCCGGCCGGCGGCTGCGGTCCGGTGGCGGCCACGCGCGGGAGCACCCGCGGGCCCTCGTTGCTGACCCAGGTGCAGCGCCCGTCGGCGACCAGCCCGGCCATCAGGTCGTGGAACCGCTCCCGGTCCGGCCCCTGGAGGTAGGCGATCACCGCCGAGTGGAAGACCACCGGCCGGGTGCCCGCCGGCACCTCGTCGAGCAGGGCGGGCAGCTCGGTGAGCAGGTCGCCCCGGCGGAGGTACGGCGGGTCCGCGCGCGCCACCTCGATCGCGGCGGCGAGGCGCTCGCGGCGCTCGACCTGCTCGGGCCAGACGAGGACCTGCAGCCACGCCATCGCGTCGGGGTCGGTGACGTCGAGCGGGTTGAGGTCGATCCCGGCCCGCCAGGCGACCCCGGGCGGCGCCGTCGGCAGCGGCGGGTCGCCGGTCACCGCGCACGGCAGCGGCGGCCGGTCGTCCGGACCGGCGAGCGTGGTGGTGCGGCCGTCCTCGTGCGTCCAGGTGTAGCCCCAGCGGTCGGGGTAGAGGCACAGCCCGGCCGAGGCGCCCACCTCGATCAGGGCCAGCGGCTGGTCGAGGCCGGCGAACACCGGGGTCAGGGTGGCCAGACGCCCGACCTCGTTGGTCTGGGTGGACCGGGCCATCACGGTCGCGCGGATCGTGTCCCAGTCGTCGAGCAGCGCCGTGCGGAGTGCGGCGTACGGACCCGGCGCGGGTACGCCGTGCCAGCGCGCGGCCGCGAAGACCAGGTTCGCCTGCTGCTTGATCTCCGGCAGGGTGCCGATGAGCGCGGCGATCTCGGAGTCGTCAGCGACGGCGTTCGCCCAGTCGCGGAAGCAGGGCGAGTCGACCGCCTCCACGGCGAAGGCGGCGTACGACTCGGCGACCGGCTGGAAGATCTCCATGGCACGAGGATCTCAGTCGCGCCACTTCCGCTCGAAGGGGAGCCGCCACGAGAACGGCGCGACGAGCTGGTGGATCTGGTTCGGCCCCCACGACCCGGGGTCGTAGGCGCGCACCGGCGGTGGGTGGCGCAGCAGCGGCTCGGAGATCTCCCACAACCGCTCGAGGCCGTCGGCGGTGTTGAACAACGTGTGGTTGCCCTTGACGGCGTCGAGGATCAGCCGCTCGTAGGCCTCCAGCGCCGACCCGGCCCAGCCGGTGTCGCCCATGTCGAACTGCATCGAGAGCTTGTTCAGCCGGAAGCCCGGACCGGGCCGCTTGCCGTAGAACGACAGCGACATCTTCGACCGGTCGGCGAGGTCGAAGGTGAGGTGGTCGGGCCCGTGCTCGCCGACGCCGGACTCCTCCGGGAACATCGACCGCGGCGGCTCCTTGAACGCGATCGAGATGATCCGCTGGCCCTCGGCCAGGTTCTTGCCGGTGCGGAGGTAGAACGGCACGTCCGCCCAGCGCCAGTTGTCGATGAAGCACTTCAGCGCGATGAAGGTCTCGGTCTCCGAGTCCGGGTCGACGCCGGCCTCGGAGGTGTAGCCGGAGTACTGCCCGCGGACCACGTGGTGCGGGTCGATCGGCAGCATCGACCGGAAGACCTTGAGCTTCTCCTCGGTGATCGACTGCGGGTCGAGCGCGACCGGCGGCTCCATCGCGGTGAACGCCAGCACCTGGAAGAGGTGGGTGACGACCATGTCGCGGTAGGCGCCGGTGGTCTCGTAGAACGCCGCGCGGCCCTCGAGCCCGAGCTTCTCGGGGATGTCGATCTGCACGTGGTCGATGAAGTTGCGGTGCCAGATCGGCTCGAAGAGCCCGTTGGCGAAGCGGAAGGCCAGGATGTTGAGCGCGGCCTCCTTGCCGAGGAAGTGGTCGATGCGGAAGATCTGCCGCTCGTCGAAGACCTCGTGCAGGCTGGCGTTCAGCGACTTGGCGCTCTCCAGGTCGGTGCCGAACGGCTTCTCCATGACGATCCGGCTGTTCTCCACCAGCCCGGCGTCGCGGAGCGTCTCGACGACCGCCAGCGCCGACTTCGGGGGCACCGAGAGGTAGTGCAGGCGGGAGTGCTGCTGGTCGCACCCGCCCTCGGCCTCCGCGACCGCCGCCTGGAGGTGCTCGGCCCCGTTGGGCGCCCAGAAGAGGTTCTTGGCGAACTCGTCGAACTCCTTGCGGTCCTGCGCGTCGTCGCTGAACTTCTCGATCGCCTCGCGGGCCAGCTCGACGAACGAGTCGCGGGTGTGCTCGTCGAGGGAGGTGCCGACCACCCGGACGTGCGGGAGCAGGCCCGAGCGCCACAGGTGCAGCATCCCGGGCAGCAGCTTGCGGCGCGACAGGTCGCCGGTCGCGCCGAACAGGATGACCGTGGTGGGCGGACCCGGGGTGCCTTCGGGAGGTTCAGCCATGGGGTCAGCCTGCCACGGACGTGTGACGTGCGGGGAGCGTTGCTCAGTCGGTCGCCGCGAGGCCGACGTACACGGTGTCGAGGTACTCCTCGATGCCCTCGAAGCCGCCCTCGCGCCCGAACCCGCTGAACTTCACGCCGCCGAAGGGCGCCGCGGGGTTGGAGACCAGCCCGGTGTTGACGCCGACCATGCCGAACTCGAGGCGCTCGATGACCTTGAGGGTGCGCTCCAGCGAGGCCGTGTAGAGGTAGGAGGCGAGGCCGTACTCGGTGTCGTTGGCCATCGCGATCGCCTCCTCGTCGGTCTCGAAGGTGCTGACCGGCGCGACCGGGCCGAAGATCTCCTCGCGGGCGATCCGGGCGTCGGAGGGTACGTCGGCGAGCACCGTCGGCGCGTAGAAGTTGCCGTCGGGCTCGGTCCCGCCGGTGACCACGCGGGCGCCCTTGCCGACGGCCTCGCGGACCAGCTCGGCGACGCCCTCGACGGCCTTGCCGTCGATGAGCGGGCCGACCTCGACGCCCTCGTCCTGGCCGCGGCCGACGCGCAGCGCACCCATCCGCTCGGCGAGCTTGCCGGTGAACTCCTCGGCCACCGAGGTGTGCACGAGGAAGCGGTTGGCCGAGGTGCAGGCCTCGCCCATGTTGCGCATCTTGGCGATCATCGCGCCGTCGACCGCCTTGTCGACGTCGGCGTCGCCGAACACCAGGAACGGCGCGTTGCCGCCGAGCTCCATGGAGACCCGCTGGAGGTTCTCCGCGGCCTGGGCGACCAGCTTCTTGCCGACCCCGGTGGAGCCGGTGAAGGACACCTTGCGCAGCCGGGCGTCGGCCATCAGCGCGGCCGAGACCTCCTGGCTGTGGGAGGTGGTGACGATCTGGAGCACGCCGTCGGGCAGGCCCGCCTCGGCGAACACCTCGGCCAGCTTGACCATGGTCAGCGGCGTGTTGGCGGCGGGCTTCACGATGACCGTGCAGCCGGCGGCCAGACCGGGGCCGATCTTGCGGGTGCCCATCGCGAGCGGGAAGTTCCACGGCGTGATGAACAGGCACGGGCCGACCGGCTTGCGCAGGGTGAGCAGTCGTGAGCCGCCGGCCGGGGCCTTCAGCCAGCTGCCGTTGATCCGCACGGCCTCCTCGCTGAACCAGCGCAGGAACTCCGCACCGTAGGCCACCTCGCCGGCGGCCTCGGCCAGCGGCTTGCCCATCTCGAGGCTGATCGTGCGGGCGAAGTCGTCCTTGCGCTCGGTGACCAGCTCGAAGGCGCGGCGCAGGATCTCCCCGCGCTCGCGCGGGGGCGTCGCCGCCCACTCCGCCTGCACCTTCACCGCGGTGTCGAGGGCCGCCAGGGCCTCCTCGACGGTGTGGTCCGGCACCTGGTCGATCACGGACCCGTCCACCGGGTCGAGCACGTCGATGTTCGTCATGGCGTCAGCCTAGGACGAAAGGGATGACCCGGGTGGGCCAGACCGGTCAGACGTCGGCCGGCGTGGGTGCCGCGGCCGGGGCCACGGCTCCCGTCGGAGCGTCCCCGAGTGGCACCGCGGCCCGCCGACGGCTGACCGCGACCAGCCCGGCCACCGCGACCGCGAGACCGACCAGCGCGGTCACCAGGAAGCCGGCCTGCCAGCCGCCCCGGTCGATCGCCACGCCGGCGATCGGGGCCCCGAGCGCCGATCCGATGGTCAGCGACGACCCGTGCCACCCCATCACCTCGCCGCGGGCACGCGGCGGCACCACCCGGGACAGGTGGTCGATGGTGGCGGTGATGGTCGGTGCGCAGAAGAACCCCGCGACGAAGAGGAGGACGGTCAGCGTGAACCGGTTGTTCGCGAGCACCACCGGCAGGGTGGTGGCGGACAGCAGCGCGAGCAGCAGGAAGACGGGCACGGCGCGGTGGAGGGCGCCGTACACGAGGGCGCCGACCGCGGACCCGAGGCCCCAGATCGCCAGCACCCACCCGATCGACTCGGGGTGTCCCATCGACCGCAGCGCGGCGACGATGCCGAGGTCGGTGCCGGTGAGGACGACGGTGCTCGCGGCCGAGGCGGCCAGGATCGCGATCACGAGCGGGCTGAGCCAGGTGCGGGTGCCGACGTGCTCGGTGGCCTGGTCCTCCTCGCGCAGCAGGCGCGGGTTGAGGATCCACACCAGCAGCCCGCCGAGGACGGTGAGCATCTCGGCGCCGAACAGCGCCCAGCGGGTGTCGAGGTACGTCGCCGCGAGCACGCCGGCGACCGGACCGACCATGAAGCTGAGCTCGGTGGCGAAGGAGTCCAGCGAGAGCGCGGCGGTGCGCTGCCGGTCGTCGACGGAGCTGATCAGCACCTGCCGGACGATCGAGAACGTCGGCACCACGAAGAGGCCGCCGATGAACGCCAGCGGGAGCAGCAGCCAGTAGCCGACCCAGGGGGCGACGCTCCACACCACGGCCAGCACCACCAGCTGCGGCAGCACGGTGCGGCGCAGGCCGCGTACGTCGAGCAGCCGGCCGCGCCACGGGGCGCTCACGGCGAGCGCGACCGTGGAGCAGGTGGTCAGCAGGCCGGCCGCGGAGTAGCTGTGGCCGAGCGTGCTCACCACGTGCAGGGTCAGGATGATCGACCCGGCCCACATCGGGGCGCGGATCAGCAGTCCGAGGAGGAGGGCGTTGCGCGCGTCCCGGATGCCCAGGATGCGGGCGTAGACCGAGAAGCTCATGGCTCGATGGTTCCACCCGGGACCGACAGCGGGCGACTCAATTACCGGCACCAGTTCCGGCACCCGGAGGCCACCTCCGGACACGTCGGCGGGTCCCGCGTGGTAGGCCGCCGCTTTGGCCACCGACGTGCTCCGGCGGTTATGGTGCTGCGGTGCGCAAACCACCCGAGCTCGTCATGATGCTGGCGCCTGCGCTGGTGGTGACGGCTCTCGTGGTGGCCTTCGGATTCGTCGTCGCACCGTCGGACGACGCCCAGAACGCCGCGGGCACGACGCGGGACAACCCGCCCCCGACCTCGACGCCGCCGCCCAGCCGGTCGTCGGCCTCGCCGTCCGCGCTCCAGACGCCCGGCGGCGTACCTCAGGCCAACGTGCGCCGGGACCAGCTGACCGGCCCGCGGGTGACCCTGCAGCTCAAGCCGAAGCCGAAGTTCACCGTCTACGACGGCTACAACTTCACCATCGGCTCCTTCAACGTGCTCGGCGACAGCCACACCCGGCCCGGCGGCAACCGCAAGGGGTACGCCTCCAGCGGGGTCCGGATGGGCTGGGCGCTGTCGGCGATCAACAACCACGGCCTCGACATCGTCGGGCTGCAGGAGTTCCAGCAGCCCCAGTTCAACAACTTCATGGGCCGCGCCGGCGGCACCTGGGACGTGTGGCCGGGCATGGCGGTCGGCAGTCTCGGCGTCGAGAACTCCATCGCCTGGCGCGAGGACGTGTTCACCGCGGTCGAGAAGAGCACGGTGAGCATCCCGTACTTCGGTGGCCGCCCGCGGCAGATGCCCTACGTCCTGCTGCAGCACAACGCCACCGGCCAGAAGCTGTACGTCGCCAACTTCCACAACCCGGCGACCACCAGCGACCACGGCAACAACACCCGCTGGCGGCGCGCGGCGACCGGTCGCGAGATCGCACTGGCCAACGACCTGTCCGCCTCGGGCTACCCCGTCTTCTTCACCGGCGACATGAACGAGCGCGCGGAGTACTTCTGCCCGATCACCGCCAACACCACCCTCAAGGCGGCGAACGGCGGCAGCACCGGTGGCGGCTGCGCCCCGCCGCCCAAGATGCAGGTCGACTGGGTCTTCGGCTCCGACCAGGTGTCGTTCAGCGACTACCGGGTGGACGACAGCGGCCTCGTCGACAAGGCCACCGACCACCCGCTGGTGGCCGCCGAGGCCAGCGTGCCGTCGTACAAGGAACCCATCCGGCGCGAGAAGAACTGAGCCTCGTCGCGGTGCACGTGACCGGCGGGAAACTCGGCTGACCGCGGGCGTGCTGCCTGACAGGATCGGGCGCATGACCGTCTCGCTGCACAACATCACGTTCGACTGCGCCGACGCGAAGGCCCTCGGTGGCTTCTGGTCGGCGCTCACCGGGTGGAACCTCTTCCACGACGAGGACCCCGAGGTGCTGGTCGCCCCGTCGTACCCGCCGGCCTCGTTCCCGACGATGCTGTTCATCCCGGTGCCCGAGGGCAAGACCGCGAAGAACCGGGTGCACCTCGACCTCCAGCCGACCGACTGCACCCGCGACGAGCAGGTGGAGAAGGCGGTCGCGCTCGGCGCCACGATCCTCGGCGACCACCGCCAGGACGACGGCTCCGGCTGGGTGACCCTCGCCGACCCCGAGGGCAACGAGTTCTGCGTCGAGCGGTCCGCCTCCGAGCGGGGTACCTCCGCCCCCCGCACCATCCGTCTCGCCTGACCGCCGAACCGTGCGTTGTGGTCGGCCCAACCGTGCGTCATGGTCGGCCGAGCCGTGCGTTGTGGTCGGCCCAACCGTGCGTCGTGGTTGCTCGAACCGTGCGTCGTGGTTGCTCGAACCGTGCGTTGTTGCGCAACAAAGCACGGTTCGAGCAACCACAAGCCACGGTTCGGCGCACCACAACGCACGGTTCGGCGGGGATGGGGGATGGGCGATGGGCATGGGTCGGCCCCGGCAGGTGGGTACCTGCCGGGGCCGAGGTCCGGGAGAGCAAGCCCGAGTGAGCCCTCCCGGTCCGGGGGCGCGCCCTCAGGACGCGGGGTGCCGGGTCAGGGCACGTCGTACTTCAGCGTGAACGAGCCGGAGCCGGAGTAGGCATAGACGTCCCACCGGTAGCTGCCCGCGCTCGCGGTGTAGGTGATCGCCTCGGTGGAGGTCGATCCCTCGCTGGCCGCGACGTCCACCCACGAGCTGCCGTTCCAGCGCTGCAGGTAGAGGTCCAGGTCGACGCCCGTGGGCCCGGTCAGGCAGCCCGCGATGGTGCCGGCCGCGGCCGTGAAGCCCGACGAGGACGGCTTGTACGTCGAGTAGCCCTGCGACGCGGAACCGGTCGCGGTGACCTCGGTGCAGGTACCTCCACCGCCGCCGCCACCACAGGTCGGCTCACCGGACTGAGCCGGGACCGAGATCGCGTCCCAGGCCGCCTTGACCGTGTTGAACTTCGTGCAGTCGGTGCTGCCGTAGAGGTTCTTCGCGGCGGTCAGCGTCGCGACGCGCGCCTTGGGGTGGGTCCACGACGAGGTCTTCAGCAGCAGGCCGTTGTAGAAGATCTTGCCGGCGGTCTGGATGCCGAGGCCGGTGACCGTCGACCCGTTGCAGGTCGGCGAGGCCGGCGACGCGTTCGAGCCCTGCGAGAGCAGGTAGAACCAGTGGTTCAGCGGGCCGGCGGCCGAGTGCACCTCGGCGTTCTTGATCGACGTCGAGTAGCAGTTCGGGTCACCGAGCGCGCTGGGGTTGTACATGTTGCGGATCGGGCCGCTGCCGGTCAGGTTGGCCTCCTCGCCGACCAGGAAGTCGCCCGGGTCGTTGGGGTTGGCCGCGTAGAACTCGGTCATCGCACCGAAGATGTCGCCGGTGGACTCGTTCATGCCGCCGGTCTCGTTGTCACCGGTCGAGCCACCGGGCGTCGTGTAGAAGATGCCGTGGCCGTTCTCGTGGGCGACGATGTCGATCGCGGTGAGCTGGCGGGCGTTGTCCGAGGAGTGCCCGAAGTTGGTCTTCGTGCCGTCCCAGTAGGCGTTGACGTCGTTGAGCCCGACCTGCGCCGGGTAGCCGGTGCCGTTGCCCTTGATGCCGCTGCGGCCCAGCCAGGCCGCGAGCATGTCCCACTCCTTGTTCATCGCGTACATCGTGTCGACACAGCCGGTCTCCAGGCTGGTCCCGGTGCCGTTGCCCCACACGTCGTCCGTGCCGGTGTACGCCGCCCCGTTCTGGCCGCCGCACTTCTGGCCGGAGCGGGAGGTGTCCGTCATCGACCAGGAGGTGCCCGAGCCAGAGGTGCCGAAGGAGACCGAGCCGTTGTAGTAGCCGGTGCCGGTGCCGGCCACGATCTCGTCCCAGCTGCTGAGGGTCTCGCCGGTCTTCGCGTCGGTGTAGACGTGCAGCTTCGACGGGATGCCCGCCTTCTGCCCGGTGACCACCGTCTCCCACGCCAGGCGCGGCACGCCCTCGGCGTACACCACGAGCTCGGGCGCAGTGGTCGCGTCTGCCTTGCGCAGCTCCGAGCGGGCCTCGGTGCGCGCGGCGGTGGCGCTGACCGCGGGCTTCACCGTGGCGAGGTCGATGGTGCGCTCCTGACCGGTGGTGCGGCCGGTGACCTTGCCGTCCTTGTTGATCGCGACCACGAAGTCGCCACCCACGACCGGCAGGCCGCGCCAGGTGCGCTCGTAGGCGACGTACCAGGTGCCGGCGGAGCCCTGCGTGGTGGCGGTACGGACGAACTCGTCCTTGCCGCTCTTGCGGAACGCCGAGCCGTGGTCGGCGACGTAGTCGGTCGCGGCGGCGATCGCGTCGCTGCGGCCCTGGGTGTCCTTGGCGACCGTGGGCGGGGCGGTGCTGGGCGTACCGCCCTGGGTGTACGACGGCGCCTGGGCGCCGATGGCCAGCGCGCCGGCGACGGTGGTCGCCACGGCGATGCCGAGCATCTTCTTGTGGGGGGACTTCACGGGTGTGCTCCTTCCGGTGCCCGTGGGGGTTGCGGGCAGCCGGGACGAGTCAACGACACCGGGCGGGGTGGCATAACGGGGAAAACCCTTGCCCTCCCGAGGGTCAGCCGCGGGGGTCCATCCGCCGGGCCAGCTGGGTGCGGGAGCGGACCTCGAGCTTGCGGTAGATCCGGGTCAGCGTCGCCTCCACCGTCTTCACCGAGAGGTAGAGCCGCTCCGCGATCTCGCGGTTGCTGGCACCCTCGGCGACCTCACGGGCCACGCGCGCTTCGGTGTCCGTGAGCAGCGCGGTCGCGTCGGCGTCGCCCGTGGCTTCCTCCGGCGACTTGTCCCGGGCCGGCTCCAGCGCCGCCTGGGCCTGCTGTGCCCACGGGACCGCGTGGATCTCCTGGAACAGCGTGTACGCCGCGACGTGGGCCGCACGCGAGGCGGCGACCCGGCGGCGCCGGCGCTCGACGTACCCCCGGCCGAGCAGGCTGCGGCCGAGGTCGATCCGCATGCCGAGCCGTTCGAAGGTGGCCGCGGCGTCGTCGAGCAGGGCGATGGCACCGTCGTTGTCGCCGCGCGCGGTGCGCAGCCCGGCCTCGGCGCGGGCCAGCTGCGCGAGCGCCCCGTCCACACCGCGCCGGCCGGCGAGGGCGGCGTACGACTCCGAGGCCACCACCTGCGCCTCGTCGAGGTCGCCGGTCGCGACCAGCGCGGTGACCAGCTCGGCCTGCCACCGGTTGACGGTGGGGTCGCTGATTCCGTTCTGCTTCTCGATCGCGCGGATCCGGCCGAGTGCGGCCGCGGCCCGTCCTGCCTCGCCGAGCCGGAGCTGGGCCTGGCCGAGGACCAGCAGGTGCCGCTGGAGGTACCGGATGTCGCCGCGCTCCTCGCAGACCGCGACACCCTGCTCCGCGAGCGTCCGGGCGTGCAGCAGGTCGCCACCGCTCAGCTCCGCGACCGCGTGGATGAACCAGCTGGCGTGGGCGTCGAGGTCGTAGCGCTCGGCGACCCGGCCGGCGCGGGCGGCGTACTCCAGGGCCTCGCGGCAGCGGCCCCATCCGCGAGCCGACCTCGACCAGGCAGCGGAGCACGTGCACGGTGTCCTGCCCGGCCCCGGTCTCCACCTGGGCGAGCAGGGTGAGGAACTCCGACCAGGCTTCCTCGAGCCGGTCGTCGTAGAACGCGAACCGGGCAGCCATGTAGCGCGGCGTCGTGTGGACCATGCCCGGCGACTCCGGCACCGGCAGCGAGAGGGCGCGGGCGAGTACGGCGTCGTGGTCGCCCGCGCCGGTCCAGCGACGGGTGACGGCGAGGATCGGGAGGGCCATCGCCTCGGCCTGCTCGTCACCGACCCGGCGGATCACGCCCAGGGCCTCGACGGTGTTGCGCTCGACCTCCGCCGGGCGCGACTCCATCAGGTGCATGCGCGCCCGCTGCAGCAGCACGTTGGCCACCAGGAGCGGGTCGTCGCCGGCATCGCTGAGGGCGGCGGTGAGGACCTCGTCGATGGCCGAGCGGCCGGTGCCGGCCAGCTCCACCAGGGCGAGCCGGACCCGTACCCGCTGGCCCGGCTCGGCGTCGGCGAAGACGAAGTCGTCCATCGCGCGGTAGGCCAGGTCGGCGTGGTTGCCGGGCGCCGCGGCCTCGATCGCCGAAGCCAGCCACTCGGTGCGCTCGGCCTGCAGGTCGACCGGGCTGCGGTCGACGGCGAGCAGGAGCAGCTCGGCGGCGAGGTCGCGGGATCCGCGGCGGAGCGCGTCGCCGGCGCCGGCGGCCAGCCGCTCGGCCAGGCCGGCGTCGGGGCCGGACCCGGCCAGGGCGTGGTGGCGCAGCTGGTCGGTCGAGGTGGAGGCGACCTCGGCCAGTCGTCGGTGGGCCGCCGCCCGCTCGGCCGAGGGGACCGACTCGACGACCACCCGGGCCAGCGTGGCGGGGGTGAACCGGACCGCGTCGCCCTCGACCACGACCAGGCCGGCCCGCGCAGCCTGCTGCAGGTGCAGCTCGGCGTCCTCGAGCCCGGCCCGCGCCAGACTCCGGGTCGTGGGCCGCAGCTGGAGGGCGGCGTACAGGAGGGTGGTGCGTACGTCGGCGGGCTGGGCCAGCAGCCGGTCGTGCAGCATCCGCTGGATGCTGGGCGGGGTGGGGCTCGGCCGACCGAGCACGGAGGGCTGCTCGCCGATCGCGCCGGCGAGGGCGAGGGCCAGCGACGGCACCCCGCCCGACTCGGCGGCGACCCGCTGCGCGACGGCGGGGGTGAGGCCGTGGGCGGTGAGCAGGCTGACCAGGTCCGGGCCGCCGAGGGGCCGCACCTCCAGGTGCTCGACCCGGGTCAGGCCGGGTACCTCCGGCGCCGCGTCCCGGAGGGCGGCGACGAAGCCGACCCGGTCGATGGCTCTGCGTCCGGCGTAGATCAGGGCCCGCATCGACGGCTCGTCGACCCACTGGGCGTCGTCGATGAGCACGAGGACGGGGCCGGTGTCGGCCAGCCGTTCGAGCAGGTGCAGCCAGGCCCGTCCGGCGAGGTGCCCGCCGGCCTCGTCGACCGGCGTACCGATCGGGCCGCCACGGAGTACGTCGAGCCCGGGCGGGAGCGTGTCGACCAGGGTGTCGGGCGTCTGGTCCCAGAGGTCCTGGAGGGCCGCCCAGGCCAGGCCTTGCTCGGAGAGGGCGCCGCCGATGCGGAGCACGGTGCCGTCGGCGGTGGCCTCGAGCTCGTCGAGCAGGGCGCTCTTGCCGATGCCGGTGGGGCCGTGCAGCGCCACCGCCCGCGCGGCACCGAGCGCGCGGCGTACCTCGTGGAGGAGCGCACTGCGACCGACCAGCGGGGACATCCCGGTGAGGCTACTGTGCCCGCGCGCGGCCCGCCACGCTCGTCACCGGCCGCAACCCGCCCAACCGTGCGTTCTGGCGGGCCGAACCGTGCGTTCTGGCGGGCCCAACCGTGCGTTCTGGCGGGCCGAACCGTGCCTTCTGGCGGGCCCAGCCGTGCGTTCTGGCGAGCCGGTGGCAACCGGTGGTTGGCTGGCGCCATGAGCTACCCCGACCCGACGTACCTCGCCGAGCACGGCACCACCAGCGCCACCATCCGTCGCGTGGACACCCCGCCGGACCTGGAGTACCGCAACGGCGGCACGGTCGACTACCTCGCGACCGGCGCCTCGACCGGCGGCCAGTTCGGGCTCTACCGCTGGAACTTCGGTCCCGGCGTGAGCGGACCCGACCCGCACTTCCACCGCACCATCTCGGAGTCGTTCTTCATCCTGTCCGGCACGGTGCGGCTGCACGACGGCACCGGCTGGACCGACACCGGCCCCGGCGACTTCGCGCACGTGCCGCCCGGCGGCATCCACGGGTTCCGGAACGAGTCCGGCGAGCCGGCGTCGATGCTGCTGCTGTTCTCACCGGGGGCGCCGCGCGAGGAGTACTTCGAGACGCTCAAGAAGCTCGGCGAGGGCCTGGTGATGACCGACGAGGAGAAGGACGCGTTCTACCTCGCGCACGACAACTACTGGCTCTAGCCTGCGCGACGTCCCATCAGCCCGAGCAGCCGGGTCAGCGCCGGCGCGTCCGGAGGTACCGCCACCACGGGCCCGAACGCCGTACCCCGCATCGCCTCGGTCCCCGGCGCCGAGAACGGCTCGGCAAACGCCATGCACGCGGCCACGTCCTCGTCCCGCGCGGTGAAGTCCCGCCCCAGCCCGCGGGCCAGGTCCCAGCCGTGCACGACGACCTCGTTCAACGCCACGCTCGCCGCGACAGGCGCCGGCATGGTGACGCCCCCGGCGGTGGCCTCCCCGACGTACGCCGCGGGGTCGCGCCAGGCGGCCGCCAGGCGGTCGAGGTCGGCGGCGACGCGCTCACGCCACCCGGGCTCCAGCCGGGTCGCGTCGCCCGACCCGCCGCCGGCCGAACCGGCCAGGTCCTGCTTGCGGGCAGCGGCCGTGAACGCCATCGCCAAGCCGCCGACGTGATCGGCGAGATCCCCGACCGTGTAGTCGGGACAGGGTGTCGGGTCGGTCAGCTGGTCGTCGCGCACGGCGACGATCAGGTCGGTCAGGGCAAGGGTCGCGGGTCCGAGGTCCAGGGTCTCCATGGCGAGAACGACCGTCCGACGCGCCTGAACTCATCGCCCCTGGCGCCACAACGCACGGCTCGGCCGCGCCACAACACACGGTTCGGCCCGCCACAACACACGGCTCGGCCCACCACAACGCACGGCTCGGCGGGTGGGGGCGGGGTTACTTGTGGCGGGGCTTCTTGGCGGGCTTGCGGTCGCCGTAGGTCTTCGGGCCGCGGTCGGCGTACGTCCGCTGGCCACGCTCGGCCTCGCCGGCCTCGGCCTTCCGCAGCTCGATGAGCTTGCCGGAGATCCGGGTGCTGCGCAGCGCGTCCCAGGTGTCGCCGGACAGGTCGGCGGGCAGCTCGACGAACGAGTGGTCGGGGCGGATGTCGATCCGGCCGAAGTCGCTGCGGCCGAGGCCGCCCTCGTTGGCCAGCGCGCCGACGATCTGGCGCGGCTCGACCTTGTGCCGCTTGCCGACCGCGATGCGGTACGACGCCATCGGGCCGCCGCTGCCCGAGCGCGAGGGCCGCGGCTTGCGCGGGCCACGGTCGTCGCGGGGACCACGGTCGTCGCGCGCGCCACGGTCGCGCGCCGGGGGCGGGGTGTGCTTCGGCTCCTGGGCCGGGTCGAGCAGCAGCGGCTCGTCGCCCTGGAGGACGACCGCGAGCGCGGCCGCCACGTCGACCTCGGGTACGTCGTGCTCGCGCACGTAGTGCGAGACGACGTCGCGGAAGAACGAGACCCGCTCGGTGCTCAGCGCCTCGGTGATCGCGTCGTCGAAGCGGGCCAGGCGGGTGACGTTGATGTCCTCGACCGTGGGCAGCTGCATCGGGGTGAGCGGCTGGCGGGTGGCCTTCTCGATCGCCTTGAGGAGGTAGCGCTCCCGCGGGGTGACGAACGAGATCGCGTCACCGCTGCGCCCGGCCCGGCCGGTGCGGCCGATGCGGTGGACGTAGGACTCGGTGTCGGTCGGGATGTCGTAGTTGACGACGTGGCTGATCCGCTCGACGTCGAGTCCGCGCGCGGCCACGTCGGTGGCCACGAGGATGTCGAGCTTGCCGGCCTTGAGCTGGTTGACGGTCCGCTCGCGCTGCACCTGGGCGACGTCGCCGTTGATCGCCATCGCGGAGAAGCCGCGGGCGCGCAGCTTCTCGGCCAGCGTCTCGGTCTCGTTCTTGGTGCGGACGAAGACGATCATGCCCTCGAAGTTCTCGACCTCGAGGATGCGGGTGAGGGCGTCGACCTTCTGCGGGTAGGACACCATCAGGTAGCGCTGGGTGGTGTTCGCCGCGGTGGTCGTCTTGCTCTTGACCGTGATCTCGGCAGCGTCGGTGAGGTACTTCTTCGAGATCCGGCGGATGGCCGAGGGCATCGTCGCCGAGAACAGCGCGACGTGCTTCTCCTCGGGGGTGTCCGCGAGGATCGTCTCGACGTCCTCCGCGAAGCCCATCTTGAGCATCTCGTCGGCCTCGTCGAGGACGAGGAAGCGCAGCTCCGAGAGGTCGAGCGTGCCCTTCTCGAGGTGGTCCATGATCCGCCCCGGCGTGCCGACGACGATGTGGACGCCCCGGCGCAGCGCGCTCAGCTGCACGCCGTACCCCTGGCCGCCGTACACCGGCAGCACGTGCACGCCCTTGAAGTGGGCGGCGTACTTCTCGAACGCCTCGGAGACCTGGAGCGCGAGCTCGCGGGTGGGCGTGAGGACCAGCGCCTGCGGCGACTTCTGCCCGAGGTCGAGCTGGGAGAGGATCGGCAGCGCGAAGGCAGCGGTCTTGCCGGTGCCGGTCTGGGCGAGGCCGACGACGTGCCGGCCCTCGAGCAGCGGCGGGATGGTCGGCGGCCTGGATCGGGGACGGCGACTCGTAGCCGACCTCCGCCAGCGCCTTGAGCACGCGGGGGTCGAGGCCGAGGTCGGCGAAGGTCGGGGTGTGCTGCCCCTCGTCCGCACTCGCGCGGGGATCCTGGTCGGATTCGGGGGAAGGCATGGGTCCACGGTAGTGGCTGCGTCGAGGGGTGCCCTCATCCGCGCGCGTGTGCGTTACGGCACCAGGGCGGCGCACCGAACAGCGGGCCGGGGACCGGCGGTCGGCCCAGGGTCAGGAGACGGCGCGCAGGCGGCGTACGCCGAGAGCCTCGTCCACGAACGCGGCGACCTGGTCGAGGGCGGCGCTGCTCTCCGGGAGGAGGTGGCCGAGCACGGGGAACGCGTGGACCTGGCCCTTCCACAGGTGCAGCCGGACGGGTACGCCGGCCGCCTGGAGCCGCTCGAACATGAGCTCCGCGTCGTGGCGCAGCACCTCGCCGTGCCCGCAGATCATCAGCGTGGGCGGGAGCCCGGCGAGGTCGCGGTTGACCGGCGAGTGCTCGGGGTCGAGCCGGCGCCGCCCGGTGACGTGGCGGGCCACCCGGCCGAGGCGGTACGCCGGGATGAAGTCGTCGCGCCAGGCGTTGCGGTGCCGGCGCCGGACGCTGTTGTCGAAGTCCAGCCACGGGCGAGAGCCCGACGATGCCGCCGAGGTCGACCCCCTGGGCGGTGGCCTCGAGGGCCACCGAGAACGCGAGGTGGCCGCCCGCCGAGTCGCCGGCGAGCACGATCCGGCTCGGGTCGACGCCCTGCTCCGTCATCCAGTTCAGCGCCTCGACGCAGTCGGCGACGCTGGTCTCGACGTAGTGGCCCGGGCAGCTGGCGGTAGGCCACGGACAGCACCGGGAGGCCGGTGCGCTCGGCGAGCCGCTCGACGATCCGGCGGTGGGTGGCCAGGCCGCAGAAGATGAAGGCGCCGCCGTGGAAGTAGATCAACGCGCCCTCGGCCGGGTCGAACGGCCGGGTGGTGACCAGCTCGGCGGTCCAGCCGTCTCCGGACACGTGCTCGAAGCTGGTCGTGGAGAGCCGGGGCAGCAGTCCTGCACCCAGGTCGACCGCGGCCTTGAACGGCGCCATCGGGCCGCGCACCGGGAAGAAGCCGAGAGTCGGGCGGACGAAGCCGCGGGTGACCGCCCGCACGGCCAGGGAGCGGCAGCTGGTGCGCTCGTGGACCTCGATCACGCGTGCCTCCTCAGGCCTCGGCCCCGTGGACTCTAGGGGTCCATGTGGCACAAGTCACGTATCCGAGACCAACCCGTTATCGGAATAGTCCCGAGGAGTTTCGTCAAGCAGGCTTGGCGATCCGCGGTACCCAACGGCGCGCGGAACATGCGTGAGACAGCGGACGACTTCACTTGATTTCACTTGCCAACCATCGTATGATGGTTGTTGAAAGTTCAACTAGTCCACACGAGAGGCACCACCGATGAGCATCTTCACCCGCAAGCGCGACGCCGCCGACACCACGTTCGACGCCGCCACCACCGCCGTCGACGACATCGCCGGCGACTACACGATCGACCCGAGCCACTCGCGCCTCGGCTTCTCGGCCCGCCACGCGATGGTGACCACCGTCCGCGGCTCGTTCCCGAAGTTCGAGGGTTCCGCCCACATCGACACCGCCAACCCGGCCGCGTCGAGCGTCTCCCTGACCATCGACGTCTCCGGCGTCGACACCGGCAGCGCCGACCGCGACGGCCACCTGCGCTCCGGCGACTTCTTCGACGTGGAGAAGTTCCCCACGATGACCTTCACCTCGACCGAGGTGGTCCGCGAGGACGCCTCCACCTGGCTGATCACCGGCGACCTCACCATCAAGGGCGTCGCCAAGCCGGTCACCATCGAGTTCGAGTCCACCGGCTCGGCCCGCGACCCGTTCGGCAACCTGCGCGTGGGCTTCGAGGGCGCGACCACGATCAACCGCAAGGACTGGGACCTGACCTGGAACGCCGCGCTCGAGACCGGCGGCGTGCTCGTCTCCGAGAAGATCAAGCTCGAGTTCGACGTCTCGGCCATCCAGAACGGCTGATCCCTCTCCCGTGGACGAACCTCGTCGACGAGGGCGGGAACCGGACCCGGCAGGCGCGCGGACGTCGTACCGTAGCGGCATGCCGATCCGACTCGCCCTCGTCAACGACTACGAGGTGGTCGTCCGCGGTCTGGCGGAGATGCTCCGCTCCTACACCGACGCCTTCGACATCGTCGAGCTCGACGCCGACATGCCGGTGCAGCAGCCGGTCGACATCGCGCTCTACGACACCTTCGCCCAGGCCCAGGGCGACGGCGAGGGCGTCGCGAACCTGCTGGCCAACCCGCGGGTCGACAAGCTGGTCGTCTACTCCTGGAACCTGCAGGAGATCCTCACCACCACCACCATGCAGCGCGGAGTCCGCGGCTACCTCTCCAAGTCGCTCACCGCCTCGGAGCTGACCGCGGCCCTGCAGGCCGTCGCTCGCGGCGAGATCGTCATCTCCCCCGACCCGGGGCGTACGACGGTCATCGGCGGTGACTGGCCCGGCCGCGAGGAGGGCCTCACCGCCCGCGAGGCCGAGGTGCTGGCCCTGATCACCCAGGGCATGAGCAACGCCGACATCGCCACCCGGACCTCGCTCTCGATCAACTCGATCAAGTCCTACATCCGCTCCTGCTACCGCAAGATCGGCGCCACCACGCGGTCCCAGGCGGTGCTCTGGGGCGCCACCCACGGCTTCCTCCCGGACCGGGTCCGGGTCACCGACCCCGACTGAGGTCCTCCCGAACGACCCGGACGACGAACAGCCGCGGCCCTCCCCCGAGCGGTCGCGGCTGCTCTCTGTGCATGTCGTGGCGCTGGATGGCGTCGAGCAGGCGACGCCACCCAGCGCGCTCACGCTAGAACCGCGCGGAGCGGTCGGCACACCCCTAGGGGTGGAGCTGGGCCTCCTCGGCCGGGCTCCGCGGTCCAGGCCCTCGGCCACCAGCTGGGCGAGGTGGCGCTGGACCAGCTCCGCCGGTACGACGGGCTCCCAGCCCGGGTGCCACGGCTCGTGCTGGCTGAGGTACTGCCCCAGCGCGCGGCGGCGGTGCAGCTCGGCGTCCCCGTCCGACTCGACCGGCACCAGCATCTGGCCGGTCTTCTGCACGTCGTGCGGCGTCAGGAGGTACGGCGCCCAGACGGGGTACTCGACGACGCGGGCACCCACTGCCTCCGCTGCCTCGTGCACGGCGACGGCGACGGCCCGGTGGTCCGACCCCGGCTCGTGACGCCACGGCCCGAGGACGACGTCCTCCGGCTCCAGCACACTGACCAGCAGCCGGGCCATGTCGGCGACGTGCCGGTTCAGGCCCCGGTCGGGCCAGCGGCGCGTCTCCAGCGCCGTGCCCCCGAGGTCGGCGACCGCGGAGCGCCACTCGGCGATCCGCTGGACCCCGATGTCGATCGGGTCGACGTCGCGCTCGGCAAGGCACTGCTCGCCGGCACTCAGCGTCACCGCGACGACCGGGCCGTCGAACCCGGCGACCAGCCGTCCCGCGCCGAGCGACTCGTCCTGGGGATGCGCACCGACGACGAGCAGCCGTCGAGCCCCGGCGACCGGGCTGCGCCGCGGCTCCATCCGGGCCAGACGGTCGCGCCAGGCGCTGACCGGCACCGGCCGGGCGAGCCGGGCGGGGCCGGCGCTGCCGTGGTCGCCCGTGCGCGGGGTCATCGACAGCGTCACCTCGTCCTCCACCTCCGTGGCGAGGTCGTCGGCCAGGTCGCCCGCGACCCGCGACGCGAAGTCGTGGAGGTCGGGATCGAGGAGGTCGGCCAGGACCTCTGCCGGATTCTCGGTACGTGTGTGGGTCATGCAGGCTCCCGCCGTGGTGGTCGAACGACGCCTGCTACGCCGCACTGTGGGTGACAGTACGCGGCCGCACCGGGGACAAACACCTCCTCACGGGTGGTTTGCGACGGCCCGAAATGGGGCTGCGGGTCACCCCCGCGACCCGATTCAATGGCGCCATGACCACGCCGACCCTGCCCGCCGGGCTCACCAGCCGCCCGCTCACGATCGCGGACGCGCCCGCCGCCACGGCCGTGATGGCGGCCGAGGAGATCGCCGACGTCGGCGAGGTCATCATCGAGGAGGCCGACCTCCTCGGGCACTGGCAGCGCCCGAGCTTCGACCTCACCCGCAGCACCTTCGGGGTGCTCGACGGCGACCGCCTCGTGGCGTGGGCCGAGCACTCCGGCGCCGGGCGGGGCGAGGCGGCCGTGGACCCGGCGTACCACGGTCGCGGCATCGGGACCTTCCTCGCCGGATGGGTGCAGGACACCGCCCGGGCCGCCGGCGACACCATCGTCGGGATGGCCGTCCCGCAGGACTCCCCCGGCGACCGGCTGCTGGCGGCGCTCGGGTTCCACGTGCGCTGGAGCTCCTGGGTGCTGCAGCTGCCCGAGGGCGCCGCGATCCCACCGCGCCCGCTGCCCGAGGGGTACGTCGTCCGCACGGCCGAGCCCGCAGAGCACCCGGCGGTGTGGACCGTCATCGAGGACGCGTTCCTGGAGTGGTCGGTCCGGGAGCGGCAGACGTACGACGACTTCGCGGCCGGGGTGATGCAGCGGCCGGGGTTCGCACCGTGGAACCTGCGGGTGGCGGTGGATCCGGCCGGCGAGGTGGTCGGCGCGTCGTTCGTGGTGCTGGCCAGCGGGTGCGGGTTCGTCGACCGGCTGGCCGTGCGGCGCGACCAGCGGAACAAGGGCCTGGCCACGGCGCTGCTCGCGGACTCCTTCGCGGTCTCGCGGGAGCACGGGGCGACCCGGTCGGAGATCAGCACCGACTCGCGCACGGGCGCGCTCGGGCTCTACGAGAACGTCGGGATGGTGGTCACCTCGACCTGGGTCAGCCGCGCCACGGACCTGTGAGGCTCAGGCCAGGGACAGGAAGAGCTTCTCCATCTTCTTGACGTCGACGCTGTCGATGCCGTCGCCCTGGGTCAGGCACTGCTGGAGGCCGCTGGCCACGATCGCGAAGCCGGCCCGGTCCAGCGCGCGGGAGACGGCGGCGAGCTGGGTGACGACGTCCTCGCACTCCCGGCCCTCCTCGAGCATGCGGAGCACACCGGCCAGCTGGCCCTGGGCGCGCTTGATCCGGTTGATGACCGGACCCATCTCGGCGGTGTCGAGCTCCATGTCAGTCCTCCGGGGTGAGGGCCGCGAGCGCGGCGGTGAGTCGGGTGCGGGCCTCGTCGGCGACCTCGGCCAGCGCGTCACCGGCCAGGTAGGTCATCGCGGCCGGGTCGAACGCCTCGACGCGGGTGGTCGCGGCGTCGAGCGAGCGGACGGTCACGTTGCAGGGCAGCAGCGCACCGATGGACGGGTCGATGCCGAGGGCCTGGTGGGCGAGCTGTGGTCGGCAGGCGCCGAGGATGACCTGCGGGGCGACGTCGACGTCGAGCTTCTTCTTCAGCGTCGCCCGGAGGTCGATCTCGGTGAGCACGCCGAAGCCCTGGTCGGCGAGCGCCTCGCGGACCGCGGCGACGGCCTCGTCGTACGGCTTCTCCAGCGTGGTGCCGAGCGTGTAGCCGCTCACGCCTGCTCCTCCGCGGCCGCGGCCTCCGCGGCCTCGAGGTCGAGCTCGCGGACGGCGGTGATGAGCTGGTCCAGGGCCGTCGCGGGCAGGGCACCGGGCTGGGCGAAGACCAGCTGGCCGGACTTGAACGCCATCAGCGTCGGGATCGAGGTGACCCGCGCGGCCGTGGACAGCGCCTGCTCGGTCTCGGTGTTCACGCTGCCGAAGTAGATGTCGGGGTTGGCCTGCGCCGCCGCCTCGTAGATCGGCGCGAACTGCCGGCACGGCCCGCACCAGGAGGCCCAGAAGTCGACGAGCACGATGTCGTTGTCGGCGATCGTCTGCTCGAAGTTCGCCGCTCCCAGCTCCATGGAGGTCATGGTCACCACTCTCTCTCGCGTTGGGTTTGATGATACCCCGGGGGGTGTTATGGTTCCATCATGACATACCCCCCTGGGTATCCCAAGACGCACGGAGGAGACCGATCCATGGCCCCGCTCACGGTGCTGACCGTCGACACCCCGTCGCTGGGCGACCGCAGCTACCTCGTGCACGACGGCGAGGTCGCGTTCGCGGTCGACCCGCAGCGCGACATCGACCGGGTGCTCGCGCTGCTCGAGGAGCACGGCGTGCGCCTGACCGACGTCTTCGAGACGCACATCCACAACGACTACGTGACCGGCGGGCTGGCGCTCGCGCGCCGCACCGGTGCGGCGTACCACGTGAACGCGGTCGACGAGGTGGCCTTCGAGCGGACCCCCGTCCGGGACGGCGACACGGTCGCGGTCGGCGACCGGATGCGGGTCACCGCCGTGGCCACGCCCGGGCACACCTTCACCCACCTGTCCTACGCGCTCGCCGACGGCAGCACCGACGTCGGCGTCTTCTCCGGCGGCTCGCTGCTGTACGGCGCCACCGGGCGGCCCGACCTGCTCGGCCCCGAGCACACCGACGCCCTGGTCCGGCACCAGCACGCCTCGGCGCACCGGCTGGCCGACCTGCTCCCCGACGACGCGGAGGTCTTCCCCACGCACGGCTTCGGGTCCTTCTGCTCGGCCACCCAGTCCGAGGCGACCGCCTCGACCATCGGGCAGGAGAGGCAGGCCAACCCGGTGCTCACCCAGGACGAGGAGACCTACGTCCGCGAGCTGCTCGACGGCCTGGGCGCCTGGCCCGCCTACTACGCCCACATGGCCCCGGCCAACGAGGCCGGCCCGTCCGAGCCCGACCTCAGCCTGCCGTCCGCTCGCCGACGCCGCCGAGCTCCGCCGCCGCATCGAGGCCGGCGAGTGGGTGGTGGACCTCCGCCACCGGACCGCCTTCGCCGCCGGCCACGCCCCCGGCACGCTCAACTTCGGGCTCGACGGCGCGTTCTCGACGTACGTCGGCTGGCTGATCGCGTGGGGCACCCCGATCACCCTGCTCGGTGCCGACCGCCGACGACGTCGCGACCGCCCAGCGCGAGCTGGTCCGGATCGGCATCGACCGACCGGCCGCGCACGCGACCGGCGGGCCCGCGGACTGGAGCGACCGTCCGCTCGCGACCTTCCCGACCGCCACGTTCGCCGACCTCGAGCAGGTCCGCCGGCACCGTGAGGTCGTCGTTCTCGACGTCCGCCGCACCGAGGAGCACGCCGCCACCCGCGTCGACGGCGCGGTGAACATCCCGCTGCACGAGCTGCCGGGACGCGTCGCCGAGGTCCCCCACGGCGAGGTGTGGGTGCACTGCGCCAGCGGCTACCGCGCCTCGGTCGCGGCGTCGCTGCTCGACGCCGCCGGGCACCGGGTCGTCGCGATCGACGACGACTTCGAGTACGCCGCGAAGGTCGGCCTGCACCTGGTCGGCGCCGAGGCGTGAGCATCCTCCTCGCCGTCGTGGCCGGCGCGCTGATCGGGCTCAGCCTGGGCGCGCTCGGCGGCGGCGGCTCGATCCTCGCGGTCCCGGTGCTGGTCTACGCCCTGGGGGAGAGCCCGGCCCAGGCCACCACCGGGTCGCTGGTGGTGGTCGGGGTGACCTCGCTCATCGGCGCGCTCACCGCACTCCGGGCCGGCACCGTCCTCCTCGGCCGTGGTGTCGTGTTCGGGCTGGTCGCCGTCGGCGGCGCCGTCGTGGGCGCGCACGCGTCCGCACAGGTGCCGGAGCCGGTGCTGCTGGCGGCGTTCGCGGCGCTGATGCTGGTCGTCGGCGGGCTGATGGCGGCCCGCCAGGTGCGCGCGGCGCGCATCCGGGGCCGACCCCGGCCGGCCCGTGGAGCGTGCGGCCCTCGACGACCCGATCATCAGCTTCAGCCCGACCTTCGCGTGCCAGTGCCCCCGCGCCCTCAAGGTCCTGGTCACCGCCACCGCGGTCGGCCTGCTGACCGGGTTCCTCGGCGTCGGCGGCGGCTTCCTCGTCGTACCCGCGCTGCTGCTGGCCCTCGCCCTGCCGATGGGGTACGCCGCCGGCACCTCGCTGGTGGTGATCACCCTGACCAGTGCCGCCGCCCTCGCCGTACGCACCGGCATCGGCGTCACGCCCGACTGGGGCGTCGTGCTCGTCCTGACCGCGGTCTCCGCGGTCGCCGGCTTCGTCGGCGCCCGCCTCGGGCAGCGCGTCGACACCCGGCACCTGACCTCCGCCTTCACCGTCCTGGTGCTCACGGTCGCGGGCTACACCGCGTTCCGGGCACTGCCCGCCCTCCTCTGATCCCTCCGCCTCCGACCTTGCCGACCCGAAGGACACCTCCCATGAGTACGACGGCCTCCCGTCCCACCTCCGCACCCGACCTGGGCTACCGGCCCGGCCCGCTGGGCCGGCTGGGCGTCTGGGTCAGCGACCACGCCCGGATCACCACCGTGGTGTGGCTGCTCGTGATCGTCGGGCTCGGCGCGTTCGCCCCGCGGGTGGAGTCCGAGCTCTCCGGCGCCGGCTGGCAGGCGAACGGCTCGGAGTCGGTCGCCGCCCGCGAGCTGGCCCAGGACCACTTCGGCGGCAACGCCTCCTCCGCGATCCAGGTCGTCGTGCACAGCCCGGACGGTGCGGTCACCGAGGGCGACGGCGCCCGGGTGCTGGCGAAGGCGACCGCGATGCTGGAGGCCGACCCGCGGATCGCGGAGGTCGTGCAGCCGCAGCCGGGCGCGACCCTGAGCCGCGACGGGAGCACCGCGATCCTGCTGGCCGGCGCCGGGGCCGACCCCAACGAGATGGTCCGCGTCGCCGACGACCTCAAGGGTCCGCTGGAGGGCCTGTCCACCGGGAGCGTCGAGGTGAACCCGACCGGGGCGTCGCTGCTGTGGTCGGACTTCAACGAGGCGAACCTCGACGCGATGCTGAAGTCCGAGATGCTCTCGTGGCCGGTGACGCTGGCGATCCTGGTCCTCGCCTTCGGCGCGCTGGTCGCCGCCGGGCTGCCGCTGATCCTCACCCTGGCCGGCCTCGTCGCCTCGGCCGGGTCGCTGGTGCTGATCAACCAGGTCGTGCCCGTCTCGATCTGGGCGATGAACTTCGCGATGATGTTCGCGCTCGCCCTCGGCATCGACTACGCCCTGTTCATCGTCGTCCGCTACCGGGCCGCACGCCTGGGCGGTCACGAGTCGCCGCGTCAGGCCGTCGCCGAGACGATGGACACCGCCGGCAAGGCGGTCCTGCTCTCCGGGGCGACCGTGCTGATCTCGCTGTCCGCGGTGATGCTGGTGCCGTCGCCGTCGTTCCGGTCGATGGCCGGCGGGATCATGCTCTCGGTGGTGTTCGTGCTGGCGGCGACCCTGACCCTGCTGCCGCTCGTCCTCGCCAAGCTGGACCTGCGCATCAACAAGCTCGCGCTGCCGTGGGTGCACACGGGCGAGCACCGCTCGGCGCGCTTCGCGGCCTGGGGCGAGCGGCTGTGGCGACGTCCGCTGGTCTACGGGCTCGGCTCCCTGGTCGTGCTGGTCGCGCTCGCCGCCCCGCTGCTCGGCCTGAAGACCGCGATGCCGTCGATCAAGGTGCTGCCGGACGACGCCAGCGCCCGGGTCGGCTACGACCTGGTCCAGGACGCCTTCGGTGAGGGCGCCCCCGGCACGCTGACCGTCGTCGTCGACAAGGCCGACGCCACGAAGGCCTCCGCGGTCCTCGGCGAGGACCCGGGCATCGCCGCGGCGATGCCGGCCGACCCCGGCCGCCGACGGCACCGACCACGCCCTCATCCAGGCCGTCCCGACCGTCGACCCGTCGGACCCCGCGCTCGCGGACACCGTCGACCGGCTGCGCGCGGACCTGCCGGACTCGGCCGTCGTCGGCGGGGCGGCGGTCGAGAACCTCGACCTCAAGGCCCAGCTCGACGCGTCCACCCCGCTGGTGATCGGCGTCATCCTCGCCCTGGGCTTCCTGCTGCTGCTCGTCGCGCTCCAGGCACCGCTCATCTCGCTGCTCGGCACGCTGGCCAGCCTGCTGTCCACCGCCGCGGCGTTCGGCGTGGCCCGGCTGGTCTTCCAGGAGGGGATCGGCTCCGGCTTCCTGGGCTTCGAGCACCAGGGCTTCCTCGACGCCTGGGCACCGGTGTTCTTCTTCGCGATGATCTTCGCGATCGCGATGGACTACACGGTCTTCCTGCTGGCCTCCGCCAAGGAGCACTACGAGAGGTCCGGCGACCCCCGCGAGGCCATGGTCGGCGCGCTGGCGCACTCCGGCCGGGTCATCTTCGCCGCCGGCGCGGTGATGGTCGCGGTCTTCTTCACCTTCGCGCTGTCCGGGCCGCTGCCGCCGAAGGAGATGGGCATCGTGCTCGGCGTCGCCGTGCTGCTCGACGCCTTCCTCGTCCGGCTGGTGCTGCTGCCCGTGCTGCTGCGCCTCACCGGGCGCGCGGCCTGGTGGAGCCCCCGCTGGCTCACCCGGGTGCTGCCCACCGTCCGCTTCTCGCACGACTGACTCCCCCACACCCGAAGGAGCACCACCATGTGTCGTCGTACCACCTGTCGCACCTGCGGCCTGCCCACCTGGGCCGGCTGCGGCCAGCACGTCGAGCAGGCGCTGGCCGGCGTCCCCCGGTCCGAGCGCTGTCCCGGCCACCCGCGCGGATGAGCGGGCCGGGCTGATCGACCGGCTGCTGCGGCGCGGCTGAGGGTCAGCGCGCGAGGGCGGCGATCCGCTCCGCCAGCCGCGTGCGGGCCGCGCCGAACTGCGCCCACCAGTCCCCGGCCTCACCGCCGGTGAGGTGGTCGCCGAGGTGCGCGACGTACGCCGACCAGCCGGCGCCGTACTCCGGGGCCTTCTCGCGGGGCAGCAGCCGGTGGGTGAGCACCAGCCGGCTGCGGCCCGGGCCGTCCGCGTGCACCTCGACCTCGACCTCGGTCGGGCCCTGGGCCATCGGCCAGGTGAAGGAGTAGCCGACACCGGGGTCACAGCTGCGCAGCGTCATGTGGGGCACGTCGCCGTCGTCGAACCGGATCGCGAACTCCTCACCGACCCGCGGGCTCCCCACGATCTCGGCGAACCACCGTGCCAGCCGGCCGGGGTCGGTGACCGCCTCCCACAGGTCCGCGGCGTCGGTGTCCCAGGCCCGGGTGAAGCGCACCTCGGCGCGGTCGCCGTCGAGACGGATCTCCGGGTCCAGCATCATGCGGGGTCCCCGGCGAAGCGCGAGCGAAGCGAGTGGTTCGTTGGGGTGCTCATGCGGTCTCCTCGGTGGGCTGGGTACGTCGCTCCCGACGGCCGCGTGCGATCTCGGTGCCGAGGGCGTCGAGGCGCTGGGCCCAGAACCCGGCCACCTCGTCGCACCAGCGGCGCACCTCGTCGAGCCCGTCGGGAGCCAGGGAGTAGACCCGGCGCCGGCCGTCGGCGCGGGCGCGGACCACCCCGGCCTCCCGCAGCACCCGCAGGTGGCGGGAGACGCCGGGGCGGCTGATCGCGAACGCGTCGGCGATCTCGCCGGCGGTGAGGTCGGCCCGGGCCAGCCGGTGCACGATCTCGCGGCGGACCGGGTCGCTCAGCGACTCCCAGGCGGTGGTCATGCAGACACAGGTAACCATGCAGTTACGTAACCGTCAAGGTACGCGTTCAGGCGACCGCCTGACCGACGGCGTCCGCCCGGTCGCGTCGCCGGCCAGCGCGTGGGCATAGGTCCGCCGCCAGCTGGCGTAGTCCCAGGAGGCGAGGAAGTCCTCGGCCGCGCGGGTGCCGTTGTCGTAGAGCCGACGCTTGGTGGCCGGCTCCATCCGGAAGTCGGTCGCCCGCACCCCGCTGGTCTCGACGAAGACCGTGCGCGAGGCGACCGAGGGCTGGTCGACGTAGATCTGGTCGTGCGCGTTCGTCATCGTGGCGATCAGCGCCCGGGCCAGCGACAACGGCGTGTCGGACTCCTGCCACGGGCCATCCCCGACGGACATCCGGGCCGAGAGCTTCACGCCGATGGTCGGGTGGTCGGGCTCGTCGTCGAAGAGCCCGATCGGGTAGTTCGACAGCATCCCGCCGTCGGTGAGCACCAGCTCGCGCCGGCCGTCGGCCAGCCGCGGGTCCACCGGCAGCCGCCAGGGGCGGAAGAAGAACGGGATCGAGGCCGAGGCCCGGATCGCGTCGGCGACCGGCATCCCGTCCGGGGCGATGCCCAGCAGCCGCTCGTAGTCCCACGGCAGCCGCAGCATGCGCCCGCGGGAGACGTCGGAGACGATCACCACCAGCCGGTAGCGGTGCTCGACCGGCGTCCGGTGCGTGGTGCCGGGCAGGCGCAGGTCGCCCCAGGTCTCCACCCCGGCCCGGGCCAGGGTGCTCTTCAGCCAGGCGTGCAGCACCTGGCCACGGTGGACGCCCTCCCAGAGCATCACGTCGAGGCCCTTGCCGAAGGCGCCGAGGAAGCGGCCACCCACGCCCTCGTCGAGGAACTGCGCGAAGTCGGTCTCGATGGTCAGCCGCTCGAGCTCGTCGGTCAGGCCGGCGGCGACGTACGCCGCGACGATGGCGCCGGCGGACGTGCCGGCGACGCGGTGGAAGTCGTGGTCACGGGCCAGCACGCTGACCGCACCCGCGAGGCCGGCGCCCTTGACGCCGCCGCCCTCCAGCACCAGATCCGTGGTCGCCATGGCCCCTCCTCCGTCCGACGGCCTTTCAGTCGAGGAGCGCGCGGGGCCGCGGCGGTGATACCCGGCCGGGTCAGTCGGTCATCTTGGCCAGCCGGGCGCGCAGCAGGTCCTCGCGGTGCGCGTTGCCGGTCAGCCCGATGTAGCGCTCGCCGTGCACGGAGAGCAGCGCGTCGTCGAGGCGGCGTACGGCGCTGGGCGGGTGCCGGTAGCCGAGCCGGGCGTTGAGCGCCTCACCGTCGACCGGGCCGCAGCTCCTCGGCCAGCTCGGTGAGCGAGGTGACGCCGAGCTCGAGCAGCAGGCCGCTGATCCAGGCGTAGTGGTCGGTGCGCGACCAGCTCGCGTCGGCGTACTGCCCGGCCAGGAAGGCGGCCAGCTCCTGGGCGCTGATCCGCGGGTCCTCGCGGTCGGGCTCGGGGCGCTGGTCCACCCATGCCGGCCTGGAGCCGGTCGCGGATCTGGGAGAACTCCCGGTCGGCGAGCTCGAGCAGCCCGGCGGCCAGGGTGAAGCGGCGGTCGAGGTCCGGCACGTGCTCCTCGGGGATGGTGCCCTTGTAGCGGATGTCGTGCTCGAACTCCGCCCACGCGTGCTGGAGGACCGTGCGGATCTGCACCTGGACCGGCAGCCGGACCGCGCGCGCGGCGTCCATCTCGAGCAGGAGGTGGCGGCTGGAGTAGCCGAACCGACCCTCGCTCGCCGTCTCCTGGCCCATGTCGCGGTCGTCGAGGACCGTGGCCTGGTCGGCGAGCAGCCCGGCGACCGCGGACACGTCCGGGTAGAGGTAGGTGATGACGCGGACGCCGATCTGGTCGGTGATGTCGTGCAGCGGGTCGCGGAAGACCGGGGTGCCGTCGATCTGGCGGGCCGCCTTCGCCGCGAACGACGCCACGCTCTTGGCCCGGCCGCTGACGGACAGGTAGTTGATGCCGGCGTCGTCGAGCATGGTGGTGATCTGGTTGACGCAGCGCTCGGTCACCTCGCGCAGCGACGGCTGGAGCACGGCGTAGGCCTGCACCGCGTCGGCGGCGCGGTCGACGCCGACCTGCTCCTGCTCCTCCGACGACCTTGGCCGGCCGTGGCGCGGGGCGGTGGCCCGGCGGCAGGCTCGGCGTGACGATGTAGCCGGTCGACAGGTCGCCGTACGTCGTGGTCTGCTGCGGCTCACGCTCGGCGAAGAGGGCGACGTACGCGCAGACCACGGCGTCGACCGGGTCCTCGGCACGGCGCAGGTCGGCCTTGGTCGCGGCGGACTCGACCCGGGCGACCAGGTCGTGCCACAGCGGGTGGTCGAGGTGCAGCGGCGTGGGGGCGTCGGCCAGGCCCTCGAGGTGACGGGTCAGTGCGCGGAGCTCGGCGCGGAGCTCCTCGAGGCTGCGACCGGGCTTGTTCTTGTACTTCAGGGTGCGGCCGAGCCGGAACAGCGCGACCGTCGCCGGGTGCGGGTAGACCTCGATCGCCCGGCGCGGCGCGGTCGAGGCCGGGTCGATGTCGAGCCCGAGCGAGCGGGCCAGCCGGGCGCCGCGGGGCTCGTCGCTGAACTCCGCCTTGCGGGTGTTGGAGGGGTGGGCACCGGCGTCGAAGCGGGCGAAGTCCCGGTTGAGCGCGGCCTCGCACGGACGGTTGCCGGTGGCGTTGGCGACCACCAGCGGGGCGTCGATCGCGACCAGGCAGTCGCCCCCGACGTACGGCGCCAGCTCGGCCTCGACCGCCTCGTCGGGGCCGGCCGCGGCGAGGTGGACGAGGTGTCCGCCGTCGTCCAGCACCGCGATGCCGGTGGGCTTGCGCTCGCCCCAGGCCAGGTCCACGCCGACGAAGTGCATGGGTGCAGCCTGTCAGGTCAGGCGTGAGACCGCCGGACGGGTCGCGAGGGTGAGGCAGAGCAGGCCCATCGCCAGGCCGAACAGCCCGGTCGCCGTGGCCAGGCTCGCGCCCGCGGCGAGCGCCCCGAACGCCGGCAGCGCCACCGGCACCAGCGCCCGGTCACCGAGCACGGTCACCGACGACACGCGGCCGAGGTGGCTGGCGGCGATGGTGCGCTGGAAGACCCCGGAGAGCCAGACCGAGGCCAGGCCGGCGGTGAGGCCGATGACCGCCATCGCCGGCACCAGCACCACCCGCGCGTCCACCGCGACCACCGCGATCGCGCCACCCTGGAGCACCAGCACCGCGAACGCGGCCCGGGCGGGGCGGTGCGGCGGGCGACGGATCGCCAGCAGGCTGCCGACGATCGCCGCCCCGGCCAGCGCCCCCTCGGCGACGCCGACCCAGACCGATCCCCAGCCCGAGTGGCTGACCCGCAGCGCGACCCCGAGCACCACGACGGGCGTGACGAAGACGTTCAGGCCGGTCAGGCCGAGGACCAGCAGCCGGGCGGCCGGCGTACGCCGGAGGTAGGCGAGGCCGTCGGCGAGGCTGCGCAGCCAGGGCTCGCCGGTGCTGCGCGGGAGGCGGTACCTCGCCCGGACGACGAGGGTGAGCGCTGCCGCCACGACGAGGAACGACGTGGCGTTGAGCAGCATCGCGGCGGCCGGTCCGCGCCAGGCCACCAGGATCCCGCCCACCGGGCGCACCGAGCAGCCGGGCGGTGCGGTTGGCGATCTGGTTCCAGCCGCTGACCGTGCCGAGGTCGCGGGCCCGGACCAGCTGGCGGGCCAGGGTCATCCCGGCCGGGAGGGTGAGGCCGGAGGTGATCCCGAAGGCGACGGCGATGCAGATCAGGGTCGGTGCCCCGCGCAGGCCGCCGGCCCAGGCGAGGGCGCCGAGCAGCATCACCAGGGCCTGCCCGACCTGGCCGGTGACCAGCACCCGCCGGGTGTCGAAGCGGTCGGCGACCACGCCACCGAGCAGGACCAGTGCCGCCTGCGGCAGCGTCTCCAGCCCGAGCACGACGCCGGCCAGGACCGGGGACAGGGTGTGCGCCGCGGTCCACGCCAGGGCGACGGTCCACATCGCGTCGCCGAACCACGACACCGTGGTGGCGGCGACCCAGACCATCACCATCCGGTCCCGGGTGACCGGCGGTGGTGCCGCCCGAGCAGGACCGGCTCGGCGGTCGTCGTGCTCACGGCGCCACCGGCCCGCTGGGGAAGACCCGGGCCACGGCCCGCACCGGACGGCGTACGGCGTCGGGATGCTGCTCGGCGTCGGCGCGGCAGGCGACGGACCACTCGGTGACCAGGGCCGTCATCCGCCGGCCGAGGTCGGTGGCCTGCTCGGCGGTGGCCGGCACGAACGCGTCGGTCGAGGTGGCCGCCCGCCGCCACTCCTCCGGCAGGCCCGGGGCGGCGGCCATCCACTGCTGCACCGCCCGCACCTGGTGCCGGAAGTTGGCCAGCTCGGCGTCCTCGGCGACCCGGCGACCCATGGTCCCGGCGGTGAAGTCCTCCGAGAGCCAGCTGAGGTCCCGCGGCGCGATCCGCCACCAGCTCTCGCGGGTGTCGCGGGCCAGGTCGGGAGCGGGCTCGACGAAGCCGTACCGGTGCAGCGCCTTGAGATGGTGGCTGACCGAGCCGACTGCGAGGCCGGTGCGGGCCGCGAGCATGCCGACGTTCGCGGGGCCCTCGGCGGACAGCACCTCGACAGATCCAGCGACGGGTCGGGTGGTGGAAGGCCACCAGCACGTCGAGCAGCGCGGTGCCTGCCTCGGTCCCGGGGACCTGGCCGGGCCGGCTGTCCTGGTGGCGGAGAGCGGCGGTACGTCGGGTCATGCGGTCAGTCTCCGATCCGTCCCCGCATTTGCACAAGCACTCTTGTATGACTTCAGAGCCATCCATTGCGGCGACCCGGTAGACATGGGCCATGCGCCTGCCCGTCCCCGGACCCCGTGACGTCCTCTCGGCCGTCGGTCGTGGTGCCGAGTCCGTCGAGGCGCTGCTCGGCGCCGTGCCCCGGGTGCTCGAGCTCGTGGACCGTGCCGACGCGCTGGTCACCAAGATCGACGGCGTCGCCTCGGCGGCCGGTGCGCTGGTGCAGCGCACGTCCGGCGTCATCGACGTCGCCGACGAGCACGTCCCGCGCCTGCAGCACCTGCTCGACACCCTCGAGCCGTCGCTGACCACGCTCCAGCCGACGCTCGACCGCCTCGCCGAGACCACGCACCCCGACGAGGTCGAGGCGCTGGTGCAGCTGGTCAACCACCTCCCGCAGCTCAGCGAGCAGGTGGAGCGCGACGTACTCCCGATGCTCGACGTCGCTGGGCACGGTGGCGCCGGACATGCACGACCTGCTCGCCGTGTCCCGCGAGCTCAACGACATGCTGGCCAAGGTGCCCGGGCTCGGCCGGATCAAGCGACGGATCGACGAGGAGCAGGGCGAGGACGGCACCAACGCCCCGCTCGACGACGCTGAGGCTCGGCACGAGGAGAGCGGGTCATGGCGCGCTACGCGGTGAACGAGGCGGGCGTCCGGCGCTGCCGGGAGCTCATCGACGCCCGGCAGTACGTCCTCGACTCCGACTGGGGCGACGTCCAGCCCGACGCCGCCGCCCAGAACGCCTACCTCGAGCGGCACTCCTGGGAGGAGTACGCCGCCTGGCACCTCGGCCTGACCGAGGGCGCGCGGGACGGGACGAAGGCTCGCTACGCCTTCGTGTACGGCGACCTGCGGCGGGTGCACCGCTCCGGGCTGATCGCCTGCGTCTACCGGGCGGCGGAGTGGCGGCACAAGGCGGTCGAGCTGGCCGCCCACGACCTGCTCCAGCGGCTCGACGCCGCGGCCGGCATCACCGACTGATCCCGGCTCGATGACTTCCGCCCGTGCCGGTGGTCCGTCCACCATGGAGCCAGCACAGCGAGGAGCCACGATGCTCACCGAGTTCACCGCCACCCTCGTCAGGAGCCCGAACCCGGGCGGCTGGACGTACGTCGTCATGGACGGTTCGGCGACGTTCTTCGGCACCCGGGGACTGGTCAAGGTCCGCGGCACGGTCGACGGCGAGCCGTTCCGTTCGTCGTTCATGGCGCTGGGCGACGGCACCCACAAGCTGCCCGTCCGTGCCGACGTACGCCGGAAGATCGGCAAGGACGTCGGTGACACGGTCGTGGTCCGCATCGAGGAACGCCTCTCCTGAGCCCCACGACCGGATGGTCCGCGAGCTTCTGGTCCGGATTTCGCCCCGAAACGACGCCAGATCCTCGCGGACATCCCCCGACGTCTCGGGGTAGTCCCGCGGTGGGGCGAGGGACGGTCAGCCGGGGAGGCGGCCGATCGCGACGGTGGCGGCGTACTCCTCGGACGTGGACACGGAAGCCTCGAGCCCGGCCGACTCGTACGCCGCGACCGCGGCCGGGACCTGTCCGCTCGGCGATCTCGACGAGCAGGTGACCACCCGGGGCCAGCCAGCCCGGCGCCGCCGCGGCCGTCCGGCGCAGCAGCGCCAACCCGTCCGGACCCCCGTCGAGCGCGACCCGGGCCTCGTGCTCGCGGGCCTCGGGCGGCATCAGCGCGATCGCGTCGGTCGGGACGTACGGCGTGTTCGCGACGAGCACGTCGACCCGTCCGCGCAGCGCGTCCGGCAACGGGTCGAGCAGGTCGCCCTCGACGACGCGGCCGCCGTACGCCGCCAGGTTGGTGCGGGCACAGGCGACCGCAGCCGGGTCGATGTCGGCCGCCCAGAGCTCGGCGGGCGCGCGATCGCGGTCCGAGCTCCGCGGCGACCGCGGCCGCGACGGCGCCGTTGCCGCAGCAGAGGTCCACGACCACCGGCGAGGGACCGGCCACGGCCACCGCCCGCTCGACCAGGTGACCGGTCCGGGTGCGCGGCACGAACACCCCGGGCGCCACCGCGAGCCGCAGCCCCCGGAAGTCGACCCAGCCGAGGACGTACTCCAGCGGCTCCCCCGCCACCCGGCGCACCGTCATCGCCTCCAGCTCGGCCGGCGATCCGGCCGCATCGAGCAGCAGCCGGGCCTCGTCCTCGGCGAACACGCACCCGGCGGCGCGCAGCCGCAGCACCAGCGCGGCCTCCGCGGAACCGCTCATGCGGCACCCGCCCGGCGCAGGCAGAACCCGCGCAGCGCCGGTACGTCGAGCCGGTCGGCCAGCACGGCGTACCGCTGCGCCGCGGCCGGGCGGCGGCCGGTCCGCCACTCGATGTCGGCCAGGGCCAGCGCCGCGTCGGTGCCGGCGTACGACGGGGCGGTGGCGACCAGCTCGGCCAGCGCCTTCTCGACGTCCGGGAGGTCGGCCCGTGGTGCCGCGTGGGCCTCGGCGACGAGCCGGGCGACGGTCACGGACGGCGAGGGCCAGGTGCGCTCGAGCTCGCGGTAGAACACCACCAGCCGCGGCCAGTCGGTCTCCGCGAACGACGGGGCCGAGGAGTGCAGGCCGGAGATCGCCGCCTCCAGCGCGAAGCGTCCCCGCCCGGCCATCGCGGCGGCCGCGTCGTCGAGGCCGCTGGCGAGCAGGCCGCGGTCCCATCGCGACCGGTCCACCTCGTCGAGGGCCAGCGCGACACCGTCGGCGTCGACCCGCCCGGGACGCCGGGCCAGGCCGAGCCGGATGGTGGCGCGCAGGCCGCGGACCTCGGTGTCGTCGGGGTACGCCGCCACCAGGGCGTCTGCGATCGACAGGGCGGCGCGACCGGTGTCCGCGAGGGCGTCGACCGGGTCCAGCACGGTGCGGTGGGCGACGGTGAACATGCCGGCGACGCAGGCCAGCACGACCGGGAGCTCGTGCCCGGCGCTCCGCCGCGTCGGGGGTGCGGTACTCGCCCCGCGCCTGGGCCAGCGCCCTCTTCGCCCGGGTCAGCCGGGCGGCGGCCGCGGACTCCTGGACGCCGAGGTGGTGTGCGATCTGGGCGACGCTCAGCCCGCACACGACCCGGAGCGCGAGCACCATCTGCAGGCCGGGCGACAGGGCGTCGTCGCAGGAGACGAAGAGCAGCGCGAGCCGGTCGTCGAGTTGTTCGGAGAGCCCGTCGGAGGCTTCCATCGCCGCCTCCATCGTGGTGTCCGGCCCGTCGTCGCGCCGGGCGAGCTCGGGCGCCAGCCGCTCACGCACGCTGCGGCGGCGCGCCTCGTCGAGCCAGGCCCGCTTGCCGACGGTGATGCACCACGCGGCCAGCTCGTCGACCGGGCCCTCGTGGGCGGCCGCGCGGGCGACCGCCTCGGCGGCGTACTCCTCCGCGTCGTCGAGGCTCCCGGTGAAGGAGGCCAGCGCCCGCACGATGCGCGGCCACGCCTCCTGGAACTCGCTCGGGGTCGGCCGCATGGCCCCATTCTGACCACAGCAGCGCGGCGGCCACCGCCGGCCCCGAGCGGAGGATCGGGGTCACTCCCCCATCGGGAAGACCTTGCGCCACTCGATGCGGTTGCCGGTCGGGACCATCGCCGCGATCTGACGGGCCTGGTCCTCGTCGGTCGACCTCCACCATGTAGAAGCCGGTGATGACCTCGCTGGTGTCGGCGTACGCCGCGTCGGTCCACACGGCGTCCTCGACCTCACGGCCCTTCTCGCCGGGCGTGACGCTGCCGCCGTACTTCAGGTTCTGCAGGGCCGCCCCGCCGGTGATCGTGGCGCCGAGCTTCTCGACCGCCACGGCGAAGGCGGCGTGCTCGGGGAACTTGTTCTCGGCGCTCCCCGGGTCGGTCCGCGGGCGGTCGAGGAACTGGTCGGAGTCCCAGTCCTGCTCGCGGATGATGAAGACGTACGTGTCGGCCATGGCCGGCTCCTCTCCTCGGACGTGGCGTCCCTCGCCACACCATCCTGACGAAGTGCGGCCTGGGAATCGACACGGCCGCCCGAAACTCCGCGAGAGCACGGACGGCCGCCGCGGTGGGGCGGCGGCCGTCCGGCGGGGGGAAACAGTTCTCCCCCAAGACGCGACCCGGCGCCGCCGGGTTGCACGGTGCCGGCACTGGTCTAGCGGGGCGGCACCCACCGGCTCCCTAGGATGACGAGAACCGGACGGGGTACGCCGCGAGGATGAGGGAGCGACGATGAGCACCAGCCCGGGTGGGCCCGACGGGTCCGACCGGAAGCGCGGCTGGCTGCCCTGGCGCGAGGACCACGTCGGCGAGCGCGACCTGACCGTGTGGCCCAGCCAGATCGGCAAGGGAGCGCTCCGGGCCACCGGCTGGGCGCTGGGCCACGTCCGGCGCCGGCTCCCGGACCGGATCACCGAGCGCGACCTGCCGTGGCTGGTGCTGGCCGTGATCACGGCCGTCGGCGCGGCGCTCGTGCTGGTGACCGCGCTGGCCAGCGAGGTGATCTACGACAGCGTCGCCGATCGCGACGGCATCTCGTCGCTCGACCAGCCGGTGCTCGACACCATGGTCGGCTGGCGGTCGCCCGGCCTCGACAGCGCGGTCACGCACTTCACCGACCTCGGCAGCACGACGTACATGACGCCGATCGT
This sequence comes from uncultured Actinomycetota bacterium, assembly GCA_963721775.1. GTDB lineage: Bacteria > Actinomycetota > Actinomycetes > Propionibacteriales > Nocardioidaceae > Nocardioides. The sequence continues at coordinate 31,516 of CAVRMH010000031.1, read as the reverse complement.
GCTGGTCGCCGCCCTGCTGCTGTGCTGGTGGTGGCGACGCTGGACGCCGGCCGTGCTGCTGGCCATCGCTGCCGCCGGCTCGCTGCTGATCACCATCGCCGGCAAGGACGTGGTCGGCCGGCTGCGTCCACCGCAGGCCCTGGCGGTGCCGCCGTACGAGACGTCCCCGTCGTTCCCCAGCGGCCACACCCTGAACAGCTGGGTGCTGTTCCTGCTCATCGCCTACCTCGTCGCGGTGCGTACGACGAGCCGGGCGCTCACCATCGCCGCGCCGGTGGTGGCGGTGGTGCTGGCCCTGGCGATGGGGCTGAGCCGGGTCTACCTCGGCCACCACTGGCTGACCGACGTGCTGGTCGGCTGGACGCTCGGCACCGCCTGGCTGGCGATCATCATCACCGGGCACCGGCTGGCGCTGACCGTACGCCGGTGGACCGGCGGCGGGCCGGCCGAGGAGCCGGCGGACCCTGCTGCCGAACGGGCGGCCGCCTGAGGAAGGAGCCGCATGATCGAGATCCTGAACCCCACCCGACTGGCCCGGGCCAGGGACTCCGGCGCCCTGGTCGCCGACATCCTGCAGACTCTGAGGAGCCGGAGCACGGTCGGCACGAGCCTCCTGGAGATCGACCGGTGGGCCGAGACCATGATCGTCGAGGCGGGAGCGCAGTCCTGCTACGTCGACTACGAGCCGTCCTTCGGACGCGGGCCGTTCGGCCACTACATCTGCACATCCGTCAACGACGCCGTGCTCCACGGGCTGCCGCACGACTACACGCTTGCCGACGGCGACCTGCTGTCACTCGACCTCGCCGTCACCCTGGGCGGAGTCGCGGCAGACTCCGCCATCAGCTTCATCGTGGGCGAGACACGGCCCCCGGAGAGCGTCGCGATGATCACCGCAACCGAGCGCGCGTTGAGCGCAGGGATAGCCGCCGCCGGACCCGGGGCTCGCATCGGTGACATCTCCCATGCCATCGGCTCGGTCCTCACTGAGGCGGGGTACCCGATCAACACCGAGTTCGGAGGTCATGGCATCGGATCGACGATGCACCAGGACCCGCCCGTGTCGAACACCGGACGCCCCGGCCGTGGCTACAAGCTGCGCCCCGGGCTGCTGCTCGCCCTGGAGCCGTGGGTCATGGCCGACACCGCCGAGCTCGTCACCGATGCCGACGGGTGGACGCTCCGCAGCGCGACAGGCTGCCGGACGGCACACAGCGAGCACACGATCGCCATCACCGACGACGGGGCCGAGATCCTCACGGTGCCGAGGTAGGTCAACGTCCCCGACGGCGGCCTAGCCGACCTCGAGCCCGGCCTGGTCGCGGCACCAGGCCCACAGCTCCTCGCGCTCCGCGGAGCCGGTCCGGGTCCGCCTGAGCAGGTGCGTGGGACGGGCCCTCCGGTCGTGCCAGAGCCGTCCGCTGCCGACGTCGTCGGTGGTCGCGGCCAGCCACACCGTGGTGTCGGCACCGCCCTCGGCGTCGCGGAGGAACGGCCCGGTCAGCTTGTGGAAGGTCGGCAGCGAGGTCTCCACGCCGGGGGTGTCCGCCCAGCCGGGGTGGGTGGCGTTGACGGTGATGCCGTCGGGCTGCCAGCGGCTGGCGAGCACCGGCAGCAGCTCGACCTGCGCACGCTTGCTGCGGGCGTACGCCGTCGTCGGGGAGTACTCCCCGTGGAAGTACTCCGGGTCGTCGGCCCGCAGCGTCTGGCCGTACATCCCGCCGGACGTCACCAGGACCACCCGGGCGTCGTGCCCGCGCATGCGCGGCCGGAGAAGGTCGGTCATCAGCACCGGGCCGAGCACGTGCAGCGCCATCGTCAGCTCGTGCCCCTGCGGGGACTCCGTCCGGGTGGCGGGCATCGCGCCCGCGTTGTGGACCAGTACGTCGATCCGGTCGACGGTCGAGGTCCGCGCCGAAGCGGCGTACGTCGTCGAGGTCGGAGACGTCGCACCGGTCGACGGCGAGGGTGGCACCGGGCACCCGGGCGGCGATCTCGTCGCGGACCCGCGCCCCCTTCTCGACGTCCCGGACCACGAGCCGCACCTCCGCACCGAGCCGGGCGAACCCCTCGGCGGTGGCCAGGCCGAGCCCCGAGGTCGCCCCGGTGACGGCCGCCACCCGGCCGGCGAGGGCGTCCGGCGCCGGGTCGGCCGGCCAGGTCGGCAGGTGACGGCGTACGGCGGGGCCGATGCGGGTGAAGCCCGGCGCCACCATCCGGTCCATCAGGGTGTCGACACCACGGGACACGGTCGCTGCCAGGTCACTCATGCCTCCACGCTAGCCACGGCCCGGTTGGCCGCTCGTCCGATCGGCACCGGACAGTGGCGGTCACTGGCACGATGTCCCCGTGGACGCGACCCAGGGGGAGCCGGCGACGGTGGTGACGGGGGCCGATCGGCTGCGACAGGTCGCGGTCACGGCGGCCGAGGTGTTCTGCATCGTCGGCACGCTGGTCGGCCTCGGCGTGCTCGGCACCGCGGTCGAGGACAGCTCGGACGGTGCCCTCGCGGCCGATGCCACGTTGCTGGCCCCCGCCGGACCGGCCTTCTCCATCTGGTCCCTGGTCTACGTCGGGCTCGCGGCGTACACGATCTGGCAGTGGCTGCCCGGCCCGGCCACCTCGCCGCGCACCCGCGCGACCGGGTGGCTCGCCGCGCTCTCGATGGTGCTGAACGCGACCTGGTTGCTGGTCACCCAGCAGGGCTGGATCTGGACGAGCGTGGTGGTGATCGTCGCGCTGGCCGCCACGCTCCTCGAGCTGGTGCGACGGCTCACGTTGCGCCGGCCGTCAGGTCTCGTGGAGCGGGTCGTCGTCGACGCGACGTTCGGGGTCTACCTCGGGTGGGTGCTGGTGGCGGTGTGTGCCAACGTCGCGGCGGCACTGGAGGACGGCGGCACGACCGTCAGCGAGCTGTTCGCCGTCATCGTGCTCAGCCTGGTCGCCGGCGTCGGCATCCTGCTGGCCGAGCTGTACGGCGGCCGGCTGTCGATCGCGCTGGCCAGCGCGTGGGGGCTGCTGTGGATCGCGGCGGGCCGCCTGCTCGACGCTCCCGAGTCGGCGGTGACCGGGGTGGCCGCGCTCGCCGCCGCGGCGATCACGGTGGGGGCGGCGGTGCGGGCCCGGCTCGGCCGCGAGCTCTGATCCGTCCGTCCGCCCCGGGCGTTTCGTGCCGAACGGTCGTCCCGGCGTCCAGCGAGCGACCGGAACGCACGGAACGCCGGACCGGGCGGGGACAGCTCAGAGCTTGCCGAGCGCCGTACGCAGGCCCTCCTCGGCCTCGTCGCCGAGCTTCCTGAGCGCCGGTGCCAGCAGCGGGGCGACGAGCTTCGCGACGCCCTTGAACTCGAAGTCCGCGGTGTAGGTCACCCGCGAGCCGGTCCCGTGCGGGGCGATCTCCATCGTGTCGTGCGCGGTGACGGTCTTGTTCGTGCCCCGCAGCGCGAACCGGCTGTCGGGCTCGTGCTCGGTGACCCGGTAGGTCAGCTCGGACTCGCGGCCCAGGAACTTCGAGACGTTGTGGTACTCCGTGCCGACGTCGCCGTTCCCGGAGACGCGCGTGGTGCGCACCGTGCCGGGGTCCCACTCCGTGGTGGTGGTGAAGTCGCTCAGGTAGGCGAACACCGCGGCCGGGCCGGCCGTGGTCTCGACGGTGCGCTGGATCTTCACGGTGCTCCTCGGTGGTCGGGCTGCGCGGCCAGCCTACGGACCGGATCCATGAGGTGGGCCGGCCGCCACGGCTGCAACGGCTCGGGCGCCACCACCCGGGCGACCGCGTCGACGACGTTGCGCAGGTTGATGATCAGGCCGCCGTACTCGTGCCACGAGCTTCCGGCCAGGTCGTGCGTCGAGAGGTCCTCGGCCAGCGTGTGGAGCTCCTGGCGGATCTCACGCAGCCGGTCGGCGTCCAGGCTGCCCACCGCCTCACCGGTCTGGCCGAGCAGCTCGCACCACCGGCTGCGGAAGGACTGCTCCCACAGGCGTGCCTGGTCGGCGCTGATCGCGATCGTGCGGACCATGCTCTGCGTCTCGGCGACCGCCTGCTCGAGCAGGTGGAGGAGCGGCTCCAGCTCGCGGAGCTTCTCGCGGCGTCGTCGTTGCCGCGGGTTGAAGCGGCCGCTCTCCTGGGCCTGCCGCAGCAGGGCCCACGACTCGTCGATGCGTACGTCGACCTCCCGCGCGGTCCGCAGCCAGGTCTCGGCGTGGTCGGGGTCGAAGTCGGGCCCCACGTCCGCGGCGATCCGGCTCAGCACGTCGCCCAGCGCCCGCGGGATGCGTGCCGCATGCGCCCACGCGGCGCGGTCGCGCAGCGGCGGCCAGACCAGCAGGTTGACCAGCAGGCCGATGGCGACGCCCACGCAGGTGTCGAGCAGCCGACCCCAGAGCAGGTTGGACTCGCTGACGGCGTTGGTGGCCAGCACCACGATCGCCGTGGTGGCCACCGTGGTGGACTCGTCGCCGAGCGGCTTCCAGCGCCCCACGAGGAACGCCACCAGCAGCATCACGCCCATCGCGGTCGGGTCCAGTCCGAAGACCAGCCCGGTCGCCCAGGCCAGGAGGACACCCGCGAACGTCGCCGCCACCTGCTGCGCTCCCCGCCAGAACGTGCGGTACAGCGTGGCGTGCACGACCAGCACCGCCGACCAGGGCGCGAGGAACGGCTGGTCGAGGTGGAACACGTCGAGCGCCACCCACCACGCCAGGGCGCCGGCCAGCGCCGCCTTGGCCGCCTGCAGCAGGTCGGCCCAGAGCAACGGGTCACGCAGGCGGTCGCGCCGCTGCCTCCCGGCCTCGGCGACCCAGCGGCGCCGCCCGTCCCGGAACGGCGCTCCTGCGTCGCTCACCGGCTGCGTTCGCGGTACGCCGGGAGGAGGTCCTTCTCCGCCCAGTCGAGGAACTCGTCCTGTCCCTCGTCACCGATCTGCACCAGCGCGAGGTCGGTGAAGCCGGCGTCCTCCCACTCCGCGATCGACCGCAGCACCTGCTCGACCTCGGGACCGCACGGGATCGAGGACGCCACGTCCTCCGGCCGGACGAACTGGGTCGCCCCGGCGAACCCGGCCGGGCCGGGCAGCTCGGCGTTCACCTTCCAGCCACCGCCGAACCAGCGGAACTGCTCGTGCGCGAGCTCGACCGCCGCCTCGTGGGTCGGTGCCCAGCAGATCGGCAGCTGGCCGATGGTGCGGTCACCGCGCGGGCCGGCCGCCTGCCACTCCTGGACCAGGGCCGGCTCGGGCTCGACGGCGACCAGGTGGTCCGACAGCGGGGCGAACAGCTCGATCGACTGGCTGCCCGAGACCGCCAGGGCCAGCGGCACGCGCTGCTCGGGGAGATCCCAGAGCTTCGCCGAGTCGACCCGGAAGTGCTCGCCGGACCGGCTGACGTACCCGCCGTCGAGGAGCGCGTCGATGATGCCGACCGCCTCCACCAGCATCTCGTGGCGGACGTTGACCGGCGGCCAGCCGCGGCCCACGACGTGCTCGTTGAGGTTCTCGCCGGCACCGAGGCCGAGGGTGAACCGGCCGTCGGAGAGGACCCCGATCGTGGCCGCCTTCTGTGCCACCACCGCCGGGTGGTAGCGCATGGTCGGGCAGGTCACGAAGGTCATCAGCTCGACCCGGTCGGTCACCTGGGTGACCGCGCCGAGCATCGACCAGGCGTAGCCGGAGTGCCCCTGCTCCTCCAGCCACGGGAAGTAGTGGTCGCTCATGACCTCGAAGTCGAACCCGGCCTGCTCCGCCCGGGCGGCGTACCGCACCAGCTCCCTCGGTCCGGACTGCTCGCTCATCAGGGTGTAACCGATCCGCATGGACGTCCCTCCTCGTCAGCACATGGGACGCGGTGCGTACCCGACGAGGAGGGCGCCATGCGGTGACCCGCGCCTCGGGCCGCTCAGGCGGCGGCCACCTCGGCCGCCTCCGGAGCCGGTTCCGGCTGCTGCATCGGACGGGGCCGCAGCAGGGCACCGCCGACGACCGCGGCGGCCGCGGCCATCACCGCCCCGGCCGCGAAGGCCAGCTGGTAGCCGCCGTTGAGCGCCTCCAGCGGCGCCGTGCCGCCGGCGGCCAGGTCCTCGGTGCGCCAGGTGGAGAGGCTGACCAGGACGGCAAGGCCGAGGGCACCGCCCATCATGAACGAGGTGTTGACCACACCGGAGGCGAGTCCCGCCTCGTGCGGCTCGACGTCGCCCATCGCCGCCAGCAGCACCGGGTTGAAGGCGATGCCGGCACCGATGCCGAGCAGCACCATCCCGGGCAGGACGTGCACGACGTAGCTGCCGTCCACCGGGGCCTGGGAGAACAGCGCCAGGCTGGCCGCCGCGAGGCCGAGCCCGACGGTCAGCGGCGGGCGGATGCCGAAGCGCATGACCAGCTTGTCGCTCACCCGCAGCGACATCAGCGCCATCACCACGCAGGACGGCAGGTAGGCCAGCCCGACCTCGAGGGCGTCGTACCCCAGGACGCCCTGCATGTAGAGGGCGGTGAGGAAGAAGCAGGCGAACATCGCGCCGGCCCACAGCACGCCGACGACCTGGGAGACCGCGACGTTGCGCAGCCGGAACAGCCGCAGCGGCACCAGCGGGTGCTCGACCCGCGCCTCGCGGACCACGAAGGCGACCATCAGCGCCGCGGCCCCGGCGAGGGTGCCGAGCGTCCGGGTCGAGGTCCAGCCGGCCTCGTTGCCGCCGACCACGCCGTACACCGCGAGCATGAGGGCCACGGTGACCAGACCCGCACCGAGTACGTCGAGCCGGCCCGGCGACTCCTGCGGGCGGTCGGCGGGGAGCAGGCGGGTGACCAGCACCCAGACGGCGATGCCGATCGGGACGTTGACCAGGAAGATCCAGTGCCAGGTGAGCAGGCCGGTGAGCACGCCGCCGAGCAGGACGCCGACGGCGCCGCCACCGGACATCACGAAGCCGAAGACGCCCATGGCCTTGGCCCGCTCGGCCGGGTCGGAGAAGAGCCCCATGATCAGCGCGAGGGCGACCGCCGAGACCGCGGCACCGCCGAGGCCCTGCACGGCCCGGCCGACGACGAGGAAGCCGGAGCTCGGCGCGAACGCGCACGCGACGCTGGCCGCGGTGAACGCGGCGACCCCGCCGAGCAGCACCCGGCGGTTGCCGTAGAGGTCGCCGAGGCGACCGGACAGGAGGAGGAACCCGCCGAAGGTCAGCATGTAGGCGTTGACCACCCAGGCCAGCGCCGTCGGGGAGAAGCCGAGGTCGGTCTGGATGGAGGGGAGGGCGACGTTCACGATGTTCGTGTCCAGCACGATCATGAGGTCGCCGAGGCACAAGGCGTAGAGCGCGAGCCAGCGGGCGCGGCGGTCGTTCATCGTGGGACTCCTTCTCGGTGGTGGTCGGTCATCTCCACCACGAACGGCGGCGTCGGGATACGACAGGGCGTCGGGAGCTTTTCGTCCGGACAGCCCCTACCGACCCGGCCAGTCCCCCGGATTCATCGCCCGCGTGCCCCGGTCACAGTCCCGGCAGCGTGTCGGGCCGTACGCCGTACGCCCGGGCCGGGGTGATCGTGACGACCACCCGGCCCTCGTCGACCATCGCCCTCCGGTAGTCGTCCCAGTCCTCGTGCTCGCCGGCCAGGGAGCGGTAGAGGTCGACCAGCTCCTCGACCGTCGCGTCGTGCGGGTCGGCGGCGGTCGCGGTCACCGACGCCTCGCCCTCGATCACGGCGTACGAGAAGAAGGACGGCCCGTCGACGTGCACCGCGGCCCAGGGGTCGCGCCTCAGGTTCGCGACCTTGGCCCGGGAGGCGGTGCTCGAGATGCGGATGCGACCGTCGTCCGCGACCGCGTGCAGCACGTTGGAGAGCTGGGGCCGGCCGTTGCGACGGATCGTGGTCAGCACCGACTGCCGGGTGGCCCGGGCGAGCGTCAGGGCGTCATCGAGTTCCATGCCGGTGCAGCCCCGGGGCGCGGCGACGTATTCCCCCGGGTGGGTCAGGCCTGGTCGCCCGCGATGTTGACCATCCAGCCGATGCCGAACTTGTCGGTGCACATGCCGAACTCGTCGCCCCACATCTGCTTCTCGAGCGGCATCGTGACCGTGCCGCCCTCGGACAGCTTGCCCCACCAGGTGCGGAGGTCGGCGGCGTCGTCGCCGCTCAGGCTGACCGTGATGTTGCTGGCACCGTCGGGGTAGTCCATGCCCGGCGGGGTGTCGGAGGCCATCAGCGTGAAGCCGCTGGGCGTCTCGAGCATCGCGTGCATCACGCCGTCGCCGGGGGTGCCCTCCGGGGCGCCGAACTCGCCGAAGGTGCTGATCGCCAGCTCGCCGCCGAAGACCTGCTGGTAGAACTCCATGGCCTGCCGCGCGTCGTCGCGGAAGCCGATGTAGGGGTTGAGTCGCGATGCCATTTGCTGTGCTCCCCGTCGTAGGAATGTGCTCTCCCTGCGACCCTAGACCCGGGCTCCGACAACCGGGAGGGTCGCCGGCCGCGCCTCTGCCCTGGAGGCGCGGGTCGCTGGCCGTAACTCCGCAATTGCGGGGTTGTGACATGTTTTCGGCCCAGATTCATGTCATTCGGCTGCAATTGCGGAGAAATGACAGGCACCCGCCGCCGGATGCCGACCACGATCAGGTACGCCGGACGACCACCGCGGCGACGTCGTCGTCCCGTGCCGTCTCGCGCAGCGCGTCGACCATCTGGCGCAGCGCGGCGTGGAGGTCCGCACGCGCGAGCACGGGCATGGCGTCGACCACCTTGCGCTGCCCCACGTCGATGTCCTCGTCGCGCCGCTCGATCAGCCCGTCGGTGAAGACCAGCAGCGAGTCCCCGGCGTACATCGGGTAGGTCTGCTGGTGCCGGTCCTCGGCCAGCACGCCCAGCGGGCAGCCGTCGGCGTCCGGGAGCTGCTCCGCGCCGCCCGTCGCCCGCAGCACCACCGGCGGGGGGTGGCCGGCGTTGGCGACCGTGACCAGGTCGTGCGCCGGGTCGACGACGAGGAAGGCCAGCGTGACGATCTGGTCGGTGGGGTACTGCGCGAACATCCGGTCGAGGCGGCCGAGCACGCGCGAAGGCTGCGGGTCGATCGCGGTGTAGGCACGCACCGCGGCCCGCATCTGAGCCATCGCGGCGGCGGCCTCGACCCCGCGACCCATCACGTCGCCGACGAAGACCGCCAGGCGTCCGTCGACCAGCGGGATCACGTCGTAGAAGTCGCCGCCCACGTCGGTCCGGCCCGACGGGTCGTAGTAGCTGGCGATCTCGAAGCCGGGCACGTCCGGCATCCGGTCCGGGAGCACCGCCTCCTGCAGGCGTACGGCGGCCGCGAGCGTGTGGCTGTAGAGCTCGGCGTTGTCGATGGCCACCGCGGCCCGGCGGGCGAGGTCCTCGGCGAAGCCGACGTCGTCCTCGGTGTAGCGACGTTCGGACTCGGCCGCCACCCAGGTGATCACGCCCCGCACCTTGCCCCGCGCCACGAGCGGCACGATCAGCCCGCTGCGCAGCTGGAGCTCCCGGGCTATCCGCAGGTGCTCCTCGTCGACCGCCGCGGCCACCAGCATCTCGTCGGTGACCTCGGGGATCAGCTCGCTGCGACCGGTGCGCATCACGTGCCAGGTACCGCGCGGGGCGTCCGGGTTGCTGGGATAGCGCTCCTCGAGCGTGCGGGCCAGCTCGACCTTGGCCGGGTCGACGTGGGCGACGGCGAGCCGGTGCAGGCGGCCGTCGCCGACGATGTCGATCGCGCACCAGTCCGCGAAGGTCGGGACCACCAGCTGGGCGACCTTCTTCAGCGTCGCCTCGTAGTCCAGGCTGCTGGCCAGCTCGACCGAGGCGTCCGCGAGGAACGCCAGCCGCTCGGCACTGGTGGCGGCCTCCGCCCGCGACTCGATCCGCTGCAGGGCCTGGGCGCAGCTGTCGGCGAGGATCTCGAGGAACTCCAGCTCCGCGGTGTCGATCATGCGTACGCCGGGGAACGAGAGCCCGATGACTCCCACCGTGCGGTTGCTGACGTTGAGGGGGAGGCACACCACCGACCGCTCACCGCGGGGGTTCGAGTCGGGGTACTGCTCGGCGATGGCGTCGGCGCCGACGACGAGGATCCGGTGGCCGGTGCGGATCACGTCGCCCGCCGGCGTCCTCGCGGCCACGGGGAAGGTGGCCCACTGCTCCTCCTCGCCGGGCTCGCCACCGCGCAGCCCGACGAGCCGCAGCTGGTCCTCGCCCTCGCGCAGCAGGAGGGAGGCGATGGTGGCGCCGACCGCGTCGGCGCTGTGCGAGGTGATGATGCGGTTGACGGTCTCGACGTCATCGGCCCTGGCCAGCTCCCCCGCCACCCGGGCCAGCCGGGTGAGCCGCTCGCTGAGCATCCGCGAGGCCCGCAGGCGATCGCCCTCCTGGGAGGCATCGACCACCACGCACAGCAGCCCGCGCACGCCGTCGTCGGCGAGCAGCGGCGTACAGGTGACCTCCGCGTCGTGCACGGTGCCGTCGCGCCGGGGGACCTCCACGTGTCCCTGCCAGGCCTCCCCCTCCAGCACCTGGCGCACCACCGCCGCGACCGCGGTGCGGTCCCCGTGGGCGAAGAGATCGGTCAGCGGCCGGCCGATCAGGCAGCTCCCCGGCCCGGCGTACTCCCGGTCCGCGAGCGCGTTGACGAGCCGGATCCTGCCGTCGGTGTCGACCTCGAGCGCAGCACTGTCGATCCCCTCGAGCACGCTCGCATCGAGGGGCCACCGTGTCCGCACGTCCCCCATCTCGTCATGGTCCCAGCGAAGCGCCCGCCGCGGAGGTCGATTGACGCAAGATGAGGCGCCCGCGTGGGGTCTCTGGGGTGGACCGGTCCACGCCTCCGGGTGCCGAGGCCGCGGTGTCGGACGCGTACCGGTTCGGGCATTCGGCTGCGCGCCGCCACGCCCGGGCGGGACGATGCGTGCGCGCATCCGCGGGGGAGGCGCACGACACGAGGGAGAACTCCTGTGAGCAGACTCGGGCACCTGCCCCGACCCCGACGCCTGGTCGTCGCCGGCCTCACCGCTGGCGTGGTGGGAGCGGCCGGACTGGCCTCCACCACGGCGGCCCCGGCCTCGGCCGTACCGGACCCGTGCGTCACCGCCTTCCCGGCCGACAGCCTGGTCACCGACCAGGACCTGACCGGCCTGACCGTCACCCGGGGCACCGATCCGGAGGCGTTCATCGGCACCTACCTCGACACCCTCGAGGACGGCATCGCCCCCGGCGTCGACCTGATCATCGCCAAGCTGTCCTCGCCGACCATCGAGGAGGCGGGCATCTGGCAGGGCATGTCCGGGTCGCCGGTCTACGACCCCGCCACCGGTGAGCTGGTCGGTGCCGTGTCCTACGCCCTGAGCATGGGCCCGACGACGATCGCCGGCCTGACCCCGGCCGCCGACATGCTGGACCTGGTGCCTGCCCCGGCACCGACCCTGGCCGAGAAGGTGGCTGTGCCGCGTTCCCTGGCCCGCAGCCTGGTCGGCTCCGGCGACGCCACCACCGCCCAGGCGGCCGCCGGGATGCAGCGGCTGCCGCTGCCGATCGCGGTCTCCGGCCTGAGCCCGGACCGCTTCACGCAGCTCGCCGGCTGGCTCGACGACAACGGTCCGGTCGCCCGCGCCAGCGGCAGCGTCGACGCCGCCGCCGTGCCGACCCCCATGGTCGCCGGCGGCAACCTCGCCGCGTCCCTGTCGGACGGCACCGTCACCATGGCCGCCGTCGGCACCGCGACCTACGTCTGCGGCGACGACGTGCTCGGCTTCGGCCACCCGCTCGCGTTCGCCGGGGACTCGACGTACACCCTGCGCGGCGCGGACGCGATCACCATCCAGCCGGACGTCGCCATCAGCAGCTTCAAGCTGGCCAACCTCGGCGCCCCGGTCGGCACCGTCGTGGAGGACCGGATGACCGGCATCCGCGGCGTCATCGGCGCGCTGCCCACGACGTACGACGTGTCCTCGAGCGCGACGTACCGCGGCCGCGACAAGAGCGGCGTCTCCCACGTGTCGGTGCCGGACCTGCTCACCGACCTCAGCCTGTCGAACATGATCGCGATCAGCGACCGGGCACTCGACCACGTGGGCAAGGGCGGCGCCGACGCGTCGTGGACCATCCAGGGCACCCGTCGCAACGGCACGCCGTTCACGCTGAACTACAACAACGTGTACGCCGACAGCGGCGACGTCTCCATCGCACCGGTCTACGACCTCGCCACGCAGCTCTACGCGCTCACCGGGAACGAGACCGAGAAGGTCACCATCACCTCGGTCACCACGCACGCGGCCTTCGACGACGACGCCAGCCAGTGGCAGGTCGGCAGGACCTACTACCGCGCCAACGGCGCCTGGCGCCGGATCACCTCGAGCCGGCCGGCGGTCCTGCGGGCCGGCACGACCCGCACCATCCGGGTGGAGCTGTACTCCCGCGACCTCGACACGCAGTACCGCTACGTCACCGTCACCACCCCGAAGCGGGCGGCGAAGCGATCGGCGCTGCTCACCATCGCCGGCGGCGGCCCCGGCGGGGACGAGTACTTCTTCGACTACGCCGAGGAGTACTACGACGAGGTCGGCTCCTCGCCGGAGACCATCCCCCAGGTCCTGAAGTCCTACGCCACCGCGCAGAAGAACGACGAGATGAAGGCGACGCTGCAGGTCCGGGGGCTCGGGACGCTGCGGACGCGGATCTACGACCTCGGCAAGGTGGTGTCGGGCACGGTCGTCGTGCCGATCGTCCTGCGCTGACCTCGCCCGCCGTACGACGCCCGCACCGGGCCGGAGCCAGACGCTCCGGCCCGGTGCGGCATTTCGGCGGACCGGTGCAGCAATTTCGTGGCAACGGTGCAACCCGTCGCAGGTGGTTCGCGTCTGGGGTTCGTGCGGCGCCCGCCGCCACCCGAATCCCTACTCGGAGGAGCACCCATGTCCGTCCTGCGCACCACCCTCACCCAGGCCCTGGCCGGAGCCGCCCTGGTCACCGCCGCCCTCGGGGCGACCGCACCGTCGGCCGTGGCCGACTCCGTGCTCCTGCACGACCCCGCCACCGACTCCGCCGCCGGCGCCGACATCCAGTCCGTCCGGGTCACCCACGGCACGAACCTGCGGGTCACCATCCACCACCAGAACCTCGTCCCCTCCATGCGGAGCAACGCCAGCGGCCTGGTGTACGTCGACACCGACCCCGACCAACGCGGCCCCGAGCTGGCGCTGAGCGGCGGCCTGATGGACGGGACCGACTTCGCGCTGACCCGGGTCCGTGACTGGCGCCGCGTCGGTGACCAGCTGACCTGCCGCCACTCCGTGCGGATGGACTTCGAGACCGACACCTCGGTCTTCGTCGTGGGACGGGCGTGCCTGGGTGCCGATGTCGACACCGCGCGGGTGGCCGTCCGCACCGGCGGCAACGTGCGCGGCGACGCGGCCGACTACGACGTCGACTGGCTCGGCGGCTACCACCACATGACCGGCTGGGTCGACCGGTCCTGAGCCGCGGCGGGCGGCTCCCCGTCGGACCGGCTACTGGCCGCGGCGGGGAGCCGGCACGTCGAGGTCGCCCTTGCGCAGCCGGAACACCTGCAGCCGCAGGTCGTAGTACTTGTCGGTCTCCCCGACCCACTCCATGCCGACGCGCCGGGCGGTGGCGACACCGCGCGTGTTGCGGGGGCGCACGACGGCGAACACCTCGTCCTCGCCGTGGCTGAAGGCGTAGTGGGCCAGCGCGTGACCGGCCTCGGCGGCGTACCCCTGGCCCCACGCGGGCGGCGTCAGCTGCCAGCCGACCTCGAGGTCGTCGTCCTCGGGCGGGAGCGGACGGACCGTCGCGGCGCCGACCACCTCGCCGGTGTCCCGGCGCTCGATGGCCCAGCGGCCGGTCGGCCGGCCGGTGCCGGGGTCCTCCCGGGCCCAGGTGCGGATCAGGTCCCGCATCGCGCCGGTGTCCGGGACCGCGGCCAGCGCAGGAGCCAACCACCGGGTGACCTCGGCGCTGCCGAAGACCTCCAGCGCTGGCTCTGCGTCGTCGTCGGTCCACGGCCGCAGCCGGAGCCGGGCCGTCGTGATCGTCGCTCCCGCGATGTCGATGGCGTGGTCGTGCGGCATGTGGCCCTCCCGGGGTGCTGGCGCCGTCACTGCTCCTGCCTCTATCAGTGCCGGAGAGGGCGGATTTGTTCCGCCGGGCAGCGTCAGCGCACCACGTCGTACACCGCCATCCGGACGCCGTTCGAGTACGTCGCGTGCTCGGCCAGCGTCAGCCGGGTCTTGTCGCCGTCGCCGAACAGCCTCTTGCCGCTGCCGAGCAGCACCGGGAACACCAGCAGGTGGTAGCGGTCGACCAGGCCGGCCGCGGCGAGGTTCTGGGCGAGCGTGGCGCTGCCGTGCAGCAGGATCGTGCCGCCCTCCCCCTCCTTGAGCGCGGCCACCTCGTCGAGGGAACGCAGCACGCTGGTGTTGTTCCAGGCGGGGTCGGTCAGCGTGGTCGAGACGACGTACTTCGGCATGGCGTTGTACTCCGCGAACTCCTCCATGGTCGGCCAGACCGGCGCGAACTCGTCGTAGCTCACCCGGCCCATCAGCATCGCTCCGGCCTCGGCCTGCTCGCGGCCCTTGAGCTCGTACGCCGCCTCGTCGAACTCGACGTCCTTGAACGTCCAGCCGGCGTGCGGGTGGTCGCCGCCGCCGGGCGAGTCGACGACGCCGTCGAGGGAGATGAACTCGGTGACGATCAGGGTGCGCATGGGTGGGACTCCTCCGTGGGTGGGTCGGACGTGGTCATCCTCTCCACGAACGACCCGGCTCCACCACGACAGCGGTCATCGAAAATCCTCCCGCCGCTCGCGCCCCGGATCTGCAACTCTTGCTCGATGGAGCTCGTGACCGAACGCCTGGTCCTGCGGGAGTACGCCGCCGACGACTTCGACGCCGTCCACCGCTTCGCCTCCGACCCCGAGACCACCCGCTTCGTGGCCTGGGGACCCAACACCCCCGAGCAGACCCGCGGCTTCATCGAGTACTGGCTCGAGGACCGGGCCGCGACCCCGCGGACGCGCTACACGTTCGCGATCACCGAGCCGGGCGGCGAGCCGTTCGGCTCCGTGGGCATCTACCAGGAAGGCCCGCACGAGGCCGAGACGGGGTTCGTGGTCAGTCCGCGACCGGTGGGGAGCCGGCTACGCCACCGAGGCCGGCCGGGCGGTCCTCCGGTTCGGGTTCGAGGAGCTCGGCATCCACCGCATCTACGCCACCTGCCGCCCCGACAACGTCGGGTCCTGGCGCGTGCTCGAGAAGATGGGGATGAGCCGTGAGGGCCTCCTGCGCGACCACATCCTCATCCGGGGCGAGTGGCGCGACTCCCTGCTGTACGCCGCCATCGCGCCCGGGTGAGCGCCCCCGCTCGGTGCTACCTTTTTTCGATCGTTCTCCAGGGGGTGGCGATGCAGGTCCACATCCGTCTCCTCGGCGGCTTCGACGTGACCGTGGACGACCGACCGGTCCCCGCCACGAGCTGGCGCCGCGCGTCCGCCGCGAGCCTGGTCAAGCTGCTGGCCCTGCAGCCGGACCGCCGTCTCCTGCGTGACCAGGTGATCGACGCCCTGTGGCCGGACCTGCTCGTGGACGGAGGCCTCGCCGCGGCTGCACACGGCCGCGCACTACGCCCGCACCGCGCTCGACTGCCGGGACGCCGTGGTGCTCACCGGCGGCTCCGTGGCGCTGTTCCCGGACGCGGAGGTCACCCTCGACGTGGCCGACTTCGACAGGGCAGCCGACGCAGCCCTGGCCGACGGCATTCCCGACGCGGCCGAGGACGCGGTGGCCCGCTACACCGGGACCCTCCTCCCCGACGACCTCTACGAGCCGTGGACCGAGGAGGCCCGGGAGCGCCTGGCGTTCCGTCGGCTCGAGCTGCTGCGGGCGGCCGGCCGTTTCGAGGACCTCGTCGCCCTCGATCCACTGGACGAGGAGGCGTACGTCGGGCTGGTGCGCACCCACGTGGGCGCCGGGCGGAGGCAGGCCGCCCTGCGTGCCCTCGACCGGATGGCGGAGGTCTTCGACCGCGAGCTCGGGGTGGAGCCCGGGCCCGTCGCCGCGGCGCTCCGGGCGGAGGCCGAGGCGCTTCCCGTCGACCCGGTGGTGCCCACGCGGACGGTCGGCCCCCGGGCGCCGCTGCCCGCCGAGCGGACCCGGTTGATCGGACGGGCCGCCGACCTCGACGCGGTGGCAGCCCTGCTCGGCGAGCACCGCATCGTGACGATCACCGGCCCGGGCGGGGCCGGCAAGTCGACGCTCGCGCTCGCCCTGGCCCGGCGGCTCCAGTCGGACGGGGTCGGAGTCGAGGTGATCCTCGCCGAGCTGGCGCCGGTCGGCGACGGGCCGGGTGTGGTCCGCGCGGTCGCCGAGGCGGCCGGCATCGAGGGCACGGGCTCGGTCCAGGCAGCGGCGCTGGCGGGGAACCTGGCGGCCCGCGAGCTGCTGCTGGTGCTCGACAACTGCGAGCACCTGCTCGACGCCAGCGCCGGGCTGGTCGACGCCGTGCTCGACGCCGGACCGCGGGCCCGCATCCTGGTGACCAGCCGTGAGCCGTTGCGGGTCGACGGCGAGGCGGTGCACCGGATCGGGTCGCTCGGACCGGACTCGGCGGAGCTCTTCGTCGAGCGCGCGAGCGCCGCCGCCGGCCCCGGGTCGGCGTCCGCGGACGACCCGCGCGTCGTCGAGCTCTGCGAGCGGCTGGACGGGCTCCCGCTGGCGATCGAGCTGGCGGCGGCACAGCTGGGGCACCTCGGCCTGACCGAGCTCGTGGCCGCCGTGGACGACCGGCTCACGCTGCTGGTCGGTGGACGTCCGAAGGCGGGTCACCGGCACTCCGCGCTGACCGCCACCATCGAGTGGAGCCACCGGCTGCTCGACGAGGACGCGCGCGAGCTCTTCGCCCGGCTGGGCGTGTTCCCGGCGAGCTTCGACCTGGCCGCCGTCCGCGCTGTCGCCGGGGATCCGGGGGCGCCCGGGTGACCTCCCTGCTCGGCGACCTCGTCGCCAAGAGCCTGGTGGTGCACGATCCGGACCGGCAGCGCTACCGCCTGCTGGAGACCATCCGGCTGTTCGCCGCCTCGCGCCTCGACGACTCCGGGCGACGTACCGAGGTGACCGAGCTCCTCCGTCGCCACGTAGCGCAGCGGGCCGGCGCGCTCCCGCGGGTCCGGGGTCTGGCTGTCCACGTCCCTGGCCGCCACGAGCCGTGACGACCTGGACAACGTCCGGCTGGCCTTCGAGGAGAGCCTCGCCGCCGACGACCTGCCCGCTGCGGTGGACATCGCCCTCGGCCTCAGCACGCTGTGGCGCAACGCCTCGTCGTACGCCGAAGGCCGGCACTGGGTCGCCTCCCTGGCGGCCCAGGACCTCGCGCCCCGCGACCGGCTGTGGACGTCGATCCTCGCCGCGGACGTGGGGCTCGGCTCGGGAGATCCCCGGATGATCCGCGAGGCGGTCGGGCAGGCAGCCGCGCTGGAGGTCTCCCCCGAGGGGGCGGCGCAGGTCATCACGACCATCTACGACGGCATGGCCCACATCATCTGGCCCGGCCTGGCGGTGCGAGCGTTTCGAGGAGGCGCGCGACCGGGCCCGGGTGGTGGGCGAACCGGGGCTGGAGCGGCTGGCCCGCGCCTTCCGCATGGTCGCCCTGCTGCTGCTGGGCCGCACCGACGGGCTCGACGCGGAGGCCCGCGCGCTGACCGGTCCCGATCCGGCGGCCGACTACGACCGCTACCTCGCCCTGTGGGCCGCCAGCCTGGTGGCCGTGGCAGAGCGCGATGGTGCCCGCCAGCGGGAGCTGATGGACGCCCAGCTCGCCGACCTGGCCAGCAGCGGGTTGCGCGAGAACTGGCTCACGCTCTACTGGGAGGCGCTCGCCCTGATCGGCGAGGGTGCCGAGCACCTGCCGCAGCTGCGGCGGGCACGTCAGCGCGCCGAGGCCGAGGGACGCGACGCCGAGGCCGACTGCGTGCTGGCGCTGGCGTACGCCGCTGCCTGCCGCGACGAGTGGGAGCGGGCCGCGGAGCTGCTGGGTGCCGCCGCGGGGCTGCAGCGCGACACCGCCGGCTTCCTCCACCTCGCCCTGCTGCGCGACCGGTTGGTGCGTCCCCGGCTCGACCCGGACGTCTTCGGCGCGGCCACCCTGCGCGGACAGGACCTGGTGCTCGAGGAGGTCCTGGCCCAGCACGGCCTGTGAGGGCGCCGGTCCCGACGTACGGACCTCTGGCCCTGTCCGCTCCGGTCCCCGAGGGTCACGCTGTGGTCATGGCAGACGATCGTGATCCGCGAGGAGCAGAGGAGCGTCGCCGACGGGCCCGGCTCCCCCCGCGCTGGTTCGTGGTGGCGCTTCTGGCACGGCCATCGCGCGGTGCTGCGGATGACCGGCGGCCGCTTCGGCCTGTGGCGACCGAAGCCGGGCGGGTGGGGGACGCTGCGGCTCACCACCACGGGCCGACGCAGCGGGGAGCCACGACAGGTCGTCGTGGGCTACTTCGAGGACGGTCGCAACCTGGTCACGATGGCGATGAACGGCTGGGGTCCGGCCGAGCCCGCGTGGTGGCTGAACCTGCAGGACCACCCGGACGCCGTCGCCCAGACCCGCGACGGCGTACGCCCGGTCCGTGCACGCCGCGCCGAGGGCGCGGAGCGCGAACGGCTGTGGGCCCGCTGGGCCGAGATCGACAAGAACCTCGACGAGTACGCCGCCCGACGGCCGCACGAGACCGCCGTCGTCGTCTTCGAGCCGCACGACGCCGGCGCGTGAGCCGGTCAGGCTCGAGTCCGGCTCGTCACCACCCCAGCTCGCGCAGCCGCGCGTCACCGATGCCGAAGTGGTGACCGACCTCGTGGACCACGGTGCGGCGTACCTGCTCCACGACCTCGAGGTCGCTGCGCGAGATCGCACAGATCGCGCGGCGGTAGATCGTGATCCGGTCGGGCAGGACGCCCGCATAGCTGGTCGTGCGGCGGGTCAACGGGATCCCCTGGTAGAGCCCCAGCAGGCCCGCCGGCCCCCACCCGTGCTCCACGGTGACGGCCACGTTGCTCATCAGCTCCCCCAGCTCCGGCGGCAGCCCGTCGAGGGCCTCGCTGACCATCGCCTCGAACCGCTCGGGGTCCACCTCGACCATGCGTCGATTGTGCTGCACCACACCTGAGGTGCGTCGGGAGGCGGTCAATCGGCAATACGGCATGAGCGGACGCTCGTCCCGGCTGGTTCCTTCTGGCTCAACGCATACGAGCGAGATCCCGTCGGATGTAGCGCAGGTGCGCCCACTCCTCCTCCAGGATCACGCGGATGCAGTCACCGACGCTCGGACGCCAGTCACCGCCCCACGGGTCCTCGCGTTCCTCGGCGAGCAGCTCCGTCGTGGCCGTGGCCAGGAAGTCGGTCACCAGCCGCTGTCGCTCGGCACGCACCGCGAGGATCTCCTCTAGCCCGGCGGGTCCCCGCGGAAGATCGACATGTCGAAGCCCATCTCGTCGGCACCGGTGAAGATCTGGCCGATCTCGTGGAACGGCTGCTCCATCCGCAGGATCCCGCCGCGGAGCCAGGCGTCGGTCGCCAGGATGAGGTGCCGCAGGGTCTGGGCCAGGGACCACTCGTCCTCGACGTGGGCGTCGACCAGGTCCGGCGGCGTGCCCGCCACCGTCGTCTGCCACGCGGCCTGCACCGCGACCCAACCCTCGCGCAGGCCTTCGGGCGTCTGCGCCTTCTGCAGCTCGCGGCCCGGGAACTGCCGGTTGAGCTCGGCATCCACGAGCGGCACCACGTCGACCCCATTGACGATGAGGCTGCCGAAGAAGAGGTCGTGGCTGTCGATGTCGAGTCCGTCCACATCGACGCTGCGCATCGTCACACCGCTGACGTCGGAGAATCGCAGGGTGGCGCCCTTGAAGCTCGTCTTGACGAAGGTCGCGCCTTCGAACTCCTTCGTGCCGGAATAGGTCGTCATCGCTTCATCATCACGGCTGTCGGGGACGGTCGTGGGACATCGACATCAACGACGGTCGAAGGCCATCGAAGTGTCAGCGCCAGTCGAAGTACTCACGGTGGATGTTCGTCGACCGGACACCGAGCCTGCGCGCAGTCCGGCTTGAAGGTCGCGCAGCATCGCCTCGGGTCCGCAGAGGAAGACGGACAGGCTCCGATGCCGCGGCGCTCGCGTCGGACAGGATGCGTTCCGCGGTCAGGCGGCCCGCGACTGCGGAGTCCACGAGGTGCACGCGGATGTTGTCGTGTGCGACGCCGATCGCGCTGAGCTCGTCGGCGAACGGTGCCGGGCCTCCGGTGAAGGCGTAGTACAGGTCGACCTCACCGGGCGGCGGATGGACCTCCAGCGCTCGCATCCAGCTGAGGAACGGCGCGACGCCGACACCGCCGGCGATCCAGACCTGGTCCCTGGTGCCCTTGGCGTGGTTGAAACGTCCGTGGGGTCCGCCGATGACGGCCGGCATCCCGGGCTCGAGCAGCTCCCGCAGCGACGAGGTGTAGTCGCCGAGCGCCTTGACCGTGACCCGCACGACTCCCTCGTCCGGTGCGCTGGCGATGGTGAACGGGTGTCGGTGCCAGCCGTCCTTGGCCTCGATGTAGACCAGGGCGAACTGGCCCGGCACGAAGGTCGACCGGCTTGCCGAGCGGACGAAGGGCGATCTCCACGACGTCCCTCGCCGGCTGGGGTGACCTCGTGTCGACCTCGTAGTCGTGCAGCGACCGGAAGAAGCGGGCCAGCAGCTCTCGGTACACGTAGAACGCGAGACCTGATCCCGCCGACGACGACGTAGGACCAGCGCAGCACCGGGGACTTCGGAAACGGCGAGCCGTCGAGCAGTCCGTGGAGGAACGCAGCCGCCACGAAGATCGCCGGTCAGGCGGTGCACCTGGCGCCACCGGTCGTAACCGCCGAAGATCGTGCGGACCTCACGGATGACCGGTGCGTCCTTGAGCATCCTGATCGGGCCTCGCAACGACCGGGGCACGACGGACTGCCAGCGCGGGAGGATCGCCCACGCCGCCAGAGCGATCATCCCGATCGCCCCCACGGCGCCCAGCGGACCGCCCCACGTGGAGTGGATCGGGCTCGACGACAACGGGATGTGTAGCGGCGAGCAGGAACAGGCCGGCGATCGCCATGCGCCGGTGCCAGATCGCCGCGCGGTCGATGCCGTCGAACCATTCCTCGACCCACGGCAGGGAGCTGATCAGTACCAGTGCCGCCGACAGGAGCAGGATCGAGACGGCGCCGACCAGCTGCCCGACGTACGCGGTCGTCGGTTCACCCGGTGGTCGGGCGAACACCCACAGGGCGACGTAGGCGACGAGCAGACCGACGATCGTGATGGGACCGACGTGCCGCGCCGACACGACCTGTCGAAGTTCCATCTTCAGACGCTACTGCCTCGAGGCGTCCTGCCTGCGAGCGGCCGCGGGTACCGTCGTACCCGTGCGGCATCGAGAGAGGCCGGAGCGCCTCACCGACGTACCTCGGGGGTTGAGCGAGCGCCAGGCGACCCGGAAGCGCTGGTACTTCGCGGTCATGGGGGTCTGCCTGCTGCTCATCCTTCTGGCGTGGAACGTCATTCGGCTCTACTCGACTACCGCAGCGGTGGTGATGTCCGCGGTGGCCGCGGTCCTGCCACCGATCGCCGCGATCATCGCCAACTGGCACGAGGACAGCTGATCGCGATCGCCCCACGGTTGCGCCCCGGCCAGGATGCCCGGATGCTGAGCAGCATGGCTGCCACTGAGAGCTCGACCTCGAAGACGACCACCCGCCCCCCGGCGAGGAAGACGACGGCGAGGAAGACTCCGACGAAGGCGGCCACCACGAAGACGGCACCAACGAAGACGGCACCGACGAAGAGCACCGCTGCGAAGAAGACGGCACCGACGAAGACGGCCGCGAAGAAGGCGCCCGCCACGGCGACCAGCGCCAGGAAGTCTGCCTCGAAGGCGACACCCCCCACCAGGACGGCCGCACGCGCCGCTGCCGTTGCCGAACCGAGCAGCGCGCTCCGCTCCGCCGAGGAGGAAGCGCGCGAGACCGCGGAGCGTGTGGCGCGCGACGTCGTCGCCCGGCTCCAGGAGCAGATCGATCGGTTGGAGCGCGAGGTGATCCGGGCCCGGGAGGCCGCCACCGATGCGGCAGAGCGCGCCGCGTCCGTGGTGTCGTCGCTGGCGGACCTGCGTCCGCGGTCGAAGACGACCGGCGGCAAGAAGCCCCCGGGCAAGAAGTCGTCGAAGTCCTCGCAGTCGTCGCGCAAGGCGTCCGGCAAGTCCTCGGGGAAGAAGTCCGCGACAAAGAAGAAGTGAGCGCCGGGTCCTCGTGCGGCCCTGAGTGAGAGCGTTACCGATCCCGGACTGCGTGGATCCGGTGGGTCACCCGATGCGGCGGAACGACCCAAGGTGCGGCCCGGCTGATGGCGATCCTCAGCGGTTGTCCGCTGGGAGCGTCAACGTGTCTGACTGACGCGAGCCGGACTCCGGTCCGGCACTGCAGGATCGAGGGGTCCCGCCAATTTCGACCGTCTCGACTGTCAGGAGATTCCCATGCTCATCGCCGTACTCGACCTGCGCACCACCCCGGCTGACCGACCCGTCGCACTCGCCCAGCTCGACAGCGAGCGCGACGAGATCCGCGCCATGCCGGGCAACCTCGACTTCCGGGTGTACGCCGCCCGCGACGACGAGGAGGGCGTCGTGGTCATCCACGAGTGGGCCGACGAGCCGTCGTTCGCCGACTACCTCTCCTCCGATGCGTTCGCCCGTTCGGGTGCGGTGCTCCGGCCGTTGGTGACCGCGCCCCCGGTGAGTCGCCGGTTCCATGCCGATCTTCTCGAGACGGTCTGACCCGCAGCCCGGACTAGGGTGAGCGGGTGCGAGGCAGTACGTGAGGCGCGAGGCGTTCGCCTTCGCGCGGGACTTCGCGGCTGCCCCGCCGTCCGAGCTCTGCGTCGACCGTCACTACCTGCTCTGCGCCTCCCGGGGCGCGCTGCGGCTGGAGGCGCATGGCAGGTCGTGGGTGCTGCCTCCCGCGCGGGCCGCACTCATCGCGGCCGGTGAGCCGATCCAGGTCGCCATCCCGCAACCGGTGACCACCTCGTCCGTGCTGTTCGACCCCGGCTTCGCTCCGGATCCACCCGCCCCGCTGACCGTGTTCGACCTCAGCCCCCTGGCTCGGGCACTCGTGTCGGAATGCGTCGCGTGGCCCGACGCCGCGGAGCCACTCCCGCCGTACGCACAGAGCGTGTTCGGCGCGCTGGCAGCCGTGGCGTGGCGGCTGGCGCAGCACCCCAGTCCCGTCACCGTCCCCGCCGGTCAGTCGCCGGAGCTCCGTCGGGCACTCGCCCTGACCAACGAACGGCTGGCCGAGGACGTCCGGTTCGAGGACATCGCCCGCGAGGTCGGGCTGGTCCCGCGGTCGCTGGCCCGCCGGTTCGAGGACGAGTCCGGGATGACCTGGCGCGCCGTGCTGCGCCGGATGCGGGTGCTGCGCGCGATCGAGGAACTCGCCGCGGGCGAGGACTCCGTCACGACCATCGCGCACACGGTCGGGTACACCTCCCTGTCGGCGTTCAACGCCGCGTTCCGCGACCTCACCGGTCGTACGCCGACCCAGTACCGCGCGACATTCCGACCGTGACCAGGTGGCGGGTTCCAGCTAGTCACGGAAAAATGTCTCATCGCGGCGGTATGCCGCCCCTGAAGTAGCCGGAGTCACCGCCCGGACCACGCCGGAACGCCCCAGAACTGTGGGTCGTCTGCGCTGACCAGTCGCCGGTCATCCGGCTCTTCTATCGGGGCGATCCACAGAGCCTGGACGTTGCCTGGCTGGGCATCTTCGTTGTATTCCTGAGCGCCATAGACGATGCTATCCCCCTCTGGCGAGAACGTCGGGTCCTGTTCTCTCGCAACGGAAACTGGGTCGGAGATCAGCACCGGCTCGCCCAAGCTTCCGTCGCGGAAGGGGGCGGCGTACACCTCGTAGTTCGCGCCCTCCGTTGCCTCGCCGCCCTCGATGGCCCGCCAGGCAAGCCACTCCTTTCCCTCTTCCTGTTGCGAGAACACCGCGTCGCTGTAGCCGAACGTGTCCTCCGAGTCGTCAAGCAGCTTCACCGGGGCGAACGGTTCGCTCGTCAGGTCCAGCTTGTACAGCGGACCACCATCCTTCACGGCAGAAGTCTCATCCCGGCCGTAGAACACGACGGTGTGCCCGTCACCCGACACGGTGGGATCACCCAGCCACGCGAGTCCGGAAGTCTGCCCTGGCCCGACGGTGAGGAGGACGTCGATCAGGTTTCCGTCCAGGCCAACTCGAACCAGCCTGACTGACGCTGCCCTCCTCGCAGCGCAGCACGAGGTCTTCGGTACCGGGTATCCAGGCCGGCCTGCTGACGTTCGTGCTGCACTCTGGCGGCAGTTCGAGCTCGCGATCACCGGTCCCGTCGAGGGCAGAGGCCATGCGGAGCTGAAGGATCCCGTCGCCCAGTCGACGGAGGTAGATCATCGAGCGTCTGTCCGGACTCAGCACCGGCAGCCAGCTCCTCCCATCGTGGGTCAACTGCTCCTGCCTCTCAGGACTGTTCGCGTCGATCAGGTAGATGTCGAGGTGCTCGAGGCTGTCGCCAGCCGCCACCAACATCTGCGAGTCAGTCAACCGTTCTTCGACCGGCAGGGTCGTCCCCGAACAGGCGCACCGCGATGACGAGGGCGATGAAGACGAGGAGGACAGCGGCTGCCGCTGCGAGCAGCCTGAGGTGAGCACGCAACCAGCCGGTGACGTCCATGCCGGCAGAGTCGAGTTCTCTTGGCAACGGGTCTGGGTTTGGGCGGTTCCTGCTCGGGCGTGTCCTGCTCGGCCGCGCTTCGCGTTCGAACAGAAACTGATAGGGGTCGGGCTCAGCCTGGGCCAGGACCTGCGTGAGCGGTTCGAGTGTGTGGTCGGCTGACGTCCGGGCCGGTGATGTCGGTGACTTCGAGGTCGATGGGGCGGAGGTCGACGAGGGCGGGGTCGAGGTCGTCGGGCTTGGTGGGGTCGGGGTCGCCCGGCTCGTGCCAGACCCAGTCCGGTGGGGCCTGTAGGTCTTGGAAGATGTTTCCGTCAGGGGAGCGCATGAAGAGCACGGGAGTCGCCCACTCGCTGCGGAACTTGGCCTGCAGTGACTTGCGCGCGTAGCTCACGGCTTGGTCGACCGGGAGGCCCGCGGCCAGCGCACCGTAGAACTTGCCGGTGAACATCACCGCCGCCTGGTCGGTGATGGGGAACTGCATGGCGACCACGGCCGTCGCGCCCTGTTGCACCAGCCCCTGCGCCATCCCGCCGTACGGGTCCTTCGGGCCCACGCGCGCCGATCGACACGCATTCATCACGACCATGCGGAGGGCATCGTGGTCGTGGACGAACGGCCCCAGCACGGCGGCCGTCACGGGGTCCGCGCCGCCGCGTTCGTTCTGGAAGTAGATGAACCCCTCGCCGCTCGCCGCGTCGAAGTCGCCGTGTCCGACGAAGTGGATGACATGCGTGTCGTGGTTGAGAAGCCACTCGCCAAGCGCGTCGACGGTTGCCTCTGGCAAGCCGGTCGACCACGACCAGCCCTTCCCGGACCTTCGCCGACATGGCCGTCTCGATGCGCGCCCACTCGCGCTCGACGTCGAGCTCCTGCAGATCGACCGGTGAGCTGATGACGGCGAGCACTCGGAGGGGTCCGTTGACCTGAATGGGCTCGACTTCGCTGGCGACGTCCAGGAACCGCACGAGCGGCGTAATCTCTGACTGGGCAGGGAAAGCCCTGCCCTTCGCGTCGTACAACAGCTCCCACGGCAGGCCGGCGAGGTCGGCGGCTTCGTCAGCAACCCGGAGCCGCAGCCTGAGGCCGCCGGCCTTCTCAGCGGCGACCTGTCGAGGCTGCGCGTCCAGGCGAGGGCGAGCCCTCCAGTGAAGATCGCGTCGAAGAGCGGGCCACCGAAGTCCTTGGCGGCCCGCTGCTGGACGGGACCACCCACGCCTCTGACGTCGGTACGCCCGGGATCCAACTCCAACAGCAGGATCTTGAGGGACTTCTCGTCGTACGGGAGCTCGAAGCGCACGTGCGGCAGATCGGTGACCGGGGACGCCGTGACGCGCGCTTCGTACTGACCGTCTCCTTCTTGCTCCAGGAGCAGGTCGAAGTTCAGGTAGCGCCTGGTGGCCATCTGCACTCTTTCGCTTGCTCGGTGCGCCTACCAGACTAGAGGCGCGGCTCGCCCCAGTGATACGACCCGATCGACAGCCCGATTCCCGCGTATCGACCGCCCGGGGCGTGCTCTTCTCGGTGGGAGGGCGAGATGGACGACGAGACACGGGCTGCGATCGAGGCGACCGAGCCGGTGTACGACGCCGCGCCACCGTTCAGCGACGCCGACATCGAGCGCGCCCAGGCGGCAGCCGACGTGCTCGCGGGCCGGCGGCGACTACGCAGCGATGGTCGGGGCCAACGAGCTGGCGGCGCTGTCGCCCGACGGGGCCGGCCGTCTCGTCGGAGACCTGGCAGTCGCCGGGCGTGTCGACGCGTTGACCATGGTCGTCATAGCCACTGCGCCGCACCGCTACCCGGTTGTCACGCTGCTCGCGCCGCCGCCGCACTCCCGGCCGGCGCTCTACGCCCGGGACATGCTCGTCCGCGCCGTCGCCCTGGCGCCGTCGCTGCGCCTGCGCTCCGCTCTCGCCGAGGTCGGCGACGACCCCGCGCTCACGCGAAGTCCTCGTCCAGGTGGCCGCCGCCCGCACCTCGCTGGCTGCCGGGCCGCCGTACCGCTGGTGGCAGGAGCCCGTGATGGCGATGGCCGAGCCCCCTGGGGACGACGGTCGGGGGGCCGGACCCGGCGACGGCGGCGATCCCGACGAGGTCGTCTTCCGCGGTCCCGGCGACGCAGGCACGCGCAAGACCTATCCCCGCCTGGATCTCGCCGGCACCGAGCGGCCCAGATGTCGTCGTGATCGACCAGCCCTTCGAGGTGACCCTCGGGCTCCAGGGCGCCGCGACGGCGGCCTCGTCTCCACGCTCGCCGCTTGAGGTCTGCAGATAGGGGAGACCGTCGAGCTGGAAGTCGTGCTGCTCCACGACCCGACGTCGATCGAGGTCACCGGAACGCCCAAGGCGCATCTCACCGTCACCGACCTCCAGCCCTACCCGTCGGTGACGCTGACCTGCACGGCCAGGTACGGCGAGGAGCTCGCCGCCGAACGCCGCCTCGGTCTCCAGCTGCTCCGCGACGGCCAGGTCGTCGCGATCGCCTGGCGCACGATCGTAGCGGTCGACAGCGCCGACCGCGTCGCGGGCGCCGTCGTGCCCGAGCGCCGCGACGTCGCCCTGCTCGACCTCGACCCGCTGCTGGGCGACGAGCCTCCGGACCTGTCATCTCCATTTGCCGCGCGGACGGCCCGAAGGGCACGTTCGTGTGGACGGCGTACGCAGCCGACCCCGCCGTCCCCGTCCCCGACCTGCCGAGCGCGGCCAGGCTCGACGAGCACGTCTCCGAGTTCGCGACCCAGATCCGGCGCTCCATCGAGTTCTCCGGCGGCGCGACGGAGGACTACTTCGCCCTGCGCGGGCGAGCCGTGCAGATCGGCCGCGCCGTCCCCGAGGGGATCCAGTCGGCCATCCGCAGCGTCACGCATGGCGCCCGGCCGCACGACGCACCGGCCGTGCTGCTGCTCACCGAGGAGCTCGTCGTGCCCTGGGAGCTGGCCTGCCTCGACGCCGAGCTGAGCACGCCGTGGGGCGGGTCGTCGCCGTTCCTGGGCGCGCAGGTCGCGGTTTCGCGGTGGCCGCTGGACGAGCACAAGCCACGACCCCGCCCGCGCCCCACCGTCGAGGTCCGCACGGCCGCCGTGCTCACCGCCGACTACACCGGGGTCTCGGGCTGGAAGCGCCTGGAGAGCGCGGTCGCAGAAGCAGGGGAGGTCGCGGCCCTCTTCACACCGCCGGCCGCCCACCGTGGCGCCCGAATCTGGTCACCGTGATCGACCTGTTCAGCGGCCGGCCCGAGTGCGACGTGCTGCACGTCGCCTTGCATGGCAAGTACGACGCCCAGGGCGACCAGGAGGGCATCGTGCTGCTCGAGGAAGAACGCGGCCGGCGCCGTCGCCCAGTACCTCACCCCTACGATGCTCGAGGGCGGCAGCCTGCCTCATGCGCCGTTCGTCTTCCTCAACGCCTGCCAGGTCGCCGCCGACGAGACCGGTGCTCGGCGACTACGCCGGCTTCGCCTCGACGCTGCTCCGGATCGGCGCGGCGGCGGTGGTGGCCCCGCTCTGGAACGTCCGCGACGACATCGCGCACGCGGTCGCGCGGTCCTTCTACGCGGCGACGCTGGCAACAGGTGTGGCGACCGAGCCCGTGCCCGTCGCCGAAGCCATGCGGGCGTTGCGCGCGACGTACACCGAGGAGGGCGCCAGGGCCGAGGACCCCCAACAGCACGCCACCCTCATCGCGTACCAGGTCTTCGGCCACCCACGCCTGCGGCTGGCCCGCCCCCGCGAGACCTGACGCCCATCAACGAGGAGCCGCCATGGCCGAGCAGCTTCGACCCGACGGCGACGTCTTCGTCGAGGACGTCGTCATCCGCACCCCGGCCTAACCGGGATCCGTGGACGTGTACCGCCCGACCAACGCCGGCATGCGTGGCGAGGAGCTCACCACGGAGGAGTTCCACGAGGCGCTCGGCGACGCCGGCCTCGCCGAGCAGCTTTCCGTCGTGATCTCCGAGCACCAGGAGATCACGCCTGCGGACGGCACTCGCGGCAGCGGCGGCGTCGACGACATCGAGGTCGACGTGCCGGCCCCCGGCGACGGCAACGGCCAGGTCGTCCTGTACGCCGCCGAGGACAGCTCGCTGTCGTGGCACCTCGCCGTCGACGTACCGCCGATCGAAGCGCCCGAACGTGGCGGAGAGCGGCGAACGTACCGGATCCCGCAAGGCGGTCGTCCCCCGCGACGAGCGCGACGCAGGCGCGCCACCGCGGCATCGTTGGCGCGATCGGCAAGAAGGTCCTCAAGGTCCTGGTCTTCCCGCTCATCGACCCGAGTGCTCGGCAAGGTCGGCGACCACTTCGCCAGCAGGTGGGAGGAGAAGAACCGTCCGACCCGGGTGCGTTGGATGACCGTCGACGGCTACCGGAAGGGCGCCTCGCGTTCGCCGCCGCCGACTGGGCCACCCTTCAGCGAGGGGCGTGCGCTGTGCTCGTGCACGGCACCTTCTCCACCGCTCACGGCGGCTTCGGCGGCATCCCGCGCGAGACGATGGCGGCATTGCACGAGAAGTACGACGGCCGCGTCGCGGCGTACGAGGCACCTCATCGTCTCCGTGACGCCGAAGACGAACGCCGAGCTCCTCGCGGCACTTGTCCCCGACGGCGCCGTCGTCGAGGTCGACGTGGTCACACACTCGCGTGGCGGACTGGTCGGCCGCGAGCTCGCCGCGGCGGGCGACCTCCGAGTCCGCGGCCTGGTGATGGTCGCCTCCCCGAACGCCGGCACGCTCCTCGCGGACCGCAAGCACCTGTCCGACCTCCTGGACCGGGTCACCGACCTCACGCATGCACCACCATCGGCGGAGGGACCAAGATCCCCGGACCGGTGCTCAGGTCCGCCTCCTGCGCGGCGAAGGCGGATCGGGCTCCGGCTCGGGCGTCCGGGCGGCGATGTGCTCCTCGGCCAGGTCATCGCTGGGCTCTTCGGCGGGTCCCCCGGTCGCGGCCCCGTCGAGCTCGCGGTGTGGCGGCTCCGCGCCCGGTTCGACTCCGTGCACACCCGGCCCGGCGGGCATGTCGACCAGGCCGTGCGCGTGGCGTGCCTCCCGGACGCCCTGCGAGATGCTGTGCCACAGGTGGTCCTCGCCGACCTGCTCCATGAGCCCGGAGGTCCTCAGCGCCCGTCGTACCGGCCACATCACCCGGACCAGGTAGAGGTCGATACCGCGCTTGTGCAACGCCTTGAGCAAGTGGGCGAGCGCGTCCGCGCTGGTCACGTCCATCTGGTTGGTGGCCTCGAGGTCGAGCACCAGCACGCGTGTCCCGGGCACAGCGTCCACCCGGGCCAGGACGGCGTCCTGGATCGGTGCCGCCGTCACCCAGAACATCGGGGCGTCCACCCGGAGCACCAGCACCCCGGGATACGTGGGCCGCTCATCGTGGTTGCGGACGCTCCCCCAGGCGGCCTTCTCGTGCGGCACCTTGCCCATCACCTCGACGTCGACCCGGCTCGACCGGTAAACCAGGCCGACCACCGAGGCTGCGACAGCGAGCAGCAGACCGTTCAGAGGCCCGAAGACCAGCACGCCGGTGGCGGCGATGGCGGCCGCCATGACGTCGTTGCGGCGGACCTGCGCGTAGCGACGGAGGGCCCCCCAGTCCATGAGCTTCCAGACGGCGTTGACGACGATCGCGCCGAGCACCGCCCGGGGCAGGTCGGACAGGACTGGCGCGATGGCGACGATGACGAGGAGGGCCAGCAGGGCTGCGGTGAGACCGGCCATCTGGCTGCGACCCCGCGCGTCGTCGACCGCTGCGGTCTTCGAGAGGCTGCCTGCCACACCGATGCCTCCGCAGAGGCCGCAGGCGATGTTCGCGGCCCCGGCGGCGACCAGCTCCTGGTCCGCGTCGATGCGGTAGTCGCCATAGCCGGCGAAGAGCCGTGCCGCGCTCAACCCCTCGGCCAGACCCACCAGTGCGAGCGCCGCTCCGGCCACGAGCAGGCTCCACAAGTCCGCGCTCGCCACCGAGGGGATGCCGGGCGTGGGCAGCCCCCGCGGCACCCGCCCCACGACCTCGACACCGTGCGCCGCGAGGTCGAGCACTGAGGACGCCACGAGTCCCAGGACCAGCACGAGCAACGCCCACGGGAACCGGGGGACCACACGCTGGCCACCGAACAGCAGAACAAGCGCCACGGCGGACACCACCATGGTGGTCAGGTTCCCGTCGCCGTGGGTGAGGCTGGACCCGAGTGCGCCCAGCCGCTCCACGACCTTGCCCTGCGGCGTCGGGACGCCGAGCAGGTTCGGCACCTCGCCGAGGATCACAAGGACCGAGAGGCCGAGGACGAAGCCGGTGACGATGGGCTTGGACAGGAACTCTGCCATCCAGCCGATGCCGAGGAACCCGGCCACGACGAGCACCAGTCCCGCGCCGAGCGCGAGGGCGGCGGTGTACGACGCAGCCTGTGGCGTGCCGGCGACACCGAAACCCGCGAGGAACGACCCCGAGAGCACGGACACCGTCGAGACTGGGCCGACCACGAGTTGGCGCGACGAGCCGAACACCGCGTAGACCACCAGGGCGACCGGCACGGAGTAGAGCCCCACCTGGACCGGGGCACCGGCGATCGATGCGTAGCCGAGGGCCTGAGGGACCGCGAGCGCTGCGACCACGGCGCCCGCGACGACGTCACCGCGAAGCCAGCCCCGCTCGTAGCGTGGCAGCCACGTCATGATCGGGAGCCGGCGCCACGAGCGCTCGGACCCGGCCTGCGTCCCAT
>CAVRMH010000030.1:0-23525 GCA_963721775.1 uncultured Actinomycetota bacterium | reverse complement strand
GATGACACCGGACCACAACGCCCTCATCGGCCGGTCCTCCTCGGTTCCCGGGTTCTGGTACGCCACCGGGTTCTCCGGCCACGGCTTCCTCATGGGGCCCGCCGTGGGCGAGGTGATGCGTGACCTCTACCTGGACCACACCCCCTTCGTCGACGTCAGCGGCCTGAGCGCCGACCGGTTCCGGGGCAACGATGTGCGCCCGGAGATCAACGTCGTCTGACCCGATTCACACCGACCCGCAAGGAGTACGCCATGTCCCGCACCGAGATCCCCGGCCCCGAGGTCCTGGGCCCCCAGGCGCTCGCCGCTGCCCGACGGTGCGGCGTCGATGTCGACGCCGTCGCCGGCGAGGCCGCGCACCACTCCCCGGTGAACGGCGCCTCGCTGGGTGGCGTCCGCTGGAGCTCCGCGGCCGAGGTGGACACCGCCGTGACCCGCGCCCACGAGGCCTTCCTCGCCTGGCGCAGGACCCCCGCGCCGGCGCGGGGCGCCGTCGTGAAGCGCTTCGGCGAGCTCCTGACCCAGCACAAGGCCGACCTGGGCGAGCTGGTCAGTCTGGAGGTCGGCAAGATCACCTCCGAGGCGCTCGGCGAGGTGCAGGAGATGATCGACATCTGCGACTTCGCGGTCGGTCTCTCCCGCCAGCTGTACGGCCGCACGTCGGTGTCCGAGCGAGCCGGCCACCGGCTGATGGAGACCTGGCACCCGCTGGGAGTGGTCGGGGTGATCAGTGCCTTCAACTTCCCGTGCGCGGTGTGGTCGTGGAACACCGCGATCGCGCTGGTCTGCGGCGACACCGTCATCTGGAAGCCGTCGGAGCAGGCTCCGCTGACGGCCTGGGCCAGCGCCGCGCTGCTCGACCAGGCCCTGGCCGAGCACGGTGCGCCGCGAACGGTCTCCCAGGTGGTCGTGGGCGGCCCCGAGATCGGTGAGGAGCTCGTCGACCACTCCGGCGTGGCGCTGGTGAGTGCGACCGGGTCGACCCGGATGGGCCGCGCGGTGGGCCCGCGGGTCGCCAACCGCTTCGGCCGGTCCCTGCTCGAGCTCGGCGGCAACAACGCCGCGATCGTCGCGCCCTCGGCAGACCTCGATCTCACCCTGCGCGGCGTGGTCTTCTCGGCAGCGGGCACGGCCGGCCAGCGTTGCACCACGATGCGGAGGGTCATCGCCCACCGGAGCGTCGCCGAGCAGCTCACCGAACGGCTGGTCGCGGCGTACGGCCGGCTGCCGATCGGCAATCCGATGGCCGAAGGGACCCTCGTGGGCCCGCTGGTCCGCGGCGCGGCGTACGAGGCGATGACCAAGGCGATCGCCCGGGCCGAGAGCGAGGGCGGCAGCGTTGTCGCCGGCGGCGCACGGGTGCTGGCCGAGGCGGCCGAGCAGGCCTTCTACGTGCAGCCGACGATCATCACCATGCCCGGCCAGACCGAGGTGGTCCGGTCCGAGACGTTCGCACCCCTGCTCTACGTGATGGCGTACGACGACTTCGACGAGGCGATCGCCCTCAACAACGCCGTGCCGCAGGGCCTCTCCTCCTCGGTCTTCACCTCCGACCAGGCCGAGGCCGAGCTGTTCGTCTCCGCCGAGGGCTCCGACTGCGGCATCGTCAACGTCAACATCGGCACCTCCGGAGCCGAGATCGGTGGCGCCTTCGGTGGCGAGAAGGAGACCGGCGGCGGTCGCGAGTCGGGTTCGGACGCGTGGCGCGCCTACATGCGCCGCGCGACGAACACCATCAACTACTCCGGCGAGCTTCCGCTCGCGCAGGGCGTCGACTTCTCCGTCTGAGCTCCGCCCGGCGATCGGCAGTCTCTCGCCTGGGCTGGGTCTGCTCCGTCCAGTTGGGGGAACCGGGAGACGAGCATCGTGCGGGCGAGCGTCTGCTCCTCCTCGTCGGCGTGGAACCAATCCGTCTCCTGTCGCCGTGGGTGCGTCGCCCGACCCTGCCGCGCAGTCAGGTACCCGGATAGGTAGTCCTACGGTCGCGGACCACCCTGCCCCGGGCATTCACTGTCACCAGACCACGAAGCTCGGGCTCAGGAAGCGAGGAAGTCATGAACAGCATTCCGTCCGACTCCACCATGACCGCCAGGCTGCGCTCGGTGCCGTTGCAGCCGGCACGACCCCCGGGGGACGTCGCGAACGACGAGGTGGCCGGCACGCCGTACTGGTCGCCCTGCCCGTCCTGCGCCCTCGGCCACCGCGTGGCGGCGCACGCGGCTCGCGCCGAGGCCGACCTGCTCCTCGCGGCAAGCTGAGGAGGCGGTCATGACCTGGCACACGACGACGGTCCCCGCCGACGGCCTCGCGTCGCTGCTGGCCCGGATCCGGAACCTGGGCGGAACCCTCATCGGCTCGCGGCCCGAACCGGACGGGGTGCACGTGACCTGGACCATCGCGCGATGACGGACGCAGGCGCCCAGCGCATCCGACCTTGAGCAGCATCCCAGACCTGCGGCGCGTTCAAGTCAACAATCGGGAGGGCCCCTCCCACCAAACAGCTGGCTCCCGCTCAGGCGCGGACGGTTCCTGGGCGAGCGTCCCGATCCACTCGCCCAGGTGGGAAGGAACCGAGGGGGCTACGCCGCGACCTCACACTCCTGCGGGTCGATGATGCCGAGGTTCTTGACCACCTCGAACGTGCCGTCGTGGGACCGGGCGATGTACATGTTCAGCCGAAGGTGGTGCTGACCGGGCACCATCTCGGCGGCACCGCCGGGCCCCTCGTCGATCCGCGCGTGGTCCAGCGCCCGGACGACGTCGTCCTGGTCCAGGGAGCCGGCCTCGTTGACGGCTGCCTCCCACAGCCTCAGGCCCCGGTACATTCCGGTACACGCACTGCCGGCGGTGAACATCGCGCTTCCCGGGTAGCGCTCCTCGTAGGTGGCGAGCAGAGCCTCGCTGAAAGGATCTGTGACGTCCCGGTAGTAGTCGAGACAGCCGTAGAGCCCCTCGACGTGTGAGGCGGGCACCAGGTTCAGGAAGTTCTCGTCGAAGTAGGTGCACACCACGTGGCCGCCGCCGGCGGTGAAGCCGGCCTCGTGGAGACGTTCGAGGAACGGCGTGAGCCCGGGGGGGACGATCGTGTTGAACACCACGTCGGCCCCACTGGCCATGATGTCCTCCACGCTCCGCTCGAAGTCCATGTGGTCCATCGGGAAGTACTCCTCCCCGACGATCGAGCCACCCTCGGCGGAGACCACGTCGCGGACCTTCTTGTTCATGACGTGCGGCCAGATGTAGTCGGCGGACGGCAGGTAGAACTTCGTGGCGCCCGTCTGCCGCATCAGCCACGGGATCAGCGGCTCGACCTGCTGGGCGGGCACGGGGCCGGTGCAGAAGATCAGCGGGTCGCACTCCTGACCCTCGTACTGCTCCGGGTAGATGTACAGCGTCCGGCTCCGGTCGACGACCGGCCGCCTGATGGCCTGGCGGGTCGAGCTGTAGATCCCGCCCAGCACGACGTCGACGTGCTCCCGCTCGACGAGCCGGGCGGCGACGGCCTCGGCCACCCTGTCGTCGGTCGCGCTGTCCTCGACGAACAGCTCGACGGGGCGCCCGAGGAGGCCTCCGCGTCCGTTGATGTCGTCGACGACCATCCTGGCGACGTTCGTGTTCGCGATGCCCATGAAGGACAGCGCCCCTGACTGGTCGGTGACCACGCCGACGCGTGCCGGCCGGTCGGTTGCGGTTGTCATGGCGGCTCTCCGATCGGCCGTCACGCGCGGTAGTCGCCGACGAGCTGCGCCGCCTGCGGCTTCGCCTTGTGCCCGGCCTCGGCGAGGATCGGTGGCACCGCGGGGTCGGACACGAAGTCCTGCCAGCCCTGCTCGTCCCAGTCGAAGATCACCCAGACCCGGTCCTCCTGGTTCGGGTCGCGGAAGACCGTCGCCCCCTTGGAATCGTGCTCCTCGCGCTTCTCCGCGCCCTTGGTTCCGAACACCTCGAGGAAGCGGTCGACGTCCTCGACCGTCGTGGTTGCCAGCAGCATGGTTGCTCCCATCGTCAGGATCCCGCGGGATCTCGGTTGACACCGGCCACGTGACCGGCCTCCTGCCAGCCTCAACCGATGCCAGGACCCGGCGCATCGGGAGACCTCCCCATTTCCCGTCGTCGTGCACGGCCGGGGTGGTGTCCTCGCACGCTGACCTCGTTCGTCACCCGACCGCGGCGCCACCGTCACCGCGCCGCGGAGGTCAGCCGGCGTTCCCGCTCTCCACCACCCCGTGCTCGAGCGCCCAGCGGGCCACGGTGGCGCGGCTGGAGACGCCGACCTTGGTGTAGATGTGCTGGATGTGGTGGTCGGCGGTCTTCGCGGAGATGAACAGCTGGTCGGAGATCTCGCGGGTCGTCGCCCCATCGGCGACGAGGCGCAGCACCTGCAGCTCCCGTCGGGTGAGTCCTCCAGGGCGCGCGCTGTCCGCCTCCCGAGCCAGCTGCCGGCGCGCGATCGCGATCTGCTCCCCTGCGTACTCCGCGGCCTGGCTGAGGTCCAGCGCCGCGCCGAACGCCTTGAACCGCGCCGACTTCTCCGCCCCCAGCCTGTCGGCCAGGCGGCCCTCGAGCTCGAGCAGCTCGGGAACGTGGTGCATGCTCGCCGGCACGCGCGACATGGCGCCGATCAGGGTGGTCGCCGCCTCGAGACGACCGACGCGCTCGAACAGCGCGGGGACACTGGCGACCGTGATGACGAGCTGCGCGAGGTTCCCCGCCTGGTGGAACGCCTGGACGGCGGAGGCGAAGAGCTCCAGCGCCGCATCGAGGTCTCCGTCGGAGGTGTGGAGGCGGGCGGCGTCGCGGGCGATGAAGCCGGCGAAGAAGCGGACACCGTGCTCCCCGACGAACTCGACGCCCTCGTCCCACGCCGACAGCGCGCGCTGGGCGTCCGCCTTGGAGAAGGCCAGCCCGACGATCCACAGCGTGTAGGCGATCCAGTAGGGGTTCCCGACCTCGCGCGCCGCGGCCACCGCCTGCTTGGTCAGCGCGAGCGCCTCCTCGACGCGACCTGCAGACTGCAGGCCGTCGACGTACGCCGCGATCCCGTACGCCCGCGACGGGCCCGGCAGCCGGGCGACAGTGCTGGTCAGCTCCACGTAGCGGTCGAGGTGGCCGCAGTAGACCTGCGCGAGGGCCTCGACGAAGGTCGCGTACCCCGGCTCGCACGGCTCGTAGTCGGGCAGCGCCTCCAACTCGGTGGCGCGATGGGCATGGGCGGCCGCCGCCTGTGCGCGACCGACGAAACACGCATAGCCCGCCGCCGTGTACAGACGTGGGAGCCGCGCCGCTTCGGCCTCGGTCGCCGCGGCCAGCAGCTCCTCGGCCCAGCCGATCGTCTCGAACAGCTCGACCGAGAACCCCGTCAGCGCTGCGTGCGCTGCGATGTCGGTCGCAACGTCCAGGTGGCCACGCCGCGTGCTCCACCGGAGGCCGGATCGCAGGTTGGCCAGCTCGACCTCGACCCAGTCCACCGCCTCCCGCCACCCGGGCCCGTTCCAGCGTTCCCAGCGCGACGTCGCCTCCCCGCCGAAGTACTCGGCATGCCGGTCGCGCAACCGCTCGCGCTCGCCGGTCTCGGACAGCCGGTCCTCGGCGAACTGCCGGATCGTCTCGAAGAGGTGGTACCTGGTGTGTGCACCGGCGTGGTCGGCGACCACGAGGGACTTGCGGACCAGCGAGTCGAGTCGCGTGAGGATCCCCACCTCGTCCGGCTCCCCCGCCACGGCGCAGACGCCCGTCAGGTCGAAGCCGCCCGAGAAGACCGACGCGGTGCGGAACAGTGCACGCTCGTCGTCGTCCAGCAGGTCGTAGGACCACCCCACGGCGTGTTGCAGCGTCAGGTGCCGCGCAGGCGCGAGCTCCGGCCCCGTCAGCAGCCGGAAGCGGCTGTCGAGGCGGTCCCTGACCTCGACGGCGCTCATCGCAGCCATCCGCGCCGCAGCCAGCTCGATCCCCAGCGGAAGGCCGTCCAGCGTCTCGCAGATCTCGACCACCGCCGCAGCCGTGTCCGGCTCCCCCAGCCCGAAGCCGGGCCTTGCCCGGCGAGCCCTCTCAACGAACAAGGCGACCGCGTCCGACGACACTCCCCCCTCCAGCGCCAGCGGCGAGACCGGCAGGAGGGCCTCGCCCGCGGTCCACAGGTACTCCCGCGACGTCGCGAGCACCCTAGCCGTCGCCGACCGCGTGAGGATGCTGTCGATCGCTGAGGCTGCGGCGGCCAGAACGTGCTCGCAGTTGTCCACCACCAGCAAGATCCGCCGCCCCGCAACCGCCTCAGCGACCGTCGCGATCAGCTCGTCGTCCCCTCGGGGGGTGATCCCCAGCGCCGTCGCGAACGCCGCGGGCACCGACGCCGGATCGGAGATCGGCGCGAGCTCGACCATCCACACACCGTCGGGGAACTCAGGCGCCAGCTCCGCGCCGGCAGCAACGGCCAAGCGGGTCTTTCCGACTCCCCCGACACCACCCAGCGTCACCAGGGGGTTCGCCCGAACGAGATCGGTGACCTCGGCCTGCAGCCCGGCACGACCGAGCAGCGACGTCGGTGCCACCGGGAGGTTGCCCCGACCCGGGCCCCAGCTCACCACACCCCAGTCTTGCACGGGCCCGCGGGCGGGCGCGGTGGCTCGGGGCCACGACGAGTCGGCCGGTCCTAGGGGCGGCGACCGGTGTACGCCAGCATCTTGTCCTGGTCGGTCACGTCGTCAGGCACCGCTACGGCGTCGCCCATCATGTCCAGCCCGAGCGGGTTCCGACCCCGCAGCAGCTCGACCGGCACGTGCTGGAGGCCCTCCATGGTCGCGGCGACGGCGTCGGGCGGCAGGGTCTCGTCGACGCCGATCGACCGCGCGAGGTCCCACGTGTGGATGAGGCGGTCACCGACCAGGAAGGCGGCGAGAGCACTCCTGGGCATCCCGCCGAAGTCGTCCACGTTCCCTTCCAGCCGCGAGGGGTCGGAGAGCAACGCGTCGAGGTCCGACCGGATCTCCTCCCACCCGCCGCCCGGCTGGGTGTCAGCCCCCAGCATGCGCAACGCCGTCACGTGCCACTGCAGGTGGTCGACGAGGTCGCGCACCGTCCAGCCCTCACACGGCGTCGGGCTGTCCCATTGTCCGTCGCCGATCTGCGCGTAGACCTCGGACCACCTGTCAGCGACCTGTCGCCAGATCTCGTGCGGTGCTGTCATCTCGTGCTCGCTCCCCGGACCGGCGGCCAGCCCGCCCGGCCCTTCCTTGTGCCGACACTCCGATCACCTCGCGACACCTGGTGCCGCTGCCCACGCTGCCCTGGATGTGCTGGTCCTCCCAGAGCCGACCGGCCCTCATGTCATGCCAGGAAGCGGGGTGCCCTCGCCCGCCAGCCCAGGCAAGTCACCGAGACGCGTCCAGGCGGGCCTCGGTTTCCTCGCCGATGCGGATCCCGACCGGGCAGGTCGGCCCTGGCGTCCGCGCGCTCCACCCTTCGGGGTGGTTTGGGGGATCTCATGCGAGCCCATGCTGGAGATTCAGTGGCCAACTGTGCGCCAGCCGTACCCGGCTGGCATCACCATGGAGGTGTTTTCGATGGGGCGCACCGCGGTTCGTGACGAGGCTGCCCTCGTCGCGGCATCCGGCTCCAGGGTCAAGCGGTCCGACCGGCGCGCCGAGACCGAGCGACTGCTTCGGGAAGCGGCCAAGGCCGCGTCCGAAACGGAGCGATCCGCACTTCTGGACGAGGTCATCGCGATCAACCTTCACGTCGCCGCAGAGATCGCCCGGCGATACCACGGTCGGGGGATCCCTGAGGAGGACCTCGACCAGGTCGCAAGCCTTGGCCTGGTGATGGCCGCACAGCGTTACGACCCGGACCGGGGTCACGACTTCCTGAGTTTCGCGGTCCCTACCATCCGAGGCGAGATCCGTCGTCACTTCCGTGATGTCGGCTGGACCATCCGACCGCCTCGGGCGGTACAGGAGCTCCAGACGAAGATCAGCGCCGCCGAGGGTGAGCTCTACCAGCAGCTGGGCCGCTCGCCGCGACCCAGCGAGATCGCCGAGCACCTGGGGGTCGAGTTGGACTTGGTGCGTGACTCACTGGCCGCGAACGGGTGCTTCGCCCCGACCTCGCTCGACACGTCGTTCGGGGAGACCGACGGCGGTCCTACCGACCGGCTCGGCGAGTTCGACCCCGCATTCAGCAGGGCCGAGGCGCGCGTTGCCCTCAAGACCGTGCTCACCGACCTCTCACCCCGCGAACGACGGATCCTCGAGATGCGCTTCTTCGGAGAGTGCACTCAGGCCGAGATCGGAGACGAGATCGGTGTCACCCAGATGCAGGTCTCACGCCTGCTCAGCCGACTGCTTTCCCGGCTCCGAGAGCGACTCGAGGACGAGAACGTCGCAGGGGTCGCTTGACCGGAGAGCGGATCGCCGCGACAGGCTCCCCCGTGCTTCTCAGGTGGGACGAAGCGGGGCGTGGCCAGGGTGAGGGCAGCGAGGTCTCGGCCTGCCTGCATCACGGTGTGGTCAGGCCTGAGCAGTGCGGCGACAGAGTGGCCGTCCGCGAGCCACGGCTCCTCCTCTTCGAATCGGGTTCAGGAAGTCAGGGTCCGTCGAAGTGCCAGCCGTCGGCGGTCGTGACGATCGACGGGCCGGTCGAGTCGCCGAAGACGCCGCCGCCGCCGTACTGCACCAGTCGCAGGGCCGCGCCGGACGGCGTTCCGGACGCGACGCGCACCTGCACGGTGAGGAGCCCGTTCCCCGTGGCGGGGACTCGCTGCGTCCGGGGGGTCACCGTGATGCCGGCGTCCGAGGACCGCACGCGCACCTTGCCGCTGTCGGAGGTGGTCACGCAGACGGTCAGGTCGACCGGTTGGTCGTAGGGGTGGGTCTCGGTGGACCAGTCGGTGCCGAGCACCATGCCCCCGTCGCTGCCGACCATCGGCAGGTCGCTGCACTCCCCGGCGCTGGTCGGGCTGCCATGCGGACCGGGCGGCTCGCTGGTGACCGAGTCGTCGTGACCACACGCCGTCAGCGCGAGCAGCAGGACCGACGAGGATGCGAGAAGCCGGCCGGGTAAAGAGTTCCGGATCTCCTGCACGATCCGCCCCCGTGGTGCCCTACTCGGCGCCGGCCCGATATCGGGTCGTACCGAAGGGTCGGGGGACTTCGCCACGAGGAAATCGTGGCAGACCACCCGT
Organism: uncultured Actinomycetota bacterium; assembly: GCA_963721775.1. Classification (GTDB taxonomy): domain Bacteria; phylum Actinomycetota; class Actinomycetes; order Propionibacteriales; family Nocardioidaceae; genus Nocardioides. Next base: position 14,350 of record CAVRMH010000030.1, on the reverse strand, counting down.
CGCCTTGTGGCGGGTTCCATCGTTTCCGCAACGCTGGCCCTGGTGGCGACGCCCGCGTCGTTCGCGTCGCCGCCGCTGAAGCGGGATGGTTGCACAAACAGAAGCGGCCCTCACAGTCACTGTGAGGGCCGCTCCATCTTGTAGCGGGGGGAGCGCGCAGATCTGCGCTCGCCCCGTTGACCGTCGCCACTCCCCCGCCGCGCTCGGCGTCTGCCCTGGCATCTGCCACCTGTTGTCCATGTTCGGATCGAACCACCGGTGCCGGACACTGGCACCCAACCCTGTCAACGGCGAGCGCCGGCGCCATCACGCGAGAGGTTCGACGCCTGTGAGGCGCGGATCCCCTCGTCTTCGAGTCGGGTTCGGGCGGTCAGGGTCTGTCGAAGTGCCAGCCGCCGGCCGTCGTCACGATGGCCGGTCGCCGTGTTGAGCGGCGCGTGTCAGGGGGCACTCGGGGCATGCTCGACGAGGCCGCCGACGGCCACGCCAAGAGTCGGACCTCATCAGGGACCTCTGACGCCGAGTCGGCGCAGCTGGTCACCAGCTGCGCCGACTCGGCGGGATTCAGCCGGCCTTGACCGCCAGGACGGCGCAGGGCGCGTCGAGCAGCACCCGCTGGGCGGTCGAGCCGAGCAGCAGCTTGCCCACGGGAGAGCGCCGCCGCAGCCCGAGGACCAGCAGCTCGGCCCGGTGCGCGTCGGCCGCCGCGAGCAGCTCCTCGGCGGCGTCGCGGCCTCGCGGGAGCGACTGCAGCCGCCAGTCCACGCCGGTCGCAGCCAGCCGCTCCTCCAGCACCGGGACGTCCTCGGGCAGCAGCAGCTTCGGGTCCACGGGCGCGTCGCCGCGCGAGGTGTTCACGACGACCAGCTGCCGCCCACGCGTGCGGGCCTCCGCGACCGCGGCCTCGAGCGCCGCCTCGCCCTCGGGCGTGGGGACGTAGCCCACCACGACGCTCATACCCGCTCCTCCTCGCGCTCGTCCGCGACCGGTGCGCCGGCGGCGGCCGCCTGCATTCGCGACGAACGGACCAGGCGGAGCACGAGCGGCCAGGCCAGCACCAGCGCGATGACGGCGTAGACCACCACCGCCACTGGTTCGTTGGCCAGGCCTCCGAGGTCGCCCTGGCTCAGCTGCAGCGACTTGCGCAGCTGCTCCTCGGCCCGGGGACCGATGATCACGCCGAGGATCAGCGGGAGCACCGGGATGCCGAAGCGCCGCATGGCGAAGCCGAGCAGGCCGAGGACGATCAGGATGCCGAGGTCGAAGGCCTGTACGTTCACGGCGTAGGCCCCGAGCGTGGCGAAGAAGATGATCCCGGCGTACAGGTAGGGACGCGGGATCTGCAGCAGCCGCGCCCACGCCGGCGCGAGCGGCAGGTTGATCAGCACCAGCAGCGTGTTGCCGATGAACAGGCTGGCGATCAGGCCCCACACCAGCTGCGGCTCGCGGTCGAAGAGCAGCGGTCCCGGCTGGATGCCGTACTGCGTGAACGCCGCGAGCATGACCGCCGCCGTGGCGTTGGTCGGCAGGCCCAGCGAGAGCATCGGCACCAGCGTGCCCGCGGCGGAGGCGTTGTTGGCCGCCTCCGGCCCCGCCACGCCCTCGATCGCGCCCTGGCCGAACTCGTGGGAGTGCTTCGAGAGCCGCTTCTCGGTGACGTAGGACAGGAACGTCGGGATCTCCGCGCCGCCCGCGGGCAGCGCGCCGAACGGGAAGCCGTACGCCGTGCCGCGCAGCCACGGCTTCCACGACCGCTTCCAGTCGTCCTTGCCCATCCACGGCTGGCCGACCGGGATGACGTGCGCCGCCGTACGACGCAGGTGGGCGGCCACCCACAGCGCCTCGCCGACCGCGAAGATCGCAACCGCCACCACCACGACGTCGATGCCGTCGGCGAGCAACGGGGCGTGGAAGGTGAGCCGAGGCTGACCGGTGATCGGGTCGTAGCCGACCAGGCCGATCGCCAGCCCCAGCCCCAGCGCGGAGAAGCCACGGACCCGCGAGGAGCCGAGCACCGCGGTGACCGCGACGAGCGCCAGGAGCATGATCGCGAGGTAGCTCGGCGAGCCGAGGCTGACCGCGAACCTCACGACCACCGGTGCGCACAGGACCAGCAGCAGGGTGCCGATGGTGCCGGCGACGAAGGAGCCGATGGCCGCGGTCGCGAGCGCCTGGGAGGCGCGTCCGGCCTTGGCCATCAGGTTGCCCTCGATGGCGGTGACCACGCTGGAGGACTCTCCCGGGGTGTTCAGCAGGATCGAGGTCGTCGACCCGCCGTACATGCCGCCGTAGTAGATGCCCGCGAACATGATGAACGCGCTGGTGGGCTCGAGTCCGTAGGTGACGGGCAGCAGGAGCGCGACCGTCATGGCCGGGCCGAGGCCCGGGAGCACGCCGACGGCCGTGCCGAGGATGACGCCGATCAGGGCGTAGAGCAGGTTCTCCGGCGTCGCCGCGGTGGCGAAGCCGTGCGCGAGGGAGCCCCACACGTCCATGTCAGAGCACCCCCTCGAGCGGACCGGCGGGCAGGTAGATCCCGAGCCCGGAGTAGAAGCCGTAGAACGTCGCCAGGCTCAGCGCGAGGGCGACGAATCCGTCGCGGACGTAGTGCCGGCTGCCCAGCGACCACACGGTGCCCCAGAAGAGCAGGGTGCCGGAGATGACCCAGCCGAGCCGGTCGACGAGGAGCGCGTTGGCCACCAGCACGCCGAGCAGCGGCACCACCGTGCGCCACTCGACCGGCTGGTCGGGGTCGACGTCCTCGCCCGCCTCGGCCTCGGCCACGTCGCCGCGCAGGACCGCGACCGCCAGCCAGGCGGCGCAGACCAGCAGCAGCCCAGCGACGAGGAACGGCACGGTGCGCGGCCCGACGGTGTCGGACTGGGAGTACGGCGCGTCGAGGCGCAGCGCGTCGACGAGGACCAGCACCCCGACCGCGCCGAGCAGGGCGCAGAAGCCCAGCTCGGCGCGGCCGCGGAGGGTCCGGGGGACCGACGTCACGCCAGCCCCAGCTGGGCCAGCGTGTCCTCGACACGCTGGTCCTGCTCGTCGAGGAACGTCGCGAAGTCGTCGCCGGTACGGAACGCGTCGGTCCAGCCGTTGTCCTCGAGCGCCTGCTTCCACGCCGCGGAGTCGTGCATCTCTTCGAGGGCGTCGATCCACTCGGCCTTGTCGGCGGAGCTGATCTTCGGCGGGGCGACCAGCCCACGCCAGTTGGTGAAGACCAGGTCGACGCCGGACTCCTTCAGGGTCGGGGCGTCGACGTTCTCGAGGCGCTCCTCGCCGCTGGTGGCCAGCACCCGGATCTGGCCGCTGTCGATCTGGTCGAGGAACTCGCCGGCGCCCGAGGTCGCGAAGTCCAGCTTGTCGCCGAGCAGGGCGGGCAGCAGGTCGCCGCCCCCGTCGTACGCCACGTAGTTGACGTCCTTGGGGTCGATGCCCAGGGTGTCGGCCAGCTGCATGGGCAGCAGGTGGTCGGGGCCGCCGGGGGACGACCCGCCGCCGACGGTCAGGCCCCCCGGGTCCTTCTTCCACGCGGCGACCAGGTCGTCGAGCGTCTTGTACGGCGAGTCCGCGGGCACCATGATCGCGCCCGGCTCCTCGATCAGGCTGGCCAAGGGCGTGGTGTCGCTGAGCGAGGCGTCGGTCTCGTTGGTGTAGCTCGCGCCGACCACGCCGAGGCCCATGAGCATGGCCAGGTCGCCGTTGCCCGCCTCGTTGACGGTGCGGGCCAGGCCGACCGTGCCGCCGGCGCCCTCGAGGTTGAAGACCTCCAGGCCGCTGGCCAGGTCCTCGTCCTCCATCACCTTGGCGGCGGTGCGGGCAGTGACGTCGTAGCCGCCGCCGGGCGAGTTGGGGACCATGATCCGGTGGCCGGCCAGCGGGCCTCCGCTGCCGCTGGCGTCGCTGGCGCCGGTCGCGCCGCAGCCGGTGATCAGGGTGACGGAGACGGCGGCGGCCGCGAGGCGCAGGAAGGTGGTGGTTCGCACGGGTCCTTCTTTCATCTGGGGACGAGGTGCGGCAACCCTGCTGGCAGCCTGTGACGGCCGTCACCATTGAGGTCCTAATGGACGTTTCGTCCTTTGTGTTCACGGTCGTGACGCTGGTCACGAGGCTCCGTGTGCGGGATCCTGAGCCGTCCCCCTGACCCCGTCGAGAGACCTGCGAGCCATGCGACTCCGGCGCCTGACCTTGGCGCGCCAATACCTCCTGCTGCAGATGCTGATCGTCGTGGCCGTGCTCGTCACGGTAGCCGCGATCACCCTCGCGCAGACCGGGCGCAGCGTTGAGCGGGCCGAGGGACGCCGGGCGCTGGGCGCCGCGGAGAACCTCGCCAAGCAGACGCTGGTCCGCAACGACGTGCCTCAGGCGCTGCCCGGCCACGACAAGGCCCTCGCCGCCGCAGCCGAGACCAACAGATCGGTCTCCGGCTCCTCGCTGGTGGCGATCGCGGCACTGGACGGCACCGTGCTGGTCTCCTCCGACCCCACCCTCGTCGCCGAACGGCTGCCGGTCGGCGACGGCTCGACGTTCGTGGGGCGCTCCTGGTCGGGACGGGCCGACGTGGCGGGGGTGGAGTACGTCGTGGCCACGGTCCCCGTCCAGCACGGCGAGACCGGCGAAGTCATCGGCGTGGTGGCCGTCGGGCGTCGCTTCCCCTCTGCCTGGGACCGGCTCCTCGACGCGGTGCCGAACCTGCTCATCTACCTCGGCGTGGCCACCGCGCTGGGCCTGATCGGCTCGGTGCTGCTCGCGCGGCGCGTCAAGCGCCAGACGCTCGGGATGGAGCCGGCCGAGATCGCCGCGCTGGTCGAGCACCGCGAGGCGCTGCTCTACGGCGTGAAGGAGGGCGTCCTGGCGCTCGACCTGCAGCACCGGGTCACCGTGGTCAACGACGGTGCCGTGCAGCTGCTCGGACTGCCGCCAGTGTGCACCGGGCGCACGGTCGAGGAGCTCGGTGTGGACGAGCAGGTGCTCGAGGTGCTGACCCAGGCCCAGCCCGGGCCGGACCGGCTGGCGCTGGTGGGCGACCGCGTGATCTCGTTCAACCGGCGGCCGATGCGGCTGCGGGGCAAGGTGATCGGCACCGTGACCACCATGCGCGACCGCACCGAGTTGTCGGCCCTCGAGGACGAGCTCGGCACCACCCGGGCCACGACCGACACGCTGCGCGCGCAGACCCACGAGTTCGCCAACCAGCTGCACGTGATCTCGGGGCTGCTGGAGCTGGCCCAGGTCGAGGAGGCCCAACAGTTCGTCGACGGCGTCCGGCTCACCCGGACCCGGACGTACGACGAGGTCACGGCGCGCGTCGCGGACGCCGGCGTGGCGGCCCTGGTGATCGCCAAGAGCAGCCTGGCGGCCGAGCGTGGGGTGGACCTGCGCCTGGACCCGGACTCGCGGCTCGGACCGGTCGGCGAGGAGCTGTCACGCGACCTGACCACCGTGGTCGGCAACCTGCTCGACAACGCCCTCGACGCGGTCGCGGACCGCCTCGAGAAGATCGTCGCGCTGCGACTGGGCGACGACGACGGTTGCTTGGTGGTGACCGTGCGGGACTCCGGCCCGGGCGTACCCGGCGACCACCCGGACCTCGTCTTCACGCAGGGCTACTCCACCAAGCCCTCGGGCCCGGGAGGGCGCGGCTTCGGGCTCGCGCTGGTCCGGCTCGTCTGCCGCCGTCGCGGCGGCGACGTCACGGTCCGCAACGACGGTGGGGCGGTCTTCGAGGCGTCCCTGGGCACGCGCGTGGCGGCCCGATGAGCCAGGGAGAGCGTCCGACGATCGACGTCCTCATCGTCGACGACGACTTCATGGTGGCCCGGATCCACCGCAACTTCGTCGAGCAGACGCCGGGCTTCCGGGTCGTCGGCACGGCCAGCTCGGGACAGGAGGCATTGCGCCTGGTCGCCGATCTGCAGCCGCAGCTGGTGCTCCTCGACATCTACCTGCCCGACGTCAACGGGCTCGACCTGCTCCACCCCATCCGGGCCGCCGCGCCCGAGGCCGACGTGCTCGTGATCAGCGCCGCGCGGGAGGCCGACACCGTCCGCCGCGCCCTGCACGGCGGGATCGTGCACTACCTGATCAAGCCGTTCACCTACGAGGACCTCGCCGGCCGGCTGGAGCACTACGCACGCACCCTCGACTCGCTCGCCGCCCTCGAGGACCAGGCCGACCAGGGCGTCGTCGACCGGGTCTTCGGCCACGGGCCGGCCTCACCGGCGCTGCCCAAGGGACTCAGCGTCGAGACGCTGCGCCTGGTGCGCGACCGGCTGCGCGAGACGGCGGCCGACGCTCCCGGCGCCGACATCTCCGCCGCGGAGATGGCCTCGGCGCTCGGGATGTCGAGGGGCAGCGCCCGCCGCTACCTGGAGTACCTCGTGAACTCGGGCCGCGCCGAGGTCCGCCTGCGGTACGGCGAGGTCGGCCGCCCCGAGCGCCGCTACGGCCGCCCCCGGGGCTGAGCCGGCCCTCCCCGCCGTACGCGCTCGGGCAACAGCCGAGGCTCAGCCCGCGCCACGGGAGTCGTACGCCGGAGGGGAGGTCGAGCAGATCGGCAAGCAGAGCCATTGCTCCCGCCCAGATTTGCAGTACGATCATAATATTATGGTCGTACTGTGAGGACTCCGGCGAGCCGCCACAGGAAGCGAGGAGCGTGACATGGGCAGGTACAGCCCCGAGCACAAGGAAGCGACCCGCCGCCGGATGATCGAGACCGCCGGGCGCCGGTTCAAGAAGGACGGCATCGACGGGTCCGGCATCGCCACCCTGGTCGCCGACGCAGGGCTCACCAACGGCGCCTTCTACGGCCACTTCACCTCGAAGGACGACCTGGTCGCCACCGTCGTCGCCCAACAGCTCGAGGACCAGGTCGCGGTGGTCGACGCCATGTCCGCGGGCCCGGCCTCCGTCGAGGCGTTCGTCCGGCAGTACCTCTCCCCCGCACACCGCGACGACCCCGCTGGCGGCTGCCCCTCGGCCGCACTGCTCGACGAGGTCGGCCGCTGCGACGAGGCGACCCGGCAGGCCTACACCCGTGGCGCCCGGGCGATGATCGCGGCCATCGCTCGGCACCTCGACGACGGCGACGCGCAGCGGACCAGCGAACGTGCGATCGGTCTGTTCACCCTCCTGGTCGGCTCGCTGCAGCTGGCCCGTGCCGTCACCGATCCTGCCCTGTCCGAGCAGATCCTCTCCGCGGCATACACCACCGCCATGACCATCGCGGGCGCCCAGCCGGGCGCCACTGGACCACGGACCCAGGAGTCGGAATGAAGGCGTTCGTCGTCACTCACTACGGAACCGACGGCCTTGCGCCCGCCGAGGTCCCCGCGCCGACCGCTGGGCCCGGCGATGTGCTGGTCGACATCCGCGCGGCGAGCATCAACCCACTGGACAAGATGGTGCGCAACGGTGAGTTCAAGCAGCTCATCAAGTACAAGCGCCCCTTCCCGCTCGGTCACGATCTTGCCGGGGTGATCACCGCGGTCGGTTCCGACGTCCACGACTTCAAGGTGGGCGACGAGATCTACTCGCGCCCCCGCGACCGCCGCATAGGCGCATTCGCAGAGTCCATCGCCATCGACTCCGCCGACGTGGCCCTCAAGCCCTCCTCCCTCTCGTTCGAGGAGGCCGCAGCCGTGCCGCTCGTGGCGCTCGCCGCCTGGCAGGCGCTCGTGGACCTGGCCAACGTGCAGCCCGGCCAGAAGGTCCTGGTCCACGCCGGCGCCGGCGGCCTCGGCTCGACCGTCATCCAGGTTGCCAAGCATCTCGGTGCCCACGTGGCAACGACCGCGCGCGCCAACGACGTCGCCAAGGTCACGTCGTTCGGCGCCGACGAGGTCGTCGACTTCACGACAACCGACTTCGCCGACGTGCTCAGCGGCTATGACGTCGTCCTCGACTCGCTCGGCCCGAAGAGCCTGGAGAAGTCGCTGACCGTTTTGAAGCCGGGAGGCCTCGCGATCAGCGTCGCCGGCCCGCCCGACGCGGCCTTCGCCACCCAGCTCGGCCTGCCGCTGTTCAAGCCAGTGATGGCCGTGCTGAGCCGCAAGGTCCGTGGCCGGGCGAAGAAGCTCGGGGTCCGCTACACCTTCTTCTTCATGAAGGCCAGCGGCGCACAGCTCCAGAGACTGGCCGCACTGTACGACGACGGAACCCTGCGGCCCGTCCTGGACCGCACGTTCGGCTTCGACGAGACCCTGGACGCGATGGCCTACGTCGAGCAGGGCAAGGCCAGCGGCAAGATCGTGATCACCCGATGATGGCGACAGCGCTCGCGACGTCGGCAACGACGCCGAACCCCATGCGTCGCTACCGGTGCGACAACCCCAGCCGCGCCCGGCTGGCGCTCGAAACAGTGACTCCGACCGTCCTCAACGGCGCGATGCTGGCTGCCGCCACCACGTCTTGAGGAACCCCATGAGCAGCAGCAACCGTGAACCTGTCATCACCTCGTACGCACAGGCTCCGACTCGCATCGTGACCGTCGGAGGCGCGACCTATGCCTACCGGGAGCTTGGCCCCCAAGGCGGTGTCCCCGTCGTCTTCTTCGTGCACCTCGCCGCGACCCTGGACAACTGGGACCCCCGAATCGTCGACCCGATCGCGAAGAATCGACACGTCATCACCTTCGACCAACGCGGCGTCGGCGCCTCGACCGGGCAGGTGCCCACCACCATCGAAGAGGCCGCCGACCACGCCTACGAGTTCATTGCGGCGCTCGGATACCAGACGATCGACATCTTCTCCTTCTCGATGGGCGGCTTCATCGCGCAAGATCTGGTCATCAAGCACCCGGACCTGGTGCGCAAGCTCGTGTTGACCGGGACCGGTCCGCGCGGCGGCAAGAACATCGACAAGGTCGTCGGCACCACCTACTGGGACATCCTGCGAGCAACCCTGACCAGGTCGGACCCCAAGGAGTTCCTGTTCTTCAACCGCGACATGGCCGGCAGGTCGGCCGCCAGGGCATTCGTGGGTCGGCTTCAGGAACGCACCACCGACCGCGACAAGCCAATCAGCATCAAGGCACTGCGGACCCAGCTGAAGGCGATCCAGAGGTTCGGCCGATCCGCACCGTCGGACCTGTCGACCCTCACCCAGTCGACGCTGATTGCCAACGGCGACCACGACCGCATGGTGCCCTCAGTCCTCTCCGAGGACCTGCATCGCCGCATCAAGGACAGTGAGCTGATCATCTACCCCGACTCCGGCCACGGTGGGATCTTCCAGTTCCACGAGGAGTTCGCTCCGGCCGCCGCCGAGTTCCTCGCCGACTGAGCCCACCTCCGACCCGAGCGCGCAGCAGAAGAGAAAAGCCACGGCCCTGCAGACGGGAGGGTTCGCGGTGGAGGATCAATTCCCGAATGGGTTCAGGCCCGGGATTCGTGCTGAATCCCGGGCCTGATTTGGTAGCGGGGGGACCGCGCAGATCTGCGCTCGTCCCGTTGACCCTCGCCGCTCCCCCGGGGCGATAGGCGTCTGCCCTGGCATCTGCCACCCGTTGCTCATGGCGGGATCGAAGCACACGCCCGGGACACTCGGACAGATCTGGAGTCCTCGTGCACAGCCGTTGAGGTCATTGGTCCTCCGGTCGTGCTCGGCAGCGAGGCGGCTCAGGCGCCGTACTCCTCGTCGGTGACGTGGTCCAGCCAGGTCACGACCTCACCGTTCTCGTCTGCCTCCTGGATGGCGACGTGCGCCATGAAGCGGTCGGCGGTTGCGCCGTGCCAGTGCTCCTCCCCGGGTTCGATGTAGACCACGTCGCCGGGGCGGATCTCCTGGATGCCGTCGCGGGTTGCCACCAGACCGATGCCATCAGTGACGTAGAGCGTCTGGCCCTTGGGGTGGTGGTGCCAGGCGGTGCGGGCGCCCGGTGTGAACCGGACGTGGGCACAGCCGACGGCGGACTGCCCGTCGGGGTTGCGGATGCCGTCGATGTAGACGTCGCCGGTGAACCAGGCCTCAGGTCCGGGTCCGGTCTGGCCAGCACTGGGTGTGTACTTCATTGTCATTCTCCTCTTGTCGCTCGCTTGCCTTGATGATCAGTGCCTGTCACCCGCGGTCCGAGTTCGGGTTCTAGCGGCGATGGTCAGGGGGGATGCTCGTTCTCACGGGTCCGGGCAGCAACCAGTAGCCACCGACGCTCAAGCCGGCCGCGATCGAGGCCACCAACCCGAGGGGTACGGCAGTGCTGGCGCCGGCGAGGCCGACCAGCGGCGCGGCGATGCCACCGAAGGCGAACCTGGCGGTGCCGAGAAGGGCCGAGGCGGAGCCGGCGGCGTCGCGGTGGTGCTCGAGGGCGAGTGAGGTGGCCGGAGGCGTGGTGACGGCGACCCCGCTGACCAGGGTGAAGAGGGAGCCGAGCATGAAGGGCAGGGACAGCTCTCCGGCCGCGGTGACGAGGATGCCGGCGGAGCCGAGGACCACCATGGCCAGTCCGACCAGCAGGGCGCCGCGGCACGCTCCATCGCTCGGCGGCACGGGCTGCGAGGAATCCGAAGAGCATGAAGCCGAAGGAGTTCAACGCGAACGCGTAGGAGTAGCCCTGCGGGGAGAGGCCGTAGATGCCTTGGAGCACGAAGGTGGCACCGCTGAGGTAGGCGAACAGCGCCGCGTTGGTCAGACCCGTGATCAGGACGGCGCCGACAAGGACGCGGTCGGCGAGCAACTGCCGGAAGACGTGCATGCTGTGCCCGAGGCCGCCGCTGTGGCGTCGGCTCGGCGGCAGGGTCTCGCGCACGAGTCCCACGCTGAGCAGGAAGATCAGCGCGCCGCAGATGGCCAGGAACACGAACGTGCCGCGCCAGTCGGTGATCCTTGCCAGCTGTCCACCCACGACGGGGCCGACGACCGCAGCCAGGCCGCCCAGCACCGTGAGTCGCCCGTAGTACCGGATCAGCTTCGCTCCGGAGTACAGGTCGCGGCCGGCGGCCTGGGCGATCACGATGCCGACGGCGCCGGCCAGGCCCTGCACGAGTCGGGCGACGACGAGCGTCGTGATCGTGGGAGCGACCGCACAGAGCAACGAGGCGGCGACGAAGGCGGCCACGCCGAGGAGGAGGGGCCGGCGTCGGCCGTACCGGTCGGAGACGGGGCCGGCGACGAGCTGCCCGACGGCGAGGCCGAGCAGGCAGGCGGTCACGGTGAGCTGGGCGGTCGAGGTGCTGGCACCGAGTTCGCGGGTCAGCGTCGGCAGCACCGGCAGGTACAGGTCCATCGAGATGGGCCCGAAGATCGTGAGCACGGACAACACGACACCCAGCAGCCCGTCGGCCGACCGTCGCGGTGCGACGGCCGAACGTGGCTCATCACCCGGCGCTGGGCGTACGACGATGCCACCGGACGGTCGCTGGTCGGCAGTGGTGGGGGTGGTCAAGGACGAGGTTCCTTCGCAGTGGGCGTGGGGCGGCCGGGAGCAGTGGATAGCGGTCAGGGGCGCAGCAGGGCCTTGATGGCGCGGCGTTCGTCCATGGCCCGGTAGCCCTCGGCGGCCTGGTCGAGGGGCAGCTCGAGGTCGAAGACCTTGCCGGGGTCGATGCGTGCGGTTCCAGATCAGGTCGATCAGCTCGGGCAGGAACCGGCGGACCGGCGCGGGGCCGCCGTGCAGGTGGACGTGGGAGAAGAACAGCTCCTCGCCGGGCAGCGTCGACGTCGTGGGAGACGCCGACGTAGCCGACGTGCCCGCCGGCGCGGGTGGACGCGGATGGCCTGCATCATCGACTCCTGGGTGCCGACGGCCTCGATGACCGAGTGCGCGCCGAGGCCGTCGGTGAGCTCCTTGATCTTCGCGACGCCCTCGTCGCCGCGCTCGGCGACGATGTCGGTGGCGCCGAACTCGCGGGCGAGCTGCTGGCGGGACTCGTGGCGGCTCATCGCGATGATCCGCTCGGCGCCGAGCTGCTTGGCGGCCAGGACGGCGAGCAGGCCGACGGCGCCGTCGCCGACGACCGCGACGGTCTTGCCCGGTCCGGCCTCGGCGGCCACGGCGCCGAACCAGCCGGTGCCCAGCACGTCGGAGGCGGCCAGCAGGCTCGGGATCAGGTCGTCGTCCGGGCATGCCCGGCGTGGCGACCAGGGTGCCGTCGGCGAGCGGGACGCGCATGTACTCGGCCTGGGCGCCGCCGCGACGAGCTGGCGGTGGACGCAGGAGGTCTGGTAGCCGGCCCGGCAGATCTCGCAGGTGTTGTCGGAGGCGAAGAACGAGCCGACGACGAACTGACCGGGCTCGACGTTCGTCACCTCGGCGCCGACCTCCTCGACGATGCCGACGTACTCATGTCCCATCGCGGCCTCGGGCCCGTAGATCGTCTCGATGCCCGCGGTAGGGCCACAGGTCCGAGCCGCAGACGCAGGCCGCCGAGCAGCCGGATGATGGCGTCGGTCGGCGTCGACGATGGTGGGCCGGTCGCGGTCCTCGACGCGGACGTCGCCGGGCGCCGTGCAGCACTGCTGCGCGCATGCTGGATGCTCCTTCTCCGCCCTTCCGGGCGGTGCCTGATCGTGTTCCGGTTCGAGCCCGGCCGCCGGTCGGCCCGGGCTCGACCTCCATGCAACCCGGGCCTGCGCGGGCGCGGAAGGTTGCGTTTATGGGGGTAGAAACGCAACCTCCCTCGCGCCGCGACGACACGTACGGTGGAGGGGTGACTCCCGACAGCCGCGACGACAACCGCGAGGACATCCGCGAGTTCCTCGCCACCCGCCGCGCCCGACTCACTCCTGCCGACGTGGGCCTGCCCTCAGGGAGCCGCCGGCGCGTGCCCGGGCTTCGCCGCGAGGAGGTCGCCGTCCTCGCCGGCGTCAGCACCGAGTGGTACACGCGGCTGGAGAAGGGGCACATCACCGGTGTGTCCGAGGAGGTCCTCGACGCGGTCGCCGCCGCACTGCGGCTCGACGACGCCGAGCAGACCTACCTCTTCGACCTCGCCCGCGCGGCCCGGCCCCGGCGACGCGCCACGCGCCGCAAACCGGTCGAGGTGCCCATGCCGATCCAGTGGATGCTCGACACGATCAACGGCTCCGCCGCGATCGTCGTCAACGGGCGGCTCGACCTGCTCGCCACCAACCCGCTCGGCCGCGCGCTGTACTCGCCGCTCTACAGCGACGAGCCCGGGCCGCCGAACATCGCCCGCTACCAGTTCCTCGACCCGAGCGCCCACGACTACTACGCCGACTGGGACGGAGCAGCCAACGTCACGGTGGCGCTGCTGCGGACCGAGGCCGGTCGCGACCCGCAGGACAAGGACCTGCGCGACCTCATCGGCGAGCTCTCCACCGTCAGTGACGAGTTCCGAACCCGTTGGGCCACCCACAACGTGCGTCTGCACCACGGTGGCAAGAAGCAGTTCAACCACCCCGACGTCGGATGCGTCGATCTCGCCTATCTGACCATGGACATCTCGGCGCATCGTGACCGGACCCTCTCGCTGACCGTCTACTCCCCCGAGCCGGGAACCGACTCCGAGGACCGGCTCAAGCTCCTCGCCTCCTGGGCCGCAACGCACATCACCGATGCCGACACCCGGTCCGCGATGGACTCGTCGCGTTGACGCGAGTCCTCGTCACTGGCTCGGCCGACGGCCTGGGACGACTCACGGCTGAGTCCTTGCTGGCCGCGGGCCATGAGATGGTGGTGCACGCCCGGAACGAGGAACGCGCTGCGGCCCTTCAGGCACTTATCGACCAGGGAGCCGACCTGGCTGTCGGCGACCTCACCGACCGCGACGCCGTACGCCGTATCGCCGCCGAGCTCAACGACGCCGAGCCGCTCGACGCTGTCATTCACAATGCCGGCGTCTGGAGCGGTCGCGCGGTGATGCCGGTCAACATCGTCGCGCCGTACCTGCTCACCGCGCTGCTGCGCTCACCCCGCCGGCTCGTCTACCTGAGCAGCGGCTCGCACCTGGCAGGGCACCCGTCGCTGCGGCGTATCGACTGGAGGGGCGAGAGCGCGGGTTCATACGCCGACAGCAAGCTGTTCGTCACCACGCTGGCCGCCGCGGTCGCCCGGCTTCGCCCTGACGTGCTGAGCAACGCCGTCGACCCGGGCTGGGTGCCAACGAGGATGGGCGGGCCGAGCGCTCCTGACGACCTCGAGCTCGGCCATCAGACCCAGGAGTGGTTGTCCGTGAGTGATGACGAGGGCGCCCTGGCCACGGGTGGCTACTGGTACCACCGGCATCAGCGAGAGCCTCATCGCGCGGTCCACGACCGTCGCTTCCAGGATCAGCTGCTCGACGTGTTAGCCGAGGACACCGGGATCTCGTTGTGAGTCGTGGCGTCGGGAAGGGGGATGGTTGCACAAACAGAAGCGGCCCTCACAGTCACTGTGAGGGCCGCTCCATCT
>CAVRMH010000029.1:0-548336 GCA_963721775.1 uncultured Actinomycetota bacterium | reverse complement strand
CTCCTTCCTGAGCGCCCGAGGGAGGCAGCTTCGCGGAACCCGGAAGCAGACCAAAGCCGCAGACCGAGTATTCGGTTCTGCGGCTTCGGCACTCCCGCGGCTCCGACCCTCCCCAGACGCGCGGGCGAGCGCTCGTTCAGGACGGCGGAGCGAAGAACTCCAGGGCGATACCGTCTGGGTCACGGAACGCGAGCCCCGACCCGTAGTGAGCGTCGATGATCTCTCCGTGGCTGACCCCAAGCTCGTCCAGGCGGCTTCCCCACTTCTCGAGTTCGGTGCGGTCGGCGCAGTTGAACGCCACGTGGTCGAGTCCGGGGCTGCGCCCGTCGAACGGCGTGCCGACCTCATCCTGGTGCTTGTGGAGGCCGAAGAGGTGACCCCCACCGAGTGCGAACACCGTGTGGTGGAAGCCGCCGGCCTCGACATCCTCGTCGAGTACCGGCGCACTGCCGAAGAGCGCGGCGTACCAGGCGGTGCTGCGAGGCAGGTCGGTGACGGTCAGGGCGATGTGGGTGATTCCGGGGAACTGGGACATGTTGGTCTCCGTGGTGGTGGTGTCGCCTGATGTCGGCTCGTCGTGCTGGTCATGACTGGTCGAGTCCGAGGTCGACAACGATGTCGAGCAGTGCTCGGGCGGCGTCGTCGACGGTGACGCTGTCGTCGCCCTCGAACGTGGCGATCTCGAGCCGGTCGGTGGGCTCGCCGCCGGTGACGACGGTCTCGCCCGTCAGCCCGGTCACGTCGACCGCGCCGGAGCGCGCCGTGACATCGACCCGGTCCGGCCGGTCGGTGCCGTTCACGACGACAGTGTCGGCCTTGGCGTCGCCGGTGCCGGCGGCCGAGGAGAGGTCGATGTCCGCGTCGGTGAGAGCGGTGCCGGTGAGGTCGCCGATCGTCACCGCGTCGGCGCCACCGAGGGTGGCCAGGTCGAGCCGCTCGACGCCGTCGAGGTCCATCCGGATGGCGCCCGGGCTGCGCAGGAAGACCGCGCTCGTGCCGTCCGCCGTCAGTGACATCCGCTCGTCGGCGTCGGAGCCGTTGAAGGCCAACGTGTCCCGACCGTGGCCGCCGCTGATCGCGTCGTTGCCCTCTCCCGGGTTCCACGCTGCCGTGTCGTCGCCGGAGCCGAGCACCTCGGTGTCGGTGCCGACGCCGCCGTTGACGAAGTCGGCGCCGCGGCCGCCGTACACGAGGTCGGTGCCCGCTCCGCCCAGGAGGAAGTCCTCCCCGGAGCCACCCCTGAGCACGTCGTTCGCGGCGCCTCCGACGGCAGTGTCGTCGCCCGCTCCCGACCTGACCGTCAACGGTACGTCGGCGAGTGACCCGCCGCTGATTGTGCGGAAGTCGTCGTCACCGGCACGCAGGTACACCGACACCGAGTGGAAGGTGCGCGGGTCGAGGCGCCGGACGTGGTGGTGACCGAGGTCCACCACCACGGAGTCGAGCGCACTGAAGTCGACGGTGATCCGGTCGGCGGCGTTCGTGCCGCTGATGACGAGCACGTCGTCGACGACCGCGGCGGAGGCTCGTGGCGGCGTCGCCTGTGCCGGGCCCGCCGAGACTGCCGCGACCAGGCCGATCAGTGTCGTGGCGGCCGCGGCCCGGCCGAACGACCTGTTGGTTCTGCTCTGTTCTTTCATTGTCTGCTCTTCTCGTGATCGTGCCGGCCGATGCCGACCTCTCCGGCTTCTACGGCGGCGTTCACGCACTGGTTCCGTCCGGGATCCGGTGCCGGATCCGGGCGAACCGGTCCGGACCCGGCTGCGTAAGCAGGGAATGAGACGCAGCGCGACCGCCACCGCCGCGACTCCCGCACACGCGCACACCCTGGAGGCCGCCGGTGAACGTTGGGCTAGCGTGACGACCGTGGCCTTGGACGACGCCGAGCTGGCGTCATGGTTCGCCTCAGGTGACGCGGACTCGGTCCGGGTCGTCTACCAGACCTACGGCCGGCTGGTGTTCGCGATCGCGCACCGGGTGCTCGGCGACACCGGTCTCGCAGAGGACGCCACCCAGCAGACGTTCGTGCAGGCGTGGCGTGCGGCGGGAAGCTACGACCCGAGCCGGGCGCTCGGGGCCTGGCTCACCACGATCGCGAAGCGGGTCGCCATCGATGTGCACCGACGCGAGCGCCGGCACCGCAACCTCGACAACATCGACACCTCCGACAGCGCCGCGCTGGTCACGCTGCCGCCGTCGGTGGAGCAGATCCACGACGTGGCGGAGGTACGCCGGGCGCTGGACGAGCTGCCCACCACCGAACGCGACCTGATCCGGATGCAGCACTTCGACGAGCTCAGCCACGCGGAGATCGCCGACAAGCTCGAGATCCCGCTCGGCACGGTCAAGTCGCGGACATTCCGGGCGCACCGCCGGCTGGCGGGCATCCTGTCCGACCTGCGTGCCGAACCGGCAGACTCGGCACCCGCCGACCCGCGCGAAGGAGGCTCCCATGTCCGACGATGACCTGACGCCGGCGGAGCGCGCCGAGATCGAGCGGGTGCACGGCGTACTCGCGGACCCGGCGGTGTGGGCCGAGCCCCCGCTCGACCTCCAGGAGCGCGTGGTCGCCGCGATCGCCGAGGAGACCGGCACTCGCCGGCGTCTGCGACGGATCCGGTATTCCCTCCTGGCCGTAGCCGCCGCGGTCGTCCTGGCGGCGGGCGTCACCGTCGGCTTGCAGGCGAACCGCGACGAACCAGTGCAGTTCGCTGCGTCCCTGGCGGGGACCCGGCTCGCGCCCGATGCGGACGGGGACGTCATGCTGACCAAGACCGACAGCGGATGGAAGATCGAGCTGCACGCCACCGGACTCCCGCGACGCACCGACGGAGAGTTCTACGAGGCGTGGTTGAAGAGCGACGCAGGCGCTCTCGTTCCGATCGGCACGTTCAACGAGGGCACCGACGTCACACTCTGGTCCGGCGTCGGCCCGAGCACGTTTCCAACGCTGACCGTCACCAAGGAGGTTGCCGACGGCAACCAGGCGTCATCGGGCCAAGTCGTGCTCATCGGTCAAGCGAACGAGTCCTGACGACGCGGCCAGCCGGGTGCAACATTCGAGCGCCACGCGTGCAGGTGAATCAGCCGCGAGTTCGAACTCGGCGCGTGACCTGGGGGTTTGTGAACTTGCGAATACCCCACCAACCAAGGGGTGTTCGCGACATACGAGCACCCCAGTTCGCGAAAAGGTGAGTCAGGCTGATGAGCGACCCGCCACGCATCCGAGTGCGACCTCAGGGCCGAGCGGCGGAGGTCGCACCTGGCCTACTGGCCCAAGTGGAGAAGATCGCCGAGGTGCGCTTCGACGTGGCGTACCCCAGACAACCCACCGCGTTCGCAGTGGACTTCTTCGCGTACCCGCTCAGATCGGTCAACGGCGCACCCGATAGCGCAGGTGGAGCACCCGGCTGCCCTGAATCACCACGTCAGGATCCTCGAACAGGTGCTGCGCGTGGACCGACCCGAAGTAGCGCTTGCCGGACCCGAACACGACGGGTACGACGTCCATGCGCACCTCGTCGATCAGGCCCGCGGCAAGCACCTGGCCACCGACGTCGCCAGCGGCGACCTCGACCATGCGGTCACCCGCAAGCTCCTGCGCCTTGACCACGGCTGCCTCGACGCCGTCGACGAAGTGAAACGGCGCCTCGGGGTCCCAGCCCTCGGGCTTCGGCCGGTGCGTCACGACGACCACGTGGTCGATCCCGCCCGGAGGCTTCCCGTCCCAGCCGTCCGTCATGTCGAAGACGTGGCGACCGACGATTGTCGCCCCGATCTGGTCCCAATATGGTCGGATGTAGTCGTAGGACGTCTGCGACACCTTCACCTCGCCGCTCTCGTCCAACGGGACGTCACCGCTGGACAACCAGTCGAACAGCGGTCCGGGCTGGTCGTTCTCGTCCGCGACGAAGCCGTCCACCGACACCGAGCTGTACATGACCACCTTGCCCACAGCGCTCTCCTTTGCTTTGGGGTGCCCCCAAAATTAGCGTGTCATGAGCTGTCGCTCTTGCAAGAAATCAATCGGCCGGCGCGGATGCGGAACGGTGCCCCGAGGTTGATGATGAGCAGCGCCGACGGCATCGGCGGCAGCGTCAGCCGGGCGTACGGCGGCGCACCCTCCCGGTGGTAAAGGTTGTCGATCAGCCCGTCCAGCGGCGGTCGCGGCACTCTGGACACGTACTCCATGCCCACAGCATCGCCGATGCCCCGCCTGGCATCGCGCGCCCGGCGCCCGACGTTCTCGTGGCGGTGAAACGTGCGCTCATGCCTGCGGGTTCAGGCGGTCAACGCAACACCTCGGCCAGTGCTTGGGATGGTGTCTTGAAGCCGAGGGTCTGTCGAGGTCGTCCTTGTTGGTCGGCGATGGCGTCGAAGTCGGTCTGGTTCAGGGTGCGGAAGTCGAGTGTGCGGGGTAGGTACTGACGCAGCAGTCCGTTGGTGTTCTCGTTGCTGCCGCGCTGCCAGGGGACTTGGGGTCGCAGAAGTAGACCTCGATCCCGGTTTCGTCGGTGAACCTGGCGTGGGCGGCCATCTCGTGGCCCTGGTCCCAGGTCAGGGTCCGGGTCAAGGCCGCGGGCAGGGTGGTGATCTTGGCGGCCAGGGCGTCAGCGACCAGGTCGGCCCGGTGCCCTGCGGGCAGCGCCACCAGCACCACGAACCGGGTCGACCTCTCCACCAGAGTGGCGACCGGGCTCATGCGTTTGCCGAAGACCAGGTCGCCCTCCCAGTGTCCGGGCGCTGCTCGGTCGTCGGCTTCGGCGGGGCGTTCGGAGATGTTCAGGATCCCCGGCCGGCCACCACGGCCATCGGGCAGGCGGGTGCCTTGGGGACGTCGGATCACCCGCCCGGTCCGCAGGTGGGCGGTGAGTTCCTTGCGCAGCGCGGCCCCGGGACTGCACTTACAGGGTGCGGTAGATCGTCTCGTGCGACACCTGCATCTCCGGGTCGTCGGGATGGATGGTCTTCAGCCAGCCGGCGATCTGCTGTGGTGACCACCGTTGCTTCAGCTTCTCGCCCACGATGGCACTCAGCACCGGGTGGGTCGCCAGCTTGCACGGCTTGGGCCGCTTCGCCTGCGACCACGCCTGCTGGTCCGCGGGTGCGGCACGGTAGCGGCGGCGGCCGCCGTGCGCGGTGACCTCACGACTGATCGTCGACGGAGCACGGCCCAGCCCGGCCGCGATGGCCCGTAGTGACCGGCCGGCCGCCAGACCCCTCGAGATCTCCTCCCGGTCGGCGAAGCAACCGGCCCGGCGATCGACGCCGCGGGTCAGGCCGGATCCCAGCCGTTCTATCGTTGTGACGTGACGACCATGATGGAGCGACTCAGGGAAGCGGTGAACGCTCACGATGCGCGGCGGCTGGCGTCGCTGTTCGCTGAGGACTACCGAAGCGCGCAGCCGCTGCACCCGAGTCGGGGGTTCGGCGGGAGCGCTCAGGTGCTCGAGAACTGGTCGTCTGTCTTCGATGGGGTGCCGGACTTCACCTCAGAACTGGTCGCTGTATCGGTGGACGGAGAAGTCGAGTGGGGCGAGTGGCATTGGCACGGTCACCACGTGGACGGGTCGCCCTTCGCGATGCGTGGGGTGACGATCTTCGTCGTGCGCGACGGCCTGGTCGCTGAAGGGCGCTTGTACATGGAGCCCGTGGAGGCCGATGACGGGGACATCGAGGCTGCCGTTCAGGAGCTGTACAAGCCTCCACCTGGGCCATCGCAATGATCGTCGCCAAGCCACGAGTGGAACCAAGGTCGCGGCAAAGGACGAACGCTCATCGGCCATGTGGGTGAGCCGGACAGCGGCGTGAGTGGACGTTTCCAGGGACAGGTTGCCCACCATGCACCAATGACCGCGCCCAAGCCGAGACGTACGTGCCGCCCGTCTGTTCATCTGGACGGGTGCCGCCGTACTCGTGGCTGCCATGGCGATGCTCGTCCTACCGACGAGCGCCCACGTCGAAGTGCCGGGGCAAGGGGTGGGCAACTTCTACTCGTGCGGGGGCGTCGTCCACCCCATCGTTGAGCCCGACGAGGAGCCGGGCATCTCGGCCTGCAAGGACGAGAACGCTGACATGCTTCGTAACCCTGGTGGCGTCGCCGTCGCGGGCCTTGCGGTCCTGCTGGTGGGCGTCCGGTTTCGGGGCCGGGTGATATCCCGGCATCGCCGCGTGAGCGGACACGCCAGGGTCGGCTCGGCGCCGGGACCTGTCAGCGGGAAGGCTGGTGGAGCGGAAGCCACATCAGGAGTGCGCCGACGAGCAGCCCGATCGTGCCGGTCAGGCCCATGCCGGTGAGCATCTCGACCGCAGGTGGGACCGGGCAACCGTCTTGGGCGTGGCAGTTGCGCACGTTGAGCCAAGAGAACGCGGTGCCGAAGAACAACACCACGGCCATTCCGACCATCGCCGCGGCGATGTGACTGCTCAGCGGCAGCCGTTCGTACTCAGGGCCGGAGGGTTCGGTCACTGGACTATCGTGTCGCAGTCCGAGGCACGGTTGGAGCGGATCCCCAAGCCAACGGTGCAGGCAACGCGGGACTGAAGTCGGTGATTGGTGTCAAGATGGCCGCGTGGCGTCGGACTCCCGCATGGTGGCTTTGGGCTTTGGCAAGTTCGCGCGCGCGGACCGCATCTTTGCGCTCGAGCGAATCACCGGCGAGGAACGCGGCGATGGCCGCCGCACCCGAGTCTGGATCGATGGAGTCTCCGACCCGTTGATCGCCTCACGGACCGAGGTCACCATCCTTCGGGACATGGGCCAGGAGTCAGCCATCCCTGGTCCTGAGCTCGACGAGGCACTAGACCTGGCCGCCCGGCTGGCAGCAGCGGCCGATGAAGGTCGAGTAGATCTGAGCGACCTTGGTCGTCGTGCACGACACCTTCTGGCTTCGACGACTCCATCGGCATAGGGCTCGCGGGGCTGCCACAGCAGTTGGTCCCTGCGACACGACAAGACCGCTGTCGCGGTGGAATGACGGACCGCTCAGCGCACGCTCACTCTCGCCTCGGGATGGCTTCTCATCCGGGTCGGGGGATGCCTCCTGTCGGTGATCGCCCGAGGCTGAGTCGGTAAGCCGGTGGGATCCACCGTTACGTCCCCTTGAGAGGTCACCCCATGTTCAACGACAACGGCTCGTTCCTGCTGGCGCTGTTTGAGTTCTTCCTGTTCTTTGCGTGGTTCATGTGCCTGTTCTGGGTCCTCGGAGACATCTTCCGAAGCAGGGACCTTGGCGGAGGGGCCAAGACGCTGTGGGTGATCTTCGTGATCCTCATCCCGTGGCTGGGCATCTTGGTCTATCTCATCGCCCGTGGGCACGGAATGCAGGAACGTCAAATGGAGCAGGCCAAGGAGATGCAGGCGGCTCAGGCGGCCTACATCAAGTCTGTCGCTGCACCGTCCTCGGGCGGCGCCACCAGCCAGATCGCCGACGCCAAGGGCCTCCTCGACAGCGGGGCGATCACCCAGGCGGAGTTCGATCAGCTCAAGGCAAAGGCGCTCGCCTCCTGATCGACGCCGCTCATGTCTGCTCGCCGCACTGATCACAGACGTCAGGTACGGCGCGCCTGCTGGTCGGTGACGAAGGCCTCCGGGTGGGGTGGAGCCACCACGCAACCACTGCTCCCACCACCGGGGCCTTCGCGGCGATAAGACGGATCTATGTCGCGCACGTTGCGGTAGCCAGGTCGATGGCCGTCTCCTCCACGCCGGAGCACTGGCGAGGTATGGGCGGCGCAAGAAGCAGACCAGGACCTGGCGGGTGCGCGGATCTGCGTGATCCTCGTGCACGCCCTCGCGCAGGGCGTTCCCCTCGACTCCGCCGAGGTGCCAGCATGGGGGCATGGGCTCGCGCATGGTCGGGCGAGAGGGTCAGCTGGCACTGTTGCGACGGCTGGCGACGACGGCGGCCAGTGGGCGAACCCGGCGCGGCGGTGGTGCTCGGTGAGGCCGGCATCGGCAAGACCCGTCTGTTGAACGAGCTCGTCGACCAGCTCGGCCGGGACGACGTGTGCGTCCTGCGGGGTCACTGCACCGCAGCCGGCAGCCGCGACGTGCCACTGGGTCCCTTCCTGGACGCTGTCCGCGACCTGCGTCGCGCGTTGGGCGCCGAGCCGGTTCGACCGGGTGGCCGGCGGCCGGCTGCCCGACGTTCGCCGGCTGCTGCCCGAGCTCGAGGCGCAGCCGGCTGAGGGACCGGGGACGCTCAGCCCGGCGCAGGTCCAGGCAGCGACCGCCGGGCTGCTGCGCGACGCGGCCCGGCAGCAGCCGCTGCTGCTCGTCCTGGAGGACGTGCACTGGTCCGACGAGTCGAGTCGCGCCGTGCTCGACTACCTGGTCCGCAGCATGCGTGAGGAGAAGCTGGCGGTGGTGCTGACCGTGCGCACCGACGACCCGGCGTACGACGACGTGAGCGAGTACGTCGCCGAGCTGGGCAGTCTGCGCCGCGTCACGCGGGTCGACCTGACCCGGCTCGGGCCGGAGGACGTGGCCGCCCAGGTTCGCCAGCTCCGCACCGCCGAGTCCGCCGGGTCGGCGGACGTAGAGCGCATCACCGAGGTCTCGGGCGGGGTGCCCCTGCTGGTGGAGGAGCTGGTGGCCGCCGGCACGGACCACCTCGACGAGCTCGCCGACCGCCTCCTCGGCCACCGGCTCAGACACCTGGCTCCGGCCGCGCGTTCGGTCGTCGACGCCGCCGCCGTGGCACAGGTCGAGCTGCGTCCAACCGACCTGGCGACCGTGGCCGACCTTGCGCCGGACGCCTTCGATGCCGGGCTGGAGTCCGCCGTCCGAGACGGCGTGCTCACAGGTCGTGCCGGCCGGGTGGAGTTCCGGCACGCGCTCCTCCGCGAGGCCGCCGTCGCCGCGCTGCCCCCTGCCCGGGCGAGCAGGATGCACCGCGCCTGGGCGGAGCGGCTCGAGCATCGCGTCCGGGAACTCCCCGAGGCGGTCGCCGTGGCCCAGCACTGGACCGCCGGTGACCGGCCTGCCCCGGCACTGCGTGCCTGGCGGCGGGCCGCAGCCTTGGCCGCGCAGGTCTCGGCCTACCCCGAGCAGATGCGCATGCTGCGCGAGGCGGCCGAGCTGTGGCCCGAAGTACCTGCCGAGCAGCGACCACCGGACACCGATCTGGCGGCCATCCTCACCGAGGCAGCGGAGGCGGGGATGCTCGGCCTCGGGCGCCAGGAGGTCAGCCAGGAGCTTCTCTCGGCCGCACGGGCGGCCCTGCCGGCCGATGCGCCGGCCGCGCGGCGGGCGTGGCTCGCCATCTTGTGGGACCGCACCCTCTGGCACCAGGACGGGCCTCTCACGTGGGAGCAGGCTGTCGCGACGGTCGGCGACATCCCCGCCGAGCCCGCCAGTCGCGAGCGGGCACTCGCCTGCCGGTGGGCCGCCCGGGTGTGCCTGCGCGCCGCCCAGGTGGACTCGGCGCATCCCCTGGCCTCAGAAGCGGTGCTGGTAGCGCAGTCCATCGGGGACATCGACCTGCTGGCGCGGGCGAAGGCCATGATGGCCCCGGTCGAGTCCGCCCTCGGCGACGACGCGCGGGCGGTCGCGACCGCTCAGGAGGCCACCCGGCTCGCCGACCGCACGGCCAACCTCAACGTCCGCGAGCAAGCTCTCCAGGTGCTGGCGGGCACGCTGTGGACCGCTGGCCGGACCCTGGAGAGCACCCAGGCGGCCGAGCAGCGGGTCGAGCTCCTCGGCGGTGACGAGCCCGCAGCGATCCCGGCCAGCTGGGGCATGGCAACGACCAACCTGGCCGATGGGCTGATGGAACTCGGACGGTGGGAGGAGGCGGACAAGGCACTCAACCGGGTGCTGTGCGAACCAGACCTCCCGGAGTACGTGTTCTGGTTCGCCGCCCGCCTCCGCGACCACCTCGCGGTCTGGCGCGGCATGCCGCGGCCCGACCGGACCGGGTCACCGGCGGATCCACAGGACCACCCCGGCCCCGTCACCGACGTCGACGACCTGCTCCCGGCCCGGTACACCGGTATCGAGGTCGCCGCCCGGCACGAGCCGGAGGCCGTCCCCTACCTGGTCCGGTCGGCGCTGGCCGACGACCGCGCCGCGATCAACCCCGGCTTCCTCTACCCGCTGATGGGTACGGTCGCCCGCACGCTGGCAGACCGGGCAGCCGTCAGCCACGACGGCGGCGACGGCAACGACGGCGGCGGCGACCCCGAGCTCGGCGGCTGGGCCGCGGCCCGCATCGAGCACCTCCTCGAGATGGCGCCGCCGCGCAACGACCGCGACCGCGCGTGGGAGGCAACGATCCGCGCGGACCTCGCACGGCGCCTGGCCCGAGACCGTCCGGAGGACTGGTCACGCGCCGTGGCCGCCTGGCGGCGAGCGGACCAGCCACACCCACTCGGATGGACCCTGCTGCGCTCGGGGGTCGCCGAGGCGTCCGCCGGACACCCGACGGGCGCCCGCCAGGCCCTCGCCGAGGCGCTGGCCATCGGCGAAGCCCTGGGCGCCACTCCCCTGGTGGACGCCGCCCTCGCCGCGGGCCGGCAAGCCCGGCTGCGCCTGTCGCCGCACGGCGCCGGCCGGCACGCTGGGCCTGACCGCGCGAGAACTCGACGTGCTGCGCCTGGTCGCCGAGGGCCTCCCCAATGCCGCCATCGGGCAGCGGCTGTTCATCTCGCCGAAGACCGTGTCCGTGCACGTCTCCCACATCCTCGACAAGCTCGGCGTGGCCACCCGGGGGGAAGCCGCCGCAACCGCGCACCGGCAGGGCGTGTTGACCTCACGCGAATAACGTCGGCGCGTCAGTGGGCCATGTCGACGAAGCGGGAGTAGTGGCCCTGGAAGGCCACGGTGATGTCGCGGGTCGGGCCGTTGCGGTGCTTGGCGACGATCAGGTCGGCCTCGCCCGGGCGGGTCGACTCCCGCTCGTAGACGTCCTCGCGGTGCAGCAGGATCACCATGTCGGCGTCCTGCTCCAGCGAGCCGGACTCACGCAGGTCGCTCATCGCCGGTCGCTTGTCGGCGCGCTGCTCGGGGCCACGGTTGAGCTGGGAGAGCGCGATGATCGGCAGCTCGAGCTCCTTGGCCAGCAGCTTGATCTGCCGGGAGAACTCCGAGACCTCCAGCTGGCGGGACTCGACCTTCTTGCCCGAGCTCATCAGCTGCATGTAGTCGATGACGATGAGGCGCAGGTCGTGGTTCTGCTTGAGCCGGCGGGCCTTGGACCGGATCTCCATCATCGTCATGTTCGGGCTGTCGTCGATGAACATCGGAGCGGAGGAGACCTCGCCCATCTTGCGGGCGAGCTTGGCCCAGTCGTCGTCGGTCATGTTGCCGTTGCGGATGTGGTTCAGCGGCACCTTCGCCTCGGCCGACAGCAGGCGCATGGTGATCTCGGAGCGGTTCATCTCCAGGCTGAAGAAGACGCTGGACATCTGGTTGTGGATCGACGCCGCGCGGCACAGGTCGAGCGCCAGGGTGGACTTACCCATGGCGGGACGTGCGGCAACGATGATCATCTGGCCGGAGTGCAGGCCGTTGGTCAGGTCGTCGAGGTCGGCGAAGCCGGTGGGTACGCCGTACATCCCGCCGTCGCGGTTGCCGATCGCCTCGATCTCGTCGAGGACGCCCTCCATGATGTCGGCCAGCGGGGCGTAGTCCTCCTGCGCCCGCTTGTCGGTGATCTTGTAGACCTCCGCCTGCGCCTCGTCGACGACGGCGTCGATCTGGCCCTCGCCGGCGTACCCGAGCTGGACGATCTTGGTGCCGGCGGTGACCAGCCGGCGCAGGATCGCCTTCTCGTGCACGATCTCGGCGTAGTAGCCGGCGTTCGCGGCGATCGGCACGTTGGCCGAGAGCGTGTGGAGGTAGGGGGCACCGCCGATGCGCTGGAGCTCGCCGCGGCGCTGCAGCTCGGCGGCCACGGTCACCGGGTCGGCCGGCTCACCGCGGCCGTAGAGGTCGACGATCGCGTCGAAGATGATCTCGTGCGCCGGGCGGTAGAAGTCCGTGCCGCGCAGCTCCTCGCTGGCGTCGGCGATCGCGTCCTTGCTCAGCAGCATGGCGCCGAGGACGCTCTGCTCGGCGGCGTTGTCCTGGGGCGGCGTGCGGTCGCCCGCCGACCGCGGCGCGTTGCCCGGCTCGTACGCCGCGGGGCCGTCACCCCAGTCCGGCTCGGGCGGGAGCGGTGTGTCGGGGTAGTCCGTCACACTCATGTCGACCGGTCCCCTTCGTGCTCGCGAGCTGTGCCGGCCACGGTAGGCGCGGGCACCGACAAGCCGGGTCCGCCCGCTCGTCGGCCGGGCCCCGGTGTCCGCCTCCGGAGCCCCCGGAACGGGGCCTGCGGAACCTGCGGACGAGTGACCGTACGTCGTGCAGGGGCCTCCGGACCAGCCCCTTGTCCACAGGCCCTGTGGATAACCTCCGCGAGCTCGTGGACGACACGCCACAGGCTGTGCACAGGATGGGCAACGTACTGTGGAGGGGAACTCGCCAATAGCGAGAAATACGGCTCTGACCTGCGGAAACGCTGCCCGGAGCTGTGGAGGGAAAATAGTCGCGAAACTTTTTCGTTCACCGTCCGGACACCGGATGGTCGGCCGCCGCGATGTCGACAAACGCCACTCGTCGGTGTCGATACTCACAGCTTGTCCCCAAGTACCGAACCACCCGGACGGACGGCAATAGTCCATCTGGGCCATGCTGTCTGACCCGGTCCGTCGAGCACCCGTACGCTGGCCCGCGTGAGGTCTGGACGGGACGGGCACCAGACGCCCCAGCAGTCCCGGGTTCATCCCGTTCGGCGACACCGCGCGACCGACCGTGAGATCCTCCGGCTCGCCGTCCCGGCCTTCCTCGCCCTGGTCGCGGAGCCGCTGTTCCTGCTCGCCGACGCCGCCTTCATCGGCCACCTCGGCACCCCCGAGCTGGCCGGGCTCGGCATCGCCGGCGCCGTCCTGCAGACCGCGGTCGGCCTCTGCGTCTTCCTGGCCTACGGCACCACCGCCTCCGTCGCGCGCCACGTCGGCGCCGGCGACCTGCGCGGAGCGCTCGGCCAGGGCATCGACGGGATCTGGCTGGCGGTCGTCCTCGGGCGTCGCCACCACCGTCGTCGGGATCGTGGCCACCCCGTGGCTGGTCGACGCCTTCGGCGCCGGCGGCACGGTCGCCGGCCACGCGACGACGTACCTGCGCATCGCCTTCCTCGGCACCACCCCGCTGCTGGTCATGCTGGCCACGACCGGCGTCCTGCGCGGCCTCCAGGACACCCGCACCCCGCTGGTGGCCGCGGTCCTCGGCAACCTGCTCAACATCGTCCTCAACGGCGCCCTCGTGTACGGCGTCGGGCCGCTGCCGGCGCTCGGGCTGGCCGGCTCGGCGATCGGCTCGGTGCTGGCCCAGGTGCTGGCCGCCGCCGTTCCTGCTGGCCGTGGTCTCCCGCGGCGCCCGCACCCACGGCGCCGGTCTCCGTCCGGACCTGCCCGGCATCCGGGCGGCGGCCCACGCGGGCGTGGCCCTGGTCATCCGCACCCTCACCCTGCGCGCCGCGCTGCTGGTCACGACGTACGCCGCCGCCCACACCGGAGGCGGGGACGCCGACCTCGGGGCGCACCAGCTCGCGATGACCGTCTGGACCTTCCTCGCGTTCGCCCTCGACGCCATCGCCATCGCCGCGCAGGCGCTCACCGGCCGCTCGCTCGGCGCCGGTGACGTGGCCGGCACCCGGTCCCTGACCCGCCGGATGATCCAGTGGGGCGTGGTCAGCGGGGTGGTCAGCGGTCTGGCGCTGGCCGTGCTCAGCCCGGTGCTCGGCCACGCCTTCACCTCCGACACCGCCGTGCTCGACGCACTGGTGCCGGTGCTGCTCGTCGCCGCGCTCGGCCAGCCGATCGCCGGCGTGGTGTTCGTGCTCGACGGCGTCCTCATCGGCGCCGGGGACGGCACCTACCTCGCCTGGGCGGGTCTCGTCGTGCTCGTCGTGTACGCACCGCTGGCCCTGCTCGCCCCGACGCTGACCTGGCTCTGGGTCGCCTTCGCGTTCGGCTTCATGCTCGCGCGCGCCGTCGTGCTGCGTCGCGCGCGAACGCGGCGACGCCTGGCTGGTCACCGGCACCCGCGGCTGAGCCCGGCCGGGACCCTAGGGTGTGCGCATGCGAGGACCGATGACGCCGCTGCAGCGGATCGCCATGGGCCTGGTCATCGTCGTGCTGGACACCCAGACGCCCTGGGACCTGCTGCCCGACGTGCTCGGCTGGCTGCTGGTGCTGGCCGGGGTGGCCGTGCTGCCGGTGCCCGACCGCGGAACGCTGCGCACCTCCGCAGTGGTCGCCGCCGTGGTCTCGGTCGTCGTCTACCCGCCGCAGGTCCACGAGCCGCTGGCCGCCGCCGACCCGTCGCTGCGCTGGGTCGCCGACCTGCCCGGACCTCGCCTTCGCCTTCCTCCTCGCCCGGAGCCTGGGCCGGGTGGCCGCGGAGGCGGGCGACCGTCGCACGGCCGGCCGGATGCGGGTGCTGCTGACCGTGGTCACCGTGCTCGCGATCGCCCCGGTGCTGGTCTTCGCGGCCGGGGCCGAGCACCTGCTCCCCGCCGCCACGCTGCTGGTGCAGGTCATGTGGATCTGGCTGGTCTGGAACCTCTTCGCCGCCCACGCCCGCCCGTACGCCGTCGAGCGCACGGGAACCGGATCCTGACCCGGCCCGTCCCACCGGAGTGACCAGACTCCCGCTCCGAACGCCGCTGCGCCTCGCGGCCACCCTCGCGGTCGCCTGCCTGACCCTCGCATCGTGCTCCGCCCGCACCGGGATCGCTGCGGGTGGCACGGGCGAGGCCTCCTGCGCCGCGCGGATCGAGTACGCCGGACACACCTACACGGGCAGGGGCGGGCTGAAGCGCGACCCGGCGACGACCGGCCGCCTCGTCACCGGGGTGGTCCCGGGCTGCGACGACACCGGCGGGCAGGACCCCGCATCGGGCCGGGAGGAGACGGTGCAGGTCGCCGAGCTGCGCGACGTCCCGCTCGACACCGCGCTCCTGTGGAACGACAGCGTCTACGTGCGGGACGGCCGGGCGCTGCCGGCGCGACGCGTGCCTGGTTCCGGGCACCGCGCTGCACCTCCCGCGGAGGGCTCGACCTGACCGGCGACTGGCTCGGCGTCTCCGGTCCCCGGAAGCCACGCTTCGACGGCGACCTGCGGCCGCCGTACCGTCCTCGACGTGCACGTGACCGACGGGCCCGCGGCGTACGTCGGCGCGACGATCCGGATCCACGCGGACGCGACGACCGACCCCGCCCTCGGGTCCTCGCGACGTGCGGACGTCGCTGTGGCGGGGCGGCCAGGTCACGGCCCGGATCACCTGCGTCGACGGCCGCTTCCGCGCGGTCTCGCTCGCCGTCCCGCAGGCGCTGATCCCACCGGCTACGACGAACCCCCGGCCACCGCAGGGGCGACCGGGGGTTCGTGCGGCGACGTCAGTCCTCGAGGTCCTCGGAGGTGACGAGCAGGGCGTTCGGGTCGGTCCACTGCGTGGTGCGCGCGTGGATCGGGCTGTCGCTCTGCTGGTAGAAGGCGTACTTCGGGTTGGAGTAGTAGTTCGAGTTCCAGATCATGTCGAACAGCTGCTGGTACTTGCGCCAGGCGGCCGGGCGCGGCATCCGCATCCAGACCTCGTCGCCACCCACCGTCTTCTGGGAGAAGTTCTCCGAGCCGGTGTAGGCGAGGCGGACCGAGCTGTCGCCGGTCACCGCACCGTTCACCCCGACGTACTTCATGTGGGTGTACATGTCGGTGTAGCCGTTGTCGTCACGGTCGAAGATCGTGCGGCGGTTCGGCACGCCACCGTTCTTGAGGGTCCGGTGGATGCGCGGGGCGATCAACCCGTAGAGCACCCGGACGCGGCAGCCGGCCTTCTTCATCTTCACGATGTACTGGGCGATGTAGAGACCGCGGTCGCCCTCCATCGCGTGGATGTTGATCGACACCGCGGTGTGGCCGTTGTAGCCGGTGCCTCCGGTGGGACGGCGGTTGCAGCGGACGGCCTCGAGCTGGTTGAGCACCCGGTCGGTGGCCTTGGTGTGCCCCGGCTGCGGCCAGAACATCGTGAGCAGGTTGCCGTTGCGGTAGTTGCGCTCGATCGGTCGCGGCGCCAGCCGGTCACGGACCGACTCGCGGAAGATCGTCTCGAAGTTGGCGTAGAGGCCCGGGGTCTCCTTGAACGACCATGATGTCGTTCCACTGGACGTTGGCGGCCTTGCCGGTCATGTTCGAGCTGCCGAAGGCCACCACGTGGTGGGTCCTCCCGGTGCGGGAGAAGAGGTACATCTTGGTGTGCAGCGGGCCGACCCGGCCGCGGCAGCCCTGGTGGCAGCGACGCGCCCAGGAGCGGTGCGACAGCTGGTACCCGATCGCCCGCTGCAGGCGACCGAAGCCGGCCGGCACGTCGCTGTTGGACAGGTGGTCGTTCATCAGCACCCGGACGGCGATGCAGCGCCGGTGCGCCCGGATCAGGGCGTCGGCGATCCGACCGTCGCTGAAGGAGTACAGCGCGATCTTGATCTCGTTCGGGTAGTTCGCCCGCTGGCGCGGGCACTGGCTGGTCTTCTTGACCCGGTAGCCCTTGGTGGACTGGATCATGCGGTAGATGCGCTCGATGTTGCGGCGCGCAGCCGTCGGACCCTTGGTGGGGTTGTTGAACGAGGGCCCCGAGATGGGCGTGGTGTTGCCCGGCGCCCACCGCTTCAGCGTGATGTACGCCAGGGAGGGCGTGCCGGCGAGCTGCTGCACCTGGGCGGCGGCGGCCGCGAGCGGCGCCGCGGCAGCCGGGGCGGCGGTCGCGTTGGCCGACGGAGCGGCCCCCGAGAACACCAGGATCGGCAGCAGGAAGGTCAGGGCAGCGGGCACCGCTGCTCGGCGGATCATGAGAGTCAACCCCCGGAAGATGGCAATGGTCCAGACATGTTAGGTAGCAAGCACTTGATAGACGCAACTCTTCCGAAGATGGTTGCACGAAACCCCGCCCGGCCCCTATAAGGCCGAGCGGGGTCTCACGTCAGCGTGTCGTTCAGCCGGCGACGATGTTGAGCGAGACGGTCGCCGAGACGTCGTCGTGCAGCTTGACCGAGACCTCGTGCGCGCCGAGCGACTTGATCGGGTGGTCCACCACGATCGTGCGCTTGTCGACCTGCTCGCCGGAGGTGGCCGCGATGGCGGTGGCGATGTCGGAGACGGTGACGGCGCCGAACAGGCGGCCACCCTCACCGGCACGCACCGGCACGTTGACCGGCGAGGCCTCGAGCTTGGCCTTCACGTCCGCAGCGTGGCTCTGGTCGCGGACCGCGCGGGAGGCGCGGGCGGCCTTGATCGACTCGATGGTCTTCTCGCCGCCGCGGCTCCAGCGGATGCCGAGGCCACGCGGGACGAGGTAGTTGCGGCCGTAGCCGTCCTTGACCTCGACCACGTCGCCGGCGGCACCGAGGCCGGTGACTTCCTGGGTCAGGATGAGCTTCATGTTCCCGACTCCTCTCAGCGACCGGTGGACGTGTAGGGCAGCAGCGCGACCTCGCGGGCGTTCTTGACCGCGATCGCCACGTCCCGCTGGTGCTGGACGCAGTTGCCGGTCACCCGACGGGCGCGGATCTTGCCGCGGTCCGAGATGAACTTGCGGAGCAGCGTGGTGTCCTTGTAGTCGACACCGGTCGCCTTCTCCTTGCAGAACTGGCAAACCTTCTTCTTCGGCTTGCGAATCACTGCCTTGGCCATTGTGGTGCTTCCTTCCTGAAAGCCCGGCGTACGCCGGAATGGTGGTGGGCTGGTCTTCGGTTTACAGGTGGGTCAGGACGACCCGATCAGAACGAGCCGATCAGAACGGGGGCTCGTCGGAGCCCACGCCCGGGGCACCCCAGGGGTCGGCCTGGCCGCCGCCGGCCGGGCCTGCGCCCGACTGCTGCGGGGCCGGGGTCGACCACGGGTCGTTGTCGCCGCCGCCCGAGCCGCCCTGGCCGCCGCCGCCCGAGAACCCGCCGCCACCCGCCGGAGCGCTGGTGCGGGTGACCTTGGCGGTGGCGTACTTGAGGGACGGACCGACCTCTTCGACGTCGAGCTCGTAGACCGTGCGCTTCTCGCCCTCACGGGTCTCGTAGCTGCGCTGCTTCAACCGGCCCTGCACGACGACGCGCATCCCCTTCTGGAGGGACTCGGCGACGTTCTCCGCCGCCTGCCGCCAGACGGCGCACGAGAGGAACAGGCCTTCGCCGTCCTTCCACTCGTTGGTCTGCTTGTCGAACGTGCGCGGCGTCGACGCGATCCGGAAGTTCGCCACGGCCGCACCCGAGGGGGTGAAGCGCAGCTCCGGGTCGTCGACGAGGTTGCCGACCACCGTGATGACGGTCTCGCCTGCCATGAGGGTCTCCCTAGATGTGCTCGGTTGTGTTGCGACACATGGTGTCCGCCGCCACCGACATTCGGAAGGGCTCGTTCACAGGACGTGGACGAGCGACCTCCGGGGCCGGCGTACGGCCGAGGGTCACGCGTCGGCGCGCAGGACCTTGGTCCGCAGGATCGACTCGTTCAGGTTGATCTGACGGTCGAACTCCTTCACCGTGGCCGGCTCCGCCTGGAGCGAGATCACGGCGTAGATGCCTTCGGCGTTCTTCTTGACCTCGTAGGCGAGGCGGCGACGTCCCCAGACGTCGACGTTCTCGACGGTGCCGCCGTCCTTGCGGATGACGTTGAGGTACTTGTCGAGCGAGGGCTCGATGGTGCGCTCTTCGAGGTTGGGGTCGAGGATGACCATCACTTCATAGGCACGCATAGCGTTCTCCACCTCCTGTGGACTCGGCGGCCACGGTCTCTCCGTGGCAGGAGGGCTTGCGTTGGACCTCCGGCCTGGAGGCACCCGTCGGGGGTGCCGGCGCAGAGGGACAGTGCAGGCTATCAGCGCCGCTCGTACGCCGGGAAATCCGGCTCGCACCAGCGCTCCGGCGAATGCGCGGTTGAAGCGCACGGGTCTGGGTAGGGTGCCCCCGTCATGACTGGAATGGGAAACCCACCGCTGGCCGGCCGCTACCTCCTGATCGACCAGATCGGGGCAGGCGGCATGGGCTCGGTGTGGCGCGCGTGGGACCTCCGCAACCAGACGTTCGTGGCCGCCAAGGTGCTGGGCTCGCACGACTCCGGGATGCTGCTGCGCTTCGTCCGCGAGCAGTCCGTGCGGATCCGCCACCCCCACGTCGTGGCGCCCAGCGGCTGGGCCGCGGAGGACAACCTGGTCATCTTCACCATGGACCTGGTCAAGGGCGGTTCGATCCAGACCCTGCTCGGCGACCACGGCACGCTGCCCGAGAGCTACGTCGCGGTCGTCCTCGACCAGACCCTCCAGGCGCTCGAGGCGGTGCACGGGGCCGGGGTGGTCCACCGCGACGTGAAGCCGGCCAACCTCCTGCTCGAGCCGACCGGCACCCGCCGCCCCCACGTCCGACTCGGCGACTTCGGCGTGGCCGCCCTCATCGACGAGGTGCGGCTCACCCGGTTCCCCGGGGCCATCGGCACCGACGGCTACATGGCACCGGAGCAGGCGCACGGCGCTGCCCCCGAGCCGCGCCAGGACCTCTACGCGCTCGGTGTCGTCGGCATCCAGATGCTCACCGGCCTCAGCCCCCGCAACCAGCGGGGCGTCCCCGACGGCGCACTCAAGCCCCTGCTCGAGTCGCTGGTCGACGTCGACTCCGAGAAGCGTCCCGAGTCCGCCTCGGCCGCCCTCCAGACGCTCCGGTCGATCGGCGTCCCCGCGGGCGCCCCGTGGCAGCAGGACCCCGAACCGCCGGAGGTCTTCAACCAGCTCACCGACGTGCCGCCGCCGTCGTACGTGCCGGGCTCGCCGGTGCCGACCAACTACGGCTCCCACCCGCCGCCGGCTGGCTACTCCTCCGGTCACCCCTCCGGCGGCCGTCCGGTCCCCTCGGGCAGCCCGCCCCCGGTGAACCTGTCCCCGTGGGCCCCGGCGCCCTCGTACCCCGACCAGCAGTCCGGCCCGCAGGGCCCGGCCTCGGGCCAGCCGTCCGGCCCGGGCTCCCGCGAGCTCCGGGACGGCCCGTCTCGGGCCGTCGTCGAGCGGGTCGGGCGTGCCGGCCGCGTTCCTGAGTCCGGGCGCCCCGAGCCACCAGCCGTCCCGGTCGGCCACCGGTCCGGGTATCGTCGCCGTCGACGGCGATGCTGTGGGTGGCGATCCTCTGCTTCGTGGTCGCGGTCGGCCTGGCCGGCGCGCGCGGTCTGGCTGATCGTCGGCTGACCACGCGTTCCTTGCGCTTACCTCGCGAAACTTCGCGAGGTAAGCGTCGGTTTCACTAGGTACCTAGTGAAACCAACAGCCGCCCGACCCGCTCAGCCCAGCAGCCTGCGGTAGCGCCCCAGCGACACCGCACCGGCGGCCGCCATCACCGCGGACCCGCCGAACAGCGCGGTCACCGCGCCCCACGGCGTCGAGCCGCCGTCCGAGGAGCCGCTCGCGGACTCCCGGGAGTCGTCGCCGCCCGTGGTGTCGTCGGCCGGCTTCGTCTTCCCGCTGATGTCGGGCACCGGGTCGCCCTCCTCGGCGTACGGCGAGGTCGGCTCCTTGTCCGTCACGACGTTGACGCCGACGGTGACGTCGGCACCCTTCTTCGGGGCGTCCTTGGTGCCCATCTTGAGCAGGACGTAGTAGCTGCCCGGGAACGCCGCCGGGTTGGACGACCGGCTTCTCGCGGTTGCGCCAGGTGATGGTCGGGGAGACGGTGCCGCCGTCCATCGAGGGGTACTTCAGGTTCACGTCGTCGAACGTCGGTCCGCCGTCGGCCTCCGCCCACTTCGCGAAACCCGCCGAGCGGGGTGATCAGCTCCGGCTCGATCGGGACGTACTCGGGGTACTCGGCGCCCTTGTACTGCAGGGAGATCTCCATGTGCTGGCCCCAGTCCAGCGGCACCCGGAACAGCGCCGGGTCCCCGGGTCCACGTGCACGTCCCAGCGCCCGGCGACCAGCTCGGGCGCATCGGCGTACGTCGCCCCGAGCGTCGCGGTGCCCTTCGCGGGCTGCACCGAGCCGTCCCACGCGACGGTGGTGCTCGGCGGCGGCAGCAGGCTGGCGTCCTTGACCGGGGGCTCCTCCCAGACCGCGAGCTGGCCCTTCTGCCCGGAGGGGTAGTTGCCCTCGCTGTCGTAGGCGCGGTGCTCGAGGATCACCTGGTCCTCGCCGAGGCAGGGTCCCTTGCCGATCCGGACCACGCCGGTCATGAACTGGTGGCCGCCGTAGTCGTCGCCCTCCACGGACGGAGCCTCGTCGGAGCACTGGTTCTTGCTGTCCACGCCGGTCGGGTCGAGGTAGACGTAGCCGTTCTTGGTGTCGGTGCTGAACAGCGTCTCGGCCACCCAGAGCGTGGACCTCGGGATCGTCCGCTGCACGGTGAGGTAGCTGTCGGTGTCGAGGGCGGGCATCCCGAACGCGTAGGTCCCCGGCTCGACGACCGGGCTGCCGCCCTCGGTGGTGGCGAGGGTGACCTCCTCGTCGGCTGCGGGCTGGACGGCCATCGCGGGAGCCATGAGGCAGGCGACGGCGAGGCTGGCGGCAACGGGAAGGGCCGCCCGGCGCGAGGTCGTCATGCAGCGCAGCCTTTCCACACCTGTGGGCGACGAAACCCCGCGTTCCCGCGGTCGCTAGGGTGCTCGTGACGACTGCTCGTGAGGAGAGTCCGCACGACAGGGGGTGTCATGGACGAGACCGCGGAACGCCGGCGGCAGCAGGTCGAGCTGTACGGCGAGTCCGTCGACGTGCTCGCCCGCAAGTGCGAGGGCCTGCTCGGCCTCTCGGTCCCGGCGCTGGCCGACGTCATCGGCCTGTCGGTGCCGATGCTCACCCAGCTGCTGACCGGTGCCCGGGTCCGGATCGGCAACCCGATCGCGATCGGCCGGCTGACGCGCCTGGGGGAGTTCACCGACCAGCTGCTCCGCGGCGAGGCGAGCCGTGACGACATCCCGCTCACCCTCGCGCAGATCCGCGCCTCCACCACCCCGGCCCGCCCGAGCCGGGTGACCGCGGTGGCCGCGGCCGGCAGCACACCCTCCCCGGAGGTCACCCAGGCCGCTGCCGCACCGGCAGCGGGTCGTGCTGCCCGAGGCCGGCCCGGACACGGTGACCCCGTCCTCGCTCGGCTACGCCCGCAGCGTGGTCGCCCGCAGCGTGCCGCCCACCCCGGCGTACCGCTGGCCGCTGCTCGAGCGCGTCACCCGCACCGAGACCTGGGTCAAGCACGAGAACCACAACCCCACCGGCGCCTTCAAGGTGCGCGGCGGCCTCAACTTCGTGGAGCGGCTGCGCGTCTCCGGCCTCGCGCCGGCGGGCCTGGTCACCGCCACCCGCGGCAACCACGGCCAGAGCGTCGCGTTCGCCGGCCGCCAGGGCGGCCTCCCGGTGACGATCGTGGTGCCCGAGGGCAACAGCCCCGACAAGAACGCCGCGATGGAGGGGTACGGCGCCGAGCTCGTCGTCCACGGCGCCGACTTCCAGGCCGCCCGCGAGCACGCCGCCGAGCTGGCCGAGGAGCGCGACCTCCTCGAGGTGCCGTCCTTCCACCCCTGGCTGGTCGAGGGGGTGGCGACGTACGCCGCCGAGCTGCACGAGTCGGTGCGCGACCTCGACGTGGTCTACGTCCCCGTCGGCATGGGCAGCGGGATCTGCGCCCACATCGTGGTGCGTGACCTGCTCGGCCTGCGCACCGAGATCGTCGGCGTCGTCGCCGAGGGAGCCCCGGCGTACGCCCTCTCCTTCGAGCGCGGCGAGGTCGTCACCACCGACGCGGCCGACACCCTCGTCGACGGCGTCGCCTGCCGTACGCCGGACCCGGTCGCCGTCTCGATGATCCGGCGCGGCGCCTCCCGCATCGTCCGGGTCACCGACGACCAGGCCCTCGAGGCGATGGCCGTCACCTACCGCACCACCCACAACCTCCCCGAGCCCGCCGGCTCGCTCGCCCTCGCCGGCCTCCTCGCCGAACGCGACACCGTCGCCGGCAAGCGCGTCGCCGTCGCCATGACCGGCGGCAACTGCGACTTCCCCCTCCTCCACCAAGCCCTCACCCATCCTCCTGACCCCAGTCACCGACCGAGCCCGTCACGACGCCGACAGCCCGCGCACGACCGCGAGCCGACCAACGGCGCGCGAGCGACCCCGGCCGGCCGCAGCGGGCCGGAGGAGGGCCCGAGGAAGCGTGGACGGGTCTGGCCCCGTGAGCGAGGAACGAGCGAACGGTGGTTGCGACCGAGGGCCCTCTCCGCAGGCCGGCGCGAGGCCGGCCCCCAGCCGCGCGCGCGGCGCACGCCCCAGGTGGCGCGGGACCACCGAGAAGATGTCGGCGCAGGCTCCTACGATGACGAGATGACCCTTCGCATCGGCGCCCACGTCAACCAGACCGACCCCCTCGCCGAGGCCCACGCCCGCGGCACGGACCTGGTGCAGTTCTTCCTGGGCAACCCGCAGAGCTACAAGGGCCCGGTCTTCGACTACGAGGGCGGCGCCGAGAAGCTGCGGGCCGATGCGGAGGAGGCCGGCGTCGACCTCTACGTCCACGCGCCGTACCTCATCAACGTCGCCACCACGAACAACCGCCAGCGCATCCCCAGCCGCAAGCTCCTCCAGCAGCACATGGACGCCGCCGCCTCGATCGGCGCGAAGGGCCTGATCGTGCACGGCGGCCACGTCGCCGACGGCGACGACCCGGCGAAGGGCTTCGACAACTGGCGCAAGGCGGTCGAGGCCACCGACATCAAGATCCCGCTGCTGATCGAGAACACCGCCGGCGGCACCAACGCGATGACCCGCTACCTCGACCGGATCGCCGGGGTGTGGGACGCGATCGCCTCCGCCGAGCAGTCCGACATGGTGGGCCTCTGCCTCGACACCTGCCACGCCCACGCGGGCGGCAACCCGCTGGAGACGATCGTCGAGGACATCCGCAAGATCACCGGCCGCATCGACCTGGTGCACGCCAACGACAGCCGCGACGACTTCGACTCCGGCGCCGACCGGCACGCCAACTTCGGTGCCGGGCACATCGAGCCCGACCTGCTGGCCGCCGTGGTCCGCGACGCGGGCGCACCCGTCATCTGCGAGACGCCGGGCGGCGCGGCGGAGCACACCGCCGACTTCGCCTGGCTCAAGGAGCGGTTGTGAGGCTCAGTTCCGCGCGACCGTGACCAGCAGGTCGAGGCGCTCCTCGGTCGGCGTCGTCCTCGGCACCGCCACGCTCGAGGCGGAGGATCCCGCCGGCGCCGGTCATGGCCCGGAACATCAACCGGCGGGTGGCGCCGCTCTCCGAGGAACCGCGCGGAGTCCTCCAGCAGGTCCATGCCGTACGGCGCCATCGCCACCAGCCAGCGGTGGGGGGCGCCGCGCTGGCGCAGGAAGAGCTCGAGGGTGTCTCCGCGGCTGAGGAAGACGATCTCGCCGGAGCGGGGTTGCTCGAGGGTGAAGTGCATGGGACGTCCTTCGCTCGCAGGAGTGCTCACCGATGAAGGAGCAGCGGGCGACGCCGGTGATACCCGGGACCTTGGGTAGCCTCGTCGCGTGCCCCACCCCACCTCCGCCCTGACCGTCCGGACGATCACGCCCGAGCAGCACCTGGACTTCGTGCGCACCCAGCCGTCGGCCAGCTTCCTGCAGACCCCGGCCTGGGGCCGGGTGAAGTCGGAGTGGCGCAGCGAGTCCATCGGCTGGCTATCGAGACGGGCGAGCTGGTCGGGGCCGGGCTGGTGCTCTACCGCCAGCTGCCGAAGGTGAAGCGCTACCTCGCCTACCTGCCCGAGGGCCCGGCCATCGACTGGTCCGACCGACGACCTCGACGCCTGGCTGGCGCCGATGGTCGCCCACCTCAAGGGCCAGGGCGCGTTCGGCGTACGCATGGGGCCGCCGGTGGTGACCCGCCGCTGGACGGCGGCCCAGGTCAAGGAGGGCATCGCCAGCGACGACGTACGCCGTCTCGGCCAGGTCGCCCCGGAGGAGCGCAGCGCCGTGGGTGCCCAGGTGGTGGGCGCGCTGACCGAGCTCGGCTGGCGCCCGCAGGCGGTGGAGGGCGGCTTCGCGGCCGGGCAGCCGCAGTACAACTTCCAGATCCCGCTGGCCGCGCCGGACGGGACGCCCCGCACCGAGGACGACGTCCTCAAGGGCATGAACCAGCAGTGGCGGCGCAACATCAAGAAGGCCGACAAGTCCGGCGTCGAGGTCTCCGTGGGCGGCGAGGAGGACCTGAAGGCCTTCCACGACCTCTACGTCCACACCGCGCAGCGCGACGGCTTCACCCCGCGACCGCTGTCCTACTTCCACACCATGGTCGAGGCGCTGTCGGCCGAGGAGCCGGACCGGATCCGGATCTACCTCGCCCGCCACGAGGGCGACCTGGTCGCGGCGACGATCGGCATCCGGGTCGGCACGCACGCGTGGTACTCCTACGGCGCCTCCTCCACCGAGAAGCGCGACGTCCGCGGCTCCAACGCCGTGCAGTGGGCGATGATCCGCGAGGCGCTCGCGGCCGGGGCGACGACGTACGACCTGCGCGGCATCACCGACACCCTGGACGCCGACGACAGCCACGTGGGGCTGATCCAGTTCAAGGTCGGCACCGGCGGCGAGGCCGTGGAGTACGCCGGCGAGTGGGACCTGCCCGTCAACCGCGCGATCTACACCGCGTTCGATCTCTACATGAGGCGCCGATGAGCCTGACCCTGTACGTCGACGAGACCCGCTTCCGCACCCACCTGCGCACCACCGTGCGCCCGGCTCCCCGACCTGGTGCCGGTCGCCAAGGGCAACGGCTACGGCCTCGGCCTGCCGCGGCTGGCCGAGCTGGCCACCTGGCTCGGCGTCGACACCCTCGCCGTCGGCACGTACGACGAGCTGGGCGCGGTCGCGGACCTGTTCCACGGCTCGTTGCTGGTGCTCACCCCGTGGCGCCCGTTCAGCACGCCGGTCCCCGCGGGGATCGCCCACCGGGTCATCCACACCGTCGGCCGGGTCGAGGACATGGACGCGCTGCTGGCCGCCCAGCCGGACGCCCGGATGGTGCGTCGAGCGGGCCACCTCGATGCTGCGCCACGGCTTCGCGGCGCGCGGACTGCGGGAGGCGGCTGCGGTGCTGGCCGAGCACCCCGACGCCCGGCTCGAGGGCGTCGCCTTCCACCTGCCGATGGCCGGTGCCTCGCACCTGTCCGAGGTGCGCCGGCTGATGAACGACGTGGTCGCCTCCGAGCTGGCCACGACGCACGATCTGGGTCAGCCACCTCACCGACTCCGAGCTGGCCGCCCTGGACGCCGACTGGCCGGAGTACACCTTCCGCCCGCGGATCGGCACCGCCCTCTGGCTCGGTGACCGGGGCGCGCTGTCGGTGCGCGCCACCGTGCTCGACGTGCACCCGGTGGAGCGGGGCGACGTGTTCGGCTACCGCGGCCGCAGCGCCCCCAAGGCCGGCACCATCCTCGTCGTGAGCGGCGGCACCGCCCACGGCATCGGGCTGGAGGCGCCGACCGGGGCCGGCGGGCTCAAGGCCCGGGCCGCGACGCTGGCCCGCGGTGGGCTCGACGCGGCCGGGTTCGTCCGCTCGCCGTACAGCATCGGCGGCAAGCAGCGGCTGTTCGCCGAGCCGCCGCACATGCAGGCCAGCATGCTGTTCCTGCCGCACGGCGCGCACGTGCCGGCGATCGGCGACGAGGTCGACGTACGCGTCCGGTTCACGGCCACCACGTTCGACCGCACCGTCCTCAGCTGAGGGCGGGCTCCCGCGCCGGCGCCGGGCGCGACGGCTCGCGCTCGACCGGGTCGTGCCGCGGGTCGAGCACGTCGCGGACGACGATGGCCACGAGGTAGAGCTCGGTCAGCACCCGGGCCACGATCGCCAGCCAGTAGAACCCGGCCTCGGAGCCGCGAGCCGGGCGCGAGGTAGCCGCCGAGGTACCACCAGACGGACGCGAAGTAGAGCAGCTCGCCGGCCTGCCAGATCAGCTGGTCGCGCCAGCGGGGCCGGGCCAGCACTGCGAGCGGCAGCAGCCAGAGGACGTACTGCGGCGAGTAGACCTTGTTCACCAGCAGGAAGCCGGCCACCACGAGGAAGCCGAGCTGCGCGAGCCGCGGTGTCTCGGGGCGCCAGCAGGCCGATCACGAACACCGCCGCGCACCAGGCGCCGAAGAAGACCCACGACGCGGTGTTGATCGTGTCCGGCGTGACGGTGTGGCCGGCCTGCTGCCAGACCAGCCAGAGGCTGCCGAGGTCGGCGCCGCGCTTCTCGTTGAACGTCCAGAAGACGTTCCACTGCTCGTGGCCGGTGAGGTACGCCGGCGCGTTGGCCAGCACCCACGTCCCGAGCGCCGCGACCGACACCCGCAGGAGGTCGGGCCACGACCGCCGGCGCAGGCAGATCACCAGGATCCCGCCGAGCAGGAAGAGCGGGTAGAGCTTGGTGGCGGTGCCGAGCCCGATCAGGACGCCGGTGAGCACCGGCCGGTCCCGCGACCAGGCCCAGAGGGCACCGGCGACCAGCGCGACCGCGAGCAGGTCCCAGTTGACCAGGCCGTTGACCAGCAGTGCCGGCGACAGCGCGAACAGCGCCGCGTCCCACGGCCGGTCGCCGGTGCGTGCGGGCCAGGAACCACGCCGCAGCCAGCGCCGCGGCGCCCAGCAGCACCGCGCTCACGGCGACGTACGTCCGGATCTCCTTGACCACCTGCGGGTCGGAGTAGAGGTCGCCGGTCGGGACCTGGGCCCGGCTGTCGACGTCGGCGCGACCCGGTCGCCCAGTGGGTCAGCCAGGCGGTGCCCCACGCGAAGTAGGAGATCCCGACGGGGTACTCCATCGTCTCGTAGCGGGCCCGGGTCTCGGCGTCGCCGTCGTAGGGCCAGTTCAGCTCGACGAAGCCGCGCCCGACGTACAGGTAGGGCAGGTCGGAGTAGCACATCTGGCTGTAGCGGGCCTGCCCGTCGCAGCCAGCTGTCGTGGTAGCACGGCGCCTTCTGCACCATGCCGAGCGCGAACCAGATCGCGGTGAAGGCCAGCACGACGCGCAGCGGTGTCCACCACCGGTGCGGCGAGGCGTGCTCCCCGACCGGGCCCCCCACGCCCTCGCTCGCGGCCGTGGCCACGGGGTCGTCGAGCGTGGGGTGGACCCGGGCGTCGTAGCCCCCGGGATCAGGCACGTCGGATCACTCGCGGTACGCGTACGTCTCGCGACCGGCGGCGCTGGGGCTCGGCCCACCGCCGACCACCGCCACCGCCGCCACCTCCGTTGGTGCTGGTGTCGGTGGGCGAGGGCGAGGTCGTGTCGCAGTTCGGCGGCACCAGGGTGCACGTCGAGTTCGGCGGCCCGGGCGTCTTCGTCGTGGGCGGAGCCGACGTCGTGGGCGGGGCCGAGGTGGTCGGCGGCGCGCTCGTGGTCGGCTTCTTGGTCTTCGTCGGCTTCGGCGGCGGGACGTACTGGTGCCCCTCCTCCGGCGCGTCGCCGTCGACGTACGCCGGGGGCGGGAACTGCTCGACCGGCTCGCCGTCGAGGATCCGGCTCATCACCGCGGTCCACGTCTGGGTCGGGTACGTCGCCCCGTAGAACGGCTCGAGGAAGCCCTCGAGGCTCTCGTTGCCCTTGCCGCGGACGTACATCACCGCGGTCGCCATCTGCGGGGTGTAGCCGACGAACCACGAGGAGGAGACCTTGTCGTCCGCGTTGGTCGCCGTACCCGTCTTGCCGGCGGCCGGGCGTCCGAGGGCCTGCGCGTTGACGCCGGTACCGCCCTTGACCACCTGCTGCAGGGCGTAGGAGACGTCGGAGGTCATGTCCTCGTCGAGGGCCCGCTTGGTGCTCACCTTGTGGCGGTAGCGCTCCTCGCCGCTCTTGTCGACGACCTTCTCGATCATGTACAGCGGGGCGGCCTCGCCGCCGTTGGCGATGCGTGGCGTAGGCGTTGGCCATGTTGATCGGGCTGACCGTGGCCGAGCCCAGCGCGATGCCGGAGATCGGCTGCAGGCCCGGGCGAGTTGCGCAGGTGGTCCATGCTGGTCTGGCCCTTGTGCCAGCCCGGGATGCCCATGGCCTTGGCCATCTTGAGGATCTTGTCCGGGCCGTCGGGGATGGACTCGGTGAGGTCGGCGAACGCCGTGTTGACCGACTCCTCGGTGGCCTTGATCAGGTTGATCGCGGCGCCGTAGTCGTTGCCCTGACCGTCGGGGCCGCTGCCCTCGTTGCGGACCTTGTCGGTGCCGTTCGGGTAGGTGTAGGGCGAGTTGCCGTCGAAGGTGTCCTTCAGGGCGAAGCCCTCGTCGATGCCCGCCGCCAGGGCGAACGGCTTGAACGACGAGCCCGGCGAGCCACCGGCGGTCGCCCAGTTGACCTGCGACTTCGAGGTAGTCCTGGCCGGCGTAGAAGCCACGCAGGGCGCCGGTCCCCGGCTGCACGCTCGGCGACCGCGACGTGGAGGCCCTTCTTGCCCTTGGGCTTCTGCTCCTTCACGCCGTCCTCGGCCGCGGTCATCGCCCGCTTGCTGAAGGTGGTGTAGACGCGCAGCCCGCCGCCGTTGATCTCCTGCTCGTCGAACCCGAGCCGGACCAGCTCCTTGCGGATCATCTCCAGCATGAAGCCCTTCTGCCCGGCGTACGCCGACTCGGCGGCCACCTTCGGGAACTTCGGGAGCTTCTGCTGGGCCTTCTCGACCTCGGCCGCGTCGGCGGTGCCCATGCTCGCCATCCCGGAGAGGACGTAGCGGTAGCGCTCGAACAGCGCCTCCTTGTTCGCCGCGCCGTTCGCCGGGTCGAAGCGGGTCGGGTTGTTG
The DNA here is from genome assembly GCA_963721775.1 of uncultured Actinomycetota bacterium. Lineage (GTDB taxonomy): Bacteria > Actinomycetota > Actinomycetes > Propionibacteriales > Nocardioidaceae > Nocardioides. The sequence continues at coordinate 518,535 of CAVRMH010000029.1, read as the reverse complement.
ATCACCGACGCCAGCACGGCGGACTCGCGGAGGGTGAGGTCCTTGGCCTTCTTGTCGAAGTACGCGTGCGCGGCCGCCTCGATGCCGTAGGCACCGCGGCCGAAGTAGATGGTGTTGAGGTAGCCCTCGAGGATCTGCTGCTTGCTCTGCTGCCGGTGCAGCTTCAAGGAGACGATGGCCTCCTTGATCTTGCGCTTGTAGGAGCGCTCCTGGGTCAGGTAGAGGATCTTGACGTACTGCTGGGTGATCGTGGACGCACCCTGCTGCGCGTTGCCGCGGGCGTTGCTGAACGCCGCCCGCAGGATGCCCTTGGGGTCGAGGCCACGGTCGGTCCAGAACGACTGGTTCTCCGCCGCGACGACCGCGTCCTTCACGTCCTGCGGCATCTCGTCGTACGGGATCGACGAGCGGTTCTGGGTGGCGTAGCGGCCGAGCTCGGTCTTGCCGTCGGCGTAGTAGACGAACGAGGTCTGGGTCTCGAAGTCGGCGTTCGGGTCCGGTACCTCGATGGACTTGTAGAGCACCGTGAAGCCGGCCGCGGCGAGGAGGGCGAGCACCAGCCCGGTGATGCCGGCCCACTTGAGGGCCTTGCGGAGCCGGGGGTGCTTGCCCTTGGCGGGCGCCGTACCGGCCTTGCCGGCAGGTCCCTTGCCGCCGGGCTTGGCGCCGGACGCGGTGTTCTTGCCGGCCTTCGCTCCGCCCTGGGTGGCGGGCGTGCGCGCGCCGGTGGCCTTGCGCTTTCCAGTCACGTGGGTTCTTCTCCGGGGGATTTCGGGGGCTCACGCCGGGCTCAGGGCGCGGCAACAGTCGGGCGGTGCGTAGTGCAGGGTACGCGGACCGGCCCAGAAACCCGGAGTCCGCGAGAGCAACGACACGTCATGGGCCCGGTATTCACGCAGTCCGCGATGTATCGGTACGATAGGTCTATGGCAAGGCGCGGAGAGACGATCGAGCTGGCAGTCCTGGGGCTGCTGCACGAGTCCCCCATGCACGGATACGAGCTGCGCAAGCGGCTCAACCTGATGCTCGGCTGGGGTCGGCTGTTGTCCTACGGCTCCCTCTACCCCGCCCTGAAGAAGATGCTCAAGGCGTCGTGGATCGAGGAGCGCGCCGTGCCCACGGCCACCGTGAGCCGCCGTCCGCGGATCGTCTACCAGCTGACCGAGCTCGGCCAGGACGAGTTCGTCCGTCTGATGTCCGAGGTCGGCCCCACCGCCTGGGAGGACGACAACTTCGACATCCGGTTCGCGTTCTTCGGGCGCACCGACATGGAGATCCGTCTCCGGGTGCTCGAAGGGCGCCGGTCCCGGCTGCAGGAGCGGCTCGAGCGCGTGCAGTCCCAGCTCTCCCTCACCCAGAAGGAGATGGACCGCTACGCCTCCGAGCTCCAGCGCCACGGCGTGGAGTCCGTGGAGCGCGAGGTCCGGTGGCTCTCGGACCTCATCAACGCCGAGCGCGAGCAGCAGGACGGGAAGGCGGCACCGAAGCCGCCCCTCGAGGAACCGCAACAGACCTGACCAACCAAGACCAACCAAGTTGCCAACGGGAACAAGCAGGGAAGAAGGAAATCCGAATGGGTTCGGTACGCGTAGCAATCGTGGGAGTCGGCAACTGCGCCACCTCCCTGATCCAGGGCGTGGAGTACTACAAGGACGCTGACCCCGCGGGCACCGTCCCCGGGCTCATGCACGTCAAGTTCGGTGACTACCACGTCTCCGACGTCGAGTTCGTCGCCGCGTTCGACGTCGACGACAAGAAGGTCGGCAAGGACCTGTCCGAGGCCATCAACGCCTCGGAGAACAACACCATCAAGATCGCGGACGTGCCCACCCTCGGCATCGAGGTCCAGCGCGGCCCGACGCTCGACGGCCTGGGCAAGTACTACCGCCAGACCATCGAGGAGTCCGCGGCCGAGCCGGTCGACGTCGTCCAGGTGCTCAAGGACACGAAGGCCGACGTGCTCGTGTCCTACCTGCCGGTGGGCTCCGAGGAGGCCGACAAGTTCTACGCGCAGTGCGCGATCGACGCGAAGGTCGGCTTCGTCAACGCGCTGCCGGTCTTCATCGCCTCCGACCCCGAGTGGGCCAAGAAGTTCGAGGACGCCGGCGTCCCGATCGTCGGTGACGACATCAAGTCGCAGGTCGGCGCCACCATCACGCACCGCGTGATGGCGAAGCTGTTCGAGGACCGCGGCGTGGCGCTGGACCGCACGTACCAGCTCAACGTCGGCGGCAACATGGACTTCAAGAACATGCTCGAGCGCGAGCGCCTGGAGTCCAAGAAGGTCTCGAAGACCCAGGCCGTGACGTCCAACCTCAAGGGCGAGCTCGCCGACAAGGTCAGCGACCGCAACGTCCACATCGGCCCGTCCGACTACGTCGCGTGGCTCGACGACCGCAAGTGGGCCTACGTCCGCCTCGAGGGTCGCGCCTTCGGTGACGTCCCGCTGAACCTCGAGTACAAGCTCGAGGTCTGGGACTCCCCGAACAGCGCCGGCATCATCATCGACGCCGTCCGCGCCGCGAAGATCGCGCTCGACCGCGGCATCGGCGGCCCGATCATCCCGGCCTCGACGTACCTCATGAAGTCGCCCCCGGTGCAGATGCCGGACGACCTCGGCCGCGCCGAGCTGGAGAAGTTCATCGCCGGGGAGTGATCCCTTCCGGTGCCAGCGCACCGAGCACTCGAACCGCCGGTCCCGTCCTCGGGGCCGGCGGTTCGGTGTGTTGCGGCGGACCCTGTGGACGGTCCCGGCAGGCCAAGCCGCTTCAGTCGCGGGGCCGGAGCCCGTCCACCAGCAGGTCGAGGACCGCCTGGAGCTGGTCCGGCAGGCGCGGGTCGGCCCATTCGTCGGCGTGGGCGGGATGGTGGAACAACGCCGTGGCCTGCAGCACCGCGCGCCCCTGGCGCTCGACGTCGACGGGGGCGAACGCGCCGCTCGCAACGCCGTCGGCCACGATGTCCGAGATCTGTCCGGCCATGTGGTCGACGTGGGCCGACACCACCTCGCGCGACTCGACGGTCAGCTGCCGGAACGTGGCGAACAGCTCCGGGTCCTCGCGGGCCATGTCCTGCTTGGTGTCGGCGAGCGTCTCGACCCAGGTGCGCAGGCGATCGACGGGTGGGCCGTCGCCTGCCGCAAGGGCTGCCAGCGGGGCCGAGACCCGCTCCAGCCAGCGCTCGGTCACCGCGTCGCGCAGGGCGGCCTTGCTGGCGAAGTGGCGGTAGACCGAGCCGTGGCTCACCTCGAGGGCTCGGGCCACGTCGACGACGCTGGTCTTGGCCGGGCCGTACCGGCGCAGGACCACCTCGGCGGTGTCGAGGATCGCCGTCCGGGTCAGGGGCTCGGTCACGGCCACAACCTACTTCTCGCTGTCCAGCAGGGACATCTGGCCCGCGTCGTATCGACTGCCGGCCGCCGCACCAGCCGGCACCGCGGCCTCGTGGCGGCCGAGGTCGCGCCGCTCAGCGCCGGCGCAGCCCGCGAGTCGAGCCGGCCGCGCCGGCACCCCTGAGGTCACCGCAGACGCGGCCGGACGACGGATCCGCCCGCGTGGTGAGGGAGGCCAGGTGCCCCGGAGCCGCAGGCGCCTTCGGTCCGTCGTGCGCGGCTGCTCGCTCGACGTACGCGGTGTCGACCTGCGCCCGCAGGCGGAGGTCGCCCGCCGCCTCGACTCCCGACCGTCGTGGATCGGAGGCTCCGGCCGTCCTCGAGCGACTCGTTCGGCTTGCCACGCCGCGCGTCGCGAGTGCAAGCGCCGACCTGGAGAGACGTGTGCCTGGTCCGGCGCGGATGGCAGGTGCCGAGGATCGCTGGGAGCACGCCTGCTTCGAGCCCGCTACGTCCGGCGCTGCTCGCGGATCTGGCGCAGAGCCGTATCGCAGCAGTTCGCCGGTGCAGACGCGCCGTACGAGCACGGTGCGCGGCGCAAGGATCAGTGCGCTGCCTGCCCGCCGCCGGCGGGTCAGACGGCCTGCGCCACCAAGCGGCGGCGGCTTCCCGGGCGGCGACGGGCGCGTCGGGCGAGGCGTCGAGCGCGCCGCTGGCCAGGCCGCCGTCGAGCAGCAGGGACAGCGTGCGGGCGAGCTCGTCGGGCCGGGCCGCGCCGGCGGCGGTGGCCAGGTCGGTCAGCCAGGCCAGCACCCGCTCCTTGTGGGCCACGGTCCGGGCGTGGACCGGCGTACCGGGCTGGCTCTCGGCGGCGGCGTTGATGAAGGCGCAGCCGCGGTACCCGTCGCGGCGGCAGGCGGTGGACAGCGCGTCGAACAAGCCGACCAGCTGCGCGGCCGGCTCGGGGCCGGCCGCCTGCGCCGCCTCCTGGAGCTGGCCGAACCAGATGCCGTCGACCCGGTCGAGGTAGGCCACCACGAGGTCGTCCTTGGCCGGGAAGTGCTTGTAGAAGGTGGCCTTGGCGACGCCGGACTCGGCGATGATCGTGTCCACCCCGACGGCCCGGATCCCGCGCGCGTAGAAGAGGCGGAACGCCGCGTCGAGGATCCGCTGGCGGGCGGGGCTGCTGGTGGTCACGCATTGATAGTAGACAGGTCTGTCTGCTAACGTCCAAGCCTGAGGTAGACAGACCTGTCTACCTCTCGGACCTCCGAAGGAAGTTTCCATGAAGATCGCAGTCCTCGGGACCGGCTCCGTCGGCCGGACCATCGCCGGCCGCCTCGCCGAGCTCGGCCACGACGTCGTCATCGGCACCCGCGACCCGGCCGCCACGCTCGCCCGCACCGAGCCCGACGGCATGGGCAACCCGCCGTACGCCGCCTGGGCCGGCGAGCACGCCGACGTCGCGCTGGCACACCTTCGCCGACGGCGGCGGCCACGGCCGAGCTCGTCGTCAACGCCTCCTCCGGCGACCGCCGCCCTCGACGTCCTGGCCGGCGCCGGGGCGGAGAACCTCGCCGGCAAGGTGCTGCTCGACATCGCCAACCCGCTCGACTTCTCCGCCGGCTTCCCGCCCACCCTGTCGGTCAAGGACACCGACTCGCTCGGCGAGCAGATCCAGCGCACCTACCCCGACGTGCGCGTGGTGAAGTCGCTCAACACGCTCACCGCCGACCTGATGGCGCACCCCGACCACCTGGCCGAGGCGAGCACGGTCTTCGTCTCCGGCGAGGACACCGAGGCCAAGGCCACCGTGACCGAGCTCCTGACGTCCTTCGGCCACCAGGACGTCATCGACCTCGGCGGCATCGAGACCGCCCGCGGCACCGAGATGCTGCTGCCGGTGTGGCTGCGGCTGATGGGCGCCCTGGGCACCGCGCAGTTCAACTTCAAGATCGTCCGCTGAGGCGTACGACGCCGGGGCCGGCCGCGTGGTCAGGCCTCGGCGTCGGCCTTGATCCCGCGCAGGGTGTGCTGCATGCCCTCGCGCAGCTCGCCCCGGAACTGCTGCTGGCCGCCGAGCAGCCGGCGGACGAAGCCGTCGGAGATCTTCGAGGTGCCCTGCGGCGTCTCGCGGCGCTGGACGACGCGGGTGCCGCCGTCGGTCGGCTCGAGGGTGAAGGACCAGATCGTGAAGTTGTCCTTGATCCGGAAGGCGAAGTCGCGGTGCGGCTCGAAGCGCACGACCTTCGACCGGGTGGGCCAGAACAGCACGCCGTGCCGGTTGATGTTGATCGTCCGGGTGCCGAGCCCGACCGGGCCCTCGCCGCGCACGAGCGTGCGGACCACCTGGGGGCTCCACCGCGCCATCCGGGGCAGGTCGGTCACCAGCGACCAGACCCGGGCCGGCTCCGCGGCGATGTCGATGGACTCCTCGAGGACTGCCTCGGCCTGGGTCATGGCCGGCACGCTACCGGCGGGTAACGACGGCGGCCACGTGACGCGTGCCACACCCGGGCTCAGGCGCGGGCGGCCCACCAGGCCAGCAGCGCGTCGCGCGCGGCGTCGTACGTCTGCGGGCCCTCGTCCATGCGGCAGCTCGAGCAGGAAGCGGTAGGCCTCGCCCACCACCGGACCCGGCCTGACGCCGAGGATCTCCATGATCTGCTGGCCGTCGAGGTCGGGGCGGATGGAGGCCAGCTCCTCCTCCTCCGAGAGCCGGGCGATCCGCGCCTCGAGGTCGTCGTACGTGCGCCGCAGCCGGTCGGCCTTGCGCTGGTTGCGCGTCGTGCAGTCGGCCCGGGTCAGGATGTGCAGCCGCTCGAGCTGGTCTCCGGCGTCGCGGACGTAGCGGCGTACCGCCGAGTCGGTCCACTCCCCCGAGCCGTAGCCGTGGAAGCGCAGGTGCAGCTCGACCAGCCTCGACACCGCGTCGATCTGGTCGTTGGAGAACCGCAGCGCCTGCATCCGCTTGCGGGTGAGCTTGGCGCCGACCACGTCGTGGTGGTGGAAGGTGACGGTGCCGTCCTCGACGAACTTCCGCGTCTTCGGCTTGCCCACGTCGTGCATGAGCGCGGCGAACCGCGACACGAAGTCGGGGCCGCCGCCGAGCCGGTCCTCGAGGTCGATCGACTGCTCGAGCACGGTGAGCGTGTGCTGGTAGACGTCCTTGTGCCGGTGGTGCTCGTCGCGCTCGAGCGCCAGGGCCGGCAGCTCCGGCAGGACGTACGCCGCGAGGCCGGTGTCGACCAGGAGGGTGAGCCCGGCCCGGGGCCAGGGCGCGCAGACCAGCTTGACCAGCTCGTCGCGCACCCGTTCGGCGGAGACGATGGTGATCCGCTCCGCCATGTCGGTCATCGCCGCCACCACCTCGGGGGCGACCGTGAAGCCGAGCTGGGCCGCGAAGCGTGCCGCCCGCATCATCCGCAGCGGGTCGTCGGAGAAGGAGTCCTCGGGCGTGCCCGGCGTGCGGAGCACCCGCGCCGCCAGGTCGACGACGCCACCGAACGGGTCCTCGAAGGCCCGCTCCGGCACGGTGAGCGCCATCGCGTTGACGGTGAAGTCACGCCGGCCGAGGTCACCGGCCAGGGAGTCGCCGTAGTCGACCTCCGGCTTGCGGGAGGAGGGGTCGTAGGTCTCCGAGCGGTACGTCGTGATCTCGACCTGCCACTCGCCCTTGCGCGCGCCGATGGTCCCGAACGCCCGGCCCATGTCCCAGATCGCGTCCGCCCAGCCCTTGAGCAGCTGCTCGGTCACCTCGGGCCGCGCGGAGGTGGTGAAGTCGAGGTCGCTCTGCAGCCGGCCGAGCATCGCGTCGCGCACCGGGCCGCCCACGAGGGCGAGGGTGTGACCCGCCGCGGTGAAGCGGCTGCCCAGCTCGTCGATGACCGGGGCGATCCGCTCGAGCTCGGCGGCGACGGTCCGCTGGACGTCCGAGATCAGGATCGGCGGAGGGGCGGCGTCGGACACAGGAGACAAGGGTAGTCGGACCCCGGCCCGGCCCCCCGAGGCGGCTGCCTCCGGCCGGATAGAGTCGGCGCCGTGATCCGACCGGTGGCTGCTCTCCTCGCGCCCCTGGTCGTGGTGGCCGGCATGCTGCTCCCGGGGTCGGCCCCCGCCGAGGCGGACACGGCGCTGGCCGACCAGGCGTCCGTCATCGCGACGAAGCCGCCGGCGCGCCCGACGTACGCCCGGCCGCCGCGCAGGACCTCGACGTCACCCTCGACTCGATGTCCCCGTCGGTGATCCCCCGCCAAGGGTCCGATCGTGATGGGCGGGACCGTCACCAACACCACGGACGACACGCTCACCGACGTCAACCTCCACCCGTTGACGTCGTACTCCCCGATGACCACGGCGCGCGAGGTCGAGGTCTCCGTCGAGTCCGACCCGGAGAGCTTCATCGGCGAACGCATCATCAGCGCCGGCAACTTCGACTCCGTGCCCGACCTCGCGCCGGGCGGCACCGCCACCTGGCGGATCCGGGTACAGCAGTCGGCGCTGCAGATCAGCGGCGAGGAGGGCGTCTACTGGATCGGCGTGCAGGCGCTGGCCTTCGACAGCGACGGCATCCGCGAGGTCCGCGGCCGGGCCCGGTCGTTCATCCCGCTGGTTCGGGGCGCGGCAGAAGGCGGTGCCGACCTCCATCCTGCTGCCGGTGCGGCGATCCGTGCAGCACACCGCCCGAGGGCCGGGTCAGCCGCGCCGACGAGTGGGCCGCCGAGCTCGACGAGGGCGGGCGCCTGGCCAACCTCACGAACTTCGTCCGCAGCTCCGGCACCGCCCCGGTCACCTGGCTGATCGACCCGGCCGTCCTCGACGCCGTACGCGACCTGGCCGCCGGCAACCCGCAGCGCAACCTGGAGCCGACCCAGCCGGCGCCCGGCGAGGAGGACGACGCGGACGCGGCCGAAGGCGACCAGGCCCAGGCGACCGGCCGAGGCCGCCGACTCCGGGCTCCCCCAGGCCACCGAGTGGCTGGCGTCCGTGCGTTCCCTCACCGCCCGCAACCCGGTGCTGGCCCTGCCGTACGGCGACGCCGACGCGGCCGCCGCCGCCCGCTACGAGCCCAGCCTCTACACCCGGGCCCGGGCGCAGTCGGTCTCCGTCCTCGACGAGCTGCAGATCGAGAGCACCCCCGCCCTGGTGCCGCCCAGCGGCCTGATCAACCCGGCCGCGCTGAGCCTGACCCCGGTCGACACCGACGTCTTCCTCTCCGAGGAGGCCATCCCCAAGACGTACGACGACCCCGCCGACGTACCGTCCGGAATCGACGTCGCCGGGCGACGGATCGCGATCACCGACCACCGGGTGGCGCGTCGGCGGCCCGGGCCCGGACGAGCGCACCGGCATGGTCGCGCTGCGGCAGCGGATCCTCGCCGAGGCGGCGGTGCGCTCGCTCGACGGCGACACCGGCGAACCTCGTGGTCGACCTGCCCTCCGACTTCGACCCGGGCACCGACAGCAGCCAGTTCTTCCGTGGGCTCGAGAACTCCTTCGTCGACGTCGTCCCCGCCACCGTCGACCGCACCGGCGAGGTGCCCGTCGTCGACCGGGTCGCCTACCCCACCCGGCAGGTCGTCCGCGAGCTGGACCAGGCGAACTTCACCGCGGCCCAGCGGATGGTCGAGGCCGGCTCCCGGCTCGACGACGTCCTGGTGCGCAACGACACCATCGGCGACCAGGTGCTCACCGAGGCGCTCTGCACGGTGTCCTACCAGCAGCGCGACGACCCGGTGACCGCCCAGGTGAGTGCGACCGACCAGCTCGCGTGGCTCACCGCCCGCCTGCTGCGGATCCGCATCGAGGCCCCGTCGTTCGTGATCCTGTCCGCCGCCAGCGGCCCCTTCGCGGTGACCGTGAGCAACGACCTCGACCAGCCGGTGCGGATGCGCATCCAGGCGCAGACGAGCGACGGCATCGTCATCCGCGCGCCCGAGGAGATCTCGCTCGAGGCCGAGACCCAGCAGACCGTCCAGCTCAAGGCCGAGGCCGGCTCCATCGGGGTGCACCCGGTGCGGCTGATCGCCACCGACAGCAAGGGCAACCCGCTCGGCTCCGTCGACGAGCTCGACATCCGCTCCAACACCGTCAGCAAGGTGATCTGGGTGATCCTGGGCGTCGGGGTCGGGATCCTGATGCTGTCGATCCCGATGCGCTGGGCCCGTCGCCGTCGCCAGAAGGGTCAGCCGTCCGGGGGAACCGCGTGACCGACCGTTCGGTGCTGTCCGGCAGCGCGGTGATGGCCGCCGGGACGGTCGTCTCCCGCATGAGCGGGTACGTCCGCTCCATCCTGCTCGCCGCCGCGCTGGGCAACGCCCTGCACGCGGACCTGTTCACGATCGCCAACACGATCCCGAACATGCTCTACATCCTGCTGGCCGGCGGCATCTTCAACGCCGTCCTGGTGCCGCAGCTGGTGCGGGCGATGAAGTCCGACGACGACCGGGGGCGATGCCTACACCAACCGGGTGATCACCCTGGCCGCGCTGTTCCTCGGCGGGGTGACGGTGCTGCTGGTGATCTTCACCCCGCAGGTGATGTCGCTCTACCTCAGCTCGGACTTCCAGCACCCCGACCTGGCCGCCGAGCGCGAGTCGGTCATCGACTTCGCCCGGCTCTGCCTGCCGCAGGTGTTCTTCTACGGGATGTTCGTGCTGGTCGGGCAGATCCTCAACGCCCGCCGCCGCTTCGGCCCGATGATGTGGGCGCCGATCGCCAACAACCTGGTGTCGATGGCGGTGCTGGTCATCTACATCGTGGTCTACGGCACCCACTCCACCGGCGCCTACACCACCGGCGAGGAGCTGCTGCTCGGCCTCGGCTCGACGCTCGGCATCGCGGTCCAGTTCCTGATCCTGCTGCCGTTCCTGCACGCGGCCGGCTTCTTCTACCGCCCGCGCTACGACTTCCGGAACTCCGGCCTCGGGCACACCCTGCGCCTGGGCATGTGGACGGTCCTCTTCGTGGTCGTCAACCAGATCGCCTACACGGTCGTGGTCCGGCTCGCCTCCAGCGGCACCGCCGACGCCGGGGACGGCACCGGCTACACGATCTACTCCAGCACCTTCCTGCTCGTGATGGCGCCGCACGCGATGATCACGGTCTCGCTGGCCACCGCGGTGCTCCCCACGCTGTCGGCCAGCGCTGCCGACGGACGCCTCGGCGACCTGGCCGGGTCGCTGGCCGACACGCTGCGCACCACGCTGGCGCTGATCGTGCCGTTCTGCTTCCTGCTTCCCGTGATCGCGACCGAGCTGTCCGACGTGATCTGGGGGTACGGCGCCGCCGCCGCGACGTCGGACCACTACGCGCCCTCGCTCGCCCTGTTCGCGCCGGGCGTCCTCTTCTTCACCGTGCACTACCTGATGCTGCGCGGGTTCTACGCCCTGGAGCGGACCCGCACGGTGTTCTGGGTGCAGTGCGTCATCGCGGCGGTCAACATCGTGCTGGCCCTGGTCCTGGTCTTCCGCACCTCGCCCGCCTTCACCTCCCCGGCCCTGGTCCTGGCCTACTCGGGGGCGTACGCCGTCGGCGCGCTCACGTCGTACTCCCTGCTGCGGCACGTGCTCGGCGGCCTCCGCACCCCCCAGCTCCTGCGGTTCGGGGTGCGGATCGTGATCGCCGCGGGTCTGGGCTCGCTGGTGGCGGCCGGCCTGGCCTGGCTGCTGCACACCCACGCCGAGTCGGCGCTCGACTCCAAGCTCGGGTCGGTGGTCTTCCTGGCCGTCGTCGGGCTCGCCGACGCTGCGGTCTTCCTCGCCGTGGCCCGACTCCTCCGCATCTCCGAGGTCACCGAGCTGGTCCAGACCGTGACGCGGCGGATCCGGGTGCCCGGACGGCGTTGAGGTTCCCCCTACGATGAGGGACGGGCCGCCAGGCCCCTGACCGAAGCACTACGTCGACCGTCACGGGAGGAGGACGCACGTGCCGGGTTCCACACGTGCCGGTGACCTCCTCGCCGGCCGCTACCGTCTCGTCGACCTCCTCAGCGAGAGCCGGGGCGCGCGCTTCTGGCGGGCCTGGGACACCGTGCTGTCCCGCCACGTGGCCGTCCACCTCATCCCCCAGGACGACGAGCGCGCGGAGATGCTGATGGAGGCCGCGCGCCGCTCCGCCACCCTCTTCGACCCGCACCTGCTCCGCGTGCTCGACGCCGACCACGTCGAGGGGATGAGCTTCGTGGTCAACGAGTGGGGCGAGGGGATCTCGCTCGACCGGATGCTCGCCGAGGCCCCGCTCTCACCGCGCCGCGCGTCCTGGATCGTGGCCGAGGTGGGCTCGATGATCGCGAACGCCCACGAGCAGGGCATCGCGCACGGCCGGCTCGTCCCGGAGAACGTGCTGGTCGACGAGGCCGGCGCGGTCAAGGTGATCGGCTTCGCGGTCGACGCCGCGCTCAACGGCATCCCCGAGGGACGTACCTCCACCGACGTCGTCGACCTCGCCGCCGTCCTGTACGCCGCCCTCACCGCCAAGTGGCCCGGCATCTCCCGCTCCGCCGTACCCCCGGCTCCGCAGGAGCACGGCAAGCCGCTGCGTCCGCGGCAGGTGCGCGCCGGCGTCCCGCGGGTGCTCGACGCGCTCTGCGACGAGGTGCTCGCGCCGTTCCCGCCGGCCGGCGAGGCACGCTTCGACTCGGCGGCCGCGATCGTGGCCGCGCTCGAGGAGTACGTCGGCGACCTGGCCGCGGTGGCCGAGGCCGAGGCGGCCAGTCACCGCGGCAACACCAACCCCCGCATCCCGCGCATCGACGCGCCGCTGGCGCTGGCTCCCGAGATCACGGCGGCGGCCGCGGCGGTGGCCGCGGCCGGCAACCGCGACCGACGCCGGGGCCGACACCGGGCCCGATCTCGACGTCCGGGAGCGCCCCGGAGAACGGTGCGGCCGGTGGCGCCGCCGTGGCCGCGGCCTCCGCCGGAGGCCTGGCCGCCGCAGCGGTCGCGGGAGCGGTGGCCGGCGGCTCCCGGACGACGAGGTCAGCGCCGTCGACGACGCCCGAGGACGGAGCGATCGGCGACCGGACCGTGGCCGTGCCCGCGGCCGACGACCGCCGGGCAACGGCACCGCCGGCGACCCGGACGGTCCACGCGACCCGGACGGTCCCGCCGAGCCGGACGACGACCCCGGCTCAGCGCACGTCGTCGCCGAGGCCGTCGACGCACCGGTCGGTGAGGACACCCAGGTGGGCGTCCCGCGCTCGAGGACGACGACGTGACCGCGGGTGACTGGATGAACGCCCGCAACGAGCCGGTCCCCCCGCCGCCCCCGTTCGAGGAGGCCCCGGAGCGCCCGCTGTTCGCGCCGGACCCGCCCGAGGGCCGGGCCGCGCGCGTGCCGCGACACCCGGGTGCCGACAGCGGCACGGGTGCGGGCTACTGGCCGTGGGACACCGGCGCCGGCCCGGCGCCGCCGCCGCCACCCCCGGACGAGGACGACGACGACGAGGACGACGGCCGGGTGCCCGGCCGCAACTCCCTGCGCATCGCCGCGATCATCGCCGTGGCCGCGGTGATCCTGCTCGCGATGGTCTACGCGTTCAACCGGGGCCGCGACAACGGCGGGTCCGACAGCGGCTCCCCGAGCCCGAGCGGCTCCACCAGCGGTCCGCCTCCGCGGCCGCCGAACCGGTCAGCATCGCCGGGGTCAGCGACTTCGACCCGTTCGGCGACCCGCAGGAGGAGAACTCCGACCTCACCGCCCTCGCGGTCGACGGCAAGCCGGGCACCGCCTGGCCCACGTCGACGTACGACCAGAACTTCGGTCCCGGCGGCCTCAAGAGCGGCGTCGGGCTGCTGCTCGACCTCGGCTCGGCCACCGACGTCCGCCAGGTCGACGTCACGCTGGTCGGCACGCCCACGACGGTCGAGCTGCTCGCGAGCACCGACGACGCGGCCCCGACCTCCGTCGACGAGTTCGACCGGATCGCCTCTGGCGAGGCGACGAAGACCAAGGTCACGCTCACCCCGGACAAGCCCACCTCGTCCCGCTACCTCGTGGTCTGGCTGACCTCCCTGCCGAACGTGGGCGGCGGCTTCAAGGGCCAGGTCGCCGAGGTCGTCGTCCGCGCATGAACGCCGCGCGATGACCCGGAGCGACCAGGAGCTGCTGGCCGCGCACGTCGCCGGTGACCACGACGCGTTCGGGGAGCTGTTCGCCCGGCACCGTGACCGACTCTGGGCAGTCGCGCTGCGCACCACCGGCCACCCCGAGGACGCCGCCGACGCCCTGCAGGACGGCCTGATCTCGGCGTACCGCCGGGCCGGGAGCTTCCGCGGCGACGCCGCGGTCACCACCTGGCTGCACCGGGTCATCGTCAACGCCTGCCTCGACCGCATGCGGGCGGCCAAGGTGCGGGCGGCCGACGCGTTGCCCGACGACCTCGAGGAGTACGCCGGCCGCGGGTCGCTCGGGACCGCGGAGGCCGACGACGGACCCGACGCGACCGCGATCGCCCACGAGCGGCGGCGGCAGGTGCTCGACGCGCTGGCCACCCTGCCCGACGAGCAGCGCGCGGCGCTGGTGCTCGTCGACATGGAGGGCTACCCGGTCGCCGAGGCCGCCGCGATCCTCGACTGCGCGGTCGGCACCGTGAAGTCCCGGTGCGCCCGCGGCCGGGCCCGGCTCGCGCCGCTGCTCGGCGTACTGCGCGACGGCGGCGACGACGTGAGGCCCGACACGTCCGGGAACCCCCCTGGCCCCGGGGCCGTCCCATCCACGGACCCGGCTCGCGGGCCACCGGCCTGAGCGCCCTGCCCACCCGACCGCCCCACCCTCCGAGGAGGTGAACCGCCATCGCCGACCAGAACGGGCCCGACCCCGACGCCCCCGACCTGACCCCTGCCCAGGACGAGGCGGTACGCCGCCTGCTCGCCGACGCCCGGCACGACGAGAGCGATGCCGCCCGACGTCGTCGCCCGGCTCGACGGCGTGCTCGACGACCTGCGCACGGAGGACCCTGCCGGCGACTACCCACGACGCACGACGAGAGAGGGCACGGTCGTCCCGCTCGAGCGCCACCGGCGGCGGTCCCGGTTCGCGAAGCTGGTGCTGGCGGCCGCCGCGGTGGTCGTCGTCGGGTACGGCGTCGGCCAGGTGGCCACCGGCACCCTCAGCGGATCCGGCAGCGACAGCGGCTCCGGGGCCGTCGCGGACAAGTCCACCGCGGACGGAGCAGCGGCGGCGACAGCGGTCGGGCAGGCGGCGGAGCCCGGCTCCGAGGGCTACGCCCCGCTCGACGACCTCGGCATCGCGGGCCTCGAGCCGATCGACCCCGACAGCCCGGCCGACTCGCTCACCACGCTGCGCGACGAGCCCGCCGACGGGCAGTACGCCGCGAGCCGGCGGGCGCTCATGGACGTCTGCGGGCCGCGGCGTACTCCCTCGGGCGCGCGCCTGGTGCCGGCGACGTACGACGGCCGCCCGACGCTGGTGCTCTTCCGGGCGCCGCAGGGCGGCGGCCAGCGCGTGGACCTCTACCTCTGCGACGGTCCGACGCCCCGTATGCCGTTCCGCACGGTCACGCTCGACGGGGAATGACGCGCGTCTAGGATCGGTTCCATCGTCGTACCCCGATCTGTCACGGCCAGGGAGGCCAGTTCCACATGAGTGAAGTGCGCAACGTCATCGTCATCGGCTCCGGGCCGTCCGGCTACACGGCCGCGGTGTACGCCGCCCGCGCCAGCCTGTCCCCCCTCGTCTTCGAGGGCTCGGTGACCGCCGGCGGCGCGCTCATGAACACCACCGAGGTGGAGAACTTCCCCGGCTTCCGCGACGGCATCATGGGCCCGGCGCTGATGGACGAGATGCGGGCGCAGGCCGAGCGGTTCGGCGCCGAGCTGGTCTCCGACGACGTGGTCGAGGTCGACCTCACCGCCAACCCGAAGGTGGTCAAGACCGCCGAGGGCGAGTTCTTCGCGCGCTCGGTGATCCTGGCCACCGGCTCCGGCTACCGCAAGCTCGACCTGCCCAACGAGGACGCGCTGTCCGGCCGCGGCGTCTCGTGGTGCGCGACCTGCGACGGCTTCTTCTTCCGCGAGCAGAACATCGCCGTCGTCGGCGGCGGCGACTCCGCGATCGAGGAGGCCACCTTCCTCACCCGCTTCGGCTCCAAGGTCACCCTGATCCACCGCCGCGACGAGCTGCGCGCCTCCAAGATCATGCAGGAGCGGGCCTTCGCCGACCCCAAGCTGGAGTTCGCCTGGAACTCCGAGGTCGCCTCGATCAACGGCACCGACAGCCTCGAGTCGCTCACCCTGCGCGACACCGTGACCGGCGAGGAGCGCGAGCTGGCGGCCACCGGCCTGTTCATCGCGATCGGCCACGACCCGCGCTCGGAGCTGCTGGCCGGGCAGGTCGACCTCGACGACGACGGCTACGTGCTCGTCGACCACCCCTCGACCCGCACCAACATCCCGGGTGTCTTCGCGGCCGGCGACCTCGTCGACCACCACTACCGCCAGGCGATCACCGCGGCCGGCACCGGCTGCGCCGCGGCGCTGGACGCCGAGCGCTACATCGCGGCCCTCGACCACGCCGCCTCGACCGCCGGTCCCGCCGACTCCACCGCGGCCGAGGCCGCGGAGTCGGTCATGGTCAGCGAGACCGTCCAGACCGCCGGCGCCTGAACCCCGATTTCGCTCCCGACGCGTCGCCGCCTGACGTCGTACGACGCCCGCCGCGTCGTAGGTTGACCAGTCAGGGAATGATCGTCGGTGGCGAGGTGTTCCATGAGCACTGACCAACCACCGCCCGGGGCACCCGGGCACCAGAAAGGGAGAACCGTGGGCAACATCGCAGCCGTGACCGACGCCGAGTTCGAGTCCGAGGTCCTCAAGTCCGACAAGCCCGTGCTCGTGGACTTCTGGGCCGAGTGGTGCGGGCCGTGCCGCCAGGTCGCGCCGATCCTCGACGAGATCAACGCGCAGCACGGGGACAAGATCACGTTCCTGAAGATGAACGTCGACGAGAACCCGGTCACCCCCTCGACCTACCGCGTGACGGGCATCCCGACCATCAACGTCTACCAGAACGGTGAGGTCGTGAAGTCGATCGTCGGCGCCAAGCCGAAGGCCGCGCTCCTCAACGAGCTCTCCGCGTTCATCAACTGACGCGGCCCCAGCACGACCAGCCCCGACGGTGGGCGGGCAGCCGGCCCGCCGTCGGGGCTTCGTCATCTCCAGCTGAGGGCAACCGGGCGTCACGCCGTCAGGACCGGGCAGGGGGCTGCGACGGCTTCGGGGCCGGCCGGCGAGCCGGGCGCACCACCCCGAGCAGCCGCTCGAGCGCCTGCTCGACCTCCTCGCGCCAGGTCAGCGCCGACTTCAGCTCCATCCGCATCCGCGGGTTGGTCGGATGGACCCGCTGGGTCTTGAATCCCACGCTGGACAGGAAGTCCGCCGGCACCACGCACCGGCCGTGCCGGCCGCCCCGGGTCTCCCCGAAGGCCTCCACCGCCCGGATCTCCCCGCGCTTGATCAGGTCGCGGGCCATCCCCTGGATCAGCAGCCGCCCGATCCCGCCGCCGCGCGCGTCCGGGTCGACGTACACGGTGGTCATCTGCAGGGCGTCGACCGAGACCGGCGCGGTCGGCAGGTTGGCCGAGCCCGGCACGTAGACGCTCGGGGCGTAGATGACGTAGCCGACCGCCTCGTCGTCCACCATCGCCAGCTGCCCGCACGACCCCCAGTCGCGGAGCACCGTGGAGACCCAGGTCTCCTTCTCGGCGTACGCCTCGTCCTCGTCGGCGACGCGGGCACGGCGGACCGGGTCCATCTCCCAGAACAGGCACGTGCGGCAGGGGCCCGGCAACGTGGCGAGGTTGTCGAGCGTGAGCCGGACGGTCCTGCGTGACATGCGCCTCCAGCGAGTCCACGGGGTGTGCCGGTGCGGCAGCCGGCTCCGCGATGATCCATGCTAGTTCCTGTCATGGCCGAGATCTCCGCAAGCAGCACCCGCCTCGACAACTACGTCGAGCGGTACGCCGCGCGCACGCAGGGCATGACCGCCTCGGAGATCCGCGCCCTGTTCGCGGTGGCCAGCCGCCCCGAGGTCGTCTCGCTGGCCGGCGGGATGCCGAACATCAGCGGCCTGCCGCTGGACGTGGTCGGCAGCGCCATCGGTGACCTGATCCGCGACCACGGACCCGTGGCGCTGCAGTACGGCTCCGGGCCAGGGCGACCCCAGGCTGCGCGAGCAGATCACCGACGTCATGCGCCTCGAGGGCATCGAGGCCCACCCCGACGACATCGTCATCACCGTCGGCTCGCAGCAGGCCGTCGACCTGGTCACCCGGATCTTCTGCGACCCCGGCGACGTGGTCATCTGCGAGGCCCCGTCGTACGTCGGCGCGCTGGGCGTCTTCAAGGCCTTCCAGTGCGACGTGGTGCACGCCGAGATGGACGCCGACGGGCTGGTGCCGGAGGCGCTGCGCCAGGCGATCGTGGCCGACCAAGGCGGCCGGCAAGACGATCAAGTTCCTCTACACGATCCCCAACTTCCACAACCCGGCCGGCGTGACGATGTCACTGCCGCGGCGGGCGGAGGTCCTCGAGATCTGCCGCGAGCACGACATCCTGGTGCTCGAGGACAACCCCTACGGCCTGCTCGGGTTCGACGCCGAGCCGATGCGCGCGCTGCGCGCCGACGAGGCCGAGGGCGTGATCTACCTCGGCTCGTTCTCCAAGACCTTCTCCCCCGGCATGCGGGTCGGCTGGGCGCTGGCCCCGCACGCCGTCCGCGAGAAGCTGGTGCTGGCCCAGGAGTCGGCCACGCTGTGCCCGCCGGCGTTCAGCCAGATGGCGGTCTCGGCGTACCTCTCCACGCACGACTGGCAGGGCCAGATCAAGCAGATGCGGGAGATGTACCGCGACCGCCGCGACGCGATGATGCAGGCGCTGCACGACTTCATGCCGGCCGCCTGCACCTGGAACACCCCGAACGGCGGGTTCTTCGTGTGGGTCGGCCTGCCGCCCGGCATCGACGCCAAGGCGATGCTGCCGCGCGCCGTCACCGCCCGGGTCGCCTACGTGCCCGGCACCGGCGTTCTTCGCCGACGGCTTCGGCTCGACCTCGATGCGCCTGTCGTTCTGCTACCCCACCCCCGAGCGGATCCGCGAGGGCGTACGCCGCCTGGCCGGCGTCCTGGAGGCCGAGATGGAGCTGCGCGAGACGTTCGGCGCCAGCGGGCCGTCCCACGAGCTGCCGCGGAGCGGGTACGACGCCCCGAGCAGCGACCTGAGCTGAAGGAGCACCATGTCCGCGACCGATGCCCCCACCGCGCCAGCGCCCCGTCCCGGAGACGGGCCCGCGCCCTCCCGCGAGGGCCGGGTCGTGGTCCTGGCCGGCGGTCTCTCCCACGAGCGGGACGTGTCGCTCCGGTCCGGCCGCCGCGTGGCCGAGGCGCTGCGCGGCACCGGCGCGGAGGTGGAGGAGCGCGACGTCGACGCGTCCCTGCTGCCGTCCCTGACCGCCGACCCGCCCGCCTGCGTGGTGCCGATGCTGCACGGCGAGACCGGCGAGGACGGCGCCATCCGCGAGGTCCTCGAGCTGCTCGACCTCCCGTACGTCGGAGCCACGCCCGAGGCGTGCCGTATCTGCCTTCGACAAGCCGGTGGCCAAGACCGTGGCCGCGCGCGCCGGCGTACGCACCCCGGCGTCGTTCTGCCTGCCGGCCGAGACCTTCCGCGAGCTCGGCGCCGCCGCGGTGATGGCCTCCCTGGTGGACCGGCTCGGGCTGCCGCTGATGGTGAAGCCCGCCCGGAGCGGGTCGGCGCTGGGCTGCACCGTCGTGCACGACCGGGCCGACCTGCCCGCGGCGATGGTCAACGCCTTCGCCTACGGCCCGGTGGCCCTGCTCGAGCAGTTCGTCGCGGGCTCCGAGGTGGCCGTCTCCGTCATCGACGACGGCTCGGGGCCCCGGACCCTCCCCCTGGTCGGGATCGAGCCGGACGGCGGCGTCTACGACTACACCGCGCGCTACACCGCCGGCAGCACCGAAGTTCATCGTGCCGGCCAGGCTCGACGACGAGGCCACCGCGGAGTGCGCACGCGTCGCCCTGGCGGTGCACGAGGCCTTCGGCCTGCGCGACCTCTCGCGCTCGGACCTCATCGTGGACGCGGACGGCACCGTGTGGTTCCTCGAGGTCAACGTGGCCCCGGGGTTCACCGAGACCTCCACCGTGCCGCTCGCCGTCCAGGCGGCCGGGCTCGACCTCGGCAAGGTGTTCGCCTCGCTGGTCCACGCCGCCACCAGCCGCTAGCGTTCGGCCCACGCCGTACCCGCCTCCCCTCCCCAGGAGCCCGCCCCATGCGTGACCTGACCTACCCCGTCGTCATCGCCGCCGCGAAGACCTGGTTCAAGCTCGGCGACATCGACGTACGCATGGAGGGCACCGAGCACATCCCGCGCGAGGGCGGCGCGCTGCTGGCGGTGAACCACGTCTCGTACGTCGACTACGTGATGGCCGGCTACCCGGGCGTCGAGCAGGGGCGGCTGACCCGGTTCATGGCCAAGCGCGAGGTGTTCGACCACCCCGTCGGCGGGCCCGTCATGCGCTCGTTCAAGCACATCAGCGTCGACCGCTCCGCCGGACTGGCCTCCATGGACGAGGCGGCGAAGTTCCTGCGTCGTGGCGAGGTGGTCGGGATCTTCCCCGAGGCCACCATCTCGCGCAGCTTCCTGATCAAGGAGCTCAAGACCGGCGCCGTACGCATCGCCGCGAAGGCCGAGGTCCCGCTGATCCCGGTCGTGCTGTGGGGGACGCAGCGCATCTTCACCAAGGACCACCCCAAGGACTTCGGGCGGCACAAGACGATCCTGGTCCGGGTCGGTGAGCCGCTGCACCCGACCAACGACCGACCCGCGGGCCGAGACCCTCGAGCTGCGCAGTCGGATGGAGGCCCTCCTGGACGGCGCCATCCGCGACTACCCGGCCGAGGAGCAGCCGCCCGGCTCCTGGTGGCTCCCCGCGTCGTACGGCGGCTCCGCGCCGACGCTGGAGGAGGCCGAGGCCATCGACGCGGCCGAGAAGCGCGAGCGCGCGAGAAGCGGGCGAAGAAGGCTCGGGCCAAGGCCGCCAAGAAGCGCGGCTGAGCGCGGCTCGGTTTCACTAGGTACCTAGTGAAACCACCGCTTACCTCGCGAAGTTTCGTGAGGTAAGCGCATGTTTCACGTGGTCAGTCGGCCGTCTCATCGATTTGTCGACAAAGCGATGTATCGCTAAGTTGACAGGTCGTCAGATCGGCCGGTCCATGCGATTGCGCGGGTCCATGATGTCGACGATGCGACGCAGGTCGTCCATCGAGGCGAACTCGACGGTGATCTTGCCCTTGGCCTTGCCGAGGTCGACCTTCACCCGCGTCTCCAGCCGGTCGGAGAGCCGGTCGGCGAGGTCGACCAGGCCGGGCGCGGTCGGCTTGCGGCGCACCTGGCGCTGCTGGTCCGAGCCGTGGTCACCGACGGCGACGATCTCCTCGAGAGCGCGCACGCTGATGCCCTCGGCGACGACGCGCTGGGCCAGGCGGTCCTGGATCTCGGCGTTCTCGACGGCGAGCAGCGAGCGGGCGTGGCCGGCCGAGAGCACGCCGGCGGCCACCCGGCGCTGCACGGCCGGGGAGAGCTTGAGCAGGCGCAGCGTGTTGCTGATCTGCGGCCGGGAGCGCCCGATCCGCCCGGCCAGCTCCTCGTGCGTGCAGCCGAAGTCCTCGAGCATCTGGGAGTAGGCAGCCGCCTCTTCCAGCGGGTTGAGCTGCGACCGGTGCAGGTTCTCCAGCAGCGCGTCGCGCAGCATGTCGTTGTCCTCGGTCTGGCGCACGATCGCGGGGATCGTCTCCAGACCGGCCTGCTGGGAGGCGCGCCACCGGCGCTCACCCATGATCAGCTCGTAGGTGTCGTCACCGGTCCGCCGCACGACCACCGGCTGGAGCAGCCCGACCTCACGGATGGAGAAGACGAGCTCCTCCATCGCCTCCTCCTCGAAGACCTGGCGCGGCTGCCGGGCGTTCGGCGTGATCGTGGCCAGGCGCAGCTCCGCGAAGTACGCCCCCGCGACCGTGAGCTCCTCGGTCGGGACGTCGACGCTGCCCTCGAAGGAGGGCGCGGGGGCCGTGATGGTCCCCGAGAAGGTCCGGGGGGCCTCGTCGGCGCCGTCCTGCGCCTCCTCGGCCGGAGCGGTCGGGATCAGGGCCCCGAGCCCACGCCCGAGTCCGCGTCGCTTCTCGTTCATGCGCCTGCCTTCTTGCTTGCCATCTCGCGTGCTGCCTCCAGGTAGCTCAGAGCCCCGGAGGACCCCGGGTCGTAGGTCATCACGGTCTGCCCGTACGACGGAGCCTCCGAGACCCGGACCGACCGCGGGATCGCGGTCTTCAGCACCGTCTCGCCGAAGTGGTCACGGACCTCCTGGGCCACGCCGGCCGCCAGCCGCGTGCGGGCGTCGTACATCGTGATCAGGATGGTCGACACCTCGAGCCGCTGGTTGAGGTGCTTGCGGACCATCTCCACCGTCTCGAGGAGCTGGCCGAGTCCCTCGAGGGCGTAGTACTCCGCCTGGATCGGGATCAGCATCTCCACCCCGGCCACGAGGGCGTTCAGGGTGAGCAGCCCCAGGGAGGGCGGGCAGTCGATGAGCACGTAGTCGAAGCGCTCCTCACCGGCCTCGGTCGGCGGTGCCCACGCCCGGGTGCGCGACGATCGCCTTGTGCAGCCGGCTCTCACGGGCCACCACCGACACCAGCTCGATCTCGGCCCCGGCCAGGTCGATCGTCGCGGGGACGACCATCAGCCCGTCGACCTCGGGGCTCTCGGTGGCGACCTCCTCCAGCGTGGCGCCGTTCACCAGCAGGTCGTACGTCGACGGCGTGCCGCGACGGTGGTCCACGGACAGCGCGGTGGACGCGTTGCCCTGGGGATCGAGGTCGATGACCAGGACACGCTGGCCGAGCTGGCTGAGCGCGGCGGCCAGGTTCACGGTCGTGGTCGTCTTGCCGACCCCGCCCTTCTGGTTGGCCACGACCATGACCCGGGTGGCATCCGGTCGAGCCGCCCGGGGGCGTGACCCCGCAGACTGTCGGGCCAGGATCGAATGCTCGGCCGCGCGGGCCAGCGGCGTCGTCTCGTCCCCGAAACCGGCGGACGCGGCGGCGACATCAGCCGCCGTTCTCACGACGAACGCCGGTGTCGGCGCGGATGTTTCACGTGAAACCACCGGGGGGTGCTCCTGTGGATGAATTGGCCCGTCCTGTGGATAACCACGCTCAGGGGAGGGGTCCGGACCGGTGGAAAAGTCTGGATCGGGGACTGGACCAGCCGGCTCGAAGGGTTCGGTCACGTCATGCCTTTCGCCCACGAGACTTGGTCGATCGGGCGCCGGAACCGCGTGCGGCCCGAGCGACGCCCCAACCTACCTGCCCCGGGTCGGCCCAAGCCACCCGAACGGCCAAGGTCGGTGGAGAAACGACCTCCGCGCCGAGCTCGACCACCTCGGGCGTTGCGCACCCGAGCCGTCGCCAGGTCGGTGCGTGTTCGTCGATCTCGGCGGCGATCGAGCTGCCCTTCATCGCCAGCAGGACACCGGTGGGGGAGACCAGCGGCATGGACCACTCCAGCAGCCGTCCCAGCGGCGCCACCGCCCGCGACGTGACGACGTCGAACCGACGCTCGCCGTGCAGGGCGTCGGCCCGTCCGCGGACCACCTCGACGTTGCCCAGCCCCAGCTCGTCGACGACCTCGGACAGGTAGGTGGTCCGGCGCAGCAGCGGCTCGACCAGCGTCACCCGGAGGTCGGGCCGGGCGATCGCCAGGACGAGCCCGGGGAGCCCGGCACCAGACCCGATGTCGCAGACCTCGACGCCCCTCGGGCACGGCCTCGCCGAGGACGGCACAGTTGAGCAGGTGGCGCTCCCACAGACGGGGGACCTCACGAGGGCCGATCAGGCCGCGGACCACGCCCGCGTCGGACAGGGACGCGGCGTACGCCGTGATCAGCGGCAGGCGCTCCGACGAGAACACCCTCCCGGCCACCGCGGGAGTCTCCGGGGGCAGGGAGGGTGTTTCACGTGAAACAGGGGGGTGAGGCGGGCGACCGGCGCCCGCCTCGTCACCGGGCATGTCGCTCAGCCCGGCAGGACGACGACGTACCGACGGGGCTCGACGCCCTCGGACTCGGAGGTGCACCCACCCGCGGCCACGGCGTCGTGGACGACCTTGCGCTCGAACGGCGACATCGGGTCCAGCGACACCGGCTCACCCGACGACTTCACGGCGGCGACCGTCTCCTCGGCCAGCTTCACCAGGGCCTCGCGCTGGGCGGCACGGTGGCCACCGATGTCCAGCATCAGGCGCGAGCGCTCGCCGGTCTCGCGGTAGACGGCCAGGCGGGTCAGCTCCTGCAGGGCCTCGAGGACCTCGCCTCGCGGGCCGATCAGCTGGTCGAGCTCGCCGCCGAGGATCGAGACCGCCGCGCGGTCACCCTCCACGTCCATGTCCAGGTCGCCGTCGAGGTCCGCGATGTCCAGCAGCTCCTCGAGGTAGTCGGCGGCAATGTCGCCCTCCTGCTCGAGACGCTGGACGCGGGACAGACGGTCGGTCGCGGGGTTCGATTCCTCGCTCACGAGATTCTCCTTGTGCTGCGGGTGTGGATGGTCAGGGACGCTTCTTCGGCGGTTGCTTCTTCTGCCGCTGGCTGCGCGTCTGCTTCTTGGGCTGCTGTCGCGGCGGCGCCTTGGGCTCCTCCTCGACGACCTCGCGCGACGACCGTCTCGGCGGCCGGCACCGCGGGGAGCCCGTGCCGGGCTGCCTTGTGCGCGTCACGCTCGGCCTTGGCCGCCGCGGCCGGCGTACCCGGGGCCGGGTTGCGGCGGATGACGTAGAACTGCTGGCCCATGGTCCAGAGGTTCGAGACGGTCCAGTAGATGAGGACACCGATCGGGAACGCGACACCACCGACGGCGAAGACCACCGGGAGGACGTAGAGCAGCATCTTCTGCTGCTGGGCGTACGGCCCGGTCATCGCGGAATCGGGCATGTTCTTGGTCATCAGCTGGCGCTGCGTCAGGAACGTGGTCACCAGCATGGCCGTCACCAGGACCAGCGCCATGACCTGCACCCCGATGTCGCCGTCGGCGGTGAGGAAGGTCTTCGAGATCGGCACCCCGAACAGCTCCGCGTCGGCGAACTGCTCGCCTGGGTGCGCGGTGAGGACGCCGTGCGCCGTGCCTCGTTCTTCGCGGCCTGGTCGAGCAGCCGGAACAGCGCCAGGAAGATCGGCATCTGCAGCAGGATCGGCAGGCAGGAGGCGAACGGGTTGGTCCCGGCCTCCTTGTAGAGCGCCATCGTCTCCTGCGGCCAGGCGCTCACGGTCGTGGCCGTACTTCTTCTGCAGCTCCTTCACCTTGGGCTGCAGCATCTGCATGTTGCGCGAGGACTTGATCTGCTTGACGAACAGCGGGATCAGCGCGGCGCGGATGACCAGCGTCAGGCCCACGATCGACAGCGCCCACGCGGCGCCGGACTCCGGCGGGAGGACCTGGCTCCACACCTCGTGCCAGCCCACCAGCACGACCGAGATGACGTAGTACAGCGGCTGCATGATGAAGCTGCCGATGGCACCGAAGAAGGACACTCAGACTCCTCGAGTCGGGGTCGTGCGGGACGGAACGGGGTCGTAGCCGCCGGCCGCCCACGGGTGGCAACGAGCCAGGCGGCGTACGGCGAGCCAGCTGCCACGGATGCTGCCATGCACCGTGACCGCCTCGAGCGCGTACGCCGAGCAGCTGGGGTGGTAGCGACAGACCTGGCCGTAGAGCGGACTGATCAGCAGGCGATAGGCCTTGAGGAACCAGATGAGGGGGTACTTCACGCCGACACCCGCCCCAGACAACGGGCAAGGTCGGCGCGGAGTTCCTCGAAGGAAGCGTCGGCGGCGGGCGGCAGGGCACGGACCACGAGCACAGCAGAGCCCGGGAGCGACGGCATGTGCTCCCGGGCCAGGTGTCGAAGTCGGCGCTTCACGCGATTGCGGACCACAGCATTGCCCACCGCCTTGCTCACTACGAACCCGACACGGGCCGGCTGGCCGTCCTCGGCGCGTCCGAGGTGGACGACGAGGGTGGAGCAGCCGGCGCGGCGGCCCTGGCGGGTGGCCAGACGGAAGCCGTCACTCGAGGTGAGCCGATGCTCCCGGGGCAGCACAGCCGCGCGGATCCGCAGCGGCTCAGACGGCGAGCTTGCTGCGACCCTTGCGGCGGCGCGAGGACAGGATGGAGCGGCCGGCGCGGGTGCGCATGCGCAGGCGGAAACCGTGCACCTTGTGACGGCGACGGTTGTTCGGCTGGTACGTACGCTTGCTCACGGCAGTTGTCTCCGATGCAGGATCAGATCGTCATTTCAGGGATGCCCACGCCCGGTGCCCGAGGTGAGGGGCAGCATTTCGGCTGGCACCGCCCACCCACGCACGACCCCGGATAGGGGACTTCGTGGACATGCGGCACCGGTCGACACCGGGTGCGACCTAGTTACGGTACGCGCTGCGCTCGAACAGGGTCAAACCGACCGACCCTCAACCTGTGGATGACGGGTTGATCCTGGCGCCCTCCGCTTGTTACCTTCGCTGCTCCGAGGTTCCCCGCCACCCCCGAATTCGCCCCGCAGTCGATGAGATGTGACCCCGGTCACATTGGTCCGAAAAGACCCTCTGAACTGCGGAAACGCTTCAGAATCCGGTGTCGGTGGTCCACTCGGGAGCGGGTTCTCCACAGGAAGGCCCGGCGTTCACAACCTGTGGACAAAGTTGTGGACCACCTGGCGGTACGGCAGCAGGCCTCCGCCGCACGAACGAACTGAGCGGGAGAACCTGCGTGGACAACACCGACGGAGCCCAGGGCGGAACCCACCAGGGTGGCGCCCGACACGGGGGAGCACCGACGGGAGCCGACCTCAACGAGGTCTGGCACACCCTGGTCAACGACCTGCAGCCCAACCACCGTGCCTGGCTGCGCACCAGCGAGCCGGTGACGCTCCACGAGCACACCGCGATCATCGCGGTGCCCAACGACTTCACCCGGGCCCAGCTCGAGGGCCGGCTGCGCACCCGCCTCGAGGACTCGCTCACCTTCGCCTTCGGCCAGCAGATCCGGATCGCCGTCACGGTCAACCCCCAGCTCGACGGCGGCGTGGTCGACGAGCCCGAGGCCGATCGGCAGCTGGCTCCCGGATGGGTCAGGGGATCGACCACCGGCATCGACCGTCGGATGGACCTCGACCAGCGGACCGACCAGCACGGCCGCGGCGAGCACGGCCTCGACCGCGGCCGCGTGACCATGAATCGCCAAATCAACTTGTCGACATGTCGCCTCAATTGCCGGCGTCGCCGCCCCAGGACGTACCCAGCGCCCTCGAGACGCGTCTCAACCCCAAGTACATCTTCGAGAGCTTCGTCATCGGCTCGTCCAACCGCTTCCCGCACGCGGCAGCGGTCGCGGTGGCCGAGGCGCCGGGCAAGGCGTACAACCCGCTGCTCGTGTACGGCGACTCCGGCCTCGGCAAGACGCACCTGCTGCACGCCATCGGTCACTACGTCCGGTCGCTCTACCGCGGGGCCAAGGTGAGGTACGTCTCCAGCGAGGAGTTCACCAACGAGTTCATCAACGCGATCAAGGACAAGCGCCCGGAGACCTTCCAGCGGCGCTACCGCGAGGTCGACGTACTCCTCATCGACGACATCCAGTTCCTCGAGGGCAAGACGCAGACGCAGGAGGAGTTCTTCCACACCTTCAACGCGCTGCACAACGCCAACAAGCAGATCGTGCTCACCTCCGACCGCGCCCCCAAGCGCCTCGACCAGCTCGAGGACCGCCTGCGCAGCCGGTTCGAGTGGGGCCTGATCACCGACGTCCAGCCGCCGGACCTCGAGACCCGCATCGCGATCCTCCGCAAGAAGGCCGCGATCGAGCGGATGACCGCGCCGCCGGAGGTGCTGGAGTTCATCGCCAGCAAGATCCAGACCAACATCCGCGAGCTCGAGGGTGCGCTGATCCGGGTCACCGCGTTCGCCAGCCTCAACCGCCAGGAGGTCGACCTGACCCTGGCCGAGATCGTGCTCAAGGACCTCATCCCCGAGGGCGGCGAGCCCGAGATCACCGCGGCCGCGATCATCGCGCAGACCGCGGCGTACTTCGGTGTCTCGATCGAGGACCTCACCGGGCCCAGCCGCGGCCGGCACCTGGTGCAGGGCCGGCAGATCGCGATGTACCTCTGCCGCGAGCTCACCGACCTGTCGCTGCCCAAGATCGGCGCGCAGTTCGGCAACCGCGACCACACGACGGTGATGTACGCCGACCGCAAGATCAACCAGCTGCTCGCGGAGCGGCGCTCGGTCTTCAACCAGGTCTCCGAGCTCACCAACCGCATCAAGATGCAGGCCCGCCAGAGCTGACACCGACGGCTGACCCCGGGTGGTCCAGCCAGGACCCGGCCCGAATTCCACGAAAACTTGTTGTGGACGAAGGGCCCCGGATCTCGGGATCGGTCGGGGACAGCCTGTGGACGACGCGGGACGAACCCCACGACGGCCGGCCGTCGTACACAGCCGGCACCAGGTTGACCGCGCCGTCGAGTGCACAGCCCGTGTGCACTCGGAAATCGGCACTGACCAGCACCGATGCGAGTTGTCCACAGTTTCCACCGACCCTATGACAACGATGGAACCTGTAATTGACTCCGAATGCCCAGCAACTCCCTGCGAGCGGCCTGCCTGGGGACAACCGCGCCGGGCCGCTCCGACCCGGGATCACAAAACACCCGGGACCTCCCCGCGTCCCTCACAGCCGTGGCAGGATGCTCAGTCCAGACTTGTGGTTCGAGCCGATCGGCTCTCCCACGACCGCCGTACCCGGAGGACAACACCGTGAAGTTCCGCGTCGAGCGTGATGCGCTCGCCGATGCCGTCGCCTGGGCTGCTCGCAGCCTTCCGGTCCGGCCCAGCGTCCCCGTGCTCGCCGGCCTCCTCATCGAGGCCAGCCACGAGGGCCTGGTGCTGTCGACCTTCGACTACGAGACCTCCGCCCGGGCCACGCTGACCGCGGAGGTGGCCGACGAGGGCAAGGCGCTGGTCAGCGGCCGGCTGCTCGCCGACATCTGCCGCAGCCTGCCGAACAAGCCCGTGGAGATGGTGATCGACGGCGCCCGCGTCTCGCTGACCTGCGGCTCCGCCCGGTTCAGCCTCCAGACGATGCCGGTCGAGGACTACCCCTCGCTGCCGGACATGCCGACCGCGACCGGCACCGTGCAGAGCGACGTGTTCGCGCACGCGGTCGCCCAGGCCGTCACCGCGGCCGGGCGCGACGACATGCTCCCGGTGCTCACCGGTGTCCGGATCGAGATCGACGGCTCGACGATCTCGCTGCTGGCCACGGACCGCTTCCGCCTCTCGCAGCGCGAGCTCGGCTGGAGCCCGCGCACCCCCGACGAGAGCGTGGCCGCGCTGGTCCCTGCCAAGGTCCTGGCCGACACCGCCAAGTCGCTCACCTCCGGCAGCGAGGTCACCATCGCGCTGGCCGCCAGCGGCGCGGGCGACGGCATCATCGGCTTCGAGGGCGCGGCGCCCGGCGGCGTACGCCGGACGACCACCCGGCTCCTGGACGGCGAGTTCCCCAAGGTCCGCAGCCTGTTCCCCAACGAGCACCAGACCGTGGCCACCGTCGACAAGGCCGCGCTGATCGAGTCGGTCAAGCGCGTCTCCCTCGTCGCGGAGCGCAACACCGCGGTGCAGCTGGCGTTCAGCGACGGCGTGCTCACCCTCGACGCCGGCTCGGGCGACGAGGCCCAGGCCAGCGAGTCGATCGAGGCGACCATCGACGGCGAGGACATCACCACGGGCTTCAACCCGCAGTTCCTGCTCGACGGGCTCAGCGCGATCGAGGAGCCGGTCGTCGAGCTGGCGTTCACCCAGGCCTCGAAGCCGGTGGTGATGAGCGGTACGTCGGGTGACGGCGTGGACGGCGAGGCGAGCGGCTTCCGCTACCTGCTGATGCCGCGTCGCCTGCTGTCCTGACCCGCTCCCGGGGCCCTGGTGGTTGCCCCTCGCCGAACCGCCTAACGTTGTGACGCAGCGTCATCGGCAGTGACCGCGACCAGGAGGGCAACCATGGAGATCGGACTCATCGGCCTCGGCAAGATGGGTGGCAACATGCGTGAGCGCCTGCGCCGCGCCGGCCACACCGTCGTCGGCTTCGACCGCAACCCCGAGGTGAGCGACGTCGCGTCCCTCGAGGAGCTCGTCGAGAAGCTGCCCAGCCCGAAGGTCGTGTGGGTGATGGTCCCGGCCGGCGACCCGACCCGGGCGACGGTCAAGGAGCTCGGCGAGCTGCTCGGCGAGGGCGACGTGGTCGTCGACGGCGGCAACTCCCGCTGGACCGACGACCAGGAGCACGCCGCCCTGCTGGAGAAGAAGAAGGTCGGCTTCGTCGACTGCGGAGTCTCCGGCGGAGTCTGGGGCCTGGAGAACGGCTACGCCCTGATGTACGGCGGCGACGCCGCGAACGTCGCGAAGGTGCAGCCGGCCTTCGACGCGCTCAAGCCCGAGGGCGAGCTCGGCTCGGTGCACGCCGGCGCCGTCGGCTCCGGCCACTTCTCGAAGATGGTCCACAACGGCATCGAGTACGCCATCATGCAGGCCTACGCCGAGGGCTGGGAGCTGCTCGAGAAGGCCGACCTCGTCGACAACGTCACCGAGGTCTTCCGCTCCTGGCGCGAGGGCACGGTCATCCGCTCCTGGCTGCTCGACCTGCTCGTCGCCGCGCTGGACGAGGACCCGGACCTGTCGAAGATCCGCGGCTACGCCGAGGACTCCGGCGAGGGCCGCTGGACCGTCGAGGCCGGCATCGAGCACGCCGTCCCGACCCCGGCGATCACGGCCGCGCTCTACGCCCGGTTCGTCTCCCGCCAGGACGACTCCCCCGCGATGAAGGCCGTCGCGGCGATGCGCAACCAGTTCGGCGGCCACGCCGTGCACACCAGCCCCCCGCCCGGCGGGGACGCGCCGACCGACTAGGACCCCGGTGCACGTTGCGCATCTGACCCTGCACGACTTCCGTTCGTACGCCGACATCGACGTACCCCTCGGACCGGGCGTGAACGCCTTCATCGGGCGCAACGGGCAGGGCAAGACCAACCTCGTCGAGGCGATCGACTACCTGGCGCGGCTCTCCTCGCACCGGGTCGCCTCCGAGGCGCCGCTGGTGCGCGCCGGTGCGGACCAGGCGCTGGTGCGGGCCGCGATCGTGCGCGACGGGCGTACGGCGGTGCTCGAGGTGGAGATCAACCCCGGGAAGTCGAACCGCGCCCGCATCAACCGCTCCCCCCTCCCCCGCGCCCGCGAGCTGCTCGGCCTGGTCCGGACGGTGATCTTCAGCCCGGAGGACCTGACCCTGGTCAAGGGCGACCCCTCGGACCGGCGGCGGTTCCTCGACGACCTGCTGGTGCTGCGCGCGCCGCGGCTGGCCGGCGGTGCGCTCGGACTACGACCGGATCCTCAAGCAGCGCAACTCGCTGCTCAAGACCGCCGGGCGCCGCGCGCCGCGGATCGTCCTCCCAGGAGGGCGCCCTCTCGACGCTGTCCGTGTGGGACGAGCACCTGGCCCGGGTCGGTGGCGAGCTGCTCGCCGAGCGGCTCCGCCTGGTCGAGGAGCTGCGGCCGTACGTCGGGAAGGCGTACGAGACCGTGGCCCGCGGCGCCTCGCGCGACGACGCCGACATCTCCTACAAGCCCTCGCTGGACCTCGGGTGACGCGGCGGGCGCCACCGCGCGAACGCACGGCCCTGGCCGGGCTGCTGCTCGCCGAGGTCGAGCGCCGCCGCAACGACGAGCTCGACCGCGGCATCTCCCTGGTGGGTCCGCACCGCGACGACCTCGTGCTCACCCTCGGCACCGACCAGGCCCGGTTGCCGGTGAAGGGCTACGCCTCCCACGGCGAGTCCTGGTCGTTCGCGCTGGCGCTCAAGCTGGCGTCGTACGACCTGCTGCGCAGCGACGGCGACGACCCGATCCTCATCCTCGACGACGTGTTCGCCGAGCTCGACGGCGAGCGGCGCGCGCCAGCTCGCGGACCTCGTCGCCGGTGCGGAGCAGGTGCTGGTCACCGCGGCGGTGGCCGACGACGTGCCCGCGGCCCTGGCCGGCACCCGGTTCGTCGTCGCCGACGGGGAGGTACGCCGTGACGAGTGAGCGACGGCCGGCGCACGGAGGAGCCGACCGACGAGCCCAACGCCGAGCCCGGTCCCGAGGGCGGCGACTTCTGGACCGACCCCGACCACGACGACACCGGGCTCGACCTCGCGCGGTCCCTGGCCAAGTCGATCGCCGGCGCCGCACGCAGCGCGCCGCGGAAGAAGCCCCGGCGGAAGATCCCCGGCGACCAGACCCGCAGCCGGCGCAAGGGCTCCGGTGCCCACCCCGACGAGCGCGACCCGCCAGACGATCGACACCACGCTCGGCCGGCTGGTCGCCGACCAGGGCTGGGCGATGGACCTCCGCGTGCACGGGGTCTTCGGCCGCTGGCCGGAGATCGTCGGCGACGAGGTCGCCCAGCACTGCACCCCCACGTCGTACGACGACGGGAAGCTCGTCGTCCGCACGGACTCCACGGCCTGGGCCACCCAGCTGAGGATGCTCGCGCCCACCCTGGTCCGGCGGCTGAACGAGGAGCTCGGGCACGGGTCGGTGACCCTGATCGAGGTCGAGGGACCCAACCTCCCGCACTGGAAGAAGGGCCGGCTCAGCTCCCGCGACGGCCGCGGACCGCGCGACACCTACGGCTGAGCCCGGGCCCACCGATCTGCCGATCTGCGGGCCTCACGGACGTATGGGGACCCATCCGACCCCCCGTGCGGCCGCGCTAGCGGCCGCTGAACGGCGGGAATCGACACATTTCGCCGCCTGATCCCCCGGTTCCCGGGGTCGTGCCGTGGATTCCGGGCACCTGACGGGTAATATGGGCCATTGGGTCGCTCGCTCGCAGAAGCCGCGACCTTCTGCATGTCACAGCCCAACAGAAGAGGTCCGCGTGCCGGAACACGACGAGGTCGCCCAGCAGTCCGAGAGCACCCCCACCGAGCTTGTTTCCGGGTCGAACACCCGGCCCGAAGAGGGCTCGACGTACGACGCCTCCGCGATCACGGTCCTCGAGGGACTCGAGGCGGTGCGCAAGCGCCCGGGCATGTACATCGGCTCGACCGGTGAGCGCGGCCTGCACCACCTGATCTGGGAGATCGTGGACAACGCGGTCGACGAGGCCCTGGCCGGCTACTGCGACCGCATCGTGCTGACGCTCGCTGCCGACGGCAGCGTGCAGGTCGAGGACAACGGCCGCGGCATCCCCACCGACACCGCGCCCGGGCAGGAGATGCCGGCGGTCACCATGGCGCTGACCATGCTGCACGCCGGCGGCAAGTTCGGCGGCGGCGGCTACAAGGTGTCCGGCGGCCTGCACGGCGTCGGCGTCTCCGTGGTCAACGCGCTCTCCTCGCGCCTGGTCGTCGAGGTCAAGAACCGCGGGCACCTGTGGACCCAGTCCTTCCAGCTCGGCGACCCCGACGGTCCGCTCGAGCAGGTGCGCGCGCTGGAGCCGGGCGAGGGCACCGGCACCACCGTCCGCTACTGGGCCAGCGACGAGATCTTCGAG
Source organism: uncultured Actinomycetota bacterium (assembly GCA_963721775.1). Lineage (GTDB taxonomy): Bacteria > Actinomycetota > Actinomycetes > Propionibacteriales > Nocardioidaceae > Nocardioides. The sequence goes on along the minus strand of CAVRMH010000029.1, from coordinate 485,531 downwards.
ACCACGACGTACTCCCTCGAGACGATCACCCACCGGATCCGTGAGATGGCCTTCCTCAACAAGGGCCTCGAGATCGTGATCCGCGACGAGCGTCCCTCCGCCGACGGCGTCGCCGACGCCGTCGAGGACGACACCGTGGCCAAGGACGTCGACCAGGCCTCGACCGACGCGATCCACCGGTCCGAGACGGGCGGGATCGAGCGCACCTTCAAGTACGAGCGCGGTCTCGTCGACTACGTCGAGCACCTCAACCGCCGCAAGGACAAGGCCAACCCGACGGTCATCAACTTCGAGGCCGACAGCCCCGACGAGGCCAACAACCACATGTCGCTCGAGATGGCGATGCAGTGGAACACCTCCTACACCGAGTCGGTGCACACCTTCGCGAACAACATCAACACCCACGAGGGCGGCACCCACGAGGAGGGCTTCCGGTCGGCGCTGACCTCCCTGGTCAACCACTGGGGCGAGGAGTGGGGCCTGATCAAGAAGCGCGAGGACCGGGTCTCCGGCGACGACATCCGCGAGGGCCTCACCGCGATCATCTCGATCAAGCTCGGCGAGCCGCAGTTCGAGGGCCAGACCAAGACCAAGCTCGGCAACACCGAGGCCAAGGGCTTCGTGCAGCGCGTGGTCAACGACCGGCTCGGTGCCTGGCTCGAGCAGAACCCCGCCGAGGGACGCGACATCGTCCGCAAGGCGCAGGCCGCCTCGCAGGCGCGGATGGCCGCCCGCAAGGCGCGCGACCTGGCCCGCAGCCGCAAGGGTCTGCTCGGCGGTGGCGGCCTGCCCGGCAAGCTGTCGGACTGCCAGTCGACCAACCCCGCCGAGTGCGAGGTCTTCATCGTCGAGGGTGACTCCGCCGGCGGCTCCGCCCGCCAGGGCCGCGACCCGCGCGTGCAGGCGATCCTGCCGATCCGCGGCAAGATCCTGAACGTCGAGAAGGCGCGCATCGACAAGGTCCTGGGCAACCAGGAGGTCCAGGCGATCATCTCGGCGCTCGGCACCGGCATCCACGAGGAGTTCAGCCTCGACAAGCTGCGCTACCACAAGGTCGTGCTGATGGCCGACGCCGACGTCGACGGCCACCACATCAACACGCTGCTGCTCACCCTGCTGTTCCGGTTCATGAAGCCGCTGATCGAGCACGGCTACGTCTACATGGCGCAGCCGCCGCTCTACCGGATCCGGTGGAACAAGCCGGCCGAGCACGAGTTCGTCTACTCCGACTCCGAGCGCGACCTGCTCATGCGCGACGGCCTCGAGCAGGGCAAGAAGCTGCCCAAGGAGAACCCGGTCCAGCGCTACAAGGGTCTGGGCGAGATGAACGCCGAGGAGCTGTGGGAGACGACGATGAACCCCCAGCAGCGGCTGATGCTGCAGGTCACGCTGGACGACGCGGCCCAGGCGGACGAGATCTTCTCGGTCCTGATGGGCGAGGACGTCGAGCAGCGCCGCTCCTTCATCCAGCGCAACGCCAAGGACGTCCGCTTCCTCGATATCTAGAAGTCTAACGAGATTCCTAGATAGCCGTAGAGCAGACCAGAGACACCCAGAGAGAGTCCTGACACGTGACTGAGACCCCCACGGACAACACCGGCGGGACCGACCCCGGCCCCGGCGGCCGGATCGAGCCGATCGAGCTGCAGACCTCGATGCAGCGCGCGTACATCGACTACGCGATGGCGGTCATCGTCGGCCGCGCGCTGCCCGACGTACGCGACGGGCTCAAGCCGGTGCACCGCCGGGTGCTCTACGCGATGTACGACGGCGGCTACCGCCCCGACCGCGGCTTCTCCAAGTGCTCGCGCGTCGTCGGTGACGTGATGGGTCAGTACCACCCGCACGGCGACACCGCGATCTACGACACCCTGGTGCGCCTCGCGCAGCCGTGGGTGATGCGTGCGCCGCTGGTCCACGGCCAGGGCAACTTCGGCTCGCCGGGCAACGACTCGGCCGCCGCCATGCGGTACACCGAGTGCCGGATGGCGCCGCTGGCGCTCGAGATGGTCCGCGACATCCACGAGGACACCGTCGACTTCCAGCCCAACTACGACGGGCGCTCGCAGGAGCCGACGGTGCTGCCGTCGCGCTACCCCAACCTGCTGGTCAACGGCTCGGCCGGCATCGCGGTCGGCATGGCCACCAACATCCCGCCGCACAACCTCCGCGAGGTCGCCGAGGGTGCGCGCTGGGCCCTGGAGCACCCCGACGCCACCCGCGAGGAGCTGCAGGACGCCCTGGTCGAGCGGATCAAGGGCCCCGACTTCCCCAACGGCGCGCTCATCGTGGGCCGCGACGGCATCGAGCAGGCCTACCGCACCGGCCGCGGCTCGGTCACCCAGCGCGCGGTCATCGAGATCGACGAGGACGCCAAGGGCCGCACCTGCCTGGCGATCACCGAGCTCCCCTACATGGTCAACCCGGACAACCTCGCGCTGAAGATCGCCGAGCTCGCCGACAACGGCAAGGTCCAGGGCATCTCCGACGTCCGCGACGACTCCTCCGGCCGCACCGGCCAGCGTCTGGTCGTCGTGCTCCGCCGCGACGCCGTTGCCCGGGTCGTGCTCAACAACCTGCTCAAGCACACCGAGCTGCAGACCAACTTCAGCGCCAACATGCTGGCCCTGGTCGACGGTGTGCCGCGCACGCTGACCATCGACCAGTTCATCTCCAACTGGGTCACCCACCAGATCGAGGTCATCCAGCGGCGTACCCGCTTCCGCCTCGCGCGAGGCCGAGCGCGCAGGCCCACATCTACCGCGGCCTGGTCAAGGCGCTCGACATGCTCGACGAGGTCATCGCGCTGATCCGCCGCTCCCCCGACGTCGACGAGGCGCGCGGCGGCCTGATGGCGCTGCTCGACATCGACGAGGTCCAGGCCCGCGCCATCCTCGACATGCAGCTGCGTCGGCTGGCCGCCCTCGAGCGCCAGAAGATCATCGACGAGCTGGCCCGCCTCGAGGCGGTCATCGCCGACCTCGAGGACATCCTCGCCAACGAGCTGCGCCAGCGGCAGATCGTCGCCGACGAGCTCGCCGAGATCGTCGAGAAGTACGGCGACGCGCGGCGTACCCAGATCATCGCGGCGGACGGCGACCTCTCGATGGAGGACCTCATCCCCGACGAGGACCTCGTCGTCTCGATCACCCGCGGCGGCTACGCCAAGCGCACCCGCGCCGACCAGTACCGCACGCAGAAGCGCGGCGGGAAGGGCGTGCGCGGCGCGACGCTGCGCGGCGACGACGTCGTCGAGCACTTCATCGCCACGTCCAACCACCACTGGCTGCTGTTCTTCACCACCGCCGGCCGGGTCTACCGGACCAAGGCCTACAACCTGCCCGAGGCGCAGCGCGACGCCAAGGGCGGTCACGTGGCCGGGCTGCTGTCGTTCCAGCCGGACGAGTCCATCGCCCAGGTGCTGGCGATCCGCGACTACGAGCAGGCGCCGTACCTCGTGCTGGCGACCCGCAACGGGCTGGTGAAGAAGACCCGGCTCGGCGACTACAACAGCCCGCGCCAGGCCGGCGTCATCGCGATCAACTTCCGCGAGGACGACGACGAGCTGATCGGTGCCGAGCTGGTCAACGCCGACGACGACATCCTGCTGGTCTCCCGCAAGGGGCAGGCCATCCGGTTCCGTGCCGACGACACCCAGCTGCGGCCGATGGGCCGCGCCACCTCGGGCGTGGCCGGCATGAAGTTCCGCGACGGCGACTCGCTGCTGTCGATGTCGGTCATCCGGGCCGCCCAGATCGCGGCCGAGGAGGCCGCGGAGGAGGCTGCCGCCGGGGAGGCTCCCTCGGACGCGGCGGTGGAGGCCGAGCTGCCGCCGGAGGTGAAGCCGCAGTACGTCTTCACCATCACCGACGGTGGCTTCGCCAAGCGGTCGCGGATCACCGACTACCGCCTGCAGTCGCGCGGCGGCCTGGGCATCAAGGCGATGGCGCTGACCAACGAGGACCGCGGCGGCCTCGTCGGCGCGTTCATCGTGGAGGAGGGTGACGAGGTGCTGTCGATCACCAACGGCGGCCAGGTCGTGCGCAGCCCGATCAACGCCGACTTCCGCCCGACCGGACGCTCGACGATGGGCGTGAAGTTCGTGACGCCCAAGGCCGGCGACGCCGTGGCCGTGGTCGCCCGCTCCGTCGAGGCCAAGGAGACCGACGAGCCGCCGGTCGAGGAGGCCACCGAGGAGGGCACCGTCGGCGAGTCCGTGGTGGCCGGCGACAGCTCGACCTCCGCCGCCGAATCGGACGAATCGGCCGGGGATGCAACAATCGAGGGCGACCCGACCCCGGAAGGTGACGCCTGATGTCCGACAGCTCGAAGCCGGCCACCATTGCCCAGCGCATCGGTGGCGCCATCACGACGGCGACCGATGAGCACAAGGCCAGCGCCAACCCCGAGTCCCGCAAGGCCGCCGAGAAGGCGGCCCGGACCTCCGGTGGGCGTCGTCCTCGTCGGGCCCGGCTCCGGCTGACCCGGATCGACCCCTGGTCGGTCATGAAGACCTCGTTCCTGCTGTCGGTGGCCTTCGGCATCGTCACCGTGGTCGCGGTGACGATCGTGTGGAGCGTGCTCGGTGCCGCCGGTGTCTGGGACTCGGTGAACCAGATGGTGCGCGACGTCATCGGCGGCGAGGACACCACGAACTTCGACGTGGAGAACTACCTCGGCACCTCCCGGGTCCTCGGCTTCACCATGCTCGTCGCGGTGATCGACGTCATCCTGCTCACCGCGATGGCCACGCTCGGGGCGTTCCTCTACAACATGGCGGCGGCCCTGCTCGGGGGCATCGAGGTCACCCTCGCCGAGGACGAGCGCTGAGCGGGCAGCCCCGTTTTGTCGCCGCCCTCGCGGGTGGGGTAATCTTCCCCGTCGGTTGACCCACGTGGTCACCACCCCGGGCCTATAGCTCAGACGGTTAGAGCGCTTCCCTGATAAGGAAGAGGTCGGAGGTTCAAGTCCTCCTAGGCCCACCGACCCAGCACGACCCACGTACGAAGGGGATCCCCATGAAGAAGCTGCTCCTGATCGCCCTCGCCGCCGCCGGCGCCGTGTTCGCCCAGAAGAAGATGGCGGAGTCCCGCAAGGAGCAGGCGCTCTGGGCCTCGGCCACGGACGACGTCTCCAAGTCTTCCTGACACTCCCCGGGCGGCCTTCGAGCCGCCCGCGGTGCTTTCCGGGGCCTTGGCGCAATTGGTAGCGCACCTGCTTTGCAAGCAGGGGGTTAGGGGTTCGAGTCCCCTAGGCTCCACCACGCTCTCCTGAGCATGCTCCCGTCCGCCGGTCGTCCTTCCTCGGGGGACCTTCGCCCCTCCCGCCCGCCGTGAGCCGTCGGGATGCTGGTCGGCATGAGACGACACCTCGCCGCCGTGGCAGCCTCCGTCCTCCTGCTTGCCGGTGCGCTGGCCGGCTGCTCGGACAGCGGCAAGGACGAACCCGCGGTCTGCTCGTCCATCGGCGACCTGAAGTCCTCGATCGCCGACCTCAAGGACGTCAACGTCACCAGCGACGGCGCCGGGGCGGTCCAGGACCAGGTCGGCAAGATCAAGGACGCCTTCTCCGCGGTCAAGGAGGACGCCAAGGACGAGTACGCCGACGAGGTCGACGCGATCGACGCGGACCTGTCCACGCTGGAGACCAGCGTGACCGCGGCGCAGGACCAGCCCGGCGTCGCGACGCTGGGTGCCCTCGCCACCGCCGTGGGCACCCTCCTCACCGACGTCAAGACATTCGTCGACGACGTCGACAAGACCTGCTGACCGGCGCCGTTCGGGATACTCCCCAACATTCGGGTGGCTCGTGGCGATCGGCAGCCCGAACGTTTGGGACTATCCGGCGTAGAGGCGGTCGATGGTGGCGGCGTACTTCTCCGCGATCGGGCGCCGCTTGAGCTTGAGGGTCGGGGTGAGCTCGTCGCCGCCCGGCATCCAGAACGTCGGCACGATCTCGAACTTCTTCACCTGCTCGACGCGCGACAGCTTGGCGTTGCCGGCGTCGATCCCGGCCTGGACCGCCGCGATCACGGCCGGGTCCGTGGCCAGCTGCTCGGGGTCGGCGGGCACCCCGGCCTTCTCGGCGTACGCCGCGGCGGCGTCCGGGTCGAGCGTCACCAGTGCCACGTTGTAGGGACGCCCGTCCCCGATGACGGTGATCGCGGAGGCCAGCGGCGTGCTCACCTTGAGCGTGTTCTCGATGTTGGACGGGGACATGTTCTTCCCGCCCTGGTTGATGATCAGCTCCTTCTTGCGGTCCACGATCGTGACGTAGCCGTCGCCGTCGATGGTGGCGATGTCGCCGGTGTGCAGCCAGCCCTCGGCGTCGATCGTCTCCGCGGTCTTGCCGGGGTCCTTGCGGTAGCCCGGCATCACCAGGGCGCCGCGGACCAGCAGCTCGCCGTCCTCGGCGAGCTTCACCTCCACGCCGGGGAGCGGCGGCCCGACGCTGCCGACCTTGGCCTGGCCGGGCGGGTTGATGGTGCCGGCGCCGCTGATCTCGGACATCCCCCACAGCTCGCAGACGTCGATGCCCAGGCCCATGAAGAACTCCAGCGTCTCCGGGGCGATCGCGGCCGCGCCGGACCACGCCCACTTGAGCTGGTCGAGGCCGAGCGTCGTACGGATCTTCGCGAGCACCAGACGGTCGGCGACGGCGTGCTGCACGCGCCCCGGCAGGCTCAGCGTGGTGCCGGCCAGGTCGGCCCGCGCCTTGGCGGCGCCCTGCTCCAGCGCCCAGCGGGCGAGCTTCTGCTTGCGGGGGTCCTCCTCGGCGGCGATCTTCGCCTCGATCGCCATCTTGATCTTCTCCCAGACCCGGGGGACGGCGAACCAGATCGTCGGCCGGGCGTCGGGCAGCGCCGCCGCGATGCCGCGCGGGTCGGCGATGTGGGTGACCTGGACGCCGTGGATCGCCTGGAAGTACTGCGCGGAGGCGCGGTCCGCGATGTGCGCGGACGGCAGGAACGAGGTGATCCGGTCGCCGAAGCGCACGTCGACGACCTGGTGGGCGGCCTCCGCGGTGGCGAGGATGTTGCGGTGGGTCAGCTGCACGCCCTTGGGCGGGCCGGTCGTGCCCGAGGTGTAGATCAGCGTCAGCACGTCGTCGGGCTGGACCGCCTGCCAGGCGGCGTCGAAGTCGAAGCCCTCGGACCGGGTCGCCTCGAGCTCCTTGAGTGACATGGTCCCCTCCGCGTCGCCGTCCACGACGACGATGTGCTCCACGGTCGGCGTCTGCGCGCGGCGTACGACGTCGAGGAAGGCCTGCTCGGTGACCAGCACGCGGTTCTCGGCGTTGCCGAAGAGGTACTCGATCTGCTCCGGCGAGGAGGTGTTGTAGATCGAGAAGGCGATCGCACCGAGGTGCATGGCCGCGGCGTCCACCACCGCGAACTCCGGCCGGTTGGTGAGCATCAGGCCGACGGTGTCCCCCCGGCGTACGCCGAGCGCGTGCAGGCCCTCCGCGGCCTGCCGCACCCGGGCGGCGTACTCACGCCAGGTGAGGGTGACGGCGTCGCCCGGGGTCCGGATCGCCACGGCGTCCGGGTCGATCCGGGCGGTGGCCTGGAAGGCCGCGGTGACGGTGTCGGGGAGGGTGCCGGGGAGCGGCGCGGACGCGGACATGCAGCACTCGATTCGCTGACGGCCGGGTGACCCGCCTCACACGGCCTGTTGCACCGCGACCGTAGTTGTCACGCGCGTGCGCGGCAAGGGCCACGCGCCCTGGTCCGGTCACGGATCCGGGCACGGTACGCGGCGCATAGCGAGCAGGATCCCGGCCGCGGGCGGGCGCGGTGCCGGACCGTACAGTTGCCGCGTGCCGTTGCCCCGCCTGCTCGCCCCGCGCTACTGGGGGTTCCACCTGCTGGCCGTGGTGCTGGTCGCCACCGCCGTCGGGCTCGGGGTGTGGCAGTACGACGCGTGGTCGACGCGGCGGGACGACGAGGCGCGCGACCTCACCCGCGTGGAGCCGATCCCGCTGGACGAGGCGATGGGTCCCGACGACCCGTTCCCGGGCGACATGGTCGGCCAGCCGGTGGTCGTCGAGGGCACCTGGCTCACCCGGGGAACCGTCTTCGTGAGCGGCCGGGAGCACGACGGCGAGGACGGCTACTGGGTGGTGACACCGCTGGCGGTCGGCGGCGGTGACGGGCCGGCCCTGCTGGTGGTCCGGGGGTGGACCGCCGATCCGGCCGACGCACCTCCGGCCCCGACCGGCGACGCCGCGCTGGTCGCCTGGCTGCAGCCGACCGAGGGCACCGGCTCGGTCGACGACGACACCACCGACGACGTCCTTCCGCAGCTGCGCGTCGCGGACGCGCTGCAGAAGGTCGACCGGGACCTGTACGGCGGGTACGGCGTGGTTGCCGACCAGGTGCCGTCCGGGGACTGGCCCAGCGGGGACCAGGCGGTCAACGACGGGACCGAGGGACTCGAGCCGGCGTCCCTGGACCAGCTGCCGCAGGCGGGTCGGTTCACCGCGGTGCGCAACCTGCTCTACGCGTTCGAGTGGTGGATCTTCGGGCTGTTCGCCGCCTTCATCTGGTGGCGCTGGGTCCGGGACGAGGCGGCGCGGCCTGGCGACCGGTCGCCGGATAGGTTGACGACGTGAAGTCAGCACTCACGCGCTACCGCGTCATGGCCACCGTCGTCGGTGTCCTCCTCATCGTCCTCATCCTCATCGGCGTCCCGCTGAAGTACCTCACCACCGAGGGCAGTGACCTGCAGCAGCTCGGCGAGTGGATCACGACGTACCTCGGTGTCGCCCACGGCTGGCTCTACATGATCTTCCTGGTGACGGCGTTCCTGCTCGCCCGGCGCGAGCGGTGGGACGCGACGTTCACCGTGGTGACGCTGATCTGCGGCACCATCCCGGTGGTGAGCTTCTGGGCCGAGCACCGGGCCACCGCGCGGGTGCGCGCCGAGGCGCTGGCCGCCGACCGTCCCCTGGCCTGAGACTCACTGGCACCAGGCACGGCCCGGACGCACGACTGCCGGGCCCCGCGGACGGGACCCGGCAGGCCGGCGTGTGATCGGTCGGGTGACCGGTCAGGACTTCTTGTCGGCGTCCAGCTCGACGACCTCCAGCGGGTCGTCGGGCGTGGTGTCGCGGTGCGGGTGCTCGGCCGCGTCCGCGAGCGCCTCGTCGGGCGAGGCCGCGCCGAGGTCGTCGTGCTCACCGGCGAGGTCGTCGGCGGTCGGACCGGTGCTGCCCGGTGCCGGCGAGGCCTCGTTGTCGGCTGCGTTCACCGGAGCCGCCGACGGGCGCGCGGCCGGGGCCGGCGCCGGGGTGTACGACGACTGCCAGCTGTCGTCGCTGCCACCCTTGAGCTTCTTGAACACGAAGGCGCCGAGGCCGGCGAGCCCACCGACGATGAGCAGCTTCTTGAGCTTGCCGCCCTTCTTGGGCTCGGCGTCCTTGAACGGCCGAGACCCGGTTCCCCGGGGTCGGCGGCCTTGAAGGCGGCGACCTTCACCGCCGTACGCTTGCGCCCCGGCGGGCCTTCTCCTTCGCGACCTTGCGGCCCTCCGCAGCCTTCTCGGCGGCCACGACCTTGGCCTCGGCGGCCTTCTCGGCCGCCGCGACCTTCGCCTCCGCGGTCTTCTCGGCCGCGATGACCTTGGCCTCCGCCGCCTTCTCGGTGGCGTACGCCTTGCCGTCGGCGATGATCGGTGCCGCCTTCTCGCGGGCATCGGCGATCACCGGTGCCGCCTTCTCCTTCGCGTCCGTGGCCAGCTCCTTCGCCGTGTCCATCGCGGTGTCGACCGCCGACTCGAGGGCCGGCAGGATGCTCTCGGCGAAGTCCGAGGCGGACTCCTTGAAAGTCTTCTTGCGCCGCAGCGACATGTGGCCAGTCCTTCCGATTGACGTCCGTGGGTCGATCCTACGCATGGGGTCTACGTGCCCACCCGGCCGCTGTTTGATTCACGCCTGACGCCTGCGAAGATCGTGCGGTACGCACGGAACACGACGAAAGGCAGTCATGGGCGACCTCCAGGCCATCCTGAAGACCTCCAAGGGCGACATCACGATCAACCTCTTCCCCAACCACGCACCCGCGACCGTCGAGAACTTCGTCGGGCTGGCCGAGGGCACCAAGGACTACAACGACGACGCCGGTCGCTCGGGCGAGAAGTACTACGACGGCCTCGGCTTCCACCGCGTCATCGAGGGCTTCATGATCCAGGGCGGCTGCCCGCTCGGCACCGGCACCGGTGGCCCGGGCTACACCTTCAAGGACGAGTTCCACCCCGAGCTCGCCTTCACCAAGCCCTACCTCCTCGCCATGGCGAACGCCGGCCCGGGCACGAACGGCTCGCAGTTCTTCATCACCGTGGGCGCGACCCCGTGGCTGACCGGCAAGCACACCATCTTCGGTGAGGTCGCCGACCAGTCCTCCCGCGACGTCGTGGACGCGATCGCGACCACGCCGACCGGTGCCATGGACCGTCCCCAGGAGCCGGTGGTCATCGACTCCGTCGAGATCGTCCGCTCCTGAGCGCGCCGCCCGAGCCTCCTGCCCCCGTGTGCTACCGGCACACGGGGCGGGAGACCTACGTCCGCTGCCAGCGGTGTGGCAAGCCGATCTGCCCGGACTGCATGCGCCCGGCCTCGGTCGGCTTCCAGTGCCCGGACTGCGTGAGCGAGGGCGCGAAGCAGACCCGCAGCGGACGGACGGCGTACGGCGGGCAGCGCACCGGCAACCCGGCGCTGACCTCGATGGTCCTGATCGGGATCAACGCCGCGGTGTGGCTGCTGATCATGGCGACCGGCGCGGCGCGCAGCCTCTGGGTCAACCGGCTGGCGCTGCACGCGACGGGGATCTGCGCGACCGACGACGGGCGGGGGTACTACCGGGTCGGTGAGCAGGTCTGCCCGCTCGCGCCCGAGCCCAGCACCTGGTTCCCCGGGGTCTCCGACGGCGCGCCGTGGCAGCTGATCACCAGCGCGTTCACCCACGTCGACGTGTGGCACATCGGGTTCAACATGCTGGCCCTGTGGTTCCTCGGCCCGCAGCTCGAGATGGCGATCGGCCGGGCGCGGTTCCTGGCGCTCTACCTGCTCTCCGCGCTCGCCGGCTCCGCGATGGTCTACTGGCTGGCCGGCGAGACGACCATCACGCTCGGCGCCTCCGGGGCGATCTACGGGCTGATGGCCGCGCTGCTCCTGCTGGCGTTCAAGGTCGGCGGCCAGGTGCAGGTCATCCTGATCTGGCTGGGCATCAACGTGGTGCTCACCGTGACCGGCGGCTTCTCCTGGCAGGGCCACCTCGGTGGCTTCCTCGGCGGGGCGGCGATCATGGGCATCATCGTCTACGCCCCGCGCGGACGGCGTACCCAGGTGCAGGTGGCCGGCATCTCGATGGTCGCGGTGGCGGTGCTGGTCGCGATCGTGGCGCGCACCGTCGTCCTCACTGGCTGAGGGTCGCCGCCCTCGCCGCAGACGCAGACCGCCCCGGACCGAACGGTCCGGGGCGGTCGTGGTTATCCACACTGTGGATAACCCCTGTGGAGAACTACACGCGTGTCATTCGCGTGGTCCGGTGGCTGTCATTCCCACCGTGTGGCGTAGGTGAAGCCCACCGCCATGAAGCCGATTCCGACCAGCAGGTTGAGCTGGCCGAGGTCGCCGAGCAGCCAGATCTCGCCCTCGGGGCGGTCGGCGAAGACGTAGAAGGTGCAGATCCAGACCAGGCCGATGAGGAAGCAGCCGAGCATGCCGACGATCACGCCCTTGCCCCGGCCGAGCGGGGTGGAGGGGTGCGCGGCGAGGGCGAGGCCGAGGAAGATCAGCCCGAAGCCGATGATCCAGTTCCAGTCGTCGAGCTTCTCCGCGGCGGGGATCAGGAAGCTCGGCTCGCCGCTCTTCGGCGGCGGCAGCGTCTGCTCGAAGGTCCGCAGGTCACGGACGTAGAGCGTCCAGAGGACGACGTACGCGATGCCGGCTGCGATGAGCAGCAGCGAGATCACGAACCTCACGGAGAACAGCGGACCCTCCCGGGTCGCGACGATCTCCTGCTTGGCCTTGGGCTTGGACACTCTGTCTCCTGACGACGAACAACCACCGCGCGTACGGGATCTCACGCGCACCGGGTTAGCGTAGTCGCATGACCCACCCGGACCACGATCAGGCGCCGCACGAGCACCGCGCGCCCGTACGGCGCTGGCGGATCGCCACGCCGATCGTGTTCGCGCTGTCCGGAGCCCTGTTCCTCGTCAGTGCCGCCAACAGCCAGGGCACCGACCTGCGCCCCGGCCGGGTCACCACGATGGCCTCGCTCGTGCGCAACGAGAGTGCGCACGTCCGCGACCTGCAGGCCCAGGCCCGCGGGCTGACCGAGGACGTCGACCAGCTCTCGGCCGCCGTCGACGACGAGACCGTGCAGAAGGCCCGTGCCCAGGCCCGGGCGCAGCGCCCCGCCGCCGGCTTCGAGCCCGTGGTCGGCCCCGGCGTGACCGTGACGCTCTCCGACACCCCGCGGGACGTGCGGGAGAGCAGCGACTACGACATCGAGCGCCTGGTCGTGCACCAGCAGGACATCCAGGCGGTCGTCAACGCGATGTGGGAGGCCGGCGCCACGGCGGTCACCATCCAGGACCAGCGCCTCATCACCACCACCGGCATCAAGTGCGCCGGCAACTCGGTCGAGCTGCACGGCATCCCCTACCCGCAGCCCTACGTCATCAAGGCCGTCGGCAACCCGGTGGCCCTGGAGCAGGCGATCGACGGCGACGGCTACATCGCGGGGTACCGGAGCGACGCCGCCAACCCGGACATCCAGATCGGCTGGGAGATGGAGCAGGACGACCGCATCACCGCTCCGGCGTACGGCGGCATCCAGAAGCTGCAGTACGCACGCCCCGCTTCCTGACCCGCCGCAGGCCGTGCTGCTTCCCCCTCGCCCCACCCCGCCGAACCGTGCGTTGTGGTGCGTCGAACTCGTGCTGTTGTTGCGCAGGAACGCACGGTTCGCCCCGCCACAACGCACGGTTGGGCCGGCCACAATGCACGGTTGGGCCGGCCATGACGCACGGTTCGGCCGGCCATGACGCACGGTTCGGCCCGCCATGACGCACGGTTGGGCCCGCCATGACGCACGGTTCGGCGGAGGGGGAAGGGGTCAGGGGGAGGGGGTGGTGGTGCCGGGCGGGATGATCGTGGGGGTCTCGCTCGGCGTCTCGGAGGGCGTCTCCGTCGGGGCCACGAAGTCGGAGACCACGATCGTCACCACGTCGCCCTGGTCGGCCGACTGGCCACCCTCCGGCGACTGGTCGATGACCGTGCCCTGCGGCTCCGTGGTGTCGGTCGAGCGGACCACCTTGACCTCGAAGCCGGCGTCCTTGATCAGCTTCTCGGCCTGCGTCCTGCTGCTTGCCGACGACGTTCGGGACATCCTCCGGCCCGTCGCTCCAGTAGATCGTCACCGTGCTGCCGCTGGGCACCAGCGTGTTGGCCGAGGGCGACTGGTCGACGACCTGGTCCTTGGGCTCGTCGGACTCGCGTTTCTTCAGGTCGACCTTGAAGCCGTCGCCCTTGAGGATGTTCTCCGCCTCGCCCTTCTGCAGGCCGAGCACGCTGCGCAGCATCACGTCGGGCTTGCCGGTGGACACGACGATGTCGACGGTCGAGCCGGGGTCGACGTACGCGCTCCCGTCGCCGTCGGGGTCCTGGCGGATCACCTCGCCCTTGGGCGCGTCCTGGTCCGGCTCCTCGGTGACGCTGACCTCGAGGCCGGCGTCGGTGAGGATGCGGGTGGCCTCGGCCTGCTTCTTGCCCACGACGTTGGGCACCTGCACGGTCTCCGGCGGGTCGTCGAGGAGCTGCGGGATGAAGAACGCCGCGGCGGCGACGAGCGCGAGCAGCAGCAGGCCGAGCAGGATCCACAGTCCGGTACGCCGGGGCCCCTCGTCGTCGTCCGTGACCGCAGCGGTGGTGGCCGTGGCGGCCGGAGCGGCGTCGGCGGGCAGGAACGTGGTGCCGTCCATCGGCGCGACGCGGCACCGCGGGGGCCTGGACCGGACGCCCCGCGAGGTAGCGCTCGATGTCGGAGCGCATCGCGGCCGCGCTCTGGTAGCGGTCCTCGACGCGCTTGGCCAGCGCCTTCATCACGATCGCGTCGACCTCGGGCGGCAGCTCGGTGTCGTGCGTGGACGGGGGTACGGCGGGCTCCCGGACGTGCTGGTAGGCCACCGCGACCGGGGACTCCCCGACGAACGGCGGGCGTCCGGTGAGCAGCTCGTAGAGCAGGCAGCCGGTGGAGTAGACGTCGGAGCGTGAGTCGACGGTCTCCCCGCGGGCCTGCTCGGGCGAGAGGTACTGCGCGGTGCCGACCACGGCCGCGGTCTGGGTCATCGTCGAGGAGGCGTCGGAGACCGCGCGGGCGATGCCGAAGTCCATCACCTTGACGTCGCCGCTCGGGGTGAGCATCACGTTGGCCGGCTTGATGTCGCGGTGGATGATGCCGGCGCGGTGGCTGTAGTCGAGCGCGGACAGCACGCCGGAGGTGATCTCCAGGGCGCGCTCGGGCAGGATCTTGCGGCCCTCGCGCAGGATGTCGCGCAGCGTGCGGCCGGCGACGTACTCCATGACGATGTAGGGCTGGGCGACGCCGTCGTCGGCCATCTCCTCGCCGGTGTCGTAGACCGAGACGATCGCGGGGTGGTTGAGCGAGGCCGACGACTGCGCCTCGCGGCGGAACCGGGCCTGGAACGTCGCATCACTGGCGAGGTCGGTGCGCAGGCGCTTGACCGCGACCACGCGACCGAGACGCGTGTCGGTGCCCTTGCGCACCTCGGCCATGCCGCCGCGGCCCAGCAGCTCGCCGAGCTCGTAGCGCCCGCCGACGAGGGTCGGTTGGTTGCTCATCCGTTGTTCCCGTTCCCGTTCCCGTTGCCGTTGCTGTTGCTGTTGCCAGGGCTGGTGGTGGTCGTCGTCGCCGGCGCCTCCCAGTAGGAGACCGTGATCGCATCGCCCTTCTCGAGGGTGCCCGTCGGGTTGAGCGCCGACACGGTGTCCTGCTCCTGGCCGTCGGGGTTCGCGACTCCCTGCGTGGTGGGCTTCAGGCCGAGGGCGCGCAGCTCCTTCTCGACGTCCTTGACCGGCCGCCCGAGGTAGTCGTCGGGGTTGACCTGGACGGTGTCGGCCGCTGCGCTGGTGGTCGGCGCGCTGGTGGTCGTCGGTGCGGTGCTCGACTGCTGCTGCGGTGTGCTCGACGCCGAGGTCGGCTCGCTGGAGGAGTCGGAGGCCGGCGTGCCGTCGTCGCCGGACTGGGCGATCGCCCAGACCACGATGCCGAGCAGCAGCAGGATCGGGATGAGCAGCAGCCACGGCGAGACCCCGCGACGCCGGCGCGGTGCCTCGGGCGCGGCCTGCGGCACCGGGGCCGTCGGACCGGGGTCGGCGGCGGGGTGAGTACGGCGGTCGCCGGGCCGGTCTCGACGGGAGGCACCGGCCCGATCGCGGCGGGGTCGCGCAGGGCGGCGGCGAACGCGGCGGCGTCGGCGTACCGCTCGGCGGGGTCCTTGGCCAGGCTGCGCCGGGTGACGGCGGCGAGGTCGGCGGGGACGTCGTCGGGCAGCGGCGGGATCGGCTCGCGGACGTGGGCGAGCGCGGTGGCGACCGGGCTGTCGGCCACGAACGGCCGGCGGCCGGCCAGGCACTCGAAGAGGACGACACCGAGCGCGTAGACGTCGCTGGCCGCGGTGGCCGGGCTTGCCCTCGGCCTGCTCGGGCGAGAGGTACTGCGGGGTGCCCATCACCTGGCCGGTCTGGGTGAGGGCCACGCCCTCGGCGGCGCGGGCGATGCCGAAGTCGGTGATCTTGACCCGGCCGTCGGGGGTGACCAGCAGGTTGGCCGGCTTGATGTCGCGGTGCACGATGCCGGCCGCGTGCGCGGCCGCGACGGCGTCGGCGGTCTGGGCGAGCAGCGTGCGGGCCTGCTCCGGCGGCATCTGCTGGCCGGCCCGGAGCAGGTTGCTCAGCGGCTCGCCGTCGACGTACTCCATGACCAGGTAGGGGCGGTGGCCGGTCGCGGCGTCGAGGTTGTCGCCGAAGTCGAAGACCGACGCGACCCCGGGGTGGTGCAGGGCGGCGGCGTTGCGGGCCTCGGTCTCGAAGCGGCTGCGGAAGCCCGGGTCGTCGGCGAGCTCGTGCTTGAGCAGCTTGACCGCGACCGTGCGGCCCAGCGTCGTGTCGGTGGCGCGCCAGACCTCGCCCATCCCGCCGGTGGCGATCCGGCAGTCGAGGCGGTAGCGCTGGCCGGGGTCGGCGAAGCTGCCGTCGGGTGTGGTCACTGGTTGATCACCGCCTCCATGACCGCCTTGGCGATCGGGCCGGCCAGCCGGCCACCGGCGATGTCGTCGTTGGCGACGGGCGCGTTCTGGATCATCACCGCGACCGCGACCTGCGCGTCGTCGGCCGGGGCGAAGGAGACGAACCAGGCGTAGTTCTTGCGCTCGGCGCCGGACTCCGCGGTGCCGGTCTTGCCGCCGACCTCGACGCCCGGGATCGCGGCCGGGGTGCCGGTGCCGTTGGAGACGACCGAGACCAGCATGTCGCGCAGGTCGTGGGCGTTGCCGGAGTCCATCGCCCGGGAGAGCACCTTCTCCGGGGTCTTCTCGAGCGTGTCGAGGTCGGGCGAGCGGATCTCGTCGACGACGTACGGGCGCATCACCTCGCCGTCGTTGGCGATCCCGGCCGCGACCATCGCCATCGTCAGCGGCGTGGCGCGGCCACCTCGAACTGGCCGATGCCGGTCAGCGCGGTCTGCGGCGCGTCGAGCTCCTCGGGGTAGACGCTGGCGCGCCTGGCCGGTGAGGTCCTCGAGCTGGGTGTCGTTGAAGCCGAACGCCTCGGCCTGGTCGCGCAGCTTGTCCGCGCCGAGCTCGTTGGCCAGGGCGAGGAACGTGGTGTTGCAGGAGTTCTCGAGCGCCTGGGTCATGCTGATCCGGTCGGTGCCGCAGTTGCGGCCGCCGTTGCCGATCACCTTGGTCGACTGCGGGAAGCTTGTACGTCGGGCCGCCGGGCACCTCGGAGTCGGCGTCGTAGTTGCCGCTCTCCAGCGCCGCCGCGGCGGTGACCATCTTGAACGTCGACCCCGGCGGCAGCCGCGTCTGGATCGCCCGGTTGAGCTTGGGCTGGGTCGGGTCGTTGTTGAGCTTGGCGTCGTACTTCGCGACCTCGCCGAGGTCGTGGCTGGCCAGCTTGTTCGGGTCGAACGTCGGCGCCGAGACCATCGCCAGGATCTTGCCGCTGGAGGGCTCGATCGCCACCACCGCGCCCTGCACGTCGGGGCCGATCGCGTTCAGCCCGTCGTACGCCGCCTGCTGGGCCGCGGGGTTCAGGGTGAGCTCGACGCTGCCGCCCTTGGGCGAGGAGTTGTTGACCATGTCGACGAGCCGGGTCACGAAGAACCGCGAGTCGTCGCCGGACAGCACGGCGTTCTGGGTGCGCTCGATGCCGGCCTGGGAGTAGTAGGAGAACCAGCCGACCACGTGGGCGTACTTCTTCGGCTGGGAGTAGACGCGCTGGTACTTGTACTCGTCGTCGGACGGCTTGGACTCGGCCAGCGCGTCACGGCCGACGAGGATCGCGCCGCGCTCGCGGCTGAACGACTCCTGGATGACCCGGCGGTTGAGCGCGCTGTCGTTGAGGTCGTCGGCCTTGACGTACATGAGGTAGGTCGCGTTCAGCATGAGCGCGAGGAACAGCATCATGCAGAAGATCGCCATGGTGCGGATGGGCTTGTTCATCCGAGCTTCACCACCTGGGTCTGCTCGCTGTCGTCGTCCCCGAGCTCGCCCTGGCCGGACAGGTCGGGGACCGGGCGACGGGCCTGGTCGGAGATGCGGAGCAGCAACGCGATGATCACCCAGTTCGCGACGAGGGAGGAGCCGCCGTACGACAGGAACGGCGTGGTCAGGCCGGTGAGCGGGATGAGCTTCGTGACGCCGCCGACCACGACGAACACCTGGAGGGCGAGCACCAGCGCCAGGCCGGAGGCGACCAGCTTGCCGAAGCCGTCGCGGCAGACGAGGGCCGCGCGCAGGCCGCGCTCGACGATCAGGCCGTAGCAGAGGATGACGGCCATGACCGCGGTCAGGCCGAGCTCCTCGCCGATGGCGCCGATGATGAAGTCGGACTCGGCGAACGGGATCCGCTCGGGGGAGCCGTTGCCGAAGCCGCGGCCGATCAGGCCGCCCCAGGCCATGCCGAACATCGACTCGACGATCTGCCCGCTGCCCGGGAGAGTCGTAGTAGTACTTCATCGGGTCGACCCAGATGTTGACGCGGGTCTGGACGTGGCCGAAGAACTGGAAGCCGAGGAAGGCGCCGACGAAGAACAGCCCGCCGCCGACCACGAGCCAGCCGGGTCGCTCGGTGGCGATGTAGAGCATCGACAGGAAGATGCCGAAGAACAGCAGCGACGAGCCGAGGTCGCGCTGGAAGACGAGGATGGCGAGGCTGATCAGCCACATCGCCAGGATCGGGCCGAGGTCGCGGCCGCGGGGCAGGTCGATGAAGAGCAGGCGGCGCCCGGCCAGGGCCAGCGCGTCGCGGTGCAGCACGAGGTAGCCGGCGAAGGCGATCACCAGCAGGACCTTGGAGACCTCGCCGGGCTGGAAGCTGAACGGACCGAGGTGGATCCAGATCCGGGCGCCGTTGATGGTGCTGCCGATGCCGGGGAGCATCGGGAGCAGCAGCAGCACGATCGCGGCCAGGCCCGTGGTGTAGGTGAACCGCTGCAGCACCCGGTGGTCGCGCAGCACCACGCAGGGTCGCCACGAACAGCAGCACGCCGAGCGTCATCCACACCAGCTGCTGCTGGGCGTAGTCGTGCTTGCGGCCGGCGTCCTCGTAGGCGAGGTCGAGCCGGTGGATCACCGCGAGGCCGAGCCCGTTGAGCGCCGCCACGACGGGCAGCAGCACCGGGTCGGCGTACGGCGCGACCATCCGGACCACCACGTGGCAGCCGATGACCAGCGCGGCCAGCCACCCGCCGTACCCGAGGATGTCGGCGGGGATCGTGCCCTCGACGCCGAGGCCGACCGCGGCGTACGCACCGATGCCGACGACCAGCGCGAGGATCAGCAGGAACAGCTCCGCGCCGCGGCGGCGCCGGTGGACGAAGCCGAGGAAGCTGTGCGGCTGCCCGGCCCGCTGCGCCGATTTCTGGGACGACTTCTGGGACATCGGCAACCGCCTCAGCCGCAGTCCGCGTCGGAGGTGGAGGAGCCGGCGGCGCACGTGCTGTCGCCACCCGCGCTGCCGGCCGTGCCGTCGGTGGCCGCGTCACTGGCGCCGTCGCCGGCGGCGCTGGGCGTGCTGCCGTCGGTCGTCGTGCTGTCGCTCGAAGGCGCCTCGCGGGCCGCGCCGAGGTTCTCGACGGTACGGCGGGCGTCCTCGAGGCTGTCGGCCTCGATGCCCTGGCGGACCTGGCCGGCGTCGTAGTCGCTGAGCAGGTCGAGCTGGACCGAGGACTCCTCGTAGGGCCGGGTCAGGGTGATGCCGGGGAGGTTGGCGTCGACGCCGCGGTAGATCGTGACGTTCCCGTCGTGCTCGGCGACGTAGTACTGGTCCTGGCTCCAGGCGTACGCCGCGGCGGCGCCGATCCAGACCAGGCCGACGAGCACCGCGAGGGCGGCCAGGCGCTTGAGCCAGACGAAGCGGCGCGGCGGCCGTGGCGCGTAGCGGGCGACCTCGGGGTCGATCGGGTCGTTGGGGATGGCGTGGCCGGCCTCGGCGGGGACCGGCTCGAGCTCGCCGGTGTCGCCCGAGCGGTGGCCGCGGAACATGTGGGCCACCCCGCCGCGGTTGCGCCGCGGGAGGTCGGCGGCGGCACCGAGGAGCAGCGGCTCGAGGTGCTCGGTGTCGTCCGTCCCGTCCGCGGTGCCCTCGAGGCCGCCATCGGCCCCGAGGTCGACGACGTCGGCGACGATGCAGGTGACGTTGTCGCTGCTGCCGGCCTCGAGGCTGGCGCGGACCATCTCCACCACGGCGTAGTCGGGGGTGCCGGTGCCGAGGATGTCGGACATGCGGTGGTCGTCGAGCACGCCGCAGGCGCCGTCGCTGCAGAGGAACAGCCGGTCGCCGGGCGCGAGGTCGACGAAGAAGAGGTCGGGCTCGGCCTCGTGGATGCCGTCCACGGCCTTGAGGATGAGGTTGCGGTGCGGGTGGACCCGCGACTCCTCCTCGGTGATCCGGCCCTCGTCGATCAGGGACTGGACGAAGGTGTGGTCCTTGGTCAGCTGGGTGAGGGTGCCCGCGCGGTAGAGGTAGGCCCGGCTGTCGCCGATGTGCCCGATCGCGACCCGGTGCCCGTCGAAGAGCGCGACGGTGAGGGTGGTGCTGGTGCCGTTGATCGAGGGGTCGTCCTCGACCAGCTCGCCGATCCGGTCGTGGGCGCGGTGGATGGCCCCGGCGACCAGGGCCAGCAGGTCGTCGGCCGGCGGCGGCGTCGAGCTTGCGCAGCTGCTGGACCGCGGTGGAGGAGGCGATGTCCCCGCGTGCGGCGCCACCCACGCCGTCGCAGACGGTGAGCAGCCAGGGACCGGCGTACCCGCTGTCCTGGTTGTCCTTGCGGACCCGACCGACGTCGGAGAGACCGGCGAAGTGCCAGCTCAGGGGCGGTGCGTCGGGGGATGCGGTCATGGCCTACTTCCTCAGCTCGAGGATGGTCTTGCCGATCCGGACCTGGGTGCCCAGGGCGAGCGTGGTGGGCTGGGTGATCCGGGCGGACCCGACGTAGGTGCCGTTGGTGGAGCCGAGGTCCTCGACGAACCACTGGTCGTCGGCGGCGGCGATGCGCGCGTGCCGCGTGGAGACGTAGTCGTCGTCGAGGCGGATCGCGGCGTCCGGGCCGCGGCCGATGAGGATGGGTGCCTGGGCGAGGTCGGCGCGCTCGCCGGCGTTCGCGCCCTCGACCACGGCCACGTGGGTCGGGGACCCGCGGCGCTTGGCGGGGGCCTTCGGTGCCTTCTGGCGGCGCTCGGCGCGCGGCGGGGCGGCCGCCGCCGCTGGGCATCCGGGCGCCGAACATGTCGGTGCGGATCACCGAGATCGCCGACAGCACGAAGATCCAGAGGATGGCGAGGTAGGCGAACCGGATCAGGAAGAGCGTCAGCTCACTCATGGGACTCCTCGTCCACCAGGACCACGGTCAGCGTGGTGTTGCCGATCCGGATGGTGGAGCCGTCGTACAGGCTTGCCTCGCGGGTCTTCGTGCCGTTGACGATCATGCCGTTGGTCGACCCGAGGTCGTGCGCGGTGAGCGTGAGGATGCCGCCGTCGGCGGGGCGGCCCTGCTGGATGCGGAACTCCACGTGCCGGCGGCTGATGCCGGGGTCGTTGATCCGCAGGTCGGCGTCGGTGCCGCGGCCGACCACCAGGCCCGGCGGGTTGAGCGGGTGCCGGGCGCCGTTGACGTCGAGGAACACCTTGGCCCGGCCGTACATCGTGTTCGTGGCGTTGGTCGTCACCTTGGCCTGGGCGGCGCTGCGCACCCGGAACCGGCCGGTGGTGAGGTCGTCGGCGGCGTCGAAGGCGATCTTCACCGGGCCCGGGAAGACGTAGCTCTGCTGCTCGGCGTGCTCGCGGAGCGCGTCGGTCATCTCGGCCGCGAGCGCGTTGTCGTACGGCGCGAGCCGCTCGAGGTCGGTGGAGCTGAGCTCGACGTGGAAGCTGTTCGGCACCAGCCGCCGCTCGCGGCTGAGGATCTGGGCGTTGTTGTCGAGCTCGCGCTGGAGGGCAGCGGAGATCTCGACGGGTTGTACGGCGCTGCGGAACGCGCGCGCGAAGACGCCGGAGATCATCTGCTCGAGCTTGTTCTCGAAGTCCTGCAGTCCACCCACGTGCGCCTCCTCTCGGTGTCCTCGGTACGTTCTCGGGGCCGTGACCCCGCCGCGTCGGAGCCTTGTCGGTGCAGGCCGCAGGGCCCGCATCCCCGGTACGGCTCCCGCGATCGTATCGGTGCGGGCCTCGCGCCCAGCGCCCCCCGACCCGCGGTTTGGGTGATTCCTCGCGGCTGGGATAACCTTGGCCCGCTTCACGCGCGAGTGGCGGAATAGGCAGACGCGCACGGTTCAGGTCCGTGTGTCCGAAAGGACGTGGGGGTTCAACTCCCCCCTCGCGCACGTGGACGACGAAGGCCCCGGGTCACCCCGGGGCCTTCGCTCATTTCGTACGGCGGGTCAGCGCCGGGTGGTGCTCACCGAGAAGTTGTCCACCTTGAACTTGGCGGGGTTGCCGCCGGTGGAGACGATCTCGAAGCCGTAGCAGATCTGGCCCAGCGTGGCGCGGGACCCGACCCGGCCGTGGGAGACCAGCCAGTTGAGGTGCTGCTTGATGCGGATGGTGCCGTGGGTCAGGCGGGTCGACGGGAGGAACGTGAGGATGCTGTTGTCCCCGGTCGCGTAGACCTTCCAGGTGCGGCCGCTGAGCTGGACGTTGCGGGCGACCACGCGACCCGCGGGGGTCTGGCGGTAGTTGTCGGTCCAGATCATGACCTCACGGTTGCCGGGCACGCCGTTGAGCCAGATGTCGTACGCCGCGTTGTAGATGCCGACCCGCGGGGTGCGGGCCGCCCAGGAGCTGCGGATCGTGGCGAAGGAGCTCAGTCGCGGCTCGTGGCCGGTGCTCCAGTTGTGGTAGTCCTTGTGGACGTTCGGGTAGGTCTTCACAGCACCGTCACCGGACCGGTTGTTCGCCGTGGCGACCACTCGCCAGTTCTTGAAGGAACACGCGGACAGGGTCTCCCGCACGTTGTAGCCGGAGGCGTTCCACATGTTGTTGTGGACGACGTAGCCGCCGTTGTTCCACATGCCGTTCGTCGAGGACGTCACCCACCGGGGGTCGGAGCACGTGGACGCGGAGGCGGGCGCCGACGCGCCCAGGGGAACGATGAGAGCCGCCACCATTGCCGCGAGCAGGATCAGGATCTTTCGTCTCAAGGGTTCTTCTCCTCATATCTCGGTGCCCCGCGTTGACCGGTCATGGTCGGCGGCTGGCCCCCGCCGTCGAACACCTAGCTCGAAACCACCTTCGTGCGGCACACGGGCAGAGACCTTACGCCCGCTTTGCGGCGAATGTGATCTTCGCGACCATCAGTCGAGAGACCACAAGAACGACCGAAGGGGTCGGGGACTGCCCACGGGGCGCTCCCGGACCACGAATCGGTCGTTCCTGTGGCTTCCGGCGGGCTCCCGCCGGAACTTCAGCCGGCGTGCTCGGGGGCGGCTCCGGCGCGGGTGACCAGGAAGTACTCCCCGACCATGTCGCCGAGCAGCGAGCCTCCGCTGATGTCGCTGGGCACGTGCCCGGCCATGTAGATGCGGGAGAAGTCGATCTCGTCCTCCATCCACCGGTAGTCGGTGACGCGGTGCGGCATCGAAGTGGCCGAGGAAGACCCGGCTCGCCGCGGCCGCGCCGGCGTGTCGCGACGGGTAGGAGCACGGGCAGACCTGGCCGTCCTTCACGGTGTGGTCCGGGCGCAGCGAGGGCTCGAGGACGTACGGCGCCGACTGCTGGAACTCCGCGCCGAGGTCGTCGGCGATCGTCTTGGTCATCGCGAGCAGGTCCTTCTCCTCGCTCTTGCGCTCGTCCCCCGTGGCGCCGGAGACCCACTCGGCCTGGTCGTGCGCGTAGAGCTTCCAGATGTCCTTCTTGCCGAACTGCTCCAGCCAGGTCGCGGCCCTGACCCCGTCGGCGTTGCGCGTGCGGGCCAGGGCGTCCACGCGGGCGAGTTCCCGGGTGCGCGCGGCGGTGCCCGGCGGGGACGGGAACGAGTCCTCCACCCACCCCACGAAGGCGGCGTCGTGCCGTCCGCTGCCGTGATCGGCCCACCACCGCTGCATCAGCCGGTGGGCGCGCTGGTCCTGGGGCGTGACGAGCGGGTCGACCTCGGCTGTCTGGTGATCGGTGAAGAGCACGGGCGGGGGTGAGGCCTCGATCCGGTCCTTGGCCGAGCCGTTGCCGTGCTGCGCGTAGACCCGGGGCCCGACCAGACCGCCGAGGACGGCGAGAAGCGCGACCACCAGGATCGCGAGGTACCTCTTCGGGGGCAGGCTCATGACGCGTGGCTCTCCTCGTGCTGGGGGGTGGGCTCGATGTGCAGCGCGACGCCGAGAAGGCGCCGTACGTCGTTGCTGGGCAGGTCGGAGCGCAGCAGGGAGGCGGTCGCGACGTACTTGGAGAACGACCGCGGCCGGTGCCCGTCCGCCAGCAGGATGCGGTCGGCCACGCCCGGTCGTGGCCCACCCTTGGTCTCGACGACCACGAAGGCGGGGTCGAGCAGCATCCGGTTGTCCCCGTCGCTGCCGACCACTCCCGTGTCGAGCGTGATCCGGCTGCCGGCGACCAGGTCGGCCAGCGTGGCCCGCTGGTAGCGGACCTCGAGCGTCGGGGCGAGGCGCGTCGGCGGCGCGAAGCCGTGCTCGGCCAGGGTGGCGTGGACGAACCCCGTCTCGTGGTCGCCGCACCGGCCGTAGCGCGCCGGTGTGCTGTCGGCGTACACCTTGAGCGTGGCACCGCGGGTCGAGCGCACCTTGACCTCGGTCCGGCAGAGGCCGTCCTCGACGTACAGCCGGCTCCTGGCCTTCCACCGCCGGCGCCGCTGCTGCACGTGGTCATGGCAGGAGGACAGGGTGGCGGTGTCGAGGTAGGTGCTGCGGTACGTCGTGTGCCGCCGGCCGTCGATCGCGAGAACGGCGTGTTGGGTGGCCAGCGCCGTGACGAGCCCGGCGGCGACCTCGACCGGGACCAGGTACTTGCGGTCCACCCGGTGCAGGGCGGAGGCCCGGTCCATGAGGTCCGGGAGATCGACCGGGGGAAGGTCGTGCAGGCGGGCGAGCAGGTCAGGCGTCACGGGTCGAGCTCCTCGCGCTCGGCGGGTGAGCGGGACTCGCTGGACAGCAGCCACTCGTCGGTGACCGCGTGCCGCACCGAGACGCGGGTGGTCTCCCGGACCCAGTCGACGTCGTCGATGGCGACCGACAGCGGCTCGGTCGCGAGCCGGCTGCGCAGCTCGGCGCGCACCTCGGCCGGGTCGGTGAGCGCCCTGTCCAGGGTGAGGCGCATGACGCGCGACGGCGGCGCCGTCCGTGAGGTGTCGGTCAGCCAGAGGGCGGTGAGCACCAGCAGGACCAGCGCGACCGCTCCCCCGATGTTGCGCCCCGGGAGGGCGGTGACCAGGGCGATCACCAGGGCGGCGAAGGTGTAGGCGACGTCCTTGAGCGTGAACGCCGCGCTGCGCAGACGCACCAGGCTGAGCAGGCCGAACAGCCCGAAGCCGACGCCGGTGGGGAAGTCGCCCGTGCCGATGACCGCGACGGCGGCGAACAGGCCGATGTTCAGGGCCGTGAACACGAGGGTCATCTCGGGGGCGGCGAGGCGGCGGCGGTAGAGGACGCCGACCAGTACCAGGAGGGCGAGGACGTCGAGCCCCGCCCGACCGGCCAGGGACATGGCTTCGGTGAACGACATGGTCCCGAGGCTAGGAACGCCGGATGAAGGGACGATGAAGCTTCCTGCAGACGCAACGGACCCCCGATCCGCACGAGGCGGTCCGGGGGTCCGTCGACCCACTCAGGAGTGGGCTGGTGAATCGTCAGACGATCACAGGCGGCACTGACCCTGGTAGGTCACGAGCACCTTCAGCAGCACCCACTCGTCGTCGTAGATCTTCGTCACGACCTTGGCGCGGAACAGGTCGTCGTACCCCGCCACCTCCATGCGTGAAGGTCGGCCGCGTGCTGCCGGCCCAGGTGAAGTTGGAGGTGTTCATCCGTGCCCTCTTCGTTGGAGTACGGACGGTCCGAGGCGACCCGACACCGTTCCTGTCACCTTCACGTTGACCCAGGCGCCCGAGTAGGTCTTCTCCTGCGCCACGGCGTAGGTCTTGACCCGCCAGGTGCGGAAGTGCCTGTCGGACGGACGGGTCTCCTTGCCGCTGACCGCGACACTCAGCGTGCCGCCGTCCCCGTCACCCTGTACCTGTCCGGTGCAGGACAGCGGGTAGGTCGTCTGGCTGTACGCGCCAGAGGTAGTCGTCATCGCGTTCGCCGGCGCCGCTACGGCCACCATCCCCAGTGAGACGGCCGTGACAGCCGCCTTGGTAAGAAGTTTCATCTGTTTCCCCTTCGAGATGATGCGAGAGCCCCCCACCGGGCCTCCCCGCGAAACCGACATTCCTCGCAAAAGGGTCACTCGCCAACCCTGTAGGCCGAAGATGACCCGTCTGTCCGGATCAGCCCCAGTGGCAATAGGTCATCCAAGCCCCCAGACCCCGGAGGAACTCGGGAAGGCCCCCTTCCCGTAGGCGTGACGACGGGCGGATCCCGGCCTCATCGGCAACCGGATGTATCAGCGCCGGTCCGGGCGGACTCTTCCCCGGCATGACGCTCGTCGCTGCCGCCGCCACCGCGCCAGGTGCTGCGCTCGGCGTGCCCGCGCCCGAGCGACGTCCGCACCGCGGCCGCCTCGACCAGCGCGCCCCAGCGACACGACCGACGCCGTACCTCGAGCTCGACGTCGCGGCGGCGGTCCGCCGCTTCCGCACCCTGTCCCGGGTGCTGCCCGGCACCGCGGTGCACTACGCGGTCAAGGCCAACCCGCACCCCGTCCTGCTCGAGGCGCTGGCGGCAGCCGGATGCCACTTCGATGTCGCCAGCGCGCCCGAGGTGCGGGCCTGCCTGGACGCCGGGGCCGACCCGCACGACCTCGTCCACACCAACCCGGTCAAGCGCCGCGCCGACATCGTGGCGTGCGCCGCCCTCGGCGTGCGCCTCTTCGTCGTCGACTCCGTCGAGGAGACGCTCAAGGTCGCCGACGCCGCCCCGGGCACCGCCGTCCTCTGCCGGATCCTGACCTCGGGCGAGGGCTCGGACTGGCCGCTGTCGCGGAAGTACGGTTGCTCGGCGCCGCAGGCCGTCGAGATCCTCGCGATGGCCGACGCGCTCGGCCTCGAGGCGGCCGGGCTCTCGTTCCACGTGGGTTCCCAGCAGCGCGACCCGCTCGCCTGGGACTCCCCGATCGCCGCCGCGGCGCGGGTCTTCACCGCGCTGGCGGCCGCCGGTGTCCGGCCCCGGCTGCTCGACCTCGGCGGCGGCTTCCCCGCGCACCTCGAGGACGGCGCCCCGCCGCTCCCGGCGTACGGCGCCGCGATCGAGGCCGCGCTGCGCCGGCACTTCGACGACGCCGGACGTGCCCGGCCGCGCACGATCGTGGAGCCCGGGCGCTGCATCGTCGGCGACGCCGGCCGGGTGCTGGCCAGCGTGATCGCGGTCCTGCGGCGGGGTGACACGCGCTGGGTCTACCTCGACGCCGGCGTCTTCACCGGGATGGTCGAGACGCTCGACGAGGCCATCCGCTACCGGCTGACCACCACCGCCGACGGCGGCCCGACGCGGCCCCTGCGTCCTCGCCGGCCCGACCTGCGACAGCGCCGACGTGCTCTACGAGAAGCGGCCGGTGCAGCTGCCGCTCGCGCTGACCGAGGGCGACCGCGTGGTGCTGCGCTCCGCCGGCGCCTACTCGACCTGCTACTCGACCGTCGGCTTCAACGGCTTCGACCCCATGCCGACCGTGCTGGTCGCCCCGTGAGCGGGCGGGTACGCCGCCTGCTGGCCGGTCACGCGCTGGCCTCGCTCGGCATGTCGCTGCCCTGGCCGCTGCTGCTGCTCCTGGTCTGGGAGGACACCGGCAGCGCCGCGCTGCTCGGGCTGGCCGGTGCCGCGCGCATGCTGCCGTACGTCCTGTTCTCGTGGGCGGTGGGCCGGGTCGCCGACCACCACCGCCGGGACCGGATCGTGCTGGCGACGCTGCACGCCCGGATCTTCCTGCTCGCCGCGATGGCGGTCCTGCTGTCCACCGGACACGTCCTGGCCGCGGTGGGGGCCGCGGCCGGTGCGGTCGCCGTGGCCACCCCGGCCTACCCGGCCCTCGCGGCGGCGATGCCCGCCGCGGCCGGGCGGGCCGGGGCGGCGCGTGCGACCACCCTCCTGGTCACCATCGAGGTGGCCTCCTTCGTCGTGGGGCCGGCGCTCGGGGGACTGCTGCTCGCGCCGCAGCTCCGGTCACTGGTGCCGCTGTTGTCGCTCACGGGGGTGGCGACAGCAGCGGCACTGGTGACCGGGATCGTGCTCCCCGCACCGGACCGCGCCGCGGGCGAGGAGTCCTACGGCGTGCTGGCGACGCTGCGCTCCGGGCCGGAGCTGCGGGGGGCGATCGCCGCGGTGGCGCTGGTCAACGCGGTGCTCGCGGCGGTGGCGATCGCGCTGCTGCCGCTGGCCGAGGAGGTGTGGGACGGCGGGGGGACGGCGTACGGCCTGGCCACGGGGGTGCTGGGCTTCGGCGCACTCGCGGGCCCGGCGCTGGTCCGGATCGGACGCAGCGACCGGGCCCGCGTGGCGACCGGGCTCGTCGTCGTGGCCTGCTGCCTGCTGCTGACCGCGCCCAGCCCGTCACTGGTCTGGGCCGTGCTGCCGCTGGCCGTGGTCGGCGCGGCCGCCGTGCAGGTCGAGTCCGCGGCGACCGGGCTCATCCAGGCCCACGCACCGGACCGGGTGCGGGCCTCGGTGCTGGGGGTGACCGACACCGCCATGGTCGGTGCCGCGATGGTGGGGGCCTTCGCGGCGCCGGTGGCGGTCGCCGGGGTGGGGTCCCGGCCGGTGCTCGCCGGAGCCGCCGGCCTGTGTGTCGTCGCCTGCCTCGGCGTACGCCGTCAGTCGGTCGCCTCGCCGGTGGTGGTGCCCGCCCAGAGGCGGAACGCCTCCACCGCGGTGGGCAGCGTGGGGAACACGCGGTCGGGCCCGATCCGGTCGAGCAGCCCGGAGGGGGCGAGGTCGTCGACCAGGTCGCGCTTGACCCGGGCCAGCGCCACCACGATGCCGCGCTGAACCAGCGTCGAGCGCAGCTCCTCCAGGGCGTCGGCGGCGGTGATGTCGACCTCGACGATCGCCTCGGTGTTCAGCACGAACCACCGCACCGGCACCCGCGAGGTGTCGACCGCGGCCATTGCCCGGGTGAGGAAGTCGTCGGCGTTCGCGAAGAAGAGCGGGGAGTCGTAGCGGTAGACCAGCAGCCCGGGGACGACCTCCGCGCTCGGGTAGTCGTCGACGTCGTGCATGCCGGCCAGGCCGGGGACGTACCCCTCGACCGCGTCGTGGGGCCGGGCCACCCGGCGGAGCAGGTCGAGCAGGGACAGGCCGATCGCGATCAGCACGCCCTGCAGCACCCCGACCACCACCACGGCCGTCGTGGTCGCGACCGCGATCAGCAGCTCGCTGCGGCGGAAGCGCGCGATCCGGCGGAACTCGGGGACGTCGACGAGCCGGGTCGCGGCGTAGACCACGACCGCGCCGAGCGCGGCCCGGGGGAAGAGGGCCAGCGCCGGTGCCAGGAGGAGGATCGCGAGGGTGGTGCCGAGGGCGGTGACCAGCCCGGCCAGCCGGGTCCGGCCGCCCATCGCGGCACAGATCGCGGTGCGGCTGCCCGAGCTGCTCACCGGCATGCCGTGCAGGACCACCGCACCGAGGTTGCAGCCGCCCAGGGCCAGCAGCTCGCGACGGGCGTCGATCTTCACGCCCTGCCGGGTCGCGAAGGCGCGGGCGTCGAGGATGTTGTCGGAGTAGCCGACGAACGCCACCGCCAGCGCGGCTGGCACGAGCCCGACCAGCTCGGCGCCGCTGATGTCGGGGATGGAGGGGGTGGGCGGCCCGGACGGGACGTGCCCGATCACCGCCACTCCCCGGTCCTGCAGGTCGAGCACGGCCACCGCGATGGTCGCGCCGACCATGCCGACGAGCGCCATCGGAGCCCGGGGCCACAGCGCCGACCCGGTGAGCATGACGGCCAGGGTGACCAGCCCGACGACCAGCGTGGGCACGTGCACCTCGTCGAGGTGCTGCAGCAGCCAGCCCGGCCCGGTGATGTCACCGGGCGCGTCGGCGCCGGCCAGCTTGGCCAGCTGCGAGAGGACCAGCACCACCGCGATGCCTGCCATGTAGCCGACCAGCACCGGCCGGGAGAGCAGAGCGGCCAGTCGCGAGAGCCCGGCCGCCCACCCCAGCACGCAGACCACTGCGACCAGGAATCCCAGCGCCACCGCCTGGTCCCACCGGGCGACGCCGGTGGCGCCCAGCGCCGCCGCCGTCATCAGGGCAGTGGTCGACTCCGGGCCGACGGACAGCTGCGGCGAGCTGCCGAGCCCGGCGTACACCGGCAGGGCGCCGACCGACGCCCACAGCCCGGCGGCGGCCGGCAGCCCGGCGAGCTCGGCGTACGCCATCACCTGCGGCACGAGGTACGCCGTCACCGTGATGCCGGCGAGCAGGTCACGCCGGGCCCCGGCGCCGGCGAGCGCCTGGCGGAGGCGCGGCGGGACCGTCATCCGTCCACGCTACGGCGTCCGGGGCCGGTCGGGGTGCGGTCGAGGGTCCCGGTCCGGCGCGGACCTTGGACCCTGCCCGGGCGTCGGGACGCGGGCGAAAGTCTGGAGGCAGGAGGACCGCCATGTCGACGACACCCAGCCTGACCTTCCTCGGCGCGGCCCGGACCGTGACCGGGAGCAAGACCCTGCTCGAGACCTCGCGGGCGCGGGTCCTCGTGGACTGCGGGCTGTTCCAGGGCGAGCGCACCTGGCGGCGCCGCAACTGGGATCCGCTGCCGATCGACCCGGCGTCCGTCGACGCGGTCGTGGTGACCCATGCGCACCTCGACCACTGCGGGTACCTCCCGGTGCTGGCCCGCGCGGGCTTCACCGGACCGATCCTGTGCAGCCCGGGCACCGCACGCCTGATGGCGATCGTGCTCCGCGACGCGGCCCACCTCCAGGAGCAGGAGGCCCGCTGGGCCCAGGAGAGCGGGCTGTCCAAGCACGCCGAGCCGAGACCCCTGTTCGACACCCCCGACGCCGAGCTCGCCCTCTCCCTGCTCCAACCGCTCCAGCGCGGCGTCCGGCGCGTGATCGGCGACGTGGGCGTGGGGCTGCGTCGTGGCGGCCACATCCTCGGGTCCCGCTTCGCGGAGCTGACCGTGGACGACCGGCGGCTGGTCTTCAGCGGCGACCTCGGCCGGCCCGACCACCCCCTGCTGCTGCCGCCCGACCCCATCGGCGAGGCCGACCACGTGGTCGTGGAGTCGACGTACGGCGACCGGCTGCACGACGACGGGGGCGCGGCCGAGCTGGGCGAGGTCCTCGCCCGCACCCTGGACCGCGGCGGCGTCGCGCTGGTCCCGGCGTTCGCCGTGGACCGGACGCCGTTGCTGCTGCACGCGATCAAGGGTCTGATCGACGACGGCAGCGTCCCGGACGTGCCGGTGCACGTCGACAGCCCGATGGCGCTGCGGGCGCTCGAGGTCTACCGCGACGCGCTGACGCTCCCGGACACCGAGTTCCGGCCGGAGGTGGCCGGTGACCCCCGGCCGTTCGACGCCGGGCACCTGCGGCTGGTCAGCGGTCCCGAGGAGTCGGCCAAGCTCAACGATCCCCGGCACCCGTGCATCATCGTCTCGGCGTCCGGCATGGCCGAGGGCGGCCGCGTGCTCCACCACCTCGAGCACCAGCTGCCGCGCAGCCGCAACACCGTGGTGCTGACCGGCTACCAGGTGGCCGGCACCCGCGGCCGGGCGCTGGCCGACGGTGCCCGGCAGGTGAAGATCCACGGCCGGTACGTCCCGGTCCGGGCCGAGATCGCCAACCTCCGTGGCTTCTCCGCGCACGCCGACTCCGACCAGGTCGTCGCCTGGCTGCGCGGCGCCGGCGAGCCACGCTGCACGTTCGTCGTCCACGGCGAGGAGGCCTCGGCGAAGGCCCTGGCCGAGCGGCTCGGCGACGACCTCGGCTGGACCGCGGTGGCCCCGGAGTACGGCGAGCGGGTCGCCGTCGGCTGAACGGAGGCGAGCCCAACCGCGGCTCCGCTCGGGACGTTCGGCCCTCCATCCGACCGGCGCGCGCGCCTAGCGTCAGTGACCATGGAGCCCACCCCGCCCGAAGCCACCGACCAGCCTCCCGCGCGCCCGTTCGCGCGGCCCGTCGACGTCCTCCTCGCGGACGGCCGCGTGGCCGCGATCCGTCCGGTGCGGCCCGAGGACCTGGCGGCGCTGGTCCGCCTGCACGACGAGGTCTCCGACGAGGCGAACCGGCTCCGCTTCTTCACCGTCAACCGCGCCGTCGGCCACACCTACGCCGAGCGGCTGTGCAGCGGCGCCGACCCCGCCGTGCTCGGTCTGGTCGCCGAGCTCGACGGCCAGCTGGTCGCGGTGGCCTCCGCCGAGCCCGAGAGCGCCCAGGTCATGGAGGTCGCCTTCCTGGTCGCCGACCACGCGCACGGCCTCGGCCTGGGGACGCTGCTGCTGGAGCACCTGGCCGCAGCGGCCGCGCGGACGCGGCGTACGCCGGTTCTCCGCGGAGGTGCTCGCCGACAACGGCGTGATGCTGCGCGTGTTCCACGACGCCGGGTTCGACGTCTCCTCCACCACCGAGCACGGGGTCTCCACGCTCGAGCTCGACACCGCCGCCACCGACCGCGCGGTGGCGGCCGCCGACCGTCGCGAGTTCGCCGCCGAGGCGCGCTCGCTGGCCCCCCTGCTCGCCCCGCGCAGCGTCGCCGTCGTCGGGGTACGCCGTGACGGCGGCGGCATCGGTGCGGCCGTGCTGACCGCGATCCGCGACGGCGGGTTCGACGGCGAGCTGGTCGTCATCCACCCGCTGGCCACCGACCGTCGGCGGCGTCCCCGCCCACCCGGACCTGGCCGCGGTCGGGCACCCGGTCGACCTGGCCGTCCTCGCGGTGCCTGCCGACCGGGTGGTCGACGCCGTGCGTGACGCGGCCGCCGCCGGCACCCGTGGCCTGGTCATCCTGTCCTCCGGGCTCGGCGAGCTCGGCGGCGAGGGGCCCGAGCGCGAGCGGGAGATCGTCCGGATCGCCCGCCGCCACAGCATGCGGGTCGTCGGCCCGAACTGCCTCGGCCTGCTCGCGAACCTGCCCGGCGTCAACCTGAACGCCACCTTCACCCGCACCCTGCCGCCGCAGGGCGGGGTCGCCGTGGCCTCCCAGTCCGGGGGCGTCGGCATCGCGCTGCTCGACACCGCCGTGCAGACCGGGCTCGGCATGTCGTGGTTCGTCTCCCTCGGCAACAAGGCCGACGTGTCCGGCAACGACCTGCTCGCCGCCTGGCTGGACGACGACCGGGTGAGCGCGGTCGGGCTCTACCTCGAGTCGTTCGGCAACGCGACGAAGTTCGCCCGGGTCGCCCGGCGGTTCGCCGAGCGCAAGCCCCTGCTGGCGATCGTCGGCGGGCGCTCCAGCAGCGGCCGCCGTGCCGGTGCCTCGCACACCGCGGCCGCGGCCGCGCCCAGCGTCGGCGTCGAGGCGCTCTTCGCCCAGTCCGGCGTGATCGCCTGCGCGTCCCTGACCGACCTCGCCGACACCGCCCGCCTGCTCACCACCCAGCCGCTGCCGGCCGGTCCGCGGCTCGGCATCGTCGGCAACGCCGGTGGCCTCGGCGTGCTCGCGGCGGACGACGCGGCGGACCGCAGCCTGGTGGTGCCCGAGCTGTCGCCCGCGCTCAGCGTCCGGCTGCAGGCCCGGGTCAGCGGGACCAGCGGGGTCAGCAACCCGATCGACCTCGGCGCCGCCGCCGGCCCGGAGGGCTTCGCCGGCGCCGTCGCCGACCTGCTGGAGAGCGACGAGGTGGACGCCGTGCTGGCCGTGCTCGCCGCGACCGCGGTCACCGACAGCACCGGAGACACTGAAGGCCCTGGCCGCCCACCGGGCCGCGGTCCCCGACAAGCCGCTGCTGCTGGTCGCCCTCGGCGGGGTCACCGTCCCGCCGGAGATCACCCCCGCGCTGGCGGCCACGTTCACCACCGTCGAGGACGCGCTCTCCTCGCTCGCGCACGCCGCGTCGTACGCCGGGTGGCGCGCGACCCCGTCCGAGTCGCCGGTGCCGGCGCCGCCCGAGACCCGGGAGGCCGCTGTCGCCGTGGCCGAGGCCGCGCTGGACGCACTGGCGCCGGAGGCGCCGGCCGTCCGCTCCGCCTGGCTGACCGCGGACCTGGCCCGGGACCTGCTCGGCTGCTACGGCATCGACGGGCCGCTGGGCACCGTCGTCCAGGGCGCCCGGGCCGCGGCCGACGCCGCCGAACGGATCGGCTTCCCCGTCGTCGCCAAGGTCGCCGACCCGGCCATCGTGCACAAGACCGACCGCGGCCTGGTGCGGGTCGGGCTCCGCCGCGCGTCCGACGTACGCGCGGCCGCGCGGCAGTTCGCCGACGAGGTCGACGACCAGCAGCGTGGCGGTGCTGGTCCAGCCGCAGGTCGAGGGCGGCGTGGAGGTGGCGCTCGGCATCGTCCGCGACCCCGGCTTCGGCCCGCTGGTGATGGTCGCCGCCGGCGGCGTCAACACCGACGTCTGGAACGACCGGGTCTTCCTGGTCCCCCCGCTCAGCGACGGCGACGCCGACCGGGCGATCCGCTCCCTGCGCACCTGGCCGCTGCTGGCCGGCTTCCGCGGCTCGGACCCGGTGGACGTGGTGGCCCTGCGCGACGTACTGGTCCGGCTGGCCCGGCTCGCCGTCGACGTGCCGCACGTGGCCGAGGTCGACCTCAACCCGGTGCTCGTGACCCGGGAGGGCGTGGCGGTCGTGGACGTGAAGATGCGGCTGCAGGCCGTCGACGCCGAGCGTGAGTCGGTGCTCGACCCGGGCATCCCGCGCCGGCTGCGCGAGGCCCGCTGACGCGGCCGGGCACGTACGAAGGTCCTGGCCGCCCCGCGGGACCGGGTGCGGGACGACCAGGACCGGTCTGGGGGAGCTCAGGTGATGTCGACCCCGGTCACGCCGGGGACCGTGCCCGCGGCGGTGGTCGCGAGGTGGCGTTCCTGCTCGTCGACGGGGCCGGTCACGGTGACCACGCCGTCGCGGACGTCGACCAGCCAGTCCTTGCCCATCCGGCGGAAGAGGTCGTCGACCTCGCCCTCGAGGACGGCGTCGGGCCGGGCCAGCAGGTGTACGACGTCACGGCGGCTCACCACGCCGACGACCCGCTGGTGCTCGTCGAGCACCGGCAGGCTCTTGATCGCGGTGCTGGTCATCAGGTCGGTGGCCTCGGCGAGGTCGGTGTCGAGCGAGACCGTCACCGGGTGCCGGTTCATGACCTCGGCCACCGACTGCGCCGGCATCACGTGGGCCTCCTCGGACTCCGGCACCATGTGCAGCCGGGTGTCCGGCGGGACCATCTCCGCGATGAGGTCCGCCTCGCTGACGATGCCCAGGATCCGGCCGGCGGCGTTCACGACCGGCAGCGAGGTGACCGACCGCTCGTCGAGCAGGGTCATCGCCTCCTTGAGCGTGGCGTTCGGGCCGACGGTGTACGCCGGACGGCTCATGGCGTCGCGTACCAACATGGTGAACCTCCTGGGACGGGTCGGGCGGATGGGTGGGGGGTCAGATGAACAGCAGCTGTGCACCCTCGGTGAGCTCGATGAAGTC
Source organism: uncultured Actinomycetota bacterium (assembly GCA_963721775.1). Classification (GTDB taxonomy): domain Bacteria; phylum Actinomycetota; class Actinomycetes; order Propionibacteriales; family Nocardioidaceae; genus Nocardioides. The sequence goes on along the minus strand of CAVRMH010000029.1, from coordinate 450,043 downwards.
GGCGGCGCTGATGATGCCCTCGACCTCGTCGTACAGGTCGGCCTCCTCGAGGTGCTGCATGTCCGCCGACATCCGGCAGGCCCACAGGTGGCCGCCGGAGTCGACGACCTGCTGGAGGAACTCGGGGATCTCGGGGATGTCGAGCTCGGCGATCGACTGGCGCATCTTCTTGGTGGCCATGTGGGTGATGCCCGGGAGACCGCCCAGGCCCTGCGGCATGTGCGTGGCGGTGTTGCCGAGCGGGGTGAACTTGAGGTCTGCCATCGTCTTCTTGTTGATCATGTCGAAGCCCCAGAACGTGAAGAACATGTGCACCTCGACGCCCTCGCCGAGGGCGGCGTTGGCGAGCACCAGGCCGGGGTAGGCCATGTCGAGGGTGCCCTTGGAGCAGATGATCGCGAGCTTGCGCCCGGAGCTGTCGGAGCCGAAGTCGGGGACCAGCGGGGCGGTCTCTTGCAGTGTCATGACGGTTCCTCTCACACGCAGCCGCGTGGCTTGGGGAGCCCTGCCACGTAGGCCATCTTCTTGGCGGGCTTCGCCGGGAAGAGCTCGAACAGCTTCTTCACCGGGGTGCCGGTGGACGCGCTGACCCGGCGCAGCGTGGCGGTCTCGCCCTGGCTGGCGAAGTCCTCGCGGAGGAAGCGCAGCAGCGCGCGGTGCTCGTCGGTGAGCTGTACGCCGATGTTCGCGGCGAGCGTCTCCGCGAGCTCCTCGTCCCACTCGCTGGGCTCGGTGAGGAAGCCCTCCTCGTCCACGTGGACGGGGCGGTCGGCCATGGTGGTGACAGGCATGTCACGCCTCCTGGAGATCGGGTTGGTCGGGCTCGGGGTGCTTGCCGGCCATCGACATGTCGGCCGGCAGGGGGAGTGGACGGCCCGGCAGCAGGACGTGCCAGTAGATCCACTCGAAGGCCCGCTTCCCGAAGTGGTTCGTGCGGGTCTCGTCGAGGAGGGTGAGCGGCCCGATCCCGGGGACCGGGAACTTGCCGGGCAGCGGCTCGACCTCGTAGTTGAAGTCGATGAGCATCGCCTTGCCGTCGCCGCTCTCGACGAAGCAGTTGGCGTGCCCGTCGAAGGAACGCGTCATCGGGCGCCCGGCGATGTGGTCGAGGAAGTTGTCGGTGAACACGTCCACCGAGAAGTGCGCGACCGATCCCGGCCTTCGAGGTCGGGATGTCGTTGGCGTCACCGATGGCGAAGACGTCGTCGTACCCCTTGGCCAGGAACGTGTGCCGGTCGACGGGGACGTAGTTGAGCTCGTCGCCCAGCCCGGAGCGGGCCAGGAAGTCGGCGCCCTTGTTCAGCGGCACCGTGACCAGCAGGTCGAACGGCACCTCGCGCTCGTCGTACGACACCAGGGCCTTGCGGTCCTCGTCGATGTGCTCGACCAGGAAGTCGGGCTCGACGGTGATGCCGCGCTCGTCGAGCATGTGGCCGAGCCGCTTCGAGGCGACCGGCTTGGTGAAGGCACCCGGCAGCGGCGTGACGTAGACCAGGTCGACCCGGTCGCGCAGGCCGAGCCGGCGCAGGTGCGCGTCGACGAGGAACGTGAACTCCAGCGGGGCGACCGGGCACTTGATCGGCAGGTCGGTGATGTGGACGACGAGCCGGCCGTGGGTGAACCCGGCCAGGGCCTCGCGCAGCGCGGTCGCGCCCTCGAGGGTGTAGAAGTCGAAGATGCTCTCGCGCCAGAGCGGAGCCGGCCATGCCGGGGACCTCCTCCGGGCGCGGGCTGGTGCCGGTCGCGATGACCAGCTGGTCGTAGACCAGCTCCAGGCCCCAGTCGAGGACGACGGTCCGGTCCGCGGTCCGCAGCTCCTGCACCGCGCCGGTGACGAACCGGACCGCGGCGTCGAGCTGCTGCCCGCGGGGACGGACCAGCTGCGCCGGGATCCATCGCGCCGAACGGCACGAACAGGTAGCCGGGCTGGTAGGCGTGCCGGTTGTCCTGGTCGACCACGGTGACGCGCCACGCGCGCCGGTCGAGGCGTCGGCTCAGCTTGTTGGCGACCATGGTCCCGGCGGTCCCGCCGCCGAGGATGACGAGCTCTCTCATGACGGGATCACCGCCACCGGGAGCGTCGCGTAGTGCAGGACTCCGCGGGAGACCGAGCCGAAGGCGAAGCCGCCCATCCGGCCGGCGTGCTGCCGCCCGATCACCAGCAGCTGCGCGTCGGTGGCGCGGTCGAGGAGGACCTCACCGGGGTGACCGCGCTCCTGGACCTCCGTGACCCGCACCGAGCGGAACTGCTTGCGGTACGGCGTGACCGCCGCCGCGAGCAGCTCGCCGCCGCGCATGGTCCAGTCCTCGTACATCGAGGCGCCGAGCGCCGGGTCCCAGACCAGGACCGGCTGGAGGTCGAGCGCGTGCACGACCACCAGCTCGACGCCGCGGCGCTCGGCCTGGTTGAAGGCGTAGAGCAGGGTCTGCACGTGCAGGGCCTCGGGGTCGATGCCGACCACCACGGGGGACTTCGTCCGGGCGATCGCGTCCCACTCGTCGGGCACGATGACGGTCGGCACGTGCGAACGGCCGGCGACGCCGATCGACGTCGAGCCGACCAGGGCGCGGCCGAAGGCGCCGAGGCCGCGGCGTCCGACGACGATGCAGTTGGCGTCCTTGCTGCGGTGCAGCAGCCGCTCGACGGACGAGCCGAGCTCGACGGCCTGGTGCACGACGAGCTTGGGGTGGGCCGCGCGGATCTCGCCGGTCAGGTCGTCGAGGAGGTCGCGGAAGCGCTGGTCGTCCTCGACGAGCGAGTGGTGCGGCACCGGGACGACGGCGTCGTCGAGGACCATCACCAGCTCGAGGGGTCGGCCGGTGGCCTCGGCCTCGGCCTCCGCCCACCCGACGGCTGCGTCGTTGCGCTGGGAGCCGTCCACCCCGACGACCACGTGGCGGTCCGGCGCGAGCCAGGCCGGGTGGCCCAGGGTGACGGTGTCGGTTCCGGACATCAGGATCCTCCTCCGGGGAGCGGAGCCCCGTGGGGACTCACGTGGTCGTGCCGGACGGGGCCCGAGGGACCGTCGGCGGTCAGGGGTGCGGATGGGCGGGTGACCGGGCCGGGGAACCCGGCACGGTGGTCGGCGAGGGCGGCGGGCACGAGCAGGGCGAGGACGGGGATGCTCCACGCCCAGAAGCCCCAGCCGGCCAGCAGCAGCGCGAGGTGGAAGGCGATCACGCCGATCCAGCCGACCGCGACCGCCCGGCCGCGCCCGAGCAGGCAGAGGCCGAGGGCGATCTCGCCGGCGGCGACGGCCAGGCCCCAGGCAGTGGGGTAGGCCATGAAGACGTCCGCCCACGCCGTACGCACGGCCGGCAGGGCGCCGTCGGCGAAGGGTCCGTAGAACGAGGTGTCGGCCGCGACGATGCCGATGTGGATGCCACCGGTGACCAGGAAGAAGCCACCCACGAAGCGCCGTACGGCGGCGGGGTTGCTGGTCCAGGGAGCCCTCACGGTGATCATCCGTCCTCTCTGTTCCGAGTCTCGTCGGGGTGGAGGGAGGCCCACAGTGCCTCGGGGCCCCACTGCGGGGACGAAGGTCCCGCACGCCCGGATCGCGAGCCCTCGTTGGCTTTGCGGCGTACCGTCGTGAGGTATGACCGCTGCCCGTCGCTGGTGCCTGGCGGCCCTGGTCACGGCCGTGGTGATCGCCGTTCCTCAGGTCGGCCGGCTGCTGCCCGCGACCGAGAGCGACCTCGACGCGGGCGAGCTGTTCGCGCTGGTCGCGTCCGCGGAGGACCACCCCTACAGCGGGTACGTCGAGACGACCGGCACGCTGCAGCTGCCGGTGGCCGACCGGTTCGACAGCGCCGGCTCGCTGTTCGGCGAGAGCAACCGGCTGCGCGTCTGGTGGCGCGGCCGCCACGACTGGCGGGTCGCGCGGCTGCTCACCGCCGGCGAGAGCGACCTGGTGCACCGGGGCCGGACGACCACCGAGTACGACTACGAGGAGGCCGCGGCCACCACCAGCGTGCGACCCCCGGATCCGGCTGCCGCGCACCGCGGACCTGCTGCCGCCGGAGGTGGCCCGCCGGTTCCTCGGGGGCGCCGGGGCCGGCGACGTCACCCGGCTGCCGGCGAGGCGCGTCGCCGGCATCTCCGCCCCCGGCCTGCGGATCGAGGGCGACGCCGCCCGGTCGAGCATCCGCCGCGTCGACCTCTGGGCGGACCCCGACACCGGGGTCCCTCTGCGGGTGGAGGTCCTGGCCCGCGGGTCCGACGGCCCCGACTTCACCACCGCCTTCGTCGACTTCACCGCCGCCGAGCCGTCGCGCGAGGTCGTGTCCTTCCACGCCACCCCGCAGACCGAGAGCTCCTTCGACGACGTCATCGACATCGCGGACGCCGCCAACCAGTACGCCCCGCTCCAGCCGCCGGCCACGATCGCCGGCCTCGCGCGGACCTCGACCGGTGACGGCGCCGTCGGTGTGTACGGCGGCGGGCTGACCCAGGTGATCGCGATCCCGGTGCGCGACCGCGAGGCGGACCCGGTGCGCGAGCAGATCCGGGCGACCCCGGGTGCCGAGGTCCTGCCCACCGTCGGGGTGGCCGTGTCGGTCGGCCCGCTCGGCGTCCTGCTCACCGGCGACGACGGGCACGGCGGCTGGCTGGTCGCGGGCACCGTCACCCGGCCGGTGCTGCGGCAGGCGGCCGTGGACCTGGTCCGCGACTCCGTGGTCCTGGAGTACCGCCGATGATCCGGACCACGGGGCTGACCAAGAGGTACGCCGGCATCACCGCGGTCGACGCGATCGACCTCGACGTGCGCGAGGGCGACGTCTACGGCTTCCTCGGCGCCAACGGCTCCGGCAAGACCACGACCGTGCGGATGCTGCTCGGGCTGGTGCTGGCCACCTCCGGGTCGCGTCGAGGTGCTCGGCCGGCCGATCCCCGCGGCGACGCGCGACGTACTGCCGGAGGTCGGCTGCGCTGGTCGAGGAGCCGGCGGCGTACCCGCACCTCTCGGGCCGGGCCAACCTCGCGCTGTTCGACCGCATGGGGCCCGGTGGCGACCGCCGGTCGCGGGCCGGCCGGGTCGACGACGCCCTCGAGCGGGTCGGCCTCGGCGGGGTCGACGGCCGGCCGGTGCGGGCCTACTCGCTCGGGATGCGCCAGCGCCTCGGCCTGGCCAACGCGCTGCTGCGGCTCCCCGCGGCTGCTGGTCCTCGACGAGCCCACCAACGGCCTGGACCCGCAGGGCATCCGCGACATCCGGGCGCTGCTGCTGGAGCTGAACCGCGGCGGGACCACGGTGTTCGTCTCCAGCCACCTGCTCACCGAGGTCGAGCAGATGTGCACCCGGGTCGGCGTCCTGGACCGGGGCCGGCTGGTGCTCGCAGGAGCACCTCGACGAGCTCCAGCGCCCGACCGGACGGGTGCTGCTGCGCACCCCGGACGGCGACCGGGTCCACGCCCTGCTCGACGGCCGCGTCGAGCACCGGGACGGCGACCGGCTGACTCGTCCGGGTGCCGGACCCGGCGGCGCTGGCCGCCGACCTCGTCGCGGCCGGGCTGCGGGTCGCCGAGCTCACCCCGGAGCGGCAGACCCTGGAGGCGGTGGTGCTGGCGGCCACCAGCGGCGGCTCCGACGACTTCTCCGTCACCGACGACCGCGGCCGGCGGGAGCGCCCATGATCGCCGTCGAGCTGACCAAGCTGGTGCGCAGCCGGCGTACCTGGGTCACCATCCTGCTCATCGACGCGCTGCCCACGCTGGTGGCGGTGCTGCTCGCGGTCACCGAGCTCGGACCGCGGCCCGGCACCGGACCGGCCTTCCTCTCCGCGGTGATGACCGACGGCACGCTGTTCCCGCTGGCCGCGCTGGCGATCGTGCTGCCGCTGTTCCTCCCGCTGGCGGTGGCGATCACCGCCGGCGAGGCGATCGCGGGCGAGGCCCAGCAGGGCACGCTGCGCTACATGCTGGTCCGCCCGGTCGGCCGCACCCGCCTCCTGGTCGCCAAGCTGGTCAGCGTGATGGCCTTCGCCGCCCTCACCATCGCGATCGTCGCGGTGACGGCGTACGTCGTCGGGGCGGCCCTGCTCGGCGACGAGACGGTGACCGCGACCGGCGCCGCGACCAGCGTCTCCGGCTCGGCGCTGACCACCCCCGAGCTGGTGGTCCGGACGCTGGGCGCGCTGGGCTACGCGATGCTCTGCATGCTCGGCGTCGCCGCGATCGCGCTCTTCCTGTCGACGGTGGTGCGCTCGCCGCTGGCCGCCGCGATGGGGACCATGGGCATCCTCATCTCCTCGACGCTGCTGCTGACGCTCGACGCCGCCGACTCCTTCCGGGCCTACCTGCCGACCCGCTACTGGCTGGCGTTCGTCGACCTCTTCCGCGACCCGGTGTTCTGGCGCGACCTCGAGCGCGGCGTGCTGCTCCAGGCGGCGTACGTCGTGGTCTTCCTGACCCTGGCCTGGGCGAACTTCGCGACCAAGGACGTCACCGACTGACGCACACGCCGGAGCCGGGGAGAGCCGGCTCGTCGGTGCCGAGCTCGCCGACCACCATCGCCATCACCGCGGGCGTCCGCGGCAGGTCGGTATGGGCGACGTGCAGCCCGGGGCACACCGACTGCACCGAGAAGTCGAGCGCACCCTCCAGCGAGCCGGACGTCGGCGGCACCACGGTCTGGTCGTCGGTGGTCCACAGCGCGACCCACAGCGGTCCGTCGGGGGTCTCGTCGTGGGCGTTGAGGCCGCGGAGCAGGTCGCTGCCCGGCGCGAGCTGGCGGCACGCCTCGGGGCAGGCGTTGAGGGACAGGCCGCGCGCCACCCCGGCCAGGTCGGTGCCGTGGTGCGGCGAGCCCAGCGTGACCACCCGCCGGGCGAGGGACCCGCCGTCCAGCTCGTCCACCCAGAGCCGGGCCACGACCCCGCCGGCGGAGAACCCGACCACGTCGACCGACGGAGCGCCCGCTGCCACCGCCCTCCGGGCCATCCGGCCCAGCCGGACCGCGTGCCGGCGCAGGTCGCCGCGGCCGTCCCCGGGGGCCGGCACGATCCGGGCGGTGCGCCCCTCGCGGTCCAGCGTGGCCGCGAGCACCTTCAGCGAGGAGGTGTTGCCGCCGTACCCCGGCACCAGCAGCACCGTGCCGAGCTCGTCCTGGGCGACCGGGTGCACGGGCGCGTCCCGGGAGAGCAGTACGCCGGCGGCGGTGCCGCCGATGGCGAGGAGGATCGCGACGGCGACCGCGAGCAGGAACCGGCGGCGGGCGGGGGCGAGATCGGCCAGCACGGGTCAGTCGACGAGGCGGACAGCCGCCAGGATCTCCGGGTCGGCACAGGCCCGGGCGAACGCCTCGATCCGGGCCCGGATCTCACGACCGAGCAGCCACTGCCCGATCGGCTCGGCGAGCAGGCGCAGCCAGGACGGCCGGACGGCGTAGGTGTACTTCCAGGTCGCGCGGGTGCCGTCGCCGTCGGGGACGAAGCGCCAGCCGCCGCCGAAGGAGTCGAAGAACCAGGGGCCCTCGACCATGGTCATCCCGACGCTGGTGGGCGGCCGGTAGGAGACGTACTCGCTGACCATCTCCGGCCCGACCCGGGCCCGGGTGAGCGTGCGCACGCCCTTGCCCGGGGCGGTGGCGCCGTCCACGAAGTGCTGGTGCCGGATGAACGGGTCCCAGCGCAGGCGGAGCTCACCGGTGGTCTGCGAGACCGCGAACGCGGTGGCGGGGTCCACCGGGACATGGGCTTCGGCTGTCACCTGGGGCACGCCCCGAGCCTAGCCGCGGTCCCCGTCCGGTGGACCCCGTTCGGCGCCGAACCCCCGTGGATCCGGCGCCGCGCGGGTCAGGCTCCCGCGGGCTCGAGCTCCGGCTCGCCGGCCGGGCGGTGCAGGTCCTTCAGGTGGGGACGGTGCAGGCTCTCGCCCTCCACGTCCACGTTCGGCAGCAGCCGGTCGAGCCAGCGCGGCAGCCACCAGGCCTTCTCGCCGAGGAGGTACATCACGGCGGGGATGAGCGTCATCCGCACGACGAAGGCGTCGAAGACCACGGCGATGGCGAGCGCGAAGCCCATCGACTTGATGATCGGCTCGTCCTGCAGCATGAACGCGGCGAAGACCGCGGTCATGATGACCGCCGCGGCCGAGACCACCCGGGCGCTGTTGCGGAAGCCGTCGACGACGGCCTCGCGCGGGCTGGCGCCGTGCACGTGGGCCTCGCGGATCCGGGTCACCAGGAAGACCTGGTAGTCCATCGCCAGCCCGAAGACCACGCCGATCAGGAAGATCGGCATGAAGCTCACGATCGGCTGGCCCTCCATGAGGCCGAAGGCACCCTCCTGGAAGACCGCGACGGTCGCGCCGAGGGTGGCCAGCACCGAGAGCAGGAAGCCGAGGGTCGCGGTCAGCGGCACCAGGATCGAGCGGAAGACGACCATCAGCAGCAGGAACGCGAGCCCGATGACCACCGCGAGGTAGATCGGCAGCGCGTCGGAGAGCCGCTCGGACACGTCGGTGGTGATCGCGGTCAGGCCGGTCACGCCGGTCGTCGTGCCGGTCTCCTCCTCGATGCCGGCCTGCCCGTCGCGGAGCGCGGTGAGCAGGTCCTCGGTCGCGGTCTCGTCCGGGCCGGTCTCGGGGGTGACCATGATCTGGGCGCCGGTGCCGTCCTCGTTGGTGCCCACGACCTGCGCGTTGCGCGACGCCGTCCTGGCCGGCCGCCCACGCCGACCACGTCGTCGTACGCCGCGTTGCGGTCGGCTGCCGGCACGTCCCGGCCGTCGACGACGACCAGCATCGGCGCCTCGCGGCCCGGCCCGAACGCGTCGGCGATCAGGTCGGAGGCCTTGCGCTGGGTGGTCTCGGTCGACGAGGTGCTGTCGGTGGGGAAGGCCAGGTGCAGCCCGGACAGCGGCAGGGCGAGGGCGCCGAGGCCGACGACGACCAGCAGCACGACAGCGACCGGTGCCCGGCCGACGAGGCGGGCCCAGCGGACGCCGTTGTTGAGGATCCGGCCCCGCTCGTCACGCCGCGGGCGGTAGCGCCGGACCTGGCCGCCGAACGCCTTGGACTTCATCATGCCGAGCATCGCCGGCAGCAGGGTGAGGGCGACCAGCACCGCGATCAGCACGGTGCCGGCGGCGGCGAGGCCCATGGCGGTGAGGAACGGGATGCGGACCACGGCCAGCGCGGAGAGGGCGATGAGCACGGTGAGGCCGGCGAAGACGACCGCCGAGCCGGCGGTGCCGACCGAGATCCCGACCGCCTCCTCGCGGTCGTCGGTGTGCTCGAGCTCGCTGCGGTAGCGGGCCAGGATGAACAGCGCGTAGTCGATGCCGACCGCGAGCCCGATCATCGTGGCCAGCATCGGGGTGCTGGAGCCGATGTCCATGAACGCCGTCATCGCGGTGATCGAGGTCATGCCCGAGGGCGACGCCCCAGATCGCGGTGACGATGGGCAGACCGGCGCCGACGAGGGAGCCGAAGGTGAGCACCAGCACGAGCAGCGCGATCGCGATGCCGATCAGCTCGGAGGCGCCGCCGGGCGGTGCCATCGACGACATGCCGGCGCCGTTGGCCTCGACCTGGAGGCCGTTGTCGCGGGCGGTGGCCATCGCGTCCTTCACCGCGTCCTGGCGAGGCGGGCTCCACGTCGGCGACGGTGTCGACGTCGAAGTTCCAGGTGATGGTGCCGACCCGGCCGTCCTCGGACAGCGGCAGCAGGGCCCGGGCGTCGGCCTCGGCCTGCGCCTTCGGCTTGCCGCCCTCGACCGCGGCCTCGACCGTGGCGTCGAGCTGCTGCGGGTGCGGCGACGGCCGGGTTGGCCAGCGCGGGCTCGGTGGGCATCTGGGGGCCGTCGGAGAGGTCGGCGATCAGCGCGTCGACCGCGTCGGAGTACGCCGGCTCGTCGAGCCGGTGCCCCTCGGGTGCGGCGACGACGACGGTCACGCCGGCCTGGTCGAAGGCGTCGACCGAGCCGGGGAAGAGCTCGGCCTGCAGGTCGGCGGCCTTCTCGGACGGGATGCCCGGGATCGAGAAGGCGTCGGTCATCGGCTTGGACATGGTGGCGGCGATCGCGCCGACGCCGACCATGGCGACGAGCCAGGCGGCGAGGAAGAGCGGCCAGCGCCGGAAGGCGGTCTTGCCGAGTCGGTAGAGCAGGGTGGCCATGGTGGTCGTCTCCAGGTGGTGGGTGCGGAGGAGGGTCAGGACAGGAGGTCGCGGGTCGCGCGCAGGGCGTCGACGTACGCGTCGGCGAGGCTGCGGCGGCCGGTCGGGTCGGCGAGGACCTCGTCGAGCGCGAGGTCGTGCAGGCAGCCGATGAGCGTGAGCAGGATGCGGGCCCGGCGCTCGCCGAACTCCGCGCCCTCGCGGTCGAGGAGGAGCTCGGTGAAGTCGTCGGCGACGGACTCGAAGCGGTCGTGGGCGGCGGCGAAGAGGCGCGGGTTGGAGCGGATCACCCGGCGGGCGACCGCGGCCTCGTCGCGGTCGAAGCCCTTGACGGTGAGCACGTGCGCGATGAACACGCCGATGTCCTCGACGAGGTCGCCGGTGGGGCCGCGGCCGCGGAAGACCTCGACCACGTCGGGGTCGACGTCGGGGGCCGGGCCGAGCACCGCGTCGATCTTGCCGGGGAAGTAGTTGAACAGGGTCCGCCGCGAGACACCGGCCTCGGCGGCCAGGTCGTCCATGGTGAAGCCGTCCAGCCCGTGCTGGTCGGTCAGGCGCTGGGCGCACGTGGTGATCCGGTGCGCCGTGGAGACCTTCCGGGACGGCTGCAGAGTTGCACTCTCGTTCACAGAGTGCAGTTTTGCACTTTGGACTCGGGAGTGCAAATCGTCAGGACGCCCGCCTTCTGGTCATTGCGACCGCAGGTGACTTGCCCGTAACCGACCGGCCGGGGGAGGGTCAGGACATGGCCGCCACCCCGTCGTCGTACTCGATCACCATGCGCCTCTACACCGCGCCCGACCACGGAGTGATCGGCGCCGTGGCCACCCGGATCTCGGAGGCCGGCGGCATCGTCACCGCGATCGACATGGCGGAGTCGCGGCACGACCGCCTCGTCGTCGACGTCACCTGCTCGGCGGCCAACGAGGAGCACAGCCTGCAGCTGGTCGCCTGCGTCGAGCAGATCGCCGGGGTCGAGGTGCACAAGGTCTCCGACCGGACCTTCCTGCTGCACATCGGCGGCAAGATCGAGGTCACCTCCAAGGTGCCGCTGCGCAACCGCGACGACCTCTCGATGGCCTACACCCCGGGCGTCGGCCGGGTCTCCGCCGCGCTGGCCGAGAACCCCGCCGACATCCCCAAGCTGACCATCAAGGGGAACTCGGTGGCCGTGGTCACCGACGGCTCCGCGGTGCTCGGCCTCGGCAACATCGGCCCGGGCGCCGCGCTGCCGGTGATGGAGGGCAAGGCCGCGCTGTTCAAGCGCTTCGCCGACATCGACGCGTGGCCGATCTGCCTGGCCACCCAGGACGTCGACGAGATCGTCAAGGCCGTCGAGATGATCGCCCCCGGCTTCGGCGGCATCAACCTCGAGGACATCGCCGCGCCGCGCTGCTTCGAGGTCGAGGCCCGGCTGCGCAAGAGCCTCGACATCCCGGTCTTCCACGACGACCAGCACGGTACGGCGATCGTCGTGCTCGCCGCGCTGACCAACGCGCTGCGCTGTGTCGGCAAGCGCCTCGAGGACGTGCGCGTCGTCGTCTCCGGCGGCGGCGCGGCCGGCTCCGCGATCGTCACCCTGCTGCTGGCCGGCGGCGCCACCGACGTCATCGTCAGCGACCGCGAGGGCCTGCTCTCGCGCGACGACACCACGCTCTCGCCGGCGCACACCGAGCTGGCCGCGCGCACGAACCCGCGCCAGGTCCGCGGCACCCTCCAGGACGCGCTGAAGGACGCCGACGTCTTCATCGGCGTCTCGGCCCCCGGCGTCCTCGACGCCGAGTGGATCCCGAGCATGGCCACGGACCCGGTGGTCTTCGCGCTGGCCAACCCCGACCCCGAGGTCGACCCCGCCGAAGCCGCGAAGTACGCCGCGGTCGTCGCGTCCGGCCGCTCGGACTACCCCAACCAGATCAACAACGTGCTGGCCTTCCCCGGCGTCTTCCGCGGCCTGCTCGACGCGCGCGCCCACGAGGTCACCGTCGACATGCTGCTGCGCGCCGCGGAGGCGATCGCGCTCGTGGTGACCGACGAGGAGATCAACCCGTCGTTCATCATCCCGAGCGTCTTCCACCCGGACGTGCCGAAGGCGGTGGCCGCCGCGATCAGCGGCCGGACCCACCCCGCCTGAGGGTGCACGTAACTCCGCAATTGCAGCCGTTTGACATGTTTTCGGACGAGATTTGTGTCAAACGGCTGCAATTGCGGACTTTGGGCGCGCGACGCTTCTGACCTTCCGCGGCCACCAGAACGTGTCGCCGAGCCGCAGTGCGAGGGCCGGGACCAGCACCGTGCGTACGACGAGCGTGTCGAGCAGCACGCCGATGCAGATGATCGTGCCGAGCTGGGCGAGCACCACCAGGGGCAGCACCCCGAGCACCGCGAACACCGCCGCCAGCAGGATGCCGGCGCTGGTGATCACCCCGCCGGTCGCGGTCAGCGCCCGCAGCATGCCCTCGCGGGTGCCGTGCTCCACCGCCTCCTCGCGCGCCCGCGTCACCAGGAAGATGTTGTAGTCCACGCCCAGCGCCACCAGGAACAGGAACGCCAGCAGCGGCACGCCGACGTCGAGCGCGTCGAAGCCGAGCAGCCCGGTGAACACCCACCACGAGACGCCGAGGCTGGCCGCGAAGGTCGCCAGCACGGTGGCCACCAGCAGCAGCGGGGCGACCACCGACCGGAGCAGGATCAGCAGCGCCACCAGCACCAGCCCGAGGATGAGCGGCATGATCACCAGCCGGTCGCGCTGGGCGCTGACGCGCTCGTCGATCGTGGTCGCCTCGGTGCCGCCGACGTGGGTCTCGTCGTACGCCGCGAGGTCGTCGCGCAGGGCCAGTACGGCGTCCTCGGCAGCGGTCGAGCCCGGGGCCGCCTCGAGCACGGCGTCGATCTGCGTGATCCCGTTGCCCTGCTGGGTGATCCGCGCCCCGGACACGCCGTCGGCCTGCTGCACGGTGCCGAGCACGGCGTCCGCGTCGTCGCGGGTCAGGACCTGGGTGGGGTCGGCGGTGCCGGACGGGAACGACTCGGCCAGCCGCTCGGAGGCGGAGATCGCCTCGGGCTTGTCGAGGAACTGGTCGGCCTGGTCGAGCCCGGTCTGGATCCCGAGCACTCCGGCCGAGAGCCCGATGATCAGCAGGAGGGTGCCGGCGATGAACGCCGACGGCCGGGCCGCCACCCGGTCGCCGACGCGGCGCCACAGCGAGTGGGTCTCCACCATCGGGGCCTCGCCCTCGTGCGGCACGCGCGGCCAGAAGATCCAGCGTCCGAAGAGCACCAGCGCGGCCGGCAGCACCACGAGCACGAACGCCGCCGCGATCACCACGCCGATCGCGCAGGCCAGGCCCAGGCCGCGGGTCGTGGGCACCAGCGAGAGCAGCAGCGTCAGCAGGCCGAGCACGACGGTGGTGGCGCTGGAGAGCACCGCCTCGGCCGTCCGGCGTACGGCGAGCGCCATCGCGTCGTACCGCGAGGAGTGGGTCCGCAGCTCGTCGCGGTAGCGCGAGATGAGCAGGAGGGCGTAGTCCGTGCCGGCGCCGAAGACCAGCACCGACAGGATGCCGATGGTCGACTCGTCCCAGGCGATGCCCGTCGCCGCCATCACCTGGGTGGCGACCACCGCCGCGAGCCGGTCGGCGACGCCGACCACGGTCAGCGGGACGAGCCAGAGCACCGGGCTGCGGTAGGTCAGCACCAGCAGCAGGGCGACGACCGCGGCGGTCACCAGCAGCAGCCGGGTGTTGGCGCCGTCGAAGACCGCGGCCAGGTCGGCCTCGACCGCGGCCGGACCGGTCACCTCCGCGGTCACCCCGGCGGGCAGGTCGGCGCGGACGGTGTCCCGCAGCGCGGTCACCTTGTCGGCGTTCTCGGTGGCGGTGGTCGACTCGACGGGGACCACGGCCAGCGCCGCCGTACCGTCCTCGGACGGGACCAGCCGCACCTGCGGCCCGAGGCCCGCCGCTTGCTCGGTGAGGGTCCGGAGGTCGGCGCGGGAGAGCTGGCCCTCGTCCGCGGTGTAGAGCACGATCGCGACCGAGGCGTCCTCGGTGGGCAGCTGGTCGCGCAGCTCGGTGGCCAGCGTGCTGTCGGCGCCGCGCGGCAGCGAGTCGGTCGGACCGGCGTCGCGCTCACCCTCGCCGAGCAGGCCGATCAGGGCACCGGCGAGCAGCAGGGGGACCAGGGCGACGAGCCACGCCGTACGACGGCCGGTGAGCAGCGAGACCATGCCAGACTCCTCGAAGGGGTGGAGCGAGTAGAATCGCTAAGCAAAGTTAGCAACTAATCCGATGAGAGGGAAATGGCCGAGACGCAGCACCTGCCCGGCGGGCGCGTCCCGTCCGGGGCGACGCTCGCCCTGCGCGACCTCGTCGAGGCCGGGGCGCTGCTCCGCCACGTCGTCTCCCGCCGGGCCGGCCTCAGCGAGACGGAGATGACCACGCTCGACCACCTGAGCCGCGCGCCGCTCGGCCCGGCCGAGGTGGCCCGGCTGCTCGGGGTCTCCACCGCGGCCTCGACCGGCATCGTCGACCGCCTCGTCGACCGCGGGCACGCCGAGCGGAAGCCGCACCCCGAGGACCGGCGCCGGATCGAGGTCCATCTCACCGACTCCGGCCGCAGCGAGATCCTCGAGCAGCTCCGGCCCATGTTCGCCGGGCTCGCGGGGCTGGACGCGGCGTTCGACGAGGACGAGCTCGCCGTGGTGGAGCGCTACCTCCGGGGTGCGATCGACGCCCTGCGCGCGGTCATCCACCCCCGTCCCTAGGATCTGGCCCCTGGCCGCGGCCAGCCTGACGTCGCGCCGGGTCGCGTTGGAGCGGGCGGTCGCCGACTTCGTCCGCGGCGCCGACGACCCGATGAATGGCTCGCCCCACGCGCGGCTGGGTCTGGATGGACCTCGCCGTGGCCGAGCTGGGCTGGCTGCGGGAGGTCATCGTCGACGTCCGCGAAGGACGCCTGAAGTTCTCGCCCGGTGAGGACTGGGGCTGGTCCCGCCGCCCGAGGACGAGGCCGCCAGATGGGTACGGACCGGGAGAAAACTCGCGCGCTTCTCGGTCGCTGACCTGTCACGCTGGGCCGCATGACGACCGAGCTCACCCTGGGGGAGCACCTCGAGGGGCTCCGCTCGGCACTCGTCGCCTTCGTCCGGTACGCCGACCGCGCAGGCCTGCGTGCCGGCGTACCCACCTGCCCGGACTGGACGGTCCGCAACCTGATCGCGCACCAGGGGATGGTGCACCGCTGGGCCACCGCGATCGTGCGCGGCGAGCGCATCGACGCCGACGCCGTGCGCGAGGAGGGGCAGCGCTCGCCCGACCCCGTCGAGTGGCTGCGCGACGGCGCGGTCGACCTGGCGCAGGCGCTGACCGACGCTCCCGACGACCTCCGGGTGCTGCGCTTCCTCAACGACCCGCCGCCCGCGAAGCAGTTCTGGGGGCGGCGGCAGTGCCACGAGACGACCATCCACGCGGTCGACGCGCTGGCGGCCGCGCTCGGCAGGTACCCCGTCGCCGCCGACACCTGGATCGAGCCGGTGGTCGCCCTCGACGGGATCGACGAGCTGCTCACCGGCTTCATCACCCGGTCGGTGTCCCGGCTGCGGACCGCCGAGCCGGTCACCATCGCCGTACGCCCGAGCGACGCCGACCGGTCGTGGCTGGTGGCGGTCGGCGAGGAGCCGGCGGTCACCACCCGGCATGCCGGCCACGTCGACGGCGACATCGTGCTCGACGGCCCCGCCGTCGCGCTCTACCTCACGCTGTGGAACCGCAGCGACGAGGTGGTCCCCGACCGCGGCTTCGACCTGTGGCGGGACGCGGCCCGGGTCCGCTGGGCCTGAGCCCGCACCGACGTTCCGCAAGGAGAACGCCTAGCCCCCTCACCCGCCGAGCCGTGCGTCATGGCGGGCCGAGCCGTGCGTTGTGGTCGGGCGAGCCGTGCGTTCTGGCGCAACAACGCACGGTTCGAGGCGCCACAACGCACGGTTCGGCGGGTTGACATCACGGGGCCCCTTGTCAACGAGGTTTACAAATCCTATGGTTCTGTAAATTCTCGGACAGGAGGTCGCCATGGGCACCGACATCGCGAACAGCACCGTTCCGGACGGGTCGACCGAGGGGTGGAAGGACCGCAAGCGCTACCTGTGGCTGATCGGGCTGGTGGTGCCGTCGCTGGCGTTCGTGGCGCTGGGGATGCACCACCTGACCGGCTGGTCGGTGTGGTTCTGGATCGCCCCGATCGTCATCCTCGTCATCGTCCCGGCGATCGACCTGATGACCGGCCTCGACCGCTCCAACCCGCCCGACGACGTGATCGAGGCCCTGGAGCAGGACCGCTACTACCGCTGGATCACCTACCTCTTCCTGCCCATCCAGTACGCCGGGTTCGTCACCGCGTTCTGGCTGATCGGCACCGGCGACCTCGGCTGGGTGCAGCAGCTGGGGCTGGCCACCTCGATCGGCGCGATCGGTGGCATCGGCATCAACACCGCCCACGAGCTCGGCCACAAGCGCGAGAGCCACGAGCGCTGGCTGTCCAAGGTCGCGCTGGCGCCGGTGTTCTACGGCCACTTCTACATCGAGCACAACCGCGGTCACCACGTCCGGGTGGCCACCCCGGAGGACCCGGCCAGCTCGCGGGTCGGCGAGAACTTCTACCAGTTCTGGCCGCGCACGGTCTGGGGCTCCCTGCAAGAGCGCCTGGCGGATCGAGAAGCGTCGGTACGCCCGCACCCGGCAGCACCCGTTCCGGATCGGCAACGACGTGCTCAACGCCTGGCTGATGTCGGCGGTCCTCTGGGGCGCGATGGTCGCCTGGCTCGGCGTCGGGATCCTGCCCTACCTCGTGGTGCAGGCGGTCGTCGGCTTCTCCCTGCTCGAGGTCGTCAACTACATGGAGCACTACGGGATGCTCCGGCAGAAGGTCGGCGTCGGCGAGCGGCAGCGCTACGAACGCGTCGACCCCTCGCACTCGTGGAACTCCAACAACATCGCGACCAACGTGCTGCTCTACCACCTCCAGCGGCACAGCGACCACCACGCCAACCCGACGCGGCGCTACCAGACCCTGCGCGACTTCGAGGAGTCGCCGGTGCTGCCGACCGGGTACGCCGGGATGATCGTGCTCGCCCTCGTGCCGGCGGTGTGGCGGCGGGTGATGGACCCGCGGGTGCTCGCGCACTTCGACGGCGACATGAGCCGGGCCAACCTCAGCCCCCGCAAGCGCGACCGGATCCTCGCGAAGTACGCCGACCTGTCGCAGACTGACGCGGCGCGCCCGGTGCAGCCTGTCAGTCTGCGACAGGTCGACGTGGAGGCGCTGTCGTACCGCTGTCCGGGGTGCGGGTACGTCTACGAGGTCGAGGCCGGCGACGAGCACGAGGGCTTCGCCGCCGGGACGGCCTGGTCGGAGATCCCCGACGACTGGTGCTGCCCCGACTGCGGCGTACGCGACAAGGTCGACTTCGTGCCGCTGTCCGGCCAGCCGGCCTGAGGCCGCGCCGCGGTCCCGGGGGCCGCGGTTCCTAGGATGGGGGAGTGACCACTCCTCCGGCCCTGCGCGGGCGCATCGTGGCCGCGGCCTCGGAGCTGACGACGGAGGAGGGCTGGGCCGCGGTGACGATGGCCCGGCTCGCGGAGCGGGTCGGCGTGAGCCGGCAGACCGTCTACAACGAGGTGGGCAGCAAGCCGGCCCTGGCCGAGGCGATGATCCTGGCCGAGCTGGAGCGGTTCCTCTCGGTGGTCGGCGCGGCGTTCGACGCCCACCCCGACGACATGGTCGCTGCCATCCGCGCCGCCGTACGCTCCGTCCTCGAGCTGGCCGAGGGCAACCCGCTGCTGCACGCGGTGGTCTCCGCCACCCACGGCGCCGACACCGAGCTGCTGCCGCTGCTGACCACCCATGCCGACTCCCTGCTCGGCGTGGCGAAGCGTCGTCATCGGCGAGCGCCTGGCGCCGTACGACGTGGGGCTGGCGCCGCGGCAGCTCGACGCCGCCATCGACATGGTCGTGCGCGTGGTGCTCAGCCACGTCATGCAGCCCTCGGCCACCCCGGCCGCCACCGCCGACGACATCGCCTGGGTGGCCCGTCGCGTCCTCGGGCGCTGACCCGGGCGCCGACCCGAGCGCAGCCTCGACCCGCCTCTGCGCAGCCTGGCGGAAGGTGTGACCCAGCCCACGCCGATATTCACTTGACCGGTAAAGCGACGGCGATCTACTGTAGCGGTACAGAACATCCCCAACCCGACCGCCAGGAGGTCACCATGTTCACCACCTTCTCCGCCACCGGCCCCTCGCGCACCCAGGTCCGCGACGGCCTCGTCGGCGCCCACGCCAACGACCCCGTCGTCCACGAGGCGATCGTGGCGCCGCGGGCGCCGCGCACCCGGTCCGCCCTCTCCTCCGCGCTGCACCACCTCGCCGACGCCGTCGGTCCGGGGGAGGTCGTCTCCGGGACGGGACACCGCCGGGCCGCCTGACGAGCGCCGAACTACGATGGCCGACGTGGCCCGCGTGACGCTCCAGACCGTCGCCGACCGAGTCGGCGTCAGCCGGATGACGGTCTCGAACGCCTTCTCCAAGCCCGACCAGCTCTCGGACACCCTCCGGCAGCGGATCCTCGAGACGGCGGCGGAGCTCGGGTACGTCGGTCCCGACCCGGCCGCCCGGGCTCTGGCCCGGGGGACCAGCGGCGCGGTGGGCGTGCTGCTCACCTCGTCGCTTCCCTACGCGTTCACCGACGACGTCGCCATGGGCTTCCTCGGCGCCGTCGCCGACGAGCTGGCGCCGACCGGCCTCGCCCTCACCCTGCTCCCCTCGACCAGCAGGGACCAGGTCGTCCCCGCCCGTGACGTCGCCCTCGACGGGGCCCTGATCTACTCCTGCGACCCCGACACCACCGCCGCCGACTGGCTGATCCGCCGCGGACTGCCCGTGGTCTTCGTCGACCAGGAGCACCGGCCCGACATCTCCTCGGTCAACGTCGACGACCGCAGCGGTGCCCGGGCCGCCGCCCAGCACGTCGTCGACCTCGGCCACCGCCGCATCGGCGTGATGACCACCGGGCTGCGCGGCGTGCACGGCATCGTCGCCGACCCGATCGCCGACGTCGCGACCTGGAAGCGGGTCGGCCGCGAGCGCATGCTCGGCTACCTCGACGTCCTCACCCCGCTCGGGATCGAGCCCGTGGTCTACCGCCAGCTCGAGAACAGCGACACGGAGGCGCGCGAGGCGGCCCGCGAGCTGCTCTCCGTCGACGAGCGGCCCACCGCCGTCCTCTGCTACTCCGACGTCCTCGCCCACGGCGTCGTCGGCAGCCGCCGCGGACCTCGGGCTCAACGTGCCCGGCGACCTGTCGGTGGTCGGGTTCGACGACAGCCCGCTGGCCAGCCGGGTGAGCCCCGCGCTGACCACCGTCCGCCAGGACGTCGAGGCCAAGGGCCGGGCCGCCGGCGCCGCCCTCACCGCCGCCATGCAGGCCGCCCGCAAGGGCGACAAGGCCGAGCTCGTGCAGGTCGTCCTCCCCACCGAGCTGGTGGTCCGCGACAGCACCGGCCCGCTGCGCCGCCGGCGCGGCCCCGACCGCCGCCGGCACGGACTGGCCTGACCGGGTGAGCGCCACCGTCACGTTCGGTACGCCGACCGGGCGCGCGGTGATCGCGGCGTCGGTGCTGGGCTCGGGGATGACCCTGCTCGACGGCACGGTGGTCAACGTCGCGCTGCGCACCATCGGCGAGGACCTCGACGCCTCGCTGGCGCAGCTGCAGTGGATCAGCAACGGCTACCTGCTCTCGCTCTCCTCCCTGATCCTGCTCGGCGGCTCGCTCGGCGACCGTTTCGGACGGCGCCGGATCTTCGTCGTCGGCACCGTGGTCTTCGCGCTCGCCTCGGTCCTCTGCGGGCTCGCCCCCGGCCCCCAGCTGCTGATCGCCGCGCGGGTGGTCCAGGGGGTCGGCGGGGCACTGCTCATGCCGGGCAGCCTGGCCATGATCCAGGGCGCCTTCGTGGTCGAGGACCGCGGCCGGGCGATCGGTGCCTGGTCCGGCCTGGGCGGGATCGCCTCCGCGGTCGGGCCGTTCGTCGGCGGCGCGCTGGTGGAGTACGCCAGCTGGCGCTGGATCTTCCTGGTCAACGTGCCGCTCGCGGTCGTGACCGTGGTGATCGCCACCCGGCTGGTGCCCGAGACCTCCGACCCGGACGCCTCCCCGCACTTCGACGTCACCGGGGCGACGCTCGCGACGCTCGCGCTCGGGGGTGCGACGTACTCCCTGATCGAGTGGGGGTCGCTCGCCGCCACCGTGGCCGCGGTGGTCGGTGTCCTCGCCGCGCTGGGGTTCCTGCTCGTGGAGTCGCGCAGCCGGTACCCGATGCTGCCGCTGGTCCTCTTCCGCGATCGCACCTTCAGCGCGGCCAACGCGATGACCCTGGTGGTGTACGCCGCGCTCGGTGCGGTCACCTTCTTCGTGGTGCTCCAGCTGCAGACCGTGGCCGGGTACGGCGCCCTGGAGGCGGGCATCGCGATGCTGCCGATCACGTTCTGCATGCTCTTCCTGGCCTCCTGGTTCGGTGAGCTGGGCACCCGGATCGGCCCGCGCATCCCGATGACGGTCGGCCCGCTGGTGATGGCCGGCGGGCACGGTGATGCTCACCGGGATCGACGCCGACTCCTCCTACGTCACCGGCGTGCTGCCCGGGGTCACCGTCTTCGGCCTCGGCCTCGCGGTGATGGTCGCGCCGCTGACCTCGACCGTCCTCGCCGCCGCGCCCGACGACCGCGCCGGCATCGCCAGCGCCGTCAACAACGCCGTCGCCCGGGCCGGCTCCCTGCTGGCGATCGCGGCGCTGCCCACCGTGGTCGGCCTGGCCGGTGGCCAGTACGCCGACCCGGTGGTCTTCGACACGGCGTACGACGAGGCGATGCTGATCTGCGCCGGGCTGCTGGCCCTGGGCGGGGTGACCTCGTGGCTGCTGATCCGCAACCCGCTGCGCGATCCGGAACCGGCCTGAGGTTCAGGCCGTCTGTCTACGATGGGGCGGGGGAACGGAGGGGCATGGTCGTCATCGGGGCACACCACGCGCGGAGGCTCGCCGCCTCCGTGGCCTGCCTGCTCCTGCTGGCGCTCGCCGGGTGCGGCGATCCGGCGAACACCGAGCCTCCCGACCGTGCGGACGGGACGCCGACGTCCTCTTCCACCAAGGCGGGTGACCCGGCACCGACCGAGGCCACCGTCGCCGACCCCGAGCACGCCGTCGACCCGCCCCCGCCGCTGAAGGGCGCGCTGCGGTACGCCGACATCCTCGTCTACAGCCGGGACGCCCTCCCCGACGACGTGGTCCAGCGCATCGACGGCCTCCCGCGTGTGGTGGCCACCGAGCAGATGTCGATGGCGCAGGTGTCGGTGGAGAACCGCGTGATCGCGGTCGCCGCGGTCGACCCCGCGACGTACCGCCGTTTCACCCCGGCCGGCAGTGCGCAGCTCGAGGACATCTGGACCCGCGTCGCCGGCGGCGAGATGGCGATCCCCGCCCAGCTCGGCAAGCAGCTGCAGCAGAAGGACGCCTTCATCCAGCTCGGCAACGACAAGTCCGCGCCCGACTGTGCACATCGGGGCGTACGCCGAGCAGATCCCGCGCGTGGACGCCGTCGTCAACGAGAAGTGGGGCGAGGAGCTCGGCATGATCGACGGCAACGCGTTGATCGTGGCCACCGGGATCAACTCGCCGCAGTCGGTCAAGGAGAAGATCCAGAAGATCGTCGGGCCCGCGGGCTCGGTGCAGATCCTCGGCCCGGACCTCGACATCAAGGCGCGGCAGACCGCCTTCCTCACCGGCGGCTCGGTGGCCGACGCGGTGGGGTCGTTCTCCTACCGGGTGATCGGCGGCGGCCGGATCGCCCCGGACCCGGCCTGGGTGGCCGCGAACATCCGCACCGAGCAGGTGCCGATCCTGGGCAGCGTCACCTGCCACAAGGTGCTGCTGCCGCAGCTGCGGGCCGCGCTGCGCGAGGTGGTCGAGGCCAACCTGGCCGACGCCATCCACCCCGGGGAGTACGCCGGGTGCTACTACCCGCGGTTCATCGCGGGCAGCTCGAGCCTGTCCCTGCACTCGTTCGGGATCGCGCTCGACCTCAACGTGCCCGGCAACCAGCGGGGCACCAGCGGCGAGATGAACCGCGCCGTCGTCCAGATCTTCAAGCGGTGGGGCTTCGCCTGGGGCGGAGACTGGAACTACACCGACCCCATGCACTTCGAGATGAACGCGCTGGTCGAGGCCCGCTGATCCGGGACGCCCGCGGAAACGGCCGGATCGGGGGGTGGGCAGGAGACCCCGGGCACGGCAGGATCGCCCCGTGACGTACACCGTCAAGCCCCGCGACCGCGCCCCCGCCGTCCGCGAGCCCGTGCCCGTCGACCCGTCCCTGCCGCGTGCCTGCGTGATCGGTGCCGGCTCGTCGGGCATCGCCGCGGCCAAGGCGCTCTACCTGGCGGGCATCCCGTTCGACTGCTTCGAGAAGGGCAGCGTCGTCGGCGGCAACTGGGTGTACCAGAACCCGAACGGCGTCTCCGCCTGCTACGAGACGCTCGAGATCAACACCTCCTGCCCGCGGATGGCCTACTCCGACTTCCCGATGCCCGCGGACTACCCGCCGTACGCCGCGCACCACCAGGTGCGCGGCGTACTTCGAGGCGTACGTCGACCACTTCGGCTTCCGGCACACGATCACCTTCGACACCACGGTCGAGGAGGTGACCCGCAACCCCGACGGCACCTGGCAGGTGCGCACGAGCGGCCCGGACGGCGAGCAGGTGCGGGAGTACGACGCCGTGCTGGTCGCCAACGGGCACCACTGGGACGCCCGGTGGCCGGACCCGGCGTACCCGGGTGACTTCGCCGGCGAGCAGATCCACGCGCACGACTACCGCTCGGCCGAGCAGCTCGCCGGGCGCGACGTGGTGGTCGTCGGCATGGGCAACTCCGCGCTCGACATCTCGGTCGAGGCGGCGAAGGTCGCACGGACCACGACCATCTCGGTCCGCCGCGGCCAGTGGGTGATCCCGAAGTACCTCCTCGGCCGGGCCGCCGACCAGACCGCGTTCCCCGGCTGGACCCCGTGGTGGGTCACCCGGGCACGCATGGAGCTGGGCGCGCGGATCACCGGCAACCTGACCAGGCTCGGCCTGCCGCAGCCCGACCACCGGCCGGGCCAGTCCCACCCGGTGCAGTCCGTGGCGTTCCGCGGGCTGGTCGAGGCGGGCCGGATCACGCCGAAGCCCGGCATCGCGCGGTTGCACGAGCACGCGGTCGAGTTCGTCGACGGCAGCACCGCGCCGGCCGACCTGATCGTGTGGGCCACCGGCTACCGGGTCACCTTCCCGTTCCTGGACCCGGCCCTGGTCTCCGCGAGGGACAACGACCTTCCGCTGTGGAAGCGCACGGTGCACCCCGACCTGCCCGGCCTCTACTTCGTCGGCCTGCTGCAGCCGCTCGGCGCGGTGATGCCGCTGGCCGAGGCGCAGAGCGTCTGGATCACCGAGATGCTCACCGGCCGCTACGTCCCGCCGCCGACCGCCGAGATCCGCCGACAGATGCTGGTCGACCACGAGCGCAACAAGCGGCGGTTCTACCGCTCGGAGCGGCACACCATGGAGATCGACTTCGACCACTACCTCTGGGACCTCGCGCGCGAGCGGCGCCGCGGGGCGGAGCGGGCGGCCGCGGCCGGGGTACCGGCCCGGGCCGCCGGGTGAGCGGGCCGGTGCGCGGCGGGGCCCTGGTCACCGGGGCGGGTGGCGGCCTCGGCCGCGAGATCGCCGTACGCCTGGCGCGCCGCGGGTACGCCGTCCACGTCACCGACGTCGACGGCGCGCGGGCCGAGGAGGTCGCGGCGAGGTCGGAGGCTCCTCCTCCGTCCTCGACGTGCGCGACCAGGACGCCTGCCGGGCCGCCGCCGCGCTGACCGTCGAGCGGGCCGGGTCGCTGGAGGTCTGGGTGAACAACGCCGGCGTGCTGGTCACCGGCCCGGCCTGGGACGCGGGCGACGACGCGCGGCGGCTGATGTTCGAGGTCAACGCGCTCGGCACGATGCACGGCACCCTGGCCGCGCTGGAGCTGATGCGGCCGGCCGGGCCGGGGGCACGTGGTCAACATCGTGTCGCTCGCGGGCCTGTCGCCGGTGCCCGGGGAGGCGGTGTACGCCGCGACCAAGCACGCCGCGCTCGGGTTCAGCCTGTCGACGCTGGCGGACCTGCGCGTCGCCGGCGTCCGGGGCATCGACATCAGCTGCGTGTGCCCCGACGGCATGTGGACGCCGATGCTGTTCGACAAGCTCGACGACCCGGACGCCTCCCTCTCGTTCTCCGGGGTGCTGCTCGAGCCCGGGCGGGTCGCCGACGTCGTCGAGCGGGTGCTCGACCGGCCGCGGCCCGTCGTCACGGTGCCGCGCTGGCGGGGTGCCGAGGCGCGGCTGTTCGCGCAGGCGCCGCGGCTGGCGATGTGGTCGGCGCCCCACGTCGTACGCCTGAGCCGGTGGCAGCAGAAGATGGCCGCCCGCCGGCTGCGCAGGGCCGGGCGCGCGCCGGGCTAGGGTCGGCGCCATGCGTGCAGCCCAGGTGACCCGCCTCGACGGACCGACCGCGATCGAGATCCGCGACCTCCCCGAGCCGACCGCCGGCCCCGACGACGTGCTCATCGACGTGCACCGGGTCGGCGTCTCGTTCCCCGACCTGTTGCTCAGCCGGGGCGAGTACCAGCTCAAGCCCGAGCTGCCGTTCACCATCGGCGTCGACGTGGCCGGGACCGTGGTCGAGGACGCGCACGGCTTCCGCGCCGGCCAGCGCGTCGCCGGGGTGGTGCCGTACGGCGGCGCGGCCGAGCGGGTCGCCGTACCCCACATCTTCACCTTCCCGCTGCCCGACGCCCTGTCGTACGACGCCGGGGCGGCGCTGCCGATGAACTACCTGACCGCGCAGTTCGCGCTGGTCGAGCGCGGCGACCTGCGTGCCGGGGAGACCGTGCTCGTGCACGGCGCGGCCGGCGGTGTCGGTACGGCCACGATCCAGGTCGCCCGGGGACTGGGCGCGCGGACCATCGCGGTCGTCTCGACCGAGGCCAAGGGCGAGCTGGCCCGGCGGGCCGGCGCCGACGAGGTCGTGCTGCTCGACGGCTTCAAGGACCGGGTCGCCGAGCTGACCGGCGGCCGGGGCGTCGACATCGTGCTGGACGTGGTCGGCGGACCGGTCTTCACCGACTCGCTGCGCTGCCTCGCGGGCCAGGGCCGGCTGCTGGTGGTCGGCTTCGCCAGCGGCGAGGGCATCCCCGAGGTCAAGGTCAACCGGCTGCTGCTCAACAACATCGACGTCCGCGGCGTCGGCTGGGGCGCCTGGGCGATGGCCCGGCCGACGTACATGCGCGAGCAGTGGGCGGCCCTCACGCCGCTGATGGAGTCCGGCGTGATCGACCCGCCGATCGGGGCGACGTACGACCTGACCGAGATCGGGCGGGCGCTGGTGGACATGGACGAGCGGCGGACCCTGGGCAAGTCGGTGCTGCGGGTCCGTTAGTGTCACTAGGTACCTAGTGAAACTGGCGCTTACCTCGCGAAACTTCGCTAGGTAAGCGTGGGAATCACTAGGTACCTAGTGAAACCGACAGGCCCGTACGCCGGATCCCCGTACCCTTGGCCGCATGCTCTCTCGGGCCGT
This sequence comes from uncultured Actinomycetota bacterium, assembly GCA_963721775.1. Classification (GTDB taxonomy): domain Bacteria; phylum Actinomycetota; class Actinomycetes; order Propionibacteriales; family Nocardioidaceae; genus Nocardioides. Next base: position 424,227 of record CAVRMH010000029.1, on the reverse strand, counting down.
GGCCGCTCTGGCCTGCCTCGCCCTCGTCACCGCACCCGCTCTTTCCGGCTGCGGTGACGACCCCGCCCGGGACGAGCCGGCGACGACCGACTGGGCGCCGAAACCCGACACGGTCGACGGCCTGAAGGTGCTGGCCGCCTCCGACAAGGACGGCCTGCGCCTGCACACCGCCTCGGGCGACAAGACGTTCCTGCCGGGGGTGAACCTCGGCAGCACCACGCCGCTGCACCAGCCGGGCGAGGTCGGCGGCATCCCGGCCGGGGACTACCGGCGCTGGTTCGACGAGATGGGGTCGCTCGGCATCCGGGTGGTCCGCATCTACACGCTGCACCCGCCGGCGTTCTACGACGAGCTCGCGGCGTACAACCAGGCCCACGAGGACGCCCCGCTCTACCTCGTGCAGGGCGCCTACCTGCCGAACGAGGAGTACACCCAGCCCGGCCACAGCCTCTACGACGCGGCCGTCGACGACGCGTTCAGCGCCGAGCTCGACGACCTCTCGGCCGGCGGTGCACGGCGACCTGACCCGCCCGGCCCGCCCCGGCCTGGCCGGCGGCACCTGGACCACCGACGTCTCGCCGTGGCTGCTGTCCTGGATCATCGGCGTCGAGTGGGACCCGCCGGGCGTGGTCCAGACGAACAAGGCCGGCCGGCCCACGCCGTACGAGCCCGGGACCTACTTCGCCGCCACCGACGACGCCAGCCCCACCGAGCAGTGGATCGCCGACCACATGGACGAGGTGGCCAGCCTCGAGGCCGAGCGGGGTACGTCGGTCCCGGTCGCGATGGCGAACTGGCCCACCGCCGACCCGCTGGAGCACCCCGACGAGCCGCTGGCGCGGGAGGACCTCGTCGGGGTCGACGCGGCCCACGTGCTGCCGACCGACGCGTGGCCGGGCGGCACCTTCGCCAGCTTCCACGCCTACCCCTACTACCCGGACTTCCAGCGCTACGAGCCGGGATCCAGGACGAGGAGTGGAACGGACGGACGGACCCGTACGCCGGCTACCTCATGTCGCTCCAGGACCACTTCGCCGGGATCATGCCGCTGGTGGTGAGCGAGTTCGGCGTGCCGTCGTCGCTGGGCGCGGCGCACGTCGGCACCAACGGGCGGGACCAGGGCGGGCACTCCGAGCAGGAGGCCATGGCGATGAACGCCGACATGATGCGGATGATGGAGGACAAGGGCATCGCCGGCGCCTTCGTCTTCGCCTGGACCGACGAGTGGTTCAAGCGGACCTGGAACACCGAGGAGCACCAGGACGCCGAGCGCCGCCAGCTCTGGCACGACCCGCTGACCAACGAGCAGTGGTTCGGCCTGGTCGCGACCGACTCCGAGCCGGTCCCGGACGCCGCGGTCGAGCTGTCGCCGAAGACGGGTGACTACGAGTACCTCTACACCTGGGCGGACGCGTCCTACGTCCACCTCGACGTGAAGATGCGCGAGGACCTGCCCGCGAAGCTGGTGGTCGACGCCGATGTCGTGCCCGGCCCGGAGAAGGCGGACTACCGGGTCACCGTCGACCTCGCGGTGGACGGTGGCGACGCCGCCGCCCGGCTCGACGTACGTCGTGCCCTCGACCCGGTGCGCCTGGACACGGCGACCCGGCCCTACCACCCGGACGCGGCCGAGGACTGGCACCTCTTCCGGCTGATCACCAACCGCGAGTTCACCCGCGACGGGGTCACCACGCCCGCGGAGTTCCAGGACGTCGGCAACCTGATCGAGGGCGACTGGGACCCGAACGCGAAGGACTTCAACTCGCTCTCGACGTGGCGCGTCGACGAGGAGCGACGCACCGTCAGCCTGCGGATCCCGTGGTCGATGCTCGGCTTCGCCGACCCGTCCGCGCACGTCGCGCTCGGCGAGGGCGTCCCCGCGGAGCGGGTCACCGTGGACGGCATCCACCTCGACCTGGACGCCGACGGCGCGGCCCAGACGGTCGACTTCCGGTGGGACGGCTGGAACAGCATCGGCTACCGGGAGCGGCAGAAGGCCGGGCTGGACGTGCTCGCGAAGGCGTACCGCGACCTCGCACCGTGAGCCACCTGTTGTTAGGTTCTCCGTCGTGAGCATCCTGGACGACGCCCGCGAGGGCATGAACCCCGACATCCGGCCGCAGGACGACCTCTTCGGTCACGTCAACGGCCGCTGGCTCGACACCGCCGAGATCCCGAGCGACCGTTCGAGCTGGGGACCCTTCGTCCAGCTCGCCGACATCGCCGAGGAGCAGGTGCACGCGATCATCGAGGAGCTCGCCGCCGCGCAGCCCCCGGTGGACACCGAGGCCGGCAAGATCGCCGCGCTGTACGCCTCCTTCATGGACACCGAGCGGGTCAACGCGCTCGGCGTCCGCCCGATCCAGCCGGTGATCAGCGCGCTCGAGAGCCTGCGCGACATCCGCGACCTCGCGGCGTTCCTCGCCGAGGTCGAGCGGGTCGGCGGCTACGGCCTCTTCGGGTCCTACGTCAGCACCGACGACCGCAACTCCGACCGCTACCTCTTCCACATCGGCCAGGGCGGGCTCGGCCTGCCCGACGAGTCGTACTACCGCGAGGACAAGTTCGCCGAGATCCGCGAGAAGTACGTCGCCTACCTCGTCCGCCTGCTCGAGCTCGCCGGGCAGGAGGGTGCGCAGGCGTCGGCCGAGAAGGTGCTGGAGATGGACACCCGGCTGGCCGCCGGCCACTGGGAGCGGGTCGAGACCCGCGACGTGCAGAAGACCTACAACCTGCTCACCGCCGACGAGCTGCGCGAGCTGGCGCCGAACTTCGACTGGGACGCCTACGTCCGCAACCTCGGCGGCAACGAGCAGACGATCGCCGAGCTCTGCGTCCGGCAGCCGTCGTACTTCGCGCACCTCTCCACGGTGCTCGGCGAGTTCGACATCGAGGACTGGAAGCGCTGGCTGCTGACCCGCGTGCTGCGCTCGTCGGCGGCGTACCTCTCGGACGACTTCGTCGAGGCCAACTTCGACTTCTACGGCCGCACCCTCAACGGCACCCCGGAGCTGCGCGCCCGCTGGAAGCGCGGGGTCGCCCTGGTCGAGGGCGCGGTCGGCGAGGCGGTCGGCCGGGAGTACGTCGCCCGCCACTTCCCGCCGCGGTCCAAGCAGATGATGGACGAGCTGGTCGGCAACCTGCTGGCGGCGTACCGGCACTCCATCACCCACCTCGACTGGATGACCGAGTCGACCAAGCAGCGGGCCTTCGAGAAGCTGGACAAGTTCCGGCCGAAGATCGGCTACCCCGAGAAGTTCCGCGACTACTCGGGGCTGACCGTCACCGCCGACGACCTGATCGGCAACGTGGCGGCGGCCTCGGCGTTCGAGACCGACCGGCAGCTGGCCAAGATCGGCTCCCCGGTCGACCGCGACGAGTGGTTCATGCTGCCGCAGACCGTCAACGCCTACTACAACCCGGGCACCAACGAGATCTGCTTCCCCGCCGGCATCCTGCAGAAGCCGTTCTTCAGCCCCGACGCCGACCCGGCCGAGAACTACGGCGGCATCGGCGCGGTCATCGGCCACGAGATCGGCCACGGCTTCGACGACCAGGGCGCGCAGTACGACGGCTCCGGCACCCTGCACGACTGGTGGACCCCGGACGACAAGGCCGCCTTCGAGGTGAAGTCCAAGGCGCTGATCGAGCAGTACGACGGGTTCGAGCCGCGCAACCTGCCCGGGGAGCACGTCAACGGCTCGCTCACGGTCGGGGAGAACATCGGCGACCTCGGCGGCCTGACCATCGGCCACAAGGCGTACCTCATCTCGCTCGGCGAGGAGCCCGCGCCCACGGTCGAGGACGTCACCGGGTCGCAGCGGCTGTTCATGAACTGGGCCTACTGCTGGCGCACCAAGCGGCGCACCGAGCAGGAGCAGCAGTACCTCACCATCGACCCGCACAGCCCGCCGGAGTTCCGCGCCAACATCGTGCGCAACCTCGACGAGTTCCACGAGGCGTTCAAGACCGCCGAGGGCGACGGGCTGTGGCTCGACCCGGCGGACCGTGTCCGCATCTGGTGAACTGTTGGTTTCACTAGGTACCTAGTGAAACCACCGCTTACCTCGCGAAGCATCGCGAGGTAAGCGCAAGTTTCGTGAGGTAAGCACCGCCCATGACGTTCGATCCCGCCCACGCACAGGCGGCGTACCCGGTCCGCTTCGAGTGGGGGCTGACCGGCGCCACCGCGACCGCGCCGACCGGGGACCCGTCGTACGCCGTGGTCGTCGACGTGCTGTCCTTCACCACCACGGTGAGCGTCGCTGTCGCCCGCGGCGTCGAGGTGCACCCCTTCCCGTGGCGCGACGCGCGGGCCCGGGAGTACGCCGAGGCGCACGACGCGGTCCTGGCGATCGGACGGCACGAGGCGCGCCGGGCCGGGGGCGGGGTGAGTCTCTCGCCGGGGAGCATCGCCGCCGCCGAGGGACTGGAGCGGCTGGTGCTGCCCAGCCCGAACGGCTCCACGATCGCGGCCGGGCTGGCCGGCAGCGGCGCCACCGTGCTGGCCGCGGGGCTGCGCAACCGCCGGGCCGTCGCCACCCACCTCGCCGCCCACCTCGCCGCCCACCTCCCGCCCGACCTCACCGTGGGGCCGGATCTGGCGCATCGCGGGGTGGGGAACGGCGGCCTCACCGTGATCGCCGCCGGCGAGCGCTGGCCGGACGGCTCGCTGCGCCCGGCGGTCGAGGACCTCTGGGGCGCCGGCGCCGTGCTGGCCGCCCTGGTCGACCTCGGCGTGACCGGCCTGGCCCCCGAGGCACGGGTCGCCGAGCAGGCGTTCCGCGCGGTCGAGGCGGAGCTCGGGGCCGCGCTGCGGTCCTGTGCCTCCGGCCGCGAGCTGGTCGACAAGGACTTCGCCCAGGACGTCGCGATCGCCGGCGAGCTCGACGCCGACGGCTGCGTGCCGGTGCTGGCCGGCGGCTTCTTCGCCGACGCGACCTGAGGCCGACGCGACCTGAGGCCGACGCGACCTGAGGCCGGCCCGCACCCGCGGACCGGCCCCAGGACTCCCCCGCAACGACGCGCGATCAGCTGAAGCGCTGGAAGCTGGCCGTGTAGTCGTCCACCCAGCCGTTGAGGCTGTGCGAGCCGCTGGAGTCGTGCAGGTTCACGTAGGCCTGCAGCCGGTGCCGGCCCGGGCCGACCTTGACGCAGAACTGGCCGGAGTTGAGGTTCCAGCTCGGCTCACCGGTGAAGGCGAGCACGTCGCCCACGGCGGTGTAGGGGTTGATGTTCACCCCGTCGAGCTTGACCTCGAGCCCCATCCAGTCGTTGGCGTCACCCGCCGGTCACCTGGGTCTCGCCGGAGACGGTGACCAGGATGGTGTCCTTGCCGCTCGACGGGCCGACCAGCGACAGGCCGGCACCGGGCAGGGCACGGTCCTCGTCGGGGGTCGCGGTCTCCGTGAACGTGAACGGGCTGGTGACGATGCGCGAGCGCATGTTGATCTGGTGGCCGCCGTCGCAGGAGATGACGGTGGGCGTGACGCCGCGCGCGGCCGTGGTGCTGCGGGTCGACCGGCCCTGGGCGTTCTCGTGGTCGCCCGAGGCGTTGGCGCCCCCGGCCGTCCAGGCGAGCGCGGAGGCGGCGAGGACGAGCGTGCCGGTGGCGATCAGCTGCTTCTTCATGAGGGTTCCCTCCCGTGATGGGGCCGGTGGTCGGCCCCGCTGCCGGACGAGGAGTGGTGCTCGCTACGCGCTGATACGAACGGCCCGCTGGTCCATACGGGGCGCTAACCTCGACCCCACGGGGCAGGGAATCGCACGAACAGGGGAGCACGCATGACCGAGGTCGCCACCACGCTCGAGCTCACCGGAGGGCTGCTCGTCGGCCACGACGGGTCACCCGCCGCCGCCCAGGCGGTGCGCTGGGCCGCCCGGATCGCCCGCCGCCTCGACTGCCCGCTGCACGTCGTACGCACCTGGTCGCTGTCCTCGGCGCCGCGCCCGACGACGGCGTCGCCCGGCTACGTCCCGCCCATGAGCGACTTCGAGGCCGCCGTCCTCGGCCGGCTCGAGGCCGACGTCGCCGCGCTCGACCTGCCCGAGGGGTGCGACGTGCAGATCCACGCCCTGCACGGTGCGGCCGGGCGCCGGCTGCTCGAGGCCTCCGAGGGCGCCGAGATGCTGGTGGTGGGCACCCGCGGCGCCGGCGGCTTCGCCGGGCTGCACTTCGGCTCCACCGCCGACCAGGTGGTCCGCCACGCCCGCTGCCCGGTGGTGGTCGTCCCCGTCGACGGCGGCCACGACGACCCCGAGGACCTCGACACGCAGATGCGCGCGAAGCCGGAGTAGCCGTGGACCTCCCGGTCATCCTGCTGTGCGCGCCCGAGCACGCCGACGTCCTGGAGAGCGAGTTCGGGAGGTACGCCCGCGACTACGAGATCCGGGTGACCCGGTCGACCGACGAGGCGTGCGCGGAGCTGCGCCGCATCGTGGCGGACGGCGGGCAGGTGCCGCTGCTGGTCACCGAGTCGGCGCTGCCGGACTCCGGGATCTACCAGGCGTTCGTGGAGTGGCGCACGCTGGTCCCCACCGCCAAGCGGGTGATCGCCGCGCACTGGTCGCGGTTCCTCGCCGACGCCGAGGTGCTGCGCGAGGGCATGGCCAAGGGCAAGTACGACGCGTACCTCCTGATGCCGCGGGGCGCGCGGGACGAGGAGTTCCACGGCGCCATCGTCGAGATGCTCTCCGACTGGGGCTCCTCGGTCGCCGCTCCCGAGGTGGACTCGGTGCGGATCGTCAGCCCGCCCGGTGATCCGGGCACGATGGCGGTCCGCGACTTCCTCGACCGGATGGGCATGCCCAATCGCACCTACCCGCCCGACTCCGAGGTCGGCCGGGCCGTGGTCGAGGAGTACGCCGACGAGCCGGCGTACCCCCTCGTGGCGGCGTTCGACCGGCCGCCGTTCGTGGCGCGCTCGGTCTCCGACGTGGCCCGCCGGATCTACGGCAACCCGGTCGACATCGAGACCAGCGGCGTGCTCGACCTGGTGGTGGTCGGCGCCGGTCCGGCCGGCCTGGCCGCGGCGGTCTACGGGTCGTCCGAGGGCCTGTCCACGGTGGTCGTGGAGTCCGAGGCGATCGGCGGCCAGGCGGGCACCAGCTCGATGATCCGCAACTACCTCGGCTTCCCCCGCGGCATCTCCGGCATGCGGCTGGCCCAGCGTGCCCGCAACCAGGCGATCCGCTTCGGCACCCGCTTCTTCACCGGCTGGCCGGTCGACGCGCTGGTGCCCGCCGCCGCACCGGGCGAGCCGCACCGCATCGTCACCGAGGGCGGCGACGTGCTGGCCCGCACCGTGCTCATCTCCACCGGCGTCGCCTACCGCCGGCTCGGCGTCGAGGCGCTGGAGGACCTGGTCGGCGCCGGCGTCCACTACGGCGCGGCGGTCAGCGCGGCCCGCGAGATGGAGGGCCGCGACGTGGTCGTGGTCGGCGGCGGCAACTCCGCCGGGCAGGCGGCGATCCACCTGGCCCGGTTCGCGCGCTCGGTCACCATCGTCGTACGCCGTCCCGACCTCGAGGCGACCATGTCGGCGTACCTCATCCGCGAGATGTCCTTCAACCCGGTGATCTCCGTGCGCGGGCGCACCACGGTGGTCGGCGGGGGCGGCGAAGGACGCCTGGAGTGGATCGTGGAGCGCGACCTCGACACCGGTGAGGAGGTACGCCGCGAGGTCGGCGGGCTGTTCCTGCTGCTCGGGGCGGAGCCGCACTGCGACTGGATCCCGCCGCAGGTGTGCCGCGACGACCGGGGCTTCGTGCTCACCGGTCGCGACATCCCGAAGGACCGCTGGGTCGACGGGACGCCGCCGGCCAACCTCGAGACGACGGTGCCCGGCATCTTCGCCGCCGGCGACGTCCGGGGCGGGTCGATGAAGCGGGTGGCCGCCGCCTCCGGCGAGGGCGCCTCGGTGGTGCCGCTCGTGCACGAGTTCCTCGCGCCGTAGGGCCGGACACGGGGCCGGACAGACGAGTGCCACCCCGGGGACAGCACCGTCGCGGGGGTGGCACTCGGACGTGGGGTCGTCCAGCGGAGGCTGACGGAGGAGTGACGACCCTCACGGTGCGGTCGTCGTACCCGCCCGGCGACAGGGGCACACGTGCGACCTCTCATCGGTCTAGGCCGCGCCGGGCCTGTGGAGGGGGCGCCACGCTCGTCGGCGGGCGCTGGTAGACATGCGGGCATGCCCTCCGACACCGCCGCTCCCGCCGACGCCGCCCGTCGATGCTGCCCGTCGCCGGGACGCGCGGGCCGCCGCCGAGCGGCACCTCCGCGCGTTGGTCGGTCGGGACGACGCCGAGCTGCGCGAGGACCAGTGGACCGCGATCGAGGCGCTGGCCGTCGACCATCGCCGGGCCCTGGTCGTGCAGCGCACCGGCTGGGGCAAGTCAGCGGTCTACTTCGTGGCCACCCTGCTGCTCCGCGCCCAGGGCGCCGGGCCGACCGTCATCGTCTCGCCGCTGCTGGCGCTGATGCGCAACCAGATCGGCGCCGCCGAGCGGGCCGGCATCCGCGCGGTCACCATCAACTCGACCAACATCGAGGACTGGACCCGCATCGAGGAGCAGATCGCCGCCGGCGAGGTCGACGTGCTCCTGGTCAGCCCCGAGCGGCTGAACAACCCCGGCTTCCGCGACAACGTGCTGCCCCGGCTGGCCGACAGCGCCGGCCTGCTCGTGGTCGACGAGGCGCACTGCATCTCCGACTGGGGCCACGACTTCCGGCCCGACTACCGCCGGATCCGCACCATGCTGGCCGACCTGCGTGACGGCATCCCGGTGCTCGCCACCACCGCGACCGCCAACGCGCGGGTGACCCGGGACGTCGCCGAGCAGCTGGGGGCGTCCGCTGGCTTCGAGACGGGCGCAGAGCGCCCTCCTCAGCCGGCGGAACCGGAGTGCTGGTGCTCCGCGGCACCCTCGACCGGGAGTCCCTGCACCTCGCCGTGGTCCGGCTCCGGACCGCCGAGCAGCGCCTGGGCTGGCTGGCCGACCACCTCGGCGAGCTCGACGGCTCGGGCATCATCTACTGCCTCACCGTCGCCCAGACCCAGGAGATCGCCGACTTCCTGCGCGCCCGCGGCCACACCGTCGCGGCGTACTCCGGGCAGACCGAGACCGGCGAGCGCGAGGCCCTCGAGGCCGACCTCGCCGCCGGCCGGGTCAAGGCGCTGGTGGCGACCAGCGCGCTCGGCATGGGCTTCGACGCGACCCTCGGCTTCGTCGTCAACGTGGGGGCGCCGTCCAGCCCGGTCGCCTACTACCAGCAGGTCGGCCGCGCCGGCCGCGGCACCGACCGCGCGACCGTGGTGCTGCTGCCGGCCGTCGAGGACCGCGACATCTGGGCCTACTTCGCCTCCCTGGCCTTCCCGCCCGAGGGACAGGTGCGCCAGGTGCTCTCGGTGCTCGCCGACAGCCCCAAGCCGCTGGGCACGCCGGCCCTCGAGACGTACGTCGACCTCGGCCGCTCCCGGCTGGAGATGATGCTCAAGGTGCTCGACGTCGACGGTGCGGTGCGCCGCGTCCAGGGCGGGTGGGAGTCCACCGGCCAGGAGTGGACCTACGACAGCGACCGCTACGCCCGGGTGCGCGAGGCGCGCGAGCGCGAGCAGCAGGCGATGCTCGACTACCTCGGCACCGACCGCTGCCGCATGTGGTTCCTGCGCGACCAGCTCGACGACCCCGCGGCCACCGAGTGCGGCCGCTGCGACAACTGCGGCGGCGCCACCGTCAGCACCTCGGTGTCCGAGCAGGCGGCCGAGGCGGCGCACGAGCGCCTGGCCCGGCCGGGCGTGGTGGTCGAGCCCCGCAAGATGTGGCCGACCGCGCTGGCCAACCTCGGCATCGACCTCAAGGGCAAGATCGCCGAGCCCCCCTCGCCGGGCCGTGCGGTGGCCCGGCTGACCGACCTCGGCTACGGCCAGCACCTGCGCGACCTGTTCCGCGAGGGCACCCCCGACGGCCCGGTCCCGGTGCCACTGGTCAAGGCGGTCATCGAGGTGCTCGGCGACTGGCGCCCCCGGGCCACCTCCATCGTGTACGTCGAGTCCGCGCGCCGCCCGACGCTCACGCGCGACTTCGCCGACGGGCTCTCGCGCTACCTCCGGGTCCCGGTGGCCGGGCGGTTCGCGATCGCCGACCACGACGTCGCGCCGGGCCAGGGCCGGGCCAACTCCGCCCAGCGGGTCGCGGCGGTGCTGCGCCGCTTCCGGCTCGACGCCGACGTGCCGGAGGGTCCGGTGCTGCTGCTCGACGACCTCGTCGCATCCGGCTGGACCGTCACCGTCGCCGCCCGCGCCCTGCGTGCGGCCGGCGCGAGCGACGTACTCCCGCTGACGCTGGGCACGGAGAGCTGATTCGCCTGCCGGGGCGCCGCCGCTGACCTAGGGTGCTCCCCATGTCACAGGTCTCGGGGAACGACCCGCTCTTCCATGCCCTCGACGAGCTGGTCCGGGCCGGCCAGCTGCCGCCCGACCGGGCGCGGGCCGCGCTCGAGGCCGGCCGTGGTGGTCCGGCCGCGACGCCGCCGGCACCGCGGGGACCGCTCTTCGGCCTGCCGGCGTTCCGCCCGGCGGGTCCGCTGGCCGCCCAGGACGTGCTCGTGGCCCTCGGCGTGGCGCTGCTGGCGACCGTGGTGTCGCTGTCCACGGCGTACTCCCGGAAGGACGGCGACCTCGACTGGTCCAACTACACCGTGGGCCTGCTCGCCACGGCCGGGCTGCTCGCTGTCGCGGGGTGCGCCTGGCAGCTGGTGCGCGAGCCCGCACGCCGCGACTCCCTGGTCGCGTGGCCCGGGGCGTTCGGGGCGGTCGCCGTCGGGCTGATGATCGGCCTGGCCATGGACGACGACGACCTGAGCGGCTACGTCGCCGGACTCGCCGTGGTGGCGCTCAGCGTGGCGGGCTACGCCCTGGTCCGGCGCGGCGCCTTCGTGGTGTCGGCGATCGCCGGCCTGCTGGTCGCCTGGCTCAACGTCTTCGACGACACCGTCGGGCTGGACGGCACCGACGGCGACGACCTCGGGCTGACCATCAGCGCCGCGATCACGCTGTTCGTGCTGCTGGTGACCGCGATCGGCTGGTTCCTGCCGACCCGCGACCTGAGCGGCGTGGTCGTCGGCACGCTGGCCGTGGCCGGGCACCTGGTCCTGCTGGTGGTGCTGGTCCTGGTCGCGGTCTTCCTGGGCGCCCTGTCCAGCCTCGGTGAGGACGCCGGTGGTCCGTCGACCAGTCCGTACCACGACGACGCCTGGTTCGTCCTCGGCGCCACCGCCCTGCTCGCCGCCCTCTGGCTGCTGGCGTCGTGGCTGACCGGCCACGCCGGCTTCCGGCTGCTCGCGGTGGCGATGCCGGTGCTCAACGTCCCGCTGGCCACCCTGGTCCTGGCCGTCGACCACCCCACCTGGTGGGGCGTGCTGCTCGGGCTGGCCGGCGGCTGCCGTGCTCGGCGGGTCGCGCTGCGCACGGTGGGGAGCCTGCCCGGCAGGTCGGGTGGACCGGGTGGTCCCGGTGGTCCGGGCGCGCCGTACGGCCCGGGTGGCCCCGGTCCCGTGCACCAGCCGGCCGGCCGCTGAGGGCGAGCCGTCAGGCCATCGCGTCGACCGTCTCGGGGACGAAGTTCGGGAAGACCGTGGCCCGGTCGCCGGAGATCTCGGGGAACCGCGAGACCAGCACCTCCCACAGCACGCTGCGGAAGTCCTGCTTGATCGCGAGGTCGCCGTCGTTCAGCAGGTCGAGGTGCGGCCACTGCCCGTGCACGGCGCCACCCTTGACCCCGCCCCCGAGCAGCAGCATGGCGTTGCCGTAGCCGTGGTCGACACCGTGGTCGCCGTTCTCCTTCACCCGCCGGCCGAACTCGCTGATCGTCACCACGGTGACCCGGGAGGCGGCGGTGCCGAGGTCGTCGAAGAACGCCTTGAGCGAGCCGGCGAGGTGGGTCACCTGGTTGAACATCCACCCGGACCCGGGCTGGCCGAGCCCGGCGTGCATGTCCCAGTTGCCGTAGTCGACGGTCACCATCCGGGTGCCGACGTCGCCGCGGATCAGGGCGGCGGTGTTGGCCAGCACGTCCTGCAACGGGCCGGCCGGGTAGGCGTCGGTGTGCACCTCGGTGGGTGCCGAGGCGACCAGCGGGGCCAACCGGTCGGCGGTGGCCAGCGTGGCGCGCACGGTGTTGCCGATCATCGAGCCGTCGCGGGACCACATCTGCGCGAGCGACTGGCGGCGTACGGCGCCGGCGGCACCGACGTCCGCGACGGTGAGGTCGGCGACCTGGCGTACGCCGAGGGCGGGCGCCGGGCCGACCATCGACGTGGGCAGCAGCGCGGAGCCGAGCTGGACGGCGTCCTCGGGCCGGGCGCCGGCGTCGAGGCCGACCACGCGGTTGATCCAGCCGACCCGGGCCGAGGAGCCGGGGTCGGCGTCCTCGACGTCGATCATCGCGTCGAAGTGGCTGCGGTTGGGGGCGGGCAGGCCGACCGCCTGGACCGCGCCGAAGGTGCCGGCGTTCCACATCGGCAGCAGCGGCGCGAACGCCGGGTGCAGGCCGAAGTTGGTGTCGCCGCCGATCAGGCTGGCCTCCGGGACCACGATGCCGGGGCGGGCATTCGCGAGCAGGGCGTGGTCGGCGCCGCGGGGCACCACCATCGACAGCCCGTCCGCGCCGCCACGCAGGCTGAGCACCACCACCACGTTGCCGCCGGGCGCGGCGCCGTACGCCACCTGCCGGAAGGCGTCGCCGAACATCTGGGCGCCGGTCATCACGCCGGCCGCGGCCGCGGTGGTGGCCAGGAAGCGGCGCCGGCTCAGCGTGAAGTCGGGGCAGCCGCAGGAACGGGCGTCGGAGGGGGCGTCGGAGGAGGTCATGGCGTCACCGGTGCATGTGGATCGGGGAGTCGAGCAGGGACGCGAGGATCTGGCGGACGGCCCAGTACTCCTTCGCCTTGGCGCTCGTGACCGAGTCGGTCAGCTTCATGCCGAGGACGGTGGCGATGCCGTCGCAGACGTTGGAGGTCGGCTTCTGGCCCACGACCCGCACCGCCACGTGGTCGATCACGGTCTGCAGCGAGGCCGGCAGCGTCGGCAGGAAGCCGTCGAGGCTGGGGAACACCGCCTGCTTGGTCGGCCACCACCGGGCGGCCAGGTCGCGGTGCACGGTCAGGCTGTTGAGCACGCGCCCGGCGCTCGACCACGCGGCGTTGACCTCCGGGAAGCCGTTCGGGGCCGGCCACTCGTACGGCGCCTGGCCGGCCTCGCGGTACTGCCAGTACATCGCGTTGACGAACGAGCTGCCGTCCACCGGCTTGGAGATGTGGATGCCCAGCGCCCGCACCGTGGCGACGTAGTCCTCGATCGGCGTGCGCACCTTGGCGCCGGCCGAGGCGAGGAACTCCGGGTGGTCGACCATGGCGATCAGCGTCGGCCGGATCTGGGTGCCGTTGCGGCGGTAGGCCTTCGCGACCGCGCTGACCAGGCTCGCCGACGGGGTGTCGCTGACGAACCGCACGCAGAGCCGGCGGGCGAGCCGGTTCGCGGTGGCCGGGTGGTGGGCGAGGTACTTGAGGTACGCCGTGGTGGCGGCGCGGCCGTCGGCGCTGGTGTTGGCGTGGCTGAAGCCGAGCACGTCGATCCGGCCGGTCCAGTGCGCGGCCGGGTCGTAGTAGGTGCGGAACGACGGCCACCACACGTCGGAGCGGTAGCCGGTGAGCATCCGGCTCGACGCCTTCACGTGGGCCTCGGTGTAGCCGGCGTCGACGCCGACGGTGTGCAGCTCGAGCAGCTCGCGGCCGAGGTTCTCGTTGGGCGCGGCCTTGGTCGAGGTGGCGTTGTCGAGGAACAGCCCCATCGCCGGGTGGGTCGTGGAGTGCAGCAGCAGCTGCTCGAAGCTGCTCAGCGCGTAGTAGCGGATCGTCTTGTCGTAGGACACCCGGTGGAACGCCGCGACGTCGTCGCCGAGCGGGACGTGCAGCAGGTTCGACCAGAAGTCGACCATGATCTCGTGCAGCTGGCGGCTGCTGTGGATCCGGCGGGCGACCGTCCAGCGGTTGAGGTCGGCCATCACCTCCCACGAGCCCTGGACGTCGTCGCGCTGCCGCTCGAAGATCTGCTGCGGCGTGCGCTTGAGCGAGGGGAACCAGGTGGTGATCTCGTCGCCGCGCGGGTCGCTGATCTTCGTGGGGTAGAGCTGCTTGGCGAACCACTTCCGGCCCCCGCCGGCGGCGATGATCTGGCGCGCGAGCGTGGGGGTGATGCCGCCGCTGAACCGCCGTGCGAAGTGGCGCCCGACGCGGGGGAGCGTGGGCGTCACGGTCGCGGCGGCGGCGGTCGGCACACGCGAAACGGTAGGGGAGTCGGAGAGTGGTTGTTACCGTTTTGTGGATTTGTGCGCGCCGTGTCCAGTCCCGTCGGCGCAGGCGACGGCGCCGCGACACTCGTCGTCAGTTCTCCCGCGATCCGCACGATGTCGGCTGCCGGGTGCGACATTTCTCGACGGTCGGAGCGTCGAAGAGGGGTCAACGCCCACCCGAAGGGAGATCGATGTCGAGCGAGTTCGACGAACTGGCTGCGGCGCGGACGGCGCACCTCTACCGGTCCGCCTGGTTGCTGTGCGGCGACGCGCACCGGGCCGAGGACCTCGTGCAGGAGACACTGGAGAAGGTCTACGTCCGGATGAGCCGACGGCTCGCGCCGCGGTGGAGAATCCGGCGGCGTACGCCCAGACCACCCTGGTGCGGACGTTCATCTCCTCCCGGCGGCGGCGCAGCGACAGCGAGCGGCCCGCGGCCTCGGCCCACGGCGCTCGCCGACGCTCTGGCCGGCGCGGGCGCCGAGCACCGCGATGCCGACGCGACCTGCGGCTGTCCCTCGAGCACGCCCTGGCCGGGCTCCAGCCGGTGGACAGGGCCGTCCTCGTCCTCCGCTACTTCGAGGACCTCCCGGTACCGAGTCGCCGACGGCGGCCGAGCGCGAGCCGTGCGCAGCCGCAGCATCGGGCCCTGGCCCGCCTCCGCGCCGTGCTGGGCCCGTCCCTGACCGACCTCCTGAACGTCTGAAAGGCAGTCCGATGAACAGTGACCCCACCGATGCCGGCGTGACCGCCCTGTTGCGACCGCGCCACGCGCGGACTCCAGCCGGACGTCGCCAGGCTCGTGGCCCAGGGCACCGCTCGCGGCCGGCGTACCCGGCGCCGGCACCTGGTCGCGACCACCGTGACGACCTCGTCCTCGCGGGCGCGGCGGCGCTACGCCGTCCCTCGGCTCGGGAGGGAGCGCCACGAGCGACCGGACGGTCGTGGCCGCCGACCCGGGGGCCGACCGACGGGAGGTCGCCGTCTCCCCGGACGACCTCGCCCGCACCCTGTCCACGCTGCTGCCCGGGGAAGCCCCGCGGACCGACCTGCGGGTGGAGTCCGGTCCCGACGGCACGCACCGCGGCACCCTGACCTGGCGCGGCGCGCGCGTACCGTCGCCATCGACGACGCGCCCGACATGATCGTGGACGACCCCGTCGCGTCGGCCCGAGCGCCGAGCCCCGGCCGGCCCCTGCCACCGCGGGCGACTGGTGCCGGGCCATGGGTAACCGGTGCCGCGAGCTGCCCGGCGGCGACTGGGCCTCCTCGAGCCGGGGCTTCGACGGTGACCCGGTGACCCCGCGGGGTGGCAGGCGAGCTTCGTGCTCTACACCCGCGACGGCTACCTGGTGCTGGCCCAGGCGAGCAGCCTCGACGACGGCGCCGCGGGACGAGCCCGGGTCCTGCGTCCGGGTGGCTGGCTGCGGCCTGGTGTGGAACACGATGAAGCCGCTCCACCCCTGGGAGTTCGAGCTCCCCCGGCATCGACCCCGGACCGCAAGGGCGTCGCAGGACGCAGCCGGACACCGTCCCACTCGAGGCGCTGCTCCCGGGTGCGGAGACCTCCGTCGCGACGTTCCCGTGGGACTGGCCGGTCACGCCGCGGCAGTTCCGCGGCTACCCTCGCGACCAACTCGGCGATGATCCGGGCCGACGACGCGACCCGACGTACGGACGCTCGACAGCGCGGAAGCCGATCGTGGCGGGCGTCTGCGCGGCGCCGGGTGCGCAGGCGGCGCCGTTGCACCACGAGGCCTACTGCGTCCGGTGGGTCCCCGACCAGGCCTGAGCGTGGCCGCCGAACTACGTGCAGTGCGGTCCCGCCGGCCCCCAGCGTGCGAGCCGGTGACGCGACCTGCACGTAGGTCGGTCCGGCCGGACGCCGGTGCTTCAGCGCCCGGCGAACCCCGCGATGCTCCGGTGCAGCAGGTCGAGCGTCTCGTCGCCCGGCCCGTGCGGATCCTGCTCGACCACGTGGAGCTCCGCCCACGGCATCGCCCGGGCCACCGCCCACGCCGCGCTGAGCGGCGATGCGATGTCCAGCCGGCCCCGCACCAGCACGGTGGGTACGCCGGACAGTCGGCCCAGCCGACCGAGGATCGCGTCGTCGTCGAGGAAGCCGGCGTTGCCGAAGTAGTGCGTCACCAGCCGGGCGAACGCGAGCCGGAACCTCGGGTCGGCGTACCGCTCGCTCGGCTGCACCGGCCCGCTCAACGTCGCGAGCCGGTCCTCCCACGCGCACCAGGCCCGGGCCGCGGCGTCGTGCACGGCCGGGTCCGGTGACATGAGGAGACGGTGGTACGCCGCAGCGATGTTGCCGTCGCGCTCGGACGCCGGCAGCAGGGACAGCAGCTGCTCGTGCTCGGCGGGGTGGAGGTGGCCCATCGTGCGGGTGACCCACTCGACCTCGTACGCGCGGGTGGTCACCACCGACCACAGCACGAGCTCGCTGACCCGCTCCGGGTGCTCGACCGCGTAGGCCAGGCTCAGCGTCGAGCCCCACGAGCCGCCGAGCAGCAGCCACCGCTCGATGCCGAGCATCCGGCGCAGCGCCTCCATGTCGGCGACCAGGTGCGCGGTGGTGTTGACGGACAGGTCGACGCCGGGCTCGCTCGCGTGCGGCGTGCTGCGACCGCACCCGCGCTGGTCGAACAGCACGACGCGGTAGCGCGCCGGGTCGAAGAACTGCGTCCACCAGGCCGTGGCACCGGACCCCGGGCCGCCGTGGACCACCAGCGCCGGCTTCCCTGCCGGGTTGCCGCAGACCTCCCAGTGGACGGACTGGCCGTCGCCGACGTCGAGGAGGCCGGAGTCGTAGGGGGTCAGCGTGGGCGGCACGCGCCCCACGCTAGCCCTGGGCCGGATCCGTCGGCGACTCGTCAGAGAAGGCCTTCGATGGCGTCGATGACCCGCGGGTCGTCGGGCTTCACCGTCGGCGAGAACCGCGCGATCACCGCACCGTCGCGGGCGAGGACGAACTTCTCGAAGTTCCAGGTGATGTCGCCGGCCTCGCCCTCCTCGTTGGGCGTGGTGACCAGCTCGCGGTAGAGCTCGTGCCGGCCCTCGCCGTTCACCTCGACCTTCTCGGTCATCGGGAACGTCACGCCGTACGTCGCCGAGCAGAACTCCGCGATCTCCTCCGAGGACCCGGGCTCCTGCCCGCCGAACTGGTTGCACGGCAGGCCGACCACGGTGAACCCGCGGGCGGCGTACTTCTCGTGGATCTGCTCGAGCGTCTCGTACTGCGGGGTGAGCCCGCACTTCGAGGCGACGTTGACCAGGAGCGCGGTCCGACCGTCGATGATCTCTCCGAGGGTCGCCGGGGTGCCGTCGAGACGGCCGATCGATGCGTCGAGGATGCTCATGTGCTCGAGCCTAACCAGCGGCCGGTACCGGTGACGACGGGGCCGGCCCCGGGCTGCGGCCCCGCCGTCGTACCCCCGGCCCACACCCCCGCGACGGGCCGGTTTCAGGGTGTGACGCACGCGCGCGGCAGAAAGTTCGGGAACGTCTCGTCGGTGCCACGCGTTAGCGTCGGGTCACCTCGTCCCGCCTGCCCACCGGAGGACACCCTTGAGCTTCGTCCCGCTCACCGGTCCGGCCACCTTCGAGGCGGTCGAGCCGGCACGGGACAGCGTGGTGGTCTTCACCGACGCCCACCGCTCGGTCAGCCTGCCGATCCGGGCCGCGCTCCCGGTCCTCACCCGGGCCCACCGGAGCGAGGACACCCACCCCACGGTCGGGCTGCTCTCCGGCGCGGTGCTGCTGGCGATGCGGCTGGTCGCCGCCGGCAAGCTCGAGCCGGACGACCGCGCCGGCTGGCGGATCGCGCCGCTCGACGCCGACGACCGCGACCGGCTCGACCGGCTGGTGGAGGCGCGCGCGACGGACGCCGACGACCCCGGCCGGCTGGTGCGCTCGGTGATGGACGCCGTCGCCGACGCGATGCCGCGCTCACCGTCCACCCCCGGCTCCGTCGTACGCCGGGACACCGCCGCGCGCCGTGACCCGTCCACCCGGCGACCTGTCCGCCCGGTGGGGTCGCCCGGGTTCGCCGACCGGCTGTCGCGCCGGCTGGCCCGGCACACCGCGCCCGATGACCGTCCGCACCTGGTCACGCTCAGCCTGCGGGTCGAGGCCGACGAGGGCGAGCTGATCGGAGGGTGTGTGCGGCTCGTCCTCCAGGTGCACGACGAGCGCAACCCGCTGCACGTCGCCGACGCCGCGCTGCTGTGGACCGAGTCGGGACCGGAGGCCTCGCACGGGTTCGGCGACCGGGCCCGCACCCATGCCAGCATCGCGCTGCGCGGGGCGGCCGACGCCTGGCCGGTGCTCGACCGGCTGCTCGAGCTGCGGGTGCCCGACGAGATCACCCTGGACACGGTGGAGCTCGCCGACCTCCTCGACAACGGCCTCACCGCGCTGCGGGCCCGGGGCGTCGACGTGCTCTGGCCGCGCGGCCTGGGCCGCGACCTGACCGCCGTGACCGTGCTCAAGCCGGGTGCGCAGGACCAGAAGGAGCCGCTGGTCGACGGGCTGTTCGGGCCCGATTCCCTCTTCTCGTTCTCCTGGCAGCTCGCGCTGCACGGCGACCCGCTCACCGAGGAGGAGATGGACCAGCTCGCCGCCGCCACCGGGCCGGTCGTCCGCCTGCGCGACAACTGGATGGTCGTCGACCCGGCGATGGCCCGGCGCGCCCGCAAGCGGCTGGTCCGCACCGTCCGCCCGGCCCAGGCGCTGGCGGCCACGCTCACCGGCGTCGTCACGGTCGAGGACGTCGAGGAGCAGGTGATCGTCGGGGCGACCCTGGAGAAGGTCCGGGCCCGGATCACCTCCGCCGCCGACCGGGAGCCGATCGCGGTGCCGGCGGCGCTCGACGCGACGCTGCGCGACTACCAGCGGCACGGGCTGACCTGGCTGGCCGAGCTCACCGGGCTGGGCCTGGGCGCCTGCCTGGCCGACGACATGGGCCTGGGCAAGACGGTCACCCTGATCGCCCTCCACCTGCACCGGGTGGCGGCCGACCCGGATGCCGGGCCGATGCTGGTGGTCTGCCCGGCCTCCCTGCTCGGCAACTGGGAGACCGAGATCCACAAGTTCGCCCCCGGGGTCGCCGTCCGCCGCTTCCACGGCACCTCCCGCGACCTCGACGGGCTGGCCGGCGGGTTCGTCCTCACGACGTACGGCACGATGCGCCGCGACGCCGACGCGCTGGGTGCCGTCGGCTGGGACCTCGTCGTCGCCGACGAGGCGCAGCACGTCAAGAACCCCCAGTCCTCCACCGCCAAGGCGCTGCGCCGCATCGACGCCCGAGCTCGGGTGGCCCTGACCGGCACCCCGGTCGAGAACAACCTGACCGAGCTCTGGGCGATCCTCGACTGGGCCATCCCCGGGCTGCTCGGCTCGCGCAACGCGTTCCGCACCGTGTGGGCGGCGCCGATCGAGTCCGGCCTCGAGCCGAGCAAGGCCCGGCAGTTCGCCGAGCTGATCGGGCCGTTCCTGCTGCGCCGCCGCAAGTCCGACCCCGGCGTCGCGCCGGAGCTGCCGGCCAAGACCGAGACCGACCACCTGCTCGGGCTGACCCGCGAGCAGGTGGTGCTCTACGAGACCGTGGTGCGCGAGTCGATGGAGCGGATCGAGCGGGCCGACGAGCACACCCGCCGCGGCTTGGTGCTCGCGCTGCTCACCGCGCTCAAGCAGATCTGCAACCACCCGGCGCACTACCTCAAGCAGACCAACCCGCGCCTGGGTGGACGGTCGGAGAAGCTCGAGCTGGTCGACGAGCTGATCGGCACCGTGCTCGCCGAGGAGGGCGCGGTGCTGGTCTTCACCCAGTACGTCGCGATGGCCCGGCTGCTGGAGGCCCACCTCGCGCGCCTCGGCGTACCCACCGAGTTCCTGCACGGCGGCACCCCGATCCGCGAGCGCGAGGCGATGGTGCGCCGGTTCCAGGCAGGCGAGGTGCCGGTCTTCCTGCTGTCCCTCAAGGCGGGTGGCACCGGGCTCAACCTGACGGCGGCCGACCACGTCATCCACTACGACCGCTGGTGGAACCCCGCCGTCGAGGACCAGGCGACCGACCGGGCCTACCGGATCGGCCAGACCCGGCCGGTGCAGGTGCACCGGCTGGTCACCGGCGGCACCATCGAGGAGAAGGTCGCCGAGCTGCTCACCCGCAAACGTGCGATCGCGGAGTCCGTGCTCGGCAGCGGCGAGGCGGCGCTGACCGAGCTCAGCAACGACGAGCTGCGCGACCTGGTGACCCTCCGTCCGGGGGAGCGCTCCTGAGCGCCGTCACGCATCCGCGGCTCGCGCCCCGCCGCGGGGGGATCAGGGCTGCCTCGTGGTGGGGCAAGGCCTGGCTGCGCGCGGTCGAGGAGTCGTCGTACGGCGAGGCCGACCTGCGCCGCGGCCGCACCCTGGCCCGGTCCGGCGCGGTGGGCGGGCTGACCGTCGGCCCGGGCAGCCTGCTGGCCGCGGTGACCGAGGGCGACGACGCCTGGACGGTGACCGTCGAGGTGCCGGTGCTGGCCCCCGAGGCCTTGGCGGCGTTCGGCGAGCTGGTGGCCGCCGAGTCCGGCCGGATCGCCCGGCTGCTGGCCGGGGAGCTGCCGCACCAGCTGGTCGAGCACGCCGAGGAGTCCGGCGTCGAGCTGCTGCCGTACGGCGGCGAGCTGGTCGCCGACTGCACGTGCGGCGCCTGGACCCAGCCGTGCCGGCACGCGCTCGCGGTGCTGCTCCAGTTCACCTGGCTGGTGGATGCCGACCCGCTGCTGCTGGTGCTGCTGCGCGGGCTGTCGCGCGAGGACCTGCTGGCCGCGCTGCACGAGCGGACCGTCGCCGCGCCCGAACCGTCTGCGGGGCCCGCCGTGGAGCCGGACGACCCCGAGGTGGACGCGGCCTACGACGCGGCGGTGCGGGCGGCCCGGGTGCTCGAGCTGCTGGCCGCCGCGGAGGGCACCGGCGAGGTGCCCGACATCGACCACCTGCTCTGACGCCGACCTGTCGCAAACTCACAGCCGCACCGCGTCGGTGTGCGACAGGTCGGCGGAGCGCGGCGTCAGTCTGCGACAGGTCGACGGAGCAGCTCGCGCACGCGCGGCACCACCTCGGTGCCGTAGAGCCGGATCGACTCCAGCCGTTCAGCATGCGGAAGCGTGCCCACGGCGTACTTCAGCTGGAACCGCGACAGCCCCAGCGTGCGCATCGCCCAGGCGATCTTCTGGGCCACAGTCTCGGGGGACCCGACGAACAGCGAGCCGGTGGGCGCGGCGTTCTCCTCGAACTGCGCCGGCGTGTACGGCCCCCAGCCGCGCTCCGCGCCGATCTTGGTGAACGCCGCGGCCTGGTGCGGGTACATCTGCTCGCGGGCCAGGTCGTCGGTCGCGGCCACGTGCCCCGGGCTGTGCATCGAGACCGGCCGGGTCGTGTGCCCGTAGTGCTCGAGCGCCCGGTGGTAGAGGTCGACCAGCGGCGCGAACCGCTCCGGGGAGCCGCCGATGACGGCCACCACCAGCGGCAGGCCGTACGACGCCGCGCGCACCACCGACTCCGGCGTACCCCCGACCCCGACCCAGGCCGGCAACCCGTGCGCGGTGCGGGGGTAGGCCTGCATGCCGGTGAGCGGCGGCCGGGTGGTGCCCTCCCAGGTGACCGGGCGCTCCTCGAGCAGCTGGGCGAGGAGGTCGAGCTTCTCGGAGAACAGCACCTCGTAGTCGTCGAGGGAGAGGCCGAACAGCGGGAAGGACTCGGTGAACGAGCCCCGGCCGAGGGTCATCTCGGCGCGCCCTCCGGAGACGGCGTCGAGCGTCGAGAAGCGCTGGAAGACGCGGATCGGGTCGTCGGAGCTGAGCACCGTGACCGACGTGCCCAGCCGGATCCGCGAGGTCTGGCCGGCGATCGCGGCGAGCACCACGTCGGGGGCGCTGATCGCGAAGTCGGCGCGGTGGTGCTCCCCGACGCCGAAGAAGTCCAGGCCCACCTCGTCGGCGAGCACGGCCTCGGCCACCACCTGACGGATCGCCTCCGGGTGCGGGACCGGCTCGCCGTCGGGGCCCCGCTCCAGGTCGCCGAACGTGTCCAGGCCGAAGGAGGGCGCCTGCGGCGTCCCCAGCACGTCGTACTCCATGACATCCCTCTCTCGCGTCGCCGCCACAACGTCCCCGGCCGGTGGGGCATTCCGTAGAGTCGCCGGGACACCCCAGGAGGCACCGTGAAGATCGGCATCGTCATCGGCAGCACGCGTCCCGGCCGCAAGGGCGCCGGCGTCGGTGCGTGGGTCCACGAGATCGCGTCCCGGCGCGACGACGCGGAGTTCGAGCTGGTCGACCTCGCCGACTACGACCTGCCACTGCTCTCCGAGCCGACCGTGCCGAGCGACGCCGGCCGGGAGTACGCCACGCCCGCGACCCAGGCATGGAGCCGGACCATCGCGTCGTACGACGGGTTCGTCTGGGTCACCCCGGAGTACAACCACGGCGTCCCCGCCGCGATGAAGAACGCGCTCGACGTGCTCTGGTCGGAGTGGAACAACAAGACCGTCGGGTTCGTGGCCTACGGCTTCGACGGCGGCACCCGCGCCGTCGAGCAGTGGCGGATGATCGTCGCCGCGGCGTTCATGATCGCGGTCCGGCCGCAGGTCGCGCTGCAGAACTTCGCCGACTTCGACGGCAACGCGTTCACGCCGGTCGACCGGCGCGAGCGCGAGCTCACCAGCCTGCTCGACCACCTGGTGCGGATGACCGCGACGACGGCGCCGCTGCGCGCCTGACGGCGTACGCCGCCGGGACTAGCCTGAACCCGTGGCCGGGCTGCGGGGTCCCCTCCTGCTGGTCGCCGTGCTGGTGGCGGCCGGGTGCAGCGACGACCAGGGCCACGAGGTCGACACCGACGCCGCGTCCACGATCGCGGTCTCCAGCGACGCGTTCGCGGAGGGGGACAGGATCCCGCAGCGCTTCACCTGCGACGGCGACGACGTGTCCCCGCCCCTCGCCTGGTCGGGTGGGCAGCCGAGCGCCTGGGCGCTGGTCGTCGACGACCCGGATGCACCGGGTGGCACGTACGTCCACTGGGTCGTGGTCGACATCGCCGGGCGGACGACGGGCGTCGGGACGGGAAAGGTACCCGCGGGTGGCCGGCAGCTGGCCAACTCGGCGGACGACGCGTCGTACGGCGGGCCGTGTCCGCCGAGCGGGGAACACCGGTACCGCTTCACCGTCTACGCCCTCGACTTCCCGACCGGTCTCGCGGAGGGTGCGAGCCTGGACGACGCCCTCGGTGCGATCAGCGACCACGCCACGTCCCGGGGGACGTTGACCGCGGTCTACGCGCGCCCCTGAGTGGAGGGCCTCAGAGGTACGCGAGCAGCTCAGCCAGCGACGACACGACACCCGCGCCGCCCACGCGGTCGATCTGGACGGCGCGGATCCCCGCCGCCTCGGCGGCCCGGCAGAAGGCCGGCTGGTCGTCCACGAACAGCGACTCGCCGGCACGGACGTCGAGACGCTCGACCGCCACCGCGAAGATCGCCGGGTCGGGCTTGACCGCCCGCACCTCACAGGAGAGGACCAGCTCGTCGACGAGCACGCTCAGCCCGAGCCGGTCGAGCAGCGGGCGGGTGTTCTCGGCGCAGTTGCTCACGAACGCGGTGCGCACCCCGAGCTCGCGCAGCGACTCGAGGAACGGCACGACGTCGTCGTGGAGCACCGCCAGCCCGTCCACGAGCTCGCGATCCGCAGCGACCAGCCGGTCGAGCGTTCGCGCGTCGGCCGCGACGCCACAGGCGCCCAGCACCTCCGCCAGCGCCTGACGGATCGACACGCTTCCGTCCATCGCGGGCACGGCCCAGGCGTGGAACGCCGCCGCGAACGCGTCCGGGTCGATCCCGGCCAGCTCGGCGAGGGCTGCGTTGTAGCGCACCATGTCGATGCTGACCGCTGTGTCGAAGACATCGACCAGGCAGGCGCGGTACGTCGGCACGTCAGTGACGGTAGCCGACGGCGGCGAGGCTAGGCAGGCGTGCGACCGACGACGTACAGCCGCTGGGTCGTCTCACCGCGGGCCGTGACCGGACCCCGGAGGTACCACTCGACGTCGACGAGGCCGGCAGCCTCGACGATCCCGACCACGAACGCCGGCTCGTGCAGCACGAAGTCGAGCCGGACGTCGTGATCGAACCACTCGTCGGCGTGGAGCACCTCGGCTCCCGCGTGCAGGCCCACGACCAGCCATCCGCCGGGATCGAGCGGCCGGACCAGGGCGGCCACCGCGTCGGGCACCTCGGACGCGGCCAGGTGGATGAGCGAGTACCACGCCAGCACCGCGGCCCACCCCGAGCTCGTGGCCGGCCGGGTCAGCCGCCGCAGGTCGCCGACCTCGTACGTCGGGCCCGGGAAGCGTCGAGCAGCCTCACCCACCATCGCCGGCGAGAGGTCGATCCCGGTGGCCTCCGCGCCACCGTCGGACAGGTACGCCGTGACGTGCCCCGGGCCCGAGCCCACCTCGACCACGGGTCGCCCGGCCGCGTGGGCGATCACGCGGTCCAGCAACCAGGTCTCGAACGGCAGGCCGTGCAGCTCCTCGACCAGGTGCTCGGCGTAGTCGGCGGCGATGGCGTCGTACGACGAACGCACCTGCGCGTCGCGCGCCTCCGCGCCGTCGGCGAGCACCACCTCCCGGTCGACGGCCGCCGTGGCCGCCGGCGCGGCCGCCTCCGGGACGGGTCCCAGGAGATGGACCCAGCGCTGGTCCTTCTGCCCCGGGCGGCGTTCGAGCTCGCGCACCAGCGGCTGTGGGCGATCCGCCATCCGGCGCAGGCACGCCTCGACCTCGCCCCGGTCGGCGAACTCGTGCAACCGCTCCGTGCGGGTGCGCAGCTCGCCCGGCGCCTGCGGCCCCCGGAGCAGGAGCACCGTGAGGAGCGCCCGCTCGTCCTGGTCGAGGCCGAGCACCTCGTCGAGGACCTGGTGGTACTTCAGCACCCGCCGCCCGGTGTCGGACCACACGATGCGCAGCAGTCCGCGGTCCTTCAGTGCCCGCGCGGTCCGCTCGACGGTCTCCTGGTCGAGGTCCATCACCGGGTCGCGGTTGTTCGTCTGGTTGCACGCGGTCCGCAGGGCGTTGGCCGTCAGGGGGTACGACGCCGGCACCGTCGTCTGCTTCTCCAACAGGCTGCCGAGGATGCGCTGTTCCTCCGGGGCCAGGACGGGGAGCTCGGTCACGCTGCTGACCCTAGATCGGATCGGGCCCGGCCGGGGAGCAGAGCAGCTCGCCGTGGAGGACGACGAACCACGCGTCCGCCGACCCTGCCCACCGCCGCCATCCCTGCGCCAGCCGTGCCAGGTCCTCGGGGCTCGCCAGTCCCCGCGCCAGGGCCTGGTCGGCCAGGCTGGAGCCGACGATCCGATCGGCCCAGAGGTCGCCCCACCACGCCACGTCCTCGGGGTCGGAGAAGCACCAGGTACCCGCCGTCGAGGAGACCACGTCGAGTCCCGCGGCAAGCGCCCAGCTCTTCAGCCGACGGCCGGCGTCGGGCTCCGCGTCGTTCCCCCGGGCGACCTTGCGGTAGACGTCGAGCCACTCGTCGAGCTCGGGCACCGCCGGCCACCAGGTGAAGGCCGAGTAGTCGCTGTCGCGGACCGCGACGATCCCGTCCGGCGTGCAGACACGGCCCATCTCGCGCAGCGCGGCGACGGGGTCGCTGAGGTGCTGCAGCACCTGGTGGGCGTGGACGACGTCGAAGGTGGCGGACTCGTGGTCGAGCGCGTACACGTCGCCCACGGCGAACTCGACGTTCGCCACCCCCGCCTGCCCAGCGGTGGTGCGGGCCTCGTCGACGACTGCCTCGGACCGGTCCAGACCCACCACGGACCCGGCCGTCACCCTGCGGGCGAGGTCGATGGTGATCGTGCCGGGGCCGCAGCCCACGTCGAGGATCCGCGCCCCCGCGTGGAGCCGGGGGAGGAGGTACCCGGCCGAGTTCTCCGCCGTGCGCCACCGGTGGGACCTGAGCACGGAGTCCGCGTGGCCATGGGTGTACACATCCTCGGGCGTGCTCATGCCCCCCATCGTGGCCCGTCGGCCCGCGTGGCGCGACGCCCGTCCGGCATCCGTCTCCCGACGGCTCAGTCGTTGATCGCCTCGACGCCGAGCCGCTCGAGCTCCTCGAGGTGGTCTCGCATGTGCTGGAGCACCTCGGGCGAATGCGGCTCCCAGTCCACGACCTCGCCGACCACGCGCAGGGGATCCCGCGTGCGGTAGGACCTCGTCGGGTTGCCCGGGAACTTCTTGTCCGTGAGGTTCGGGTCGTCCTCGAACGGGCCCGTGGGTTCCACCCGGTAGATCCGTCCAGGCCCCTCACCCGCCGCCAGCTCGGCACCCCACGTGGCCGCATCCAGGGTGGCGGTCAGGTAGATGAAGTGGGCCCGCTTCCCCGCGCCGAAGTTGGAGCTGTAGCCGGGATCCAGCAGGTCGCCGGGCTGCAGGTCGGCCTTGGTGCCGTGGAAGAACGGCCCGGGCTCATCGGACGGCATCGGCTCGCCCCACTGCCACGTCCAGCGGGAGGTCGAGGAACCTGGCCAGGGCCGCGGCCTCCTCGTCGAGGGCGGTGCGCGGCACCCGACCGGACTCCTCGAACCACGAGATGTCCAGGCGCTCGCCGCGCAGGGTCCAGGTGCCGGCCACCGCGCCACGGGCGACCACCAGGTTCGCCGACCGGCTCACCGCCTCCCGGCGGTCGGGCGGGACGATGTGGGTGTCGGTGGTACCCGGGGCCATCACCCAGGGATCGCGGCCCGGCAGCAGCCGGACTGCGGTCGAGGCCGGCGTCGTACGCAGCTCGTCGAGGTCCTCCCCGAGCACGAGGAGGTGGTCGCCCTCGACGGTGACCTCCTCGAGCCGGTCGTCGAGCCGGGCCAGCCAGCGCGTGACGTCCCGCCGCTTCGCCCCGAGTCCCTTGCCGAACCAGTCATGCACCCGCTCGGGCGCGGCCGGACCATGGGTGCGGAAGTACGCCGCGACCACCGTGGGCCCGGCCTCGTCGAGGTCGGGGAGGCCGGCCCAGCCGCGGACGCTGTCGAGGCGCAGGAACGTGGCCTCGCCGTCTCGGCCCGGTCCCAGGCCCATGTCGCCCTGCCAGGTCAGGGGCTTGAGCAGCGTGTCGTTGCCCCCGGTGAGGATGGTGCTCAGGTGCCGGTAGCGGCTGCTCCGGCCGAGCGCGGCGGTGAGCTCGGCATGCGTGAGCGGTCCGTCCGCCAGCGCCTCCCGCACGTACTCCCGGAACCGCGGCCAGTCCGAGGGCTCCAGCCCGTAGTAGCTCCGCCAGCTCGCGAGTTCCCACATCCGGCTCGAGGCACGCACCGCGAGGTAGGCGCCGGCGTCCTGCGGCGTCATCAGGTGGGTGGCCCCCCGGAACGCGAAGACCTTGACCAGCTCGCCCGCCGCCAGTGCCCGGGCCGCGTCACCGGACCGGCCGCCCGTTCGGCGGGCACCGATCGCCAGCTCCGCCGCGGTGTCCGGCCAGGCGGGCACCGGTCCCAGCCGCCCGACGACGTCCACGACGGACCCGGTGCCGACCGGATCCAGCAAGTGGCGTCCCAGTCGCCACGACAGCGCCTTCGCCCACGTCACAGCCACCGTCCGAGGCTAACCCCACGGCCGCGTCCTGGGCCCCTGCGCTGTCGGTGGTGGCCAACCCCGCCCGACTCCTGACACGCTGTCGGCATGCGCGTCGTGGTCGTCGGTGCGGGGCTGTCCGGCCTCGCTGCCGCCCGCACCCTGGTCCGGTCGGGTCACGACGTCGCCGTGCTCGAGGCCCGCGACCGTGTCGGCGGCCGCACCGAGGGCCTGTTGCTCGATGACCGGACGCCGCTCGAGCTCGGCGGGCAGTGGCTCGGCGAGGGCCACACGCGGATGGCCGAGCTGGTCGCCGAGCTGGGCCTGGCGACGTTCCGTACCCACAACGACGAGGGCGAGCTGCTGCTGGAGCTCGGTGGCAAGCGGTCGCGGATGGCCTCCCACAAGGGCGCGATGCCGAAGCTCTCGCCGTTCGTGCTGGCCGACCTGGCGCAGGGGCTGGCCCGGTTCGAGCGGCTGGCCAAGCGGGTCGACGACCTCCGGCAACCGTGGCGCACCCGGGGTGCCGACCGCCTGGACGGTCAGACCTGGGAGACCTGGATCCGGCGCAACCTGCGCACGCACCTCGGCCGGGAGTACTTCACCCTCGTCTGCGAAGCGGTCTGGGCCGCCCAGCCCGCCGACCTGTCGCTGCTCCACGCGTTGTTCTACACGCGCTCCAACGCCGACCTCGAGACCCTGATCTCGGTCGATCGCGGCGCCCAGCAGGACAGGGTGGTCGGCGGATCGGTGCGGGTCGCCGAGGCGATGGCCGCGGAGCTGGGACCGCGCGTGCGGCTGGGTGATCCGGTACGCCGTATCAGCCACGACGACTCCGGTGTCCGCGTGCAGACCCGGTCCGGCGCAGAGCAGGAGGCCGACCACGTGGTGGTCACGCTGCCGCCGACCCTGGCCGGTCGGCTGGAGTACGACCCGGCGCTGCCGTCGTGGCGCGACCAGCTCACCCAGCGGATGCCGGCCGGCTCGGTGATCAAGTGCTTCGCGGTGTACGACGAGCCCTTCTGGCGCACCGACGGGCTCAACGGCCAGGCGATCTCCGACCGTGGGCCGGTGAAGGTCACGTTCGACAACTCGCCACCGGACGGGAGACCCGGCGTACTCCTGGGCTTCATCGAGGGCCGCGACGCGCGGATCGCCGCCCGGCTGACCGAGGACCAGCGCAGGGCGGCGGTGCTGGACAGCTTCGGCCGGTTCTTCGGCCCACGCGCCGCCGACCCGGTGCAGTACGTCGAGCGCGACTGGATGGCCGAGGAGTTCACCCGTGGCTGCTACGGCGCCCACTTCACCACCGGCGTGTGGACGTCGTACGGCCAGGCGTGGCGCGAGCCGGTCGGCCGGATCCACTGGGCCGGGGCGGAGTGCTCGCCGGAGTGGAACGGCTACATGGAGGGCGCGGTGCGCAGCGGCGAGGCGGCCGCACGCGCGCTGGGGTGAGAAGGGGAGCCTGCTGAAGGAGGCAATGACAGTGCCTCCCTGCCACGGCACTCGCCTGCCGGTCGATCGCATGATGACGCTCACCCTCGACAACGACATCGAGATGCCCGCCCTCGGCCTCGGGGTGTTCCAGACCCCGCCGGAGGAGACGAGAGCAGCGGTCCGGGCGGCACTGTCCACGGGCTACCGGCACATCACCTTCTACCGCGACGGCAGCCACGGCAGCACCCTCGAGGACCCGGTCATCGGCAGGATCGCGGAGAGCCACGGCAAGACTCCGGCGCAGGTGATGCTTCGCTGGCACCTGCAGGAAGGCCGCTCGGTCATCCCCAAGTCGACCAAGCCGCACCGCATCGCCGAGAACTTCGACGTCTTCGACGTCGAGCTGACCGGTGACGAACTGGCCGCCATCGACGCTCTCGACACCGATCGACGCGGCGGTCCGGAGCCGACCGCCATCACGCTGGAGGCCTTCGGTCGCCCGATCCCCGAAGCCTGACGCCGACCGCATTCCGCTCCCCGTGTCCGAGCCGGACACGGCGGGTCAGGCCCAGGGGTCCTCGCGGCGCCAGACCTGCGGCAGGTGCAGCGGTACGCCGTCGGCCGCGGCCAGCTCGCCGAGCACCCGCATCGTGACGTCGAGGTCGTCGCCGGCGTACGGCAGCGCCCGCAGCGGCCGGTCCAGCGGGCGGAAGAAGTCGTCCCAGTGGGTGAGCACCACCCGTCGCGCGCCGACCGTGCGGACGGTCTCGTCCCAGTAGCGGCGCAGGTACTCCTCGGGCTGGATGCCGAGCTGCCCGACGCCGAGGTAGGCGACCTCCGCCCGCCGCCCGGCCAGCGCCCCGGGCACGAACCCGGCGCTGCCCTGGACGAGCGCGCTCCGGCCGGTGGCTGCGTGCTCGAGCAGGATCGACCAGGCCTCGCCGCAGCGGTACGCCGCCGCCCGCGCCGGTGGCACGACCGGCGCGTCGATGGTGCCGGGGAAGCGGTCCGGCGGGCAGTGCTCGGACTCGACCAGGGTCACCGTCCACGCGCCGTACGTCATCGGCCTCGCCGGGGGTCGCGACGACCACGTCGGTGAGGCCGTGGCCGCGGCCGACGTTGGCGGTCGAGGTGCCGCCGACCAGGGTGGCGCCGGTGCGCTCGGCGACCACCGCGGAGTCGAGCGCGTGGTCGAAGTGGCTGTGCACCGGCAGCACCGCCTCGAGCCGGTCCACCCCGGCGCGGGCGCAGGCAGGCGTCGATCCGCGCCGGGTCGGGCGCGATCCTGCCCAGCGCCACCCGGGGCAGCCCCGGCCGGCTGAAGAAGCCGTCGGTCATCAGCGCGGAGGTGCCGTCGGTGACCAGCAGCGTCGAGACGCCCAGGAACGTGACCGACAGGCCGCCCGGCTCGGCGGCGGGGACGTCGAAGCGGTCGGCGTACGTCGCGAGCGCGGGGCGGCCGAGGCGGAGGCGCATGGGGCATTCGACCAGACGTGGCCGTCAGTGTGCGACAGGTCGGCGAGGTGGGCCTGTCAGTCTGCGACAGGTCGGCGGAAGACGCTGACCGCCCAGTCGGCGTCGTCGTGCCAGGCGCCGAGCTGCCAGGTGGCGAACCGGTGCTCGAGCACCCAGCCGACGTCCACCGCGTCGTGGTCGAGGTCGTCGAGCGTGTAGTCCCGGTCGGTCGCGAAGCCGAACACCGCCGCCCCGCCGGGCGCGAGCACCGAGGCCAGGGCCGCCAGGACCGCCGCCTCCGTGCCGGGCTCGACGTACACCAGGACGTTGCCGGCGCCGACGACCACGTCGAACGGCCCGTCCTCGGGGACCAGGTCGAGCAGGTCGCGGTGCTCCAGCGGTACGCCGGGGTGCTGCTCGCGCCCGGCCTCGATCAGCGAGGCGTCCGCGTCGACACCGCGGGCGTCGTGCCCGCGGGCGGCCAGCGCGGCCGCGACCCGGCCGGTGCCGCAGCCCGCGTCGAGGATCCGGCTCCGGCGGTCGGCCAGGGCGTCGACGAACCTCGCCTCGCCGTCGATGTCGTGCCCGGCCGCGGCCAGCCGTGTGAAGCGGGTCGCGTACGCCGCACGGTCGGCGTCCGACCACTCGGAGAACCAGCGGGTGCTCATGCGGGGTCCCCGTCGAAGCGCGAGCGCAGCGAGTGGTTCGGTGGGGTGCTCATGCTGCAGACCTCCAGTGCCAGGGCGCGGGAGGCCATGTCGTGCAGCACCGCGCGCATGCCGTCCTCGGGCAGGAACGCGCTGTGCGGCGTGGAGTTGAGCAGCCCGAACGCCGCGTGCGCGCGCACGTGCGCCTCGGTGTCGGAGAGCCCCGGGTCGATCTCGCGCAGGCGCCCGGCCCAGAGCGCGACGTACGACCGCTGCAGGGTGCGCACCTTCTCGCGGGCCTCGGCCGGCAGCGAGGACCAGTCCCGGTCCTGCACCACGATCAGCGACTTGTTGGCCAGCGCGAACGAGATGTGCCAGTCGATGAGGGCGTGCAGCGCGGCGAGCGGGCCGTCGGCCTCCGCGGAGCGCTGGGTGCCGACCGCGAGCAGCTCCTCGCTGATCGAGACCAGCATCGCGGCGAGCACGGCGTCCTTGGACGGGAAGTGCTTGTAGAGCGCCGGCCCGGACATCCCGCAGGCGGCGCCGAGGTCGGCGACCGAGGTGCCGTGGAAGCCGCGCTGGGCGAAGAGGTCTGCCGCGGTGGACAGGATCTGGTCGCGGCGGGAGGCTGGCATGCGCACAGACTAGACGCGTTTGGTTAGCAATCGCTAACATCCGTGGTGAGCAATCGTTAACCAAACCCGGGAGGGCGCGTGTCCGCGACAACCGAGAGCGCCACCGACGGGCCGGCCGGCAGCACCGCCCCGGTCGTCGGCCTGCGCGAGCTCGTCGACGACCTGCGGTCGCGGCTGGCCGCCGTACGCAACGACGGTGCCGGCGGCAGCGAGGCGGCCCGCCGCAAGCACACCGACCGCGGCAAGCTGCTGGTCCGCGAGCGGGTCGACCGGCTGCTCGACCCGGGCAGCCCGTTCCTCGAGTTCAGCGCGCTGGCCGCCACCGGGATGTACGGCGCCCCCGGCGACGCCAACGCCGTGCCCAGCGCCGGGATCGTCACCGGCCTCGGCCAGGTCAGCGGCCGCACCTGTGTCGTGATCGCGCAACGACGCGACGGTCAAGGGCGGCACCTACTACCCGATCACGGTCAAGAAGCACCTGCGTGCGCAGGAGATCGCCCGCGCCAACCAGCTCCCGGTCATCTCGCTGGTCGACTCCGGCGGCGCGTTCCTGCCGATGCAGGACGACGTCTTCCCCGACCGCGACCACTTCGGCCGGATCTTCTTCAACCAGGCCACGATGAGCGCCGAGGGCATCGCCCAGATCGCCTCGGTGATGGGCTCGTGCACCGCCGGCGGCGCCTACGTCCCCGCGATGTCCGACGAGACCGTCATCGTCAAGGAGCAGGGCACGATCTTCCTCGGCGGCCCGCCGCTGGTGAAGGCCGCGACCGGTGAGGTGGTCACCGCCGAGGAGCTCGGCGGCGGCGACGTGCACGCCCGCACCTCCGGCGTCGTCGACCACCTCGCCAACGACGACGCCCACGCCCTGTCCATCGTGCGCGGCATCGTCGACACGCTGCCCGCGGTCGACGCGGTCCCGGCGGTGGTGGAGGAGCCGCACGAGGACCCCGAGTCGATCTACGACGTCGTCCCCACCGACACCCGCACGCCGTACGACGTGCGCGAGGTGATCCGCCGGATCGTCGACGGCAGCCGGCTCCAGGAGTTCAAGCAGCTGTACGGCGAGACCCTGGTCTGCGGCTTCGCGAAGATCCACGGCCACCCGGTCGGCATCGTCGCCAACAACGGCATCCTGTTCAGCGAGTCGGCGCTCAAGGGCGCGCACTTCATCGAGCTGTGCAACCAGCGCGGCATCCCGCTGCTGTTCCTGCAGAACATCAGCGGCTTCATGGTCGGCCGGGAGTACGAGAACCGCGGCATCGCCCGCGACGGCGCCAAGCTGGTCACCGCGGTCGCGTGCAGCGTCGTCCCCAAGTTCACCGTGGTGATCGGCGGCTCGTTCGGCGCCGGCAACTACGGCATGTGCGGCCGCGCCTACGACCCGCGCTTCCTCTGGATGTGGCCCAACGCCCGCATCTCGGTGATGGGCGGCGAGCAGGCCGCGTCGGTGCTGGCGACCGTCAAGCGCGACGGCCTCGAGTCCCGCGGCGAGCAGTGGAGCGCCGAGGACGAGGAGGCGTTCAAGGCGCCGATCCGCGACCAGTACGAGCACCAGGGGTCGGCGTACTACTCGACCGCCCGGATCTGGGACGACGGCGTCATCGACCCGGCCGACACCCGCCGGGTGCTCGGGCTCGGCCTGGCCGCCGCCGCGCACGTCCCGGTCCCCACCCCCTCCTACGGCATCTTCCGGATGTGACACACGTGATCCATTCCCTGCTCATCGCCAACCGTGGCGAGATCGCGCTGCGCGTCATGCGCTCGGCGCACGACCTCGGCATCCGCACGGTCGCGATCTTCACCGAGCCGGACAGCGCCGCCCCGCACGTGCGCGCGGCCGACCACGCGGTGCGGGTCTCGAGCTACCTCGACATCGACGCCGTCGTCGCGGCCGCGGTCGAGACCGGCGCGGACGCGATCCACCCGGGCTACGGCTTCCTCTCCGAGCGTGCCGCGCTTCGCCCGCGCCGTCGAGGCCGCCGGCATCACGCTGGTCGGCCCGAGCGCCGAGGTGATGGACAAGATGGGCCGCAAGGACGCCGCCCGCGAGATCGCGGTCGCCGCCGGCGTACCCGTCGTCCCGTCGTACGACGGCTCCGGCGACCCGGCCGCGATGGACTTCCCCGTGCTGGTCAAGGCCGCCGCCGGCGGCGGCGGCAAGGGCATGCGGATCGTGCGGACCGCGGAGGAGTACGACGCCGCGGTCGCCGCCGCCCGGCGCGAGGCGTCGTCCGCGTTCGGCGACGACACCATGCTCATCGAGAAGTACGTCGAGCACGGGCGCCACATCGAGGTGCAGGTGCTCGCCGACAGCCACGGCAACACCGTCCACCTCTTCGAGCGCGACTGCTCGACCCAGCGCCGCCACCAGAAGGTGCTCGAGGAGGCTCCGGCCCCGACGATCACCCCCGAGACCCGCAAGCTGGTCACCGACGCGGCGGTCGCGCTGGCCCGCGCGGTGGGGTACGTCAACGCGGGCACCGTGGAGTTCCTGCTCGACGCCGACACCGGAGCGGCGTACTTCCTGGAGATGAACACCCGGCTCCAGGTCGAGCACCCGGTGACCGAGCTCGTGACCGGACACCGACCTCGTCGCGCTCCAGCTGCGGGTGGCCGCCGGCGAGGAGCTGCCGTTCACCCAGGACGACCTGCACCTCGACGGTCACGCCATCGAGGCCCGGGTGTACGCCGAGGACCCGTTCCACGACTTCCTGCCGCAGGCCGGCACCGCCACCCGCGTCCAGTGGCCGACCGCGGCCCGCGTCGACGCGGCGCTGGAGTCCGGCCAGGTCGTCAGCACCAGCTTCGACCCGATGCTCGGCAAGGTGATCGTCCACGGCCCCGACCGCGAGTCCGCCCGGCGCGCGCTGGTCCGGGCGCTCGACGAGACCGCGATCCTCGGCCTCACCACCAACGTCGGCTTCCTGCGGGAGCTGGCGGCCGGCGACGAGTTCCGCGACGCCACCATCGACACCGCCTGGCTCGACCACCACGACCTGCCGGCCCCCGGCCGCGACGTCGCCCGGGTGTTCGCCGCCTGGGCCACCGCGCCCGTTCCCGGCACGGGGCCGCTCCGGCTCGACGGCTGGCGCGACGGCGGCGCGGCCCGCGCCGGTGCTGGTCGAGCTCGACGAGGACGTGCTCGTCGACCGGGCCGGTGGCCGGGTGGGCGACGCCCACGTGCGCGAGTCGCACCGCACGTCCGACCCCGGCGGCGACCGGATCGTGCTCGGCATCGACGGCCAGCGCCACGAGGCGCTCTGCCTGGTCGGCGCGCACGCAGGTCGAGGTCGTCCACCAGGGCCAGCGCCACGTCTTCACGCGCCCGGACGTCTTCGCCGACCACGGGCCGCTCGTCGGCGACGGCACGATCGTCGCGCCGATGCCGGGCACCGTGCTGGCCGTCAACGTCGAGCCCGGCCAGCGGGTCAGCGCGGGCGACGTGCTCGGCGTGCTCGAGGCGATGAAGATGGAGCTGGCGCTCAAGGCGCCGTTCGACGGCACCGTCGCGCAGGTCGGCTCCGCGGTCGGCGCACAGGTGGCGCTCGGCGCCCTGCTGTTCGAGGTGGAGGAAGCATGAGCCTGCCCACGAAGGTGACGATCTGGGAGGTCGGTCCCCGCGACGGCCTGCAGAACGAGTCCGCCCTGGTCCCGACCGACGTCAAGGTCGCCTTCATCCGACGCCTGGTCGCGGCCGGCCTCCCGATCGTCGAGGCGACCAGCTTCGTGCACCCGACGTGGGTGCCCCAGCTGGCCGACGCCGCAGAGGTTCTCACGGCGCTGGGTGACGAGGGCCGCGAGATGCCGGTGCTGGTGCCCAACGAGCGCGGCCTCGACCGGGCGCTGGAGCTCGGCGTGCGCCACATCGCGATCTTCGGCAGCGCCACCGAGACCTTCGC
The DNA here is from genome assembly GCA_963721775.1 of uncultured Actinomycetota bacterium. GTDB lineage: Bacteria > Actinomycetota > Actinomycetes > Propionibacteriales > Nocardioidaceae > Nocardioides. The sequence continues at coordinate 388,185 of CAVRMH010000029.1, read as the reverse complement.
CCAGCGCAACCTCAACCGCAGCCTCGACGAGCAGTTCGCGATGTTCGAGCCGACGGTACGCCGGGCACGCGACGCCGGTCTCGACGTCCGGGCCTACGTCAGCATGTGCTTCGGCGACCCGTGGGAGGGCGACGTACCCATCCCGCAGGTGGTCGAGGTCGGCAAGCGGCTCTTCGACCTCGGCGCCAGCCAGCTCAGCCTCGGCGACACGATCGGCGTCGGCACCGCCGGGCACGTCAAGCAGCTGATCCGCGCCTTCGGTGAGGCCGGCATGGCCACCGACCAGCTCGCCGTGCACTTCCACGACACCTACGGCCAGGCGCTGGCCAACGCGTACGCCGCGCTCGAGGAGGGGATCACCACCTTCGACGCCAGCGCCGGCGGCCTCGGCGGCTGCCCGTACGCCGAGTCCGCCACCGGCAACCTGGCCACCGAGGACCTGGTGTGGATGCTCAACGGCCTCGGCATCGAGAGCGGGGTCGACCTCGACGCGCTGGTCGCCACCAGCGTCTGGATGGCCGGGCAGCTGGGCCGCCCGAGCCCGTCGCGCGTGGTGACCGCCCTGTCCTGACGGTTGCAGCAGTCCGCCCCGACCCGGCTCCGCGCACCGCCCCGGGTGCGGCACAATGCGACGCATGAGCAGCGCCCCCGTCGTCTACGTGCACATCGGGGCACCCAAGACCGGCACCACCTACCTCCAGGACCGGCTCACCCTCAACCGGCGACGGCTGGCCCGGGAGGGCGTGCAGGTCCCCACCCGCAACATGTGGACGCCGCCGGCGATGGCGCACTTCCGTGCCGCGCTGGACCTGCTCGGCCAGGACTGGGGCGGCCACCCCGGCCATGCCCAGGGCTGGTGGCCCCCGATGGCCCGCGAGATGCGCAAGTCGTCGGGCACCGTGGTGTTCAGCCACGAGATCCTCGCCCCGGCGCCGCCGGCGAAGATCGCCCGCCTGATGAACGACCTCGAGGGCTGCGAGGTGCACGTCGTCTACAGCGCCCGCGACCTGGCCCGCCAGCTGCCCGCGGCCTGGCAGGAGAGCGTCAAGCAGGGCCGCGGCTGGCGCTTCCAGCGCTTCCTCAACGCGGCCGAGGAGGGCAACCCGTGGTTCATGCGGGCCTTCGACCTGCCGACCGTGCTCAACAACTGGTCGCGCAACCTCCCGCCCGAGCGCGTGCACGTGGTGACGGTCCCGCCCGCCGGCGCCGACCCCGACGAGCTGTGGCTGCGCTTCTGCCGGGTCTTCGGGATCGACCCGGCCTGGGCGCCGCTGGACAGCGAGCGCGCCAACGCCTCGCTCGGGATCGCCGAGACCGAGCTGCTGCGCCGCCTCAACCGCAAGATCGACCGACGTACCCGCCGCTCCGCCGCGCACGACGACCTGCTCCGCCGGATGCTCGACAGCCGGCGAGCTGGGCGGCCGCATGTCGCGGAAGGTGGAGCTGCCGCCGGAGCGGTACCCGTTCACCGAGCAGCAGGCCGAGCGGTGGATCGACTGGATCAAGGGCTCCGGTGTCGACGTCGTCGGCGACGTCGAGGACCTGCGGCCGGAGCCGGTCGACCCCGACGCCGTCTGGCGCAACCCCGACACCGTGTCGCGCAAGGCGCTGGCCCGGGCCGCCGTCGACGCCCTGGCCGTGATGACCCGTGAGGCCGCCAGCCGGCCCGACCCGCGCAAGGAGCTCGGCGCCCGCCTGCGCCGGCGGGCCGAGCACCTGCGCGACTGGTGACCGGCCGGTGAACGCGGCACGCGGCTGGGCGTGGGTGGAGCACCTGCGCGCCGGGGGGACGACGCCCTGGGCGGACTTCACCGGGCAGAGCGCCGTCTCCGACCCGCTGCTGCCCGGAGCCATCCAGCTCGAGGTGGTCCGCCGGCTCAACGTCGTCGACGGCCGCGACGACCCGGCGCACCGCCGCCTCGTCGACCGGGTGCTCGCCTCCAGTGCCCCCGGCCGCGGCCAGCCCGACCTCGAGCTGGTCGGCGTGCACGACGGGTCGCCGTTCGGTCCGCGCCCGGTCGACCCGGCCACGCTGCCGACCGAGGAGCTGGTGCGGATGGCGGTCGGGGTCCTCGCCGAGCTGGTCCTCGAGCGCGACCCCGGCGTACTGCCCGAGCCGCGGACGCTGCCGGCCGCGCCCTGGCGCCGCGGCTACCACCTGGCCGGCGACCCGCAGCTGGCCCGGCACGCCCGCGACGCCCTCGCCGACGCCGGGCGCCGCCCCGGACGCCGCTCGCCGGTGGCGGTGCTGCTCGCCGACGACCTCGGCGGCATGCTGGCCGACGTGTGGACCTGGCGCGTCCAGCAGGGGGTCACCCCCACCTGGCGCTGGTGGCTCGGCCACTGGGCCCGCCGCGACCAGCTGCCACCCCGGCTGGACCTCACCGCGGTCGCCGCCCGCTGGGCCGACCGGGTCGGGCGGCGCCGCGTGCACCTCGTCGTGGGGACCGCCGCTGCCCGCCGACCTGCTCGGCCTCCGCGTCGCCCCGCCGGCCGACCGGATGTCCGCCGGCGCCGCCGAGGTGGTCCGCCACGCCAACACCGTGCTGGCCGTGCTCGCCCCGCCCGACCAGCACCAGCGCGTCCTCGACGTCGTGCTCCTGCCGGCCCTGGCCGCCGAGCGCGGCGCGCCCCCCGGCGTACCGGCCCGGCACCGGGAGTGGGTACGCCGCCGGGCCGACCGCCTCGTCGAGGAGCTGACCGCGGCTGGTTACCCTGTGCACGGCGATCTGGCCGCGCTGGTGCCCCGTTTCCCGGACGGGCACGCGACCGGGCCGGACGCCACCACGCAGTCCGAGGCCCTCGCGGTGGCCCTGCGCGCACTGCTCGGCACGAGGGAGGTGGGGCGGTGAGCCCGAAGCGGGTCCTGCTGCACGTGGGCACCCCGAAGACGGGTACGTCGTACCTCCAGGACGTCCTGTTCCGGAACCGCGACCTCCTGCACGGCCGGGGGATCCTCTATCCCGCCGACCGCTTCGACGGCCACTTCCTCGCCGCCCTCGACCTGATGCGGCTGCCGTGGGGCGGGCTGGAGAAGGAGGCGGTCGGGGCGTGGGACCGGCTCGCCGCCGAGGTGCGGGCCTTCGACGGCACCGCGATCATCAGCCACGAGATCCTGGCCACCGCCTCGCGCACGCAGGTACGCCGTGCGCTGGAGTCGCTCGGCCACCCCGGCACCGAGATCCACGTGGTGCTCTCCGCCCGCGACCTGGTCCGCCAGATCCCCGCGGAGTGGCAGGAGAACGTCAAGCACCGGCGGACGGTCACCTACGCCCGCTTCCTCGAGCAGATCCGCGACCCCGACCGGCAGGGCCGGCTGGCGACGTGGTTCTGGGGCGTGCAGGAGATCCCCGACATCCTCGGTCGCTGGGGCGCCGAGATCGACCCCTCGCGGGTGCACGTGGTCACCGTGCCGCCGAAGGGCGCCCCGCCGACGCTGCTGTGGGAGCGCTTCGCCGAGACCTTCGGGCTGACCGGGCTCCCGCTCGACCTCGACGTCGAACGCTCGAACCCCTCCCTCGGCGTACCCGAGACCGCGCTGCTGCGTCGCATCAACCGGCACGTCAACAAGGTCGTCGAGCCGGCCCACTACCGCCCGCTGGTGCGTGAGCTGCTCGCCCACCAGACGCTGTCCCGCCGCACCGGCACGCCGCGGCTGGCGCTGCCGCCCGACGTACGCACCTGGGCCGACGAGCTGTCCCGGTCCTGGGTGGCCGAGCTGCGCGAGCGCGGGTACGACGTCGTGGGCGACCTCGAGGAGCTGCTGCCGGCGCCCAGCGAGGTGCCGTTCGCCGACCCGGACCACCCGCGCGAGCGCCAGGTGAACCGGGCCGCCCTCGACGCGATCCGGGCGCTGCTGGTCGAGAACGCCCGGCAGCGGCAGGTCGAGGCCGACCTGCGCGAGGAGGTCGCGCGACCTCCAGCTGGCGCTGGAGCGGTCCTACCTGCGCCCGTCGTACCGCGCCCGCGAGAAGCTGGTCCGCTCCGCGGAGGAGAAGGGCTGGGGCCGCCGGCTGATGAAGGCCTACCGCCGGGCGCGGGGCAGGAGCTCCTTGTCGGCGTAGCGGCCGATCTGCCAGGTGACGAAGCCGTCGACGCTGAGGCCGACCAGGCCGCCGACGACCGGCATCCGCCGGCCGACGGTGGTGGCCAGCCGCTTGCCGGCCACGCGGGCGATCAGCTCGCTGGCCACGGAGGCCGAGATCAGCCGGTCGACGTCGGGGTCGTACGCCGGCGCCGTCGCCAGCGCCATCGGCGGCGCGGGCAGCTTGCGGCTGCTTGACCATCCGCTCCACGTCGTCCTCGCCGAGCACGGTGGCGAGGATCGCGTTGTGCACCCGCGGGTCCGCGAGGTCGTAGCCGCGCAGCGAGGCGATCGCGGCGACCATCCGGCACTGGATCAGGGCCAGCCCGGTGACGTTGGCGGGGATGGCGACCGCGGCGGTCACCAGGCCGCCGAGGTTGGTGACGAAGCCCTGGCGCGCCGGCGTAGCGCACGTGCACCTCGATGAGGTCGCGGATCGCCTTCTTCTCGTTGCCCCCGTTGTCCTCGAGGGCCCGGGCGGCGGAGACCGCGGCCGGAGGCAGCGGGCCGACCCCGTGGACGGCGCGGCGCAGCGCCTCGGTCACGAACCCGTGGGTGATGTCCGGCGCGACCCGCGCGAGCTGCGGCGCGAACCGCTTGGTCAGGGACCCCTTGACACTCATCCGGCCATCCTAGGCAGGCGGGGGAACCCGGCCCGAGCGACCGGCGCCGCCCTATCGTGGTCGCGTGCCGACCGAGCCGCCGCCCACGCCGTGGGCCTTCCCCGACCCGCGCCCGGTCCGCGACGACCTCGTCGGTGCCGGGGCGGACCTGGAGCCGGGCACGATCCTGGCGGCGTACCGGGCCGGCTTCTTCCCGATGCCGCTCGACCCCGAGCCCCGGCGTGGCGCCGCCCCGATGGGCTGGTGGTCGCCGGTACGCCGCGGCGTGCTGCCGCTGGACGGGCTGCACGTCTCGCGCTCGCTGCGCCGGTCGCTGCGGCACTTCGAGATCCGGGTGGACACCGCGTTCGAGGAGGTGCTCGACGCCTGCGCCGATCCCCGGCGCGAGCACGGCTGGATCAGCCGCGACATCCGGGCGGCGTACCTCCGGCTCCACGAGCTGGGCTGGGTGCACTCGGTGGAGGCCTGGCGCGACGGCGAGCTCGCCGGCGGCCTGTACGGCGTGGCGACGGCGGGTCTGTTCGCGGGAGAGTCGATGTTCCACCGCCGGGCCGACGCCTCGAAGGTCGCGCTGGCCGGCCTGGTGGACCTGCTCTCGGACGAGTACGCCGACTCCCGACTCATCGACGTGCAGTGGCGGACCGACCACCTCGCCACCCTCGGCGTCGTCGAGATCCCACGCGAGGAGTACCTCGCCCGGCTCGGCCGCGCCCTCGCCGTACCGCTTCCCGAGGCGTTCGCCTGATGTTCGGCGTGACTGCCCGGCGCAGCGGGGGTTTCGGTCGTCGCGGGTCGGGTAGGTCAGGGGGACTGACACGCACACGAACGACTGCGAAAGAGAGACCGACATGCGTCGAGTTCTGGTGGGCGCCACCCTGTTCCTGGTGGCCGGTATGACGGTGGCGTGCGGCGCCCCCGACGACGCGTCGAAGGGGGACTTCTGCGACGCCATCGAGGGCGTGACCAAGGCGGCCGGGGGTGACGACTTCGACAAGACCAAGGACGCCTTCGCCGACCTCGACGACACCGGGACCCCGGAGGGCATCTCGGACGACGCCCGCGAGGGCTTCGAGATCCTCACCGGGATCGCGGACGACGCGGACAACGAGAAGGACGCCACGAAGGAGTCCGACGACCTGAGCAAGGACGACGAGAAGAAGGTCGAGGAGTTCGGCAAGTACGTCGAGAAGACCTGCGCCACCGCCTGACCGGGCGCACGCACGACGCGGGACGGCTCCCCCCGGGGTCGTCCCGCGATGCATTTCTCCCCGCCCCGGGGAGGTGTCGCACGGAGCCGTCAGGCAGACTCGATGCCCGAGGCAACACAGGACGAGAAGGGTGGAGCGCATGCGGATCGCACTGGTGGGGGCCGGCCTGGCCCTGATGGCGGGAGGGCTGACCGCCTGTGGCGGCAGTGGCGACGACGCCCCCGAGGACGCCTCGTCGAAGGACTTCTGCGGCTCCTTCGCGAAGGTGAGCAAGAGCGGCGACGACTTCGACAAGACGAAGGACGCGTTCAAGGACCTCAAGGACACCGGGACCCCCGACGGACATGCCCGACGACGCCCGCGAGGGCTTCGAGATCCTCACCGACATCGCCACGACGCGGACAGCGAGAAGGACGCCACGAAGAAGGCGGAGGACCTGAGCAAGGACGACGAGAAGAAGGTCACCAAGTTCATCGCGTACACCGTCAAGGAGTGCTCGGACGTCCTGGCCGACCTGCCCAGCGACCTGCCGACGGACCTGCCGACCGAGCTGCCGTCGGACCTCCCGACCGAGATCCCGTCCGAGCTGCTCTCCGACATCCCGAGCGACCTGCTCTCCCAGCGACCTCCTGACCCGAGAGGAACCACATGAAGATCGCCCTGATGGCCCCGCTGGTGCTGCTGGTGGGCCTCACGGCAGGCTGTGGTGGCGACGACTCCTCGGACAACGCCGACGAGCCCTCCTCCGCGGCACCGACCTCCGCGACGGCCACGCCGAGCGAGTCGGAGTCACCCTCGTCGGCACCGACCGAGACGCCGACGCCTCCTGAGCCGACCGGCGACGTGCAGTCGGTGTCGGAGTTCTGCACGGCGTACGCCGCGACCGAGCAGAACTCCGACTTCGCCACGATCAAGCAGTGGCTGGTCGACACCGCCGAGCGCGGGCTGCCGGAGCAGGTGCCGGACACGGCGCAGTCCGGCTTCGAGGTCCTCTACGGGGTCGCCGCCGAGTCGGCCGACGAGGCCGAGGCCGAGGCCCGCGGCAAGCAGGTCGACGACGAGGGCGAGAACCAGATCGACGCGTTCTTCCGCTGGGCCGAGAAGGCCTGCGGCGAGCCCGTCACGCCCTGACCGGAGCCGTTGCGACCGGGCGTTCAGACGACGCCGGGCGCCTGGCCGGTCTCGCTGACCATCGGGCGTCCGGACTCGGCCCACTCGATCATGCCGCCGGCGAGGTTCCAGGCGTCGTGACCGTGCTGCGACAGCCAGGCGACGGCCTGGGCGGAGCGGCCGCCGATCTTGCACACCACCAGCAGCCGCTCGGTGGGGACGTCGCCCAGCCGGCCGCCGAGCTCGCTCAACGGGATGTGGCGGGCCCCCTCGATGTGCCCGTGCTCCCACTCGGTCTGCTCGCGGACGTCGAGGACGACGATGTCCTCCGGCAGCTCGGCCGGGATGTCGTCGACGGTGACGGTGGGGACGTTCATGGCGATCACGCTACTTACTTCAGGAACTTGCTCGTACGGCGGTCGGCCAGCGGCTTGCCCCCCGTCTGGCAGGTGGGGCAGTACTGCAGGCTCGAATCGGCAAACGAGACCTCCCGGACGGTGTCCCCGCAGACGGGGCACGCCTGGCCGGTGCGGCCGTGGACGGCGAGATGCGACTTCTTCTCGCCCTTCAGCTCGCTCGCGGCGAGGCCGCGAGACCGTTCGACGGCGTCCCCGAGCACGGACCGGATCGCGCGGTACAACGTGGAGACGTCGTCGGCGTCCAGGGATGACGCGGGTTTGAAGGGCGACATCTTCGCGGCGTGCAGGAGCTCGTCGGAGTAGGCGTTGCCGATGCCGGCGATGGTGCTCTGGTAGCGGAGCACCCCCTTGATCTGCGCCCGGCCGGCCGCGGTGAGGATCTCCTGCAGCTTCTCCTCGGTGAAGTCGTCGGCCAGCGGGTCGGGCCCGAGGCGGGCGATGCCCTCGACGTCCTGCGGTGAGCGGACGACGTACACGGCGAGGGACTTCTTGGTCCCGGCCTCGGTGATGTCGAGCCCGGCGCCGTTGTCGAGGACGACGCGGGCGGCCAGCGGCGACTTGCCGCCGGGCCGCGGCGGCAGGGCGGGCACCTCGTCGCGCCAGCGGACCCACCCCGCGCGGGCGAGGTGGAGGATCAGGTGCAGGCCGCCGGCGCTGATGTCGAGGAACTTCCCGTGTCGCGTCACGCCCTCGACGAACGTGCCCTCGAGGGCGGAGACCGGCGGGTCGAAGGTCTTCAGGGCGCTGAACGCGGCCAGGTCCACGCGCACGATGGCGCGGCCGTCGAGGCGCTTCGCGAGATCCAGCGCGAGGGCCTCCACCTCGGGCAGTTCGGGCACGGCGCCACTCTAGACCGCCGACCCGTGCGTTGTGGTGCGCCGACCCGTGCGTTGTGCCGCGCCGAGCCGTGCGTTGTGGTGCGCCGAGCCGTGCGTTGTGGTGCGCCGAGCCGTGCGTTGTGGCGCGTCCCGTCACTCGTCGGTCTCGACGCCGCCTGCGTCCTCGTTGCACTCGATCTGCGGTGGCTCCTCGCCGGGGAAGGCCATCACGTCGTACGCCGGCAGGTCCTCGCCACGCATGTCGAACGACAGCGCCTCACGGCGTTGCAGGCGGCCCGCGCCGGTGCGGAACGCATAGCCAGGCAGGGAGCGTACGCCGACGGTGTACATGCACTCGTCGAACTGGGTGATCTCCTCGACCGGCTCGGCAAGGTCCTCCACGTCCTCGCGGAGCGCGGCGATTCCCTGACGCAGGTCGTCCCGACTGTCCTTGTCCGCGGTCGCCGCGCGCCGCCGAACGGGAACCCGGTCCACTGCCTCGCCGGGTTCGGTCTCACACTCGCCCCCCGGGCGTGGATCGTCGTCCCCGAGGAAGGCCAGGAGCATGTAGTCGGGGTCGTCCCACTCGCTCTCGTCGACGTCGAGGGCCGGCAGATGACGTCGCCCGTCCCGTCCGAACCCCTGCACGTAGCCGAGGTCCTGCGCCGCGTCCCCGGCCTCGGTCACCGGGAGCCAGCTGAGGCAGGAGGACCATGTGTCGAAGAGCTCCGTCCGGTGCTCGACGCGAGCCGCCCGACGTTCCCAGTGGCGCAGCCGTCGCTGCAGGCCCGACACCGTCGGCCGGAAGGCGGTCGGGTCGAGGGCCACGCGCGCGTCCGCTCCGGTCCCGTTGGGGTCGACCGGGGCGCTGAGGCAGACGGCCCGTCGGGACAACCGCAGCAGCCGCAGGTCGGAGTGGGTCGAGCCGTGATGGGGTGCCAGTGCCGGCCGGGTGTCGAGCCCGGTGCCGTCCCGCTCGTCGTACAGGTAGCCCCAGCGGTGCCGCACGTCCCCCACTCGGTCGACGGGCAGGTGACGGATGCAGGAGCGCAGCTGGTCCCAGCGCCGCGCGTCCCGATCCAGGGCCGCGATCCGGTGCCCGAGCCGGGTCAGCGTGGCGGCGTACGCCGCGAGTCCCGTGCGGGACCTCGACCTGTGCCCGGCCCACCGGAAGGGAAGGCGGCGGGTCTCGGCCGCCTGGACGTCGTCGGGATCCGTGGTCACGGGGCCGGACTGGGTCGGTGCGGACGGCACCGCCGGGTGGAGTGCTGGCGCTTCGGAGGCCTCGGGGTCAGCGCGCGGCGTCGGTGGCAGCGGTCGACTGCACCGCCCCGATGTCACAGGCGTCGGCGCCTCCGCGTGGTGTGCCCACCGCGTCCTGACCGAGAACCTGGTCCCAGTCGAGGTAGGGCGCGAGGAGCTGACCGGCCGGCACCCGCGGCGGAAGGGTGAGGCGGCACCGGTCGGCAGGGACCCGTCCGCGGACCGGGCTGTCGGGCAGCGGTGCGAGCACGAAGCCGTCCGGATCGGCCTCGAGCGGAGCCAGGCGCGGGTCCTCCCCGGCGACGTCGGTCGGATCAGCCGGGCCGCAGGTGCCGTCCGTGCGGAAGTTGTACCCGTGGGACCGCGACTCGTAGACGCGACAGGACCGGCGCGTGGGGCGCGTGTCGCCCGTGATCCCCTCCCAGAGCGCCGGACCCAGGATGGTCAGCGTGGTCTCGAGCATCGCTCCGGATCCCACGTTGGCCCCGACGGAGGCCGTGTTGCCGCTGATCGTCGACCCGAGCAGCGTCGTCCGGCCGGACGCGATGATGCCGCCGCCCTCGCCCTCCGCGTAGTTGTCGGTCACCGTCGCGTTGACCAGCATCAGGTCGCCCCGCGCCCACACCGCCCCGCCGACGTGCGCGACGGCGAGGTTGCGCGCGAGCGTCGTGTTGACGATCAGTACGTCGGCCTCGCCGGAGATCGCGCCACCCCGGTCGTCGGCGCGGTTGCCGATGCAGGGTGGACCCCAGCACGGCCACGTCGCCGTCGAGGGTGAAGATCGCGCCGCCCGGACCGTCGGCGTCGCTGCCGTCGATGAACGAGTCGATCACCGTGACGTCGCCGTCCTCGTCGGCGTACAACGCACCGCCGTCGCCATCGGTGGTGTTGCCGTCGATGTAGGACCGGACGACCAGGATGTCGCCCGTGGACCCGATCGCGCCGCCGGACCCGTCGACCAGGTTGTTGCTGAGCACCGAGTCGTAGACCTGCACCCCTCCGCGCCGGGCGTAGACGCCACCGCCGTCGTCGTTCGCGAGGTTTCCGCTGATGCGCGAGGAGCGCACCGTGGCCCGCCGCATCGAGAACACCCCGCCCCCGGGCTCCTCCGAGAGGTTCCCCTCGATGATGCTGTCCTCGATCAGCACCTCGCCCCGCGTGGTCACGGCAGCCCCGGGCCCGTCCGAGCCGCCCCGGGTCAGGTGCAGGCTCTTGAGTCGCAGGAAGCCGGTGCCGTCCTGGCGCAGCAGGCGCTTCTCGAAGCAGGTCTGGCGGATGGTGTTCCCGTGGCCGTCGAGCGTCATCGGGTACGGCGACTCGCGGATGGGGTCGCCGGTGAAGCAGTCCCGCAGGAAGATGTCGGCGCCGAGATCGATGCGCGTGCGGGTCGGGTCTCGCCCATGCCTGGCGCAGCTCGGTCTCCGTGGTGACCAGGCTCCGGGGCGGTCGGCACCGACGTACGTGTCAGTGCCTGCCCGCCCCCGGTCGAGCGCAGGGCATCCCTGCCGTCCGGGTCGGGCGTGAGGGCCTGCCAGCACGCCGACGGCGGCGCACAGCAGGGCTGCCGAGAAGGCTCCAGTGCGCACGGATCCCCCTCCCACGGTGTGTCCACTTTCGACGGTAGGACGGACCTCGGGCGGGGCGTGGAGGCGCGCCGGTCCGGTGGCCGCGCCCCGTTTCCGGTGACACGGCGTTGACCTCGGGCGCATGATGGAGGCATGGAGCCGACGAGGCAGGTACCTCGGACGGGCGCGATCTTCCTCGATGCCCGCGGTGGCGACCGCGCGCTGCGGCTGACCTGGCACGACGAGCAGGGGCTGGTCGTCCTCTCCCTCTGGCGCGAGAACGTGTGCGCCGCGACCTTCCGGCTGGCCGTCGACGAGGTCCCCGACGTGATCGACGCGCTGCGGTCCGGCCTCGCTCGTGCGTACGACGCCGCGGCCGACCGGCGTACGCCGCTCTCCGGCGCGAGCTGACCGAGCCACCACGCACGGCTGGCCCGCCACACGCACGGTCGGCGGCCACAACGCACGGTTCGGCGGGCCACAACGCACGGTTCGGCCCGCCACAACGCACGGTTCGGCGCGCGCCATAACGCACGGTTCGGCGCGGGAGGGGAGATGAGGTGAGGAAACGATCGGCAAATCTACGGAGATCGCTAGACAAGCCGATACCTTCACATCGTGGACCCGATCCGGAACCCGTACGCCCCCGGCGCGGGACAGCGCCCGCCCGAGCTGGCCGGCCGTGACGAGCAGCTGCGCGCGTTCGACGTCGTCCTGGAGCGGGTCGCCCGCGGGCGCCCGGAGCGCAGCCTGGTCCTGACCGGGCTCCGTGGCGTCGGCAAGACGGTGCTGCTCAACGCCCTGCGCTCGGCGGCGGTCCGCAAGCGCTGGGGGACCGGCAAGCTCGAGGCCCGCCCCGACCAGGGCCTGCGTCGGCCGCTGTCCAGCGCGCTGCACCAGGCCGTGCGCGAGCTCGGCCACCCGCAGGCCGACGACGTCGACCACGTGCTCGGCGTGATCCGGGCCTTCGCCCAGCGTGAGGCCGGCCCGAACGCCAAGCTGCGCGACCAGTGGAACCCCGGCATCGACGTTCCGGCCGCCAAGGGTCGTGCCGACTCCGGCGACATCGAGATCGACCTCGTCGAGCTGTTCACCGACCTCGGCGGGCTCGCCGCCGACGTCGGCAAGGGTGTCGCGGTCTTCATCGACGAGATGCAGGACCTCGGCCCCGACGACGTCTCCGCGCTCTGCGCCGCCTGCCACGAGATCAGCCAGTCCGGCCTGCCCGTGATCGTCGTCGGCGCCGGCCTGCCGCACCTGCCGGCAGTGCTCAGCGCCAGCAAGTCCTACTCCGAGCGGCTCTTCCGCTACCAGCGCATCGACCGCCTCGACCGGACCGCCGCCGACCTCGCCCTCACCGCGCCCGCCGAGGACGAGGACGCGGCGTACACCGACGAGGCGCTGGCCGCCATGCACGCCGCCACCGGTGGCTACCCCTACTTCATCCAGGCGTACGGCAAGGCGGTCTGGGACCTCGCCCCGCGCAGCCCGATCACCGTCGAGGACGTCGCGGTGGCCAGCCCCGAGGCCGAGGCCGAGCTGGCGGTCGGCTTCTTCGGCAGTCGCTTCGAGCGGGCCACGCCGGGGGAGCGCGACTACCTCCGGGCGATGGCCGACGCCGCCGTGGCGATCGCGGAGCGCGGCGTGGAGGAGCTCGACGACATCGGCTCGGTCCCCACCGCCGACGTCGCCGCCGCCCTCGGCAAGCGCCCCCAGTCGCTGAGCCCGGCGCGCGACAGCCTGCTGAAGAAGGGGCTGATCTACTCCGGCGAGCGCGGCCGGATCGCGTTCACCGTGCCGCACTTCGGTCGCTACCTCCTCGAGCACGGCTGAGGATCGAGAATCGTCGTGCCGGTCCGCGACAGGTCGAGAGCCGGCCACCGGCTCCGACGTACCCCTGACAAGCACCCATCGAACGAAGCGGACCGAGCATGTTCACCGAGACCGACCTGACCCTGGCCGACGGCCGCACCCTGCACGTGTACGACGCCGGCGGCCCCGGCCTGCCGGTGTTCTGGCAGCACGGCACGCCCAACATCGGCCTCCCGCCGGTGCCGCTCCTTGCCGCCGCCGAGCGCCTCGGGCTGCGGTGGGTCGGCCACGACCGTCCCGGGTACGGCGGGTCGTCGCCGCAGCCGGGCCGCACCGTCGCCGCCGTGGCCGACGACGTCGCGGCCCTCGCCGATGCCCTCGGCGTCGACCGGTTCGCGGTGATGGGTCACTCCGGCGGTGGCCCGCACGCGCTCGCCTGCGCCGCCCTCCTTCCCGGGCGCGTGGTCGCCGTGGTCGCGGTGTCCGGCCCGGCGCCGTACGACGCGGTGGGGCTCGACTTCCTCGCCGGGATGGCGGAGGCAGGGGTGGCCTCGACGACCGCGGCCGCCGCGGGACGGGAGGCGCGCGAAGACGCTGGAGGACGCCGGCGGCGAGGCGGACTTCGGCTTCACCCCCGGTGACGAGCAGGCGCTCGGCGGACGGTGGAGCTGGTTCCTCGACGTGGTCCGGCCGGCCCTGGCCGCCGGCCCGGCCGCGATGATCGACGACGACCTGGCCGCGGTGGCGCCCGTGGGGCTTCACCCCGGAGCAGGTGGAGGCGCCCGTCCTGCTGCTGCACGGCGAGGCGGACCGGGTGGTGCCGCCGGCGCACGCGACCTGGCTCGCTCAGCACCTGCCGTACGTCGAGCTCCGGCTCCGCTCCGGCGACGGTCACATCACCGTGATGGACGGTGCCGAGGACGCCCTGGCCTGGCTGGCCGCCGCCACCGCCGCGGAGCGGTAGACGCCCGCCGCCAGGGGCGGGGCATGATGTCCCCGGGAGGCCGGAGCAGGCCCGGGGGACGGAACGAGGGAGAGCCCATGATCGACGAGTCGCGCACCTACGAGCTGGACCGGGCGCACGTCTTCCACTCCTGGTCGGCGCAGGCGCAGGTCGACCCGATGGTCGTGACCCGGGCGCAGGGCTCGACGCTCTGGGACGACCGCGGCAAGGAGTACCTCGACTTCTCCTCCCAGCTGGTCTTCACCAACATCGGCCACCAGCACCCGCGGGTGGTCGCCGCCATCCAGGAGCAGGCGGCGACGCTCTGCACGATCGCCCCGGCGGCCGCGAACGCGGCCCGCTCCGAGGCCGCCCGGCTGATCACCGACGTCGCCCCCGACGGGCTCGACAAGGTCTTCTTCACCAACGGCGGTGCCGACGCGATCGAGCACGCCGTCCGGATGGCGCGGCTGCACACCGGGCGGATCAAGGTGCTGTCGACGTACCGCTCCTACCACGGCGGCACCCACCTCGCGGTGAACATGACCGGCGACCCGCGGCGCTGGGCCAACGACCACGGCAGCGCCGGCACCGTGCACTTCTTCGGGCCGTTCCTCTACCGCAGCCCGTTCCACGCGACCACCGAGGCCGAGGAGTGCGAGCGCGCCCTGGCCCACCTCGAGCAGGTGATCACCCTCGAGGGGCCGGGCACCATCGCGGCCCTCGTGCTCGAGTCGATCCCCGGCACCGCCGGCATCATGATGCCCCCGCCGGGCTACCTGGCCGGCGTGCGCGAGCTCTGCGACAGGCACGGCATCGTGTGGATCGCCGACGAGGTGATGGCCGGCTTCGGCCGCAGCGGCCGCTGGTTCGCGGTCGAGCACGCCGGCGGGCCCGTCCCCGACCTCATCACCTTCGCCAAGGGCGTGAACTCGGGCTACGTCCCGCTCGGCGGCGTGATCATCAACGGCCCGATCGCGGCGACGTTCGACGACCGCGTCTACCCCGGCGGGCTGACCTACTCCGGCCACCCGCTGGCCTGCGCCGCCGCCGTCGCCACCATCGAGACGATGCACGACGAGGGCATCGTGGAGAACGCCGACCGGCTCGGCCGCGAGGTCTTCGGCCCCGCCCTGGCCAAGATCGCCGACGCGCACCCGAGCGTCGGCGAGGTCCGCGGCACCGGCGCGTTCTGGGCGATCGAGCTGGTCGCGGACCCGGTCACCCGCGAGCCGCTGGCGCCGTACGGCGGGTCGAGCCCGGCGATGAACGGAGTGGTCGCGGCCTGCAAGGAGCGCGGCGTGCTGCCGTTCGCCAACTACAACCGCATCCACGTGGTGCCGCCGCTGAACATCGGCGACGACGACGCGCACCGTGGCCTGGCCGTCATCGACGAGGCGCTGTCCGTCGCCGACGCCGCCGTGACCGCCTGACATGGCGGCACCCGTCCCGCCGCGCCCACGTGCGCGCGGAGCACCGCGAGCGCGCCGTCGCGGCCCTGTGCGCCCCGGAGCTGGCGCCGATCGTCGACCTGGTCGTCTGGGTCGAGGACGGCACGGCGTACGCCGCCAACCACCTCGGCCGGGTGTGCTGGGACGGCGACGGGCCGCGCGAGCTGCTCGACGGCACCGACCCGATCGGCAGCGAGGACCCGATGGCGTTCCTGCCCTACGAGCGCGAGGTCGCGGACCCCTCGCCGGTGCTGTCGACCGGCAACGCCTACCCGTACGCCGCCCGCCGGCTGCGGTCGTTCTTCGCCGACCCCGAGCGCAGCCCGGACCTCGCGATCGTGCACACCCCGCGGCACCGGTTCCTCGACGAGGGCGGGCACGTCGGCGAGCACGGCTCGCTCGACGCGATCCAGTCCCGCGCCCCGCTGGTGCTCAGCGGTGCGGGCTTCGTCCACCACGGCTTCGTCGACGACCACGCCCGCCTGGTCGACGTCGGGCCGACGCTCGCCGTCCTGGCCGGCGTGCCCGAGGCGTCCCTGACCGACGCCCACGGGGACCCGCTCGACGGCCGCCCGCTCACGGCGTACCTCACCGGCGACCGGCCCCGGCACGTCGTCGGCATCCTCTGGGACGGCGCCCCCTCCGGCGACCTGCTGCACCTGGCCGAGGCCGGCGAGCTGCCCGGCCTGGCCCGCCTGCTGGAGCGGGGTACGGCGCTGCGCGGCGGCGCGGTCGCGGAGTTCCCGAGCGTCACGCTGACCAACCACACCGCGATCCTGACCGGGGTCGGGCCCGGGCCGGCACGGCGTGATGGGCAACGTCTACTACGACCGCGCGAGCGGCGAGACCGTCGTACCCAACGACGAGACCACCTGGCACCGCAGCGGGGAGTGGCTCAAGCCGTCGGTGCGCACGGTCTTCGAGATGGTCCACGACGTCGTGCGAGCCGGGCGCCGGGCCGCGCACGGCCAGCGTCAACGAGGCGATCGAGCGGGGCGCGGACTACTCCACCATGCAGGTCATCCGGTCCAGCAGCAGCGACGGCGCCGGGTCGCTCGACGACATGCTGCCCGACCCGGCGGCCTCGCCGTTCCTGCGGGAGCCGGCCTTCCTCGAGGACAGCTACTACCGCTGGGGCGTGCGCGTCGACGACATCGGCCTCGACCAGGTGCTCGGGCTGTGGGCGGACCCGGCCACCGCCCCGCGGCTGACCTGGTGGGCGCACGTCGTCACCGACGCCGGGCACCACGGTGCCGGGCCGCGCTCGGAGATGGCTCGCGACACCCTGCGCCAGAGCGACGCCCGCCTGGTCCGCTTCCTCGACCACCTCGAGGGGCTCGGCGTGCTGGACGACGTGGCCTTCCTGCTCACCGCGGACCACGGGTTCGAGGGCAGCTGCCCCGAGGTGACCGGGTCGTGGCGGGCGGCGCTCGACGGCCTGGGGGTGCCCTACCGCGACGAGGGCCCGGGGCTGGTCTACTTCACCGGCTGACCCCGCCGCGCCGGGCGTTCGCTGGCGGCGGGATGAGGAACTGGGCAGGATGTCGGCCATGCAGGTCGTCGCCCACCGAGGCGCCAGCGATGAGAACGCCGAGCACACGCTCGGCGCCTACCTCAAGGCCCTCGAGGCCGGCGCCGACGGCCTCGAGTGCGACGTCCGGCTCACCGCCGACGGGCACCTGGTCTGCGTCCACGACCGCAACCTGCTCCGGGTCGGCGCCAGCCGGGCCACCGTCTCCACCATGGAGCTCCAGGACCTCGCCGAGCTCGACCTCGCCTCCTGGAAGAACCCGTGGGCCGACCTCGACGACGAGGCCCCGGACACCGACCCCGAGCTGGGCCGGGTGCTGACGCTGCGCAAGCTGCTCGAGACGGTGGCCGACTGCGACCGCCGGGTGGAGGTGGCCATCGAGACCAAGCACCCCACGCGGTACGGCGGGCTGGTCGAGCGCCGCCTCGTCCAGCTGCTCACCGAGTTCGGCTGGTCCGGGCCCGGGACGCCGGTGCGGGTGATGAGCTTCTCGTTCACCGCCCTGCAGCGGGTGAGCCGGCTGGCGCCGGCGGTCCCGCTGGTGATGCTGATCGACAAGGCGCACCACTGGCCGATGCTGCGGCGCATGGTCGAGCCCGACTGGATCATCGGCCCGGGCATCGGGGAGCTCCGCGAGCACCCCGGCCTCGGGCGCCACCTCAACGGCCGCCGGGTCCACGTCTGGACGGTCAACAGCGACGCCGACCTCGAGCTCTGCCAGGAGCTCGGGGTGGAGGCGGTCATCACCGACCGCCCGGCGTACATGCTGGAGCGCCTCGGTCGGTAACCTCCCCGCCATGGGAAAGCGTTCACGCACCAAGGGCCGTGAGGCCGCCGCCACCACCGAGGGCGCGGTCGGTCCCCGCCAGCCGTGCCCGTGCGGGTCGGGCCGCCGCTACAAGGCCTGCCACGGTGCCGCGGACGGCCCGCCCCCGGCGTACGTCGCCCGTCCGTTCGCCGGGTACGCCGGGGAGTGCGACCTCGTCGCGCTCCGGGAGCTGGTGCCCGCCGCGACCGCCCCGATCACGCTGAAGGACCACCCCGACCGCGAGGTGCGGCTGTGCTCGCTGCTGCCGATGGCGGCGCCGGCCATGGTCCGCGAGGACGGCGCGATCTGGCTCGGCCTGCAGGTGCAGCACAACTTCGGCGACCCCTCGCGCGACCTCGGCGCGGTGCTCGAGAAGGCGCTGACCGCCGACGAGGGCGTGGTCGGGCTGACCGACGCCCCCGGGGAGGGCCCGCGCTTCCAGGACCTCGTCGTGGACGACCCGCTCGAGGTGACCGTCCACGACGGCTTCGACTACTGGATCGACGAGGACGCCCGCGACGCGGCGACCACGGCCGCCCTCGAGCAGGCGAACGCCGCCGCCCACCCGACCGCCCGGCTCGCCGGCGTCGACGCGGCGTACTGGACCAACGTCGGCCCCAAGGAGCACCTGCGCTGGGTGATGCCCGAGGCCGAGGACGACCTGCTCGACGCCCTCGCCCGGCTGCACGCGGCCGGCAAGGACGAGATCGCCGAGGGCTCGCGGCTGGTCGGGATGTTCCGGGCACACGGCCTGCTGGTCCCGGTGTGGGACCTGCCGGTCGGCACCGGTGCCGACGTCCTCGAGAAGCCCGCGGCCCGGTTCGCGAAGGACCTGGCCGCCGCCCTGGCGGCCGGCGGCGACCTGAGCCCCGCCGAGCGGGCGGCACGGTCGGGGCTGGCCAACCGCCAGGTCACCATCCGCTGAGGGACAAGCGTGAGAAATTCGTCGTGACGAACACGCGACGAGGAGTTGAGATTCGTCCCCGAGTCGATTAGCGTGCTCCACGCCCGGTCGTTGTTGTATCCCCCGTCAACAGCGGCCGGGCCTTTCCATTTCCTCACTGCCCGGCCGGAAGTCCTGCGGTTTTCCGCGGTCTGCGCCGCCGGATCTGCGCCCGGAGTGCCTGACGGAGCGCGGAGGCCTCAGGCCCGTGTCCCGACGGCCAGCACCGCCTCGGTGTCCAGCACCAGCACACCCTGCTGGACCAGCGGGACGACCAGGCGGTCGTAGGCCGCCTCCATCCGCGCCAGGACCTCGGCCGGCTGGCTGGTGACCGTGGTGCCGATGCCGCCCACGCCCGCCGCGGCCCCCCGCCACAGCGCCCGCGGGTCCGTCCGGTGGGTCCACCGGACGGGCCGCGCCTCGACGTCCCGGAGCCCGGCGCCGGCCAGCAGGGCGGCCAGCCCCGCGCAGGTGCGTGGGAAGTCCCGGTCGGCGGGCAGGCCCAGGGACGGAGGCGGGACCGCTCCGCTCTCCGCGATCACGGCCGCCCACAGCCGCGACTGCACGTTCTGCCCCGACGGCCAGATCGTCACCGCCACCCGGCCGCCGGGAGCGGTGACCCGGGCCAGCTCGCTCACCGCGGCCCGCGGGTCGGGGACGTGGTTGACGACGAAGTTGGCCAGCACCGCGTCGTACGCCGCGTCCGCGAACGGCAGCACGGGGAGACCGGCCCGCCCCAGCCGCGCCCGGGGTGCCCGCTCGCGGGCGAGCGCGAGCATGTCCGGGTCGGGGTCCACGGCGGTCACGTCCGCACCCGCCGCCAGCGCCGCGGCCGCCAGGTCGCCGGTGCCGGCGCCGACGTCCAGCACCCGCAGGCCCGGACCCGCCCCGGAGACGCCCGCGGCCGCGAGCACCGGTCCGAGGGTGCCGCCGCACAGCGGCGCGAACGTGCTGGCGTAGGCCTCGGCGACCGCCGACCAGCCCACCGACTCCCGAGATGCGTGCATGCGCCCGACCGTATCGACCGACGAGCACAACCCGATCGGGCCCTCGCGGCGTCACACTGGTCGAAGGGAGGCCACGGATGTCCGGACCAGCACTGCCCCGGCCCTCGGCCCGTCCGGTCGAGGTGCAGCGGCCCACGTCGTACGAGGAGTACGTCGCGCTCCTCGAGGGCGTCGACAGCGCCGGCAACGTCTACGTCACCCCGGCCGGCGTCACTGCCGGGCCGTCCGCCCCGCTCCGGGTCTGGAACATCGCCGCCCGGCGCACCGTCCCGGTGACCTTCGCCGGTGCCCCGGTCACGCTCGTAGGACGTGACCACGGCCGGGCTGGTGTTCAGCACCACGCCCGGCGGGCCGCCGATGCTGGGCGTCCCGGACGCCACCGGTGCGATCCGCGAGTCGTGGGCGCTGCCCGACGTGCTCACCCTCGAGCCGAGCCCGTCCGGTCGCGCGTCGCCTGGCTGACCGACGACCAGCGGCCGCGAGCCGCAGCGCGAGGACGGCTGGGACGGGACGTTCTCGTCCGTGACCGTGGAGGACGTCGACAGCCCGTCCGACCCGAGCCGGATCGACCTGCCCGACGGTGCCGACGTGCGCGCCGTGCGGTGGGAGGACGAGACGCACGTGCTGCTGACCCTGTTCGGTGACCGCGGGCACCACCCAGAGCCTGCTGCGCTGCGACGTCACCGAGGGCGCGTCGAGCTGCGAGTACGCCGTACCCCCGCCGGGCTGACCTCCGCACGGGACGTCAGGCGGAGCGGCTGCTCGGGCGACCGGGACGTATGACGTTGCGCGCGGGTCAGTCGGTCGGCAGCGGCGCCCGGGAGACCGGGCAGCTCATGCAGCGCGGGCCACCGCGGCCGGAGCCGAGCTCGGAGCCGGCGATCCGGACCACCTCGATGCCTGCCTCCTCGAGGCGGGCGTTGGTCTCCTCGTTGCGCTCGTAGGCCACCGCCACCCGCGGCGCCAGGGCCAGGGTGTTGTTGCCGTCGTCCCACTGCTCGCGCTCGGCGGTGACCGGGTCGAGGCCGGTGTCGATCTGGTGCAGGGTGTCGATCTCCATCGCCTTCGCGGCGGCGACCAGGAACGGCTCGGCCCCGGCCACCTCGAGGACGAGGTCGGTGTCGCCCTCACCGGCCCGCTCGGCCAGCGTCACGGTGAACGCCTGGAGCGAGTCGGCGACGTTGGGGTACATCACGATCTTGTCGACGTCGACCATCGTGCACACGGTGTCGAGGTGCATCGTGGCCCGCTCCTGGGTGATCGGCACCGCCAGCACGGTCTCGGCCAGGCCGGACTGGAAGAGCTGGCGGGCCAGCCGCTCGGCCCCGGCCGGCGTCGTGCGCTCGCCGACGCCGACGGCGACCACGCCCGGCGCCATCAGGAGTACGTCGCCGCCCTCGACGCTCTCGTGGTGCCAGCCGTGGATGGAGGACGTACCGGAGAAGCGCGGGTGCTCGGTGTAGATCAGCTCGGTCAGCTGGGTCTCGCGGCGGCGGGCCGGCATCGCCAGCGAGGTGATCGCGACCCGGTCCCGGATCCAGACGCTGGAGTCGCGGGTGAACAGCAGGTTCGGCAACGGGTCGATCACGAAGTCGTCGTGCTGCATCAGGCTGGTGACCAGGCCGAAGCCGCCCTGGAGCTCGTCGTTGCGCACGCCCGCGGTGAGGAACGTCGCGAGCTCCTCGGGGCTCTGGTCGCGCAGCGCGTCCTGGAGGTAGGCGCTCAGCGTGTCGCCGAGGTGCAGGCCCGAGGTGACCGCGGTGATCGCGTGGTCGCGGGCGCTCTCGCTGGCCAGCGTCTCGATCAGCAGGTCGATGAGGTAGAGCACCTCGACGCCGCGGGCGCGCAGCGCCTCGGCGAAGGCGTCGTGCTCCTCCTGGGCCCGGCCGATCCACGGGATGCCGTCGAAGAGCAGCTTGTCGTTGTTGCGCGGTGTCAGGCGCCGCAGCTCCGGGCCGGGGCGGTGCAGCATCACGGTCTGGAGGCGGCCGACCTCGGAGTCGGCGCCGTGCGGGAACGTCATGGGGCGACTCTAGTAGTCGCCCGGACCGGCTCAGCCCAGGAGTTCCCAGAGCGTGATGCCGAACAGGAGCAGGCACACGCCGGAGCCCACGTAGTGCAGCGTGCTGAGCCGCATCCGGGCCATCAGCACCCGGCCCAGCAGCACGGCCAGGCCGCTGACGGCGAGGAGCGCCCCCCACGCGCCGACGAAGACGCTGACCGGGGCGTCGTACTTCGCGACCAGGGAGAGCGTGAGCAGCTGGGAGAGGTCGCCCCACTCGGCGGCGAAGAGCACGAGGAAGCTGGCGGCGATCGCGGCGAAGCCGGACTTGGGGGCGCCGGCCCGCTCGGCGAACTCCTCCTCGGTGGCCGACTCGGCGGCGTCCGCGCCGCGGGCCTCGCGGAAGAGCAGCACCGCGCCGGCCAGGAAGAGCAGCGCCGGCGCCGGCGCGCACCCAGTCGGTGGGCAGCCGGCCGATCACGGTGCCGAGGCCGACCGCGATGAGGGTCTGGACGAAGAACGCCGCCCCGACCCCGATCCACACCAGCAGCGGGCGGAACCTCGTGCTCAGCACCAGGGTGGCGATGAAGGTCTTGTCGGGGAGCTCGACGAGGAAGATGGCGCCGAAGGTGAGCGCGATGACGAGGGGGTCCATCAGGGGGTGGCAGGCCCTTCCGTGGGGGCGTCGGTGATCTCCCGCAGGATGTCACGCAGCGTGTCCCAGCGGCGCGCGCCGTACCGCGTGCGGTACTCCGCCTCGACCTGCTCGATGACGCGCTGCGCCGCCGCGAGCGCGGACAGCCCGTCGGCGGTGGGGCGCAGGATGCGGACCCGGCGGTCGGCCGGGTCGCGGACCGACTCCATGAACCCCAGCGACTCCAGCGCCGTGGCCAACTCGCCCAGCGACTGCTTGGTCATCCCGACCTTCTCGGCGAGGTCGGTCACCCGCATGCCCTCGCTCGGGGTCAGGCTGAGCAGCCGGACCTGCGAGCCGCGCAGCGACCGGGTGCCGGCCGGGGCGCCGGGCAGGTCGACCGTCCTCACGCGCTCGTTGAGCTCCCGGCGGAAGTCGTCCATGAGGTAGCCCAGCAGCGCGAGCATGTGGTCGGGCCGACCGTCGGTGCCGGAGGTCATCAGGCAACCTTACTGTCGGCCGTGCGACGGTGCCGCGTCACTCCGCGGCGAGGAAGCCGCGACTGGCCGCCACCGCGTCGCCGAGCACGTCGCTGACCGGGCGGCCGAGCGCCTGCGCCGCGCGCGCCACGTCGTCGTACTCCGGCTGCGCGTTGACCAGCACCCCGTCGTGGCGGGCCAGCTTGACCGCGATGGTCTGGCCGGCCACCTCGACCTCGACCATCTCGCGGTCGAGGGCGTGCTTGCCCAGCGGCTGCTCGCGCACCCCGATCGTGGACGTGTGCCGGAAGATCGCGGCGCGCACCTCGGCGGCCCGGTCCGCGGCGACCAGCACGGACAGGGTGTGGGCCGGGCGGCCCTTCTTCATCAGGATCGGGGTCAGCCAGGCGTCGGAGGCCCCGGCCTCCAGCAGGGCGGCGATCACCGCCGGCCAGACCCGGGGGTCGAGGTCGTCGACATTGGTCTCCACCAGCAGCGGCGGGCCGGTCGCGGTGGTCGACCCGGTCCCGGTGAAGACCCGCACCACGTTGGCGTGGCCGCGCGGGTCGCGGCCACCGGCGCCGACGCCGATCGCCTCGGTGGTCATCGCGGGCTGGCCGCCCCAGGCGGTGGCCAGCGTGGTGAGCAGTGCCGCCCCGGTCGGCGTGCACAGCTCCATGGCCGGTGCGCCCGCGGGTCCGGCGTACGACGGGACCCCGCGCAGCAGTTCAGCGACGGCGGGCGGCGGGACCGGCATCGTGCCGTGGGCGCCGGCGATCTCACCGGTCCCGACGGCGACGGGGGAGACCACCACCTCGTCGAGACCGAGCGACGACGAAGCCGGCGCACACCCCGACCACGTCGGCGATCGCGTCGAGCGCGCCGACCTCGTGGAAGGAGACGTCGAGCGGGTCGGCGCCGTGCACGGTGGCCTCGGCGACGGCCAGCCGCTCGAAGACCCGCTCGGCGAGGGCCCGCACGTCCTCGGCCAGGTCGGCAGCGCCGAGCAGCAGCCGGATGTCGCGCCAGGTGCGGTGCTCGGTGGAGTCGGCGACCTCGACGTGGCAGCGGGTGGCCGCGAACCCGTTGCGGGACACCGGTTCCACGTGGAACCGGACCGGCTCCGGGACCACCGCGTCGACGGCGGACTGCAGCGTCTCGACGGGTACGCCGGCGCCCACCAGTGCACCGAGCAGCATGTCGCCGCTGGCGCCGGAGGACGCGTCGACCCACACGGTCATGCGGACGTCCCGCGCCGGGCCGGGTCGGCGTTGCGGGCCACCCGCGCGGCGAACACGCCGGCGCCGTACCCGTTGTCGATGTTGACCACGGTGACGCCCGGGGCGCAGGAGTTGAGCATCGCCAGCAGCGCGGCGAGCCCGCCGAACGAGGCGCCGTACCCGACCGACGTGGGGACCGCGACCAGGGGCACCCCGGTCAGGCCGCCGACCACGGAGGGCAGCGCGCCCTCCATGCCGGCCACCACGACCAGGCAGTCGGCCTCGGCGAGGCGGTCGCGTACGCCGAGCAGCCGGTGCAGTCCGGCGACCCCGACGTCCTGGATCTCCTCCACGCCGGCGCCGTGCACCCGGGCGGTGAGGGCGGCCTCGGCCGCGACGGGACCGTCGGAGGTGCCGGCGCTGACCACGGCGACGGTGCCGCGCGCCTCGGGGAACGGGCCGAGCGTGACCGCCCGGGCGTTCAGGTGGATCTCGGCGCCGTCGAGGTCGCCGACCGCCGCGATCGCCTCGTCGGAGAGCCGGGTCGCCAGCACCGCGCGGTCGGGATGCTTCGCGTGCAGAGCGGACAGGATCGCGACCAGCTGGGTCGGCGTCTTGCCGGCGCCGTACACCACCTCGGGGTCACCGGTGCGCGCCGCCCGGTCGAGGTCGACGCGGGCGAAGCCGAGGTCGTGGGTCCGGTCGTCCTGCTCGTGCACAGGCTCAACCTAGCGCCGGAGGTCGCGCGCGGCCTCAGCCGGTGCCGGCCCGGAACGAGTCGGCGGGGTAGACCCCGAGGATCTTCACCTCGGTGGTGAAGAACGCCAGCTCCTCGAGGGCGTTGTGCACCGCGGTGTCCTCGGGGTGGCCGTCGACCTCGGCCAGGAACTGGGTGGCGGTGAACTCACCGCCGACCATGTAGCTCTCCAGCTTGGTCATGTTGACGCCGTTGGTGGCGAAGCCGCCGAGCGCCTTGTAGAGCGCGGCCGGCAGGTTGCGGACGTTGAAGATGAAGCTGGTGACCACCGGGCCGTCGTCCGCGGGTGCCTGCACGAAGTCGCGGGACAGCACCACGAAGCGGGTGGTGTTGTGCTCCTCGTCCTCCACCTCGTCGCGCAGGATCTCCAGGCCGTAGATCTCCGCGGCCAGCGGCGGCGCGAGCGCGGCCTGGGTCGGGTCCTGGGCGTCGGCGACCTCGCGGGCCGCGCCCGCCGTGTCGCCGGAGATCACCGGGGTCAGCCCGAGCTCGCGGATCACCTTGCGGCACTGGCCGAGCGCGTGCACGTGGCTGTGCACGGTCTTGAGCGACTCCGTGGTCGCCCCGGCCACCGCCATCAGCGCGAACTCGATGCGCAGGAAGTGCTCGCCGATGATGTGCAGGTCCGAGGTCGGCAGGAAGTGGTGGATGTCGGCGACCCGGCCGGCGAGCGAGTTGTCGATCGGGATCATCGCCAGGTCGGCCTCGCCGGCGGACACCGCCGCGAAGACGTCCTCGAAGGACGCGCACGCCACCGCGTCGCCGTCGGGGTAGTGCTGCTTGCACACGAGGTGGGAGTTGGAGCCGGGCTCGCCCTGGTAGGCGATGCGGCGGGGGGTCTCGGGAGGCACCCGGACATTTTCCCACGGCGCGGGCGCGGGGGCCGGGGATGACCGGGGGCCGATCACTACCCTCGGTGCCGTGGACTCCCTCGTCTGGCTCGCGCTCGCGCTGGCCCTCGTCGCGCTCGCCTTCTCCCTGCAGACCCGGCAGGCCGCACGCCGCCCGGTCGGCGGCGGCGAGGACGCGCTGCCCGAGGACGTGCACGGCCTGCGCCAGGAGGTCGCCGCGCTGCGGGCGCGAGGCCCGCGACGCGCTGCGCCACCTCGCGGTCGTGCGGTACGACGCGTTCGGCGACATGGGCGGGCACCTGTCGTGGTCGCTGGCGCTGCTCGACGACGGCGGGCACGGGGTGGTGCTGACCTCGATCCACGGCCGCAGCGAGGCCCGGACCTACGCCAAGAGCATCACCGCGTGGACGTGCGAGCAGCAGCTCTCCCCGGAGGAGCAGGAAGCGATCGAGGGCGCCCGCGGCTGACTGGCCGGGCCGTTGCGGCGATCGCCGCCAGGACGAGCACCAGCGCGTGCACGAGATCCGTGCCGCCGAAGGTGAGCACGCCGTCGGTGTTCACGACGAAGCCGGTGAGGAAGCCCCACGCCGTGACCGGCAACAGGACGAGCAAGCGCGACGGCAGGGTGACTCCCAGACTCGCCACGCAGTGCGGACAGCACAGCCAGGGCCGTCGTGGTTCCCGCCGCGACCTCGTGCAGCGCCACGCCGGTGACAGCGATGAAGCCGACCGCGGCGCCCATGCGCAGCTCAGGCACCCGGACGAGAAGGCTGTTGCCAGGAGTGATTCCACCGTCCCAGTCAATGACCGTCATTCGGTTCGCAGGGCTTCGCAGATCAGGTTTTGACGCCTTTCCGACGCAGGACGGCAAATCTTGATGGTTCCTTGACGGTCGATGTGACGTTCGCCCTCGTCGGCGAGACCAGGGCTGGTCAGGATGGAGGCATGAGCATGGCACCGGCCCGGGACTCCGCGGCTGCCCCCGAGACTGGCGCCCGGACCCGCCGACGCAGTCGGGTCGGTGCCTGGCTGCTGGCCGGCGCACCGAACGCGGCCGAGCACCTCGGGCCGCACGGCCAGGTGCCGGCCGAGCACCCCCGGCACTCGTGGTGGCAGGTGATGTGCCTCACCGGCGTCGACTACTTCTCGACCCTCGGCTACCAGCCGGGCATCGCCGCCCTGGCCGCCGGGCTCCTGTCGCCGCTGGCGACGCTCGTCCTGGTCGTCGCTCACCCTGCTCGGCGCGCTGCCGGTCTACCGGCGGGTGGCCGCGGAGAGTCCCGCACGGCGAGGGCTCGATCGCCATGCTGGAGCGGCTGCTTGTCGTTCTGGAAGGGCAAGCTGTTCGTGCTGGTCCTGCTCGGGTTCGCCGCCACCGACTTCCTCATCACGATGACGCTGTCCGCGGCGGACGCCACCGCGCACATCGTCGAGAACCCGTTCGTGCCGCCAGACGATGCACGGCCACCAGGTGCCGTCACGCTGGTGCTGCTCGGCCCTGCTGGGCGCGGTGTTCCTCAAGGGCTTCACCGAGGCGATCGGCGTCGCCGTCGTCCTGGTCGTCGTCTACCTCGCGCTGAACGTCGTCGTCGTCGGCGTCGGCCTGCGGCACGTGCGCCACGTCGCCCGGTCTGGTCACCGACTGGACGCAGCGCGCTCTTCACCACGAGCACGGCAACCCGCTGGCGATGGTCGGCGTCGCGCTGCTGGTGTTCCCGCAAGCTGGCGCTGGGCCTGTCCGGGTTCGAGACCGGCGTCGCCGTGATGCCGCTCGTCGCAGGGCGCCGAGGATGACACCGAGGCGCGACCGACCGGCCGCATCCGCGACACGAAGCGGCTGCTCACCACCGCCGCGCTGATCATGAGCGTCTTCCTGCTCACCAGCAGTCATCGTGACCACGCTGCTGATCCCGCCGGAGGCAGTTCGAGCCGGGCGGCGAGGCCAACGGCCGGGCCCTCGCCTACCTGGCCCACGAGTACCTCGGGCACGGCGTTCGGCACCGTCTACGACGTGTCGACGATCGCGATCCTGTGGTTCGCCGGCGCCTCCGCGATGGCCGGCCTGCTGAACCTCGTGCCGCGCTACCTGCCCCGGTACGGCATGGCGCCGGACTGGGCGCGCGCCGTCCGCCCGCTGGTGCTGGTCTTCACCGTCGATCGCGTTCCTCGTCACGCTCGATCTTCGACGCCGACGTCGACGCGCAGGGCGGCGCCTACGCCACCGGCGTGCTGGTGCTCATCACCTCGGCCGCGGTCGCCGTCACCCTGTCGGCCCGCCGGGCCGGTCAGCGCGCGTCACGCCGTGGCGTTCGCCGCGATCGCCGCCGTCTTCGTCTACACGACCGTGGCCAACGTCGTCGAGCGGCCCGACGGCGTGAAGATCGGCGCCTGCTTCATCGCCGCGATCATCGCGGTGTCGCTGGTCTCCCGGCTCCGCCGGGTCCTTCGAGCTGCGGGTCGCCGACGATCGAGCTCGACACCGATGGCCGAGCTGTTCGTCCGTGACTGCGCCGCGCCGGCAGATCCGGCTGGTCGCCAACGAGCCCGACGCCCGCGACCCGAGCGAGTACCGGGACGAAGATCCGCCAGATGGTCGCCGACAACGACCTCCGCGACGAGGACGACCTGATCTTCGTCGAGGTCACCGTCGGCGACCCGTCCGACTTCGAGACCGACCTCGACGTGCGCGGCGAGGTCCTGCACGACCGCGTACCGGGTGCTCACGCTCGAGCCAGCTCCTCGGTCGCCAACGCGCTGGCCGCCCTGCTGCTCCACGTGCGCGACCTCACCGGCGTCCGGCCGCACATCTACTTCGAGTGGACCGAGGGCAACCCGGCCGCCAACTTCCTGCGGTTCCTGTTCTTCGGCGAGGGCGAGATCGCGCCCGGTCACCCGGGAGATCCTGCGCCGGGCCGAACCCGACCGCGCCCGCCGACCGCACGTGCACGTCGGCTGACGGTGCGCCGATCGCCGTCGAGTCCGGGTCAGGGCTCCAGCGTGTAGCCCAGCCCCGCCGTCGGTGACCAGGTGGCGGGGGTGCGCCGGGTCGTCGCTCCAGCTTGCGCCGCAGCTGCGCGGCGTAGACCCGCAGGTAGTGGGACTCGTGCTTCGTACGCCGGTCCCCAGACCTCGCGCAGGATCTGTCCGCGGGAGACCAGCTTGCCGACGTTGCGGGCGAGCAGCTGCCAGCGAGCCCCCACTCGGTCGGGGTGAGCCGGACGTCCTGCCCGGCCCGGGTGACCTTCTTGCGGGCGAGGTCGATCACCAGGTCGCCCACCTCCACCACGGACGCGGCGGGGGCGGCCTCCTGGCTGCGGCGTACGGCGGCCCGGAGCCGGGCCATCAGCTCGTTCATCGCGAACGGCTTGGTGACGTAGTCGTCGGCGCCGAGGTCCAGCGCCTCGACCTTGTCCTCCCCGTGCTGCCGGGCCGACAGCACCACGATCGGCACGGTCGTCCATCCCCGCAGGCCCGCGATGACCTCGGTGCCGTCCATGTCGGGCAGGCCGAGGTCGAGCACCACGACGTCGGGACGTCGTTCGGCGACGGCCTCGAGCGCGCCACGCCCGTCGGCCGCGGTGACGACGTCCCACCCGTGGGCACGCAGGTTGATCGCGAGGGCGCGGGCCAGGGCCGGCTCGTCATCGACCACGAGGACGCGGTAGCTCATCGCTGCCCGCTCTCCGGTGCGTGACGAGGCACGGACAGCACCATGGTGAGACCCCCGCCGGGCGTGTCCTCCGCCGTCAATGTCCCACCGACCGCCTCGGTCAGCCCGCGGGCCACCGCGAGGCCCAGGCCGAGGCCGCCGGACCCGGTGTCGTCGAGGCGCTGGAACGGCTCGAACATCCGGGCCCGCTGGTCGGGGGCTACGCCAGGTCCGCGGTCGGCCACCATGATCGAGACCTCGTCGGCCAACACTTGGGCAAGCACGCGCACCGGCGTCCCCCGGGAGACCCGGACGGCGTTCGAGACCAGGTTGGCGACGACCCGTTCGAGCAGCCCGGCATCGGTCAGCACCAGCGGCGCCGACTCCTCGAGCTCGAGCACGACACTGCCGGGCGGATGGCCGGAGACCGCGATCGGCAGGATCTCCTCGAGGCTGCGGGGCTTGAGCACCGGGTGCAGGAGCCCGGTCTGCAGCCGCGACAGGTCCAGCAGGTTGTCGATCAGCCGCTCGAGCTGGTCGGTCGCAGAGTCGACCGCCTCGACCAGCGCTCGGCGGTCGTCCTCGTCGAGGCCGGGTCCGCCGGACACCAGGCCGTCCACCGCTGCCCGCATCGTGGCCAGGGGCGTCCGCAGGTCGTGCGAGACAGCCCGCAGGATCGCGGTGCTGGTGGCGTCCGCGCGCTCCAGGTCGGCTGCCCGGGCCTCACGCTCCCGCAGCCGGCGGTACTCCAGGACCAGTCCCGTCTGCACCGCGAAGCCCTCCAGCACCCGCTGGTCCGTGGCACGCAGGACCGGACCGCGCAGGGCGAGCAGGTGGTCGTCGTCGACCGTGACCCGCGAGTCCGCATCGTCGGGGGCGGTCGCCGGGTCCGGGCCGTCTGCCGCCAGCAGCCGCCAGCCGGCGTCCGTACGGTTCAGGAGGGACACCGACTCCTGGCCGAACGTCTCGCGCAGCCGCTCGACGATGGCCTCGGCGGTGTCCTGCCCGGTGAGCACCGACTGCGACAGGGACGACAGTGTCGCGGCCTCGGCGCGGGCGCGAACAGCCTCCGTGCCGCGGCGGGAGGCCCGGTCCACGACGGTCGCGACCCCGGCCGCGACGGCGACGTAGATCAGCAGGGCCACGAGGTTGGTGGGCTCCGCGATCGTGAGCCGGCCGACGGGCGGCGTGAAGAACCAGTTGAGCGCCAGGAACCCGATCAGGGCGGCGATCAGGGCGGGCAGCATGCCGCCGACCAGGGCGACGAGGACGGTGCAGGCCAGGAACAGCAGGACGGCGAGCGGCAGCTGGTGGGTCTCGTCGAGCGATTGGAGGGTGAGGGTCAGCAGGACCGGGAGGAGCAGCGCGACCACCCACCCGACGGCCTGGCGCCGGCGGCTCAGCGGCGAGAGGCGGGCACGTCGTACGGCGGCGCCGGGGACCTGCTCGTGGGTCACCAGGTGCACGTCGATCGCCCCGGCCAGCGAGGCGATCCGGTCACCGGTCGCCCCGGTGAACAGCCGGCGCAGGAGGCTGTGGCGCGACACGCCGACCACGATCATGGTGGCGTTGGCGCCCGTGGCGTAGTCGACCACCGCCTCGGCGACGTCCTCGCCGACCACGGAGTGGAATGACCCTCCGAGGGACTCGACGAGCTGCTGCGACCGGGCGACGCGGCCGTCGTCGGCGTTCCGCAGCCCGTCGGTCGCGATGACGTGCACCGCCAGCAGTTCGGCGCCGGCCGACCGTTGCGCGAGCCGGGCGCCGCGGCGGATCAGTGTCTCGCTCTCGGCGCCGCCGGTGACCGCGACGACGATGCGCTCCTTGGTGGGCCAGGGCTGCTCGATGCTGTGCGCGCGTCGGTAGTCGTCGAGCGCGTCGTCCACCCGGTCGGCCAGCCACAGCAACGCCAGCTCGCGCAGCGCCGTGAGGTTGCCGACCCGGAAGTACGACGACAGCGAGGCGTCGATCTGCTCGGCCCGGTAGATGTTGCCGTGGGCCATCCTGCGGCGCAGTGCCTCAGGGGACATGTCCACGAGCTGGATCTGGTCGGCGGTCCGCACGATGTCGTCCGGCACCGTCTCGCGCTGCCGCACTCCGGTGATCCGCTCCACCTCGTCGTTGATCGACTCCAGGTGCTGGATGTTGACCGTGGTGATGACGTCGATGCCGGCGGCCCGCAGGTCCTCCACGTCGGCGGCCCGCTTGGCGTGGCGGCTGCCGGGCACGTTGGTGTGCGCGAGCTCGTCGACCAGCACGACCGCGGGCTTCCGGGCGAGGATGGCTTCGGTGTCCATCTCGGTGAACGTCGTGTCGCGGTAGGGGATCTCCTGCCTGGGGACCACCTCCAGGCCCTCCACCTGGGCCGCCGTCTGCGCGCGGCCGTGGGTCTCGACGTACCCGACGACGATGTCGGTGCCGCGGGCATGACGGCGATGCGCCTCGCCGAGCATGGCGTAGGTCTTGCCCACGCCCGGGGCAGCACCGAGGTAGACCGTGAGCCGGCCGCGTCGTTGCTGCTCCGTCATGACCAGATCCTCCCAGCCGCCGCGTGTCAGGACGTCCTGGCGAGCCGCAGCACGTCGATGTTGAGCTCGAGCACGTTGACGTGCGCTTCGCCGAGGACGCCCAGGGTCCGTCCGGCGGTGTACCGCTCGACCAGCGCCCGGACCCGGGCCTCGGTGAGCCCGGTGGCCCGGGCCACGCGCGGCACCTGCAGGTCGGCGTACGCAGGCGAGATGTCCGGGTCCAGGCCGGAGCCGGAGGCGGTCAGCGCATCCGGGGGCACGGCGCCGGGGGACACGCCCTCGCGGGCGGCGATCTCCGCATGCCGCTGCCTGATGGCGGCCACGAGGTCGGGGTCCTCGGGTCCGAGGTTGGAGCCCGCGCTGGCCAGCGGGTCGTAGCCGTCCCCGGCCACGGAGGCACGCGGCTGGAACAGGCCGTCGCCGGCGACGGGCTGGCCGAGCCGGGCGGACCCGACGGCGTCACCGGCATCGGTGACGTGCCGACCCGAGGAGTCGACCAGCGATCCCTGGGCCTGCCAGGGCATCGCCACGGCGGCCACCCCGGTGACCGCCAGCGGGTAGGCCAGCCCGAGGAGCAGGGTCATCAGCACGAGCACGCGCAGGCCGGCGAGGCTCTGGCGGAAGAGCGCGTGGAGGTCCTTCATGGTCGGACGCCTTTCACAGGCCCGGGACGCAGGGAGACGACGAGGTCGAGCAGCTTGATGCCCACGAAGGGAGCGACCAGGCCGCCGACGCCGTAGACGAGCAGGTTGCGGCGCAGCAGGTCGGCGGCCGACGCGGGTCGGTAGCGGACGCCGCGCAGCGCCAGCGGGATCAGCGCCACGATGACCAGTGCGTTGAACACGACGGCCGAGACGATCGCCGACTCGGGGCTGGAGAGCCGCATCACGTTGAGCACGTCGAGCTGGGGAAGGCGACGACGAACATCGCCGGCAGGATCGCGAAGTACTTCGCGACGTCGTTGGCGATCGAGAACGTCGTCAGGGCGCCGACGGGTGATGAGCAGCTGCTTGCCGATCTCGACGACGTCGATCAGCTTGGTCGGGTCGGAGTCGAGGTCGACCATGTTCCCGGCCTCCTTGGCGGCCGTGGTGCCGGTGTTCATCGCGACCCCGACGTCGGCCTGGGCGAGCGCGGGGGCGTCGTTGGTGCCGTCGCCGCACATGGCGACCATCCGGCCGCCCTCGCTGCTCCTTCTTGATCAGCGCCATCTTGTCCTCGGGCGTGGCCTCGGCGAGGACGCCGTCGACCCCGGCCTCCGCCGCGATGGCCCGGGCGGTGACGGCGTTGTCACCGGTGATCATCACGGTCCGGATGCCCATGGCGCGCATCGCGTCGAAGCGCTCACGCATCCCGGCCTTGACGACGTCCTTCAGGTGGATGACGCCCAGCAGCACGGCGGGCCCGTCGCCGACCCGCTCGGCCACCACGAGTGGCGTACCCCCGGAGGCGCTGACGCCCGCGACCAGCGTGTCGAGCGCTGGCGACGAGGTCACCCCCCGTGCGCTCCACCCAGTCGGTCACTGCGGACCCGGCGCCCTTGCGGATCCGCGGCCCGGCAGGTCGATGCCGCTCATCCGGGTCATCGCGGAGAAGTCGACCAGCACGGCACCCGTCCGGCACCGCGGCGGTCACCGCCGTCGTCACCGCGCACGCAGCGTCACGATGCTGCGGCCCTCCGGAGTCTCGTCGGCCAGCGACGCCAGCAACGAGGCCTCGGCGACCCGGCCGACGGCCACGCCCGTGCAGCGGGAGCAGCTCGGTCGCCCGGCGGTTGCCGTAGGTGATGGTGCCGGTCTTGTCGAGCAGGAGCACGTCGACGTCGCCGGCCGCCTCGACCGCGCGGCCGGACATGGCCAGCACGTTGCGGCGTACCAGCCGGTCCATGCCCGCGATGCCGATGGCCGAGAGCAGGGCGCCGATGGTGGTCGGGATCAGGCAGACCAGCAGGCGGTGAGCACGACGCACCGACTGGTGAGCGTCGCTGTACTCCGCGAGCGGGTACAGCGTCACGCACACCACCACGAAGATCACCGTCAGGGCGACCAGCAGCACGTTGAGCGCGATCTCGTTGGGGGTGTTCGCTGCCGTTCCGAGCCCTCCACCAGCGCGATCATCCGGTCCACGAAGGAGTGCCCGGGCTCGGCGGTGATCCGCACGACGATCCGGTCGGAGAGCACGACGGTGCCGCCGGTGACCGCGCACCGATCGCCGCCGGACTCCCGGATGACCGGGGCGGACTCGCCGGTGACCGCCGACTCGTCAACGCTGGCGACGCCCTCGACGACGTCGCCGTCCCCGGGGATCCGCTCGCCGGCCGCGACCACGACGACGTCGCCGGCCCGCAGCTGCGTGCTCGGCACCTCCTCGGTGGGCAGCTCGGCCAGGGTGCCGGTGTCGCCGACCGGTCGGCGCGCCGAGGACCCGGCGGGCCATCGTCTCCTGCTGCAGGGCGCGCAGGCTCGCTGCCTGGGCCTTGCCGCGGCCCTCGGCCACGGACTCCGCCAGCGTGGCGAAGAGGACGGTCAGCCACAGCCAGACGGTGACGAGGACCGACATGGTCGTGGGCTCGAGCGCCGCCATGACCGTGGTGGCGGCGGCCCCGACCTCGACGACCAGCATGACCGGCGAGCCGAGGAGCTCGCGAGGGTGGAGCTTGCGCAGGGCGCCCGGCAGGGCCTCGCCGAGCTGCTCGGTCACGGGGTCGCCGTACGGGCACCGGCTTGTGGTGGTGGTCCTGGATGCTCCGGGCGCTCGATGTCAGTGCTCTGCGGGCTCATGCGAGGGACTCCACGATCGGGCCGAGGGCGAGCGCGGGCACGTAGGTCAGGCCGACCACGACCAGCGCGACGCCGGAGAGAAGGACCACGAAGAGCGGCCGGTGGGTGGGCAGGGTGCCGGCGCTCTCGGGCAGGCGCTGCCGGGAGGCGAACCGCCCGGCGAGGGCGAGGACGAAGACGATCGGCAGGAACCGGCCGGCGAGCATGCAGAGACCCAGCAGGGTGTTCCAGAACGGCGTCCCGCTGGTCAGGCCGGCGAACGCGCTGCCGTTGTTGTTGGAGGCCGAGGTCACGGCGTACAACGCCTCGGACAGGCCGTGTGGCCCGGACTCCTGCAGGCCGTCGAGGCCACCGTCGAAGGACAGCGCGACGGCCGCACCGGTGAGCACCAGCACGGGCGTGATCAGCACGTAGAACGCGACCAGCACGATCTCGGCCTGCCCGATCTTCTTGCCGAGGTACTCGGGCGTGCGGCCCACCATCAGGCCGGACAGGAAGACCGTGACGACCGCGAGCATCAGCATCCCGTAGAGACCGGAGCCGGCGCCGCCGGGCGCGATCTCGCCCAGCATCATGTTGAGCATCGCGACCCCGCCGCCCGGCGCCGTGAACGAGTCGTGCATGGAGTTGACCGCGCCGGTCGACGTACCCGTCGTGGACGCCCCGAAGAGCGCCGACGCGGCGGCGCCGAACCGCACCTCCTTGCCCTCCAGCGCCCCGCCCGCGGCGGCGGGCGCCGAACCGGCCCGGCCATCTCCGCCCAGGTGAGCAAGGCGATCGAGACGCCGAGCAGCATCGCCATCACCGCGAGTACGGCGCCGCCCTGGCGCCGGTCCCGGACGATGAGGCCGAACGCCCACGCCATGGCGAACGGGATGACCAGCATGAGGAAGACCGCGAACAGGTTGGTGAACGGCGTCGGGTTCTCGAACGGGTGGGCGGAGTTGGCGTTGTAGAAGCCGCCGCCGTTGGTGCCGAGCTGCTTGATCGCCTCCTGGCTGGCCACCGGGCCACCGGTGACGTGCTGGACACCGCCGGTGAGCGTCGAGACGGTGCGCGCCCCGGAGAGGTTCTGGACGACACCGAAGGCGATGAGCACGAGGGCCGCGACGACCGAGAACGGCAGCAGCACGCGCAGGGTGCCGCGGACCAGGTCGGTCCAGAAGTTGCCGACCCGTCCGTCCCGGTCCGAGCGGGCCAGGCCGCGGGCGAACGCGGCCGCCACCGCCATGCCGACCGCCGCGGACACGAAGTCCTGGACGGTCAGGCCGGTCATCTGGAAGAGGTGCCCGACGGTCGACTCGCCGGAGTACCACTGCCAGTTCGTGTTGGTGGTGAACGAGACGGCGGTGTTCCAGGCGCCGTCGCTGGGCAGGGCGGCCATCCCCAGCGAGAGCGGCAGGTGCTGCTGGAGCCGGCCGAGCCCGAACAGCGCCAGGATGCTCACCAGCGAGAAGCCGAGCACCGCCAGGGTGTAGCTGCGCCAGTGCTGGTCGGCATCGGGGTCGACGCGCAGCAGCGCGGTACGCCGCCCGCTCCACCGCGAGGTGCCGCGGCGAGGTGTAGACGCTGGCGAGGTAGGCGCCGAGGACGGGCACGGCGAGGACGAGCAGGACGACGAGCAGCAGGACCTGACCGAGCGCCGGGAGGGTCTCGCTCATCGGCCCAGCCGCCGGTCGACGACGCCGACCAGCAGGGCGGTGAGCACGAAGAAGGCGAGCGTCAGCAGGAGGTAGAGGACATCGGTCACACCCCTGTTCTAGGCGCGCCGCGAGGGTGGCGACGTACGTCCTTGACGGTTCCTTGACGGCGCCGCGGCGATCCTTGACGTCAGCGGGGGACGCGGACCAGCAGCCGGCCGTGCACGCACCGCATGGTCAGCTCGCGGCCGGGTCCGACCGAGTCGCCGTCGAGCTGGCGCGGGGTGTCCGTGGCCGCCCGGATGATCACGGAGCGACCGGTCATCCGGTTCACCAGGTCGTCGGTGTGCTTGCGCTTGAGCAGCACCCGCCAGGCCAGCGGGATCCAGGAGAAGAAGTTGCGCGGGTGCAGGATCACGACGTCGATCTGCCCGTCGTCGATCGTGGCGTCCGGCAGCAGCGGCAGGCCGGCCTGCAGGAAGCCGACGTTGCCCACCACCACCGTGCGGGCGCGGTGCCTGGTGAACTCGCCGCCGTCGACGGCGATCTCGAACCGGACCGCGGGGAACATCAGCGAGCGCAGGCCGGAGACGACGTAGGCGAACCACCCGACCTTCTTCTTCAGGTCCTCGTTGACGCCCTCCATGATCGCGGCGTCGAAGCCCATCCCGGCCATCACCATGAAGTGGGTGTCCTCGAGGCCGTCGCCGCTGACCTCGACCATGTCGATGGCGCGGTCCTGCCCGTTGAGGGCGACGTCGATCGCGGAGCGGAGGTAGAGCGGGATGGCGAGGTTGCGGGCCAGCAGGTTGCCGGTGCCGGCCGGGATGATCCCGACCGGGATGCCGGTGCCGGCCAGCTCGGCGCACACCTCGCGCACCGTGCCGTCGCCGCCGCACACCATCACCAGGTCGGCCCCGGCCACCGACGCCGCGGCGGCCTGCCCGGTGCCCGGGTCCTCGATGCTCGTGTAGTGCCAGGTCGGCGCGGACCAACCGGCCTCGGCCGCCATCGCGGTGACGATCGCGCGGAACTGTCCGGCGTCCTCGACCTTGATCGGGTTGAGGATCACGTGCAGGTCGCGGGTCGAGGCGGGCACGCTGGCGACGAGGGGTACGGCGGTCTCGGCGTGGCCGCGTGGCTGCGGCGGGTAGATCGCCAGGCCCAGGAACACCATGCCGAAGCCGAGCAGTGCGCCGGCCACCACGTCGCTGGGGTAGTGCCGGCCGAGCAGCACCCGGTCCATCGCCACCACGACGACCAGGGCCAGCACCGACACCGTGGCGAGGACGCGCACCGCGCGGCGGCGTACGAAGATCGTGACCAGCACGATCACGACGCCCGCGAACGCCGCCACGGACGAGGCGTGCCCGCTGGGGAAGCTGTGGTTGGCGATGATGCCGGTCGGGTCCTGCCAGACCGGCCGGTCGCGGCCCAGCGTGTTCTTGATCGTGGTGGTCGCCAGCGAGGTCGCGACCATCACGCCGGCCGTGAACAGCGCCGCCCGGCGCTGGCCACGGACCAGCAGGAAGACCGCGAGGATCACCGTGTAGATCGTCATGGCCAGCGTGTTGAAGCCGTGCTCGACGAACCGCAGCACCGTCACCAGCCCGTCGTACCCGTCGGCCCAGCCGCGAGCGGGCTTGCCCTCGTCGTCGAGCCGGACGCAGCGGGTGCCAGTCCTGGAGGACGAGTACGGCGATGACCGCGAACGACGCGAAGCAGGCTGCGGCGAGGATGAGGTTCCACGCGCGCGGTCGGTCGATCACGGTGCTCCATTTCCGTCGGGCGGGTCGGGTTGCGGCAAAGTATGCCGTTGACTGGGCCCAGACCCGATAATGGAAGCAGCCCGGGATCCGGACCGGGCGATGAGGGGTGACCCAATGCAGATCCGACTCGCGTTCGTCGCCGGCCTTCTCGTGCTGGCCGGCTGTGGCCAGGAGTCCGACACGTCGTCCTCCTCCGCCCCCGACGAGCAGGACAGCTCGACGCCGGCCACGCCCGCGGCGTCCGGCCTTCGCCGCCGACCAGGCCTGGGTGGCGCGCTTCGAGATCGGCGGCGGCGACGAGGTCGCCAACGGCGTCGCCTACGTCCGCTTCAACCCCGCCACCGGCGCCACGCAGGTCACCAAGATCACCGGGCCGCCGCTGGACTACGACCCGAACCCCTACCTCCTCGTCGACGCCGGTCGCACCCTCGCCGTGCGCGCCAACTCCGCGACGATCAAGGAGGAGGACAACGGCACGATGAAGCTCTACCCGATCGACGGCGGCAAGGCCCGCACCGTCGACCTGCGCAAGCTCACCGGCGTCGCCACGCTGCACCCGATCGGCTGGGCCTTCGACCCGACGCAGGCCGGCCTGCTGCGGGTGCTCGACCGCTCGGGCCGCCTCTTCGAGTACGACGTCGCCGCCGACACCGTCACCGAGGCCGACAAGGTCGCGGTCGAGAAGGGCTACGAGCTGGCCCCGATGTTCGACAGCGCCACCGGCATGCCGCTGCTGCGCAACAAGGACACCTGGGAGTACCAGAAGGGCGGTGCCTACACCGCCGGCGGCGTCACGGTCGTGCAAGACCGACCGGGGCTCCTGCCCGGCCACCACCACCCTGGCCCGCACCATCGCCGACCCCGGCGGCACGGCGTACGGCGCCTGCCTGGTCGGGCGGACCATCAAGCTGTCCCAGCAGGGCAAGGGTGCGGCCGACTGGTCGAAGGTCGGCGCCTCCGCCGCCGACGTGCCCCGGGGCACGATGACGATGACGTGGGTGCTGCCCACCGTGGCCTGACCGGCCCGTATCTCCCGCGACCCCTGCGGGCGGTGGCAGATAGCCTGCTCTCATGATCGACCCACGACTGCTCCGAGACGAACCCGACCGCGTGCGCGCCGCCCAGGCCAAGCGCGGTCTCTCCGCCGACGTCGTGGACCGGGCCCTCTCCGCCGACACCGCCCGCCGCGAGTCGATCGCCGTCTTCGAGCGGCTGCGCGTCGGAGCAGAAGCAGCTCGGCAAGCAGGTCTCGCGCGCCCAGGGCGACGAGAAGGCCGACCTGCTCACCCGCACCAAGGCCCTGTCCGGCGAGGTGAAGGCCGCCGAGGCCGCGCAGGTCGCCGCCGAGGCCGAGCCTGGCAGGAGGCGTGGAAGGCGATCCCCAACGTCGCCGCCGACGAGGCGCCCGCCGGTGGCGAGGACGACTACGTCGTGCTCGAGACCGTCGGCACGCCCGCGGAGTTCGACTTCGAGCCGCGCGACCACGTCGAGCTCGGCCGGATCCTCGGCGCGATCGACATCGAGCGCGGCGCCAAGGTGTCCGGGCTCGCGGTTCTACTTCCTCACCGGCATCGGCGCCCAGCTGGAGTTCGCGCTGGCCAACCTCGCCAACGAGACCGCCCGCGACCACGGGTTCACCCAGGTGATCGCCGCCGTCGCTGGTGCGCCCGCGCGCCAT
Organism: uncultured Actinomycetota bacterium; assembly: GCA_963721775.1. Lineage (GTDB taxonomy): Bacteria > Actinomycetota > Actinomycetes > Propionibacteriales > Nocardioidaceae > Nocardioides. Next base: position 348,613 of record CAVRMH010000029.1, on the reverse strand, counting down.
GGACGGCACCGGCTTCCTCGGCCAGGCGGCCGACGACGTCTACCGGATCGAGGGCGAGGACCTCTACCTCGTCGGCACCTCGGAGGTACCCATGGCGGCGTACCACTCCGACGAGATCCTCGACGGCGGGTCGCTGCCGCTGCGGTACGCCGCGTTCTCGCCGTGCTTCCGCAAGGAGGCCGGCTCGCACGGCAAGGACACCCGGGGCATCATCCGGGTGCACTGGTTCGACAAGGTGGAGATGTTCGTCTACACCACGCTGGAGGACTCCTTCGCCGAGCACCAGCGGCTGCTGTCGATCGAGAAGGAGTTCCTCGACAAGCTCGAGCTGTCCTACCGCGTCATCGACACCGCGGCCGGCGACCTCGGGCTGTCGGCGCAGCGCAAGTTCGACTGCGAGGCGTGGATCCCCACCCAGGGCAGGTACCGCGAGCTCACCTCGACGTCGAACTGCACCGACTTCCAGACCCGGCGGCTCGACACCCGTGGCCGCTTCGGCGACAAGACCGGTCCGGTGGCGACGCTCAACGGCACGCTCTGTGCGATGACCCGCACCATCGTGGCGATCCTCGAGACGCACCAGCAGGCCGACGGGTCGGTCCGGGTGCCGAAGGCGCTCCAGCCGCACCTCGGCGGACTCGAGGTCATGGAGCCCGTCGGTGGCTGACCCGATGTCGCCGGTCCCGGTCACTGGCCCGGTGGCCGGCCCGGCGCCCGGCTGGCGCCCGAGGCTCGTCGCGCTCGACATCGACGGCACCCTGCTGAGCTGGGTCGACGGCTCCGGCACCACGCACGAGGAGATCAGCCAGGCGGTGTACGACGCCGTGCAGCGCGCGCTCGACGCGGGCGCCCACGTCGTGCTCGCCAGCGGCCGGTCGCCGCACGGCATGACCCGGATCGCCGACCTGCTCGACCTGCACACCGCGGACCGGGAGCGGCTGTGGGTGGTCGCCTCCAACGGCGCGGTCATCTTCCGCTACCCCCCGCTCGAGGTGGTCCACGAGGAGACGTTCGACGCGCGGGCCGCGGTGGCGGCGGTGCTGGAGCACCACCCCAACGCCCTGGTCGCCGTCGAGGAGCGCGGTGTCGGCTACCGCGTCAGCGACCACTTCCCGACCGGCGAGCTGTCGGGGGAGATGATCGTCACCGAGATCGACGAGATCGTCGCCGGGCCGGTCAGCCGTGTCATCATCCGTGACCCGTCGGCCACCGCCCAGGACTTCGTCGACCTGGCCGGCCGCCTCGGCCTGCACGGCACCGACTACGTCGTCGGCTGGACCGCCTGGATGGACCTCGCCCCGATGGGTGTCTCCAAGGCCTCCGGGCTGACCCACGTCGCGGCCGCGCTGGGCGTGGACGCCGCCGACGTGCTGGCGATCGGCGACGGCCGCAACGACCTCGAGATGCTGCGCTGGGCCGGCCGCGGGGTGGCGATGGGCCAGGCGGTGCAGGAGGTCCACGACGCCGCGGACGCCAGTGCCCTCGGCGTCGACGAGGACGGTGCTGCCGTCGAGCTGTCCACCTGGTTCCCCGCCTGATCGACCCGGCCGTGACCTCGACGTACTCCTTCACCGGGCCGCTGTGGCGCTGGGCCGACCAGCCGGGCGCGTCGGAGGGCGGCGCCTGGCACTTCGTGACCGTGCCGGCGGAGCCCAGCGAGGACATCCGGGACGAGACGGAGGGCCGGACCCGTGGCTTCGGCTCGGTCCGGGTCGAGGTGCGGATCGGTACGACGACGTGGCGGACCAGCGTGTTTCCCGACGCGAAGAGCGGCTGCTACGTCCTGCCGGTGAAGAAGGCGGTGCGTCGCGCCGAGGACGTCGAGGCCGGCGAGGACGTCACCGTCGAGCTCACCGTCGTGGAGGACGCATGAGCACCCCGCGCCTGGTGGCGACCGACCTCGACGGCACCCTGGTCCGCTCCGACGGCTCGGTGAGCGACCGGTCCCGGGCCGCGGTCGCCGCGCTGGAGGACCGCGGCGTGCCGGTCGTGTTCGTGACCGCTCGCCCGCTGCGCTGGATGGACGACCTGTGGCCGATGGTCGGCGACCACGGGCTGGCGATCGTCTCGAACGGCGCGATCGTGTACGACGTCGCCCGCCGCGAGGTCCGGCAGCTGCGCGGCATCGACCGCGAGGTCGGTCTGGTGCTGCTGGAGGCGATCCGTGCTGCCGTCCCCGGGGCGGGCGTCGCGATCGAGACCGTGTCCGGGATCCGCCGCGACCCGGCGTACGTCGACGGCCACCCGGTCCCCGAGGGCAGTCCGCGTGGGCGGCTCGAGGACCTGTGGACCGACCCGGCGGCGAAGGTGCTCGTGCGCCACGTCGACATGGACCCGGTCGCGTTCCGGGAGGCGGTCGTCGCCGCGGTCGGCGACCTCGCGACGCCGACCTGGACGCTCGACGGGCTCATGGAGATCAGCGGCCCGGGCGTGACCAAGGCGAGCGCGCTGGTCGGGCTGGCCGCCGGGCTCGGGGTCGACGCGGCCGACGTGCTGGCGTTCGGGGACATGCCGAACGACGTGCCGATGCTGACCTGGGCGGGCACGTCGTACGCCATGGCCAACGGTCACCCGGACGTCCGCGCGGCCGCCGACCACGAGGCGCCGACCAACGACGAGGACGGCGTGGCGGCGGTCCTGGAACGCGTCTTCGGCCTCTGACCGGTCGCCCCGGCGTGCGTCCCGGGCGCCGGCCTGAGACGCTGGGCCCTGCAACATCGATCCAGGAGGTACTCCATGCGCCGCGTGATGGTGCTCGTGCTCGTCGCCCTGGGCTGCGTCCTGCTCACCGACGCGCCGGCCCAGGCCTGCGACCGCGACGTCCTGCCGGTGCCGACCGCGCTGAAGCGGGCCGGCTTCGTGTTCAGCGGCACCGTGGAGAAGGTCAGCGACGTCGCCGGCTCCACCGAGTACGTCGTGCAGGTCGACCGGGTCTACGAGGGCCGGGTGCAGGAGAAGGCCACCGTCGTCTCACCCGCGACGAAGGCCGACTGCGGCCTGACCGGCATCCGCCGCGGGGACGACGTGATGTTCGTGGCCCAGCGCGGCAACGGCGAGGTGATCCGGACCCGGAGCTACGAGGGCACCCGGCCGCTGACGCCGGCGGTGCTGGCCGCGGTCCGCACCGAGCTCGGCACCGGCAGCAAGCCGGCCTCCTCGACGCCCGACCCGGCCGACGAGCCGGTCGAGATGACCGTGGTCGACGACACCGAGCCGACGTCGTTCGCGAAGCTCGCGCTGCCGGGCGCCGTACTCCTGGTCGGCGGCCTGCTCACGCTGGTCCTGGCCCGCCTGCTCGGCCGCCGCCCCGCCCGCACCTGACCCACCCCCCCCCCCGCCGAACCGTGCGTTGTGGTGCGCCGAGCCGTGCGTTGTGGCGGGCCGAGCCGTGCGTTGTGGTGGGCCGAGCCGTGCTTGTGGCGGCCCCGTGCGTTGTGGCGGGCCGAGCCGTGTGTTGTGGCGGGTCAGAGGTACATGCCGCCGGAGTCGCCCGGACGCCGCGGCGCCTCTGGCCCGTCCTGCTCCGGCTGACCGTCCTGGCCCATCGCCTCGGCGACCCCCGGCGGCAGCGCCCGGCGCATCTGCTCCAGCTGGGCCCGCGCGGCCATCTGCTGGGCGTAGATCGCGGTCTGGATGCCGTGGAACAGGCCCTCGAGCCAGCCGACCAGCTGGGCCTGGGCGATCCGCAGCTCGCTCTCGCTCGGCGTGCCCTCGTTGAACGGCAGCGACAGCCGCTCCAGCTCCTCGACCAGCTCCGGGGCCAGGCCGGCCTCCAGCTCCTTGATCGACGACTTGTGGATCTCCTTGAGGCGGTTGCGGCTCGCCTCGTCCAGCGGGGCCGACTTCACCTCCTCGAGGAGCTGGCGGATCATGCTCCCGATCCGCATGACCTTCGCCGGCTGCTCGACCAGCTCGGTGACGTGGCGCTCCTCGTCCTCCTCGTCCCGCTGCCGCGCGGCCGCCTGGACGGCGCTGCTGGGCACCGTGCCGACGGGCTGGCCGTCGGGGCCGACGATGACGATGTGCTCCTCGGACGAGTTCTCGGTCATGGGTCCACCCTAGAGGTCAGACGGTGAGCACGATCTTGCCGATGTGGCTGCTCTCCTCCATGAGGCGGTGCGCCTCGCCGGCCTGCTCGAGCGGCAGCGTCGTGTGCACGATCGAGCGCACCCGGCCGTCCGCGACGAGCGGCCAGACGTGCTCGGCGACGGAGGCTGCGATGACCGACTTCTCGTCGCTGGGACGGGCGCGCAGCGAGGTCGAGATCACGGCTCCGCGCTTCTGCATCAGCCGCGACAGGTCGAGCTCGCCCTTCCGGCCGCCCTGCATCCCGATCACGACCAGCCGGCCCTCGGTGGCCAGCGCCTCGACGTTGCGGGAGAGGTACTTCCCGCCCATGTTGTCGAGGATCACGCCTGCTCCACCGGCCTCGGTGAGCACCTCCACGAAGTCCTCGTCGCGGTAGTTGATGGTCACGTCCGCGCCGAGGTCGGCACAGACCGCCAGCTTCTCCGGCGTACCGGCGGTGGTGAACACCTTCGCCGACATCGCCGAGGCCAGCTGGATCGCGAACGTGCCGATGCCGCCGGCGCCGCCGTGGACGAGGAAGTTCTCCCCCGGCTGCAGTCCGGCGATCATGAACACGTTGGACCAGACCGTGCAGGCCACCTCGGGCAACGACCCGGCGGTCACGAGGTCCACCCCGTCCGGCACCGGCATCAGCTGCCCGACCGGGACGGTCACCAGCTCGGCGTACCCACCTCCCGACAGCAGCGCGCACACCTCGTCGCCCACCGCCCACTCGGTCACTCCCTCGCCGAGGGCCGCGACGGTGCCACTGCACTCGAGACCGAGTACGTCGCTCGCGCCGGGCGGCGGCGGGTAGAAGCCCTGGCGCTGCAGGGTGTCCGCACGATTGACCGCGGTGGCCGCCACACGCACCAGCACCTGGCCCGGTCCGGGTGTGGGGTCCTCTCGCTCGACGACGGTCAGGACCTCGGGGCCCCCGGGCTCGGAAGCGATGACAGCGCGCATGGCCTCACCCTAGCCAGCGCCACTTCCGACCCCTCGGCAGGGAAAATTCGACCCTTCGGCCGCAACAACGCACGGTTCGGCGCGCCACAACGCACGGTTCGGCGGGCCACGACGCACGGTTCGGCGCGCCACAACGCACGGTTCGGCGGGGTCAGGCCTCGTAGAACTCGCCGGTGTGGTCGACCGTGCTGTCGTCGGGGATCTCGTCGTCGATCTCGGCCACCGGGTCCACCGCGTCGGCGGGGCGGTCCCACGCGTCGGCCAGCTGGGAGGCCGCGCCGGCCAGCGCCTCGATCCGGGCCGGGCTGGCGCGGTGGGCGGCTGCGGCGTACCCGAGGAGGTACGTCGTGATCGGTGCGGACCGGCGCTCGACGTTGTGCGCGGCGTCCCGGGCCAGGTCGAGCACCAGGGCCTCGTCGACCTCCGTCTCGATGTCGAGCGCGTCACACAGCTCGTCGATCCAGTCGTGGAGATTCACAAGCCCAGATTCATACCGCGACAGGCCTTTGGCAAGCCCCTCGCGTGTCGTGGCGGACAGCGCGGTCGGCGGGTCAGGGACGGGTGAGGTCGCGCAGGTCTGCCCAGCCGTCCACGTCATGCGCCTCGTCGCCGATCGCCGGCACGTCGACGAGGTCGAGCGGACCCAGCAGCCGGTGCAGCGGGAGGCCGTGCTCGTCGGCGTACGCCGGGCGTGCGGCCTGCAGGGCGGCCACGTCCAGGACCAGCGCCAGCTGTCGCCGTCCGGACGGGTCGCACAGCGCGGCGCCGTCGTGCCCCGCCGCGGCGTCCCGCAGCCGGGCGACGGTCGCCATGGACACCCGCGGCATGTCGACCGCGAGCACCACCAGCTCGCGGGGCGGGCGGGCGAAGGCGTCCAGACCGGCGAGCAGCCCGGCAGCCGGACCGCCCGAGGCCGGGTCCTCCCGGGTGAACGTGACGGGGCGGTCGGTGTGCACCCAGTCACCGAGCACCACGACCTCGCCGGCGTCGATGACCGCGTCGAGCGCCCAGGCCAACAAGGTGCGGCCCTCGAGCTCGATCGAGGCCTTGTCCACACCGCCCATCCGCGCGGCCGTCCCTCCCGCCAGGACCACGGCGCCCAGCGCCAGCGGGGCACGAGAGGAGGAGACGGACATGGGATCCAGTGTCCCAGAGCGGCCCGGCGTGACAGTGTGGGGACATGGCCGACCAGCTGAACGTGGCACTGGTCCAGCAGGCATCGTCCCTGGACCCGCAGGACAACCGCGCCGCCGTGAAGGCCCTCGACACCGACGCCGACCTCGTCGTCTTCCCCGAGGCGTTCGCCCGCGACTTCGGCTCGCCCGGTGACGACGTGTCGGCGTACGCCGAGGAGCTCGACGGGCCGTTCGCGACCGCAGTGACCGAGCTCGCCGGCGAGGACCGCACCGTCGTGGCCGGCATGTTCCAGGTCGCGCCCGACCCGGCGCGCCCCTACAACACGCTGCTGGTCCGCGGCCGCGCCCGTGCGGCGTACCGCAAGATCCACCTCTACGACTCCTTCGGCTACAAGGAGTCCGACCGCCTCACCGCCGGCCCCTGGCAGCCGACCGTGGTCCAGGTCGAGGGCTTCGGGGTCGGACTGATGACCTGCTACGACCTGCGCTTCCCCGAGCTGGCCCGCTCCCTGGTCGACGCCGGCGCCGACGTCCTGCTGGTGCCCGCCGCCTGGGTCCCCGGCCGGGACGAGGCCGAGCACGCGCGCAAGGTCGACCACTGGCGCACCCTGGTGCGGGCCCGCGCGATCGAGAACACGACGTACGTCGTCGCCGTCGGGCAGGCCGCCCCGCGCTACACCGGCCACTCGCTGGTCGTGGACCCCCTGGGCGGTCTCGTGGTCGACGCGGGGCCGGAGCCCGGCGTGTTCACCGCGGTCCTGGAGCGCGACGTGATCACCAGCGCACGGGCGACCAACCCCTCGCTTTCGAACCGTCGCCACCGCTCCGGTTAACCTCTCCCGGTGTCCACCCCCCGTACCCCCGGCAAGCGCGTCGCCCCTCGGGCGCCGTCGCGACGGGCCGTACGCCGCGCCGGCGGGCACCCGGACGCGCCGACCCCGGGCGAGCAGCCGCAGAGGCCGGCCGAGCAGACCCCGGTGACTCCGGCCCCCGCGCCGGTGAGCGAGCCGGCGACGCCGGCTCCCACGCAACCCGCGCAGCAGCCACCGCCGCGTGCCTCGGGGAAGTACGAGCCCCGCCGGGCCGCCAAGCGCGAGCCCCGCCGGGAGACGCGCCGCGACACCCGCGACCAGCCCCCGCGCGGAGCCGCCCGCGACGAGCGACGGAGCCGCAGCGACCCCGCCCGACCCCACCGGCGACGACCACCGCCGGCGAAGGAGCCCGAGGCTCCGTCGGCGACGGAGCCGTCCACTCCCGAGCCCCCGACACGGGAGAAGCGCCTGGCTCCCCGCGTCCTCGCGAGGAAGGCCGACGCCGCCGAGCGCGGCGCCACCCCCTCCCGCGCGGCGCGCTGGCTCTGGGTCGTCGGCACCCTCGCGGTCGTCGCCGGCGTGGCGGGCGTCGTCTCCGCGATCGTCGAGGTCGGACCGGCCTGGCTGGACCAGGTCTCCGCGATCCTGCTCTCGACCACGCTGACCTTCGCCCTCGCCGCACGCACCGGCGGGCGTCCCTACATCTTCGGCGGCCTGGCCCTCGCCTTCGGTGCCGTCGCCGTCGTCACCGGCAACGAGTCGCTCCGTGGCGGTGCTGCCCTGCTCACCGCGGTCAGTGCCGGCGTGCTCGGCGTGATGGCGACGGTCCCCGCGGTGAAGTTCCGCGACAGCGTCCGCGAGGTGCTGGTCGCGCTCTTCCTGTCCTCGCTCGGCGCCCTGGCGGTGATCGGCTTCCGGCCGGTCGTCTCGCTCGAGCGCTTCGACTACCTCACCCTGACCCTGGCGTTCCTGCTCGCGATCGGCCTGGTCTACCGGCTCGGCGCCGGCCTGCACGGCCTCGGCCGGCGCGGCCTGGTGATCGTCCTCGCCGGCTTCGTCAGCCTCGCGGTGACCCTGGTGTACGCCGAGCTGCTGCGGCGCTACGGCTCGCAGGGGATGGTCGACTCGATCTACGACGGGGTGCGCTGGTTCCGCAGCCACGCCGGGGCGGTGCCGCGGCCGATCCACGTGCTGGTCGGCGTCCCCGCCCTGGTCTGGGGCACCCACATGCGCGCCCGGCGCCGCCAGGGCTGGTGGGTCTGCGCCTTCGGCACCGCGGTGACGGTGTCCGTGGCCGGCATCCTGGTGAACCCGTTCACCGGCTGGCTCGAGGCCTGCCTGATCGTGCTCTACTCGCTGCTGCCCGGGCTGCTCGTGGGGTACGTCCTCATCCGGCTCGACCTCGCACTGACCGGCCCCCGTGGCCGTCGCGCCCGCCGGCAGGAGGAGCTCAGCGCCCTGCGGCCCGAGCCGGCCCGCTGGCAGCCGCTGCTCTGACGCCCGCGCGACGGCGTACGCCGGGCCGGCGTGGGCCGTGGTGACTGGCTGGCAGAGGGGGCGGGATTCGAACCCGCGGCTGACATCTCTGCCAGCGACCGCTTTCAAGGCGGTTCCGATCGGCCACTCCGGCACCCCTCCGAGCGCCCTCCGGGGAGGGCGCGGGAGGCAGTCTACGGGGGCTACTCGGAGCCGCCGAGCTCGATCTCGACCGCGTCGTAGGCCAGGTCGTGCAGCTTCTGGTGATGGTGGTGGATGTCGGTCACCAGCCGCTTGACCTCGTTGCGCACCTGCTCGACCTCGGGCGACTCCAGGACGCCCTGGCCGAGCGCGGAGAGCCGCATCATCAGCGCGTTGCGGTCACGCAGGACGGAGGACTCGCGGGCCGCGAGCCAGCCGTCGGAGGCCATCGCGGTCTCGAGCGCCAGCCCGTCGCGGACGCTGGCCATGCGCTGCCGGACGGTCCACCGCCAGTTGCCCAGTGCCCGGCCCTGCAGGCGCGGGGCATCGACGGCCTGGACGAGCCCGTTGAGTGCAGTCTGGAGTTCGCTCATCGGCTGTCCTCCGTGCTGGGGGACTTCCGAGTGTGAACCCGGCCGCAGCGTCGGCACAAGGCCTGTGGGTGAGCTGATCGGACCGCTTGCGAGAATGGCCCCCGTGACGTCCGACTATCGACTCTCGCCCCTCCTCGCCGCCCGGTTGCTGGGGGTGTCACTCGTGCTCTGGGGCCTGCTGGTCTTCCTCGCCACGGCTGTCGTCGTGCTGTTCTCCGCGCCGGTCGCGATCCTCACCGTGGCGGTCGTGCTCTGCGTCGTGGGCGTCTTCACCACCGGGTGGTTCCTCACCCGCCGGACGTACGTCGTGCGCCTCACCGACGAGGGGTACCGCGTGCGCTTCGTGCGCGGTGCCGGCGTCACCCAGGCCCGCTGGGTCGACGTCGAGGACGCCGTCACGGCGGTCGTCGCGGACGCCCGGTGCGTGGTGCTGCGGCTGCGGGACGGGCGGTCGACGACCGTCCCGGTGGACGTGCTCGCGGGGTCGGCCGACGACTTCGTGCGGGCCGTGCGCGACCACCTCGACGGGCGCGCGCGACACCAGCGCTGACACCCGATTCCGCGGCCCGGGCCGCAGCCGGGTAACCTGTTCGCGCGCATCATGGAGGCGTCGCCTAGTCCGGTCTATGGCGCCCGCCTGCTAAGCGGGTTTGGGGCTACAACCCCATCGAGGGTTCAAATCCCTCCGCCTCCGCCAGCGCCGCACGACTCCCCGCCGGGGCCCGGCGGGGAGTCGTCGCGCAGCGCCTACATTTGCAAGTTTGTGCAAAGCGAATTTGTGCAGCGCCATTTCGTGGTGTGGGTGCAGACACGTGCCTCACACTGGTGGAACAGCAGTTCGAGACTGTCTGGTCCCCCCGAAACAGATGGAGAATTTCATGCGCAAGCTGATCACCAGGTCCGTGGCCGCGACGGTTGCCGCGGGTCTCACCTGGGGCGCTGTCAGCATGGCCGCCCCTGTATCGGCGCAGGCAGACACCAGCTGGGGCCGCATCGCGATCCCCGTCGTGAGCGTCAACAGCTGAGGTCCCGACAACACAAGACCTGAGACGAGGACCAACTCAACCCCCCCACATGTCTGGTCCCAGAGCCAATCCCCCCGGCCCGTCTCAGAGCGAGGGCAGTGATCTGATCACTGCCCTCGCTGTCATTTGTCCGCAGGTCATTTGTCCGCGGTGGGACCGCGCCTACTTGCGTGAGCGGCGCGGCTTCGCCTCGTCCTGGCCCATCCGGAAGCCGAGCTGGAAGCGCGTCTGCGCTTCGTACTCCTCCTTGAGCTCGGCCACGTAGCCGGCGTACGTCCGGGGGCTGACACCGAGGCGCTTGGCGCAGGTGGCGTCCGCGTGGCCCTCGATGAGCATCCGGATCGCCATCGCCCGCTGCTCCTGGGCGATGCTGTTCAAGGTGCTGGTCTCGCGGTTGGTGAACGGGCGCCCGCGGTCCCAGAAGCGCTCGAAGATGTCGACGAGGTAGGCCACCAGCCCGGACTCGCGGATCGCCAGCGCGGTGTCGAGGTCGTCCCCGGACGGGATGATCGCGACCTCGCGGTCGACGACGATCAGCCGGTTGAAGAACTCGTCGAGCGTGCGCACCTCGGCACCCTCGGCGGTGACCCGGCGGACGTACTCGCGGGTGGCGGTCTGGCGGCGTGCCGAGTGCTGGTAGATCGTGCGCATCGACAGCCCGCGCTGGAGGGCGGCGATGTCGCGGTTGGCCGCCTCGCGCAGCGCCGCGGCCGAGCGGCCGGCCTGCGGTTGCGCGGTGAGCAGCTCGGTGGTGGCCCCGGAGACGATGTCCTGCAGGAAGCGGTCGATCTGGTCGCCGCGCAGCTCGGTCACCGGGCCGCCCTGCGTGGACGGCGAGCGCCGGTAGGCCTGACCGAGGGTGTTGAACGCGTTGGCCCAGTGGCTCGACTCGGAGATCATCTGGGCGCCCTGCTGGCCCAGCGGCGTGACCACGCTGTCCTGCACCGAGTGCGGGTCGACGACGAGGTAGCGCATGCCGTCCTGGCGCAGCAGCCCGAGCTCGAAGAGCAGCGCCACCGACTCGGGGTTCTCGGTGATCAGCGTGTCGTCGTGGGGTACGCCGCCGCGCGCGGCGATGTCCTCGAAGAGTCGACTCCCGTCGGTCTCGAAGAGCTTGCGCTTGTCTGCGCCGTACTGCTGAGCCACGCACTCCTCCACGACGTCCGGTGTGGCGAAATCATGCCAGACGCACCGAGGGGGACCCGTCCGCCGAGCGGACAGGTCCCCCTCGGGACGTGAGACGGGTCAGGAGCCGAGGCGCGCCTTGAGCCCGTCGAGCTCGGTCCAGAGCACGGCGGGGAGGTCCTCGCCGAACTTCTCGAACCACTCCTGGATCTGCGGGAGCTCTGCCCTCCACTCGTCGACGTCGACCGCAAGGGCCTGCTCGAGGGCCTCCTCGGTCATGTCGAGCCCCTCGATGTCGAGCGAGCCCGGTGCCGGCACGTGGCCGATCGGGGTCTCCACCGCGGCAGCCTGGCCCTCGATGCGCTCCACGATCCACTTGAGGACACGGCTGTTCTCGCCGAAGCCCGGCCAGAGGAACCCGCCCTCGTCGTCGCGACGGAACCAGTTGACGTAGTAGATCCGCGGCAGCTTCGCGGCGTCGTTGTCCTTGCCCATCGTGATCCAGTGGTTGAAGTAGTGCCCGGCGTTGTAGCCGATGAACGGCAGCATCGCCATCGGGTCACGACGGACCACACCGACCGCACCGGTCGCCGCGGCCGTGGTCTCGGACGACAGGGTCGCGCCGAGGAAGGTGCCGTGCGTCCAGTCGCGGGCCTCGAAGACCAGCGGGACGGTCGTCTTGCGGCGACCGCCGAACAGGATGGCGTCGATCGGGACGCCGCGCGGGTCGTCGTACTCCGGAGCGAGGATGTCGCACTGCTTGATCGGCGTGCAGTAGCGCGAGTTGGGGTGGCTGGACACCTCGTCGCTGTCGGGGGTCCACTCCTCGCCCTTCCAGGAGGTGGCCTTGGCCGGGGTGTTCTCCAGGCCCTCCCACCAGATGTCGCCCTCGGGGGTGAGCGCCACGTTGGTGAAGACCGAGTTGCCCTTGTTGATGGTCTTCATGGCGTTCGGGTTGGTGTGCTCGTTGGTGCCGGGGGCGACGCCGAAGAAGCCGTACTCCGGGTTGACCGCCCACAGCCGGCCGTCCTCGCCGATGCGCATCCAGGCGATGTCGTCACCGAGGGTCTCGACCTTCCAGCCGGGCACGGTCGGGGCGAGCATCGCCAGGTTGGTCTTGCCGCAGGCGCTCGGGAACGCCGCCACGATGTACTTGACGACGCCCTGCGGGCTGGTCAGCTTGAGGATCAGCATGTGCTCGGCCATCCAGCCCTCGTCGCGCGCCATGACGCTGGCGATGCGCAGGGCGTAGCACTTCTTGCCGAGCAGCGCGTTGCCGCCGTACCCGCTGCCGTAGGACCAGATCATGCGCTCCTCGGGGAACTGCACGATGTACTTCGTGTCGTTGCACGGCCAGGCGACGTCCTGCTGGCCGTCGGCCAGCGGCATGCCGACCGAGTGCAGCGCGGGGACGAAGGAGGCGTTGGTCTCCTCCATCTTGCGCAGCACCGCGGTGCCCATGCGCGCCATGACCGTCATCGACACGGTGACGTACGCCGAGTCGGTGATCTCGACGCCGAACATCGGGTGCTCGGCCTCGAGGTGGCCCATGACGAACGGGATGACGTACATCGTCCGGCCCTGCATGCACCCCCGGTAGAGGTCGCGCATGATGGCCTTCATCTCGTTCGGGTCCATCCAGTTGTTGGTGGGCCCGCAGTCCTTCTCGTCGACCGAGCAGATGTAGGTCCGGTCCTCGACGCGCGCCACGTCCGTCGGGTCGGAGGCTGCGTAGAACGAGTTCGGCTTGATCGCGGGGTTGAGCCGCGTGAAGGTGCCGGTCGACTCGAGGGAGCGGGTGAGCTGCTCCCACTCCTCGTCGGATCCGGTGCACCAGTGGATGTGGTCCGGCTGGGTGAGCTCTGCGATCTCGTTGACCCAGTCGAGGATGCCCTGATGGGTGGTGGGCGCCTGCGTGGTTTCGGCCGTCATTGCCAGGGATTCCCTCTCGCGCAACCCGGCAGCCCGCCTCGCGGTCTCCGCTGCCGGCCGTCGAGCTGAGTCGACGGATCTGTCGTGGAGTCGATGTGATCGCCCGGCGTCGTTGCGAGACGATGTTTGGTGCTCGGAGATTACCTCTGACCTGCGACGACTCATATTGGATCGATCAAGGCAGCGTGACCTGGGCCACACCCTCCCAGCGGCGTCCTCGACCGCCCGATTCCGGCGTACGTCGTGGGGCTAGGGCCAGAAGCGAAAGCACCACTGCTGATTTCAGGTATGCCGCAGGGGTCGGCTATCCTCATCGGGTCCTGAACGGCGGTACGCCGCAACGGACGGGCGCCTGTAGCTCAACGGATAGAGCATCTGACTACGGATCAGAAGGTTTGGGGTTCGAATCCCTACAGGCGCGCAGGACACCGAAGCCGCCGGACAGCACTGCTGACCTGCGGCTTCGTCGTTTCCCGATGCCCGTACCGGCCCGGCATCACCGTCCGGCCGGCCGCGGTGGCCACGCGGGTGCGCCCAGCTCGCGGGAGACCGCCCGCGCGGTCTCGCGAACGAGGTCGCTGAGCTCCTGACGCTCGAGCTCGCCGCCGGAGGGGACCACGACGCCGATGGCGCCGGCGGCCTCGCCGTACGAGTCGAAGACCGGGCTGGCCAGCGAGCTCTCGCCGATCACGGCCTCGTCCCGTTCCGCGGCGATGCCGCTGGCCCGGATCTGGTCGAGCTGGTCGCGCAGGACCTCGGGCGACGTGATGGTCTCGCCGGTCATGCTGCGCAGTTCTCCGGACGTGAGCACCCGCTTCTCGTCCTCGGGCAGGAAGGCCAGCATGGCCTTGCCGAGGGCACTGGCGTGGACGGGAATGACGATGCCGACCTCCGGCATCTGGCGGCTGCCGTCGGGGCGGGGCTCGTGGTGGATGATCACGACGTCGTCGATGAGGAGTACGCCGGTGCGCACGGCCAGCCCGGTCCGGCGGGCGAGGTCCTCGGCCCAGGGGACGGCCTCGCGACCTCAGCTCGAGGGTGTCGAGGTAGACGTTGCCGAGCCGGAGGACGGCGGGTCCGAGCTGGTAACGACTGGAACCGCGGTCCTGCACCACCATCCCGTGCTCGACCAGGCTGCGGACGATGCCGTGCATGGTCGACGGCGCGAGGTCGAGGCGGGCGGCCAGCTCGGACAGGCTCATCCGTCGCGTGCCCTGGAGCGCCGTGAGGACCCGGATTGCCCGATCGATCGACTGGATCACGGAGTGCTGCTCTCCTTCGAGTGTGACCTAGTTTCACGAAAACTATTGCGTCCAAGTGAACCATAGGCGTAGCGTCCCAATCACATTCGACATTACCGAATTCTATTCGGATCGGGCAGGAAGAGAGGCAACGGGCATGCTTGACGAGACCAATCTGTTCCAGCGCTTGGGTGCGGAAGCCATCGGAACGGCGTTTCTGGTGTTCATCGGGGTGGGGTCGGTCCCGGCCACCCTGATCGTCAACGGCGATGCGCCGTTCACGATGGCCGACCTGGGCATGATCTCCCTGGCCTTCGGCACCGTCGTGATCGCCACCGTCTACGCCCTCGGGCACATCGGCGGCAACCACATCAACCCCGCCGTCACCCTCGGCCTGGCCGCCACCGGCAAGTTCCCGTGGAGCCAGGTGCCGGCGTACATCTGCGCCCAGGTGGTCGGCGCCATCGTGGGCGCGGCAGCGATCATCGGGGTGCTCGGCCAGCAGGCCAGTGACGTGGGTCTGGGCGTGGCCGCCTACAACCCCGACACTGTGGGCGTGGCGCAGGCATTCACCGCTGAGTTCGTGGGCACGTTCATCCTGGTGTTCACCATCTTCGGCGTCATCCACCGCAAGGCCGCCGCCGGTTTCGCCGGCGTCGCCATCGGCCTGGTGGTCTTCGCCGCCATCATCCCTGTCGCCCCGACCACGGGAGCCTCGATCAACCCGGCTCGCACGTTCGGCCCGATGCTCGTCCAGCAGATCGCCGGCGGAGAGGTGAAGTGGGACCAGCTCCCTGTCTACCTCGCCGCCGAGCTCCTCGCCGGTGTGGCCGCCGCACTGCTGTTCGGCCTCCTCTCCCGGACCCCCGCCGACCGGCTCGACACCGCGGGGGTGGACCTCGCGGCTCCCGACGCCGAGGCCGCCGCCGGCCGCCAGGCCACGAACGCCTGACCCGCCCCAGCAACCCGATGCAGAAGGAACTGTCATGAAGAAGCTGATCAACGATCCGAACGACGTCGTGGTCGAGGCACTGCAGGGAATCGAGGCGGCTCATCCCGAGCTGCGCGTCGACCATCAGCACAAGATCATCTACCGGGGTGACGCTCCCAAGCAGGGAAAGGTCGGGATCATCTCCGGCGGCGGCTCGGGGCACGAGCCGCTCCACGGCGGGTTCGTCGGGCTGGGCATGCTCGACGCCGCGTGTGCCGGGGAGGTCTTCACCTCGCCCGTGCCCGAGCAGATGCTGGCGGCCACCAAGCTGGTGGACGGCGGAGCGGGTGTCCTCCACGTGGTCAAGAACTACACCGGCGACGTGATGAACTTCGACATGGCCGCCGAGCTGGCGGCCGCGGAGACGGGCGCCCGCGTGGTCTCGGTGGTCACCGACGACGACGTTGCCGTCCAGGACAGCACGTGGACGGCGGGACGCCGGGGTGTCGGTGTCACCGTGCTGCTCGAGAAGATCGCCGGCGCGGCGGCCGAGCAGGGCCGCGACCTGGACGAGGTCGCCGAGGTCGCCCGCCGGGTCAACGCCCACGGCCGGAGCATGGGGGTGGCGCTGACGTCGTGCACCGTGCCGGCTGCGGGCAAGCCGACGTTCGAGCTCGGCGAGGCCGAGATGGAGCTCGGTGTCGGCATCCACGGGGAGCCGGGACGGGAGCGGCTGCCGCTCGCGCCCGCGAGCGACATCGCCGCGATGCTGGTCGAGCCGATCCTGGCGGACCTCCCGTTCGCCAAGGGAGACCCGGTCATCGCGTTCGTCAACGGGCTCGGCGGCACCCCACTGATCGAGCTCTACGTCATGTTCAACGAGGTCACCAAGATCCTCGGTGGGCACGGCGTGACCATCGCCCGGTCCCTGGTCGGTCCCTACATCACCTCGCTCGACATGGCCGGAGCGTCGATCACGCTGCTCAAGGTCGATGACGAGCTGCTCTCCCTCTGGGACGCTCCAGTGAACACGTCGGCACTGAGATGGGGCATCTGACACATGGACGAGAACGTGACCACGGCGGTCCTCGAGGAGTGGGTGCGGAAGTTCGCCCACCTGGTCGCGGAGAACCGCGACTACCTGACCGAGCTCGACGCGGCGATCGGCGATGCCGACCACGGGTCGAACATGGACAGGGGCATGAAGGCCGCCGTGGCCGCGCTCGACGCCAGCCCGCCGGAAACGGCGGGCGCGCTCTTCTCCAAGACGGGCATGACCCTGGTGTCGACCGTCGGGGGCGCCAGCGGTCCGTTGTTCGGCACCCTGTTCCTGCGGATCGGCACCACCCTCGGCGACGCCGTGATCACCTCGCCACCCGACCTCGCCGCGGCCCTGCGGGCCGGGCTCGGGGGCGTCGTCGACCGTGGCAAGGCTGCACCCGGTGACAAGACGATGTACGACGCGCTGGCGCCGGCCGTCGACGCGCTGGACGTCGCGCTCACCGAGGGCTCCGACCTGGCCACCGGCCTGAAGCACGCCCGGGACGCCGCCGCGGCCGGTCGCGATGCGACCACGCCGATGCTGGCTCGCAAGGGGCGGGCCAGCTACCTCGGCGAGCGGAGCGTGGGCCACCAGGACCCGGGCGCGACGACCGTGGCGCTCCTGCTGGAAGCGGCCACCGAAGCGCCCTTCTGACCGAGTGGATCAACAAGAACGGAGTGCGGTGGACATGACAGAGAGTCCTTCGGGAGGCTCGCCGACCCCGGACGCCGAGCACGGCGTCGGACTGGTCGTCGTGTCCCACAGCCGGACGCTCGCTCGTTCGGCGGTGGCCCTGGCCGCCGAGATGTTGCACGGCCGACCGTTGAGGATCGAGGTGGCCGCCGGGCTCGACGACACGACGTTCGGCACCGACGCGGTCGCGATCCTCGAGGCCATCGAGCGTGCGGACGGACCGGCCGGCGTCGTGGTCCTGATGGACCTCGGCAGTGCCGTGCTCAGCACCGAGCTGGCGCTCGACCTGCTCCAGGACCCGTCGATCCGCGACCGGGTGACCCTCTCGCCTGCTCCCCTGGTCGAGGGCCTCATCGTCGCCGCCGTCGCCGCGGCCGGCGGGGCGAGCCGGGCCGAGGTCGCCGCCGAGGCGCGTGACGCGCTGCTCGGCAAGTCCGGTCACCTGTCGACACCACTGGGGGGCGCCACCCCCGGGCTGGGCGATGTCGTCGCGGAGGAGGTGGTCGGCGTCTTCTCGGTCGAGAACCCCCACGGCCTCCACGCCCGGCCCGCTGCCCGCCTGGTCAGCGAGGTCCGCGCGCTCGATGCATCGGTCCGGCTCCGCAACCTCACCACGGGCGGGCCGCCGGTGCCCGCAGGGAGCCTCAGCCGGGTCGCGACGCTGGCCGCGCTGCGCGGCCACGAGGTCGAGGTCCGAGCATCCGGACCCCAGGCCCAGGAGGCGGTCGAGCACGTGCTCACCCTCGCCGCGCGGAGGTTCGACGAGACCGTCGACGAGGCTGCCGAGCCCCCAGCCCCGGCCCGGGCCGCGTCGGTCGGCGGCCCGCTGGCCGCCTCGCCCGGGATCGCCATCGGCCCGGCTCGACGGCTGACCGCGGTCCCCGTCGACCTCGACCGGGAACCGGTGGGGGAGCCGGCCGCCGAATGGCGCCGCATCGTGGAGTGCGTGGGCGCCGTACGACGCGACATCGAGCACGTCCGGGTCGTCACCGTCCGCGAGGTGGGTGCGGAGCAGGCCAGCATCTTCGACGCCCACCTGTCGCTGCTGACCGACGTCGAGATGCTCGCCGACGTCAAGGCCCGCATCGGCACCGGCATCGGCGCGGTCTCCGCCTGGGCCGGGCTGCCTGGCCGACGTCGAGCGCGAGTGGGCGGGTCTGCCCGATCCGTACCTGAGGGAAAGGGCCGCAGATGTCCGGGCGGTTGCCGAGCAGGTGCTGCGCGCGTTGACGGGAGAGCCCGGGCGGCGGATGACGGCGCAGGGAATCCTCGTGGCCAACGACCTGACGCCGGCCGAGACCGCCGGCCTCGACCTCGGCCTGGTGACCGGCGTCGTGCTCGCTCAGGGGAGCCCGAGCTCGCACGCGGCGATCCTGGCCAGGGCCCGGGACATCCCGGTGGTCGTCGCGGCCGGTCCCGAGGTGCTCACCATCCCGGAAGGCACCACGCTGCTCCTCGACGGCGCCGTCGGCGAGCTGCTCGTCGATCCCGGCGCCGGCCTCGTCGAGGAGTACGAGCGCCGCGCGGCGGACGCCGCTGCCGAGCGCGCGCGCCAGCTCGCTCTCGCCGAACAGCCGGCGGTCTCCCGCGACGGAGTCCCGGTCGCCGTGGCCGCGAACCTCGGATCGGTGATCGACGCCCGTGCTGCGCTGGCGGCCGGGCGCAGACGGCGCCGGACTCGTGCGTACCGAGTTCCTGTTCCTCGACCGGAGCGCAGCGCCCGGCATCGAGGAGCAGGAAGCCGAGTACGACGCCATCGCCAGTGCCCTGGAGGGCAGGAGGATCACCCTGCGCACCCTGGACGTGGGGGGAGACAAGCCGCTGTCCTACCTGCCGATCCCCCAGGAGGCGAACCCCTTCCTCGGCCAGCGCGGCATCCGGCTCGAGTCTCGATCACCGCGATCTCCTGCGCGACCAGATGGCCGCGATCTGTCACACCGCGCGGCACTCCCCCACGAGCATGATGATCCCGATGGTGTCCACTCCCGCCGAGATGATCGAGGCGCTCACGGTGTTGACGGAGGCGGCCGGACCGGCCGGGCGTCCCTGAGGGGCTCGAGGTCGGGCACGATGATCGAGGTGCCCGGCCGCAGCCCTCAAGATCGAGGCGTTCCTGCCCTACGTCGACTTCGTCAGCATCGGTACCAACGACCTCACGCAGTACACCCTGGCCGCCGAGCGAGGGAACGGCGCGGTCGCAGCCCTCTCCGACGCCCTCGATCCCGGTGTGCTCCAGCTGATCGACCACGTCTGCCGGGCGGCACGCGGCCGGATCGACGTGGCCGTCTGTGGCGAGGCCGCCTCCGACGAGCTGGCCATCCCGGTGCTGATCGGACTCGGCGTGCGGGAGCTGAGCGTCGCGCCCCCGTCCGTCCCCCGGTGTCAAGGCGGCCGTGCGGGAGCTGGACGTCGAGCGTTGCGTGGCGCTGGCCCAGCGGGCGCTCGGGCTGGCCGAGGCCGATGACGTACGCAAGCTCGTGCTGTCGATGCTCGCGGAGGACCCCCGGTGACAGCGCGCACCCTGCGCTGACGCCTGCGACGACGGACCGGAAGGTACGGCGCTCAGGGCGTCAGCAGGTTGATCTCGAACGAGTAGCGACTGGCGGCGTAGATGTGGGTGCCGTACTCGACCACCCGGCCGTGATCGTCGTAGGTGATCCGCTGCATGGTCAGCAGGGCGGCTCCCCGGGGCTCCGCGAGGAGCTTGGCCTCGGCGGCGGTCGAGTTGCGCGCACCGACGGTCTGGCTCGCCGAGTGGAGCTGCACCCCCTGGCCGCGGAGCAGCTCGTAGAGGCCGTGCTCGACGAGCGCCTCCTCGTCGAAGTCGACCGCCTTGATCGGCAGGTAGTTGGTCATCTTGGCGATCGGGTTCTCGCGCGCGCTGCGCAGCCGGACGATCATGACCACCTCGTCGTCCACCTCGACGCCCAGTGGCTCGGCGATCTCCGCGGAGGCCGCGACGGTCTCGAACGACAGCACGGAGGTGGTCGGCGCCTGGCCGGAGCCCGCCAGGTCGTCGTACAGGCTGGTGAGCTCGAGCGGACGGCGGACCTTCGGCTGCACCACGCGAGTGCCGATGCCGCGGCGACGGACGATCAGGCCCTTGTCGACCAGGTGCTGCATGGCGCGACGCATCGTCGGGCGGGACAGGCCGAGCTGGTCGGCGAGCAGCACCTCGTTGTCGAAGACCGTCCCCGGCGGGATCTTGCCGGTGATGATCGCGTCCTCGAGGTGCTGGGCGACCTGGAAGTACAGCGGCACCGGGCTCGAGCGGTCGATGGTGAGCGGTGGCATCTTGGTCGCGGACGCCCCCGAGCGCGGGACACTGCTGGTCATGTCGTCAGTATGTCATTACATTTTGCG
Source organism: uncultured Actinomycetota bacterium (assembly GCA_963721775.1). Lineage (GTDB taxonomy): Bacteria > Actinomycetota > Actinomycetes > Propionibacteriales > Nocardioidaceae > Nocardioides. The sequence goes on along the minus strand of CAVRMH010000029.1, from coordinate 328,228 downwards.
GAACGACCAACGGTCGGCGTAGCGGCTCGCTCACGAGTCCGCGGTGAACGCGGCCCGGAACCGCTCGAGCGCCGTCTCGCTGTCGCCGGACGCCCACGCCTCCAGGCCGACGACGCCGGTGATAGCCGGCCTCGTGCAGCGCCGCTGGCGACGGCCGGGTAGTTGATCTCGCCGGTGCCGGGCTCGCAGCGCCCGGGCACGTCGGCCACCTGGACCTCGCCGATCCAGGGCGAGCCGCCTCGCGGACGAGCTCGATGAGGTTCCCCTCGCCGATCTGCGCGTGGTAGAGGTCGAGGTTCATCCGCAGGTGCGGGCTGTCGACCGCCGCGACGAGGGCGCGGGTGTCGGCCGCCGTGCGCGAACGGGGTGCCGGGGTGGTCGACGGCGGTGTTGAGGTTCTCCAGGCAGAACACCACGCCCTCGCGCTCGCCCGAGCTCGGCGATGCGGGCCAGGGTTCGCGCCGCGGCCAGCCACATCGCGGCGGTGACCATCGTCGACCGGCACGCACCGGCAGGCCGCTGTCGTCGAGCCCGGTGCCGTGCAGGTTCAGGCTCGGGCAGCCGAGCCGGCTCGGCCACCGCGATCGACTCCTCCGCGGTGCCGCAGCAGCGTCGTCGGCGCCCGTCGGGGTCGGTCAGGTCCCCCTCGACGTAGCCGGTCATGGAGGTGAACGTGCGCCGCGTCGCGGCGAGCGCGTCGAGGTCCTTGCGCGTCCAGTCCCAGATCTCCACCGCGAACCCGAGCTCGTGGATGCGCGCACGCGCTCGGCGAACGGGAGGTCGAGAAGACCATCTCCGCGCAGACGGCGAGCGTGAAGTCGTACGCCGCGTCATCGCCGCGACCTCCGCGTGAACACGGGCGCCCCGGTCTCGACGGACTCGATGCGGCCAGCGCCGACGACCAGGGCGCGGCGGGCGTCCTCGCCGGTGCACCGAGGGCTGGCCGCCGCTCACGGACCGCGTCGACGAAGCTCGGCGAACTCGCCGATGTAGGCATCGCGGAACAGCTGGACGTCGCCGCGGACGGTCTGCGACGTGGCTGCCCCGACGGCGTCGAGGTGCACGATCGAGGATGCGCGAGCGTCGCCCATGGTCACCATGCCGGCCGAGCCGAAGACCTCGCCGCGGACGTCGTACCCGTAGACGGCCGAGAAGTTGGCCTCGGCGATCGCGATCGCCCCGTTGTCGAAGGTGATCACGACGACCGCGGTGTCGAGCAGCCCGGCTGTCCTTGAAGTCGGGCGCGACGAGCGCGTCGGCGGTGGCGTACACGGTCGACCGGCTTCGCGCCCCGGGGTTGAGCCAGCAGCAGCGTGTCGAAGTCGTGGATCAGGGTCTGGAAGAAGATCGTCCACGGCGGGACCGCCGCCGGGTCCGCGCAGGCCCGGGTCGCGGGTCAGCGAGCGCATGCAGCTGCGGCGTGCCGATGTCCCCGCCGGCGACGATCGCGGTGCGGCGGCGGCGAACGTCCGGGGCGAACCGCCGGTTGAACCCGACCTGGAGCGCCACGCCGGCGGCTGCGCGTGGCGGCGATCGCCGCGGTCGGCGTCCTCGAGGGTCATCGCCATCGGCTTCTCGCAGAAGACCGCCTTGCCGGCCCGGGCGGCCGCGACGACGAGCTCGGCGTGGGCCGTCGACGACGCGGCGATGACGACCGCCTCGACCTCATCGTCGGCCAGGAGTGCAGCCGGTCCGGAGACCGCGCGGCAGCCGAGGCTCCCCGCGAGCCGCTCGGCGGCCTCGGCGCGCGCGTCGGCGACGGCGACCAGGTGGGCGCCCGGGACCTCGCGCGCCAGCAGGGTGGCGTGGGACGTCCCGATGCGGCCGGCGCCGATGACGCCCACGCGGACCGGGTCGGCGACCGCGGCGCTGATGTCGGACATGGTATGTTCCTCTCGTTGAACCCTAGAGCGATCTAGCCTGAGGCGCGGCACCCGGCCACGTCAAGCCCCGGGGGCTGGAGCGATCTAGTCTTGGCTCATGACGATGGGTGGACGACCGTGACATCCGGCTCCGCGCGGCCGGTCGTCACGATGGCGGACGTGGCGGAGCGGGCCGGGGTGTCCCGCGCGCTGGTGTCGATCGTGTTCCGTGGCGTGCCGGGTGCCAGCCCGGAGAACCGCGAACGCGTGATGCGTGCCGCGGCGGAGCTGGACTACCACCCGGACCAGCGCGCGCGCCTCCTCGGCAGCAAGAGCAGCCGGACGGTCGGCGTCCTGTTCGGACTGCATCGCGAGTTCCACGGCGAGCTCGTCGAGGCGATGTACCGGTCCGTCGAGGGGTCGGGCTACGACCTCGCGCTCGGTGCCTGGGCGCCGAGCCGCGATGAGCGGCGGGCGGTGCGCTCGCTCGTCGAGCAGCGTTGCGAGGCGCTGGTCCTCCTGGGGCCGACGCTCAGCAGTGCCGAGATCCACGACCTCGCAGCGCGCGTGCCGGTCGTCGTGCTGGCGCGCGCCCTGCGTTCCCGCGAGGTCGATGTGGTGCGCACCGACGACTTCGCGGGCGGACGGCTCGCGGTGGAGCACCTGGCCGGCCTGGGGCACCGCGTGATCGCGCACGTCGACGGTCAGCGCGCTCCCGGGGCCGCCGAGCGTCGGCGGGGCTACCGCACGGCGATGCAGGAGCTGGGACTGGAGGGCGGCATGCGCATCGTGCCGGGCGGACTCGCCGAGGAGCACGGGGAGCAGGCGGCAGCGGCGGTCCTGGCCGGCGGCAAGGTCACCGGCGTCACGGTCTTCAACGACCGCTGCGCCGCGGGACTTCTGTCGCAGGCGCGGTGCCCGGGGCGTGCGGGTCCCGGAGGACCTGTCCCTCGTCGGGTACGACGACAGCCATCTCGCGGGACTGTCGAGCGTTGCGCTGACCACCGTCGCCCAGGACACGAGCATCCTGGCCGGCCGGGCCGTGGAGCTCGCGCTGAGTCGTGCGGCCGACCCGGACCGCAAGACGACGGAGGTCGTCGTACCCCCGACGCTCGTGGTCCGCGAGACGACGGGGCGGTCTGCCGTCCAGGACTAGACGAATGACGGCCGTTTGCCGCGGGAGGGTGCGCCGGAAGTCAGCCGACTCGATGTCATAACGTCGGAATGTCAGGACAAAGTCTTGACGTCGTCCGTCGAGTGTGACGAGAATCGCATTCATGACGAACGCACAGTCGCAGCCCGACGCCCTCGTCCCCCTGAGCCGCCGGGTGGCGGGGGCTCCCATCTCGTGGGGGGTGTGCGAGGTGCCCGACTGGGGCTTCCAGATGGACCCGCAGACGGTGCTGGGCGAGATGCGATCCGTCGGCCTGGCCGCCACCGAGTTCGGACCTGCGGGATTCCTCGAGGACGAGCCCGAGGCCAGGGCCCGGCAGCTCGGCGCGTTCGGTCTCGAGGCGGTCGGCGGCTTCCTGCCGGTGCTGCTGCACGACCCTGACCACGACCCGCTCCCCGAGGTCGACGCCTTCATCGACGCCTGCCTGGCCTGCGGGGCCGGCGTCGTCGTCCTGGCCGCCTTCACCGGTGTCGACGGGTACGACGCCCGGCCGGTGCTCGATGACGACGGCTGGAAGGTGCTGCTGCACAACCTCGACCGGATCGGCGAGCACGCCCGCAGCCGCGGCGTCGTCGTCTGCCTGCACCCGCACGTCGGCACGATGGTCGAGACGGGCGAGGAGACCGAGCGCGTCGTCGCGGGATCGAGCGTCGGTCTCTGCGTCGACACCGGCCACCTGCTGGTCGGGGGCGCCGACCCGGTCGCCCTCACCGCAGCGCACCCCGAGCGCGTCGTCCACGTGCACCTCAAGGACGTCGACGGCTCCCTCGCCCAACAGGTCATCGACGGCACCCTCACCTTCGGCCAGGCGGTCAAGGCGGGCATGTTCCGGCCGCTCGGTCGTGGGCGACGTCGACATCGCCGCGATGGTCCGCACGCTCGAGTCCGCGGGCTACCAGGGGTGGTACGTCCTCGAGCAGGACGTGATGTTGGACGGCCCGCCCGAAGGAGTCGGCCCGATCGCCGACGTCCGCGCCAGCCACGAGTACCTGCTCGACGTGGCGGCGTCCGCCACCGCCCCCTGAGGGCAACACCGAACTCCGGCTGAACAGCCGGCCAGCCCGCACTGTGCGGTCGACCAAGGAGGAACAGCATGAAGATCCGACGGGTATTCGCCCTAGGACTAGTCGCCGGAGCCCTCGTGCTTTCGGGCTGCAGCACCGACAGCGGCAACGACTCGGGTGGCGACAGCGGCGGCGGTGGGGGTGAGGCCGTCTCGGCCGGCGACATCCGGATCGACGTCATCACCCACGGGGCGCCCGGCGACTCGTTCTGGGACGTCGTGAAGGCCGGGGCGACGCAGGCCGGCAAGGACGACGGTGTGGAGCTGCACTACCAGAGCGACCCCGACGTCGGGAAGCAGGCGACCCTGATCGACAACGCCGTCGCCGCGAACACCGACGGTCTGGTCGTCTCGATGGCGAACCCGGACGGCCTCGAGAACAGCATCAAGGCCGCCGTGGCCGCCGGCATCCCGGTGATCACCATCAACTCGGGCATCGACCAGTGGCAGCAGTTCGGTGCGATCACCCACGTCGGGCAGTCCGAGACCCTGGCCGGTGAGGCCGCGGGCCAGCAGCTGAGCGACGCCGGGCTGAAGAACGTGCTCTGTGTCATCCAGGAGGCCGGCAACGTCGGGCTCGAGAACCGCTGTGCGGGTGCGAAGTCGAAGTTCGACGGCACGCTGACCAACCTGCAGGTCGACAACACCGACCTGGCCGGCTCCGAGGCGACCATCGAGTCGAAGCTGCAGTCCGACGCATCCATCGACGGCATCCTGACCCTCGGCGGCGACATGTCCGGCCAGGCGGTCAAGGCCGTCTCCGCCGTCGGCACCGACGTCACCGTCGGCACCTTCGACGTCAACGCCGACGTGGTGAAGAACGTCGTCGACGGGAAGCTCCTCTTCGCGATCGACCAGCAGCCCTACGTCCAGGGCTACCTCGGTGTCGACGGGATCTACCTCAAGGTCCTCAACGGCAACGACATCGGCGGCGGCCAGCCCGTCTACTCCGGCCCGGCCATCATCACGAAGGACAACGCCGAGTCGGTCCTCAAGTTCGCCCAGGGGGGTACCCGCTGATCCCGGGGTCGGGGTCCGGCGACATGCCGGACCCCGACCCGCCCGCGGTCTCGTCCATCCGTCCGACGCCATGCCCTAGGAGGGCACCATGAGCACGACAGCAGCGCCGCCTCCGGTGGCCCCGACGAAACCCGAGGCGGACGAGCGCCTCGGCTCGCACGCCAGGCTCGGCGCGATCCTGCGCCGGCCCGAGGTAGGCGCCGCGGTCGCGGCAATCCTCATCTTCCTCTACTTCGCCATCACCACCGAAGCGTTCGCCACCCCGGGCGGCGCGAGCACGTGGATCTTCACGTCGTCCTCGTTCGCGATCATGGCGGTGGCCGTCGCCCTGCTGATGATCGGCGGCGAGTTCGACCTCTCCGCGGGTGCGATCACCGGAACCACCGGCCTCATCACCGGCATCATGATGACCCACTACAACGCCAACGTGTGGCTCTCGATCGTGGTCTCCCTCGCCGCCGCGCTGACGATCGGGTTCCTCAACGGGTTCCTCGTGATGAAGACCGGGCTGCCGAGCTTCATCGTCACGCTCGGCACCTTCTTCGTGCTCCGCGGCGTCAACCTGGCCGTGGTCAAGCAGATCATCAACCAGGTCTCGGTCGTCGACTTCCAGTCGACGCCCGGGTACGACGCCGGCGCCCAGATCTTCGGGGCGCACATGCGCCTCGACCTCGGCTGGCTGCCGTGGCTCAGCGAGAACCAGGTCCCCTACCTCACGCTGTACTCGGCCACGTTCTGGGCGATCGGCGTGGTCATCATCGCCACGTGGGTGCTGCAGCGCACCCGGGCCGGCAACTGGATCTTCTCCGTCGGTGGCGCCCAGACCAGCGCCCGCCAGGTCGGCGTACCGGTGTTCAAGACCAAGGTCGGCCTGTTCATGACCACCGCCTTCGCCGGGTGGCTGGTCGGCATGCTGTCGCTGTTCAAGACCACCACCGCCCAGTCCACCACCGGCGTCGGCCAGGAGTTCGTCTACATCATCTGCGCGGTCGTCGGAGGCTGCCTGCTGACCGGCGGCTACGGGTCGGCGGTCGGTGCCGCTCTGGGCGCGCTGATCTACGGAATGGTCGGCCAGGGCATCGTCTACGCCGGGTGGGACAGCGACTGGCTGTACGCCATCCTCGGCGTGATGCTGCTCGGCGCCGTCCTGGTCAACAACTGGGTGAAGAACCGAGCGGAGGCAGTGAGATGAGTACGTCGGAGATCTCCGAGGAGACCCAGGGGCGCGGCGCGAAGGCCGGGGCCGACCTGCCGGCACCGGGCACGCCGATCATCGAGGTCAAGGGCATCGGCAAGACCTACGGGTCGGTCCTCGCCCTGCGCGACGTGACCACCAACGTCAACGCCGGCGAGGTCACGTGCGTCCTCGGCGACAACGGCGCCGGGAAGTCGACGTTCATCAAGATCCTGGCCGGCGCGCACGGGCACACCGACGGCGAGTTCCTCGTCGACGGCCAGGCGCGGCACTTCTCCTCCCCGCGCGAGGCGCTCGCGCTCGGCATCGCCACGGTCTACCAGGACCTCGCGGTGGTCCCGCTGATGCCGGTGTGGAGGAACTTCTTCCTCGGCTCCGAGCTGACCAAGGGCGTCGGCCCGCTGAAGCGGCTCGACATCCCGCAGATGAAGAAGATCACCAAGAGCGAGCTCGCCGCGATGGGGATCGACCTGCGCGACGTCGACCAGCCGATCGGGACCCTGTCCGGCGGTGAGCGGCAGTGTGTCGCGATCGCCCGCGCGGTCTACTTCGGCGCCCGGGTGCTGATCCTCGACGAGCCCACGGCCGCGCTCGGCGTACGCCAGTCCGGCGTGGTGCTCAAGTACATCGCCAAGGCGCGCGACCGGGGGCTGGGCGTCATCTTCATCACCCACAACCCGCACCACGCCTACCCGGTCGGCGACCGCTTCATGCTGCTGCGCCGCGGCCGCTCCATGGGCAACTTCCCCAAGGCCGAGATGTCGCTCGACCAGCTCGTCCAGATGATGGCCGGCGGCGCCGAGCTGGAGGCGCTCGGCCACGAGCTGGCCCGCCAGATGCCGGACTCGGAGGTGGCGAAGACCATGGAGGCCGAGGTCGCCGAGACGCTGGGCACCGACGGCGCGGGACGGGGCGCACGCGGCCGAGGCGTCCGCTCGGAAGGCACCCGCACATGACCGAGGCCCAGGACCTCCGGGTCGCCGTCGTGGGGTTCGGGTGGATGGGGCAGGTCCACAGCCGGGCATGGTCCCGGCTGCTGCACCACTACCCGGACGCCGCGCGTCCGCGGCTCGTCGCCGTCGCCGACCCGGACGAGGGTCGCCGCGAGCAGGCGATCCGCGCCTACGGCTTCGACGGCGGCGTACGCGGACTGGACGGACCTGCTCGAGCGCGACGACGTGGACGTGGTCAGCGTCTGCGGTCCCAACTTCGTGCACCGGGAGATCGGCTGCGCGGTCGCGGACTCGGGTCGCCACCTGTGGATCGAGAAGCCGGCCGGTCGGTCGGCCGCCGACGCGGCGGCGATCGCCAGCTCGGTGCGCAAGGCCGGGGTGCAGTCCGCCGTGGGCTTCAACTACCGGAACGCCCCGGCGGTCGAGCTGGCCCGGACCCTGGTGACCGACGGTCGGCTCGGCAGGATCGAGTCCGTCGAGGTGCGGCTCCTGGCCGACTACTCCGCGCACCCGGACGGCGCCCTCTCCTGGCGCTTCGACCCCGAGTACGCCGGGACCGGAGTGCTCGGTGACCTCGCCAGCCACGGCTTCGACCTCGCGCTGTACGTCGGGGGTGCGGCCGTCGGGGACATCGAGGAGCTGGTCGCCGACCAGGCGACGTTCATCCGCGAACGGCCGGTTGCCTCGGGTGCCGTCTCCCACTTCGCGCGCGGCGGTGACGGCCCCCGCGGGCCAGGTCGGCAACGAGGACCAGGCCTCCGCGCTGCTCCGGTTCGCGTCGGGCGCCAACGGCTACCTGACCGCCTCACGTGTCGCGGTGGGTGAGCAGTGCGCCTACGGCATCGAGGTCCGGGGCACCGAGGGCGCCCTGGCCTGGGACTTCCGGCGCATGGGCGAGCTGCGACTCTGCCTGGACCAGGACTACCAGGACGCGACCTGGCAGACCCGGCTGGTGCGCCCCGGAGACGGCGAGCTCGCCGTCTTCCAGCCGGGCGCCGGCTGCGCGATGGGCTACGACGACCTCAAGGTCATCGAGGCGCACCGGCTGGCCCGGAGCATCGCGACCGGCGAGACGTACGGCGCCACCATCGACGACGTCGTGGTGACGGCCGAGCTGCTCGACGCCATGGTCCTGTCCTACGACGAGAAGCGGTGGGTGACCCCGTGAGCACCGAGGACGCGCGGAGCAGGGTGGTCCGCATCGGTGTCATCGGGACCGGCGCGATGGGTGCCGCACACGTGGACACCCTCACGCGCTGGGTGCCCGGTGCCCAGGTCGTCGCCGTGTACGACGCCGACAGCGACCGGGCCAAGCAGGTTGCGCACGCCGTGGGCGCGGTGGCGGCGGACTCCGCCCAGGCCCTCGTCGACGACGCCGGGGTCGACGCGGTCCTGGTGGCCGCGCCCGACCCGCTCCACGAGGAGCTGGCGCTCGCCTGCCTCGCGGCCGGCAAGCCGACCCTGCTGGAGAAGCCGCTGGCCACCACGCTGGAAGGGTCGCGTCGCGTCGTGGACGCCGAGGTGGCCGGCGGTCGCCGCTTGCTCCAGCTGGGCTTCATGCGTCGCTACGACCCGGCGTACGTCGAGCTCCGCGAGGCCGTCCTCGACGGGCGGGTCGGCGAGGTCAGGGCCGCGCACTGCCTGCACCGCAACGCCCAGGCCCATCCCTCGGCCACGTCCGAGGGAGTCCTCGTCAACTCGATGATCCACGAGTTCGACTGCGTGCCGTGGCTGCTCGACGACCCGGTCGGGGCGGTCACCGTGTTCGCCCCGCGGGTGGCGGACGGCGCCCTGCGGGACGTCCAGGTCGCGGTGCTGGAGACGTCGGCGGGAAGGTCGTCACCGTCGAGGTCTCGGTCAACGCCCGCTACGGCTACGACGTCCACACCGAGGTCGTGGGCACGGAGGGCACGGTGTCGCTCACCCCGCCGTACGGCCTGTCCGTACGCCGCGACCGCGTGGACGGGCGTGAGGTCGGGTCCGACTTCGTGGCCCGCGTTCGTGGATGCCTACCGCATCGAGCTGGCGGCCTGGGTCGAGGGCGTCCGGTCGGGCACGCCGACCGGTCCGTCGGCCTGGGACGGCTACCAGGCCAATGCTGCCGCCTTCGCCGCGGTCGACTCGCTGCACGGCGGCGGGCGCGTCGTCGTGGAGCGCGAGGACCCTCCGGCGCTCTATCGCTAGACGGCCCCGAGCTCGACAGGCTTGAAATGTGCATATGTTAGAACATATGCTCTCACCCACGAATGTCGAACGAAGGAAGCCGATCGATGAACACCATCGAGCACTGGATCGCCGGGAAGCCGACCTCGGGGCGGTCGGACCGGTCTGCGCCGGTCTTCAACCCGGCCACGGGCGAGCAGCGGGCGGAGGTCCTGTTGGGGTCGCCGGCGGATGTGGAGGCGGCGATCGCCGCGGCGAAGGACGCGTTCACCGACTGGTCGCAGACCTCGGTGAGCAGGCGGGCGAAGATCCTGTTCGCGTTCCGGGAGCTGGTCAACGCCCACGCCGGGCGAGCTCGCGGAGGTGATCACCGACGAGCACGGCAAGGTGCTCTCCGATGCGCTGGGTGAGGTGCAGCGGGGCCTGGAGGTGGTGGAGTTCGCCTGCGGGATCCCCTCGTTGCTCAAGGGTGACTTCTCCGACCAGGTCTCCACCGACGTGGACACCTACTCCTTCCGCGAGCCGCTGGGGGTGGTGGCGGGGATCACCCCGTTCAACTTCCCGGCGATGGTGCCGATGTGGATGTTCCCGGTGGCGATCGCGTGCGGGAACACGTTCGTGCTCAAGCCCAGTGAGCGGGACCCCTCGGCGGCGGTGAAGATCGCGGAGCTGTGGCAGCAGGCGGGTCTGCCGGACGGGGTGTTCAACGTGGTGCACGGCGACAAGGTCGCGGTGGATGCGATCCTGGACTCCCCGGACGTGGCGGCGGTCTCGTTCGTCGGGTCGACGCCGATCGCGCAGTACATCCACGAGCGGGGCACCGCCACCGGCAAGCGGGTCCAGGCCCTGGGTGGGGCGAAGAACCACGCGATCATCCTGCCCGATGCCGACATCGACTTCGCCGCCGACCACCTGGCCGCCGCCGCGTTCGGGTCGGCCGGGGAGCGGTGCATGGCGATCTCGGCCGCGGTCGCGGTCGGTGATGCCGGGGACCGGGTGGTCGCGGCGGTCACCGAGCGTGCCCGGGCGGTCAAGGTCGGCAACGGCCGGGACGCCGGCAGCGAGATGGGCCCGGTGGTCACCCGGGCCGCCCAGCAGCGGATCCTGGGCCTGATCGGCACCGGGGAGGAGCAGGGCGCCAGCATCGAGGTCGACGGCCGTGGCTACACCGTGCCCGGGCACGAGGACGGCTTCTTCGTCGGCCCGACCGTGATCGACGGTGTCACCACCGGCATGGACGTCTACACGCGAGGAGATCTTCGGTCCCGTCCTCTCGGTGGTGCGGGTGGAGACGGTGGAGGAGGCGATCGCGCTGATCAACGCCAACCCCTACGGCAACGGCACCGCGATCTTCACCAACTCCGGGGAGGCGGCCCGCACCTTCCAGCGCGGGGTGCACGTCGGGATGATCGGGATCAACGTGCCGGTCCCGGTCCCGATGGCCTTCTACTCCTTCGGTGGCTGGAAGGCCTCGCTGTTCGGCGACAAGCACATCCACGGCCCCGAGGGCGTCAGCTTCTACACCCGCGCCAAGGTCGTCACCGCCCGCTGGCCCCGCAGCAGCCACGCCAGCGACGCCAGCTTCCACTTCCCGACCTCGAAGTAAGGACCTCCGATGCCCGAGCTGGATCTGCTCACGGTGGGTCGCGTGGGGGTCGACCTCTACCCGCTCCAGGAAGGGCCGCTCAAGGACGTCACGACGTTCCAGAAGTTCCTCGGCGGCACCGCGACCAACGTCGCCGTCGGCGCCGCGCGCCTCGGTCGCCGTACGGCGGTCCTGACCAAGGTCGGCCCGGACGGCTTCGGCGACTACGTCCGCGAGGCGCTCACCGGGTTCGGCGTCGACCCGTCGTACGTCGGGACTGCGGAGGACCTGCTCACGCCGGTCGTCTTCTGCGAGCTCGACCCGCCCGAGGACCCGCCGCTGCTGTTCTACCGTCGCCCGATCGCTCCCGACCTGACGCTCGAGCCGGGCGACGTCCCCTGGGACCTCGTCGAGAGCGTGCCCGTCTTCTGGGTCACCGGCACCGGGGTGAGCGTCGAGCCCGCCCGCACCACCCAGCTGGAGATGCTCGCGCGTCGTGGCCGCCCGGAGCCCGGGTCGGGCAGGTACACCGTGCTGGACCTCGACTGGCGGGCGATGTTCTGGCCGTCGCCCGAGGACGCCCGCGCCGAGTACGCCCAGATGCTCGAGGCGGTGACCGTCGTCGTCGGCAACCGCGACGAGGTCGAGGTCGCGGTCGGCACCCGGGACCCGCACGAGGCCGCGGACCGCCTGCTGGCGACGGGCGTCGAGCTGGCCCTGGTCAAGATGGGCGGCGACGGCGTGCTGGTCGCCACCCCGACGAGCCGCACCGTGGTGCCGCCCGCACCCGCGTGGAGGTCGTCTGCGGCCTCGGCGCCGGCGACGCCTTCGGTGGTGCCCTGGTCCACGGCCTGCTGTCCGGGTGGGACCCGGTCCGGATCGCCGACTACGCCAACGCCGCCGGAGCCATCGTCGCCTCGCGACTCGCGTGCGCCGACGCCATGCCCACCATCGCCGAGCTCGACGCCCTGGTGACCAACGGAGGAGTCCCCGCATGACCGTCACGGATCCCGCTACCAGGACGCCGCGCGCTCCCACGCCTGAGCGACGCCCGCTGGGAGCGGCCTGCTGCGCCGCCCGGGCGACCGACCCGGACGCCGTCGACGCGCGCCTACGCCGCGCGCAAGCGGCCCGGCCGCCTGCTCTCGCGAACGCGGCACGATCTTCCTGGTCGCTGCCGACCACCCGGCGCGCGGCGCGCTGCGCCTCCGGCGCCGACGCGATGGCCATGGCCGACCGGCGCTCACTGCTGGCCCGGCTCGTCGACGGCACTGGACCACCCCGACGTCGACGGCGTGCTCGGCACGTCCCGACGTCGTCGAGGAGCTGCTGCTGCTCGGGGCGCTCGACGGCAAGGTCGTCATCGGCTCGATGAACCGCGGCGGCCTCGACGGCGCCACCTGGACGATGGACGACCGGTTCACCGGGTACGACGCGACGGTCGATCGCCGCCAAGGGGCTCGAGGGCGGCAAGATGCTGCTGCGCATCGACGACCAGGATCCGTCCGTGGCCGGCACGCTCGAAGGCTGCGCGCAGGCGGTCAGCGAGCTCGCCGACCGCGGGCTCATGGCCATGGTCGAGCCGTTGCCCTACCACCGTGAGGAGGACGGCGACCCTGACCCTCCGCAAGGACGTCCCGGCCCTCGCTCGCGCGATCACCATCGCCTCCGCCCTCGGCACCACGTCAGCGCACACCTGGCTCAAGATGCCCGCGTGCGACGACCCCGAGACCGTCTTCAACGCCACCACGCTTCCCTGCGTCGTCCTCGGCGGCGTACCGAGTCCCGACCCCGAGCAGGACCTCGAGTCCTGGGGCCGGCGCGCTCAAGCAGCCGGCCGTCCGCGGCCTCGTGGTCGGTCGGGCCCTGCTCTACCCGCCGGACGGAGACGTCCGCGGGGCCGTCGCCGCTGCCGCGTCCGTGCTCCGCGCGGCGCACGCCGGAGGACACCCCGTGAAGCTGCATCGGCCGCTGAGCCCGTCGGACGCGGAGACCCTCGTCCGGCTCTACCCCCGAGGACGCCGGGTGGGACTGGACGGGGATCACGGTGCTGGCGATCCCCGCGGGCACCCGCACGACCGTGCAGCACCGGCCCCGCCGAGGCCTTCGTGCTCCCGCTCGCGGGCGCGCTCTCGGTGCGAGGTCGCCGACGAGGCCGGCACGGCCGCTGGGGTCGTTCGCGTTGCGTGGCCGGCAGTCGGTGTTCACCGCGGTGACCGACTTCGCCTACGTCGGACGCGACTGCGTGGTGACGCTGTCCAGCGACGACGGGGCAGAGGTGGCCCTGCCGTCCTCGCGGTGCACGCACGGTGCTGCCCCCGGCCTACGGCCCCGCGGAGGACGTCCCGGTCGAGGTCCGGGGGGCCGGCAACGCGACCCGGCAGGTCACCAACTTCGGCGTGCCCGGGGTCTGGGACCACGCCGAGAAGCTGATCTGCTGCGAGCTGATCACCCCGCCGGGCAACTGGTCGAGCGTACCCGCCGCACAAGCACGACGCCTCGGAGCCGTGCCCCGTGGTGAACGAGGAGATCTACTACTACCGGATCGCCGGCGAGGACCAGGTGACGCCGTCGCGCAGCGGCATCGGGTTACCACCGCACCTACACCGGCCCCGAGCACGAGGACGCCGGGCTCGCCCGCGATCGACGAGCTCGTCGAGGTGCGTGACCACGACGTCGTCCTGGTGCCGCACGGCTACCACGGTCCGTGCATCGCCGCGCCGGGCTACCCGATGTACTACCTCAACGTGATGGCCGGCCCGGCCGCCGACCGGGCGCTGGCGTTCTGCGACGACCCCGCCCACGGCTGGGTGCGGGACAGCTGGGCCGACATGGCGCCCGACCCGCGCTGCCCCGTCACCTCCGCCCGGGCGGCCCTCCGGCCCCGACCAAGGACCCTGCCGATGACGCGAGACCGTCCGCCTGACGACCGCGCAGGCCCTGGTGCGCTGGATGACCGCACAGCGGTCCGAGCTCCTCGACGGCACCGTCGTACCGCTCTTCGCGGGCGTGTTCGGCATCTTCGGGCACGGCAACGTCCTCGGCCTCGGCCCGGCGCTGTACGACGTCCGCGACGACGCTGCCGACCTGGCGGGGCCAGAACGAGCAGGGCATGGCGCTGGCCGCGGTCGCCTACGCGCAGGCGACCGACCGGCGCCAGGTCATGGTCGCCACGCTCGTCGGTCGGGCCCGGGCGCGCTGAACATGGTGACGGCGGCCGGCGCTCGCCCACGCCAACCGCCTGCCGCTGCTGCTGCTCCCGGGCGACACGTTCGCCGGCCGTGCGCCCGACCCGGTGCTGCAGCAGGTCGAGCACTTCGGCGACCCGACGACGTCGGTCAACGACGCCTTCCGGCCGGTGTCGCGCTACTTCGACCGGATCACCAGCCCGAGCAGCTGCTGGCCAGCCTGCCGCAGGTGGCCCGGGTCCTGACCGATCCCGGCCGACGCCGGTCCGGTGACCCTGGCGCTGCCGCAGGACGTGCAGGCGGAGGAGTTCGACTTCCCGGTGGCGATGTTCGCCGAGCGGGTGCACCGGGTGCCGCGGCCCCGGCCCGACGTCACCGACGCTCGCCGAGGCGGTCGCCCTCGTCGACGGCGCCGAGCGGCCGCTGCTGGTGCTCGGCGGCGGAGTCCGCTACTCGGGCGCGGCCGCGCAGGCGCTCGCGCTTCGCCGAGACGCACGGCGTGCCCGTCGTCGAGACCGTCGCCGGCCGCACGCTCGTGCCGCACGACCACCCGCTGCTACGGCGGCGCGCTGGGCATCGTCGGCTCCGCGTCCGCCAACACGCTCGCCACTCGAGGCCGACGTGGTGCTCGCGGTCGGCACCCGGCTGCAGGACTTCACCACCTCCTCGTGGACCGGCTTCGCCCCCGGTGTACGGATCGTGACGGTCAACGCCGCCCGCTTCGACGCCGTCAAGCACGACGCCCAGGCGGTCATCGGCGACGCGCGCGAGACCCTCGTCGAGCTGTCCGCCGCGCTGGGCGACAGCCGGTTCGCCGACCCGTGGGTGGCCGCCGCGCGGGCAGGCCAAGGCACGCGTGGGACGCGCACGTCGACGGCCTGCGGCGCGGTCGCCGCGCCGGACGGTGCGCTGACGTACGCGCAGGTGGTCGGCGTCGTCAACGACGTCAGCAGCCCGGACGACTACGTGCTCACCGCCTCCGGCGGCATGCCCGGCGAGCTGCACGGCGGCTGGCGCACCGGCGACGTGAAGCCGGGTCCGGCAGCGACGTCCGGCGCCACGATGGACCTCGAGTACGGCTTCTCCTGCATGGGCTACGAGGTCGTCGCACCCTGGGGCGCGGCGATGGCCCGGTCAGCTCACGCACCCCGACGGGCTGGTGACGTCCCTCTTCGGCGACGGCTCCTACCTGATGCTCAACTCCGAGCTCTACTCCGCCGCGTTCTCCGGCCACCCCTACGTCGCGGTCGTGTGCGACAACGGCGGCTACGCGGTGATCCACCGGCTGCAGACCAACCAGGGTGCCGAGGGGTTCAACAACCTGCTCGAGGACGCCCGGGCCCGGCGCCGACGGCAGCGTGCGCGTCGACTTCGCTGCCCACGCGGCGGCCCTCGGCGCCCATGTCGAGGACGTCGCCGTCCGGCTCGTCGGCAGCAGACTTCCGTGAGGCCTACCTGCGGGCTCGTGAGGTCGCGCATGACCCAGCGGCGTCCGGCCGTCGTCGTCTGCCGCACCCAGTCCTCACCTGGACCGAGTCCGGCGCGTGGTGGGAGACCGGTGTACCCGAGGACCTGTGCGGCCGGGCGGCGTACGACGAGGCGAAGCCGCGGCAGCTGCGCTGGCTCCTGACCGGGGCCGGCTGACGGCTCAGCGGACGGCGCGCCGGCGACGCGTCGGGATGCGGGAGGATCACGCCATGCGGATCCTCATCGTCTCGGACCTGCATTACCGCCTGCCGCACTACGACTGGCTCGTCGCGGCCTCGTCCGACGTCGACGCGGTCGCGCTGGTGGGCGACCTCGCCGACGTGATCAGCCCGGTGCCGCACGAGGTGCAGACCGTCGTGCTGGCCACCTACCTCGGCCGGCTGGCCGAGCGCACGCCGGTCTTCGCCGCCTCCGGCAACCACGACCTCGACGGCCCGGGGGAGCACGGCGAGCAGGTCGCCGGGTGGCTGCGCCGGGTCGACCTCGAGGGGTTGCACGTCGACGGGGCGAGCGTCGACGTCGGCGACACCCGGTTCACGATCTGCCCCTGGTGGGACGGACCGGTCACCCGTGAGGAGGTCGCCGCCCAGCTGGCCGCGGCGGCGGTCGACCGGCCGGCGCGCTGGGTCTGGCTCTACCACGCACCCCCGGCCGGGACGGTGCTGTGCCACGACGGGCGGCGTACCTTCCCCGACCAGGACCTCGCCGACTGGATCGCCGAGCACCAGCCGGACGTCGTGCTGTGCGGGCACATCCACCAGGCCCCGTGGGTCGACGGCGGCTCGTGGCACGCCCGGCTGGGCAGGACCTGGGTCTTCAACGCCGGCAAGCAGATCGGCAAGGTGCCGGCGCACATCACCCTCGACACCGAGGCCGGGACGGCGACCTGGTTCGGCGTCTTCGAGTCAGAGACCCTCAGCCTGGCCTGACCCGGCGTCGCCCGGCGGGCTGTGGTCGTGGTCGTGGTCGCCCTCGGGGTCGCGGGCCGACCCGGTGCGCGCGGTCGGGCCCTGGTGGTGGACGAGGGTGTCGAGGATCTGGTCGACCAGGCCGAGGTGGCCGCGCGGCGTCGGCGAACTGCTGCTTCACGTCGACCAGGTAGTGCGTCAGCCCGTCGAGGCGCGAGGCGGTGGTGCGCAGCACGGCGAGCGCCGCGCCCGGGCGGTCGGTCAGGAAGCCGAGCGGGTCGTCGACGACGTGCACCTGCAGGTCACCGACGGCGCGGACGGTCGCGGTCGCCGGCCGGTCGAGCACCGCCGACATCTCGCCGAACACCGCGCCCGGGGTGTCGATCCGGGCGAACGGCACGCCGTCGTGCTCGACGACGACCTCGCCGGAGACGAGCACCAGCATCCGGGCCGGCTGCGACCCCTCGGTGATGAGCACCTCGCCCGCGGGCACGGACTCCACCGGCAGGTCGGCGCTGAACGCGAGCAGATCGGTCACCCGCCCAGTGTGCTGGACCCCGCACGCCACGGACAGGGGTGTCCGGCCCCTGGCCGGGTGGCGACGTACGGCGTCGGCCAGCGTCGGGCGGTCAGGGGGCTCAGGCGGAGGTGCGGGCCGAGCGGCCCTGCCACCAGTGCCAGCCGGCGGTCACGATGACGGCCCCGACGATCGAGCCGATGATGCCGCTGGGGCGCAGCTCGAGGCCGTCGCCGGCGATCAGGCTGATGAGCAGGCCACCCACGAACGAGCCGATCAGGCCGGCCGCGAAGGCGAGCGGCCAGTTGATGCCCGCGCCGCCGCGTCCGAGGATCAGCTGGGCGCCGGCGCCGATGAGCATGCCGAACAGGATGATGCCGAGGATGAGCATGCGGTCAGCGTAGGGCCGTCGAGCCCGCCCGGCAGTGACTCGCCGACGGAATCACCCGATCAGGGTGACCGGGAGTGCCGGCGTCGGGCGAATCGGGGGATACCCGCCGGGCCGCGCGTCGGCCTAGGTTCGGGGGATGACCGAGCCCGAGGTGCGGTCCTGCCGCACCGAGACCACCCACGATCCCCACTTCTGGGGCAGCGCCGACCTCGGCGACGTGCCGTACCGCTGCTCCGGCGTCGCTCACGCCTTCTTCTACCTCGACTGGGAGCGGCAGGTACGTCGCTTCCACGCGCCGGGGCCGGACCAGATCCAGGCCGCCCGGGGACTGCTCGAGGCGCTCGAGCGGTGGGAGGAGATGCCCGACACGGCCGGGTCGCGGTGGGCGGTGAAGTTCGTGACCTGGCTGGCGACGTACCGGACGCCGAGGTCGGGTGAGTGGGGGCACCGCCCGCCGGACAACCCGGCTTCCTGATCGGTCAGGCCTCGTCCGGCTCGGTCACCGGGTCGGGCGCGTCCGCGGGCACCTCGGGCTGGGATCACCGCGTCGACCAGCGCTCGCAGCAGGTCGGTCGTGTCGTGCTGGGGGTCCGGTGCCGGTTCCGTGGGTGCGTCCATCGATCCTCCTGAGGTTCTCGGGAGCACAACGAACATCGCGCCGCGACGTTAGTGGCCCGATCGGGCCATTTCGCGGGCCGGCAGGCTCGGTCCGGTCAGTCGGTGCTGCCCTCCTCGCGCGCCGAGCGCCACAGGTCGATGCCGCTGTCGGTGGCGTGCTCGTCGATCTGGCGCAGCTCGTCCTCGGTGAAGTCGAGGCGCTCGACGGCACCGACGTTCTGCCGCATCTGCTCCGGGCTGCTCGCGCCGACCAGGACCGAGCTCACCGTCGGGTGCCGCAGGTTCCAGGCCAGCGCCATCTGGGCCAGGCTCTGGCCGCGGTCCTCGGCCAGCGCGTTGAGCGCGCGGATGTGCTCGATCGCCTCGTCGGTGAGCAGGTCCGTCGACAGCGACTTGTCCTGGCTGGCGCGGGACCCCTCGGGGATGCCGCCGAGGTACTTGCTGGTGAGCATCCCCTGTGCCAGCGGGGAGAACGCGATGCAGCCGGCGCCGACGTCGTCCAGGGTGTCGAGCAGGCCCTCGTGCTCGATCCAGCGGTTGAGCATGGAGTACGACGGCTGGTGGATCAGCAGCGGCGTGCCCAGGTCGGCGAGGATCGCCGCCGCCTCGCGGGTCAGCTCGGGGGAGTACGACGAGATCCCGGCGTACAACGCCTTGCCGGACTGCACGATCGAGTGCAGCGCGCCCATCGTCTCCTCCAGCGGGGTCGAGGGGTCCGGCCGGTGGTGGTAGAAGATGTCGACGTAGTCGAGCCCCATCCGCTGCAGGGACTGGTCGAGGCTGGCGACGAGGTACTTCCGCGAGCCGCCGATCTGGCCGTAGGGGCCGGGCCACATGTCCCAGCCGGCCTTGCTCGAGATCACCAGCTCGTCGCGCAGGCCGCGGAAGTCGCCGCGCAGGTGCCGGCCGAAGTTCTCCTCGGCCGAGCCGTACGGCGGGCCGTAGTTGTTGGCCAGGTCGAAGTGGGTCACGCCGAGGTCGAAGGCGGTGCGCAGGATCGCGCCCTGGCGGTCGAACGGCATGTCGTCGCCGAAGTTGTGCCAGAGGCCGAGGCTGACCGCGGGGAGGTCGAGACCGCTGCGGCCGACGCGGCGGTACTCCATGTCGTCGTACCGGGACTCGGAGGGCTGGTAGCTCATGGGTCCATGCTGCCGTCCCCGGCCGCGACCGCAAGCCCTGGGGGCCGGGGCTTCGCTAGCGTGCGCACATGAGCGACCCCGAGTTCGGCGTGCTGCCCGACGGCCGCCCGGTCCACCGGCTGGTGGTGGGTACGGCGCCCGGACCGGTGCTGCACCTGCTCGACCTCGGCGCGACGGTGCACCGGCTCGATGTCACCGACGCGTACGGCGGCCGGCGCAACGTCGTGCTCGGGCTGCCGACACCGGAGGCGTACCTCGCCTCGACCGACTACCTCGGCGGCACCATCGGGAGGTACGCCAACCGGATCGCCGGCGGCTCCTTCGCGGTGGACGGTCGCCGGTGCACGCTCGTGCCGAACGACCGCGGCAACAACGTGCACGGCGGCCCCGACGGGTTCGACCGGCGGCTGTGGACCGTGGCGGACCGCGGCCCGTCGTACGTCGAGCTCGCCCTGGACAGCCCGGACGGGGACCAGGGCTTCCCCGGGCGGCTCCGGGCGGTGGCCCGCTTCACCGTGTCCGCGACCGCGGTGGAGGTGGCGCTGACGGCGACGACGGACGCGCCGACGGTGGTGAACCTGACCAGCCACGCCTACTTCCACCTCGACGGTGCCGGCTCCGGGCCCGTCGACCAGCACCTGCTGACCGTGGCGGCGGACGTGTACACACCGGTCGACGCGACCGGCATCCCGCTGGGCGACCATGCGCCGGTGGCGGGGACGCCGTTCGACCTGCGCACGCGCACCGTGGTCGGTGCGGCCGTGCGCGCCGACCACCCCCAGGTCCGCGCGGCCCGGGGGATCGACCACAACTTCGTGCTGTCCGGGGGTACGCCGGCGGCGGTGCTCACCTCACCGCGCTCGGGCATCCGGATGGAGCTGCGGACCGACCAGCCGGGGCTGCAGGTCTACACGGGCAACGGGCTCGACGGCACCGCGCTCTCCGCGGACGGGACCTCGCTGCGCCAGGGCGACGGGATCGCGCTCGAGCCGCAGCTGTTCCCGGACACCCCGAACCGCCCGGAGTTCGGCACCGCGGTCCTGCGCCCGGGGGCGACGTACTCCTCGGTGACGGTGTGGGAGTTCGGGACCGTCAGTGGCCGGCGAGGCGGTTCTTGAGCTCGGCGATCAGCACCGCCGCGGCGAGCACGACGAGCGCGTAGACCAAGGCCCCGGTCAGCGACGCGCCACCGCTGCGGGCGACGGCGTACCCGACCAGGGCGACGAAGCCCGCGAGCAGCAGCTCGACGACCTCGAGCTCCATCGAGGCCGGGAAGAGAAGGACGGGAACCGACGCCAGCAGCGCCACGACGACGGCGCCGCCCAGCTGGGCCGCGGCCGCCTCGACGTCATGCGGGTGCACCCGGCCGGTGCCGACGAGGCGGGCCGAGAGGCGGAACGCGAACCAGTGCGCCAGCGCGAGCCCGACGGTGACGCCCCAGATGATGCCGATGACGTGGGCGTGCGCCGCCCCGCTCTCCGGGAGCGCGATCAGCGCCGCCAGCAGGCAGATCGCGACGTACAGCGCCATGGTGAAGGCCTCCTTGCGCAGCTCCGCAACGCGCTCGGGACCTCGTGCGGCATCGGCATCGGCGGGGGCGTCGGCCATGCCGCCATCATGGCACCGGCGCCGGGACCTGCTCAGGTGTCGACGCCGCTGTCGCCGGCCGGCGAGTAGTCGTCGAGCACGGCGGCGGGCCGGGGCACGTCGTCGCCGGCGTCCACCGCGGCCAACCGGTCGACCGCGGCCTGGGCGATCTTGTCCGGGGCGTCGCCGAGGTCGTCGGTGGCGTCGAACATCAGCACCAGGGCGACGTTGTGCCCCACGCGGACCGCCGTGCCGCGCACGCTGAGGCTTGCGTCGACGTCGTTCTTGCCCCCGCTGAACGTGCCGGTGCCGCCGACGTTGATCTGTCGGTCGCCGCCGTCGGCGCGGCCCTCGTCGTCGGAGCGCGGCTGCAGCTGCCAGCGGACGCCGTCCGACGGGTCGGTGTAGTCGACCGGCTTGCAGCGCTCGAGCTCGCGGGCGAGGTCGTCCATGGCCTTGTCGGCGAGGTCGTCCGAGCGGTAGGAGATGACCGCGGTGAGCACGTCCGCCACCGCGCCCGTCACGCCGGTGTCGAACTCCCGGGCCGCGTCGGCGGGGTCGTTGGCCTTGTTGTCGAGTACGTCGAGCGAGGTGAGGCAGCCGAACCGCTGGTCGTAGTAGTCCACGCCGCTGTCGAAGTCGTCGTCGTCGGACGGCGCCACCTTGAACGGGCCGCCGAGGTCCTCCTCGGTGAGCAGCGCGCGCTGCACCCGGGCCGGACCGAACTCCTGGCTGGCGTCGGGGCCGGGCTCGGCCGGGTCGCCCATGTGGCCCGCGGTGGCGCACCCGGTGAGTGCCACGAGCAGGACGCCGACGGAGAGGACCCGGATCACGGCGACAGTGTAGGTGTCGGGCCGCTGCGGCGCGGTGCCTTCGTTGGGCATCCCCAGCATGCGCGGTGGGGTGACCGGGCCATTGCCAACTCCTCCCCGCGGCGTCGAGTATCGACGAGACGATGCGAGCCTTGGGAGGGGCAATGAGGAGAACTCTGCGGGGACGGGCGCTGGCGCTCGTATGTGCGATCGGACTGCTGCTGACGCCGCTGGCCACCACGGCGTCTGCCGAGGCCCAGCCGACGAGACCGGCCAAGCCGGTGACCGTGATGACCCGGAACCTCTACCTCGGGGCCGACATCAACCGCCCGGTGCTGGCCGCCCTCGCGGCGCAGGCCGCCGGGGGGACGCCGACGCAGATCGCGATCGCGCTGGCCAACGCCACCCACGTGTCGCGGGCGATCGTCGACCGGACGAGCTTCCCGGTCCGCTCCCAGCTGCTCGCCGACGAGATCGCCCGGACCGAGCCGGACCTGATCGGTCTCCAGGAGGTCGCGTGGTGGCGCCACGGACCACTCCAGCTCGACCAGGTCGGCGTACCCAACGCGACGACGACCGACTACGACTTCCTCGCGATCCTGCTCGCGGACCTCGCCGCGCGCGGTGAGCAGTACGTCGCGGTCAGCGTCGGCGACCGTGCCGATGTCGAGTCGCCGAGCTTCACCGGCAGCCCGCTCAACGGGACGATGAGCGCGGACGCCCGCGACATCCGGCTGACCATGCGGGACGTGGTGCTCATGCACGTCGAGGACGGACTGACCGCGACGGGCAAGGGTGGCGCGATCTACAGCCACAACCTCGTCGTCGGCGTGGCCGGGGCGTCCTTCCGGTTCGACCGGGGGTACCAGTGGGTCGACGTACGCGCGGGTGCGCAGCGGTTCCGGTTCATCAACACGCACCTCGAGGCATTCAGCTCCGACCTGGCCCTCGCCCAGGCACAGGAGCTGCTGGCGCAACGCCCCGGCGGCCGGGAAGACGAACGTGTTCGTCTGCGACTGCAACTCCGACCCGCTCAACAGCAGCATCAAGCCGATCGACCACGTGCCGCACAAGGCGCCGTACGACCTGATCACCGGGGCCGGCGGCTTCACCGACCAGTGGCTGCGGTGGGCGCCGGCGAACCAGGGCTGGACCTCCGGCCTGTCGGAGACCGTGGACGACCCGGACGCGTCGGGCTTCGACCACCGGATCGACATGGTCTTCGGGCGCTCGGCCAGCGGCGGAGCGCTCGGGGTGGACCGCGGTGAGGTCACCGGCACCGACGTCGGCGACCGGGACCCGGCGACCGGGCTCTGGCCGTCCGACCACGGCGGTGTCGTGCTGCGGCTGCGGGGGCTCTGACCCGCGCCGATTGGTCACAAACGGCATGCTCTGACCCGGATTTGTTGCGGTTGGGGACCAAACCGCAACAGATCCGGGCCTGCCGGACGGTGTCGGTCCCGCGTGGCATGCTGCCCCGGTGACCCTGCACCTGCACCGCGCCGAGCGCACCGACGTGCTCGCCGCGGGCCTGGGTGACCTGCTCGCCACCCCCCTGGCGGACCCGTTCGCCGAGGAGGTCGTGGTGGTGCCGGCCAAGGGGGTCGAGCGCTGGCTCTCGCAGCGCCTCTCCCATCGGCTCGGCGCCGGGCCGGGCGGGGGCGACGGCGTCTGCGCGGGAGTGCGGTTCGCCTCGCCGCGCTCCCTCGTCGCCCTGCTGCTCGGCATCACCGACGACGACCCCTGGGCCGCCGACGCCCTGGCCTGGCCGCTGCTCGCGGTGCTCGACGACTCGCTCGACGAGGCGTGGTGCGCCACCGTCGCCCGGCACCTCGGCCACTTCGACACCGGCGCCGAGTCCGAGCTGCGGCGCGGTCGCCGGTACGCCGTGTCCGCGCGGATCGCCCGCCTGTTCGCGGCGTACGCCGTGCAGCGTCCAGGCCTGCTCGCCGACTGGGAGCGGGGCGGCGCCGGCGACGGTGCGGGCGGCGCGCTCGACGCCGACCTGGCCTGGCAGCCCGAGCTGTGGCGCCGGCTGGCCGACCGGGTGGGTGCGCCGACACCGCAGGCCCGGCACGCCGACACCCTCGCCCGGCTGCACGACGAGCCGGAGGCGTTCGACCTGCCCGACCGGCTCTCCCTGTTCGGGCACACCCGGCTCCCGGTCACCGAGGTCGAGCTGCTCTCCGCGCTCGGCGAGCACCGCGACGTCCACCTGTGGCTGCCGCACCCCAGCGGCGCCCTGTGGGACCGGCTCGCCGGCCGGGACGCCGGCGCCGTCGAGCGCGCGGGCGACACCAGCCACCACCAGGTCGACCACCCGCTGCTGGCCACCCTCGGCCGCGACAGCCGCGAGCTCCAGCGCACCCTGGCCGCCGTCCCGGCGCACGACGAGCACCTGCCGATGCCGACCGCACCCGAGACGCTCCTCGGCCGCCTCCAGCACGACCTGCGGTCCAACGCACCCGCCCCGGCGGGCCGCACCCACGACCCCGCCGACCGGAGCATCCAGGTGCACGCCTGCCACGGCGCCGCCCGCCAGGTCGACGTGCTCCGCGAGGTCCTGCTCGGGATGCTCGAGGCCGACCCCACCCTCGAGCCGCGCGACATCCTCGTGATGTGCCCCGACATCGAGACCTACGCCCCGCTGATCACCGCCGGCTTCGGCCTCGGTGACCTCGTCGACGGCGGCCACCCCGCGCACCGCCTGCGGGTCCGGCTCGCCGACCGGTCGCTCGCCCAGACCAACCCGCTGCTCGGCGTCGCCGCCCAGCTGCTCGACCTGGCCGGCAGCCGGGCCACCTCCAGCCAGGTCCTCGACCTGGCGCAGGCCGAGCCGGTACGCCGCCGCTTCGGCTTCACCGACGACGACCTCGACACGATCACCGCCTGGGTGCGGGAGTCCGGCGTGCGCTGGGCCTTCGACCGGGAGCACCGGACCGCGTTCGGGCTCGACGACTACCAGCAGAACACCTGGCGAGCCGGCCTCGACCGGGTGCTCAGCGGCGTGGCCATGTCCGCCGACGCGCAGGCCTGGCTCGACACCACCCTCCCGCTCGACGACGTCGGCAGCACCCGCATCGAGCTGGCCGGCCGGTTCGCCGAGTACGTCGACCGGGTGCGCGCGGTCACCGACCGGCTCGACGGCACCCGCCCGCTCGCCGACTGGCTGGAGGCGCTGGCCGACGGCATCGACCGCCTGACCCTGGTCGGCCGCGAGGACGGCTGGCAGACCGGGCAGGTGCAGCGCGAGCTCGGTGGCGTCGCGGCGGACGCCGACGCCCTGGCCGACACCGAGCTGCGGCTGCCCGACGTGCGCGCCCTGCTGGCCCGGCACCTCGCCGGGCGTCCGACCCGGGCCAACTTCCGCACCGGCACGCTCACCGTCTGCACGATGGTGCCGATGCGGTCGGTCCCGCACCGCGTCGTCTGCCTGCTCGGCCTCGACGACGGCGTCTTCCCGCGGTTCGGACTGGCCGACGGCGACGACGTGCTCGCGCGGAGGCCGCTCACCGGCGAGCGCGACGTACGCTCCGAGGACCGCCAGCTGCTGCTCGACGCCGTCCTCGCCGCGACCGAGTCGCTGGTGGTGACCTACACCGGCGCCAACGAGCACACCGGCCAGCCCCGGCCGCCGGCCGTCCCGCTCGGCGAGCTGCTCGACGCGCTCGACCGCACCACCGACGCCCCGGTGCGCGACCGGGTGCTCGTCACACACCCGCTGCAGCCGTTCGACCTGGCCAACCTCGAGCCCGGCGCGCTGGGCACCCCCGGTCCCTTCACGTTCGACCCGACCGCGCTGGTCGCCGCCCGCGCGGCCTCCGGCGTACGCCCCGTCCAGCCGGCCTTCCTGGCCGGCCCGCTGGAGGCGCAGCCCGAGGGCGACGTCTCCCTGGCCGACCTGCTGGCCTTCTTCCGCGATCCCGTCAAGGGCTTCTTCCGGGCGCTCGACCTGACCCTGCCCTGGGAGGTCGAGGGCACCTCCGACGTGATGCCGGTGGAGATCGACAACCTGGAGAAGTGGTCGGTCGGCGACCGGATGCTGCGCGACATGCTCTCCGGGGTGCACCCGGAAGCCGCGCTCCAGGCCGAGTGGCGCCGCGGCACCCTGCCCCCGGGCCGCCTCGGCTGGCGCACCGGCACCGAGATCCGCGAGTCCGCGATGCAGCTCGCGATCACGGCGCTGACCCACCGGCAGGTGGCGCCGGAGACCGTCGACGTGGACGTCGACCTCGGGGGAGGGCGACGGCTGGCCGGCACGGTCCCCAGCGTCTACGCGCACCGGCTGGTCTCCGTGGGGTACTCCCGCCTCGACGCCAAGCAGCTGCTCGCCTCCTGGATCCAGCTGCTCGCGCTGTCCGCCGACGACCCCGACCGCAGCTGGACCGCGCTCACCATCGGTCGCCCCGCCCGCGGCACCAACCCGGCCTCCCGGCTGTTCGCGCCGCTCGACCACACCGCGCCGGAGCTGCTCGCGGACCTGGTCGCGATCTACGACGCCGGTCGCCGCGAGCCGCTGCCGCTGCCGCTGAAGACGTCCTTCGCCTACGCCTCGGCCCGGCAGACCGGTGACAACCCGGTCGCCGCCGCCGAGGGCAAGTGGCTCTCCCGCCGCTACGACGGGGAGAACGCCGACGCGGCCCAGGCCCGGGTGTGGGGCGACAAGGCGCCGCTGTCCGCGCTGCTCGAGCCGGCCCGCCCCGGTGAGGAGCGCGAGGGCGAGACCACCCGGCTCGGTGCGTACGCCGTGCGCCTGTGGGAGCCGATGCTGCGCTTCGAGATGGCGGGGATCTGATGGAGCCCTTCGACCTGCTCGGTCCGCTGCCCACCGGCACCACCGTGCTCGAGGCCAGCGCCGGCACCGGCAAGACCTACGCCCTGGCCGGCCTGGTCACGCGGTACGTCGCCGAGGGAGCCGCGCGCCTCGACGAGATGCTGCTGATCACCTTCGGCCGCGCCGCCAGCCAGGAGCTCCGCGAGCGGGTGCGCTCCCAGATGACCGCCGCCGAGCGGGCGCTGGCCGACCCGACGGCCTGGGTCGGGGACCCCGGCCTGCTCGGCCACCTGGTCCGCGGCGACGCCGCCGAGGTGGCGCTGCGGCACACGCGGCTCCGCGACGCCCTGGCCGGGTTCGACGCGGCCACGATCGCCACCACCCACCAGTTCTGCCAGCTCGTGCTGCGCTC
Organism: uncultured Actinomycetota bacterium; assembly: GCA_963721775.1. Lineage (GTDB taxonomy): Bacteria > Actinomycetota > Actinomycetes > Propionibacteriales > Nocardioidaceae > Nocardioides. The sequence goes on along the minus strand of CAVRMH010000029.1, from coordinate 301,379 downwards.
CCTCGGGGTGGCCGGCGACACCGACGCCGGGGTGACCCTGGTGGACGACCTCGGTGACCTGGTCGCCGAGGTCGTCGACGACCTCTACCTCCAGCGCTTCGGCGGCAGCGCGGAGGTGCCCCCGATCAGCCGTGCCACCGCGCTCGACCTGGCGACGAAGGTGGTCGGCAACCCGCACACCCGGCTGGTCCCCGACGAGTACGCCCCCGGCACCACCGAGGCGGTGCGCGTGGAGTTCGCGTGCGCGGTGCTCGCGGAGATGGAGCGGCGCAAGCGCCGGCTCGGCATCCTCGGGTACGACGACCTGCTGACCCGGCTCGCCCACGCGCTGGAGCAGCCCGACGCCCCGGCCCGGCAGCGGATGCGCCAGCGCTGGTCGGTGGTGATGGTCGACGAGTTCCAGGACACCGACCCCGTGCAGTGGAAGGTCATCGACGCCGCGTTCAACGGCCACGCCACGCTGGTCCTGATCGGCGATCCCAAGCAGGCCATCTACGCCTTCCGTGGGGGCGACATCGCGACGTACCTCCGGGCCGCGGCCACCGCCGGCGAGCGGCGCACCCTCGGCACGAACTGGCGCAGCGACCAGGCCCTGGTCGACGTGCTGCAGGTCGTCCTGGGCGGCGCCGCGCTCGGCCACGAGGACATCGTGGTGCGCGAGGTCGCCGCGCACCACCAGGGCAAGCGCCTGCTCGGCGCCCCGCACGACGCGCCGTTCCGGCTGCGGGTGGCCCGGCGCGAGCCCTTCGGCATCTCCCAGCGCAAGACGATCGGCATCGACGCGCTGCGCGACCACATCGCCCGCGACCTCGCCGCCGACATCGGGCAGCTGCTGGCCGCGGGTGCGACGTACGACGGGCGCGCGCTGGGGGCCGGCGACATCGCCGTGATCGTGGAGGCGCACAAGGACGCGCGGGCCTGCCGCGAGGCGCTGGCCGAGGCCGGCATCCCGGCCGTCTACTCCGGCGACCTCGACATCTTCTCCTCGCGGGCGGCGACCGACTGGCTGTGCCTGCTCGAGGCGTTCGAGCAGCCGCACCGCACCGGGCTGGTGCGGGCCGCGGCGACCACGATGTTCTTCGGCGAGACCGCCGCCTCCCTGGCCGCCGGCGGCGACGCCCTGACCGACCGGATCGGCCAGACGCTGCGGGAGTGGGCCGACCACCTGCGGGCCCGCGGGGTCGCCGCGGTCTTCGAGGCCGCCCAGGTCGCCGGGATGGCCGAGCGGGTGCTGGCCTGGCGCGGCGGCGAGCGCGACATGACCGACCTCGCCCACCTCGCGCAGCTCATGCACGAGACCGCCCACCGCGAGCGGTTCGGCTTGCCGGCCCTGCTCGACTGGCTGCGCGAGGAGTGCTCGGGGGCGAGCCGCACGGCCGAGCGGACCCGCCGCCTCGACAGCGACGCCGCGGCGGTCCAGATCATGACCGTCTGGGTCAGCAAGGGCCTGCAGTACCCCCTCGTCTACCTCCCGTTCGGCTTCAACCGGCACATCTTCGACGACGAGCTGCTGCTCTTCCACGAGGACGGCGTGCGCAGCCTCGACATCGGCGGCTCCAGGCGTGCCGGCTACGCCGCCAACCAGAAGCGGTGGCGCAGCGAGGTCGCCGGCGACGACATCCGGCTCACCTACGTCGCCCTCACCCGGGCCCAGTCCCAGGTCGTGGCCTGGTGGGCGCCGTCGTGGGACGAGGGCAACGGCGGCATCTCACGGCTGCTGCGCGGGCGCCGGCAGGGCGACCCGGCCGTGCCCGACTCGCTCTCCCGGGCGCCGTCCGACGACGAGGTGCTGGCCTGGCTGCGCCGCTGGGAGCAGGCCGGCGGGCCGGTCGTCGAGGAGTCGGTCGTCGCCCCCGGCCGCCCCTGCGGTCACGCACGAGCTCCCCGGCGGCCTGTCCGTGCGGTCGTTCACCCGGGCGGTGGACATCGCCTGGCGCCGCACGTCGTACTCCGGGCTGACCCGGGCCGCCGAGCCGCAGGGCGCCGGCGGGGTGGCCAGCGAGCCGGAGGAGACGGGGCTGGAGGACGAGGTGGTCGAGCTGGTGACGACCGCGGCCGAGCTGCCGTCCGGCGGCCCCGACGGGCTCCTGTCGCCCGATGGACGGGCTCCCGGCCGGGGCGACCTTCGGGTCGCTCGTGCACGCCGTGCTCGAGGAGGCCGACCCGCACGCCGCCGACCTGCGCGACGAGCTGGCCGCCCGGACCCGCGAGCAGCTCGGGTTCTGGCCGGTGGACGTGACACCCGAGGCGCTGGCCGAGGCGATGCTGCCGCTGCACGCGACCCCGCTCGGGCCGCTCGTCCCCGGGCTGACCCTCGGCGAGATCGGGCTCGACGACCGGCTCCGCGAGCTGGAGTTCGAGATCCCGCTGGCCGGCGGCGACGAGACGGGCGGGCGGGCGAGGGACGTGCGCCTGGCCGAGGTCGCGGCGCTGCTGCGCGCCCACCTGCCGGCCGACGACCCGCTCCGCGCCTACGCCGACCGCCTCGACCAGCCGGCCCTCGGCGGGCAGTCACTGCGCGGCTACCTCTCCGGGTCGATCGACGTGGTGCTGCGGGTGCCGCACGCCGACGGCGACCAGTACGTCGTCGTCGACTACAAGACCAACCGGCTCGGCGACCCGGAGCAGCCGGGCACGACCCGCGACTACGCCGCCGACCGGCTGGCCGCCGCGATGCTGCACTCCGACTACCCGCTCCAGGCGCTGCTCTACTCCGTGGTGCTGCACCGCTACCTGCGCTGGCGGCTCCCGGCGTACGACCCCGCCGTGCACCTCGGCGGCGCGGTCTACCTCTACCTGCGCGGCATGTGCGGCCCGGACACCCCGGTCGTCGACGGCCACCCCGCCGGGGTGTTCAGCTGGCCGGTGCCGCCGGCGCTGGTGCTCGCGCTGTCCGACCTGCTCGACGGGAGGGCGGCATGACCGCGATCGAGGACGAGCTCGACCGCAGCCAGGCGCTCGGCGCGACCGGGCTGCTGCGGGAGTTCAACCGGGCCGGCGTGCTCGACGCCGCCGCCGTGCACGTGGCGGCCCGCCTCACCGGCCTGGTCGGGGAGGGCGACGAACGGGTCGCGCTGGCCTGCGCGCTGGCGGTCCGGGCGGTCGGCTCCGGCTCGGTGTGCCTCGACCTGGCCGAGCGTGCGCGCCGACGTCGGGGAGGACGGCGACGGGCTCGCCGTGGCCGGCGCTCGACGACTGGCTGGCAGCGCTGGCCGCGAGCCCGCTGCTCGCCGCTCCGCAGGCGCTGCGGCTGGAGCAGACCCGGCTCTACCTCGACCGCTACTGGCGCGAGGAGGGCCAGGTCGAGCAGGACCTGCGCCGCCGCGCCGGGCAGGCTGCCACCGCCGATCGCCGACGAGGCCGCGCTGGGTGCCAGCCTCGACCGGCTCTTCCCGGGCTCGTCGTACGACGAGCAGCGCGCGGCCGCCGCGACCGCCGTGCGCCAGTGGACGACCGTGCTCACCGGCGGGCCGGGCACCGGCAAGACCACGACGGTGGCCGGCCTGCTCGCCCTGCTGGCCGAGCAGGCGGTCGCTGGCGGGCGACCGTCGGCTGCGGATCGCGCTCACCGCACCGACCGGCAAGGCGGCGGCCCGGCTGGAGGAGGCGGTCCAGGGCGAGATCGCGCACCGGCTGTCGGCGGCCGACACCGCCCGGCTCGGCGACCTCCGGGCCACCACGCTGCACCGGCTGCTCGGGTCGCGGTTCGACTCCGCGGTGCGCTTCCGGCACGACCGCGACAACCGGCTGCCGCACGACGTGATCGTCGTCGACGAGACGTCGATGGTGTCGCTGACGATGATGGCCCGCCTGCTGGAGGCGGTGCGTCCCGAGACCCGGCTGGTGCTGGTCGGCGACCCCGACCAGCTGGCCTCCATCGAGGCCGGGGCGGTGCTGGCCGACCTGGTCGAGGGCCTGGTCGTCGGGCGGTCACGCCGACGTCGCCGAGCTGAAGACCTCCCACCGGTTCGGGTCCGAGATCGGCGCGCTGGCGCTCGCCGTGCGCGAGGACCGCCCCGACGACGTGCTCGCCCTGCTGCGCGGTGGCAGCGATCCGGTCGTGTTCGTGGAGGACGAGCACCCGGCCGAGGCGCTGCGCTCGGTGCTGCTGCCCGACGCGCTCGCGATCCGTGCCGCCGCCGAGGCCGGCGACGTCGGCGCCGCCCTGGCCGCGCTGGAGCGGCACCGGCTGCTGTGCGCGCACCGCGACGGGCCGTACGGCGTCGACCACTGGAACCGCCAGGTGCAGCGCTGGATCACCGAGGAGACCGAGGACCCGCTCTGGGACACCTGGTACGTCGGGCGGCCGGTGCTGGTGACCGCGAACGACTACGGCCTCGGCATCTACAACGGCGACGTGGGCGTCACCGTGCGCCGGCCCGACGGGTCGCTGCGGGTGTGCATCAACGGCACGAAGGGGCTCATCGATCTCGCACCCGGACGGCTCGGCAACGTCGAGACGCTGCACGCGATGACGATCCACAAGAGCCAGGGCAGCCAGGCCGCCGAGGTCACCGTGCTGATGCCCGGTGAGGAGTCCCGGCTGCTGACCCGCGAGCTGTTCTACACCGCGGTGACCCGCGCCCAGGACCGGGTGCGCGTGGTCGGCGGGGAGGACGCCGTACGCCTCGCGCTGGGGCGGCGTGCGCTGCGGGCGACGGGTCTGCGGCAGCGGTTGTCGGGGCCGCAGGTTTCACTAGGTACCTAGTGAAACCGGCGCTCACCGCACGAAGTTCCGCGAGGTAAGCGCAAGGAACGCGTGGTCAGCGCCCGTCCGCGGGTCCGAGCAGCGCGCCCGCGTGCGGGGCCAGCGCCAGCACGCCGTCGGCCAGGGAGACTCCGTCCCCGCTGGCGAACAGCACCTCCGCCTGCGACACCGGCAGCTCCACCGGGTCCGACCCGAAGTTGACGGCCACCAGCAGGTCGGCGCGGGCCATCGTGAACACCCGCCGCTCCTCGTCCGCGGTGCACGAGACCGACGCGAAGGACGGGTCGGTCAGCGCCGGGTGGGTACGCCGGAGCTCGGCCAGCCGGCGGTACGCCGCGAGCAGGCGCGCGTGCCGTCCCGAGGAGAGCTCCGACCAGTCCAGCTTCGAGGCGGCGAAGGTGCCCGGGTCCTGCGGGTCCGGGACGACCGCCGGGTCCCAGCCCATCGCGGCGAACTCCGCGATCCGCCCGTCGGCGGTGGCCCTGCCCCAGCTCCGGCTCGGGGTGGGAGGTGAAGAACTGGAACGGCGTCGAGGCCGCCCACTCCTCGCCCTGGAAGAGCATCGGCGTGAACGGTCCGGCCAGGGTCAGCAGGGCCGCGCAGGCGAGCTGGTCGTCGTCGAGGGCCTCGGTGATCCGGTCACCGCGGGCCCGGTTGCCGACCTGGTCGTGGTTCTGGCTGCACACCACCAGCCGCCAGGTCGGCATCGTCGCGGTGTCGACCTCGACGCCGTGCTCGCGGCGCCGGAACGTGGAGTACGTCCCGTCGTGGAAGAAGCCGCGCTCGCACACCTTCGCCAGCGCGCCCAGCGGCTCGAAGTCGGCGTAGTAGCCGGACGTCTCGCCGGTCAGCGCCACGTGCACGGCGTGGTGGAAGTCGTCGCTCCACTGCGCGTCGAGGCCGTAGCCGCCGGCCTCGCGCGGCATCACCATGCGCGGGTCGTTGAGGTCGGACTCGGCGATCAGGCTCAGCGGCCGCCCGACGTGCGCCGAGAGCGCGGCGACCTCGACCGCCAGCTGCTCCAGCAGGTGCACCGGCGAGGAGTCGGACGAGCGCGTGGACGGCGTCGAGCCGCAGGCCGTCGACGTGGAAGTCGCGCAGCCACATGAGCGCGTTGTCGAGGACGTAGCGGCGCACCTCCGCGGAGCCCTCGCCGTCGAGGTTGACCAGGTCGCCCCAGGTGTTGGAGCCCGACTTGAGGTACGGGCCGAACCGCGGCAGGTAGTTCCCCGACGGGCCGAGGTGGTTGTAGACCACGTCCTGGACGACGCCGAGCCCGGCCGCGTGGCAGGCGTCGACGAAGCGCTGGTACGCCGCCGGGCCGCCGTACTGCTCGTGCACGGCGTACCAGAGCACGCCGTCGTAGCCCCAGTTGTGGGTGCCGTTGAACCGCGTTGACCGGCATCAGCTCGACGAGGTCGACCCCGATCGAGCGCAGGTGGTCGAGGCGGCCGATCGCCGCGTCGAGGGTGCCCTCGGGGGTGAAGGTGCCGACGTGCAGCTCGTAGATCACGGCGCCGGCGAGCTGCCGCCCGGTCCAGGCGGAGTCCTGCCAGGCGTGGGCGGAGGGGTCGAAGCGGCGCGACTTCCCGTGCACGCCGTGCGGCTGGCGGCGCGAGCGCGGGTCGGGACGGGCGTGGTCGTCGTCGTCGAGCAGGTAGCCGTAGTCGACGTCCGGCGCGTCGGCCGCCGCGGGCAGCGGCTCGGCCGGCGTCCACCAGCCGTCCTCGCCCGGCGTCATCTCGACCCGAGGTCATCGTCGACGACGAGGCGCACCCGCTCCGGGCACCGGTGCCCACACGTCGAACGGTCCCCGGGTCATCGGCCTTCCTCCGCCAGCAGTGCCACCGGGTAGGTCGGCGAGCAGGTCGGCGAGCGGCACCCGGCCGGACGTAGCGGCGGCCGGTGACCTGCTCGACCCACGAGCCGGACGGCAGCCGGATCGCGGTGTCGCCCCAGCCGCCGCGGGCCGCGAGGCCGACCGGCAGCCGGGTGACGACGGTGACCGCGCCACCCCGGTCGAAGGCGAGCGCGTGGTCGGCGGCCGGCGCCCTCGGCGGCCAGCGCGTCGTACGCCGGTGAAGAGGTCGGGGCGTTCGCGGCGCAGCCGCAGCGCGGCATGGGTGACCGCGAGCTTGGCGGTGCCCGGGTCGTCGGGCCGGTCGGTGAGCGTGATCGCTCGCCGTCGTCGCCGGCGAGCAGCGCGGCGCGGAGCTCGAAGTCGACCGGCCGGCGGTTGTCGGGGTCGACCAGGCTCTGCTCCCACAGCTCGCTGCCCTGGTAGACGTCCGGCACGCCGGGCAGCGGTCAGCGACAGCAGCTTGGCGGCGAGCGCGTTGCTCCACCCGGGCCCGGCCAGCCGGGCGACCAGGTCGGTGACGACGGCGGTCACCGCGGGGTCGTCGACGGCCGCGTCGACGGCGGCGTGCACGGCGGACTCGTAGGCCTCGTCCGGCTCGGTCCACGTGGTCCGGTCGCCGGCCTCGCGCATCGCCTTCTCGGCGTACCCGTGCAGCCGCTCGCGCAGGTCGCCCGGGGCGAGCCGTCGGCACCGGCCGCGGGCCAGCAGCCCACGATCGCCTGCCAGAGCAGGTTCCCGAAGCCGGGGTCGGGCAGCGGGACCAGCGCGAGCAGCCGGTCGAGGGCGGACGCCCACAGGTCGGGCAGCTCGGCCAGCACCGTGATCCGGGCGCGGACGTCCTCGCCGCGCTTGGTGTCGTGCGTGGACAGGCAGGTCATCGCGTGCGGCCACTCGTGCTGCCGGTGCGCCGCCCAGCCGTGGAACCGCGCCGGGTCGGTGGCGAAGACCGACGGGTCGCCGCCGACCTCGTTGAGCGAGGTCAGCCGGCGACCAGCGGTAGAACGCGCAGTCCTCGACGCCCTTGGCCATCACCATCCCGCTGGTCTGCTGGAAGCGCTGGGCGGGCGGGACGCGCGGGGTCGGACAGGACCGGGAGCAGTACGTCGAGCGTGGGGCCGAGGTCCGGCCGGTGCCGGCGGGCGGCCGCGAACGGCCTGGTCGAGGTGCTCACGCCCCTCCGGCAGGTAGGAGCGGTAGACCGGGAAGCAGGCCAGCAGCTCGGCCACCGCGTCCGCCACGTCGTCCATCCGGGCCTGCGGCACCAGCCGGCGCAGCTCGCGGGTGATCCGGTTGACCTCGGAGTTGCAGGATCCCGTCGGCGACGGCGCGCTTGGTGTCGTGGATCATCGCGGCCCAGTCGACCTCGTGCCCGCGCAGCCGGGTCTCCAGCGCGTCGAGCGCCGGCTGCCCGGCCGGGTCGGTGAGCACCCGGTCGACGTACGCCAGCGCGTCGTACCCGGTGGTGCCCGCGGTCGCCCAGGACGGCGGGCAGCGTCCTCGCCGGTCTCGAGGATCTTCTCGACCAGGACGTAGGCGCCGCCGGTCAGCTCGGCCAGGTCCGCGAGGTAGCCCTCGGGGTCGCGCAGCCCGTCGGGGTGGTCGACCCGCAGCCCGTCGACGAGGCCCTCGTCGAACCAGCGCCGGATCTCGACGTGGGAGTCGGCGAAGACCGCCGGGTCCTCGACGCGTACGGCGGCCAGCGTGTTGACCGCGAAGAAGCGGCGGTAGTTGAGGCCGTCGTCCGCGACGCGCCAGTTGACCAGCTCGTAGTGCTGCCGGGCGTGTACGGCGTCCGGGTCGGCGCCGCCGCGCAGGGTCGGGTCGGCGGTCCGGGCGCCAGCGGGAAGCGGTGGTCGTGGTAGCGCAGCTCGCCGCTGTCGGGGTCGCCGTCGGTCGGCGGACCACCGCGAGGTGGGCGATCGGGCCGCCCTCGGCCGCCTGGTCGTCGTCGCCGACCACCGGGATCCGGATCCGGCCGTCGCCCACCGCCCAGTCGACGTCGAAGGCCGGGGCGTGCTCGGACCCGCGGCCGTGCTGCAGGACGTCCCACCACCACGGGTCCTCGTGCGGGGTGGCCACGCCGACGTGGTTGGGGACGATGTCGACGAGCACGCCGAGCCCGAGCCGGCGGGCCTCGGCGGACAGGGCGGCCAGCCCCTCCGCGCCCGCCGCGCGAGGTGTCGACGTGGTCGTGGGCGACGACGTCGTACCCGTGGTCGCTGCCCGGCTCGGCGGCCAGCAGCGGCGAGAGGTAGACCCAGTCGGCGCCGAGGTCGTGCAGGTAGGGCAGCAGCCGGGCCGCCGCGAACAGGTCGAACCGCTCGGTGATCTGGAGCCGGTAGGTGCTCACCGGCTTCCGGGCACCGCTGCGTCCCGATCCGCCAGCGGTCACCGCTTCTCCTTGCGCGGCGCCCGGCGCTCGGTCGTGCCGGAGGCCAGCGCCACCGACGCGGCCACGGAGTGGTCGACCTCGACCTCGGGCTCGAAGTGCTCGCGCAGCACGAGCAGCGAGCGGGTCTGCGATGTCGAACGTCGACCCGGCCGCGCACGTCGTGGAGCTGTCCGCGTTGCCGCCGGTGTCGATCACGACGTCCCAGGCGGCGGCGTACTCCTCGGGCGGGCAGCGTCACCGTCGCCGGGCCGTCGGCGTTGAAGTAGAGCAGGAAGTGGTCGTCGGTGATGGTGCCGCCGCGGACGTCGTTGCCGGCGATGCCGTGGCCGTTGAGGTACATCCCGATCGCCTGCGACCCGTTGTTCCAGTCGGACTCCTCCATCGGGTGGCCGTCGGGGTGCAGCCAGACGATGTCGTTGAGCCGCTCGCCGTCGCCGGTGCGCACCGTCGTACCGGTGAAGAAGCGCTTGCGGCGGAACGTCGGGTGGTCCTTGCGGAGCCTGGCCACGGCCGCGGTGAACTCGACCAGCGGCTCGTCGACCTCGTCCCAGTGCACCCAGCTCAGCTCGGAGTCCTGGGCGTAGGTGTTGTTGTTGCCCTGCTGGGTGCGGCCGAGCTCGTCGCCGTGCAGCGAGCATCGGCACGCCCTGGCTGAGCAGCAGGGTGGCCAGGAAGTTGCGCTGCTGGCACGGGCCCGCAGGCCGAGCACCTCGGGGTCGTCGGTCGGGCCCTCGACGCCGTGGTTCCACGAGCGGTTGTGGCTCTCGCCGTCGTTGTTGTCCTCGCCGTTGGCGTCGTTGTGCTTGTCGTTGTAGGACACCAGGTCGCGCAGCGTGAAGCCGTCGTGCGCGGTGACGAAGTTGATGCTCGCGACCGGTCGCCGGCCGGAGTGCTCGTAGAGGTCGGAGGAGCCGGCCAGCCGGGACGACGAACTCGCCGAGCGACGGCTCGCCGCGCCAGAAGTCGCGGACGGTGTCGCGGTACTTGCCGTTCCACTCGGTCCACTGCGGCGGGAAGTTGCCGACCTGGTAGCCACCGGGGCCGACGTCCCACGGCTCGGCGATCAGCTTCACCTGGCTGACGACCGGGTCCTGCTGCACGAGCTCGAAGAAGGTCGACAGCCGGTCGACGTCGTAGAACTCGCGGGCCAGCGTGGAGGCCAGGTCGAAGCGGAAGCCGTCGACGTGCATCTCGGTCGACCCAGTAGCGCAGCGAGTCCATGATCAGCTGCAGCGAGTGCGGGTGCCGGACGTTGAGGCTGTTGCCGGTGCCGGTGTAGTCCATGTAGTGCTGCTGGTCGTCCTCGACGAGCCGGTAGTACGCCGGGTTGTCGATGCCCTTGAAGCTCAGCGTCGGGCCGAGGTGGTTGCCCTCGGCGGTGTGGTTGTAGACCACGTCGAGGATCACCTCGATGCCCGCGGCGTGCAGCGCCTTGACCATCGACTTGAACTCCTGCACCTGCTGGCCGCGCTCGCCGGTGGCGGCGTAGTCGGCGTGCGGGGCGAAGAAGCCGAGGGTGTTGTAGCCCCAGTAGTTGCGCAGGCCCTTCTCGAGCAGCGTGCTGTCCTGCACGAACTGGTGGACCGGCATCAGCTCGACGCGCGGTCACGCCGAGCTTGGTCAGGTGTCCGGTGATCGCCGGGTGGGCGAGGCCGGCGTACGTGCCGCGCAGCTCCTCGGGGATGTCGGGGTGCAGCTGGGTGAGGCCCTTCACGTGCGCCTCGTAGATGACCGTCTCGTTGTAGGGCATGTGCGGCGCGCGGTCGCCCTCCCAGTCGAAGAACGGGTTGATCACGACGCCGTGCACCATGTGCGCGGCCGAGTCGTCGTCGTTGCGGCTGGTCGGGTCGCCGAAGTCGTAGCCGAACAGCGACTGGTCCCAGTCGATGTCGCCGGTGGTCGCCTTGGCGTAGGGGTCGAGCAGCAGCTTGTTGGGGTTGCAGCGCAGCCCGCGGTCGAGGTCGCAGGGGCCGTGGACGCGGTAGCCGTAGCGCTGGCCGGGCTGGACCGCCGGCAGGTAGCAGTGCCACACGAAGGCGTCGACCTCCGTCAGCTCGACGCGGGTCTCGGTGCCGTCCTCGTCGAAGAGGCAGAGCTCGACACGGTCGGCCACCTCGCTGAACAGGGCGAAGTTCGTGCCCCTGCCGTCGTACGTCGCCCCGAGGGGGTACGCGTTCCCCGGCCAGACCTCCATGCGGAACCTCTTCCCAACCCCCGGTCAAAAAACTTGGATCGATCCAAGCACAGGTACCCACCCAATGGGTCATCGATGCGTGACCGGGAGGCAACCATCACATTTCCGGACCAGTTACCGGCGAGTAGGATCAGGCGGCATGAAGCGCACGATCTACGACGCCGACCACGAGTCCTTCCGATCCTCGGTCCGCGAGTTCCTCGAGCGGCAGGTCGTCCCGCAGCTCGACGACTACGCGACGGCCAAGGCGATCCCGCGCGAGTTCTGGATCGAGGCGGGCAAGCAGGGCTTCCTCGGGCTCGAGGTCCCCGAGCAGTACGGCGGCTCGGAGGCCGGCGACTACCGCTTCAACGCGGTGCTCACCGAGGAGCTGGCGAAGGTCAACATGGCGCTGCCCTCCTGCCTGGGCATCCACGCCGACATCGTGGCGCCGTACCTCGTGCACCTGACCACCGAGGAGCAGAGGCAGCGCTGGCTGCCCGGCTTCTGCTCCGGCGAGATCCTCACCGCGATCGGCATGACCGAGCCGTCCGGCGGCTCCGACCTCGCCGCGCTGAAGACCACCGCGGTCAAGGACGGCGACGACTGGGTCCTCAACGGGTCCAAGACGTTCATCACCAACGGCTACTCCGCCGACCTGGTGCTGGTCGCCGCGCGCACCGCCCCGGAGAAGAAGGCCCGCGGCATCACGCTGTTCGCGGTCGAGGCGACCCGCGAGGGCTTCTCCCGCGGCCGCAAGCTCGACAAGGTCGGCCAGGACGAGTCCGACACCGCCGAGCTCTTCTTCGAAGACGTCCGCGTGCCGTCGGAGAACATCGTCGGCGAGCTCGACCACGGCTTCATCCACATGATGACAGTGGCTGCCGCAGGAGCGGCTCGGCTCGGCGGTCACCAACCTCGCGCACGCCGCGCAGATCCTCGACGAGACGCTGGCCTACACCAAGGACCGCACGGCGTTCGGCCAGTCGATCGGGCAGTTCCAGCACAACAAGTTCCTGCTCGCCGACCTGTTCACCCGGGTCGAGGTCACCCAGGCGTACGTCGACCAGTGCGTGATCGCCCACACCAAGGGCGAGCTGACCCCGATCGACGCGGCCAAGGCCAAGTGGTGGACCGCGCAGGTGCAGAACGACGTCCTCGACCACTGCGTGCAGCTGCACGGCGGCTACGGCTTCATGAACGAGTACCGCGTCGCCCGGGCCTGGCGCGACGCCCGGGTCAGCAAGATCTGGGCCGGGTCGAACGAGATCATGAAGGAGCTCATCGGCCGCGACCTCGGGTTGTGAGGGGTGTCGGTTTCACTAGGTACCTAGTGAAACTCGCGCTTACCACGCGAAGTTTCGCGAGGTAAGCGCAAGGAACGCGAGGTCAGTACCGTCACCGGCATGAGGATGTTCGCCGCGGTCGTCCCTCCGGACGAGGTGCTCGAGGACCTCGAGGAGTTCCTGGCCCCACGCCGCGAGGCCGGGGCGTTCCGCTGGACCGTGCGCGAGCAGTGGCACCTCACGCTGGCGTTCATGCCGGACGTCGCCGAGCGGCACCTCGACGACCTGGTCGAGCGGCTGACCCGCGCCGGACGACGGCGTACGCCGTTCGCGCTGCGGGTCGCCGGGGGCGGCGCGTTCCCGAACGCCGGACGGGCCCGGGTGCTGTGGGCGGGCGTGGAGGCCGACGAGCACGCCCGCACCGAGCTCGGACCGCCTCGCCACCGGCGCCCGGGCGGCCGCGACGAAGGCGGGCGCCGCGCCCGAGGGGGGCCGCTTCCGGGCCCACGTCACGCTGGCCCGGCTGGGACGCCCGGCCGAGCTGAGCCGGTGGGTGCGGCTGCTCGACGCCTACCGTGGGCCGGTCTGGGAGGTCACCGAGCTCGCGCTCATCGCCTCCCACCTCGGCGAGGGCCCGCGGAAGCGGCCGCGGTACGAGCTGGTCGACTCCTTTACCCTCGGGGCGTGAACGGATCCGGGTCGGTCACCAGCGGCGTCTACTGGCGCCAGAGCCTGCTGCGCGGCGACAAGTGCGTCCCCGCCCTGCTCTCCCTCGACGGCGGTCGCCTCACCCTGTCCACCGCGGACCGGCCGGTGCTCGACGCCAGCCCGGCCGAGGTCGCCGTCAAGCGGTCGCGCGTCGGCACCGTGCTGATCCGGGCCGGGAGTACGTCGTACGCGCTCGTGGGCCGGGGTGCCCAGATCTCGGCGAGGTACTCGGAGCACCAGCTCGCCCGGCGCGCGTGATCCTCAGTGGGTGGTCGGCACCTGCTTGGCCACGTCCTCGGGCATCGGCTCGTGGTGGGCGAACGTGCGGGTGAACGTGCCCGCCCCGTGGGTCGCCGAGCGCAGGTCGACCGCGTAGCGCACCAGCTCGGTCTGCGGCACCACCGCCCGCACCAGGGTCCGGTCGTCGCCGACCTTGTCGGTGCCGAGCAGCCGGCCGCGCCGGGCCGAGATGTCGCTCATCACCTCGCCGACGAGGTCGTCGGGCACCATCACGGTGATCTCGTCGTACGGCTCGAGCAGGGTGACCCCGGCGGACTCCGCGGCCTCGCGCAGGGCCAGCGCGCCGGCGCTCTGGAACGCCATGTCCGAGCTGTCCACGCTGTGCGACTTGCCGTCGACCAGTGTCACCCGCAGGTCGACGACGGGGTGCCCGTGCCGGACCCCGCGCTGCATCTGCGCGATGACGCCCTTCTCGACGCTGGGGATGAACTGGCGGGGTACGGCGCCGCCCACGACCTTGTCGTGGAACTCGAAGCCCGACCCGGCCGGCAGCGGCTCGACCTCGATGTCGCACACGGCGTACTGGCCGTGCCCGCCGGACTGCTTGACGTGCCGGCCGTGTCCCTTGCCGGCGGAGGTGAACGTCTCGCGCAGCGGCACCACCAGGTCGCGGGTCACGACGTTCACGCCGTGCCGCCGGCTCAGCCGGTCGAGCGCGACCTCGGTGTGCGCCTCGCCGAGCACCCACAGCACCACCTGCTGGGTCTCGGGGTTGCGCTCGACGCGCAGGCTCGGGTCCTCCGCGGCCAGCCGGGTCAGCGCGGAGGAGAGCTTGTCCTCGTCGGAGCGGGTGGCCGCCTCGACCGCCACCGGCAGCTGCGGGTCGGGGACCGACCACGGCTTGAGGACGCGCGGCTCCTCGGGCAGCGAGAGGGTGTCGCCGGTCTCGGCGGTGGCCAGCCGGCTGACGCAGCCGATGTCGCCGGCGACCAGTGCGGTAGCGGTCACCAGGTGACGCCCGAAGGGGTAGGACAGCACGCCGGCCCGCTCGTCGACGTCGTGGTCCTCGTGGCCGGACTCCGCGCCGAAGAACGACGAGAAGTGGCCGGACACGTGCAGCTGCTGGTCGGGACGCAGCGTGCCGGAGAACACCCGGACCACGCTGACCCGGCCGACGTACGGGTCGCTCGTCGTCTTCACGACCTCGGCGACCAGGGGGCCGTCGGGGTCGCAGGTCAGCGGGGCGGCCCCCTTGCCGTTGGGGAGGTAGACCTCGGGGGAGGGGTGCTCGACCGGGGCCGGGAAGCCGGCCACCACCAGGTCGAGCAGCTCGGTGCAGCCGACGCCGCTGGTGGCGCAGACCGGCAGCCACCGGGTGGAAGGACCCGGTGGCCATCGCCTTCTCGAGGTCCGCCAGCAGCGTCTCCTCGCTGACCTTCTCGCCGGCGAGGTAGCGGTCCATCAGCCCCTCGTCCTCGGACTCCTCGATGATCGCCTCGATCAGCGCGTCGCGGCGTACGTCGTCGCTCGCGGGGTCGAGCAGGTGGCCGACCCCGGTCATCGCGCCGCCCTCGTGGACGGGGACCAGCACCGACATCACCTTGTCGCCGAACGCCGCCTGCGCCGCCGCCACCACGCCGTCGTGGTCGGCGCGGGCATGGTCGAGCTTGGTCACCACGACGGCGCGCGGCATGCCCACCTCGGCGCACTCGCGCCACAGGTGTCGGGTCGCCTCGTCGACCGACTCGTTCGCGGCGACGACGAAGAGCGCCGCGTCGGCCGCCCGGAGGCCGGCCCGCACCTCGCCGCCGAAGTCGGCGTACCCGGGGGTGTCGAGGAGGTTCACCTTGGTGCCCGCGTGCACCAGCGGGGCCACCGCCAGCGACACCGACCGCTGGTGTGCCTGCTCCGGTTCCTCGAAGTCGCTCACCGTCGTCCCGTCGACGACCGCGCCGGCGCGGGTGATCGCGCCCGACGAGGTCAGCAGGGACTCCAGCAGCGAGGTCTTGCCCGATCCACTCGGCCCGACCAGCACCACGTTGCGCAACCGGTCGGGCCCGGGCGCTTCGAGATCGTGCTGGGTGGCCTTCCGTCCGCTCCTGTCCGCCATGAGGATCACGAAACTCCTCCCGGCGGGCCCGCACAAGACCCGGAGGTCACGGGACTTCCGGTCCTCAGTCCGCGGACGACGAAATCCTCCCGTAGCACGCGGGCGATATCGTCGATCCATGCCGTTCCTGCTCCGTGTCGAGCTCCCTGACGTTCCCGGTTCGCTGGGTCGCGTCGCCTCGGCCATCGGTGAGGCCGGCGGCGACATCGAGGCGATCGAGATCGTCGAGCACACCGACCACGACACCGCCATCGACGACGTCCTGCTCGAGACCGCCCCCGGCGCCATGCCGGACTCGATCGTCTCGGCCTGCAACACGCTCGACGGCGTGCGGGTGCTGTGGATCTCGCGGTACGCCGCGGGCGGCAACCTCTTCCTCGACCTCGAGGCGGTCGAGGAGCTGACCGCGCACCCCGAGCACGCCCTGAACCGGCTGGTCGAGGTGCTGCCCGACACCTTCCGTGCCGACTGGGGCGCCCGCATCCGCCGCAACGGCGACGAGGCGGCCGACGTCCTGCACGCCACCCCGGCCGCCCCGGACGTCTTCGACTGGCAGCCGATCAAGCGGGCCGACCGGCTCGAGTCCGCCGACGACAACAACGTGCTCGCCGCGGCGCCGCTGGGCGAGGACGAGATGGTGGTCTTCGGGCGGCGGGGCGGGCCGGACGTGCTCGACTCCGAGCTGGCCCGGCTGGGTCACCTGGTGGCGCTGGCCGCCTCGATCGCCCGCACCTGAGGCCGCTTCACCCCGGCCTCACGCCGGCCTCACGGCACCGAGCGGATCCGGGTGACCAGCACCGAGCCCAGCACGCTCATCGCGAAGCCGACGACGTAGAGCACCCCGAAGCCCACCGAGTACGACGCCCCGTTGGTCTCGACCGATCCGCCGGAGGCGGAGACGAGCGCGAGCACGGCGGTGGCCATCACCGGTGCGATCACCTGGGGCAGCGCGTTGGCGATGTTGATGACGCCGAGGTCCTTGGCGCGGGCCTCGGCGTCGGGGAGCACCTGGGTGATCAGCGCGAAGTCGACCGAGGTGTAGATCCCGTAGCCGCAGCCGAGCAGCACCGCCGCCACCAGCGCGCCCGGCCAGGTCTGGGTGCCGGCCAGCACCAGCCCGGCGGTGCCGGAGACGAGCCCGGACCAGATGACGAAGACCTTCCGCCGCCCCAGCCGGTCGCTCCAGCCGCCGAACACGACGGTGGTGAGCACCAGCGTCGCGGCGTACAACGCGGTGAGCACGAAGACGCCGTCCTCGGGAGAGTCGTAGCCGACCGCGTCGTCGAGGTAGAAGAGCAGGTAGAGGGTGCCGAGGGCGTTGCCGAGGTTGACCAGCATCCGGGTCAGCCAGGCCCAGGCGAAGTCGGGGTGCTCGCGCGGCGAGACCCAGAACGACCGCAGGAACGAGCCCCAGGCGAACTGCCGGGCGCAGCTCGCGGGGGAGGGCGATGTCGCGGGAGTCCAGGCAGTACGGCACCGCGAGGACCAGCAGCACGACGGCGGTCGCGACGTACCCGGCGGCGATGCTGCCGGTGGCCGAGGCGATGCCGACGCCGCCCACCACGCCGACCGTCTGCGCGACGGCGAGGATGCCGCCGACCAGGCCGCGCCGGTCGACCGGCACCTGGTCGGGCACGGTCGCGGTGACCGCGGCCAGCATCGCGTTGAGCGAGGCCTGCGCCAGGCACCAGCCGAGCGCCATCACGGCGACCGAGTCGGCCACCGCGAGCAGCAGCAGCGCGGCCGCGCCGCCGAGCGCACCGCCGGCCACCCAGGGCAGGCGACGGCCCTGCCGCAGCGTGGTCCGGTCGGAGAAGGCGCCGAAGAGCGGGTTGCAGACGACCGAGACGAAGGCGCCGAGCCCGGTCACCAGGGAGAAGACGAACGCCTTGTGGTCGGCGTCGATCGCCTCCGCCTGCTGGGCGAGCAGCACCTGGATCGGGCCGAAGAAGCCGGCCCACAGCCCGATGCTGGCCAGCGACAGCGCGACCACCCACCGGGCCGGCGGGCTGCGCAGCGGCTCCGCGAGCGCGGCACCGGGGACGGGGGCCGATCGGCGTCACCGGCCCATGATGGCGGTTACGACGTAGCGTTCGAGCAGGAACACCGGGATCTCGCGGTCGGTCTTCTTCTGGTACTCGGCGTACGGCGCGTACTGCGCCACCGCCCGCTCCCACCACTCCGCGCGCTCGGCGCCCTCGGCGATCCGGGCGACGTACGTGTGCGGCTCGGGGCCGTCCTGCAGCTCGACCTCGGGGTGGGCGACGAAGTTGTGGTACCACGTCGGGTGCTTCGGCGCGCCGCCCTGGGAGGCGACCGCGGCGTACACGCCGTCGTGCTCGACCCGCATGACCGGGTTCTTGCGCAGCTTGCCCGACTTCGCGCCGCGCGAGGTGATCACCACGATCGGCCACTCCGGGCTGCCGCGCAGGACGTTGGCCTCGCGGCCGCCGCTCGCTTCGTACGCCGCCACCTGGTCGCGCACCCACTGCTCCGGGCTGGGTTCGTACTCGCCGCTCAGAGTCATGCCGCCCAACACCGTACGACGCGCGCCGGACGCCGATAGCCTGCTCGCCATGAGCGCCATCGAGGGAGTCTCCGAGAGCTTCGACGCCGACGCCTGGCAGGACGTGCCCGGCTTCGAGGACCTGACCGACCTGACCTACCACCGCGCGAAGGCCCACGGCACGGTGCGGATCGCCTTCGACCGGCCCGACGTGCTCAACGCCTTCCGGCCGCACACCGTCGACGAGCTGCTCCGGGTGCTCGAGCACGCGCGGACCTCCAGCGACGTGGGGTGCGTGCTGCTCACCGGCAACGGCCCGAGCGAGAAGAACGGCAAGTGGGCGTTCTGCACCGGCGGCGACCAGCGGATCCGCGGCCGGGCCGGGCTACCAGTACGAGACCGAGGGCCACACCGACGCCGGCGCCGCCCCGAACCCGATCGACAAGGCCAGGCTCGGCCGGCTGCACATCCTCGAGTGCCAGCGGCTGATCCGGTTCATGCCCAAGGTCGTGGTCTGCCTGGTCAACGGCTGGGCGGCCGGCGGCGGCCACTCGCTGCACGTCGTCTCCGACCTGACCCTGGCCAGCGCCGAGCACGCCCGCTTCAAGCAGACCGACGCCGACGTCGGCTCCTTCGACGGCGGCTTCGGGTCGGCGTACCTCGCCCGGCAGGTCGGCCAGAAGTTCGCCCGCGAGATCTTCTTCCTCGGCGACGACCTACACCGCCGAGGACGCCCACCGGATGGGCATGGTCAACAGGGTCGTCCCGCACGCCGACCTCGAGGCCGAGGCGCTGGAGTGGGGCCGCAAGATCAACGGCAAGAGCCCCACCGCGCAGCGGATGCTGAAGTACTCCTTCAACCTCATCGACGACGGCCTGGTCGGCCAGCAGCTGTTCGCCGGCGAGACCACCCGGCTGGCCTACATGACCGACGAGGCCCAGGAGGGACGCGACCAGTTCCTCGAGAAGCGCGACCCCGACTGGTCGCCGTTCCCCTGGTACTACTGAGTCGCCGACTGAGCGTCGATCCCCTCGTAGGTTCGGCCCCTCACGCCGTCGAAGACCTGGCACTTCCGGGTGAGGGTTGCCGAACGGTCGGGCCCGCGGCTGCGCTGTCGGGTGAGATCGGTGGCACGCGCCAGTCGACGATGGTGCCGTGCGGGTCGTTGTTCGTGACCGAGCAGGTCCCGCCGAGTTGCCGGGCGCGGGCCTCCATGTTGGCCAAGCCACTCGACCGATGCACATCACCGATACCGCATCCGTCGTCGGTCACCATGAGGCGGATCTCGGGCCCGAGGCTCGTGATCGTCACGTTCACGGCTGTGGCCGACGCGTGCCGGGTGACGTTGCTGAGCGCCTCCTGCAGGACGGCCAGTATCTCGGGGCGTGCTGTGGGTGGGATCAGGCCGGGAGGTCCGTCGATGGTCAGAGTGGGCGCGAACCCGAGGCCCACCGCGCTCTTGTCGACAACTTGCCGGATGTCGGCCAGGAACTGCTCGGGGGCGATCCGTCGGGTCAGGCCGCTGATCGACCCGCGCAGGGTCGACATCGCCTCATCGATCTGATCGATGACCGCGTTCGCCCGCTGTGCACTGGCGGGATCAAGGTCCCGGGCGAGAGCGCTCAGCTGGAGGTTCGCGACGAACAGGCTTTGCAGCACCATGTCATGCATGTCGGCAGCGATGCGCTGACGCTCGTTGAGCAAGGCGGTGTTCGCGATGCTCTCAGCCAGGGCCTCCTCGGCCCGGACACGTTCCGAGATGTCGGTCACCAGGACGAAGAACCCTTCCACGCGGTCCCCGACCGTGTGCGGGATGTAGGAGGCCTGGGTGTAGCGGGTGCGTCCGTACGTGTCGACCAGTGTCCGGTTGAAGAGCTGGGGCTCGCCTGCCAGTGCACCTCGGATGTAGGGAAGGTTCATCTGGTAGAGCGTCGGCCCGAGAAGGTCTCGGATGTGCATCCCGTACATCTCCGCCGGAGCCATGTCGAACCACTCGACATACGCGGCGTTGGCGATCCGGTTCAGGCAGTCCTTGTCCCAGTACGCGATCATCGCCGGGAGATGGTCGAGGGCGGACAGGAGGTCGTCGACCTCGCGATCGGTCCATCGTCCTGGATGGGGGGAGACCATCACGGCTCGCTCCTTCGCAAGGGGGGCGCCGAGATGTACCCGGAGGATAGCCGATGCCCCACGCTCAGTCGCAGCCCAGCGGACGCACCGTGCGCGGCCACACCTCGACGTCGGAGCGCATGCCGACGAAGGCCCGCTTCTCGTCCGGCGAGAGCCACAGGTGGTCGCCGTCCCGCTGGTAGCCGGTGTCGACCGCGTCGGCCGGCAACGTGGCGTGCGCCCGGTACCGCTCGGCGAAGTAGTCGGCCAGGTCCGGCTGCGGCTCGCGGACGTACGTCGCCGTGCCCAGGTCGAGGAACGTCATCGACTGCCAGTCGCAGTGCTCCGGGCCCGTCCAGGACTCGAGGGTGGTCGTGGGGACCGCGTGGCCGTTCGCGTCCTGCCAGACCTGGAGGCCGATCGAGTCCGTGAACGAGCGGGGGAGCTCGGCGTAGTCGCAGTGCGCCCAGGACTCGACGTACCACCCGGGGCCACCGGCACCCTTGGTGGCCGGCCCGTCGTGCACGATCACCGCCTCCTTGACCACGCCCTCGACCTCGACGACGTAGAGCACGCGGTCGTCCTCCTGCCCGGCCACCAGCAGGCCCTCCTGCACCCCGCCGAAGCCTCCTTCGCTCCGGGCGACCTCCAGCGCCTTCGCGGGACTGTCCGCGGTCGCCCCCTCGGCGTACACCCCGGTGCCACTGGTGCCCCCGCTGCCCCAGGTGGTGCAGTCGACGACGTTGCCGGCGGCCCCGGCACGCGGGTGCACGGCCTCGCCGGGGGAGACGACCAGCGGCCCGTCGTACGCGTGCTCGGCCGGGTCGCCCGCCGTGACGTCGTCGTCGCCACAGCCCGCGAGCGAGGATGCGAGGCAGAGAGCGGCAAGGACCGCCGCGACGGGCTTCATGTCCTTGTGACGCCGTGGACGCCGTGCCGGTTCCACGTCGCGGCTCAGTAGGGTCGAGGCGTGACTCGTCTTCCCGCTGGATCGCCCGCGACATGAGCCTGCGCGTCGTCGTCCTCACCGGCGCCGGTGTCTCGGCGGAGAGCGGGGTGCCGACGTTCCGCGACGCCAACGGCCTGTGGGAGGGCCACCGCGTCGAGGAGGTCGCCACGCCCGAGGCGTACGACGCCCAGCCGGGCTTCGTGCACCGGTTCTACGACGCCCGGCGTGCGGCACTGCGCCACGTCGAGCCGAACGCCGCCCACCGCGCGCTGGCCCGGCTCGAGCAGTTGCTCGGCGAGGACCTCCTGCTGGTCACCCAGAACATCGACGACCTCCACGAGCGCGGCGGGTCCGAGCGGGTCGTCCACATGCACGGGGAGCTGCTGTCGGCGCTCTGCCGGGGCTGCGGCCAGCGCACCCCGTGGTCCGACGTGCTCCACGACTTCCCGCCCTGCCCGCGCTGCGGGGTCAGCGAGCTGCGGCCGGACGTGGTCTGGTTCGGCGAGATCCCCTACGACATGGAGCTGATCCTGGAGTCGCTCACCCGGGCCGACGTGTTCGTCTCCATCGGCACCTCCGGCGTGGTCTACCCGGCCGCCGGCTTCGTGCACCAGGCCCGCATGCACGGCGCCCGCACCCTCGAGCTCAACCTCGAACGCAGCGAGGGTGCGACCCTCTTCCACGAGTCCCGCCAGGGCAGGGCCGGCGCCCTGGTCCCGCACTGGGTTCGCGAGATCGAGGCGCGGCTGACCGGACGCTGAGCGGTCGAGACCTCTTGCGCCCGAAGCGGCGAGAGGTATAGACCGGACGAATGCCCCTCTCGGACCGTCTCCCCGCCTCACCCCTCCGCTCGCCACGCACGGCCGCCGCGGCCGCCGTCGCCCTCCTCGCCGGCCTCGGCGTTGCCAGCCTCCCGCCGTCCGGCGCCGGCGCCCAGGCGGCGCCCGGCCCCGTCGTCGACGGGGCGCTGGCCCGCTCGCCCGAGCTGTCGGAGACCACCCGCCTCTCCGACCGCAGGTACGTCGTCACCGGCGACCGGGCGTGGTCGCTCGGCACCGCCGACGGCCGCTACCCCGCCGCCGGGTTCCACACCAGAGGCGAGATGGGCGGCTTCTGGCTGCCCAACCTCAAGCTCCTCGACGGCATGTGGTTCGGCATCAACGACAGCTGGATCGGCAAGGGCACCCGCACCACCTCCGGATGGGGCTACGTGCGCACCGACCTGCCGGTGACCGACGGCGTCGCCGCCAGCCGCACCGACCTCGCCCCCGACGGCGTCTCCGGCAGCCTGGTCGGCCTCAGCCTGCGCTCCGACACGACCCGCACCGTGACCCTGCGGGCCGACGCGCACTCCGAGCTGATGGGCTCCTACCCCTGGGGCGAGACGACCCCCAGCCAGAAGGACGTCAACCTCGCCGACACCGCCACCGTCAGTGGACGGCACCTGCTCTTCCGTGACCAGGGCACCCCGCCCGCCTCCAACGGCGAGTCCCACGACTGGGCCGCGGCGTTCGGCTCCAGCCTCGACCCGAGCGACTCCGCCACCGGCAAGGACTTCCGCGGCCCCCAGGACCCGGCCGTGATCTGCCCGGCCTCGGGCCCGGACGCCCCGCCCCAGCCGCCGCGCTGCGACGACACGGCGTACGGCAAGGGCGCCGGCGGGCAGCTCGCCTACCAGGTCAGGCTCAAGGCCGGCGAGGTCCGCACGCTGTGGTTCGGCGTCGGCGGCTCCACCACCGGCCCGGCCGGAGCCCGCGCCGCGCTGCGGACGCTGCTCGACGACCCGACCGCTGCCCTGGCCCGCAAGGTCGCCACCCGCCAGCGGATCGACGCGCACACGCGGGTCGACCTGCCCGGCGACCCGCAGCTGGCCGCCAGCGTGCGCTGGTCCAAGCAGATGCTCGCCTCCTCCGACCAGCGCGTCGACGACCCGAAGCTGCGCGTGGTCAACGCCGGCAAGGCCTACCCGCCGCCGGTCGGCACCCTCGACTCGATGCGCTGGCTCGGCGCCGGCTGGCCGGACTACCCGTGGCTGTTCGGCACCGACGGCGAGTACACCGCCTTCGCCGCGGTGGCCGCCGGCCAGTTCGCACCGATCAAGGCGCACCTGCGGGCGCTGCGCGACGTGTCCGAGATCGTCAACGAGGGCAGCGGCAAGATCGTGCACGAGGTGACCCCCGACGGCGCGGTCTACTTCGGCGCGAACGCCGACGCCGGCAACACCGACGAGTCCTCGAAGTACCCCTCCGCGGTGGCGCTGGTGTGGCGCTGGACCGGCGACGACGCCTTCCTGCGCGACCTCTACCCGGCCAGCGTCAAGGCGATGAAGCACGTCGCCTCGCTCGACGCCGACGGCGACGGCTGGCCCGAGGGGCTCGGCAACGTCGAGCGCGAGGGCATGGGCGAGGAGAAGCTCGACAACGCCGTCTACACGATCCGGGGGTACGCCGACCTGGCCGACCTGGCCCGGGCCCGCGGTGACCGGGCCACCCGGCAGTGGGCGCTGGGCAAGGCCTCAGGCCCTGCTGCAGAAGTTCGAGGGCGACTGGTGGTACGGCGCCGACGGCGCGCGCTCCTACGCCGACTCCCTCGACGACCCCGGCAACGTGAAGGTCTTCCAGCGGCACTGGATCGGGCTGACCCCGACCGACGCCGTGCTGCCGCGGCTGCCCGGCCGCCCCTCGCGGCCGCTCGCCTCCGACGAGCACGGGAACACCACGCTCGACCAGCACGAGCGTCCCTGCTACACCGACGAGCTCGGCCTGTTCCACACCGGCACCGGCCCGACGTCGGCCGAGTCGGGCAACCCCGGCGCGAGCTGCGACAGCGTGGTGTCCGCGGTGCCGAGCGAGCGCAGCATCTTCACCCTGAACAGCGCGATCGCCGCGGTCAGCGAGGGCAACTTCGGCCGGCTCGGCACCGACCAGCAGGGCGTCTACACGGCCGGCAACGCCCGCAGCCAGCTCGACCCGTCGCTGTGGGAGATGCCCGGTGCGATGCCCGAGATCGTGCCCGGGGGCGACTTCGGCGCGAACATCGACCGGCTCTTCACCGAGCGCTCGATGGTGATGCAGGCGTGGGGCTCCTACGGCACCCTGTGGCCGGTCGTGCACCAGTGGCTCGGCGTCTCCCCGGACATGGGCCGCGACCGGGTCTCGGTGGTCCCGCAGGTCCCGGCCGGTCAGACCTCGGCCTCGGGCCGCCGCATCCGGGTCGGCGACGGCTCCGTCGACGTGGTCGCCGGGCACCGGGGCTCGACGTACACCACCGAGGTGACGCGGCACGGCCGCACGGCGCTGACCATCGGTGCGGTGCTGCCCGACGGCACCGAGGTCCGGTCGGTCCGCCTGGACGGCCGCACGGTGGACGCCCGCCTGGTCGACACAGCCCGGGGGCTCGAGGTGCGGGTCCCGCTCGGTGCCGGGAGCGGCACCGACGAGCTCGTGGTCCGCACGCGGTAGGACGGAGTCAGCCCCAGCGCAGCCAACCGGATGCTTTCGCCCCCAGCGGGTACCTGTGGTCCCATTGGGGCCGCACGAATCCGACACGACGAGGGGCAAATGACATGAGGCTCGGGAAGAGCACGCTGGCGGCTGCGCTGGCGACGACGGTGGTGCTGGGCGCGAGCGCCTGCGGCTCCAAGGACGACGGTGGGTCCGACGGCTTCACCGACAAGTCGGCCGAGGACATCAAGAACGCCGCGATCGACGACATGAAGGACGTGACGTCCCTGACCATGGAGGGGACCATCACCTCCGACGGCAAGGAGCAGAAGCTCAAGCTGTCGTCGAGCACCGACGGCAAGTGCGCCGGCGAGATCACCGTCAGCGGTGGCACCGCCCAGTTCATCAGCGGCGAGGAGTCGTTCCTCAAGGGCGACGAGGCCTTCTGGAACGGCGTGGCGGGCAGCCCCGCGAGCGGCCCAGCAGATCCTGACGCTGGTCGGCGACAAGTGGGCGAAGGTCCCGCCGGGCGAGGGCGGCTTCGACTCCTTCTGCGACCTCGACAACATGCTCGAGGACTTCACCAAGGACGACAGCGACAGTGACGTCAAGAAGGGCGACACCGACGACATCGACGGCAAGGAGGCCATCGAGCTCACCGGCAAGACCGACGACGGCGACACCAGCCACGCGTGGGTCGCGACCGAGGGTGACCACTTCATCCTGAAGCTCGAGGCCGAGGGCTCCCAGCCGGGCAGCTTCACGTTCACCGACTACAACGAGCCGGTCGACGCGGACGCCCCGTCGGCCGAGCAGGTCGTGGACCTCTCCCAGCAGGGCTGAGCACCCTCCACGCACGACGCGACGCCCGTCGCGACCGCCTCTCCGACGGGGAGGACTCCTGGAGACTTGTGAGACACAGGTCTCAGGGGGTGGTCGTGGCGGGCGTCGTGCCCTAGGTTGCAGCGGGTGAAGATCGCTGTCGCCAGGGAGACCCGAGACGGGGAGACCCGCGTCGCGATGGTGCCCGAGCTCGTCGGAAAGCTGACCGGGCTGGGCTACGCGGTGGCGGTCGAGCCGAACGCCGGAGCCGCGGCCCTCATCGCCGACGAGGAGTACGTCGAGGCCGGTGCGTCCGTCGAGGACCGGGCCCTCGAGACCGCCGACGTGGTGGTCTCCGTCCAGCCGCTGCCGATCGAGAACGTACGCCGCCTGCGCCGCGGC
The DNA here is from genome assembly GCA_963721775.1 of uncultured Actinomycetota bacterium. Classification (GTDB taxonomy): domain Bacteria; phylum Actinomycetota; class Actinomycetes; order Propionibacteriales; family Nocardioidaceae; genus Nocardioides. The sequence continues at coordinate 275,669 of CAVRMH010000029.1, read as the reverse complement.
GCCACCACCGTGTCGTTCCTGCCGGGCAACCAGGTCCCGGAGATCGTGGCCGACCTGCGTGACTGCGGCATCACGTCGTACGCCATGGAGTACGTCCCCCGCATCTCGCGCGCCCAGTCGATGGACGCGCTGTCCTCGCAGGCGCTGGTGGCCGGCTACCGCTGCGCGATCGTCGCGGCCGGGCTGCTGCGCCGCTTCTTCCCGCTGAACATGACCGCGGCCGGCACCGTGCAGCCGGCCGAGGTGGTCGTGCTCGGCGCCGGCGTCGCCGGGCTGCAGGCGATCGCCACCGCCAAGCGCCTCGGTGCCGTGGTCCGGGCGTACGACGTCCGTGCGGCCGCCGCCGAGGAGATCCGGTCGATGGGCGCCAAGTCGATCGACCTCGAGCTCGAGACGCTCGAGGGTGCCGGCGGCTACGCCCGCGAGATGACCGAGGACCGGGCCGCCCGCCAGCGCGACCTGCTGGCGCCGTACATCGCCAACGCGGACGCGCTGATCACCACCGCCGCGGTCCCCGGCCGGCAGGCGCCGATCCTGGTCACCCGGGAGATGGTCGAGCAGATGAAGCCCGGCTCGGTGGTCGTCGACCTCGCCGCCGAGTCCGGCGGCAACGTCGAGGGCTCGGTCGCCGGCGAGGTGGTCCGCGTCGGGAACGCCCAGGTCTGGGGCGGGAGCAACGTCCCCTCGCAGATGCCGGGGCCGGCCTCGCGGCTCTACGCCCAGAACATCGTCAACATCCTGACCCTGATGACCGCCACCGGCGAGGGCGTGGAGCCGGGCACGTTCGCCCCCGACGTCGAGGACGAGATCGTCGCCTCGTCGTGCGTGACGCGGGACGGCGCGATCGTGCACGAGGCGACGCGCACCGCCGTCGAGGGTGCGCCGACCGAAGGAGAGAACCCGTGAACGAGGCCGTCGTCTGGCTGACGATCTTCGTGCTGAGCGTCTTCGTCGGCATCGAGGTGATCTCCAAGGTGTCCTCCACCCTGCACACGCCGCTGATGTCCGGCGCCAACGCGATCCACGGCGTCATCCTGCTCGGCGCGATCCTGGTCACCGGCGCCACCGACAACGCCCTGGGCCTCACCGTCGGGCTGATCGCGATCGTGCTCGCCGCCGTCAACATGGTCGGCGGCTTCGTGGTGACCGACCGGATGCTCCAGATGTTCGTCCGCAAGAAGCCGAAGCCGGCCGCCACCGGGTGCCCCGGGTCCGCCGGTCCTGACGGGGGAGCCGCCTGATGCCGGTCTGGGTGCAGCTGGTCTACCTCGCCTGCGCGGTGTGCTTCATCCTCGCGCTCAAGGGCCTCTCGGGACCGAAGACCGCACGCACCGGCAACCTGATCGGCGCCGGCGCCGCCGTCGTGGCCTGTGTCGTGCCGTTCTTCTACGCCGACCTGGACCACGTGGCGCTGATCCTGCTCGCGGTCGCGCTCGGCACCGCCGGTGGCGTGTACGGCGCCCAGCGGGTGCAGATGACCCAGATGCCGCAGATGGTGGCGCTGTTCAACGGCGTCGGCGGCGGCGCGGCCGCCCTGGTGGCGCTGCTCGAGCTCGAGCACATGGGCTCCTGGACGGCGTCCTTCGACCTGGCGGCGACCGCGTTCACGATCGTCGTCGGCTCGGTCTCGTTCGCCGGCTCGCTGATCACCTTCGCCAAGCTCCAGGACCTGATGACGTCCCGCCCGGTGGTCTTCCCCGGTCTGCCGATCGTCTTCGGCGGCGCCCTGCTCGCCGCGATCGTCCTCTCGGTGCTCGTGGTCACCGGGCCCGAGGTGTGGATCGGCGTGGTGCTGGCCCTGCTCGGCCTCGCCATCGGCGTGCTGCTGGTGCTGCCGGTCGGCGGTGCCGACGTACCCATCGTCATCTCGCTGCTCAACGCGTTCACCGGTCTGACCGTGGCGGCCGGCGGCTACATCCTCGGCAACACCCTGCTGCTGGTGGCCGGCACCCTGGTCGGTGCCTCGGGTACCTTCCTCACCCTGCTGATGGCCAACGCGATGGGCCGCTCGGTGGCCAACATCCTCTTCGGCGCCCTCAAGGGCGGCTCGACGCTCGGCGCCGGCGAGGCCTCCGACCGGCCGGTCCGCTCGGGCACGCCCGAGGACGTCGCGATCATGCTCAACTACGCCGAGCGGGTGATCATCGTCCCGGGCTACGGCCTGGCCGTCGCCCAGGCCCAGCACACCCTGCGGGAGCTGGTCGACGTGCTCGGCGAGCGGGGCGTCAAGGTCGACTACGCCATCCACCCGGTGGCCGGCCGCATGCCCGGTCACATGAACGTCCTGCTCGCCGAGGCCCAGGTGCCCTACGAGCAGCTCAAGGAGATGGACGACATCAACGGCGACTTCAAGGACGCCGACGTCGTCCTGGTCGTCGGCGCCAACGACGTGGTCAACCCCGCGGCGAGGACCACGCCCAGTGCGCCGATCTACGGGATGCCGATCCTCAACGCCGACGAGGCCAAGCAGGTCGTCTTCCTCAAGCGGTCGATGCGCCCGGGCTTCGCCGGCATCGAGAACGAGCTGCTCTTCGAGCCGAACACCACCCTGCTCTTCGGGGACGCGAAGGACTCGATGGGCAAACTACTCAACGCGGTAAAGGCTCTGTGACAATCGGGTAGCAGTTCTTTCGAATTCGCGCTGCGCGCCCTCTCCAGCCCCTGATACTGGGACGGTCGTCTGCAGCGAGGGAGAGGGAACGGCGATGCTCGGGACCATCTCCGCGCCCGTGGCCGAGGCGATCGCGTGCCACCCGCGCCCGGCTCGTGCGCCGCGCGCGGCGCCACCGCGTGCCGCTGCTGCTGCTCGCGATCTTCGCCTCCACCTGGCTGGCGCTCGCCTCGGTCGACGCCCACTCCCGGGTGGCGGTCGCCTGGCCGGCGGCCGGCCTGGTCGCCGGGCTGCTGCTGGTCTGCCCACCCGCGCAGCGCCGCGGCCGCGCTCGCCGCGAGCACCCTGCTGGTGCTGCTCGCCCTGCTCCTGCACGGCTACCCGCCGGCGGTCGCGGTCGCGTTCAGCCTGATCTGCGCGGCGTCGGCGTGGACCGTCCGCTGGCGGCTGCACCACAACCTCGACAAGCCGCGCGTCGGCCTGCTCGTCCCCGGCGACGTCTCGCGTCTGGTCGCATCGGTGACCCTCGGTGCCGGCGTGGCCGCGGTCGGCACCGCGGTGACGGTCGGCGTCGCCCACCGCGGCGACCCGCTGCTGGCCGTGGTCGCGTGCCTTCGGGCACGTACGCCGCCGCGCTGATGGTGCTGCTCCCGCTGTTCGTGGAGGCGCCGCAGTTCCCGCCGCTGGCTGACCCGCGGGAGCGGATCGTGCAGTCCGTGCTCACGCTCGGGATCACCGTGCTCGTCTTCCTCTTCGCCGCCGCGCCGCCGGTGGTCTTCGCGGTGATGCCGATGTTCGCCTGGCTGGCCTTCCGCGGCACGCTGCGCGAGGCGAGCCTGCTGCTGGTCGGCGTCGGCGCCGTGGCCACCACGATGACCGCGTTCCACGTCGGTCCCGTCTGGGGGCTGCGGTCGCGCTACGACATCTCCCCGGAGCTGGCCGGCGGCTTCCTCCAGCTGTTCCTCATCGACTGCGCGCTGCTGCTGCTGCCGCTGTCGGTCATGGTCACCCAGCAGCGCTTCTCGGCCGTGCGGGCCGAGAGCCAGGCCCGCACGCTCCAGCGGCTGGTCTCCGCCGCCACCGGCACCGCCGTGGTCGCCACCGACGCGCGAGGGCCGGATCGCGGTGTTCAACCCGGGCGCCGAGGTGGTGCTCGGGCTCTCGGCCGGCCAGGTCGTCGGCACCCTGCCCGACCACCTGTTCCCGGCCGAGGAGCTGGCCCGCCAGGCGCGAGCGCCTCGGCACGTCACCGGTCTTCGCCGAGCTCTGCGCAGCGATGGTCGAGCCGCGACGAGGCGGCGACCCTCTGGCAGTTCCGGCGCGGTGACGGCGAGGAGCGGGCCCTGCGGATGACGGTCACCGCGGTCCACGACGACCACGGCGCGCCCGGCCGGCCACCTCTGCATCGCCGACGACGTCACCGAGCGCGAGGCCGCGCACCGGGCCCTGGTCACCGCCCTCGAGCACGAGCGGTCGGCGGTCGACCGGCTCCGCGAGCTCGAGCGGGTCAAGGCCGACTTCGTGGCCGACGGTCAGCCACGAGCTGCGCACCCCGATCACCAGCATGAACGGCTACCTCGAGCTGCTGCAGGACGGCGCGGTCGGCGAGCTCACCGCCGACCAGCGCGAGCCTGGTCGGCCGGGTGGAGCGCAACGGCCGCCGCCTCCAGCTCCTCGTCGAGGACCTCCTGATGCTGTCGCAGGTCGAGGTGCGCGGGATGACGATGAACCCGGTCCGCACCGACCTGCGCGAGGCGGTCCGCGGTGCGTACGACGCCCTCGAGCCCAGCCTCGCCGGCCGCACCCTCGCGGTCGTGCTGGTCCTGCCGTCCGACCCGCGTCGTGCACGAGGGCGACCCCGACCAGCTCGAGCGGATGGTGCTCAACCTGCTCTCGAACGCGTTGAAGTTCACCCCCGACGGCGGCCGCGTGGAGGTGTCGCTGACCGCCCGCGCGGCGAGCAGCGAGATCGTCGTCCGGGACACCGGCATCGGCATCCCGGAGCGGGAGCAGCCGCAGCTGTTCACCCGGTTCTTCCGCTCGTCGCTGGCCACCGAGCACGCCGTCCAGGGCGCCGGGCTCGGGCTCACCATCGTCCGGGCGATCGTCGGGCAGCACGGTGGCGACATCACCGTGGTCTCCACCGAGGGCCGCGGCACCACCGTCACCGTGCGGCTGCCGCAGCGTGCCCCGGCCCCCTCCGGCGCCGTGGGTGCCAGCACCTGAGCACCGGGCCGGACCGGTCCTCCGCGCCGCATAGAGTGCGCGCATGCCCGCAGACGCCGCCGCCCACGCCCTCGCCGAGGTGCGGAGCCGGGAGGCCTGGGCGGTCATCCGGCTGCGTGACTCGGCGACCGTGACCCTGGTCGGCGGGTCCCGCAGCGAGGTCGAGCGCGTGCTCGACGTACCGCTCGAGGAGGGGGCGCCCCCGCCCGGCCGACGCTTCGACCGGCTGCTCGCGGTGCCGTTCCGGCAGGTCGCGCGAGCGTGGCTTCGCCGCCCACGACGACGGCGCCCCGCTGGTGGTCGTCGACATCGACACCGAGACCGAGGTGGCCTTCGACGAGCTGGTGGCCGCGCTGCCCGACGTACCCCTGGAGTTCGCCGACACCGGCGGCTTCGACAGCGACGACGCGGCGTACGCCGAGGTGGTCGAGGCGATCATCCGTGACGAGATCGGCCACGGCGAGGGCGCGAACCTCGTGATCGCGCGCAACTACCGCGCCACCGTCGCCGACTGGGACGCCGACCGCGCGCTGACCGTGCTGCGCCGGCTGCTCGAGCGCGAGCGCGGGGCGTACTGGACCTACTGCTTCTTCACCGGCGACCGCTACCTCGTCGGCGCCAGCCCCGAGCGGCACGTCAGCGTCCACGGCGGGGAGGTGCGGATGAACCCGATCTCCGGCACCTTTCGGCTGCCCAAGGTGCCCGGCGCCGACGTGAAGCAGCAGCTGCTGGACTTCCTCGCCGACGAGAAGGAGATCTACGAGCTCTTCATGGTCGTCGACGAGGAGCTCAAGATGATGTGCGACATCTGCAACGAGGGCGGCCAGGTGCTCGGCCCGTTCCTCAAGCCGATGACCCACCTCGTCCACACCGAGTACCTCCTCGCCGGCCGCACCGCGCGCGACGTCCGCGAGGTGCTGCGCGACACGATGTACGCCGCCACCGTCACCGGGTCGCCGGTGGAGAACGCCTGCCGGCTGATCCGCGAGTACGAGCCGGAGGGCCGTGGCTACTACGGCGCGGCGCTGGCGCTGCTCGGGCGGGACGCCGCCGGTGCCCCGACCGCCGACAGCCCGATCGTGATCCGCACCGCCGACGTCGACCTCGAGGGGCGGCTCAAGGTGACCGCCGGGGCCACGCTGGTGCGCGACTCCGACCCGGCGTACGAAGTGGCCGAGACGCACGCGAAGGCCGGCGGCATCCTGTCGGCGTTCGGCCTGGTGCCGCCGGCGACCGCGCCGGCCGGTGGGACCGCCGCGCTCGACCCAGGACGAGGACGTCCTCATCGCGCTCAACTCCCGCAACCAGCGGCTGTCGCGGTTCTGGCTCACCGACCAGGCGGACGCCGTGCCGGACGACGCGCTGCGGGGGAAGTCGGTGGTGATCCTCGACGGCGAGGACGACTTCGTGAACATGCTGCGCCACGTCCTCGGCGTCCTCGGGATGACCTCGTCGGTGGTCCGGCACGAGGACTACCGGCCCGGCGTGCTCGACGGCCACGACCTGGTGATCGTCGGGCCCGGGGCCGGGCGACCCGCGCGACGGCGACCACCCGAAGATCGCGCACTTCCGGGCCGCGGTCGACGAGCTGCTCGCGTGCCGGGCAGCCGTTCCTGGCGGTGTGCCTGGGGCACCAGACGCTGTGCCAGCGGCTCGGCATCCCGCTGGCGTTCAAGGACATCGTCTTCCAGGGCACGCAGTCGCCGGTCGGCATCGACGGCCGGGTGGAGCGGGTCGGCTTCTACAACACGTTCGTCGGCCGCACGGACGGCGCCACGGCCCTGGCCGACGGGGTGCGCGTGGAGGCGGACGAGGCGACGGGGGACATCCACGTCGTCGCCGGCCCGCACTTCCGCGGCATCCAGTTCCACGCCGAGTCGATCCTCACCGAGAACGGCTTCGACCTGATCCACGCCCTGGTGCGCGACCTGCTCGACCCCTCGCGCTCCTGACCGCGCGGGCTACCTAGGTAGCCCGCGCGCGCCCGGCCGGGTGATCCGTTGGGCATGCGCACTTTCTGGGGCGGCGCCCGGCCTCCTCGCGGCGGGACCATGGAGGTGAAGAGCTCGGGGGACGCCATGTTCGCAACCCTGCGTGTGGGAGTGGTCCTGGCCCTGCTGATGTCGACCAGTGCCAGCGTCGGTGGGTCGCGTCGCGAGCAGGAACGGCTGGCCCTCACGTCGCCGGCCCCCCGGCCGCCGAGCATCGTCCTCGTGCTCATGGACGACTTCTCGATGGACCTCCTGCAGGCCATGGCCCACGCGCGGTGGATGCAGCGGCACGGGGCGTCGTACCGCAACTCCTTCGTGGTCGACTCGCTGTGCTGCGTCTCCCGGGCCAGCATCTTCACCGGCCAGTACCCGCACCAGCACCGGGTGCTGACCAACACCGCCAACCTGCCGAACCCCGTCGGGCCGCTCGGCGGTTGGGAGGCCTTCCGCGCGAACGGCAACCTGCACCGCAGCGTCAACGTGCACCTGAAGCGGGCCGGCTACACGACCGGCTTCATCGGCAAGTACCTCAACGAGTACCTCCCGACCTACGACGGGCTGCCGGCCTCCGCGCCGCGCGGCTGGTCGGAGTTCACCGCGGTGCTGCGCTCGGCGTACGACGAATGGGACTTCGAGTACACCGTGACCGAGGACGGCCGCCTGGGCCTGCGCCGGCAGTCGGCGCCGCCGCCGTGGGCGCCGGAGGCCGCGAGGGACCGGTCGTACGCCGACCGGATCACCGCGCGCCGGGCGCTCGACTTCATCGCGCGCCACACCGGCGAGCGGCGGCCGTACTTCCTGGAGGTGGCGACCTACGCCCCGCATGAGCGGGTCGGGCTGAAGGGGTACTACCCGGGTGACCCGATGTTCCCGCCTGCGTTCCGCGACCGTCCCCGGCCGGGTCGCCCCGCGGGCTACTGCGGCCCCGTCGCCTGCACGGACCTCACGCTCGCCGACCTGCCGGGGTTCCGCGACGACCCGGTCGACAACGTGCCCGTGTGGCGCGACGGCCGTCCGGCACCGGCCTGGCGCATGACCGGTCCGCGCATCCGCGCGCGGGACGCCGTCGAGGCGCTGCGCAACCGCGCGCGGATGGTGCAGACGGTCGACCGGATGCTCGGCCGGATCCTGCGTGCCGTCGACGCCAACACCTACGTGGTGCTGACCTCCGACAACGGGTTCCACCTCGGCCCCGGCAGCCTCGGCCGGGGCAAGGCCACGCCGTACACCTCGGACGTGCGGGTGCCGTTGCTGGTGGTCGGTCCACGTGTCCCGGCGGGTGTCCGGGACGACGTCGTCACCAACATCGACCTGGCCCCGACGTTCGAGGACCTGGCCGGGATCGGATCGCCGGCCTACCGCTCCGGCACCTCCCTGGCGCCGTCGCTGCGCGACCCGGCGTACGCACCGCACGGCTACGCGTTCTTCGAGCACACCTGGTCGCCGTCGCTGGGCGGCAGCGACCCGGACCGGTGGTACGCCGGCGCGGCGGTCGACGCGGTGCCGTCGTACGTCGCGGTGCGCAGCCGCGACGGTACTCCTCGTGCGGTTCGACCTCGACCGCCGCTGGACGGGCAGACGCTTCGCGTGGGAGTTCTACGACTACCGGGACTCCCGCGTCGAGCGCACGAACTCGTTCGCCGATCCGGCGAAGCGGGCCGACGTTCGCCGGCACCTGCGCCGGCTGACCCGGTTCCTGGCCTGCCGCCACGTCACCCGGGACGCATCGGTGCCGGCCCGGTGTCGCGAGCTGACGCTGGGCTGAGGGCCTCGGGCTCCGGCTCCGGGCTGAGGGCTGAGGGCCGATCGGCCGGGGGCATGGCCCGCTCGGGTCATTTCGTGACGGACTTCGCGCGTCGTGGGCACCGCGACGCCGCCGGCTTGCGTCAATAGGGCACCAGCAGAACGGGGGAGAGCCAGTGCGCGCTCGGGCGGCGGTCGCGGTCGTGGTGGCGGCCTTGGTGGTCGGCGTCCTCGGGGTGCGCGCGACGACCGACGGACGCGGCGCCCGGTGGCGCATCCGTCCCCGGCGGGACCGCCCACGGAAGCGCCGTCGCGGCGGGTCCGGCCGGACCTTCGCTGACGTCGGTCGCCGCCCGGCCGGTGCTCTCGCGCCCGCCGAGCATCGTGCTGGTGCTGATGGACGACTTCTCCCTCGACCTGCTGGACACGATGCGCTCGGCCGAACGCATGCGGCGGACCGGGGCGACGTACGAGCACGCCTTCGTCGTCGACTCGCTGTGCTGCGTCTCGCGCTCCAGCCTGCTCACCGGGCAGTACCCGCACCAGACCGGGGTGCTGACCAACACCGCGAACACGCCCAACTCCTACGGCCCGGTCGGCGGGTGGGAGGCGTTCGCGGCGTACGGCAACGAGCAGCGCAGCTTCCCGCTGCGCCTGCAGGAGCGCGGCTACACGACCGGCTTCGTCGGCAAGTTCCTCAACCAGTACGAGATGTCGGGCGGCGTCGCGCCACCGGTCCCTCCCGGCTGGGACGACTGGCGCGTGCTGTTCGGGGCGGCGTACTCCGGGTGGGGCTTCCAGAGCACCCGGCTCGAGGACGGCGTCGTCCGGGTCGACGACCACCCGCAGCCGCCGGCCTGGGCCGGCGACGCCGAGAAGGACGCGGCGTACGCCGGCACGGTCACCGGCGACCTGGCCCTCGACTTCATCCGCGCCCACCGCGACGACGACGCGCCGTACTTCCTCGAGGTCGCGCCGTACGCCCCGCACAGCCGCACCAACCCATGGCCGGCCTACCCCGGCGACCCGCTGTTCCCGCCGGCGTTCCGGGACCGGCCGCGGCCGGGATCGCCGTACGGCGACTGCGGCCGGGTTCGCTGCGACCGGCTCGGTGCCGACCGGCTGGCCGGGCTCGGGGACGACCAGGCCGACAACGCCCCGCGGTACGCCGACGGGCGGCCCGCGCCGGCGTGGAACCCGGCCACGGCCGTGGTCGCGCCGGCCGACGCGGCGACCTCGCTGCGCAACCGGGCGCGGATGGTGCAGTCGATCGACCGGACCGTGCGGCGGATCCTGCGCGAGGTCGGGCCGGACACGTACGTCGTGCTCACCTCCGACAACGGCTTCCACCTCGGGCAGCACGGGCTCGGCAAGGGCAAGGGCGCGCCGTACGACTCCGACGTGCACGTGCCGCTGCTGGTCACCGGGCCGGGGGTGGTGCCGGGCTCGCGCACGGAGGTGGTGAGCAACATCGACCTGGCGCCGACCTTCGAGGACCTCGCCGGGCTGCGGTCGCCGGCGTACCGCTCCGGCACGTCGCTGGTGCCGACCTTCGGCGACGCCGGGCTGGACCGGCGCGGCTACACGTTCCTCGAGCACACCTGGGCGCCGTCGCTCGGCTTCGACCCCGACCGCCCCTACTCCGGCGGCACGATCGACCTGATCCCGTCGTACGTCGCGGTGCGCAGCCGCGACAGCCTGCTGGTGCGGCTCGACCTCGACCCGGGCTGGGACGGCACCGACATCGCCTGGGAGTACTACGACTACCGCGACGCGGCGTACGAGCGCACCAACACCTTCGCCGACCCGTCGCATCCTGACGACCTGGCCCGGCTGCGCCGGCGGCTGGAGCGCTTCGTGGCCTGCCGCGCGGCCACCCGCGACACCCCCGTCCCCCCGACCTGTCGCAAACTGACACGCCCGGCGCGCTGACCCGTCGCAAACTGGCCGACCTGTCGCAGACTGACGCGGGATCGGCGTCAGTTTGCGACAGGTCGGCGAGATCACCCGTCAGTTTGCGACAGGTGGGCGATAGGTTGCGCGGGTGGACGCCGAGCCGCGCGTCGTGGTCGTCGACCACCACGACTCCTACACGTGGAACCTCGTGCACCTGCTCGCGTCCGTGACCGGCGCGCTGCCCGACGTCGTCCAGCACGACGACACCTCCGCGGCGTACGTCCTCTCCTTCGACCACGTCGTCCTCTCGCCCGGCCCCGGCCACCCCGCCGACCCGGCCGACTTCGCCGTCGGCCGGGCGGTCCTGGCCGCCGGAACCGTGCCCGTGCTGGGCGTCTGCCTCGGCATGCAGGGCCTGGTCACGACGTACGGCGGGCTGGTCGAGCGGGTGCTGCCGGCGCACGGGGAGGTCGCCTCCGTGGCGCACGACGGCGCCGGCCTGTTCACCGGCATCCCCTCGCCGTACGAGGTGGTGCGCTACCACTCGCTCGCGGCCACCCGGGTCCCCGACGAGCTCGCCGTCACCGCGTGGTGCACCGGCGAGGACGGGGCCGAGGTCGTGATGGGCGTCCGGCACCGCACGCTGCCGCTGTCCGGCGTGCAGTTCCACCCCGAGTCGGTGCTCAGCGAGCACGGCGCGCGACTCGTCGCGAACTTCCTGCAGGAGCGGGCATGACCGACCCCACCGAGCGCTTCGTCGCCATGGCCGCCCGCCACGACCGCTGCTTCTGGCTGGACGGCGGCGGCGCGCGGACCTGGACGAGCCGCCGGTCCCTGCTCGGCTGGCTCGACGAGGACGACGTCTCCCTGACGTACGACGCGGCGCGCGGCGAGGTCGTCCGGCACGCGGGTGGCGCGGAGACGGTGGTCGGCGACGACGTCTTCGCGGTGCTGGAGCGGGAGATGGCCGACGACGGGCCGGAGGTGCACTGGGTCGGGTACCTCGGCTACGCCAGCCGCCCCGACCTCCCGGCCACGGTCGACCCGCGCGACCCGATGCCGACCGCGGTGTGGATGCGGACCGCGCACGTGCACGTGGTCGAGCACGAGCCGCTGACCGGGCCTGCGCCGACGCCGCAACCCCATCACGACGGCCCGGTGCCGGAGGAGTACGCCGCAGCCTTCGCCGACGTCCAGGAACAGCTGCATGCCGGCAACAGCTACGAGGTCAACCTGACCCACCGGCTCACGGTCGAGAGCGACCTCGACCCGGTCGCGGCGTACCTCCGCCTGCGCGCCCTCAACCCCGCGCCGTACGCCGGGTTCCTGCAGCACCGCGGCCGCTGGCTGCTCAGCTCCTCGCCGGAGCGCTACGCCACCATCGACCGGGACCGGCGGATCGAGACCAAGCCGGTCAAGGGCACGACGCCGCGGGGCGGCACCCCGGAGGAGGACGAGCGGCTGCGGCACCTGCTGGCCACCGACCCCAAGTTCCGCGCCGAGAACCTCATGATCGTCGACCTGCTCCGCAACGACGTCGGCATGGTCAGCGACGCGGGGACCGTGGAGGTGCCGGTGCTGATGGACGTCGAGTCCTACCCGTCGGTGCACCAGCTCGTCTCGACCGTGCGCGGGCGACTGCGCGACGACGTCACCACGGTCGGGGCGCTGCGGGCGCTCTTCCCCGCCGGGTCGATGACCGGGGCGCCCAAGCTGCGCACGATGGAGGTGATCCGCGACGTCGAGTCCTCCGCGCGCGGTGTCTACTCCGGCGCGTTCGGCTGGGTCTCCGGCGACGGCCGGGCCGACCTCGGCGTGGTGATCCGCAGCCTGACCACCGCCGGCGACGGCACCTGGACGCTCGGCACCGGCGGCGGCATCACGGTGCGTTCCGACGTCGCCGAGGAGTACGCCGAGTCCCGGTGGAAGGCCGAGCGGCTGCTCCGGGTCTTCGACCGGCGGTAGGTCAGGAGAAGCGGTGTCGTCGGGGCTGTAGGGCGGCACCGCGCGCCGAACGCGCACGCCCTCTACGCTTCCGTGCATGGGTGGATCGGGAGTGGACCCGGCCCGGGTGGCTGCGCTCAAGGAGCGCGAGGACGCCGCCTTCGTGCGGATGCGCCCGCGCAGCCGGCGAGCTGTGGGCCGCCGGGCAGGCAGTGATGCCGAACGGCGTGCCGATGAGCTGGCTGCGCACGTCGTACGACCACCCGCCGCTGTTCATCGAGTCGGCCTCCGGGTCCCGCCTGCGTGACGTCGACGGCCACGAGTACGCCGACTTCAACATCGCCGACATGTCCATGTTCACCGGCTACGGCCCGGCTCCGGTGGTCGAGGCGGTGAGCCGGCAGGTGGCCCTCGGATCGCAGTACCTGCTGCCGACCGAGGACTCGATCTGGGTCGCGGGCGAGCTGGCCCGGCGCTACGGCCTGCCGCTGTGGCAGTTCACGCTGGCCGCGACGAGCGCCAACACCGAGGTCATCCGGATCGCCCGGTCCTCGACCGGCCGCGAGAAGGTGCTGTTCTTCGACGGCAAGTACCACGGCCACTTCGACGACGTCCTGGTCGAGCTCGAGGACGGCCGCCTGGTGCCGGAGGAGGACGGCCTGCCGCACGACGTCACCGCCCGCACGCTGATCGTGCCGTTCAACGACCTCGGGGCCGTGGAGCGCGCGCTCGCGGGCGGTGAGGTGGCGGTGGTGATCACCGAGCCGGCGCTCACCAACAACGTGGGGCTCCTGATGCCGGACGACGGCTTCCACGAAGGCCTGCGTGAGGTCACCCGGCGTACCGGCACCCTGCTGGCCTACGACGAGACGCACACCCAGGTCGTCGGTCCCGGCGGGCTCACCCGGCGGTGGGGGCTGGCGCCCGACATCGTGACGGTCGGCAAGTCGATCGCCGCGGGCATCCCGCTGGGTGCCTACGGGATGACCGCAGAGGTGGCGGCCGTGCTGCAGCGACCCGGCGGTCGCGACGACGACAAGCCGCAGGTCGCCGTCGGCGGCACGCTGTTCGGCAACCCTGTCTCCATGGCGGCGGCGCGGGCGACCATGAGTGAGGTGCTGACCGACGACGCCTACGCACACAGCCAACGGCTCGGCACCCGGCTGGCCGACGGGCTCGCCCAGGTCGTCGCCGCCTCGGGGCTGCGGTGGACGACCCACCGGTTCTGGCCGCGCAGCGGGTTGTCGTTCAGCCCGGCCATGCCGCGCACGGCCACCGAGGCGATCGGGCAGACCTTCGACGTACCCTTGCGGAGGCTCCATGCGCGTCTACCTCGCGAACCGGGGCGTCTGGGACGCCATCGTCGGCGCCGGGCCGACGTGCTCGGTCGCCGCGACCGACGAGGACGTCGACGCCTACCTCGCCGCCTTCGCCGACCTCATCGACGAGCTGGTCTGAGCGGCGAGGGAAGGACGCACCATTGATGGAGTCCCCCTCCGACTTCGGGGACCGACCAGGAAGGCAGAGTCCATGTCCAGCGTGCAGTTGTACGACACCATCGGAGCCACCTACACCGTGACGCGGCGCACCGAGCCGCGGATCGCCGCGCGGATCTGGGCTGCGCTCGGCGACGCCCGGACGGTACTGAATGTCGGGGCGGGCACCGGCTCCTACGAGCCCCCCGACCGTGACGTCACTCGCGGTGGAACCGTCGGCGCTCATGCGTGCGCAGCGTCCCGCCGGCGCGGCGCCGTGCGTGGCCGCCGATCTGCGGAGAGCCTTCCGTTCGAGGACCAGTCCTTCGACGCCGCGATGGCTTTCTGCCACCGTTCATCACTGGCAGGACCCGATCGCCGGCCTGCGCGAGATGCGGCGCGTCGCCCGCCGCGTGGTGGTGTTCACGTTCGACACCAGTGACCCCGAGCCGGTTCTGGCTGACTCGCGACTACCTGCCCGAGTTCGCTGACCTCGTCGAGCCGGCCTGGCCGTCGCTGACCGAGCTGGCCGGCGCGATCGGAGCCCGGATGGAACCGGTGCCCATCCCGTGGGACTGCGCTGACGGCTTCTTCGAGGCCTACTGGCGCCGGCCCGAGGCGTACCTGGACGAGAATGTCCGTCGCGGAATATCGGTCTGGGCCAGAGTCGGGCCGGACGCCGAGCAGCGGGCAGTGCGCAGCCTCCGTGATGACCTCGCCTCAGGTCGGTGGGCCGAACGCAACCGCGACCTCGTCGATCTCGACGCAGCAGAGCTCGGCGCTCGCCTGCTGATCGCCTGAACGGCCACGGACTGGGAGCCACGTCCGCACTCAGCGGACACCTCAGGGGCGGAGCGCGCGGAAGTGCGGAGCGCTCCTCGTCCGACAGGTGCTCGGTCGCGTAGCTGAGCATGGTGCGCGGCATCCGCGCTGCGTGCGCCGACAGGAAGTCGGTCAGCGCCTCGCGGGACGACCCGCTTGCCCACCTCGCGCAGCATCCAGCCACTCGCCTTGTGGATCAGCGGCTCCGGGTCGTCGAGGAGGAGCTCGGCGACGTGGAGTGACGGCTCGGCACGGCCGGCCGGATGAAGGCGAACGTCGCGACGATCGACACCCGGCGCTCCCACAGCAGCGGCGACCCGGCCAGCCGATCCAGCTCGTCCCGATCGGGTGCGCGGGCGGCCCGAGCAGCCAGGCACCGACCAGCACCTCGGCCGACGAGTCGACGAGATCCCAGTTGTTGACCTGTCCCTCGGGCAACCGCCGCGAGATAGCGCGCGTGCAGCTCCGCCCGCAGATCCCTCGTCGCGGGTGCGGTCGCGGCTCGCGGCATGAACCGGTCGACCAGGACCAGCAGCGCCGCGAGCCGGTGCTCGTGCACCGTCACTGCCCAGCAGCTCGCACGCCTGGTCCACCGGCATCGAGCGTGACTGCCTGAGCGAGCGCACGCACCGCGGGCACCCGTACGCCGATGAAGACATCGCCCTCGCCGTACTCGCCCGGTCCCGTCTTGAAGTACCGCTGCAGGAAGGCCGCGTCCTCGGGATCACCGGCCGCGTCGAGGGCCGCCGCGAGCCCGGTCGACGTCACGAAACCCTGCACACGGGGAGCGTACGCAACCCCGCACCGCGGACGCAGCGCTGCTGTGCCCGTGAACTGGTGTACTTGGGTGATGGACGCTGCCGAGCTCGAGTGGATCGCGTGGACGACGCCGATCACCACCTCGTTCGGTGCGGCCGTGGCAGCCTCCGACTTCAGCGGCCGCACGGTGGCCTGCCGCCAGCACATCCTGGGCGACACGATCAGCATCGTGGCTCCGTTGGTGGAGGCCGGCGCCCGGCTGCGGATGGCGCCGTGCAACCCCGACAGCACCGACGATCGCGCCGTCGCCCACCTGGCATCGATCGGCGTCGAGGTCCGGGCGCGTGCCGGGATGAGCGCCGCCGAGCTCGACGAGTCGCTGGCGTGGCTCGTCAGCGAACCGGCCGATGCCCTGTGCGACATGGGCGGCGACCTGATCGTCGCCGCTGCCGCTGCCGGACACCGACCGGCCGGAGCACTGGAGGCGACGACCACCGGGTTGCACCGACTCGACGGGCTGGAGATCCCGTTCCCGGTGCTCGACTGGAACGGGATCGCGCTCAAGGACCTGATCCACAACCGTCACCACGTCGGCGTCGAGACGTGGCCCGCCTTCTCGGCGATCACGGGGCTGGCGTTGTACGGGCGCGAGGTCGTGGTGGTCGGGTTCGGGCCGGTCGGCCAGGGCGTCGCCGCTCGCGCCCGGGACCTCGGCGCCGTCGTGACCGTCGTCGATCTCGATCCGGTGCGGCTGGTCCAGGCACAGCACGACGGGTGCCGTGTTGCCGAGATGGACGCTGCCCTCCGCACGGCGAGCGTGGTCGTCACTGCCACGGGGTTCGACGGGGTGCTGGGCGAGCGGCAGCTGTCGCAGATCGCCGACGGCGCCATCCTCGTCAACGTCGGCCACAGCGACCGCGAGATCGACGTGGACTGGCTCGACCGTCATCCGAGCGCCCCGATCCGACGGCACCTCGAGCGCTACGAGCTGGACGGTCGGCGGGTCTACCTGCTCAATCGGGGCAGCCTGGTCAACCTCGCAGCCGGGCTCGGGATCGGTGCGCCCCAGCTGTTCGATCCGTTCGCGGCGATCATGCTGCTCGGGCTCGATGCCATCCTGACCGGCAGTACCGCCGACCTGTCGAACGGCGTGCAGCGCTACCCGCATCCGCTGGAGGCGCGTGTGGCGCGGGCGCTCGCCACCGGCTCCGCCTGAGCGACCCCTTGTGGTCGGGGACTGTTCTCCGCTTGCATGGCGGGCAGGCAGACCGTCTGAAGCAGAGGGAGAACACGTGTTCGCCGAGGACTACCCACGATTCATCGAAGTCAGTGAGCTCACACCGCAACCAGAACAGGAAGTCCGACGTCCGGGCCAGCGGAGCCGCAGCGCCACCCAGCAGTGGAACCGGATGAACGAGCGCTACGAGGCGCTGTTCGCCAGCAACCGGGACATCTTCGAGGGGGCGCGGGTGCTCGATCTGGCCAGCCACGACGGGCGGTACTCGTTCGCAGCGCTGAAGACCGGGGCGGCGCACGTGACCGGGGTGGAGGTCAGGCAGAGCCTCGTCGACAGGGCACAGGAGACATTCGCCTTCTACGGCCAGGACCCGGAGACCTACCGCTTCGTCTGCGGCGATGTCTTCGAGGTGCTGGCACGGGAGGCGTTCGACGTCGACGTGGTGCTGTGCCTCGGGTACCTGTACCACACCTACCGGCACACGGAGCTGATGTACCGCCTTCACCACCTGGACCCCACGCACCTGATCGTCGACACGATGGTCGAGCGCGGGACGGAGCCGACCCTCAGGATGTATCGCGAGAAGGACTCCGACGACATCCGCAGCGCTGCCCAGGATGCCTGGTCGGTGGACCGGGTCCTGGTGTTGTGGCCCACGGTGCCCGCGCTGCAGCGGCTGGTGCGCGCCTACGGTTTCGAGATCGAGTCCATGTACGACTGGAGGAGCAGGCTGGCCGACCGACCGCCCCTACGGGGTCTCGAGGGCTACGCGAAGGGCAAGCGCGTGACCGTGCGATGCCGCTCCCGCAAGGCGGCCATCGCAGCCGGATGGGAGCCGGTCGCTCCCCTCCCGGCCTCCGCGGGCGCACCACCCCGGACGCGCGGGGCCAAACGGACCCCGACACCGCCTCCCGTGCAGCCGGCCGGTGGCTGGCGCGAGCGGGTCAACACGACGCTGGCCAGAGCCACGGGCTACGAGCTGCGGCGAGCGTCCACCAAGCGTTGACGGCTCCGCCCTCTGCTCGAGGCTCCGCACGCTCGCCGCGTCCCGGCCGCTGCGGGTGATGTGTTCCCGCTGGTGATGAGTTGTCGCGCCCGCACCCGTCACACGTACGACGGGACACGAAGAGGGAAGGATGGCGTGATGAGTGCGGACACGCGGTTGGAGGAGCTGGGCATGAGCGGTCTGGGCGAGGTCGACGAGCCGGCGTTCTCGGCGCTGGCGGAACGGCACCGACGGGAGCTGCACGTGCACTGCTACCGGATGCTCGGGTCGTTCGAGGACGCCGAGGACACCGTGCAGGAGACGTTCCTCCGTGCCTGGCGGCGGCGGGAGACCTTCGAGGGTCGGTCCACGTTCCGGGCCTGGCTGTACCGCATCGCCACCAACGCCTGCCTGGACCTGCTCGCCAAGCGCCGCCCGCAGGCCGCCACCGGCGGCGAGGTGCGGTGGCTCCAGCCCTACCCGGACCGGCTGCTCGACGAGCTGCCTGCGGACGACGCGGACGCGCCGGAGACCGTCGCCGTCGCGCAGGAGACGATCGAGCTGGCCTATCTCGTCGCGGTCCAGCACCTCGCACCGCGCCCGCGGGCTGTGCTGATCCTGCGCGACGTGCTCGGCTGGCCCGCCAAGGACGTCGCGGAGCTCCTCGGGGACTCCGTCAACTCCGTGAACAGCGCGCTGCAGCGGGCCCGCGCCGGGATGCGGGAGCACCTGCCCGCCGAGCGCCAGGACTGGACCGGCGGCGAGGAGGATGCCGGGACGCGTGAGCTGGTGCGCCGCTTCACCGAGGCCAGCGTGGCCACCGACATCGGTGCGATCACCGCCCTGCTGCGCGACGACGTCCGCTGCTCGATGCCGCCCACACCGGGCGTGTACGTCGGCCGCGACGCCGTGGTGGCGGACTGGGTCGCGGACGGCTTCGAGCGCCTGGAGGGTCTACGCGCCGTCCCCACCGCCGTGAACCGGCAGCCTGCCGTCGCCTACTACCTCTGGCACCCGCAGGAGAACGCGTACCTGCCGCTGACGATCGACGTCCTGCGCGTCACCGGCGGGGCGATCACCGAGATCACCATCTTCCACGCCGACCGGTTCCCGCGGCTCGGGCTGCCGGATCGCCTGCCGGCGGACGATGGAGGAGCGGCATGAACAGCGTGACTGACACCGGGGCCGTCGCAGGCGCCGTACCGGGCCGGACCAGCCACCTCCACCGACTCCTCGGGCTCGCCGCCACCGGCTTCGTCGCCACGCTCGCAGCGATGGTGGCCACCACCCTCGTCGCCGCTCTTGCCCGGGCCGTCGGCGTCGACTTCGAGATCCCTGACGGCGGCGAGACGATCCCGTTGGCCGGGTTCGCCGTGGTGACCGGCTTCTTCTCGGTGGTGGGCATCGTGATTGCCGTCGCCCTTCTCCGCTGGAGCGCTCGCCCCGCCGAGCGGTTCGTGTGGGCGACCGTGACGCTGACCGCGATCTCGATGGTCCCGCCCTTCCTCTCCGGAGCAGACACCGCCACCACCACCGCCCTCCTCGGGCTGCACCTCGTCGCCGCGACAGTGATGATCCCCACCCTGGCGCGGAGTCTCCGCGCCCGGACCGACTGACCCCCGCAATCGGGGTCCTGCCTTCCCCGGGAGACCGTCGCGTCCTACCGTCATTGGTAGGGGGTGGCGGATATCCGGAGGTGCCCATGAGGGAGGCCTGGGAGCGGCTCGTCGTCGGGCCGGCAGACGCGGATCGGTCGGTCCTGCTCCTGCCGGGCGGAGCGAACGCGGCGAGATCGTTCGATCTCGTGATGGCGGAGCCGGCGTTGTCGGGTGCCCGCATGGTGGCCACGACGCTGCCGGGCATGGCGGGCGCACCGCTGACCGCGGACGTGTCGATCCCCGCACTGGCCCGCCGGGCCGGCGAGCTGGCCGAAGAACTGCAGTGCGACGTGGTCGCAGGGTTCTCCCACGGCGCCACGGTGGCCCTGGAGATGGTGCTGTCCGGGCACTTCCACGGCCCGGTGGTCCTGCTCGGTATCAGCCTGACGACAGTGGACGAGGCGAAGTTCTTCCGCGTCGTCGTACGAGCGTCCCAGAAGGTCGGACGGGGGCCGATGGCCGTCATGCTGCGGCTGCTGCCCTTGATGGGCAGGTCTGCCAAGACACCTGAGCGGCACAAGCGCGAGCTGATCGAGGACCTCAGGCAGAACAGGCCGGCGGATGCGCTGCGGGTGTGCGTCGAGTACCTCGACTACATCGCCGCCGACCGGAACTACGCCGGCGAGCTGGCCTCGTCGGCCCAGCCCGTCTGGGTGGTCCACGCCGAGAAGGGCGACGGCGGCCTCACCGACGCCGAGCGCGCCACGCTCCGGGCGGCTCCGAACGTGACCCTGGTGACGATCCCCGGCGCGGTGTTCCTGCTGCCGGACGAGGCTCCGCAGCACACCGCCGAGGCCATCGCCGGTGCTCTCGCACACGTGACCTGACCGAGTCTCGACGCGGGAGGCGAGGTGTCTGGGTCGCCGCGATCCTGCGCCGGTCCACGACCGAGGTCTTCCCGTCCACGTAGGCTGTGGCGGTGAGTGACGTGCTGGACGAGGGGCCGTTCTTCCACGGCACGAAGGCCGATCTGCGGGTGGGCGACCTCCTCACGGCGGGCTTCCGGTCGAACTACCGGCCCGACGTCGTGATGAACCACATCTACTTCACCGCGCTGCCTGACGGTGCCGGGCTCGCCGCGGAGCTCGCGGCGGGCGAGGGTGCGCCGCGCGTGTACGCCGTCGAGCCAACGGGGGCGTTCGAGAACGACCCGAACGTGACCGACAAGAAGTTCCCCGGTAACCCCACCCGGTCCTACCGCAGCAGCGAACCACTCCGGGTCGTCGGCGAGGTGGCCGACTGGACTCGGCAGACCCCCGAGGCGCTCCAGGCATGGCGCGACCGGCTGGCGGCGATCCGCGCGGAGGAACGCGGCGAAATCATCAACTGATCCGCGATCAAGGCCGGCGACTGACTACCCCGAGGTCACCGGCTGGGGGCGGAATGACACGCGTGCGCACCACGCACGCGGTCAGCCGATCTGCTCGAACAGGGACACGATGATCCCGTCCGGCCCACGCACGTAGGCCATCCGCACGCTGTTCTCGTACTCGCCGATGCCACCGATGAGTCCGTACCCGTCCGCAGCCACCGCAGCGACGGCCGCCTCGAGGTCGCCGACCTCGAAGGACACATTGCGGAGACCGAGCTCGTTGGCCATCGCACTGGGTGAGCCGGGCACGTGGTCGGGCGTGACGAAGCTCGCGAGCTCCAGCCGGGACCCGCCGTCGGGCGGCCGCAGCATCGCGATCTCGCAGTGCGCACCCGGGATGCCGCACACGGTCTCCACGAACTCGCCCTGCACGGATCCGGTGCCCTCGACCTCGAGACCCAGTCCGACGAAGAACGCTGTCGCCGAGTCGAGGTCCGCGACGGTGATGCCGATGTGGTCGAAGCGTCGTACGTGTGACATGGGATCCATCCTCCAGGTGCTGTCCAGCCGATTCGCCCGGCGCCCCTCGCTCCTTGCTCAGTCGCGAGCGAGGGGCTTGGGTGGATCCATGACCGCCCCGCTCTACTGGCGCGACCAATCGCTGATGAACTGGACCGCCACCGTGCTCGCCTCGTCACCGGAGGCCATCGTCCTCGATGAGTCCGCCTTCTACCCCGGAGGTGGGGGCCAGCCGGCGGACGTCGGCCAGCTCGAGTGGGCGGGCGTGTTCACCCGCATCGACGGCGTCTCCGCCGCAGGCCTGGTGCCCGCCGAGGGCGACCCGCTGCCCGCGGTCGGAACCGTCGTCCAGGCACGCCTGGACGACGTCCGGCGGCGCCAGCTGATGCGCACCCACTCGGGTCTGCACGTGGTGTGCGGGGTGGTGTACCGCGACTTCGGGGCACTCGTGACCGGCTCGAACATGGAGCCGTTGCTCGGACGCATGGACTTCAACCTCACGGAGGTGCCTCCCGGCTTCAAGGTCGACCTCGAGCGCGTGGTCAACGAGGAGATCTCCCGGGACCGCGCCATCCTCGATCGCGTCGTGACCCGGGAGGAGGCGATGGCGGACCCTGACGTCATGCGAACCGCGCAGAACCTGATCCCGCCCGAGGTCGAGGAGATTCGGGTCATCGACGTCGACGGTCTCGACAAGCAGGCCGACGGTGGAACCCACGTCGCCTCCACCCGGCAGATCGGCGAGGTGCGGGTCGTGAAGGTCGAGAACAAGGGCAAGGGCTTTCGACGGGTGCGGATCAGCCTCCCGGAGTGACTCCGGGCTCGGGAGCGAGGAGTGGCCAGGTCGCGCTCGGCGTCGCACGGGCGCGGTCTGCTACTCGCGGGGGCGTCCCTGGGCGCCGCTCCACACCTGCTCGTAGATGCGGGCAACGCCCTCGCCCGTGCCGCCCCGGCTCTGGATGCCCAGGTCTTCCTGCTGGGCCCGGCTGTGGGGCACCGGGAACGACTGCGGTTCGCTGTCCGTGGCGGCTCCGTCGGCGCCGGTCACCTCCCCCAGCCGGTCGACCTGCTCGGTGAGCGCCTCCAGCACCGAGCGCAGCTGGACCTGGGCCACCTGGGCGAAGGTGCGGACGTACTCGACCTCGCGGACCGAGGTGGTGTGCCCCACCGCAGGGGCCTGGACCTGGTGGGCGCCGGTCCGCCGGACCGCCTCCTCGGCCGCCTGGTGGGCGCGCTGGAGGATGTCGCGCTGCTGGCTGCGGGCCGACATCATCAGGTCGCGGGCGTGGACGACGGCCTCCTCGACGAGCTGGTCGGCCACCTGCTGGGCCTGGCTGAAGAGGGTCACCGCCTGGGGGCTGATTTCGGTCGGGCTCTGCTCAGGGGCTTCGCGGAGCCGGTTGTTCTCCGCCCGCAGCCGCTCGACCTCACCGCGCAGCCGGGCGCGCTCGGTTTCCGTGGCCTGGACCTGGTCGGCCACCAGCTCGAGGTAGTCCCGGACCTCGTCCTCGTCCAGACCGCGCATCCGGTGGCTGAAGACTTCGCTGCGGATACTGGCCGGTGATTGGTACTGCGCTTGCTCGTGCTGCTGCGTCACTCGTCATCACCTGAATCCATGAGGTCGTCCGTGTCACCGGCACCGACGTGGTTGAAGTTCTCGAAGCGGATCTCGTCCGCGCTCAGTCCAGCGGAACGGAGCTCGCCGACCGTGTGGGTGACCATCTCCGGGCCGCCGCAGACCTTGGCGTGCCAGCCGCTCCAGGACTGGTGGCGCGCGGCGACGGATCCGACCAGGCCGCGCGCTCCCGGGAAGGAGCTGTCGCTGGAGATCACCTCGGTGTACTCGAACCAGGGCCGGGTCCGGGCCAGGTCGGACAACCTCGCCCGGTCGTGGAGGTTCCACGGAACCCGGGCGCCGTGGAAGAGGTGGACCCGGGGGCCCGCCCCGTGGGCACGCCACTCACGGTCGACCTGTTCGACCACGGAACGCAGCGGCGCCACACCGGTGCCGCCACCCACGAGCAGCAGGTCTCGTCGATCGCCCTCAGGCCTGGTGAGCTGGTCCCCGACGGGGGCACCCATCCTGACGGTGTCGCCGTCGGCCAGCGATCGAACCACCGCACCGCTGACCTGGCCGCCGTCGACCTGCTGGACGTGCAGCTCGATGGTGCCGTCCTCGCGCGGCGCGTTGGCCGGGCTGAAGTAGCGCCACAGGCGCGGCCGTTGCGGGATCTCCATCGCGAACGACTGACCCGGGGAGTAGTCGTACGTCGGCTCGGGGCGGATCTGGATGACCGTGACGTCCATCGTGCGCCGCTCGGTGGCGACGACCTCCGCTTCCCACCAGGCGGGGCTGGTGTCGGAGGAGTCCTCCGCGGCCTCGACCATCGTGCGCGCGATGACGCCGTACGCCGCCGCCCAGTCCGCGGCCAGCTCCTCGGTCCACGCCGCGCCCAGGAACTGCTTCAGCGTCGCGAGCAGGGAGCCGCCCACGGCGTTGTAGTGCTCGGGGACCACCGAGAACCTCCGGTGGTCTCTCCCGAGCTGCCGGATGAGCGGGACGACGTTCTCGAGCTGGTCGACGTTGCTCACGACCTGCCCCAGGGCTCCCACGAGCTTGTCCCGCTGCGCCGCCATCGAGATCGGGAACATGTCCCGCAGCTCGGGATGGGAGAGGAACAGGTGGGAGTAGAAGTAGAGCGGGACCTCGTCACCGGACTTGGCGACCTGTTCCCAGCTGTCCTTCAGAGCCTCTGCGTTCACGCTGTCCCTCAGCGCGCGCCGGTGGTGACGACGTCCTGCTCCGTGGCAGCCAACGCCTCACCCACGCGCGCGATGATGGCCGGCTCCACGCCCGCCTCGACCATCGTCTGGACGAGGTAGGAGACCACCTTGAGGTAGTCCTCGCGGGCGATCTCCATGCCGGCATGAGCCCGCTGGAGATCCCGGCCGTCGTAGTCCGCCGGTCCGCCGAGCACCTGCGAGATCAGCAGGGCCTGGTGGCGCTTGAGCTGCGCCATGTCCGATGCCTTGAAGAACCCGACGAGCTGGTCGTCGGCCAGGATCAGCTCGTAGAACCGATCCACGACTGCCTTGACGGCCGGCCCTCCGCCGATCCGCTCGTAGTCGCTCACACCGTTCTGCTGCTTGCCCGTATCCATGGAGTCCCTCCCAAGTTGCGACCCCCGCTGACACAAGTCGCCCTTCCTACCAACACCCACGGACCTCCGCAACCCCTGCGGGGACGACGAAGCTCGCCCAGCTGGTGCGGAGCTGACCCCGCTGTATCACCCAGAATCAACGGCGGTACGGGCGCGCGCGTGTGACGGTGGGTGTGGCAATCTCGGTGTCCGGCTCGGGACAAGCAGCGATGCCCGCCTCCAGCAGAGCGCGCAACAGTCGGTCAGCGTCGGCGCGACTGCTCATCACGACACCGTCGACGGCACACCGGACCATCGTCGGTGCGCAGCGCCTGGCGAAGGTCCTCGCGTCTATCCGGCCGCGCACCCCAAGCCGCTCCACCCAGGCGACTGCGCCGGGAACCAGCTCGAGCGCGACCTGAGCCTCCCGCCGGGTGGCGGCGAGATCGGGTGCGGCGTCGGCACACACCTGTTCAGCCTGGAGGAGCCCGCCGGACAGCACGCGCTGCGTCGATTCGGGGACGTCGAGAATGACCTCCGCCGCGACCGCGACCGCGACCGTGAGCCAGGTCCGGTCGTTCCCGCGCCGGCCGACGACCGACGGGACCAGCAGCGTCAGTTCCTGGCGTCCGCCGTCGCTGGTGTGGTCGTTGACGTGCCGGGCCAGCTGCCCGAGCAAGGGATGGGTGCAGGAGGGATGGTCGCTCCACCGCTCACCGGCGAGCACCGAGGCGTACTCCATGAAGCACGCGCCGCGTCGCGGCGTGCGATGCCGGCCACGGGACAGAACGGGAATGCCGTCGGGAAGGCTTGAGGGCTTCATCGCAACCTCCTCCTCCGAGGATGCGCCGACGCGCTGGCCCGATCAACCCTCCACGGTCACGACAATGTCGTTCCAGGCCGCTCTGGTGGGAATCGAGGGGGCCCTTGGCGTGCTGGCGCTGCTCGTCAGGTCAACGGGCCGCGTGATGCGAGACTGTGTTCGTGGAACTGGGGCCCAGTCGGCCCGAGCACCGACCGGCGCTCGAGGCTTTCCTTCGGGACCAGAACGCGCTTGTGGTCGCCAGAAGCGGCGTACTGGTCGACGCGCTGGAGCATCCCGCAGTGTTGGCCTGGTCCGAGGGTGGACTCTCCGGTGTTGCCACGTACGTGGTCGATGGCGACGCCTGCGAGCTCCTGACACTGCATGCCGCGACCAGGCTGACGGGAATCGGTTCCGCACTGCTTGCGGCTGTCCAGGAGATCGCCCGCGACGCGGGGTGCTCGCGTCTGTGGGTGGTCACGACCAACGACAACATCGGGGCGCTGCGGTTCTACCAACGGCGGGGCTTCCGCCTGGTTCACATCCGACCCGGGGCCGTCGACCGCAGCCGCGAGATGCTCAAGCCCGAGATTCCGACGACGGGAGAGCACGACATCCCGCTACGGGACGAGCTTGAACTCGAGATGAGGCTCACCCGGGAATGAGCGCCGCTCACGGTGGGCGCCGTGACGCGGCGGGCGTTGGTCGCGGCAGGCTCGCCGGGTCAATCTGGTGAGATCGCCGGGATGTTGTCGGATTGCGGTCGACATGTTCGTAGCACTGGTGAGAGGCGCCCCCTGAGGGCGCCGTCACGAGCACAGGAGATGACGCAATGCCGCATCCGCACCCGGTCGCGCGCCGACTCTTCGACCTCACCGAGCCGATCTCGCTGGTCAACTTCTTCTCCGAGGAGCCCAACGAGTCGATGGCTGAGCTCGGCTTCAGCAACTACTGGGACGGCTACTTCGCGGGACGCTCTGCGCCGCTGGGCCGGGTGCCGGCCGAGGTGGTCCACGCGGCCTTCTACAGCTTCGCCGACGGTGAGGTGGCCCGCCACATCCCCAAGGTCTGGGACACGACCACACCCGAGGCGGCGCATGCCGCGCGCGAGCGGGGCTGCGTGGCGGCGCTGCGGCGGATTCTCGGCGACCTCGTCGAGACTCCCCGGCTCGCGTGCGTCGCCGACCTTCTGGCCAAGGCTTCGATGACCGCCCCGACCGAGGGACGGGTGATGTACGCCGGGCTCCGCGCGCTCCCGATGCCGGAGGAGCCGGTGGCCCGGCTCTGGCATTCGACCAACATGCTGCGCGAGCACCGCGGGGACGGCCACATCGTTGCGCTGGTCTCCGAGCGGATCGGCGGGACCGAGGCCCACGTGCTCAGCGCCCTCGCCATGGGCATCTACCCCGCGGAGTCGTTCGGCCGGATCCACCACCTTCCCCGGGCCAGGCTGGCCGAGGTCATGGACGGCCTGCGTGACCGCGGCCTCCTCGATGCCTCCGGCAGACTCACCGAAGCAGGGCGTGCGACCAAGGGCCGGATCGAGTCACTGACCGATGACCTTGCCGAGGCTCCGTACGAGGGGCTGGAGCCGTGCGAGCTCGACCAGCTGATCGCCTTGCTCGGGCCGATCGCTGAACGGCTTCAGGCCACTGGGTCGCAGTAGGACGCTGCAGGCCGGCCCCGCTCGGTCAGCGCTTCCCGGGGTGACCCCACATCGCTCGCCGGCGATGCCGGCACACGACGAACGCAACGACCAACAGCCCGGCGAGGAACACCGGCACGTGCGTCGCCACGGAGATCCCGAGCAGGACCGCGAGAACGAGCAGCAAGGGAGCTGGTACGCCGCGCCGACCGGCCCATGGGCGCGGGCCGGTCGACCAGTAGGTGCTTTCCGCCGACCGGGCCCGGGGATCGGCTGCCTGGACCGGGCCGTAGGCACCGGGCAGGTCACGGAACATCGGGAGCAGGTCACTCCTGGTGCGCGCCGCCCAGATCCGGTCCAGCCGTTCGGAGTGCTCCTCGGTCGTGAGCCGTCCTTCGGTGTAGTGCTCGGCGAGCTCGGCGGCGGCTCGCTCCCGCTCCGCGTCACTGATCCGCAGTTGGTCGTCCATCATGTGTCCTCGACCGTGTCCTGGTCGGGGTCGCCGTCGGCGAGCACGCCGTACAGCTTGCGGCGGGTCTCGACGAGGATCCCGACGGCGGCGCGCCGCTGAGCGTCGCTGCCGGTGCTGACGATCTGCCACACCGCCCCCATGACCTGGCCGATCTCGGGGCGCAGGTCGGCGACGTCGCCGGTGTCATCTCCGTCCGATTCCGCGAACGGCGCCCACACCGCCGCCAGCTGGTCGGCGTGGTCGGCGACGTACTGCTCGCCCGACGCCGTGAGCTTGAGGCTGCGGCGGCTGTTCAGCTCGACAGTCTGGAGCAGACCCTCGTCCTCGAGCTGCTGGACGGTCGGGTACACCGAGCCCGGGCTCGGCCGCCAGGCGCCACTGCTGCGCTCGGCGATCTGCTGGATGACCTGGTAGCCGTTGATCTCCTCGCCGTTCCGCTGCGCAGTGCGCACCACGTCGAGGATCGCGGACCGGACGTCGCCACGACGGACCCGCGGCCCCCGTCCGCGCTCGCCCTGGGCCAGGCCGAACAGGCCGGCCACCCACGGTGGCGGTCCCGTACTGCCCGGCCGGCCGAAGCTGCCCGGTCCCCAACCGCCCCACGGGCCGCCCGCCCCACCGCGTCGGCCGTGTTGGTGCCACTCCTGCTCCCCGTGGCGCGTCCACTGCCGGTTGTATCCCTTGGATCCCATGCGCAGTACTCCCTTCGGTGCGTTCGGGGCCGCGAGGCGATGGTCTAAGACTATCGTCGTGCAGTCGCGATACATCGTGAGCGTACGTCGGGAGTGTCGTTCGTGCAAGGGGACGTGTGGGTGGCGGTCGGCAAGGGAGCTGCCGTGGCTGCCGCAGACTGCGCCACTTGCTCGACACTCAAGACGCAGCCGGGTCGGACCTTCCCCGTCACCACCTGCTCCCGGAGGATGCTGGACCGGTGGACGACAGCAACGCCCGGAAGGGCATGGCCATCCCGCTGGCCGCGTTCGCTACCGGCGGGGTCGTCGCGCTGCTCGTCGGGGTCTTCGGGAAGGTGCACGACCCCTCACTCGACGGCACGACCACCCTTGGCTTCGACTCCGTCATCGACATGAAGGTCGTGGTGTCGACAGTCATCGGGGTGCTGGCCGTGCTCCAGGTCATCGGCGCGCTCTGTATCTACGGCAAGCTCGGGATCACGGCGCCGTCCTGGTTGGGCAGGGCGCACCGCATCGGCGGGACCGTCGCCCTCGTCTTGACCGCATTCGTTGCCTACCACTGCCTCTGGGCACTGGGTCTCGAGAGCGGGACCCTGGCTGACGGCGAGAAGGTGCCAACGCGGACGGTCGTGCACGGTGTCCTCGGCTGCGCTGTCGTAGGTGCCATCGTGGTGAAGGTGGTCGCGGTCCGGTCGAGGCGGGCCCCTGGCTGGTTCCTGCCGGTAGCCGGTGGCCTGCTCTTCGCTCTCCTCATCGTCGTCGTCCTGACCTCGGCCGGCTGGTACATCGGCGAGGAGGGCTGGCCGACCTCTGGCGGGCACGGATGACGTGCTCGAAGGCGCAGGCTGTATGCGGCATGACCGGACGTCCAGGGGGCGGCGATAGACTCGTCCTGCCGTTCACCGATCATGAACCTCATGGAGGACCAGCAGGCGCCGCAGTCGGCCGACGGCGAGGCGAAGGTCATCACGCTCTGCGGCTCGACCAGGTTTGAGGCTGAGTTCGCGGAGGTCAACCAGCGGCTCACGATGGAAGGTTGCGTCGTGATCAGCCTCGGACTGTTCAGCCTCCCCGATCTGCCGGACTACGACTGGACTGTCGACAGCTCGGACCTGAAGGGGCGGCTCGGCGGCGTGCACTTCCAAAAGATTCGCATGGCTGACGAGGTGTACATCGTGGATCCGGGCGGCTACGTAGGTGAGTCAACCCGACGGGAGATTGCCTACGCGGAGTCGCTCGGCAAGCCGGTTCGGTATCTGAGTCGCGAGCGCTTGGCTCGAACGGGAGACGGCCCCCAAGAGTGAGTCCGACCGGGCGGTCCGCTCATCGGCAGGAGCGCGCGGATCGCGGCAGATCCGGTTGACCGTCACAGTGGTCGCCAGGTCTGACATTGGGGACCGGATTGGCGCAACCAGGGTTCGGCCGCACGGAGGTCGAAGCACGGAGCCAGGGCTACTGGTCAGGTGTTCACGAGCCATTGTTGCCCGTCGATGAGTTCGCGAACCGCGTCGAGGTGTCCGGCGTGGCACGCGGTCTCGGTGATCACATGGAGCAGGACATCCCGAACATCGTGAAGGCGCCACTCACCCTCCGCGTCGGGCGCATTGACCGTCGTCAGGCTGAGCCTGATCAGGTCCGACATCAACCGATCTCCATCAGCTGATACGTGGGCGTGAGCTCTTCCCAGCGTTCCTTCCAGCCGGGTGCCCCGGCATCGGAGCTCCAGCCCTCCGGATGGACCGGGCCGTCGACCTCCAGCGACCGACCGAGATCCTCGAGGTGGACCCGCCAACCAGAGGCGTGGAACGGGAGATGCCTTATCGGCAGGCCGCGCTCCTCGACCACCAGACGGGTCTTGGAGCCCTCCTCGGTCAGCCACGCCTCGATCTGCCCCTCGTCGTCCGTGCCCGGCTCCATCGTCATCAGCAGGTGGTGGGGCGCATCGCACACCTCGACGCGCGCCGGACCGGTCCAGCTGCTCGTGAAGACGGCCTGGATCGTGCCGCCGACCCGCATGTCGCCGTCGACCCGGGCGATCCAGCGGGCCAGCCGCTCGGGCGTCGTGCACGCCTGCCAGAGGTCGCCGATGTCCGTGTCGTACAGGTCTTCGACCCGGACTGCTCCGCGGGTCTCGTCGAGCGCTCGCATCGTCGCGATCGTGGTCATCGTCGTGCCTTCTTTCCTCGTGCGATCTCGGTATGGAGGGCGTCGAGCCGGCTCTCCCAGAGCCGGCGGTACTGTCCCAGCCACTCGTCGACCTCGACGAGCGCCTCCGGGCGGAGTGTGTAGATCCGGCGCTGCGCGTCCTGGCGGACGTCGACCAGCCCGGCTTCCCGCAGCACGCGGAGATGCCGGGACACGCCCGGGCGAGCGATCGGGAGAGCCTCTGCCAGCTCGCCTGCACTCGCCGGGTGGTCGCGGAGAATCTCGAGAACCGTGCGCCGGCTCTCGTCTGCCAGCGCGTGCAACACGACGTCCATGAGGCCCAATGTAACTAGATAGGTACGTACCCGCAAGGGTACATTCGATTTCCGCGAAGAGTGTCATATCGACCCCGCACGCATGGGACCTTGCGCTCGGCTTGCGCGTGACAGGCAGGAAGCGTCAGCCAACGTCGCTCCCGGGGAACACGACAAGATCGGATGGTTCGGCCTTGAGGAGTTGCCGCCTCTCGCCCACGCACTCGTGGGCACGGCACGGGTGAATGCGATACGGAGCCCACCCGGCCCAACTCCAATGCGCTGTCATCGGCATGAGCGCGCCCACAGCGGCAGAGTCGCGCATTGCGTGTGCGATGCCGCCTAGCCTGTCTGCATGCGACGCTTCGACGACGAGGACCTCACCGGCGCAGAGTTCCGCGAGTGCGACCTGAGCGGAGCCCGGCTGGTCGGCGTGGTCATGCAGGACGCTGAGATCGACGGCCTGGTCACCAATCTCGTGGTCAACGGGGTCGAGGTCATGTCGTACGTCGAGGCGGAGCTCGACCGCCGCCACCCAGTACGGTTGCTGATCCGCTCCGATGAGCCGGCCGACCTGCGACAGGCCTGGCGGCAACTGCGGGACGACTGGGCGACGACCACCGAGCGCGTCCGGTCCATGCCCGAGAACAGTGAACATCACCGCGTCGACGGCGAGTGGTCGATGGTCGAAACCCTGCGCCACCTTGTCTTCGTGCACGACTCCTGGTTCCGGCGCTGCGTGCTCGGGCTCACCGAGCCGTTCACGGCCATGGGACTGGGTCCACCGTTCGTCATGGACCAGGAGAACGGGCTCGACCCGTCCGCCCGACCGAGCCTCGACGAGGTGCTCGCCGTGCGCAACCGGCAGGCTTCGGGGATTGAGGCGTGGCTGGCCGAGGTCACGCCTGATCAGCTCGCGCAGACCGCGCCGGTGCCCGATGACGACAGATGGCCCCCGTACGCCAAGGGGCGGGCAGTGCGGCAATGCCTCGGTACCGTGCTCGACGAGGAATGGGCTCACCACGGGTTCTGCAAACGCGACCTGGACAGACTGTCGCGTCAGGAGTCTGCAGAGGGTTCATGAGCGGGACTTCACTGGGCGCTCACAGGGTCGATTGGTGATGGTGGTACGCACGCCCATCGGCATGTGCACGAGCGGGACAGCGATGCGCTAGCGCAGCCGGAGGCCCGATCTTGAGTCACCGTCCGCAGCGGACTTCTTCGCGTCCCCGCTCAGATCGGTCAACGGCGCACCCGATAGCTCAGGTGAAGCACCCGGTTGCCCTGAATCATCACGTCAGGATCCTCCAACAGGTGCTGCGCGTGGACCGACCCGAAGTAGCGCTTGCCGGACCCGAAGACCACGGGTACGACGTCCATGCGCACCTCGTCGACCAGGCCCGCGGCAAGCACCTGGCCACCGACGTCACCAGCGGCGACCTCGACGATGCGGTCACCCGCAAGCTCTTGCGCCTTGGCCATGGCTGCCTCGACGCCGTCGACGAAGTGAAACGGCGCCTCGGGGTCCCAGCCCTCGGGCTGCGGACGGTGCGTCACGACGACCACGTGGTCGATCCCGCTCGGAGGCTTCCCTTCCCAGCCGCCCGTCAGGTCGAAGACGTGGCGGCCGACGAGTGTCGCCCCGATCTGGTCCCAGTACGGCCGGGTGTAGTCGTAGGACGTCTGCGACACCTTCACGTAGCCGCTCTCGTCCAACGGGACGTCACCACTGGACAACCAGTCGAACAGCGGTCCGGGCTGGTCGTTCTCGTCCGCGACGAAGCCGTCCACCGACACCGAGCTGTACATGACCACCTTGCCCACGGGGCTCTCCTCTGTTTTGGGCTGCCCTCAAATTAGCGTGTCGTGAGCTGTCGCTCTTGCGAGAAATCAGTCGGCCCGGCATCGTGCGCCGGGATGGTCCAGCCGCGCAGCACTGGAAGCCCGGCCGCGCGGTGCCACGCACCCGCCGCGGACACCCCCGCATCGACCTCGCCCGCGCCAACGGTGCAGGCAGCGCGGGACTGGAGTCGGTGATTGGTGTCAAGATGGCCGCGTGGCGTCGGACTCCCGCATGGTGGCCTTGGGCTTTGGCAAGTTCGCGCGCGCGGACCGCATCTTTGCGCTCGAGCGAATCACCGGCGAGGAACGCGGCGATGGCCGCCGCACCCGAGTCTGGATCGATGGAGTCGCCGACCCGTTGATCGCCTCGAGGACCGAGGTCACCATCCTTCGGGACATGGGCCAGGAGTCCGCCATCCCTGGTCCTGAGCTCGACGAGGCACTGGACCTGGCCGCGCGGCTGGCAGCAGCGGCCGATGAAGGTCGAGTGGATCTGAGCGACCTTGGTCGTCGTGCGCGACACCTCCTGGCTTCGACGACTCCATCGGCTTAGGGGGCTTCTCATCCGGGTTGGGGGATGCCTCCTGTCGGTGATCGCCCAAGGCTGGGTCTGTAAGCCGGTGTGATCCACCGTTACGTCCCCTTTGAGAGGTCGCCCCATGTTCAACGACAACGGCTCGTTCCTGCTGGCGCTGTTTGAGTTCTTCCTGTTCTTTGCGTGGTTCATGTGCCTGTTCTGGGTCCTCGGAGACATCTTCCGAAGCAGGGACCTTGGCGGAGGGGCCAAGACGCTGTGGGTGATCTTCGTGATCCTCATCCCGTGGCTGGGCATCTTGGTCTATCTCATCGCCCGTGGGCACGGAATGCAGGAACGTCAATTGGAGCAGGCCAAGGAGATGCAGGCGGCTCAGGCGGCCTACATCAAGTCTGTCGCTGCACCCTCCTCGGGCGGCGCCACCAGCCAGATCGCCGACGCCAAGGGCCTCCTCGACAGCGGGGCGATCACCCAGGCGGAGTTCGATCAGCTCAAGGCAAAGGCGCTCGCCTCCTGATCGACGCCGCTCATGCCTACTCGCCGCACTGATCACAGACGTCAGGTACGGCGTGCCTGCTGGTCGGTGACGAAGGCCTCCGGGTGGGGTGGAGCCACCCCGCAACCACTGCCCCCGCCAACGGGGCCTTCGCGGCGGCGGCTGCCGACGCAGTGTGTGCGGTGGGGCCGCGCGGTGGCGTCGGTCATTCGGTGATCGGTTCCCAGATGAGCTCGGCAACGTCGAGCACGAGGTCTGGGCCCCCCTGGCTCGGGTCGACGGGCGCGCGCACCTCGCCCACGCACACGCACACCACGTCGTTGAGGCGCCGGTAGCGGTCGTCGTCACTCAGGTGCAGGACCGAGCCGACGATCTGGCGTCGCCCAGGTGGGTATGCCCGGCCATACCCGCGGAGCTCGAGCATGAGTGTCGCGCCGTCGTCGGCCTCGATGACGGCGCGGAAGTCTGGACAGAAGGGCCCAGCTGCTGTCCGGCGGTAGGGGAAGTTCACACCGCGGAAGCGACCACTGATGGAGCCCTCGCAGCGCCCCTCGGCGACATACAGGTGTTGTTCCCACCCGCCCTCGATCCCGACCTTCCACCCCTCTGGGTAGGTGAATCGGATCCGATACAACTGACTGAGCCTCACCTCGTACTCCCGCCGCTCGGGACCAGCTGTCCCAGACTTTCAGAACGGGTGTTGCCACGCCACCGAGCGGCCCGAGGGCAGTGTCCAGACCCTCTCGAACCGGTGTTTGGACCACCTCGGCGCCTGCGGGAAGGGCGCCGGACGCAGGCCGTTGACGCCCTGCTCGACCCGGCGGGACACTGGCCGGAAGCGAGCGCGAAGGGGAGTCCGATGGCGTGGAACCTGGCCGGCAGCTACAGCGAGACCTGCTCCTGCGAGCTCATGTGCCCCTGCAACATGTCCTTCGACCACGGGGCCACCTACGACTTCTGCCGCGTGACCCTTGCCTTCAGCCTGCATGAGGGCTCGGTGGATGGCACCGACATCGCCGGGCGAAAGGTCGTGCTCATCGCCGACACCCCGAAGGTGATGACCGACGGCAACTGGCGCGTCGGCGTGTTCGTCGACGAGGACGCATCCGAGGAGCAGTTCGACAAGCTGGTCCAGGTCTTCGGTGGTCAGCTGGGTGGGCCGATGGCCGGGCTCGCACCACTGATCGGGGAGATGCTCGGCGTGCAGCGCGCGGCGATCGACATCGAGGACGACGGCCTGCTGCACAGCGTCCGGGTGGACGACGTGATCGACTTCCAGATCCAGGACATCGTCCCCTTCGGCGTCGAGACCGGTGAGCCGGTGAGGTTCGCCGGGATGTTCCACCCGGTCGGGTCGGACCTGGTGATGGCTGAGGCGAAGCGCACCAGGATCAACGCCTTTGGCATCACCTACGAGGGAAAGACCGGCCTGTCGAAGTCGAGCTTCTCCTGGGCCGCTTGAGGTCATGACCGAGGCTGAGCCGGACACCCGCTCGAGCCTTCGACCGGCGTACGCCGCGACGCGTGCCCACCTGGGGATCGTCGCCGTCCTCTTCGCACTGGCCGCCATCGGCTGGTGGTGGACGGCCGGCGAGATGCGCGGCATGGACAACGGGCCCTGGACCGCTCTGGGCGCCTTCGGCTGGTTCCTCGGCGTCTGGGTGGTGATGATGGCGGCGATGATGTTCCCGTCGGTCTCCCCGACCGTCGCGCTCTACGCACGGATGAGCAGGTCGCGCGTCCTGCCCGTGGCTTTCACCATCGGTTATGTCGCCACCTGGGCCGCTGCCGGGGTGGTCGCGTTCCTGATCGCGCTGGCCACCGCGCATGCTGCGCACGGCACCCTCAGGTGGGACAAAGCCGGGCAGGGGATCGCCGGAGTGACTCTCCTGGTGGCCGCCGGCTACGAGCTGACACCCCTCAAGGATGTCTGCCTGGGGAAGTGCCGCAGCCCACTGGGCACGCTGCTCGGCTCCTGGCGCGCCGGAGGGGCGGGTGCGTTCCGCATGGGACTGGGCAGCGGCGCATGGTGCGTCGGCTGCTGCTGGGCGCTGATGGCGTCGCTCTTCGCGCTGGGCGTGATGAGCGTGACCTGGATGGCCGTGGTCGCCGGGCTGATCGCGATCGAGAAGACGATCCCGTGGCGTCGCGTGGCGACGTACGGAACGGCGACTGTCCTCGTCGTGCTCGGCGTCATCATGCTGGTCGCCCCCGAGACGCTTCCCGGACTCACTGTCCCGGGCCAGAGCCCGATGCCCTCGATGTCACCGATGGGGTCCTGATCGGACGACGCCGGCCGGCCGCGACGCCTTCGGGGGTGGGGGTCTTGCCGTGCAGCCCTCGGCTGCCCGTCATGGTTCCGGTCTGTCCGAACGGTCGCGACGCAGCCGCGGAAGTGGTTGGGTCTCCGCGTTCGCGATGGCCTCGTCCGGGGTCTGGGTCGGGCGTTTCGTCATGGGCCTGCCGAGATACCCCGGCCGCACCCGGGTTGTCCGGCCCAATTGGACCTGGCGGCGGACCCTTTGCTCGAGATCCATCTCTGCCAACAGCCGTTTGACGGTCGTGACCACGACGGCGTGCAGCTCCACGAGATCCGGGGAGCTCGCCGTGGTCAGCAGGTCGTCGAGCCTGGTCCGGGCCTCGTGCATGCCTTCCAGCGCGTCGCGCAGCGCGTGCACGTCGTCAGAACTCATGCGGGGCTCTGCGCCTGCCTCGTTGCGGACGAGGGCACCGAAAGCGTCGATGCCGGCCGCCAGTTCCTGGAACGTCTGGGCGAGGCCGAGGAGCACGTCGTCGGCGTTCTCGACATCGAGTCCCGATGGCTCGGTGGTCGCGTCCGCCACGGTGCGAAACATCGAGCGGACGGCGACGGCGGAGTGCTCCAGCGCCTCGAAGCCCTGGCGGAGTCCGGGGCCCATGTCGGGTGTGCCGACCGCGCGGACGTTGAGACGGCGGCCTTGCTCGGCGTGGGTGAGTGCCGAACCGACGTGGGGGATGTCCTCGTGGGTGATGCGGCGGGCCTCGTCGAGCCAGCCGCGTGCCGCCGGGGCCACGGACTGTCCCTGCGCCACCAGCTCGGCCATCTCGTCGGCGGCCCGGTTGAGGAGCCCACTCATCAGATCGGCCAGGCCGTCGATGGCTTTGGCGGCGTCTGTGCTCGCGATCTTGGGCGGGAACAGCAGGTTGGCCGCGACACCCACGGCCGCACCGACCAACGTCTCCGCGATCCTCTGCCACGCCGCCGATTCCGCGCTGAAGGCGCCGACACCGAGCACGAGCATGGCGCTGATCGCGACCTCGAGAAGGTTGGCGCCCAGGCGCAGTGCGTGGCCGATCGCGATGGAGATGAAGATCAGCAGGCCGAGGCTCCACCACTCCAGCGGCACGATGACCGCGAACGCGACCGCGAGGGCGACCCCTGCCACCACGGCGACAACCCGGTCGAGGCCGCTGGCCAGCAGCGAGACCGGAGTGACCTGGACGACCAGCATCGCGGTCAGCGGGGCAAGCAGCGGCAGCGTGCCCGGGAACACCAGGGTCGCCACGACATAGCTCGCGACCGCTGCGATCGTGACCCGCAAGGACCACGCAGCGGTCGGACGCCAGTCCTTGCGCAGCCGATTCAGCTCGACGCTGATCCTGCGCCGCCACATGTCGCGCACGTCTTCATCATGAGTGATGGGCCGAGGCAGGCACAGAGGTCGTCTGTGAAGGTTGTCGTATCGGCGGGATGCCGATCGTGGTGTGAGCAGTGAGCGGTCATCGGGACCGCCCGGATCCGAGGAGAAGCGTGATGACGCATTACCTGTTGACCGTGCACGGCCCGGCCGAGATGAACGAGTTCGGCAACTACGGCTCGAGGGAGGAGATGGAGGAGGCCTTCGCCGAGACCGGCCGCTTCAACGACAAGCTGCACGCCGCGGGCTACTGGGTCTTCGCCGGTGGCCTCCAGCCGGCGAAGACCGCGACCGTCGTCGACGGTCGGGGTGATGCCCCGGTGATGACCGACGGCCCCTATCTCGAGACCAAGGAGGTCATCGGGGGCTTCTGGGTCATCGACGCGCCGAGCCTCGACGTGGCCCTCGAGCTGGCGGCCGAGGGGTCGAAGGCGTGCCGGGGCAAGGTCGAGGTCCGACCGTTCGACGGCCTGGCCTGAACGAGCCCGGACGGGAGAAGGGCAGACGGCCTAGGTAGGGGACTGCCCGGTGGAGGCGTCGGCCGCCCGTTCCATCCGGCTCCAGCCCGTCCACCCGCGCTCCTCGAGCAGCTCCTTGAGGCGCTCCACGACCGGGTGGGCGGCGGAGGCGTAGGAGTCGATGAGCCCGATGAAGGCGTCGTCGCCCATGTCGACGTTCCGGAGGTCCAGGTCGCCGCGCGCGGCCGACTCCTCCGCCATCTCGACGATCAGGTCGGCCACGGCACCCAGCCGGTCGTCGTCCGGACGGCCGCCGCCGACGATGTCGTCGATCAGGAGGTAGAGCTGCACCGTCCTGGGGTCCGCGAGCTGCGCAGTCTTGTCGGCCATGAACGCGGGGATCTGCTCGGGCCAGCGCGCCGCCATGAGGATCCAGCCGTCGCGCTCGCCCTCGACCATCGCCTCCGAGACGCCGGTGGCGCGCAGCCGGTCGAGGTAGTCGACCACCTCGGGCGGCAGGGCGAGCGAGTCGCCGTCCGCGAGCCGCGCGATCCGTCGGCGGTGCTCCTGCAGCTCCCGGATCCGCGCCCGGAGCTCGGCGTCGATCTGCGCCACCGCCTCGCCGAACTCGGCCGGCGTGGCGTGGAGCAGCTCCTGCACGCGGGCCAGGGGTACGCCGGCCTCGGCCAGGGTGCGGATCCGGATCAGGCGGACGACGTCGCCCGCGCCGTACGTCCGGTAGCCGGAGCGGTCCCGCTCCGGCTCCGGCAGCAGCCCGACGTGGTGGTAGTGGCGCACCGCGCGCACCGTGACCCCGGCGTACGACGCGAGCTGGCTGATGGTGAGCATGGAACCAGCCTGCCCGACTCAGCCCTTGCCCACCCGGCCGAAGACGCGGCCGGCCCACCGGAAGCAGAGCACCGTGACCAGCACGCACCAGCCGATCGCCCACCAGACGTCGGCGCCCGGGTCGCGGCCCTCGAGGAACGCCCGCAGGGTCTCGATGATCGGGGTGAACGGCTGGTGCTCGGCGACCCACGCCAGCCCCGTCGGCATGGAGTCGGTCGGCACGAAGGCGCTGGAGAGGAACGGCAGCAGGATCAGCGGCATCGGCGCGTTGCTGGCGGCCTCGACGCTGCCGCTGGCCAGCCCGAGAGCGACGCACAGCCAGGTCACCGCCCAACCCATCAGCAGGAGGATGCCGACCGCACCCACCCAACCCGCGACCGAGGCATCGCTGCGGTAGCCCAGCACGACCGCGATGGTCAGCACGACGACCAGCCCGAAGACGGTCTGTGCCATCGCGGCCAGCACGTGCGAGGTCAGCGGCGCCGACCGGGCGATCGGCATGGTCCGGAAGCGGTCGATGATCCCCTCGGTCGCGTCCTTCGCGACCAGGATCGCGGTGCTCTGCGCCACCGACACCACGGTCATCACCAGGATCGCCGGGGTGAGGTAGTGCAGGTAGTCGGCCCGCGGGTCGGCACTGCCCGCGCCACCGGGCAGCCCGGCGCCCAGGGTGCCTCCGAAGACGAAGACGAACAGCAGCAGGAACACCACCGGCATGCCGAGGATCGTCAACGTCAGCGAGGGGTACCGCAGCAGGTGCTTGAGGTTGCGCCGCAGCAGCGTGGTCGAGTCGCGTACGGCGTAGGTCATCGTGGTCATCGGGGGGCCTCCGTCTCGTCGTCGTGGTCGGTGGTGGCGGCGTGCCCGGTGAGCGCGAGGAACACGTCGTCGAGGGTCTCGCCGCCGGCCTGCGCCTTGAGCTCGGCCGGCGTGCCCTCGGCGACCAGGCGTCCGCCGTCGAGCAGCCCGACGGTGTGGGCCAGTTGGTCGGCCTCCTCGAGGTACTGCGTGGTCAGGAAGATCGTCACGCCGTCGGCGAGCAGCTCACGCACGATCTGCCACAGGTCGCGGCGGCTGCGCGGGTCCAGACCGGCGGTCGGCTCGTCGAGGAAGATCAACCGCGGGCGGCTGACCAGCGTCATCGCGAGGTCGAGCCGGCGCTTCATGCCGCCGGAGTACGTCGCCGCGCGCCGGTCGGCGGCGTCGGCCAGCCCGAACCGCGCCAGGAGCTCGTCCACCCGGGCGGAGGCCTCGCCCCGGGGCAGGTGCGCGAGGTCGGCCATCAGGCGGAGGTTCTCGCGGCCGGTCAGCAGCTCGTCGATCGCGGAGAACTGGCCGGTGACGCCGATGGAGCGGCGTACGCCGTCGGGGTCGGTCCGGACGTCGTAGCCGGCGACGCGGGCCTCCCCGTCGTCGGCTCCGATCAGCGTGGAGAGGATGCGGATCATGGTGGTCTTGCCGGCGCCGTTGGGCCCGAGCAGGGCGTAGACGGTGCCGGTCGGAACGGTGAGGTCGATGCCACGCAGGACCGGCTGGTCGCCGTACGCCTTGGCGATCCCGGCGACCTCGATGGCGGTGGTGGAGAGGGTCATGAGAACAGCGTGCAGGGTTGACGCTGCGTCAAGGTCAAGCCCGATGTCCGCGGGCCTTCCGGCCGAGGACGCGCACCGCCGGTGCGTCGAGCAGGACCTGGCTCCCGCCGCGCAGCTCCGCGGCCAGGTCGTGCTCGAACGCGGGCAGGGCCAGGCCCCGCCTGGCCAGCTCCCGGTCGAGGGCCCGGATGAACATGCCCTCCCCCGGACGGCGGCAGCCCAGCACGGCGCGGTCGTTCATGACCTCGCGGGTCAGCGCCGCCGTGGGGCAGGCGGCGAGGACGTCGAGTGATGCGCGCAGGTCCACGGTCGTAGTCACCCCGCACGAAGGCGACGCGCCGATCCCGACGATCCCCGCCACCGCGATGCCCGAGCGCTCGTAGTCGGCCACGTCCCGGGTGACCCGGCGGGCGAGGCGCCAGTAGACGAGGCGGGTCCGCCAGACGAAGGGCCGCAGGAGGACACCGCGCAGGGCGTACAGCGGACCTCCCTTCGAGCCGTGGAGCGGGAGGCTCTGCCGCTTGAGGACGCCTCCCCAGGCCAGGCGCTCGGGGCAGGGCAGCTGGTGGATCCCGTAGCCGTTGCGGAGTAGCTCGTCGACGACCTCGGTGACCCCGCCCGGGCGGGTCGCGCCGCCGGCGTAGCGGGTGTTCTGGTTGAGCAGGCAGTGCGAGACAAGCATGACCCGGCGACCACGTGGGTCGCGCAGCCGGTCCAGCAACGCACGGCCCCGTGACGGCCGACCTCCGGTGCGTCTCACGGCGCAGCCCCGTCGGCCGGCTCCGCTTCCGTCGCGGGTCCCGGAGGCCGCGCCAGGGAGTCGGAGCGCAACAGGTCCCGCAGGAGCGGGAACTCGGTCCGGGCGTGCTGGTCGAGCGCGTGTGCGAACCCGCGGGTGAAGTACAGCCGCCACAGCGGGTCCAGCCTGCGTCCCCACCCGGTCCAGCCCGCCGTGAGGGTGTGACGCAGTACGACGCCGCCGCCCCGGTCTCGGAGCGTCAGGGTCAGGAACACCGGCAGGCGCAGTCGCCACGGACTCAGCTGCCACACGAGCCGCCGGCCCGGCGCCACCTCGACGACCTCGGCTGCCATCCGCAGGCGCCGGGACCCGACGTACTCGTCCATCCAGACCAGGTCGCCGACGTGGCCCTCACCAGGGGCGTGTTCCATCACGTGGAACTGGTGATGGGTGCCCGGCCACCACGACTGGTACCTCGCGTCGTCGCAGTCCACCAGGAAGTCGGTCACCTCGCGGCCGGTCAGGTCGTCGATACTCATCTCTGGACTCGAGCGTCAGCACGGCCAGCCCCTCTCACTCGGTGCACCACCTCCGACTGCACACCGTCGAGGCTGGTCCGCGCCAGGGGCAAACGACCATCGCCAGGGGTCCGGAGGTCTCCTGCCCGAACCGGCACTCAGGCCGACTTGTCCTCGGCGGAGTCGACGACCTCGGGAGCCGCAGCCGGCTGCCACGACCCGCCGGGCAGGGCCAGGGTCAGCTGGGCACCGCCGTCGGGCAGCGTCCTGGCCTCCACCGATCCGGAGTGGCGCAGCGCCACCTGCTGCACGATCGAGAGCCCGAGGCCGGAGCCCGGCATGGTCCGCGACTCCTGCGAGCGGTAGAAGCGCTCGAAGACGTGGGGCAGGTCCTTGTCGCAGATGCCCGGGCCCTGGTCGGTCACGGTGAGCACGCCGCCGTCGAGGACGACGGTGACCGTGCCGCCCGGCGGGCTCCACTTCGCCGCGTTGTCGAGCAGGTTGGTCACCGCGCGCTCCAGCGCCGAGGACTCGCCGGTCAGCCACCACTCGTGCGCCGTCACGTCGATCTGGACACCCGGCGCGCGGCGGCGTACCCGCTCGACGGCCCGGTGCAGCACCTCCGACAGCTCCACCCGCTCGACCACGTGCGTCGCGGGCTCGTCGCGGGCGAGCTCGACGAGGTCGCCGATGAGCGTGGTCATCTCCTCGACCTGGAAGCGGACGTCGTCGAGCAGCTCGGCCCGCGCCTCCGCCGGCATCCCGCCGTGCTCGTCGGCCTGCACCAGCAGGTCGAGGTTCGTGCGCAGCGAGGTCAGCGGGGTGCGCAGCTCGTGGCCGGCGTCGGCGACCAGCTGGCGCTGGCGGTCGCGGGAGGCAGCCAGCGCGGCGAGCATCGCGTTGAACGAGGAGGAGAGCCGGGCGATCTCGTCGTTGCCCTCGACCACGATCGGGGTCAGCTGCTCGGTCCGGGCGATCTCCTCGGTGGCCCGGGTCAGCCGGCGGACCGGGCGCAGGCCGTTGCGGGCCACGCCCCAGCCGGCGATGCCGGCCACCACGACGCCGACGACACCGAAGATCAGCATCACCACGCCGAGCCGGCTCAGGACGTTCTCCTGCGGCTCCAGGGACTGGGCGAGGACGAGCGCCTGGCCGTTGCTCGACCGGTACGGCGACCACCCGCCACTTGCCCCCGTCCTCGTCCACGATCGTGCGCAGGGACTGGGAGGCGTCGCGCCGGCGCGACCTGCGAGCTCGGGATCGCCGAGCTGGAGCGTCGGGCCGGTCGTCCTTGGTGGACTCGGACCAGGCCGTCGGATGCACGACGAAGACGCGGACGTCGGCGGCGCCGAGCACGCTCGAGGGCACGTTGTCCGGCGATCGTCGGCCAGGGTGCCGGCGTCCGCCGCGGCGGTGGCCCGCTCGACCAGCGACTCGTCCAGCGAGCTCTGCATCTGCATGCGCACCGTGACGTAGGTGCCCAGGGCCAGGAACGCCACCGCCAGGCCGACCGAGATCGTGGTGAGCAGGCCGACCCGGCTGGCGAGGCTGCGCTTGTAGTGCCAGCGCCGGTTCGAGTCGATGGCGGGGGCGTCCGCCATCAGCCGCCCTCCTTGAGGACGTAGCCGACGCCGCGGACGG
Source organism: uncultured Actinomycetota bacterium (assembly GCA_963721775.1). Taxonomy (GTDB): domain Bacteria; phylum Actinomycetota; class Actinomycetes; order Propionibacteriales; family Nocardioidaceae; genus Nocardioides. The sequence continues at coordinate 232,934 of CAVRMH010000029.1, read as the reverse complement.
TGTGGATCAGCCGCGGCTCGCCCTCGGCCTCGGTCTTGCGGCGCAGGTAGCCGACGTACACCTCGAGCGAGTTGGCGGTGGTCGGGAAGTCGTAGCCCCAGACCTCCTCGAGGATGAACGACCGCTCCAGCACCCGGCGCGGGCGGCGCAGGAACATCTCGAGCAGGGTGAACTCGGTGCGGGTCAGCTCGATGGAGCGGTCACCGCGGCGGACCTCGCGGGTGGCGACGTCCAGGCTCAGGTCGGCGAAGGTCAGGCGCTCGTCGAGGTCGGCCTCGTGCGGGACCACCCGGCGCAGCAGCGCCCGCAGCCGGGCCAGCAGCTCCTGGAGGGCGAACGGCTTGGTGAGGTAGTCGTCGGCGCCGGCGTCGAGCCCCTCGACCCGGTCGCCGACCGCGTCGCGGGCGGTCAGCACCAGGATGGGTACGTCGTTGCCCGCGGCGCGCAGGGCGCGGGTGGCCTCGAGCCCGTCGAGGCGCGGCATCATCACGTCCATCACCACGACGTCCGGTCCGACCCCGGCGATGCCGGCCAGCGCCTCGGCGCCGTCGGAGGCCAGGGACACGTCGTACCCGTTGAACTCCAGGGAACGGCGCAACGACTCGCGCACGGCGCGGTCGTCGTCGACGACGAGCACGCGCGGCTTGCTCGCGGGTCCGGAGGCGGAGGTCACGTGCCTACTGTGCCAGCCGACCCTGAGTCACCCCTGAGAACGCGCACAATCAGTAGCGAGAGGCCAGCGCGGCCGCGCGGGCGGCGTACCCGCCGCCGAACATGCAGGCGTGCACCAGCAGCGGGAAGAGCTGGTGCAGCGCGACCCGGTCCTCCCAGCCCTCCGCCAGCGGCGCGGCCTCGGCGTACGCGTCCAGCGCCCGCTGCAGGTGCGGCAGCCCGAAGAGCGCCAGCATGGCCAGGTCCATCTCGCGGTGGCCGGCGTACGCCGCCGGGTCGACCATGGTGACCACCCCGTCGTTGCCCCACAGCACGTTGCCGTTCCAGAGGTCGCCGTGCAGCCGGGAGGGCGGCTCCTCGGGGACGAGGTCGCCGATCCGGCCGACCACGCCCTCGACGGCGGCCGCCTGCTGGTCGTCCGCGAGGCCCCGGTCGCGGGCCAGCTTGAGGTAGGGCAGCACCCGGCGGGTCGCGAAGAACTCCGCCCACGTCGGCGCCGTCGCGTTCGGCAGCGGCAGCCGGCCGATGAAGCCGTCCTGGGCCAGGCCGTACGCCGCGGCTCCGGCGGCGTGCGTGGCGGCCAGCCGCCGGCCGAACTCGGCGGCCGCGTCGGGGGTGGGCTTGCCGGTCTCGATCCACGGGAGCACCACGCAGTCGGCGTCCACCGCGAGGACCGGGGGCAGGCGGCGCCCGCGGCCTCGCCGAGCCAGCGCAGGCCGCGCGCCTCGGCCTCGAAGAAGCCGGCCGGTGGGTGGGCCAGCGTCTTCATCAGCACGGTGCGGCCGTCGGCGAGCTTGAGCCGGGTGGCGGTGCAGACGTCCCCGCCCGCGACGGGGGCCGTGGCCACGACCGCTGCCCCGAGGAGCTCCTCGGCGCGGCGGGCGGTCGCGGACTGGCGGGTCATGCCGGGCTGGTCTGCCTCTCGAGGGCGTCGACGAGCCGGGCGCTGGTCCGCTCGACCATGGCGAGCACGTCGCCGAAGCCGTCGTCGTCGTAGTACGGGTCGGGCACCTCGGCGTCGGGTCCGCCCTCGGGGTCGAAGGCCCGGAAGAGACGCAGCCGGTCGGGGGACACGCCCAGGGCGCGCAGGTCCTCGGCGTTCGAGCGGTCCATGGCCAGCACCAGGTCGAAGCCGTCGGCCTGGCGGTGGGTGAACTGGCGGGCGCGGTGCCGGGTGGGGTCGTACCCCTCGCCGGTCAGGGTGGCGGCGGCCCGGTGGTCCATCGGTCCGCCGACGTGCCAGTCGCCGGTGCCGAAGCTGTCCACGGTGACCCGGTCGGCCAGGCCGGCCTCGGCGACCCGCTCGCTGAGGACGATGTGCGCCATCGGGGAGCGGCAGATGTTGCCGAGGCAGACCACCGCGACGCGGTAGGTGCCGGGGTCACCCGGCTCCGGCAGCATCGCGGCGTCCATCGTCAGTCCTCGAGCACCGCGTTGAGGAAGGACTCGGTCAGGGTGATGATGATCGCGCCGAGGAAGGCGGTCCAGAAGCCGTCGACCTGGAAGCCGATGTCGGCCTTGTCCGCGATCCAGCCGACGATCATCAGCATCCAGGCGTTGATCACCAGCAGGAACAGGCCGAGCGTGAGGATCACGAACGGCAGCGACAGCAGGGTCACGATCGGCTTCACCACGAGGCCCACGGCGCCCATGATCAGCGCGACCAGGAGGAGCGGTCCGATCTGCTCCCGCCAGCCGTCACCGTCGATGCTCATCCCGTCGAGCAGCCAGGTCGCGAGTGCGAGTGCGGCCGCGGTGCTGGCCAGCCAGACGAGGAATCTCACGCGCCCAGCCTAGTCAGTGCCGCGGGGTCCGGTGGGTACTCCGGTGCCGAGGGCGGCGAGGATCGCCACCTCGGCGTCGGTCAGGTGGCCCTCGATCTCGGCGGCGGCGGCCTCGATCTCCCCGTCCTCGAGCAGCTGCAGCAGGTGGTTGTGGGAGCCGGCCTGGTCGTGGGCGTTGCGGCGGATCCGGTCGATCTGGGCCAGGGCCAGCCGGAGCTCGGCGCTCAGCGCATCCGCGGTCGCGACCAGCCGGGGGGAGTCGAGCAGGCCGACCAGCGAGCGGTGGATCGCGAGGTGCTTCTCGTTGAGCTGTTGGTACGACGCCCCGTCCCGCACGGCCTCGGCGTACTCCGTGAGCGCCTGCCGGACCGCCGTCGCGCAACGACTCGTCGGCCCTCGGCCACTGCCGGACGCCGGCCACCTCCAGCACGGTCCGGGCCCGGCAGACGTCGCGCACGGAGTCCGGGTCGGCCTCGGCCACGTGCACGCCCCGGTTGGGCTCCCGGGTGGCCAGCCCCTCGCCGACCAGCACCGCCAGGGCCTCGCGGATGGTGGAGCGGGAGACGCCGAGCGAGTCGGCCAGGGCGACCTCGCGCAGCGGCGTACCGGACTCGAGCTCGCCGTCGAACACGGCCCGGCGCAGCTCCTCGACGACCCGGTCGACGGTGGAGGCGTGCTCGAGGCTGAGCGTGCCGAACGGGAGCGGCTCGGGGGAGTCATGGCCTCATTGTCCGACACCCCGCAACCGGGCGGTCGGGACGCGTCGGGAACTTGCATCGGCGGCGTCCCTCCGCACACTCTGATCCTGTCCGATTGTCAGACAATCTTGGAGATGATGACCACGCCGCGTCCGGCGGCTGCCTGCCCTGGGAAGGGGAACCACCATGACCGATCAGAGCACCGGGCTCGCCTGGGGACGCCACTACGTGATGGTCCGGCCCGATCACTTCCGTGTCGAGTACGTCATCAACCCCTTCATGGATCCGCACGACCAGCCCGACCACGCCCGCGCGATGGAGCAGTGGGAGCACCTCGTCGGCACCATCGAGGGTCTCGGGGGCACCGTCGACGCGTTCGCCCAGCGCGCCGACTCCCCGGACATGGTCTACGCGATGAACCTCGGCCTCGGACTGGTCCGCGAGGACGGGCAGCGCCACGTCGTGCTCAGCCACATGCGGTACGCCGAGCGCCGGAGGGAGACCCTCAGCGCCGCCCCGTTCTTCGACGGCCTCGGCTTCGCCACGTCGTACGTCGGGCGCGAGGGCGTCGGTGCCCACTTCGAGGCCGGTGACGCGTTCGCCTTCGGTGGCGCGCTGGTCGTGGGCTACGGCCCCCGCACCGAGGAGCTCGGCCTCAAGCACCTCGCCACCGACCTCGGCGTCCGGGTGCGCGGCTTCCGGATCACGCACCCGGGGATGTACCACATGGACCTGGCCTTCAACCCGCTCGACGAGCGCCGTGCGATGGTCTGCCCGGCGGCGTTCGACGACGCCTCGGCGGCGGCGCTGCTGGCGCTGGTCCCCGAGCCGCTGGTGCTCACCGAGGAAGAGGCGTTGACCTTCTGCGCCAACTCGATCGTCATCGGCCGCACCGTGCTCATGCCGGCCTGCCCGGACCGGGTCCGCGCCCGGCTCGAGGGGTGGGGCTTCGAGATCGTGCTCCTCGACCTCTCCGAGTTCCACAAGGGCGGCGGCTCGATCCGCTGCCTGACCAACCCGGTCGACGTGACGATCGGCCGTGACCTGCCCTCCGTGCCCGGCGGCGAGGTCGTCCTGCCCTGAGGTCGAGCCGGCTACCGCATGACCGCGCAGACGACCCACGGGCGCACGGAGACGTCGGTCGTGGACCCGTTGTTGAAGCCCTCGACGAGCCAGCCGTTCGGCTTGATGGACTGGTCGACGTCACCGGGGATCGGTGTGTCGACGATCTGTCCGTGGCTGATGGTCGCCGGGACCGAGGTCACGATCTGGAGGTTCTTGACGACCTCGGGCGCGTAGTCCCACTGACCGAACCCGCCACCCGTGGCCCGCTTCCCGGCGGGGCACTTCACCCACGACCGCTGCAGCGTCGCGCCGCCATCGGCCTTCCACAGCTCGGTCGAGTTGGCGCCCTCCTGGAGCTGGGTCAGGCCCGGGTACGGGCCGTCCGCCTCGAGCCTGTGCTGGAACAGTCGCAGGACGCCGCCGGAGAGCTTGTCGCTCGAGACGGCGTGGTCGTGGATGTCGACACGGTGTACGCCGCCGTTGCGGATGTCCGCCGAACCGATGGTGCTGCCCGCGACAGCGCCGCCGACTGCCGCCGACGGTGACGAGAACCGCTGCGCCGGCGACCACTGCTGCGGTCCGGCTGCGGGCGAAGTTGCTGATGATCATGATCTGTCCCCTTTGTCCGAGTTCACTCCGATTTGGCACGCTACGTCCGTCCGGCGCGACGGCAGCACACCCGCACGGGTGGTGATGAGGAACGGCCGCGATCCCCACGCAGGAGCCCCGCAACTGCCGGTGGCAGCTGCGGGGCCGGTGCGGGCGTGCGGCAGGGGGGGCGCCGACAGCCCTACCCACCCGGATCGGCCGGGTGGGGTTCTGAGGACGGGACCCGCGCCAGAGCGGGGGGGACCACCGGCGCGGGCCCCGTCGGTCTCAGCGGGCCAGGTGCCTCGGTGGCGACACCCGGGCCGCGTGTCGCGGCGACACCTTCCTGCGGTCGCGGGTCGCGATCGCGACCCCGAGGGCCAGGGCCAGGCCACCGAGCAGGGCCAGCTGCGCCAGGTGCGCGGGCGCACCGGTGGCGGGCAGGACCGGCTCGGCCGGCGGGTTGGCCGGCGGGTTCTCCGGCGGCGAGACCGGCGGCGGCGGCTCGACCGGCTCACCCGGCTTGTTCACCACGGCCTCGACGACGACCTCGTTCGAGGTGGCCGACAGGTCCTGGTAGACGTAGGTCCCGGACGTGCCCGGCTCCTCGCCGACGACCTCGCGCCACGCGACGTACGCCTGGTTCCACAGGACGACCCGGAACTCGTCGTTCTCGTCGTAGCGTCACCTCGTCCGGCAGGTCCGGGAACTGGACCACGAACTCGAGGTCCACGCTGTCGGTCTGCAGGTCACCGATGTCCCAGGTGATCAGGCCGTCGGCTCCCACGGTGACCGAGCAGACGGTCTCGAACTCGTCGAGGCAGACCGCCGAGTCGGGGACGAGCGACGCCGTCCCCGTGGAGGTGACGTCGGCCGGGTTGTTGTCCGGCACCCAGTCGGTCATCACCACGTCGTGGAACCGCTTCGGGCCGGTGGTCTCGAGGTGCATCGTGTACTTCACGACGTCCCCGAAGTTCACCTCGCCGTCGGACTCGACCCAGGTCGTGCCCTCCAGCTCCCACTGGCGCTTGGTGAGCGTCAGCTGGCCCTGCGCGAAGTCGCGGAAGAGGATCGGCGCCATCTCGCCACCGTTGACGAAGTTGGACTCGTCGATGACGACGACCATCCACGTCTGCTCCGGCAGGTCGTAGTTCACCGGCGGGACGGTCTCGTGGACCAGGTAGTGGCCCTTGAGCAGCTCGGCCCACTTGGCCAGGCCGTCGGCACCGGTCACCTGCTCGGAGACCAGCGTGTCCTCCGCGCCCTTGACCGGGTCGCTCGGGTCGGCGTACGGCGCGTTGTCCTGGTAGAGCGCGAACGTCGCACCGGGCAGGCCCACCGGGTCCTCCGAGCTGTCCTCGAAGTCGACCTTCTTGATGACCAGCGTGGTCACCGCCGGAGTCTCCGTGGTGGTCTCGCACTCGCCCTTGGCCACGCAGCTCCCGACCTCGTCAGCGGGCGTCGCCACGTTGTGCAGCGTCGCGTCCCAGGCGTCGTCGTGGATGGTCACCGTGTACGTCGTCTCGACCTCCGCACCGGGAGCCACCGGTCCGGCGACGGTCCACACGAGGTACGGGTGGGCCGGGTCGTCGGTGTTGAGCTCGAGGCCGGCTGCCGCGAGCTGCTCCGCCGTCATCGCCAGGTCGGCGTCGTCGAGGACGTCGGTGAGGTCGTCGTGGACGACCACGTCGGTGACGTCGGCGTGCGCGGTGTCGTTGGTGAGCGACAGCGTGTAGGTCAGGGTCTGACCCGGCATCGCCATCCCGTCACCGTCGGGGTCGTCGTACTCCACCGCCTTGTCGAGCACGTAGTGCGGCGTGTAGTTGACCGTGGTGCAGTCCGGGTCGCCCTTCAGGCACTCCTCCGCGCCGTCGCCGGTGGCGTGGTTGCGGAGGGTGACGCCGTCGAGGCCGCCGACCAGGACCTGGTAGTCCAGCGTGACCGGCTCGTCGCCGAGTCGGTCGATGGTCCACACGATCTGGTCGCCCACCAGCTCCGCGGAGGAGCCGGCCGGGGCCACGATGCTGCCGTCCACGAACGTTGCCCTTGTCCGGCAGGATCTCCGACAGGTCGTCGGTGACCACCGCGTCGAGCACGTCCACGCCGTCCGAGGTCTTGGTCGCGGTCACGTGGTAGGTGATGTACGTCACCCTCGGCGACCGTCGTCCCGGTGCCCGGGTCGTTGGACTTGGTGACCGCCCAGGTGCTCGCGACCGCCTTGTTGGTGACCTCGCAGGAGACGTGCGCACCGAGCGCGACCGCCACCGTGGGCCGGCCCTGCTGGTCGGTGCCCAGCGTGCCGCCGGTGCACTGCCAGCCGACCTGCTTCCAGCCGGACGGGGCCGTTGGCCTCGGCCAGCACGTAGGTCCCGGTCGGGACCGCGGCACCGGTGACCACGGACTGTCCCTCGACGCCCGAGATCGAGTACGTCGCCCCGGTCGCCAACAGCGTCCAGGCGGTGTCGGGCTCGATCACTCCCGTGCCGTTGTCGTCGACCGACTTCCCGAGCGTCAGCCTCGACTGCTCGGCGGCGTTGGTGACGGTGCAGGAGACGTCGGCGCCGAGTACGACCGTGACGGTGGTCTCGCCCTTGCCGTTGGTGCCGAGCGTGCCGCCCGTGCACTTCCAGCCGACCTGCTCGTAGCCGTCCACCCCGCCGGCCTCGCCGAGCACGTAGGTGCCCGCCGGGACGTCGGCGCCGGTGACCGACGCGTCGCCCTCGACGCCGCTGATGCTCGCCGGGCCGGTCGCGGAGAGCGTCCAGTCGGTGTCGACGGCGGTGCCGCCGGTCGCCCCGTTGTCCACGGTCTTGCCGAGGGTCAGGTGCGGCTGCTGCGCGGTGTTGACGACCTTGCAGGTCACGTCCTCGCCCAGGGCGATCGTGATCGTGGCGTTGCCCTGCTCGTCCACACCCTGCGTGCCACCGCCCCAGCAGTGCCAGGCGGTCTGGGTGTAGCCGGCCGGGCCGCCGGACTCGGCCAGCACGTACGTGCCCTGCTTGACCCCGGCGCCGGTGATCGACGCGTCGCCCTCGACGCCGCTGATGCTCACCGGTCCGGTCGCGGAGAGCGTCCAGTCGGTGTCGACGGCGGTGCCGCCGGCGGCCTCGTTGCCGGCGACCTTCTTGAGCAGCGTCAGGTGCGGCTTCTGGGCCTTGTTCTTCACCGTGCAGGTGACGTTGTCGCCCAGGCCGATCACGACCCGGCTCTCGGCGTCGACCGGGTGGTCCTCGCCGCACCACCACGCGCCGTACTGGTCGTAGCCCGCGGGCCCGCCCAGCTCGGCCAGCGTGTAGGTGCCGACCTTCACCGGGACACCGGTGACGTCGTCGTCACCGTCGGCGCCCTCGAACCCGTGCACCCGGACCGGGCCGCTGGCCTCGAGCTCGAAGTCCCCGTCGACCGCGGTGCCGCCGGTGTACTCGTTGCCGAGCACGGTCTTGTCGAGCGTCAGGATCGGCTGGCGTGCGGTGTTGGTGATCGTGCAGGACGCGCTGCCCCCGTTGGCGAGGGTGATGGTCTGCGCGCCCGGCGTACCGCCCATCGTGCCGCCCGAGCAGCTCCAGGTGCCCTGGTCGTAGCCCTCCGGGCCCGACTCGCCGAGCAGGTAGGTGCCCGCCTTGACCTCGGTGGCGGTGAAGCCGCCGGCGCCGGACACCGCGTCCTGGCCGTCGATCGCGGGCTGCGGCGTGGCGGTGAGCGTGAACGCCGAGGCGTCCGTGTCCGGCGCCGGTGCTGCCGTTGTCGACGATCTTGTTCAGCGACAGGGTCGCCGCGTCGTCGTCGTTGGTGAACGTGCAGGTGACCTCGGAGCCGGCCGCCGGGGTCACCGAGGTGACCGCGTGGCCGGGGTCGTCACTGCAGACGATCGAGGTCCGGGTGTAGCCCGCGGGACCACCCGACTCGCTCGAGCGCGAGGGGCTGGCCGGGCGTGACCCAGTACGACGAGCCGCTGGCGCCGGAGTGGGAACCGGCCTGCAGCGTCCAGTCGGCCGGCGGTGGCGGTGCCCCCGTCGTCGTTCACGACCTTCTTGACCAGGGTGACCTTGGCGGTGGCGTTGTGCACGGTGCAGGTGGTGGACCGTCCGGCCGCGACCTGGATCGTGCCGTTGCTGACGGTGACGCCGTCGGTGCAGGACCAGTCGCCCTTCTGCACGTAGCGGCTGTCGCCGCCGGTCTCACCGAGGGAGTAGGTGCCCCCCGCGGTGACGGTGCCGGTCGCGGCCGGCGTGCCCGAGGCGCCGGAGGGCCCCTGGAGGTTGCCGGCGTCGCCGCGGGTGGCCGACAGCGTCCACGCACCCGGGACGGCCGGGCCGTTGTCGACGACCTTGACCAGGGTGACCTGCGCCGCGCACTGCACGGAGTTGGTGACCGTGTAGGTGTTGGCGCCGCCCTGCAGGGTCGGCGAGTACGGCAGGGCCGCGTCGACGGCGGCGCCGTTGGCGAGCGTCACCTTCTTGCTGATCGGCCCGCAGAGGGCGTTGCCGGACCCCGCGGTCTCGCTGATCGTGGTGGTCGCGCCCTGGAGGTAGCCGGTCCGGGCGACGCCCCACGGCTGGCTGCTGGCACCGGCCGGGGCGGGCCCGGTCAGCGACAGCGCCGCGGTCAGCCCGAGCTGGGGGAAGGCCGCCTGCGCGGCACCCTCGGCGTACGACTGGCCGTTGATCTTCCAGACCTTGTTCACCGTGACCGAGGCGGCCCGGCTGTTGGTGAACGTGCAGGTGATGTGGGAGTCGTCGACCAGGGCGACGGTGGCGGCGTCGCCGGACCGGCTGCCCACGGTGGCTGCCCGTGTCGGTGTTCTTGCACGTGATGTCGGTGAGTGCCCAGCCGCCCGGGATCGCGGTCTCCGTGATCGTCGAGGAGCCCGGCGGCACCCGGTAGGTGCGGGTGTTCAGCGGCGACGCGCTGTCCGGGTCGTCGTCGAGGAGGAACGTGTCGCTCAGGTCGTTCGGGGCCTCGACGAGGAAGCTGAAGTCCTGCGGGTCGTTCGGCTGCGCGTCCTTGACCACGGTCAGGAAGCCCGCGTCGACCGCGTCGGCCATCAGCTGGTTGTCCATGTTGCCGACCGAGGCGCAGTTCAGGTCGCCCAGCGAGAAGTGGTACGGCGCGCCGTTGATGTAGCCGGCGGTGCCTCCCGGGTTGTAGTCGAGCTCGGAGGAGATGTGGCCGTCCCAGATGATGTTCGCGACGCCGTCGGTGCCGGCCGGCATCGTCCAGCGTGATCTTGACGGTGACCGAGGTGGCGGACGGCATCGGCGGGTTCGGTGCGGCGGCGTCCCAGGAGATGCGTGGCGCCCGGCTCGTCGATGCTCAGGTGGTCGACGAAGTCGTAGGCGAACTTGCCGTTCTTCGTGCGGTCGTAGGTGAAGTAGATCTGGTGCGCGCCCGGGTTGAGGCCGGACAGCTGCACGCGCTGGGGCACGTAGTCGCCCTCGGCGTAGTTCGAGTTGTTCTGGTTGAGGGCACCGTTGATCCAGCTGCCGCTGCGGTCCTCCTGGGTGTTCTGGTTGAACCCGGTGACCGTGCCGTCGCCGGTGTTCACGACGCACGCGCCGGTGCCGCCGCCGGACTCGACGACCGTGGTGGTCGCGGAGGTGCTCGACTTCGCGGTCTTGCCGGAGGTGGTCGTGCCCGAGGTGGTCGTGGTCGCGGCGGGCTCCTCGGCCGGGCGCTCGCGGGCTCCGGCGCCGGGTCGTCGCCCCGGCGGTCTCCTCGGCCGGCGGGTCGGTGGCCGGATCCGGTGCGGGCTCGGGACTCGGGTCCTCGGGAGCCGGTGCCGTCGTGCTCGTGTCGGTGGGCGCCGGCGTCTCGCCGTCGGCGTCGGCCGGAGCGGTCAGGAACGGGACCGAGAGCAGCGCCACCGCCAGGGCGAGGGCCAGGCGAAGGACGAGCTGGATGCGGCCGATCGAACCGTCGGCGCGACGAAGCGAGCTGGACAAGACTTCCCCCCAAGGAAGTTGGCGGGAGCCAGTGATCCCCCGACCAAACAAGTTGCGATTCCCCCCGCGGCCCGATCAGGCCGTGAGTTCAAGACGCCCGTGCCCCACAAACGGGTCCCCGAATTCCCCCCACGTGACGACGTGTCACTGCCCGCAATCATGGGGCCGGGCCCCCGGCCTGACACTGGGGCTGACCCCTTGGACCCACCCCAGACCCGAAATGACTACTCGCCGATCCCGGATACCCCCGGGTGCGTCCGGGACCGCCCGCTCGGCGGACACCACGGTCCGGAATAGGGTGCGGGCATGACCCCTGCTCCGACCCCGCGCGACAACGTCGGGAAGATCCCCGCCTACGTCCCGGGCAAGCCGCCGACCGCCCGCCCCGGCCTCACGTCGTACAAGCTGAGCTCGAACGAGAACCCCTACCCGCCGCTGCCGGGCGTGGTCGAGGCCGCATCGCGGGTGGTCGCCGAGATGAACCGCTACCCGGACATGGGGGCGGTCGCGCTGTACGACGCGCTGGCCGCGCGCTTCGGCGTACCGGTGGCGAACCTGTCGACCGCGACCGGCTCGGTCGCGCTGATCTACCAGATCCTGCAGGCCTTCTGCGACCCCGGCGACGAGGTCGTCTACGCGTGGCGCTCCTTCGAGGCCTACCCGATCGCGGTCACCGCGGCGGCCGCGACGTCGGTCCAGGTGCCGGTCACGGCGACCGGCGAGCACGACCTCGACGCGATGGCGGCGGCGGTGACCGACCGGACCAAGGTCGCGATCGTCTGCACGCCGAACAACCCGACCGGCCCGTCGGTGACCCACTCCGCGCTGCTCGACTTCCTCGCGAAGGTCCCCGCGCACGTGCTCGTGGTCGTCGACGAGGCGTACGTCGAGTTCGTCCGGATGGACGACGCCGTCGACGGGCTCGCGCTGCAGCGGGAGTTCCCCAACGTCGTGGTGACCCGGACCTTCTCGAAGGCCTACGGGCTGGCCAACTTCCGCGTGGGGTACGCCGTGGCGCACCCGGACGTGGCCGCGGCGCTGCGCGCGGTGTCGCTGCCGTTCGGTGTCTCCGGCGTCGCCCAGGCCGCGGCGGTCGCCTCGCTGGCCGCGGAGGACGCGCTGCTCGAGCGGGTCGAGGCGCTGGTCGCCGAGCGCGCCCGGGTGCAGGCGGCGCTGCGGGACATGGGCTGGAAGATCCCGGACGCCCAGGGCAACTTCGTCTGGTTCCCGCTGGGGGAGCGGACGCTCGACTTCGCGGCCGCCTGCCAGGAGGCCGGTGTCACGGTCCGGCCGTTCGCCGGCGACGGCGCCCGGGTGAGCATCGGCGAGAGCGAGGCGTGCGACCGGATCCTCGAGGTCGCCCGCACCTTCCTCTGACCCGGTGGCTGGTCGGAGTTACGTGCACGCCTCGGCCCGGCGGGCGGCCGGGCTACCCGCGCTCCGCGGGCGCCAGCGCGGGCTCCCGGCTCGGGGCGCCGGTCCATGTCCTTCCACCGGGGCTGGACGGCCGGGGCCATCGTGGTGACGAAGTACGCCGCCCCGATCAGCAGCAGCGCGGGTGAGAGCCCGAGAGCCGCGACGGTGACACCGCCGAGGATGCCGCCGAACGGGATCAGCGACCAGCTCATCGCGAGGTTCATCGACGTGACCCGGCCCATGAGCGGTGCCGGGATCCGGTCGAAGAGCACCGCGCCCAGCACCGGGTTGAGGAAGCCCGCCGCGCAGCCGCCCACGACGCCGACCACGAGGACCGCCCAGAGCGGGAACCCGAACGCGAGTGCGACGAACCGCGGCACCCCGCCGATGATGAAGCAGACCAGGTAGACCCGGTAGCGCGGCAGCCGCTCGGCCCAGGCGGCCGCGGCCACCGACCCGAGGATGGCGGCCCCGCCGAAGGTCGCGGCCAGCAGCCCGACGGCCGCCGACGCCGTACCCGCTCTCGAGAGCCCAGACCGGCACCAGCACCACCGACCAGGCCTGGTCGAGCAGGTTCGTGATCGCGACCATCACGCCGATCCCCATCAGGATCGGGTCGCGCCGCATGAACGACCACCCGTCGCGCAGCTCCCCGGCGTACGACGACGCGGTGGCCGGCTCGGCGTCCGCCTCCACGGGGGCAGGCCGCATCATGCGCGTGGTGAGCGCCGAGGACCACCGCGGCGACGCCGAAGGAGACCGCGTCGACGACCAGGGCGTTGGTCGGGCCGACCAGCGCGACCAGGCCGCCGGCCAACGCTGCGCCGGCCATCGAGGCGGTGCGCTCGACCGCGCCGGTCAGGCCGGTGACCCGCTCCATGGGCAGGTGGGCGTGCTCGACGACCAGCGGGCAGCATCGCGTGCCCGGCCGCGTCGCCGGGGCCGCGCAGGCGAGCCGGCCAGGGCGACCAGGACCAGCAGCACCGGGAAGGTGAGCAGGCCCAGCGCGTGCAGCAGCGGGATGGTGCCCACGACCAGGACGCTCGCCGACGCGCAGGCGAGGGTCACCCGCCGGGCGCCGAGCCGGTCGATGAGCGGGCCGGCGAGGAACTGGAGGAGGACCAGCGGCGCCATCTCGGCGAAGGCGACCAGGCCGGTCTTCGTGGCGGAGCCCGTGCGTGGTCAGCACGAACCACGGGATCGCGATCATCGACACCCGGGTGCCGGTGACCGAGATCGCCATCGCGGTCAGGTAGCCCCACAGCGGCGTGCGGGCGCTCATCGGTCGCCGCCCTCGGACGTGCCGCGCCCTCGGACGGCGAGCGCCCCGAGTCAGGTGGCCGGGCCGGACGAAGGCGTTGATGTTGACGCGGAACGGCGCGACGCCGGGCTCCTCCGCGTCCGCCTCCTCCCATCCCTCGACCACCGCGTGCAGCGCCTCGACCAGCTCCTTCGCGCGGTCCGGGGTGAGCCGCAGGGACCAGTCGCTGATGTCGGAGGCGTCCTGCCACTCCCGGGGCACGAGCCGGCGCTCCTCCAGGGCCCGCTGCAGCTGCTCGGAGTAGGTGATCGTCACCGCCTGGAGGTAGGCGTCGAGGGTGTCCTCCTCCTCCGGCGTGGTCGCGTTGGCGATGTCGGTCTGCGTGTACTGGTGGGCGGCCCGCCACCAGCGGTCGCGGGCGTTGCCCCGGCTGGTGTCCTCCTCGATGAAGCCGTGCTTCTCCAGCTGGCGCAGGTGGTAGGAGGTGGCGCCGCTGTTGAGGCCGAGCCGCGTCGCCAGCGTGGTGGCGGTGGCCGGGCCCTCGGTGCGCAGGAGCCCGAGCATGCGGAGCCGGCCGGGGTGGCTGAGCGCACGCAGGCCCTCGGGGCCGGGGGAGACGGAGCTGCGTTCCATGGGGCCACCGTAGAACTGCAAAGAGTTCTTTGCAAACACTTCTTTGGAGAATCTGTCCAGACCACCCGTAGGCTCGAGGACATGAGCGACGACCAGGCCCCGACGTACGTCGAGAAGGGTGCGGACTTCGACCGCGACATGACCTACCTCCCGGACCGGATCACGCGCGACGGCCGTACGCCGGAGCGGGGGCCACGGGCGCGGACGTGGCCGGTCGAGCCCGGTCGCTACCGGCTCGTCGCCGCCCGCGCCTGCCCCTGGGCCAACCGCTCGATCATCGTCCGGAGGCTGCTCGGGCTGGAGGACGTGATCTCGCTCGGCACGCCCGGCCCGACCCACGACCGGCGCAGCTGGAACTTCGGCCTCGACGAGGGTGGCCGCGACCCGGTGCTCGGCATCGAGCGGCTCGAGGAGGCGTTCCTGGCCCGGGACCCGGCGTACTCACGCGGCATCACGGTGCCGGCGATCGTCGACGTCCCCACCGGCCAGGTGGTGACCAACGACTTCCCGTGGATCACCCACGACCTGTACTTCGAGTGGGCCGACCACCACCGCCCCGGCGCCCCCGACCTGTGGCCGGAGGACCTCCGCGAGGAGATGGACGCGGTGATGGAGCGGGTCTTCACCGAGGTCAACAACGGCGTCTACCGGTGCGGCTTCGCCGGCTCGCAGGAGGCGTACGACGCGGCGTACGACCGGCTGTTCGTGGCGCTCGACTGGCTGACCGACCGCCTCACCGACCGGCGCTGGCTGATGGGCGAGGTGATCACCGAGGCCGACGTACGCCTGTTCACCACGCTGGTGCGGTTCGACGCGGTCTACCACGGCCACTTCAAGTGCAACCGCCAGAAGCTCAGCGAGATGCCGGTGCTGTGGGCCTACGCCCGCGACCTGTTCCAGACGCCGGGCTTCGGCGAGACCGTGGACTTCGGGCAGATCAAGGCGCACTACTACGTCGTCCACAGCGACATCAACCCGTCCGGGATCATCCCGCGCGGCCCCCTGCTCGACGACTGGCTGGCGCCGCACGGGCGCGAGGCGCTCGGCGGCAAGACCATCGAGCCGTGGTAGGGAGTCAGACCAGGCGCAGCGCCAGCCGCGGGCAGACGCGCACGGCCTCGCGGGCGCGGGCGACCAGGTCGTCGGCGACCGGTCCGTTGACCAGGGGGTAGCCCCACTCGTCGAGGTCGATGAGCTCGGGGAACACCTCGTGGCACAGGCCGCGGGCCTGGCAGGCCGGCCAGTCGACCCGGAGCTGCCGGCTCACGACGCCTCCTCCCTCGCGGTCGCGCACGCGCGTGCAGCCGCCGCACCGGACGCCGCGGACCGCACCCGTCGGGCGAGGCCGCACCCTCCCTCGAGGTGGACGTCGACCTCGTCGGGCATCGCGGCGAGCAGCGACCGGACCAGCCGGACCGTGCCGTCGGGGTGGGCGCAGGCGCCCCGTCGCTCGACCAGTCCGGCGAGCTCGGCCACCCGGTCGGTGCCGCCGCGTGCCGTCGGCGACCGCCCGGAGCGCCGCGGCCAGGGCGGGCAGGCCGTTGAGGCAGGGACCGCACCGGCGGGCGCTCTGGCCGGCGAGGTAGTCGACGATGCGCGTGGTCAGCCGGACCGGGCACTCGTGCTCGCCGGGCGTGAACACGACGCCGGCGCCGAGCGG
Source organism: uncultured Actinomycetota bacterium (assembly GCA_963721775.1). GTDB lineage: Bacteria > Actinomycetota > Actinomycetes > Propionibacteriales > Nocardioidaceae > Nocardioides. The sequence goes on along the minus strand of CAVRMH010000029.1, from coordinate 217,215 downwards.
CGTACCCAGGGCGCGCAGCCCGGTCACCGAGACCTTCAGCGAGGCCAGGGTCGTCCACGAGACCCAGCTCCCGTGGAAGCCGCCCAGCAGGGCCGGCCGGCCGTACGCCTCCTCGGGGAGCACGTCGCGCAGCCGGACGCCGTACTCCACCTCACGGACGACCGGCCGGCGGTCGCGCACCCCGAGCGTGAGCAGCGTGGTGCCGGGCTCGCCGGGGGTGCCGAACCGGCGGTACTCCTCCTCGCCGCGGCCCAGAAGACGTCCCAGCTGGGCCCACGTCTCGGCGTTGGACAGCAGCGTCGGGTGGCCCCGGTGGCCCTGGACGGCCTCGGGCTGCCAGGCCGTGACCGGGAAGCCGGGCCGCCCGGCCATCAGCTCCAGCACCGCCCGCGCCTGGCCCGGCGACGAACCGGTTGTCCGCGACGTGCTCCCGCACCCGCAGCCCGTCGTCGCGCTCGGCGATCGCCGCCCGCAGCCGCTCGGCCACGTGCGGGCGCTCGCCCGGGAGGACGACGTGCACCTCGCGGGAGCCGAGGGCGCGCGCGGTGGCCACGGCGCCGTCGAGCACCAGGTGCGGGCGGGCCAGCGCGAGCGCCGAGTCCTTGGCGCTGGCCGGCTCGCCCTCGCTGGCGTTGACGACCACCGTGGGACGTCGCCGTCCCGAGGCGGCCGCCTCGAGCTTGGTCGCGAAGGGGAAGGCCGCGCCGCCACGGCCGCGCAGGCCCGTACGCCGGGTCAGGCCGACGAGCTCCGCGACGTCGATCTCGCGGGGGGCGGGGTACTGCCGGCGGTGCCCGGCCAGTCCGGTGACCTGCCTCGATGCCCGCGAGCAGCGCCGGCCCGGGCTCGGATGTCGATGGCCGAGGGAACCGGCACCGGGGACGGCGCGGGGACGGACGTGCTCACGTCGCCACTCCCGGGGAGGTACGGCGGCGCGCGGACGCCACGTCCCTGGGCCACCCGCACCAGGACGGCCACGGCGACCGCGGCCACGCAGCCGATCGTCAGCGGCAGGCCCCAGCCCACGTCGGACGTCTCGTCGGTGCCGATGCCGATGCCGTGGGCGACGCCGAGCGCCCACGCGGCGTACGACAGCAGGTGCACGAGCCACCACGAGCGGTAGGGCATCCGGGCCCGGACCAGGCTGGTGAGCACGACGACGACGAGCAGGTCGAGGGACAGCGTGCCGAGACCGAGCCACACCGGGTCGTAGCCCCCGCGCACGGGCACGAACGCGGACCACCAGCGGATGTCGACGAACGTGTCGAGGACCGCCGAGGCCACGTGCGCCGCGAGCAGGGCGACCGACGAGCAGCGAGACGTTGCGGTGCAGGTCCTGCCGGACGAACTGCGGGACCCGGCCTCCGGCCCGGCCCCGGGAGGCGAGCACGCCGAGGACGACGGAGACGGTCAGCAGCACCAGGAGCACCACACCTGTGCCGCGGTTGACGTACCAGAGGAAGGGTCCGTCGGTCATGCCACCACTCCGTCGTTCTCGGCGTGCCGTCTGGAGGACTCGTGCGGGGCCGGCTCCGGCCAGTCGCCGACGCGCAGCACCGAGCGGTCGGAGGCGACGAGCCGTGCGGTGACGCCGTGGTCGAGCAGCCACCGCGGCGCCGCCGTCCCGAGCACGATCGCCGCGGTGCTGGCCACGTTGGCGGCCACGCAGGTCGGCCCGGTGGCCGTGACCGTGCGCCAGGTCTCGGTGACCGGGAGGTCGGTCCGGGGGTCGAGCAGGTGGTGCACGCGGGTGCCGGCCAGGCTCCACCGGCGGACCCGGGTGCTGCTGGTGGCGAGGCCGCCTCCTGCGAGGTCGACCACCTCGTCGTACGCCGTGTCCACGCGCTCGCTGATGCCGACCGGCCACGGCGTGGGATCGTCCCCGGCGATGCGGAGGTCGCCCCCGACGCTGACCAGCACGTCGGCCTCGAGCTCCCCGGCGACGGCGGTGGCCACGAGGTCCGCGGCCCAGGCCTTGGCGGTCGCGCCCAGGTCGAGGGCGGTGCCGCGGGGGATGCGTACGGCGCCGGCGGGATCCACCTGCACCTGCCGCCAGGCCCCGGGCGGCCGCGGCCCCGGTGCCGGGGTCAGGGCAGGTACGTCGGGACGCGTGGCGAGCAGCGCGAAGTCGCGGTCGTAGCCCGAGCTGCACCAGCGGCCGGCCCAGCAGCGGGTCCACCAGGCCGTCGGTCGCGGCGGCGGCGCCGAGCGCGACGTCCACGGCCGCCACCAGGAGGGGGTCGACCTCGACCCACGTTCCCGGGGCGGCGTTGACGCGGGTGAGGTCGGAGTCGTCACGGAAGCGGCTGCAGGTGCGGTCCACCTCGGCCAGCACGCCGTCCGTCAGGGTGCGGGCGTCCGCCAGGTGCCGTGGGTCCCGGACGCCGAGGAACACGTAGGTTCCCCAGGCCGCGAACCGGGTGGTGGCCGGCACGGCGGTCACGACCCGCTGGTCGGCGCGGGGGGCGGGGGAGGCGGCGGGGGTGGCGCCGCGTGGGTTGCGGGCGCCGACCTGGTCGGACCGCCTCCGCCCGAGGGAGCCGAGGGCGGGCTCACGTAGCCGCCGGCGGACGGCGCGACCGGGGCGGACGCGGCTGCCCGGACGTAGCGGGTGATGACGTGCACCCGGTGCGGCCGCCGGCCGACGATCACGACCCGGGGCTTGGACCGCTCGAGCGCGACGCGGTACTCCGCCTGCTGGCGGGCCGCCACGGCCTCCGCCTCCCGCTGGCGCGCGGCCCGGTCCGCCTGCTGCTGCTCGTAGTCGTGGGCGGCGGCCCCCATCACCCAACCGGTCGCGGTGAGCGTCAGCGCGGTGGTGGCTCCGGTCACGACGCTCACGCCGAGGCGGTGCCGGTCACGCGTCCTGGGGGTGTACGCCATGGCACTCAGGGTCGGTGGGAGGGCTCCAAGTGCGCCTCATCGCCGTGTTAAGTCCGGGTCATGTCCCCGCCGTCGTCTTGACCCAATCTTGAGGTTCCGGCGAGACGGCCATATCGGCGCGCACCCCATGATCGGGCCCATGAGGACCACGAGCGCACTGGTGGCCGTCGCGGCCACTGCGGCCGGGACCGTCGGTGCGGCCTGGGCGTACGACGCCGCGTCGCCGCCCGGGCAGCCCGTCCCGGTGGCGTCGTCGACCCCGGCGCAGGCGAAGGCGGTCGCCAAGCGGCCCCTGCTGGTGTGGGCGCCGTGCCGCCCTCCGGCCGTGCTCCGCGGGGGTGCCTGCGTGACCGACGGGTCCGCACGGTCGTCCTGCCCGCGCCGCCGGTGCCGGCGCTGCCGCCCGCCGCGCCCAGCCCGCCGCGGCCACCCGGTCCGACGACGGAGGTCGGGAGCCGGCCGCCGACGACAGTGAGGACGACGGTCGCGAGGAGCACGCCGAGGACGAGGTCGGAGGACGAGTCACGAGCACGAGTCCGAGCCGCCTGAGCCGGAGGAGCCCGAGGAGCCCTGAGGTGGGACGGCGGGGGTCAGGCCGACGTACGCGGCAGGGTCGCCTCGACCCGGGTGCCTCCCGACGGTCCGGCGCCCACGACCAGCTCGCCGCCGCAGCCGGTCGTCGTACGCCGGGCGATGTCGAGGCCCAGGCCGGTGCTCCCCGGGCGCTGGCCCGGAGGGCCGGCCGACATGCCCGGACCGGCGTCCTCGACCCGCAGCACGACCGTGCGCGGCGGCGACCTCGAGGGTGACCCCGAAGTCCGTGCCCTCGGGGGTGTGCGCGAAGACGTTGTCGATGAGGACGTCGACGAGGTCGGCGAGGTCGTCCCCCGGCACCGGGACCAGCACCGGTCCCTCCGGCAGCGCGACGGACATGCTGCGTCGCTGGTCCTCGGCCAGCGCGAGCCAGAAGTGACAGCGCGACCGCACGACCTCGACGACGTCGCTGTCGGCAGCCAGGTCGGTGCGGACCGGACGGCGCGCCTCGTGCACGATCGCGTCGACGGTGCGCTGGAGCACCCCGATGTGCTCCTGCAGACGGTGGGCGAGGGCCGGGTCGGGCACCGCCTCGGCGTCCAGCCGCAGGGCGGTGACCGGGGTCCGCAACCGGTGCGACAGGTCGGCGACCGCGGCCCGCTCGGCGGCGAGCAGCTCGACGGTCCGGTCGGCCAGCCCGTTCAGCGCCCGGGCCAGCTCCTCGGTCTCGCCGGTGCCCCGGACCTCCGCGCGGGCCGAGAGGTCGCCCTCGCGCAGCCGGTGCGCGACGGTCGGCGACCTCGCGCAGCGGCTCGCTGATCCGTCGGCTCAGGCGCAGTGCGATCACCAAGCGCGAGCAGCATCAGGACCACGCCCAGCCCGATGATGCCGAGCCACGCCGGCCAGACCCCGCGACGCATCACCTCGCGCGGGACCTCGGTGCGGACCACGTCGGTGCCGTCCTCGACCACGACCGGGATGAGCACCCGGGCGCCGTCGCCGTCGGTCACCGTGAAGGCCTCGCCCCGGGTGAGGGCGCGCTGCACCTCGGGATCGGCGGCAAGGGCGTCCGCGCCGACCGCGCCGGAGCCGAGCACCTGCCCGTCACTGGTCGTCAGCACCGAGGTCCGCGGCCCGACGGCCCGGCCGTCGAGGTCGCGGACCAGGTCGGGCAGCTGCGGGTCACCGGCCAGGCTGGCGACCAGGATGGCGACGTTGCGCGCCTCCTGGTCGGCGGCGGCCGTGGCCCGGTCCTCGGCGAGGGTGCGCACCAGCAGGCACAGGGGGATGACGAAGGAGACCACCACGGTCGAGGTGGTGACGATCACCAGCCATGAGATCCGGGAGCGCATCAGGACGACGTCGTGGGATCGACGAGACGGATGCCCACGCCCCGCACGCTGACCAGGTAGCGGGGCTCGGCCGCGGTCTCGCCGAGCTTGCGACGCAGCCACGACAGGTGCACGTCGACGGTGCGGTCCGACCCGCCGTACGCCTGCTGCCACACCTCGGTCAGCAGCTCGCGCTTGGTGACCACCTCGCCCCTTCGGTGGGCCAGGGCGAGCAGCAGGTCGAACTCCCGTCGGGCGAGGTCGACCGGGGCGCCGGCCAGGGTCACCGTCCGGGCCCGCTCGTCGATCACCAGGTCGCCGACCCGGATGCGGCTCGCCGGTGGTCCCGCGCCCACCCGCGGCGCAGTACCGCGCGGATCCGGGCCGCGAGCTGGTCGGTCCCGAACGGCTTGACGACGTAGTCGTCGGCGCCGGAGTCCAGTGCCCGGACCATGGTGGGGTCGTCGTCCTGGGCGGTGATGACGATGACCGGTACGTCGCTCGCCGCCCGGACCATCGAGAGCAGCGTGAGACCCTCGACGTCGGGGAGGCCGAGGTCGAGCAGCACCACGTCGGGCTTCTCCTGGAGCATCAGGTCCAGCCCGGCCAGGGCCGTGCCCGCGGCGGTCACGACGTGGCCCCGTTCGGTCAGTCCGCGGCGCACCGCCAGGCGGATCGCCTGGTCGTCCTCGATGACGAGGATGCTGGTCATGTCGGAAGGGTACGGCCAGGGGCGCCCCGCGACGGGCGGCGCGAGGGGAGGCGGCGATGAGCAGGACCCGCGGCTGGGTGCTGGGCGTGCTCGCCTGGACCCTCGTGGTCGTCATCGGCTCCAGCCTGGTCTGGGTGGTCATCTCGCGCGCGGGCGCCGGGGTGGCGCCGCGGGCCGACTCCTCGGGCGAGGCCCTGGCGGGCACGCCCACGCCCACTCCCCTCTCACGGGTCCGGCCCCTCGCAGTCGTCGACCGACCGCCCGACCCTGCGCCCGGAGCCGTCGCGAGGGGCCTTCGTCGCTCGGCGGCCCCGTCGGAGCCTCCGGTCACGTCCCCGCCGAGCGTGCCCTCGAGCAGCCCGCGGACGGCGACACCTCCGGCATCGGGCCCCTCGACGCCGTCGTCCTCACCCGCGCCGGTACGCCGCAGCTGGTCGGGGACCGGCGGGCACCGTGGTCGCCGAGTGCTCGGGCTCCCGCATCCGCCTGGTCGCGGCCCAGCCCGACGCCGGCTTCGCGGTGGAGGTCGGCAGCCGTGGTCCGGGCGAGGTGGAGGTGTCCTTCCACGGTCGCGGCGACGAGGAACGCGAGACCCAGGTGAAGGGAGTCTGTGTCGGCGGCACGCCCCGCTTCAGTGCCGAGTCCGAGCGGGACGGGTGAGCGAGCCCCGGTGAGCGAGCCGCGCTGAGCGGGCGTCCCTAGGCTGGGCCCATGGGACACGGACACGGCCACGGGCACGCCGCCGGACGGGCCGCCGACCGCGGCCGCCTCCGGCTGGTGCTGCTGGTCACCGTGGTGGTCCTGGTGGTCGAGCTCGTCGGCGCCTGGGTCGCCGGATCGCTCGCCCTGCTCGCCGACGCCGGGCACATGGCCACCGACGCCGCGGCCGTGGTGCTCGCGCTCGGGGCGTCGTACGTCGCGAAGCGGCCGGCCGGGCCGCGCTCCACCTTCGGCTACCACCGGGCCGAGGTGCTGGCCGCGCTGGTCAACGCATTGGTGCTGATGGGGGTGTGCGTCTACCTGGCGTACGCCGGGATCTCCCGGCTGGTCGATCCGCAGCCCGTCGACGCGGTGCCGATGATCGGCTTCGCGCTGGTCGGCCTGGTCGCCAACGGGGTCTCGCTGGCCGTGCTGAACCGGTCGGACACCGGCTCCCTCAACCTCCGCGGTGCCGCGACCGAGGTCTTCGCCGACCTGCTCGGCTCGGTGCTGGCCGTGGCGGCCGGCGTCGTCATCTGGCTGACCGGGTTCGAGCGGGCCGACCCGATCGCCTCGCTGCTGATCGCGGTGATGATCGTGCCGCGGGCGCTGATGCTGGCCCGGGAGTCCGTCGTGGTGCTGCTCGAGATCGCACCGACCGGGCTCGACCTCGACGACGTCCGCGACCACCTCCTCGGCATGCCGGGCGTCCTCGACGTCCACGACCTGCACGCCTGGACGATCACCAGCGGCCTGCCCAGCCTGTCCGCGCACGTGGCGGTGACCGACGAGGCGCTGGCCGCGGACGGTGTCGGCGGCATCCTCGACCGGCTGGTCGCCTGCACCGCCGAGCACTTCGGCGTGCAGCACGCGACGTTCCAGGTGGAGCCGGCGACGCACCGCGAGCACGAGGACATGGGCGAGGCGCACTAGCTGTTGGTTTCACTAGGTACCTAGTGAAACCACCGCTTACCACGCGAAGTTTCGCGAGGTAAGCGCAAGGAACGCGTGGTCAGTCGTGCGTGACGGTGGACCGGTGGATCTCGACCACCGTCCCCGAGCCGCGGCCGCTGCCCCACGGCCAGGAGACGGTGCTGCCCTCGCGGATGCTCATGCGGACTCGGCACGGCGTCGTGCTCGGCCGCCGTACCCAGTCGGCGCAGCGTCTCCTCGATCCCGCGACGGTTGCGTTCGGGGAAGCCGGCGATGCGGATGATCGCGGCCCCGAGTGCGGGGTACATGCTGTAGTCGAAGGTCTCCGTGACCCGGGTCCCGCCGTCGACCGGCTCGAGCTCGTAGCGCCAGCGGTGGCCGCCGAAGTGCCGCCACGCGATCAGCCGGCCCTCCTCGAACTCCACCACCCGGTTGCGGATCCTGTACGGCAGCCCGTACATCTTCATGTCCATCCCGAACTCGGCGCCCCGCTCGAGGCGCTCGGGCCCGGACACGGAGCCGCGGACCGAGCCGGACCCGTCGATGCGGGCGTGCTGACGGGGGTCGGCCAGGATCGCGAAGACCACGGCGGGCGGGGCCGCGATGGTGGTGGACGCGGAGACGCGGGAGTCGCTCATGCCTCCGACGCTACCGAGCCACCCCTCACGACCGGCCGAGGCCGGCCTCGCGGGCCTTGATGATCGCCTCGGCCCGGCCCGCCGCGTGCAGCTTGGTGTAGATCGACGACACGATGTTGCGCACGGTCTTGTTGGACACGTAGATCTCCCGGGCGATGTCGTCGTTCGACCGGCCCGCGGCGAGCAGGTCGAGCACCGAGCGCTCCCGCTCGGTCAGCTCGGGGAACGGCAGCTCGGCCGGCGCCGGCCCGCCGCCCGCGAGGTACGTCGCGACGCGGCCCGCGAGCGATGCGCCGAAGACCATGCCGCCGGCCGCCGCGGCCTGGATCGCGCGCAGCACCTCCTCGGCCCCGGAGCCCTTCAGGAGGTAGCCCGACGCCCCGGCCCGGATCGCGCTCAGCACCGTGGCGTCGTCCTCGTTCATGGTCAGCATCACCACCCGCACGCCCTCGTGCGCCCCGGTGATGAACCGGGTCGCCTCGATGCCGTCGAGTCCGGGCATCTGGATGTCCATCACCACGACGTCGGGCAGCGTCTCGCCCACCACGTGCACGGCGTCGCGGCCGTCGGCGGCGGTGCCCACGACCTCGACCCCCTCGAGTGCCCCGAGCAGCGCGACCAGCCCGTCGCGGACGATCTGGTGGTCGTCGGCGACCACGACACGGACGGTCATGCGTTCCTCCTCAGGGGCAGCCAGGCGCGGACCACGGTGCCGCCGGTCGCCGGGCAGGTGACCTCGCTGCGGCCGCCGAGCTCCGAGGCGCGCTCGCGCAGCGAGACCAGGCCGACGCCCGGCCTCGGCGTCCGGTGCGATCCCGGTGCCGTCGTCGGCCACCTCGACGACCAGGTCGCCGTCGTCGACGGCCAGGCGTACGACGCACTCCCGCGCGGCCGCGTGCCGGACCACGTTCGTGAGTCCCTCGCCGGCGATGCGGTACGCCGCCACCTCGACGGCGGCGGGCAGCGGCCCGAGGTCCTCGGCCTCCACCGTGACGGTCAGGCCGTCGGTGGAGAGCTCCTCGGCCTGCTGCTGGAGCGCCCCGACCAGGCCCCGGTCGTCCAGCGCGGGCGGGCGGAGGTCGTGCACCAGGCGTCGTACGTCGGCGACCACCTCCTGCACGTGGTCGCTGGTGGCGGCGATGTGCGCGCGGGCGGCATCGGGGTCGCGATCGACGAGCAGGCGGGCCGACTCGAGCCGGAAGACCACGCCGCTGAGCGCCGGGCCGAGTCCGTCGTGCAGGTCGCGGCGGATCCGGCGGCGCTCCTCCTCGCGGGCCACCACCAGGCGCTCGCGGCTGTCCTGGAGCTCGTCGGCCAGGCGGCTGGTCCGGGCGGCGGTCGCCGCCTGCCGCACCAGGTCGCCGAGGAGCTGCTCGTCGCGGCGCGAGAGCCGGCTGCGCAGCCCGCGGGCCGGCAGCACCAGCCGGCCGACCTCGACGTCGCGGTACGTGATCGGCAGGGTGCGGGTCTCGGCGGGCTGCTCGCCGTGGGTCGCGAGCAGCTTCTCCCCGCCGCCGCGGTCGACCTCGACCCGGACGAAGGAGACCCCGAACGCCGTGGCCACGGCCCGGGCGACGACGGCGAGCTGGCCCGGCCCCTCGTCGGTGGTCTCCAGGGTGGAGGCCAGCCCGGCCACCGCGTCGTACGGGTTGTCCCGGTCGCCGAGCAGCAGCCGGCGTACGCCGCGCCAGATCCGCTGCCGCAGCGGGGCGTAGATCACCGCCGAGAGCAGCAGCACGAGCAGCACGACCTGGCGCTGGTCGAGGGAGTCGCCGAGCACCGCGGTCAGCCCGGCCAGCACGGCCAGGTCGATGGCGACGATGGCGACCGAGAGGGCGCCGTACACCAGGGTCCGGCCGAAGAGGTCCTCGATCGAGACGATGTCGGGGGCGACGATGGCGACGGTCATCGCGCCGGCCGGCATCACCATCACCACGAAGGTCAGGGACGCGTCGACGGCCGGGAGGTCGAAGAGCGCGGTGGCCGCGATGACCAGCGCCATCACGATCACCGCCCAGAGCAGCCACCGCATCCGATCCCGGTCGACACCCCGCGAGCGGCGGTACCGGACCACGACGGTGAGCATCGGCACCGCGAAGGCGGCGGCGGCCAGGCCACGCACCCACGGCGAGACTGCCGCGGCGAACGCGTCCGACATGGGCAGCGTGGTCGGCTCGAGGTCGACGCCCGCCGGGACGGGTACGTCGTGGATCCCGATGGCCGGGCCGACGATCGCGGTCATCGCGGCCAGGCACATCACGCCGAGGCTGACCCGGCCGGCCACGCCCCACCGCCCGGGGAGGAAGCGGCCGGTCGGGAAGATCAGCAGGAGCACCGCGATGCTCACCGGCAGGAACGCGGTGAAGCGCATGAGGAACCAGAGCGCGAACGTCATCCCCGGCCACGCCTCGTCCTCGGAGAGGCCGACCCGGACGTAGGCCTGGGCGAGCCCGTCGAGCGCCCAGAAGAGCCCCAGCCAGGCCATCGCCCACCCGAAGGCGTGCCGGGAGTCGCGGAGCAGGATGACCACGGCCAGGCCGGCCAGGACGACGCCGTTGAGCGCGTAGATCCAGCCCCGGTCGGGCGCCACCTCGAGCCCGACCGCGCCGAGCGGTGTCCGCAGGTCGAGCACCACCGTGGCCGCGAAGCAGGCCAGGGTGAGCAGCGAGAGGGTGCCCAGCGCCCGGCGCGACCGCGGGGTCGCGGTGGCGGCGGCGTCGAGGGCGGCGGTCACCGTGGCATTGTGACGCCGGCCCGGCCCTCGTGGGGCCGGACCGGCGACATCGGTGACGGGTCGTGGCACGGTGCCGGGTGTCCGTCAGGCGGGGGAGTGCGCCCGGGTGTGCGCCCGGTGGGCCCGGTCGCCGACGGTGAAGCCGACGGCGGTGACCACGAGCCACAGGGTGCCGGTCACGCCGGCCATGTACTCCAGCGGGGAGACGCCGAGCAGCACGGTCAGGCCGCCGAGCACGAGACCGACGATCCCGATCCAGCGGGGCACGCCACCCCGGCGGTACGCCGCGAAGAGCGCCAGGCCGGTCATCCCGGCGAGGGTCCACAGCCACGGGATGGTCCCGATCCAGTGGTTGTACATCGCCGCGTTGGCGTCCTGGACGGGGTCGCCGTTCTGCAGCGCCATCGTGAACTCGGTGTCGAGGCCGCTGCCCATGATCGACACGAACGCCGTGCCCAAGCAGGCCGCCGAGGGCGACGGTCGGCACGATCGAGTCGGGCAGGACGGCCTTCAGGCGGCGGTGCAGTCCGGCCGCGAAGACCAGCATCAGCACGGCGCCCAGCGCCGTCACGGCGTGGAAGACGTACATCGCGGTGGTCTGCTCGGACAGCTTCGCGGTGATCCCGGCCGGGTCGCCGGCCAGGTCCGGGTCGTAGACCGCGTTCACCATGCTGGAGGTGACGATGGTGGCGACGCCGCAGAGGCCGGCGCCGATGCCGGCCAGGGCCCAGCCGCGGCCGCCGGTCCCGGGGCGGGTCGGGGCGGTGGTGGATCCCGCCTGCGGCGCGCCGGTGACGTCGTCGCGGACGAGGTTCTGGGTCGTGACGTGGGTGCTCACGAGGTGTTCCTTTCGTTGTCGGTGGGAGCACCGTGCCGGGCCGGTTGTCCCGGGGGACAGGGACAACGCGGCACACCTGTTCACCCGAGTCAGGTGATTGCCGTGCAGCCTCGGGTGCGTGAGCATGGCGCATCGAGGAGAGAGACATGGCGCAGACCGAGAGCGCGGAGGCCGCGCCGGCCGCGAAGCTCACCATGATGACGATGACCGCCATGGTCGTCGGCGGCATGGTGGGTGCCGGGGTGTTCTCGCTGCCCCGCCGCTTCGCGCAGGAGACGGGCATCGCCGGGGCGCTGATCGCCTGGGTGATCGCCGGCACCGGCATGCTGATGCTCGCGCTTCGTCTTCCAGACGCTCGCGGTCCGCAAGCCCGACCTGGACGCCGGGGTCTACGCCTACGCCAAGGCCGGCTTCGGGGAGTACCTCGGCTTCTTCTCCGCGTTCGGCTACTGGGCCAGCTCCTGCGTCGGCAACGTGACGTACTGGGTGCTGATCATGTCCACGGTCGGCGCGCTCGCCCCGGCCCTCGGCGACGGCGACACGGTGCTCGCGATCGCGCTCTCCAGCGTGGGCGTCTGGGTGTTCTACCTGCTGATCCGGCGCGGGGTGAAGGAGGCGGCGGTCATCAACCGGATCGTCACCATCGCCAAGGTCATCCCGATCCTCGTCTTCATCCTGCTCACGCTCTTCGCCCTCGACCCGCAGGTCTTCGCCGACAACTGGAGCGGCAACAGCGACGTCGACACCCTCTTCGACCAGGTCAAGGGGACGATGCTGGTGACCGTCTTCGTGTTCCTCGGTGTGGAGGGGGCCAGCGTCTACTCCCGGCACGCCGAGCGCCGCGAGGACGTCGGCCGGGCCACCGTCCTGGGCTTCCTGGCGGTGTTCAGCGTCTTCGCCTCGGTCACGATCGTGTCCTACGGGATCCTGCCGTACGACGAGATCGCCGAGCTGCGCCAGCCGTCGATGGCCGGCGTGCTCGAGGCGGCCGTGGGCGAGTGGGGCAAGGTCTTCGTGAGCGTGGGGCTGATCGTCTCGGTCCTCGGTGCCTACCTCGCCTGGACCCTGATGTCCGCCGAGGTGCTGCTGGTCGCCGCCAAGGACAAGGACATGCCGCGGTTCCTCAGCCGGACCAACGCCGAGGACGTGCCCGGACCGGCGCTGCTGATGACCACGATCCTCATCCAGGTCATGCTCGTGGTGACGATGTTCTCCGAGGACGCGTTCAACTTCGCCCTCGACCTCACCAGCTCGCTGAGCCTGATCCCGTTCATCCTCGCGGCGGCGTACGCCCTCAAGCTCGTCGCGACGAAGGAGACGTACGTCGAGCAGCCGCGGGGCTACGGGCGCGAGATGGTCGTGGCGGCGCCTGGCGACGTTCTACACGGCGTTCCTGCTGTTCGCCGCGGGCCCGAAGTTCATCCTCGTCTCCTTCATCGTCTACGCGCCGGCCACGATCCTGTTCGTGATGGCCCGCCGCGAGCAGGGCCGGCAGCTCTTCTCGCGCGTCGAGCTCGTGCATCCTCGTCGTCTCGGTCCTCGGGGCCGTCCTGGGCATCGTCTCGCTCTCGGCCGGCTGGATCTCGATCTGAGGACCCGCCACCCGTCCGTCCGCCGCCAGCCACCGAAGCAAGCAAGAGAGGCACCCATGACCACTCCCAGCGTCAGCTCCACGTACGGCGTCCACTCCGAGGTCGGCCGGCTCCACAAGGTGCTGGTCTGCCGGCCCGGCCTCGCCCACCGCCGGCTGACCCCGACCAACAGCGACGACCTGCTCTTCGACGACGTGCTGTGGGTGGAGAACGCGCAGCGCGACCACGCCGACTTCGTGAACAAGCTGACCGCCCGCGGGGTGGAGGTGGTCGAGCTGCACGACCTGCTCGCCGCAGACGATGGCGCTGCCGGGCGCCCGCGACTGGCTGCTGGACCGCAAGATCGTGCGCCAACCAGGTCGGGCTGGGCCTGGTCGACGACACCCGCGCGTTCCTGGAGTCGCTGGCCCCGGCCGACCTCGCGGAGTACCTCATCGGCGGCCTGGCCACCCAGGACCTGCCCGACGACTTCCGCTCCGGCTACGTCTCGCTGGCGCGGGAGACCACCGGCGTGCGGGAGTACCTCATGCCGCCGCTGCCCAACACGCTCTACACCCGCGACACCACCTGCTGGCTGTACGGCGGCCTGACCCTGAACCCGCTGTACTGGCCGGCCCGGCACGACGAGACGCTGCTGATGAAGGCGATCTACCAGTTCCACCCGGACTTCGTCGGGTCCACCGTCTGGTGGGGCGACCCGGAGAAGGAGTGGGGACAGGCGACCTTCGAGGGCGGCGACATCATGCCGGTGGGCAACGGCGTGGTGCTGATGGGGATGAGCGAGCGCACCTCGCGCCAGGCGATCACCCAGGTGGCGGCGGCGCTGTTCGCCCAGGGCAGCGCGGAGCGGGTGGTGGTCGCCGGGATGCCGAAGCTGCGCGCGGCGATGCACCTCGACACGGTGTTCACCTTCGCCGACCGCGACATCGTCACGCTCTACCCGACGATCATGGACGCGGTGCACACGTTCTCGCTGCGACCCAGCGACAAGGCGCCCGGGGTCGAGGTCACCGACGAGGGCTCGCGGGCGTTCACCGACGTGGTCGCCGAGTCGCTGGGGCTCCCGTCGCTCAACGTGATCGAGACCGGCGGCGACGTCTACGCCTCCGAACGCCAGCAGTGGGACAGCGGCAACAACGCGGTCGCGCTGGAGCCGGGCGTGGTGTTCACCTACGACCGCAACACCCAGACGAACACCCTGCTGCGCAAGGCCGGGGTCGAGGTGATCACCATCGTCGGCGCGGAGCTCGGCCGCGGCCGCGGCGGCGGGCACTGCATGACCTGCCCGCTGATCCGCGAGCCGGTGGACTTCTAGCGATCGGCGTACGCCGTCAGTCGCCGCGGATGATCGCCCGGAGGGTGTCGGCCTTCTCCGCGGTCCAGCCCGGCGGCTGCAGCACGGCCGCCCAGCCGTCCACGTGCTCGCCGGTGAAGGTGTGCCCGTGCCCGGGCGGCATCGAGAAGCAGAGCGCGAGGTCGGCGGACACCTGCCAGAAGGTCACGGCAGGGATCCACCGCATCTCGGGCAGGACGTCCTGGCCGCGCTCCTCCTCGAGCCAGTCCGGCCGGTGCAGGACGAGGTCCGGGCTCCACCAGGTGACCGGGTCGGAGGGGTGCTGGAGGTAGACCACCCGGGTGCCGCTCCACGGCGCACCCTCCGGCGGGATCCCGTCGCGGGCGCGGTTGGCGAACCGGATCGTGCGGCCACCCCGGTAGACCGGCTCTACCTCGGGGCTGCCGGCGTCGCGGTCGGTGACGAAGTCGCGGTACATCGGGTTGAAGTTCGGCACCCCGGTGAACAGCGCGCCGTCGATCCGGTTGCGCATGTCGAACTCGCCGCTGAACGCCGTCTCCGCCCCGAACGACCCGAGGCTCTCGCCGAACACGTAGAGCTTCGGCCGGTCACCGGCCGGCAGCGCGTTGTAGCGCTCGTAGACGGCGTCGAAGAGCTCCCGGCCGGCCTCTCGCGCCCGGGTCTGGTCCACCAGGAACGAGAGCCACGACGGCAGGTGGGAGTACTGCATCGACACGATCGCCGAGTCGCCGCCGGTGAGGTACTCGAAGCTCGCCGCCGAGCTCGGCTCGACCCAGCCCGAATTGGCGGCTGGCCGGGCTGGTTGGGTACCTTGGCGACAGCGGCGATGTGTCTCCGATCACAGGGAGGTCACGACGCGGCGCACCACCCGCGGCCGGGCGACGTACCACCCCTTCGACGCCGACCGCGGCCACGATTCCCACCCGGGCGCGGTGACCCCGCAGGCCCGGCGAAGCGAAGGAGAACAGGTGTCTCACTTGTCCGAGTTCGGACCGGACCTCGCCGAGGTCTTCGGTCCCTCCCAGGCCGACGGCGGCCCGGAGCTGGTCCAGCTGCTCACTCCCGAGGGAGAGCGCGTCGAGCACCCCGAGTTCTCCTTCGACCTCGGCGACGAGGCGGTGCGCGGGTTCTACCGCGACATGGTCCTCACCCGCCGCATCGACACCGAGGCCACCGCCCTGCAGCGCCACGGCGAGCTGGGCATCTGGGCCCAGCTGCTGGGCCAGGAGGCCGCGCAGATCGGCGCCGGCCGGGCGCTCCGCCCGCAGGACTACGTCTTCCCGACCTACCGCGAGCACGGCGTCGCCTACTGCCGCGGCGTCGACCCGCTCAACCTGCTCGGCCTGTTCCGCGGTGTCGACCACGGTGCGTGGGACCCCAACGAGAACAACTTCGGGCTCTACACGATCGTGATCGGTGCCCAGACCCTGCACGCCACCGGCTACGCCATGGGCATCCAGCGCGACGGCGCCGTCGGCACCGGCGACCCCGACCGCGACGCGGCGGTGATCGCGCACTTCGGTGACGGCGCCTCCTCGCAGGGTGACGTCAACGAGGCCTTCATCTTCGCGGCGTCCTACAACGCCCCGGTCGTGTTCTTCTGCCAGAACAACCAGTGGGCGATCTCCGAGCCGATCGAGCGCCAGTCGCGGATCCCGCTCTACCAGCGCGCCCTCGGCTTCGGCTTCCCCGGCGTCCGCGTCGACGGCAACGACGTCCTCGCGACGTACGCCGTGACCCAGGCCGCCCTGCAGCGGGCCCGCGACGGCCAGGGCCCCACCTTCGTCGAGGCCTACACGTACCGCATGGGTGCGCACACCACGACCGACGACCCGACCCGCTACCGCCTCTCCGACGACGTGGAGCACTGGAAGCTCAAGGACCCGATCGCCCGCGTCAAGGTCTACCTCTCCCGCAACGGCCTCGCCGACGACGAGTTCTTCGCCGCCGTCGAGCAGGAGGCCAACGAGCTCGGCCACCACCTCCGCGAGGGCTGCAAGGCGCTCCCGGACCCGAAGC
The DNA here is from genome assembly GCA_963721775.1 of uncultured Actinomycetota bacterium. GTDB lineage: Bacteria > Actinomycetota > Actinomycetes > Propionibacteriales > Nocardioidaceae > Nocardioides. Next base: position 200,987 of record CAVRMH010000029.1, on the reverse strand, counting down.
CGCTGAGCATGTTCGACCACGTCTACGCCGAGGAGACGCCCGAGATCGCCGCGCAGCGCGAGAGCTTCGCGGCCTACCTCGAGACCTTCGAGGGGAGCAACCACTGATGACCACGCAGAAGATCACGCTCGCCAAGGGCCTCAACATGGGCCTGCGCAAGGCGATGGAGGACGACCCCAAGGTCCTGATCATGGGTGAGGACGTCGGCAAGCTCGGCGGCGTCTTCCGGATCACCGACGGCCTGCAGAAGGACTTCGGCGAGGACCGGGTCATCGACAGCCCGCTGGCCGAGTCCGGCATCGTCGGCACCGCGGTCGGCATGGCCCTGCGCGGCTACCGCCCCGTGGTCGAGATCCAGTTCGACGGCTTCGTCTACCCGGCGTACGACCAGATCGTCTGCCAGGTCGCCAAGATGCACTACCGGTCCAAGGGCCGCTCGAAGATGCCGATGGTGATCCGCATCCCGTTCGGCGGCGGCATCGGCGCCGTCGAGCACCACTCGGAGTCCCCGGAGGCGCAGTTCGCGCACACGCCGGGCCTCAAGGTCGTGGCCTGCTCCAACCCGGTCGACGGCTACTGGATGCTGCAGCAGGCCATCGCCTCGGACGACCCGGTGATCTTCCTCGAGCCCAAGCGCCAGTACCACGCCGACAAGGCCGAGCTCGACGAGTCGGCCACGCCCGACCCGCTGTTCGCCTCGCGCGTGGTCCGCCAGGGCACCGACGTCACCGTGCTGGCCTACGGCCCGACGGTGAAGACCGCGCTGCAGGCGGCCGAGGCGGCCTCCACCGAGGGCAAGTCGCTGGAGGTCATCGACCTGCGCACGCTGTCGCCGCTCGACATGGTCCCGGTCCTGGAGTCCGTACGCCGGACCGGCCGCGTCGTCGTCACGCACGAGGCGCACGTCAACCTCGGCATGGGCTCCGAGCTCGCCGCGCGCATCCAGGAGGAGTGCTTCTACTCCCTGGAGTCCCCGGTGCTGCGGGTCGGCGGTTTCGACACGCCGTACCCCGCCTCGCGCATCGAGGAGGACTTCCTGCCCGACCTGGACCGCGTCCTCGACGCCGTCGACCGCACCCTCGCGTTCTGAGACGGAGAACAACACATGGCTGAGTTCAAGCTGCCCGACGTCGGCGAGGGCCTCACCGAGGCCGAGATCGTCTCGTGGAAGGTCAAGGTCGGCGACACGGTCGAGATCAACGACATCATCGTCGAGATCGAGACCGCCAAGTCCCTGGTGGAGCTGCCGTCGCCGTTCGCCGGCACCGTGCAGGCCCTGATGGTGGCCGAGGGCGAGATGATCCCCGTCGGCACGCCGATCATCGCGATCGGCGCCGCCGGCGAGGCTCCGCCCGCTGCGGCCCCGGCCGCGCCCGCCGAGATGGAGATCGACCTCTCCAACCCCGCCGCCAGCGGTGGCGGTGAGGGCGAGAGCCTGGTCGGCCGCAACAAGGCCGACCGTGGTCCGCTGCGTCGCCCCCGCCGCGGTGCCGCGTCGCCGGCCACCGAGGCCGGTGCCGCGACCCAGATGCAGGTACAGGGTGCCTTCGCGGCCGGCGGCCCGCAGACCGACGAGGTGCTCGAGGCCGACGAGACGCCGGTCCCGGCCACGTCGGCACGCACCGAGCCCACGCCGTCCGCCCCGGCGCTGGTGCCGGCCGCCGCGACCGACCCGGGCGCCGTACGCACGCTGGCGAAGCCGCCGGTGCGCAAGCTGGCCAAGGACCTCGGTGTCGACATCGGCCTGCTGCGTCCCACCGGCCCGAACGGCACGGTGTCCCGCGAGGACGTCCAGGCCGCCGCCGGCGCTCCCGCTCCGCAGGCCTCGCCGGTCGTGGAAGGCGCGCAGCGCCAGTCTCGAGACCAGGGTGACCGCGAGACCCGCGAGCCGATCAAGGGCGTCCGCAAGATGATGGCGACCGCGATGGTGGGCTCGGCGTTCACCGCACCGCACGTCACCGAGTGGATCACCGTCGACGTCACCCGCACGATGGAGTTCGTCGACCGGCTCAAGGCCCGTCGCGAGTTCCGCGACGTCAAGGTCTCCCCGCTGCTGGTGCTCTCGCGTGCGGTGATGCTCGCGATGCGCCGTACGCCGGAGATCAACTCGTTCTGGGACGAGGCGGCGCAGGAGGTCGTCTACAAGTCCTACGTCAACCTCGGCATCGCCGCGGCGACCCCGCGTGGTCTGGTCGTGCCCAACGTCAAGGACGCCCAGGACCTGTCCCTGCTCGAGCTGGCCGGGGAGCTCAACCAGCTCACCGCCACCGCGCGGGACGGCAAGACGCAGCCCGCCGAGATGAGCGGCGGCACGTTCACGATCACCAACGTGGGCGTCTTCGGCGTGGACGCGGGCACCCCGATCATCAACCCCGGCGAGTCCGCGATCCTGTGCTTCGGCGCGATCCGCAAGCAGCCGTGGGTGGTCACCGGGGCGTCGGGCGAGGACGAGCTGGCGATCCGGCAGCTCACCACGCTGGCGCTGTCCTTCGACCACCGGCACATCGACGGCGAGAAGGGCTCGCGGTTCCTCGCCGACGTGGCGGGGATCCTCGAGGACCCGGCCTCCGCGTTGCTGTTCTGACGCGGATGGACCTTTCCCGTTGACCGTGGCTGTGGGGCTGCGAGAATCGACCCATGCATGCTGAGCGAGGCCCGGAGGGTGACGCCGTGACGGCGCCACCCTCCGACCCGGCTGCGGCGGTCCTGCGGCGGGCGCAGGTGATCGCGGAGCAGCTCCACGAGGAGGCGGCCCGCGAGGCGGAGCGTGCCACCGTCGGAGGCGCACCGGCTCGAGGCCGAGCAGCGCACCCTGCACGACCGGGCCGCCGCGGCGACCGCCGAGGCGGAGCGTGCCCGCGACCAGGCCGGCCGGACCCTGTCCGAGGCGGCCGACGAGGCCCGCGCGATCGTCTCCGACGCCGACCGCGCAGGCCACCGCGCTGCTCCGCGCCGCCGAGGCCCAGCGCGACCGGCTGGTCGGCGAGGCCCAGACGCAGGTGGCCGAGCGCCGGTCGGCCCAGGAGCGAGGAGCTCGTCGCCCTCGCGCCAGGAGACCGAGGCCTCGGTCGCCGCGGCCGCCGAGGAGTCCACCCTGCTGCTCGACCGGGCCAAGGCCGAGGCGGAGGCCACCTCGTCGGACGCTGCCGCCCGGGCCGCCGAGCTCGTCGACAACGCCCGCGCGAACGCCGAGTCGCACCTCGCCGCCGCCGCCGCGGAGGCCGCCGAGATCCGCGAGGACGGCCGCCGAGGAGTCCGACCGGCTGCGCCAGGACGCCGAGAAGGAGGTCGCCTTCGCGCAGGAGGAGGCCCGCGACGCCCTCGCCCGCGCCCGCGAGTCCGCCGACGCGATGGTGGCCGAGGCCCGCACCCGCAGCGAGGCCGAGCTGGCCAAGGCCGCCGAGGAGACCGCGTGGACGCGCACCACCGTCGACGCACTCCTGGCCGCCGCCGCCGCCGAGGCAGACGTGATCCGGCGCCGCGGTCACGGTGACGCCGGCCAGCACCTCTCCGGCGTACGCCGCGGGATCCAGGACGTCCTGCACCGGGTCGCCGGGCGGATGCGCGCGCAGATCAGCGACGCCGAGCGCCGGGCGGCCGAGATCGAGGCCGCCGCCGGGGCCCGGCTGGCCACGGCCGAGCAGGAGGCCGCCGCGCACCTCGAGCAGGCCGAGGCCCGTGCCGGCGAGCGCGAGCGCGTCGCCGAGGAGCGGGCCGCCCGGACCATCGAGCGTGCCGAGCGCCGCAGCGCCGAGGCCGAGGCCGGCGCCACCCTCATGCGCACCGCGGTCGCCGACGAGGTGGTCCGGCTCCGTTCCGAGGCCGCCGAGGAGCTGCGCAGTGCCCGCGAGGAGGCCGCCCAGACCCTCAGCTCGGCCCAGGCCGAGGCGGAGGAGCTGCGCACGAAGGCGCGCACCCTCCTCGACGACGCCCGTGCCGAGGTCACCGAGCTGCGCGAGCGCCGGGACCGCATCACCGGCGAGCTCTCCCAGCTCTCCGGCGTGATCGAGGCGCTCGCCGTCCCCGACAACCAGCGTGCGACGTACACCGAAGAACCCCACGAGGAGCAGTCATGAGCCAGCAGGACCACCAGTTCCGAGTCGTGCTGCGGGGGTACGACCCGGCGGACGTAGATCGCGCGATGGCCGATCTGCAGAACCGCGTCATCGCCGCCGAGCACGGGAGCAGAGGGCCTGCGCACCCAGCTGCAGGAGGCCCAGGGCCGCGCCGAGGTCGTCCGGGCCGAGCGCTCGGCGGAGGCCGAGGCCGCGCAGGCGCCGGTGCAGCCGGCCACGTTCGAGCACCTCGGTGCCCGGGTCGGGCAGATCCTCAGCCTCGCCGAGGAGGAGGCGGCCGAGATGCGCGACTCCGTGCGCGCCGAGCTCGAGTCGCTGCGCAAGGAGGCCGAGCAGGCCGCGCTGGCGGTGCGTGACGACGCCGACCGGTACGCCGACCAGGTGCGCCGCGACGCCGACCACGAGAGCTCGCGGGTGCTGACCGACGCCCGCCGGGCCGCCGACGAGGAGCGCGACGCCGCCGAGCGTGATGCCGCCGCCCGCCGGCAGGAGGCCGAGGCGATCCACGAGGAGCAGCGCGCGAACGCCGCCCGGGCCGCCGCCGACTTCGAGGCCACCCTGGCCGAGCGCCGGGACCGCACCACCGCCGAGTTCCAGGAGCGGCAGGCCGCGACCCAGGCCCAGCTCGACGCGATGGCCGCCCGGGTCGAGGAGATCCGCGAGGCCGCCGACCGGCAGAAGGCGAGCGCCGAGGCCGACGCCCGCCGCATCGTCGAGGAGGCCGAGGCCCGCGCCGAGTCGCTGGTCAAGGAGGCCCGGGCCACCGCCGACCGGGTCCGTGCCGACTCCGACCGGGAGCTGGCCGCCGCCTCGCAGCGCCGCGACAGCATCAACCAGCAGCTCTCCAACGTGCGCCAGATGCTGCAGACCCTCTCCGGCTCCGCCGCCGGCTTCGCGGTCGACCCCATGGCCGAGCAGATCGCCGCCGTCGTAGCCGACCCCGACCCCGAGTCGGCAGGCGCGGAGTCGGCTAGGCGCGGAGTCGGTCTGGGGCCGAGTCGGCGTCTGCGTCCGGATCGCAGCCCGAGCCCGAGCCGGTCGAGACCGAGGAGGAGATCCGCTCCGAGGACATGGTCGCCGAGGGTGGCCACGAGCCCGAGGACGACTGACCGCCGAACCGTGCGTTGTGGCGCGCCCAGCCGTGCGTTGTGGTGCCTCGAGCCGTGCGTTGTGGTTGCGCCGCCAGCAACAACGCACGGTTCGGCCCGCCATAACGCACGGTTCGGCCCGCCAGACGCACGGTTCGGCCCGCCATGACGCACGGTTGGGCCGACCACAACGCACGGTTCGGCGGGGTGGGGGATGGGGGGCAGGTCAGGGGGTCTGGGTGAGGAGGTCGAGGAGGGCGCGGGCGTACGCCGCGTCGGCGGCGACCTCGACATGACGACGGGTCTCGCCCCGCACCGTCACGCTGACCGCCCAGCCGTCGGGCGCCTCGCCTCCGGGCATCCGCTCGAGCGACACGAAGGCGTCGCCGAGCAGGTCGCGCAGCTGGTCCTCGCGAGGCAGCCAGACGGCGTCGCCGGTGTCGAGGCTGTCCAGGGCCCACTCGGTGGTGCCGTTGAAGGCCAGCAGCGGCCCCGACGGCGTCTCGCGCACCTCGATCACCATCTCGCTGACCACGAAGACCTGGTCGTCCAGGTCGCGCTCGGGCGCCACGAAGCGGTCGCCCGGGGCCGGCGACCAGACGAGGCCCGCTGCGCGGAGCGCGCGGCCGGTGTCGAGGCCGATCATGCCTCCAGTGTGCGGCAGGCCGGGTTGAGTACCCGTGCGGATGTCCGCGGGCCGGACCTCGCCGAGGATCGACGCATGACGAACCGCCGGATCGCCGTCGCCGTACTCCTCGAGGGGCTCGCCTCGCTCGCCCTCCTGGTGGCCTGCTTCGAGCTGTTCGGGAACTGGTTCGACGCCCATGTCGCCTTCTTCGGCGAGACGGCCGTGGTCGAGCCGTCGCACGTGCGGGAGTACCACCGGTGGCTGGTCGTCGGCGGGATCGCCCTCGCGGCCGTCGTCGCCTGCGGGATCGTACGCCGGAGCCGGCGATGGTGGCGGCGATCGTGCTCGGCATCGCGTTCGCGGTCAGTGCGGTGCTCTTCCACGTGGCCGTCGACCGGCCGGAGCCGCAACCGCAGCACCCCACCGGCAACCCGAACGCGTGCTACAGCGGGAGCAACGACTGCCCCGGGGGCTAGCGCCCCAACGCGGTGAGCACCTCGCGCTCCTCGTCCCGGGTCAGCCCGGTGACCTTCGCGTCCGGCGTCGAGCGCACCCAGGCCAGGGTGTCGCGGGCGGTCTCGGCCAGCGGCCGCAGCCGCAGCCCGGCCTCCAGCGACGGCGTCGACGTCGTGCGCCATGAAGCCGCGGTCGTCCGCCCCCGGCACCCACACCGGCAGCGAGCGCGGGCCGGCCCAGGGCTCGACCGCTGGCGCGACCAGCTCCTCCTCGCTGGTCCACACGAGCTCCGGGACCTCCGCCGCCACCCCGCGCGCGACCTCGGCCAGGAAGTCGGCGCGCAGGGTCGCCGCACCCACCCCGTCGTACACGCCGTCGAGCCGCTGCTCGGCGGCGGTGACGATCCACTCGGCCAGGTCGCGGACGTCGATGGTCTGCACGACGTCGTCGGCGGGCGGGGCCAGCACCGGGCCGGGCTCGGCCAGCCGGACCGGCCAGTACGTGAACCGGCCGCTCGGGTCGCCGGGTCCCGCGATCAGGCCGGGCCGGATCACCACCGACGACGCGGCGCCGGCCCGCACGATCTCCTCGCAGGCCACCTTCATGCCGCCGTACGCCTCGGGGCTCGACGTCCAGTCCTCGTCGGTCGGGATCGCGTCGAGCAGCGGCACCGTTGCCGGGGTGCCGCCGAGCGCGGCGTTGTCGGCGTACACGCTCCCGGTCGACACGAACACCCAGTGCGCGTCGGGGACCGCGGCCACCGCGGCGCGGACGTGCGACGGCGTGCGCGAGACGTCCACGACGGCGTCGAAGCCGGCCAGCTCCGCGGGCCACTCGCCGCTCTCGCGGTCGAGCGGGACGTGCTCGGCTCCGGCCGGGATCGGACCCGACCGCCCGCGGCAGGCGCAGACGACCTCGTGGCCACGGCGTACCGCGTCGGCCGCCACCGCCTCGGACAGGAAGACCGTTCCACCCAGCACCAGGATCCGCATGCGGGCCAGTCAAGCGGTCCGGGAGGCCCGGGGTGAAGCGCGTTCGCTGCCGGCAGAAGCCCCAGGAGCCGGCAGAAGCCAGAGCACGGCCTCAGCTGCGCGGGGGAGTCTCCTTGCCGAGCAGCCACGCGTCGAAGAACGACGTCAGCTCCTCGCCGGTCTCCTGCTCGATCCAGTCGAGGTACTCCTCGCGGGTGGCGTTGCCCTCCGCGTTGACCGACGGCCACTTCTTCACCATCGCCCAGAACTCCTTGTCGCCGATCTTCTGGCGCAGCTCGTCCCACATGAGCGCCGGGCCGTAGTAGATGTTGCCGACGCCCGAACGTGGTCGGGTCGTAGTCGCCCGGCGGGCCGCCCTCCGCGCGGTACTGCTTCTCGTACGTCGCCCACTCGTCGAGGATCGAGTCCATCGGCTCGCCGTAGTGGTCGGCCTGGAACGCCCCCTGCAGGTACATCGTCATGCCCTCGTTCATCCACACGTCCTTCCAGTCGGTCGGCGTGACGAGGTCGCCGTACCACTGGTGGGTGATCTCGTGGGCGAGCACCTCGGGCGAGGTCGTGTAGTCGGTGTCGCCGAGCGTGATCATGGTCTGGGTCTCCATGCCGCTCTCGGAGTCGACGACGAGGATGCCCAGCGAGTCGAAGGGGTACTTCCCGAGGTGCTTCTCGTTCCACTTCAGCGCCTCGGGGGTGAACCGCACCGCCTGCAGCGACGCCTCGTCGCCCCGCGGCGTCCAGTAGGTCAGGGGTACGCCGCTGTCGCTCTGGTCCTTGGTCATCACGAGGTCGCCGATCGCGATCGTCGTGAGGTACGACGACGCCGGGGCGTCCAGGCTCCACTCGGTGACGGTGTTCCCGTCGACCTCCTCGCGGGACTGCAGCTGCCCGTTGGCGACGCCGACCCAGTCGCCGGGGGCGGTGATGGTGAAGTCGTAGAACGCCTTGTCCGACGGCTGGTCGTTGACGGGGTACCACGTGTAGGCGCCGTACGGCTCCTGCATCGTCCACACCTCGCCGTCGTCGGTGACCGTCCAGCCGGTCTCGCTGAAGTCACTGCGGGTGGTCGGCGCGGGCGCCGGCTCCGGCGTGCCGGCGTACTCGACGACCAGGGCGTACTTCCGGTCCTTGGTCACCGGCGCCTTCACCACGAGGTCCTTGCCGTTGTGCTGCGACTCGACCTCCTTCCCGTCCAGGGTGACCTTCGCGACCTCGAGCGGCTTGCCCAGGTCGAGCTGGAACTCCGGCGCGGTCGCGGTGGCGCGGAAGGCCAGGGTGGTCGTGCCGGTCAGCGTGGAGGAGTCCGCGTCCCACGCGATGTCGAGGTGGTAGTGCAGGGCGTCGACGCTCGGGTCCCCGACGTTCGGGTAGAGGCTGTCCTCCCGCGGCGTGCTCACGGCCGGGGCGTACGCCGGGTCGTCCGGGTCGACCTCGGGGGTCGGGTCCTTCGGGTCACCGGTCGGGTCGACCGGCTCGGAGGTGGCCGGCTCCCCGGCGGTCGCGTCCTTCCCCTCGTTCCCGGTGAGCACGACGACGAGCACGACGGTGCCCACGACGAGCACGAGTGCGGCGACGATTGCCAGCGCCTTGGCCTTCACGGCATCCCCCAGTCAGGTGGTACGGGAGACTCATTCCTACCCGATGAGTCTGGATCGAACCTGAGAGTGCGATCACGGATCGGTCACGGCCACCCGTCGCGGCGCGGTTCAGACCAGCTCGCGACTCAGCATGGCGACCCGGTGGCCGGGCTCGCCGCGGGTGCCGACGGCGGTGTAGCCGCGCCGCGCGTGGAAGGCCAGGGACGGCTCGTTCGGGCGGCTCGCTGTTCACCTCGAGCACCATCCGCTGGTACGGCGTCGCGGCGCGCTCGAGCTGGTCGTACACGGCGCCGGCGAGGCCGCGACGGCGGAAGGCGTCGTCCACGACGACCCGGTCGAGGTAGTAGAAGTCGCCACCGAAGCGCTCGGTGAACCAGGCGTAGTTGACGCCGTCGTAGCCCGCCTCGGGGGCGAAGGTGAGCACGAAGCCGGCGCGCACCCCGTCGACCTCGATGAGGTCGCCGCGGTCGGTCCGGGCGAGCAGGTAGGACAGCCGGTCGTCGTCCAGCGGCGAGAGCAGGTCGACGTGCCGGTCGTTGACCTCGAGCACCCAGGGGTGGTCGGCGGGCTCGATCGGACGCAGGTGCATGGCTGACCTCCCGGCGATGACGTGATGTGACACCCGTGTGCGACAGTGGCGACATGGTGTCACAGGACTACTTCGACCAGCACCGCGATCTCCTCGAGCGCGCCGAGGCGGCGTGCGCGAGCCGCGCGTACTTCTCGGCCTACGACGAGTCTCCCTCACCCCGGGTGTACGGCGAGAACGCGGCCGCGGACGGGACGGCCGCCTTCGAGGGTGGCTGGGCACGGAGTTCCCGCTGAGCACGCCCGGCAGCAACGGGACGACGGCGACCGAGCGGTCGCCGTACGGCTTCGACCTCGGGGTGCGCTACCCCCGTGCGCAGGACATGGACGTGCTGCTGGATGCCGCCATGGCCGGCATGAAGGCGTGGCGCGACGCCGGCCCGGACGTCCGCACCGGCATCGCCCTGGAGATCCTCGACCGGCTGCACCGGCGGATCTTCGAGCTCGCCAACGCCGTGCAGCACACCAGCGGGCAGGCGTTCGTGATGGCCTTCCAGGCCGGGGGCGCCCACGCGCTCGACCGGGCCCTGGAGGCGATCGCCTACGCCCACGTCGAGATGAGCCGCACCCCCGCGACCGCGGTGTGGGAGAAGCCGACCCGGGGCGAGCCGCTCCGCCTGGAGAAGACCTACACCGTGGTCGGCCGCGGCGTCGCCCTGGTCATCGGCTGCAACACCTTCCCGACGTGGAACTCCTGGCCCGGCCTGTTCGCCAGCCTGGTCACCGGGAACTCGGTCGTGGTCAAGCCGCACCCGCAGGCGGTGCTGCCGCTCGCGATCACCGTGCAGGTCTGCCAGGAGGTGCTCGCCGACGCGGGCTTCGACCCGCACCTGGTGACGCTGGCCGCGGAGGACCCCGCCGACCGGCTGGCCGGCGACCTGGGCCTGCGGCCCGAGGTCCGGTTGATCGACTTCACCGGCGGCAGCGCCTTCGGGAGCTGGCTGGAGATCAACGCCCGGCAGGCCACCGTGTTCGCCGAGAAGTCCGGCGTCAACAGCGTCCTGCTCGACTCCACCGACGACTTCGACGCGATGTGCCAGAACCTCGCGTTCTCGTTCTCGCTCTACACCGGCCAGATGTGCACCGCCCCGCAGAACCTCTACCTCCCGGCGGCCGGCATCGACACCGACCAGGGCCGCAAGACGCCCGCCGACGTCGCCGCCGGCGTCGACGCGGCGTTCGGGCGGCTGCTCGGTGACGACGCCCGGGCCGTCGAGCTGCTCGGCGCCGTGGTCAGCCCGGCCGTGCTCGACCGCCTCGACGCCGCCGGCGAGCGCGGCGAGGTGCTGGTGCCCTCACGCACCGTCACCCACCCGAGGTACGCCGACGCGACCGTGCGCACGCCCACGCTGATCGGGCTGGGTGCGGGCGACGACGACGTCTACGAGTCCGAGTGCTTCGGTCCGGTGGCCTACCTGATCTCGACGTCGGGCACCGAGCAGTCGGTCGACCTGTTCCGCGACACCGTGCAGCGCCGGGGCGCGATGACCGCGTCGGTCTACTCGACCTCGGACGACGTGCTGGCGACCGTGCGCGACGCCGCGCTGGACGCCGGGGTGGCGCTCAGCGAGAACCTCCTCGGCGGGGTCTTCGTCAACCAGTCCGCGGCGTTCTCCGACTTCCACGGCACCGGGGCGAACCCGGCCGCGAACGCGTCGTACACCGATGGTGCCTACGTCGCCTCGCGGTTCCGGATCGTGCAGTCGCGCCGGCACGTCTGAGGGGCTGGTTTCGAGACGGGCGCTGCGCGCCCTCCTCAACCAGCGAGGGCGGCGCCGACCACCTCGCGGGCCTCGGCCTGCACCTGCGCGAGGTGCTCGGGCCCCTGGAACGACTCGGCGTAGATCTTGTAGACGTCCTCGGTGCCCGACGGCCGCGCCGCGAACCACGCCGACTCCGGTGGTGACCTTCAGGCCGCCGATGCGCGCGCCGTTGCCGGGCGCCTCGGTGAGCTTGGCGGTGATCTCCTCGCCGGCCAGCGAGGTCGCGGTGACGTCGTCGGGCGAGAGCGCGGCCAGCTTGGCCTTCTGCTCGCGGTCGGCGGGCGCGTCGATCCGGGCGTACGCCGGGTCTCCGTGCCGGCCGACCAGCTCGGCGTAGTGCTGGCTCGGAGTCTTCCCGGTGCGGGCCAGGATCTCGGAGGCGAGCAGCGCCAGCAGGATGCCGTCCTTGTCGGTGGTCCAGGTGGTGCCGTCGGTGCGCAGGAACGACGCGCCCGCCGACTCCTCGCCGCCGAAGCCGAACGAGCCGTCGATGAGGCCGGGCACGAACCACTTGAACCCGACCGGCACCTCGACCAGCGGCTTGCCGAGCTCCGCGGCGACCCGGTCGATCATCGACGACGACACCAGCGTCTTGCCGATCCGCGCGGTGTCCGGCCAGCCCGGCCGGGCGCCGCCGAAGAGGTAGCCGATGGCGACCGCGAGGAAGTGGTTGGGGTTCATCAGGCCGCCGTCGGGGGTGACGATCCCGTGCCGGTCGGCGTCGGCGTCGTTGCCGGTCGCGATGTCGTAGGCGTCCTTGCGCCCGATCAGCGACGCCATCGCGTGCGGGGAGGAGCAGTCCATCCGGATCTTGCCGTCCCAGTCGAGGGTCATGAAGCGCCAGGTCGGGTCGACCAGCGGGTTGACCACGGTCATCTCGAGGCCGTGCCGCTCCGCGATCTCGCCCCAGTACGCCACGCTCGCCCCACCCAGCGGGTCGGCACCGATCCGCACCCCGGCGGCGCGGATCGCCTCCATGTCGAGCACGTGCGGCAGGTCGTCGACGTACGTCCCGAGGAAGTCGTAGCCGGACACCTTCAGGCGGGCCCGGGGGAACGGGATCATGTGCACGTCGCGCAGGCTGCCGGCGATGAGCTCGTTGGCGCGCTGCGCGATCACCGACGTGGCGTCGGTGTCGGCCGGGCCGCCGTGCGGCGGGTTGTACTTGAAGCCGCCGTCGGTGGGCGGGTTGTGCGAGGGCGTCACCACGATGCCGTCGGCCAGTCCCGAGGTCCTTCCCGCGGTTGGCGCGCAGGATCGCGTGCGAGACCGCCGGCGTCGGGGTGTACCCGTCGCGGTCGTCGACCAGCACCGTCACGTCGTTGGCCGCCAGCACCTCGATCGCGGTGGACCAGGCCGGCTCCGAGAGCCCGTGGGTGTCGCGGCCGAGGAACAGCGGGCCGTCGTACCCCTGCTCCTTGCGGTAGTCGCAGATCGCCTGGGTGGTCGCGAGGATGTGCGCCTCGTTGAACGACGTACGCAGCGAGGTGCCGCGATGGCCGCTGGTGCCGAAGGCCACCTGCTGGTCCACGTCGTCGGGGTCGGGGACGCCCGTGTAGTAGGCCGTCACCAGGTGGGCGACGTCGATCAGGTCCCGGGTCTCGGCGGGCTGACCCGCACGCTCATCGGCCATGCCGACATCATGCTCCGAACTCCGGACGTTGTCCGCGTGCCCGCGCCGGTGGTGGACCGTGTTCGTCCGGAGAGGGTGGTTGCAGGGTGCACCGGTCTAGCGGGGTCTCCGCGGCTCACGGCCAGCGCAGCCCGACCGTCTCCTCGCTGATCTCCCAGAGCCGGCGCTGGGCCCCGGCGTCGTGCGAGAGGCCGGGACGACGTGGTCACCTGCGGCAGACCGCGCCACTCGCCGAGGCCGCTGGGCCCGACGTACGTGCCGCCGGGGAGGTCGGCGGTGGCGGCCATCAGGGTCGGCAGCGCCCCCTGCGCGGCCGACTGCCCGGTGGCGCGCATGACGGCGTCGAGGATGCTGGTCCTCATCCCGCGGGCCGTCATCGTCTGGCCGTAGGACAGCAGGTGCGTGCCGGCGTACCCCGGGTGCGCGGCGAGCGCGGTGACCGGGATGCCGGCCTCGCGGGCCCGCCGGTCGAGCTCGTAGGTGAACAGCAGGTTGGCGAGCTTGGTCTGGCCGTAGACGAGCCAGCGCTGGTAGTGCCGCGGCGGCGTCCGCGGGTCGCCGAGCGGTGCGCGTGCGCGTCGTCCGGTGCCCGTTGGAGGAGACGGTGACCACCCGGCCGTCGCCCGACGCGACCAGCGACGGGAGCAGCAGCCCGGTCAGCAGGAACGGGCCGAAGTGGTTGGTCGCCATCTGCAGGTCGAGCCCGTCTCCGGTGCGCTGCTGCGGGGTCCCCATCACGCCGGCGTTGTTGACCAGTACGTCGAGGGGTCCGAGCCGCGCGGCGCTGGCGGCGGCCCGGCGGACCGAGTCGAGGTCGGAGAGGTCGACGACCACCCGTTCGAGGGCGGCGTCGGGGACCTGCCGGCGCACCTCGCCTCGGTGGCGTCGATCTTCTCGGGCGAGCGGGCCGCGAGCACGACGCGGGCGCCGTGGCGGGCGAGCTCGAGCGCGGTGTGGTGGCCGATGCCGCTGGTGCAGCCGGTGACCAGGAACGTGCGGCCGCCCTGGTCGCCGATGTCGTCCGCGGTCCAGCCGGGCGTCCCCGGTCACGGGGTGACCGCGAACGACGCCGAGCACGGTCCGGCCGAGGGCCTCGTCGCCCTCGATCCGCACCGAGACCGGCGTACGGCGCCCGCCGGCCGCGACGACGAAGTCCTCCCGGCCCAGGGCGATCCGGGTCGTCGGGTCGGCCGGAGGCGCGACCTGCCGGGCCCGGCCGTCCTCGCCGACCTCGACGGCGTACGGCGCGGAGCCCTCGACCTCCAGCACCACCGTCGTGCCGACGGGTGCACCGACCCGCTTGCCGACGACGAAGCCGAGGCTCTCGACGAGGTAGTCGGCGGTGTGCTGCGCGGGAGCGCTGTCCAGGTTGCCGGGCAGGCCGAGGGCGCGGCGGACGTCCTGCTCGTGCATCCAGACGTCGAGGGGCCGGTTGCGCAGCAGCCGCTCCCAGTCCCACCCGATGCCCCCGAAGATGCGGGTCGGCCGCCCGGTGCCGTCGGTCGGCGGGTCGGCGAGCAGCTCGGTGTGCCGGGTGGTGGCGGCCTCGCGGATCTCGCTGATGATCTCGTCGGGGGAGCGGTCCCGGCGGGCGACGACTCCCTGCTCGGTGTAGAGGCCCATCAGCCCGCGCGCGTGGTCCGGCTCGCCGACGTCCACGGTCTCCTCGGGTGCGCCGGCCAGGATCGCCTCGAGGTGGGCGGTGTGGGCGGCGACCGCGTGCACGTCCCAGCCCGGGAGGTCGGTCGGCGTCGCCCAGGCGTCGGCCGGGCACCGCCTCCAGGACGTGGGTGAAGTCGTCGATCGCCTGCCACCAGACCTCGACGTAGCCCGCCAGTCGTGCGCCGTCGTCCCGGGAGTCGTTCATGCGCCAACCCTAGGGGTGGAGCGGCCCGCGCCCGCGGCCGCTTGGCCCCTTCGGCAGACTTGCCCGGTGACCGCTCGCGTACGTGCCCCCGAACTCGCCGGCCGCGGCTGGCTGAACACCGCCGGGCCGATCCGGCTCCGTGACCTCCGCGGCCGCTTCGTGCTGCTCGACTTCTGGACGTTCTGCTGCATCAACTGCCTGCACGTCCTCGACGAGATGCGCCCGGTCGAGGAGAAGTACGCCGACGAGCTGGTCGTGGTCGGCGTGCACTCGCCGAAGTTCGTGCACGAGGCGGACCCGGACGCGCTGGTGGCCGCGGTCGAGCGGTACGGCGTGCACCACCCGGTCCTCGACGACCCCGAGCTGGCGACCTGGGAGGCGTACGCCGCCCGCGCCTGGCCGACGCTGGTGCTGGTCGACCCCGAGGGGTACGTCGTCGCGCACTACGCCGGCGAGGGCCATGCCCACGCGATCGACGCGCTGCTGGCCCGGCTCGTCGCCGAGCACCGCGAGAAGGGAACGCTCCAGCCCGGGGACTCGCCGTACGTCCCGCCGGAGCCGGCCGAGACCGACCTCCGCTTCCCGGCCGACCGCGGTCGCCCTCCCCGACGGCCACCTGCTGGTCGCCGACGCCGGGCACCACCAGCTCGTCGAGCTGGCCGGCGACGACGTCGTACGCCGCATCGGTGACGGCGAGCGCGGCCTGGTCGACGGCGACCGGCCCCGGTTCAACGAGCCGAACGGGCTCTGCCTGCTGCCGGCCGACCTCGCCGCCGAGGTGGGGTACGACGTGGTGGTCGCCGACACCGTGAACCACGCGCTGCGCGGGGTGGTCCTCGCCACCGGCGAGGTGCGGACCCTCGCCGGCGACGGCGCACAATGGTTTCGAGACGCCTCGTCCCTCGGCTCCTCAACCGGCGGGTCGGGCGACGGCGTCGAGCGGCTGTCGAGCCCCTGGGACGTCGCCTGGTGGCAGGACCGGGTCTGGGTCGCGATGGCCGGCATCCACCAGCTGTGGACCTTCGACCCGCGCACCGGCGAGGTCGCGGTCGGCGGCCGGCACCACCCACGAGGGCCTGGTCGACGGGCCGCTCGCCGAGGCGTGGTTCGCCCAGCCCTCGCGGCTGGCCCCGGACGGCGACCGGCTGTGGCTGGCCGACGCGGAGACCAGCGCGCTGCGCTGGGTCGCGGACGGCGAGGTCCACACCGCGGTGGGGCACGGCCTCTTCGACTTCGGGTTCCGTGACGGCGACCGCGAGACGGCCCGGCTGCAGCACCCGCTCGGCGTGAGCGCTGCTGCCGGACGGTGCGATCGCGGTCGCGGACACCTACAACGGCGCGGTCCGTCGCTTCGACCCGGCGACCGGGCTGCTCACCACCCTGGCCTCCGGCCTCGAGGAGCCCTCGGGCGTCGTCGTCGTCGAGGATCGGCTGTACGTCGTCGAGTCGGCCCGGCACGCGGTGAGCGAGGTCGACCTGACCGCGGTGCCCGGGACGCACGAGGAGTTCGCGGCGGCCACCCAGCGACCGGTCACCGAGGTGGGCGCCGACCTGGTCCTCGACGTCACCTTCAGCCCGCCGCCCGGGCAGAAGGTCGACGACCGCTTCGGCCCGGCCACCCAGCTGGTCGTGAGTGCCACCCCCGCCTCGCTGATCAAGGACGGCGACGGCCGCGGCACCGACCTGCGCCGCACGCTGGTGCTCGACCCGGCCGTCGGCGACGGCGTGCTGCACGTGGCGGCGCGGGCGGCTTCCTGCGACGCCGACGGCGGCGAGGGCGCGGCCTGCCGCATGCACCAGCAGGACTGGGGCGTGCCGATCCGGGTGGCCACCGCCGGGCGAGGGCCGTCTCGTCCTGCCGCTCGGGGGAATGGATGACGGGGAGGATCCGACCTAGACTCGCCGGGTCCGCTGGTCCAGTCCGGCTTCTCGGGGGTGTCCGCCATGATCCGCCTGCCGATCGAGGGAGAGCACTTCGGTCGCTACCGGCTGCAGCGCAAGCTCGGCCAGGGCGGCATGGGCGTGGTCTACCAGGCCCACGACACGACCCTCGATCGTGCGTCGCGGTCAAGCTCGTCGTCCCGCACCTCGCCGGTGACGACGGCTTCCGGGCCCGCTTCCAGCACGAGGCCGCCGTCCTCGCCCGGCTCGAGTCGCCGCGCATCGTCCGCATCTACGACCACGGCGAGCACGACGGCATGCTCTACCTCGTCACCCAGCTCGTCGCCGGGGGTGACCTGCTCCGGATGGTCCAGCGCGAGGGCAACCTGCCGCCGGCGCTGGCCACCAGCGTGCTGGCCCAGGTCGTCGAGGGGCTCTGCGACGCCCATGCCGTGGGCGTCGTGCACCGCGACATCAAGCCCGCCAACGTGCTGCTGCGCCAGCGCGGCCGCGAGCTCGAGGCGTTCCTCTGCGACTTCGGCATCGCCACCACCCCCGGCGCCGACCTCTCCCGCACCGGCACCGTCGCCGGCAGCCTGCCCTACATGGCGCCCGAGCGGCACCAGGGCGCCGACGCCGGCGAGCAGGGTGACGTGTACGCCGCGGGCTGCCTGCTCTGGCACGCGCTGACCGGGTCCGCGCCGTACGCCGGCACCGACGTCGAGGTCGCCATGGCGCACCTGCAGGCGGCCATCCCGCAGCTGCCCGGCAAGGACGCCTACAGCGTGGCGGTCAACGCGATCCTGCGCCGGGCGATGGCCAAGGACCGGGCCAGGCGCTACCCGACGGCCCGGGCCCTGCACCGCGACCTGGTCGCCGCGGTGGCCCTCGCGCCCGACGCGATCACGCTCCCCGGAGCCACCGCCATCCGTCAGCAGATCGTGGTCGGCACCCGCTCACGCCGGTGGGTCCCGGCCGCCGCCGCGGTCCTGGCCGGCGTCGCCGTGCTCGCCACCGCGGTGCTCGCCAGCGGCGCGATGACCGGCGACGAGGCCCGGCGCGACGTGGCCGATCCGGCCACCGGCGGCGTGCCGGTCACCTCCGCGGCCGCAGCCGCCGGTGCCCCGGTCATCGAGCGGCCGGTCCTGGTCCCTGTCGGCTCGAGCCGCCAGGCGCCCGCATGGCGGCCGGGCCGGGCGGCGGAGCCCGACGAGCCGGCCGTCGCCGTACCGAGCGACGCGCCCGAGCCGAGCACCGCGCCACGCCCGCAGTCGCCCACCACCCGCCGGGCCACCGCCCGACCGCCCGCCGCCACCGAGACGCAGACCACGACCGCACCGCCGGCCTACCGCTACCGCTGCTGGGACGGCACGAAGACCTACCGGTACGCCGACTGCACGGCCCCGCGCGGTCGGGCCGGGGCGCAGTGGGTGTTCCTGGCGATGGACGGGCTGGGCTGCTCGGCGTACGACATCAAGAACGCCAGTGCGGACCGGGAGTCCTGGATCTGCGGCTACGGCACCGACAACTGGATCACCTTCACCCGGTGGAAGAGCGTGTCGGCGGCGAAGTCGTACTACCGCGGCTGGTTCAGCGCGAACTACGTCAACCAGCAGGAGTGGTACCGCAACGGCGAG
Organism: uncultured Actinomycetota bacterium; assembly: GCA_963721775.1. Classification (GTDB taxonomy): domain Bacteria; phylum Actinomycetota; class Actinomycetes; order Propionibacteriales; family Nocardioidaceae; genus Nocardioides. Next base: position 182,783 of record CAVRMH010000029.1, on the reverse strand, counting down.
CGGCACGGCGTCCACATGTACGGCCGCAGCGGGCCGGCCGGTGACCGGCGGTGGCGCGACGCGCACGTCTACGAGGCGCAGCCGTGGACGGTGTCGGTCAACGCCACGAGCATGGACGCCCGCGACCGTGGCGTCGACAAGGTGAGCTCCTACCGGCTGCCGAGCCGGATCAAGGGCGTCCCGATCGGCTGACCTCCGTCGGTCGCCGGCCAGCTGTCGCCGGCACCCGGGCACGCAGCAACGGCCGGCGTACGACGTACGCCGGCCGTTGCTGTGGGGGTGTCTGGGTGCCGTCGAGGGCGTCAGACCGCCGGCGGGGGACGCCGGTCGTCGACCACCGTGGTGGTGCGCGAGCGCTGCTGGTTCATGACCAGGGCCAGCACGATCGCCAGCACGCCGACGACGATGAAGATCCAGCCCAGCGTCTCGGACGCCACGGCGTCGTCGATGCTCGCGGGGAGGTCGATCGCGCCGAGCGCGAGGATCAGCCCGATGACCAGGAGAACGATGCCGATTCCGATACCCATCAAGCACTCCTTCACGTGAGAACAACAGTGTTCGGGTGCGGTGTACCCGAAATCGGTGTCCTCAAGCGCCGGTCTAGCGGTGGGGGTGCAGAAACCACTAGGTACCTAGTGAAACCCGCGCTTACCTCGCGAAGTTTCGTGCGGTAAGCGCAAGATTCCCTAGGTACCTAGTGAAACCCGCAGGCGGGCCTCAGCTCAGAAGGCGTCCTCGGACAGGTCCATCAGCGACAGGTCGACGGACTCGGAGATCGCCCGCTCGGCGCTGATCTTCGGCAGCACGTTGTGTGCGAAGAACTGCGCCGCCGCGACCTTGCCCTCGTAGAACGCCTGGTCCTTGCCGGCGTCGTCGCCGAGCTTGCCCAGCGCGACCTCGGCCTGGCGCAGCAGCAGCCACGCGCAGACCACGTCACCGAGCACCATCAGCAGGCGGCTGGAGTTCAGGCCGACCTTGTAGATGTTGCGCAGGTCGCCGCCCTCGGCGGACGCGTCGGCCGACATCAGGTCGCCGATCATCGTCGACACGATCGCGTTGGTGTCCTCGAGCGCGGTGGCCAGCAGCCCGCGCTCGACCTTCAGGCGACCGTTGCCGCCCTCGGCCTTGAGGAACTTCTCGACCTCGCCGGCCAGGAAGCCCAGCGCCGCGGCCTGGTCCTTCACGATCTTGCGGAAGAACAGGTCCTGGCCCTGGATCGCCGTGGTGCCCTCGTAGAGCGTGTCGATCTTGGCGTCGCGGACGTACTGCTCGATCGGGTACTCCTGCAGGAAGCCGGAGCCGCCGAAGGTCTGCAGCGACTCGGTGCCCAGCAGCGTCCACGAGCGCTCGGAGCCGTAGCCCTTCACGATCGGGAGCAGCAGGTCGTTGACCTTCTCGGCCAGCTCGTCGCGCTCGCCCCGGTGCTCGGCGACCTGCACCTTGTCCTGCCAGGACGCGGTGTAGAGCACCAGCGCCCGCATCGCCTCGGCGAACGACTTCTGCGTCATCAGCGAGCGGCGTACGTCGGGGTGGTGGGTGATCGTGACGCGCGGGGCGGTCTTGTCCGAGGCCTGGGTGAGGTCGGCGCTCTGCACGCGGGACTTGGCGTAGTCGAGGGCGTTGAGGTAGCCGGTCGACAGCGTCGCGATGGCCTTGGTGCCGACCATCATCCGGGCGTTCTCGATGACCTGGAACATCTGCGCGATGCCGTTGTGGACCTCGCCGAGCAGCCAGCCGCGGGCGGGCTCGCCGCCACCGATGCGCGGTGTCGCCGAAGGTGACCTCGCAGGTGTTGGACACCTTGATGCCCATCTTCTTCTCGACGTTGGTGACGTAGGCGCCGTTGCGCTCGCCGGTCAGCTCGCCGGTCTCGGGGTCGAAGTGGTACTTCGGCACGATGAACAGCGACAGGCCCTTGGTGCCCGGGCCGCCGACGCCCTCGACGCCGGCCGGGCGGGCCAGCACCAGGTGGATGATGTTCTCGGTCAGGTCGCTCTCGGCCGAGGTGATGAAGCGCTTGACGCCCTCGATGTTCCAGGTGCCGTCGTCGTTCGGGGTGGCCTTGGTGCGGCCGGCGCCGACGTCGGAGCCCGCGTCGGGCTCGGTGAGCACCATGGTGGTGTTCCACTGCCGGTCGACGATGTGCTGGGCGATCTTCTGGTCGCGCTCGTTGCCGTTGCGGTGCACGACGCCCGCGAAGGCCGGCCCGGCGCCGTACATCCAGATCGGGGCGTTCGCGCCGAGCACCAGCTCGCCGATCGCCCAGTTGAGGCTGGAGGGGGCGGGCGTGCCGCCGAGCTCGGCGAGGGTGCCGAGGCGCCAGTACTCGGCGTCCATCCAGGCCTGGTAGCTCTTCTTGAACGACTCCGGGACCGGCGCGGTCGAGGTCTTCGGGTCGAAGACCGGCGGGTTGCGGTCGCTGTCCTCGTACGACGCGGCGAGGTCCTCGCGGGCGAGCCGGTCGACCTCGGCGAGGATCGACCGGGCGGTCTCGCCGTCGACCTCGTCGAACGGGCCCTGGCCCAGGACGTCGTCGATGCCCAGCACCTCGAAGAGGTTGAACTCGATGTCGCGGAGGTTGCTCTTGTAGTGGCTCACAGCTCCACCTTCTGGCTCGGGGTTCGTGGGTTACCGGTTGGTTCTACTCACGGGTAACAAGTCCAGTATGAGTCGGGACGGTGGTGGATGCAAGGGTCGGGGGTACGTCGCGTGACCGCGGTCACGGTGCTCGCGCAGGCGCGCGGCCGTGCCGGGGCGCGAATCGAGTGAGTCGATCGACTTTTCTGAGAGACTGGGGCCATGCGAGTCTCCGCCAAGTCCGACTACGCCCTCCGCGCGCTCATCGAGATGGCCGGTCGCACCGACAGCAGCCCGGTCAGTGCCGAGGAGCTCGGGCGTCGCCAGGAGATCCCGCACGGCTTCCTCCAGGCCATCCTCGCCGACCTGCGCCGGGCCGGCGTCGTGGTCTCCCAGCGCGGGCAGTCCGGCGGCTGGCGGCTCAGCGGCAAGCCCGAGGACATCACCGTCGCCGACGTGATCCGCGCCGTCGACGGTCCGCTCGTGTCGGTCTACGGCCTGCGCCCCGAGGCGGTCACCTACAACGAGCGGGCCGACGTCCTCCAGCACGTCTGGATCGCGGCCCGGCGCTCGCTGCGCGACGTCTTCGAGCAGGTCTCCATCGCCGACCTGGCCGCCCGCAACCTGCCGGACGCGGTCACCTCGCGCACCGCCGACGAGGACGCCTGGCAGCCTCACTGATCGACGGCCGCCCCGGTCCCTCTCAGGACCGGCCGACGGTCCGTTCGGCGACCCACTCGACGAACGGCCGCAACGTGCGCCAGTCGTCGCGCACCACGTCGAGCAGCTCGGGGGTGTGGATCACCGGCTCGAAGCCGTGGGAGCGGCCGATCGTCAGCGACTTGTGCCGCAGCAGCCCGATCCGCGGGTGGTCGGCGTCGTACCCGCGGGGACTGGTCTTGAGCGTGTCCCCGCCGACGGTCCAGCCGTCCCGCTCGAGCTCCCCGACGATCCGCTCGATCTCGGTGCCGGTGCGCTCGTCGGCCACCGACTCCCGGAAGGCGGCCAGGGCCCCCGAGCTGGCCTCGTAGAAGCCGGCGCCGGTGCGGATGCCCCGGGCCGAGATCTCGACGTACCACCCGGTCGACGGGCCGGCCGCGACGAACGCGCCCTGGTGCGTCTTGTACGGCGTCTTGTCCTTGGCGAAGCGCACGTCCCGGTAGGGGCGGAACACCTTGGCCGGCCCGAACTCGTCGGCCAGCGCCGCGGTCAGCGCGACCATCGGCGCCTTCACCGAAGCGGCATGGACCGCCTTGTGCGCCTCCCAGAACGACTTCGTGTTGTCGACCTCGAGGTCGTCGAAGAAGTCGAGCGCGGCAACGGGGAAACCCTCGAACTCTGCGGGTGCCTGGCTCACCCGGGCACCGTAGCCGACGCCCCTGCGACGGCCACCCCGGATGTCGGGGCCGGCTCAGTCCGGGACCGTGGCCCAGACCCGCTCGTCGCCGCCCTGGCCGTACGCCGTGACCGTGATCCGGTCGCCGGAGCACTCCGGCGGGGCGAGGAAGGCCTCGCCCTCGCCGGGCGACTCGTAGACGATCTCGAGCGTGCCCTGCGGCGTCCAGCGCAGCAGGCGCGCCTTGTCGACGTCCTTCTGGGCGTCGCGGACGAAGTACGCCGAGTCGCCGCACCAGGTCAGCGTGCCGGTGGTGCCGGGGCCGAGCTCGGTCACCGAGTCCCCGGTGGTCGCGTAGAAGTCGCCCCGCTCGACCTGCTGCTCGTCGGGCAGCGCCGACCACACGGCACCGCCGTCGTCGGTGAGCAGCACGTCCCAGCCGGTGCAGGACGGGACGCCGCGGACCGGGGTGGTGCTGCCGTCGTCGCCCATGCTGACCAGGGAACGGCACGAGACCGGGCGCTTGGCGTCGAAGGTCATCAGCGCGATGCCCTCGTCCGAGATCGACAGGTTCGAGAAGCCGTGGCGACGAGGCGCGCAGTACCCCACCTCCCCGCGGCCGCTGTCGACGTCGTACGTCGCCACGCAGTACTTGCCTCCGGGCCCGATCGTCGCGTAGGCGACGAGGCCGTCGTGGAACGCGACCGGGCCGCCCGTCGCCGGCTCGGGGGCTCGGATCATGCGAGCGCTTGCCGCTCTCGAGGTCGACCAGCGTGAGGAGCTGGGGCCGGGACTCCTGCTTGTCCTGTGCGACGACGAGCAGCCGGTCGTCGTCGAGGATCGCGTCGTTGACCCGTCGCCCCTGTCCCGGCGGCCACCGTGACCGTGCGCTTCCCGTCGTCGACCGACGCCCTCGCCCCTGCTGTCCGGCACCGTCACGATCCACGGGTCGCCGACCGTCACCGTGTCGCGCCCGATCGCGCCGGCGTCGCGCCAGTCGAGCAGGGCCGTCGTCGGCGTGGCCACGCTGGGCTCGCCGGACGGCTCTCCGGTGGGCGCTCGTCGACTCCGAGGGGGACGGCTCGCCGGTCGCCGTCGTCGGGCTCGAGGACCCGGCCTCCGGGTCGTCACCGTCGTCGCCGCCCGTGCAACCGGCGGTGAGGACGAGCGCGAGCAGGGGCACCGCGGCGTACCGCCGCCGGGACGCTGCGCGCATCAGACGCCGATGTTGTGCTGGAAGTGCTCCTGGTTCGCGCGGTAGCTCTTGTACGCCGAGCGCCACTGGCGACGCTCGATGTAGGGCTCCGAGGGGTCGAACCGCTGCTGGTTCCACGGCTCGAAGTAGCGCAGCACGTTGGGACGGTCGCCGCGCTTGTGGTAGCCGCGCCCGACCTGGAAGTGCCCGCTCGCGTTGTCGTCGAGGTAGGGGTACCACTTCTTCAGCAGGATCGGGTGCAGGATGACCGGCGCCTTGTAGTCGTAGTAGTGCCGCATCTGCAGCAGCCACCACTGGCCGTAGGACCAGTCCTTGATGTCGAGGACGACGTACGTGCCGGCGTGGTCGTCACGGTCCCAGCCGGTGTAGTTGTTCGTGACCCGGACCATGTCGCTGATCGCGGTCCCGCTGCTGGTGGTGCCGAGCTTGCGGGCCCAGTAGTCCTGGCTCTGGACGTAGCCGCGCCAGCCCCACGCGATCATCTGCATCGTGGTCGGACCGCACCAGTACGTCCGGGTCTGCTCGCGGGTCTCGTCGTTGTCGAGGATGCGGTAGCCCTCGGGGTAGCTCCTTCTGCGTCTTCACCGTGGTGGTGCCGGTGGTCGGTGCGGTGGTCGTCGTCGGGTTGGGGGTGGGCGACGCGGTGTTCGTCGGCAGCGCGGCGGGCCGGGCCAGCGCCGACTGGAGGCGGATCTCCGGGTGCCGGTCGAGGAAGCCGTCCGGCAGCGGGACGCCCTGGATCTGGTTGCGCAGCAGCCACACCTTGGCCACCGACCGGGCGGCGGCGACCAGCTCGGCGCGGTCGGCCCTCTGCTGCGCGGCCGGGCTCAGCGACGCGCGGCGGCGCAGCTGGGTGAGCACCGCGGCATCACCGGTCTGCTCGCGGTAGCCGACGCGGGCGGCCTCGGCACCCGCCCCGGCGGCCAGGTCGTCGACCACCTCGTCCTCGGTCTCCGTCGGTCCAGCCCTGGCCGAGGCAGTACCGCTGCCCCTCGAACTCGGCGCAGCGGACCTGGCTGCGCACCAGCGCCGCCGGCCGGAGCCGGACGCCGGCCGTCGCGCGCGCCGCCGTACGCCCGCGGGCGAGGACGGCATCGATCTCACGCTGCATGGCCGGGGTGACGGTGCCGGGACCCGCGGTCGCGCCCGCGAGCACGTCGCCGGGGACCGAGGCGGTCTCGATGGCCGGCGGCGGAGCCGCCGTCGGGCAGGAACGGGGCGGCGATGAGCACCAGCGCGAAGGCGCTGATGGCGACGTTACGGCGGCGGGACATGGGGAAGACCTCGTCGGTTCGCAGAGATGTGGCAAGTCACACTGTCCACAGTGACCCCATGAAACGTCAACCGTCTCACCCGTCACAACCTGATCACAAGCGCGACGCGCCGCTGAAGCACATCCGTGTAGTTCGTCAGCCGGCCGTCGTGGGGCCCGGAAATGCCAACAGGCCCCCGGGTGGACCGGGGGCCTGCGACGTGGACGGGTGCTAACCGATGCGTTGACCTGCGACGACTCCGCGAGATTGTCACACCACTTAGACCCAGGGCCGCGACTACTTCGAAATCGCCCTGAACCAGCGGACTCGCCGCGGACGGATTGGCCCTCCCACGGTCAGCCCCTCCTGCTTCGCCCTCGATGGCATGTGGCGCGACCCGGTCCTCCTCGAGCGACGCAGCGACGTCAACCGAGCTCAACGCCCCCGCCCTATTCTGCGAGTCGGGCCCAATGCCTCTGGCGTGAGGCGCACCCAGGGTCTTGCCTGAGGACGTGGCGCCCCCGCCACCCCCGGGCGGCGCGGATGGAGGGCAGGCCCATGAACACCATGGGCGCAGGCCCGAGCAAGCCCTCGCGGCCCCTTCTTGGGCTGAGGCGACGACCGGGCCGGTTAGCGCTCGCCGTGTTCCGGCTGCCACTGGTCCTGTACCGCCATGGGTGGGGCTGGCTGCTCGGCCGCACGTTCATGCTGCTGGTTCACGCCGGACGCAAGACCGGGCAACCGCATCTGATGACGGCGATGGTGATGAGCTATGACCCCACCACCCGTGAGGTCGATCATCTTCTCCGGCTGGGGCCCCAACTCCGACTGGGTGCGCAACCTCCGCGCCCGTCCCGCGCTCCGTGTCGAGGTGGGCCGGGAGTCCTACACCCCGCAACACCGGTTCCTCACCGAAGACGAAAGCGCCGCCGTCGCGAGCGACTTCCTACGCAGGCACCCGTACCGGGTGCGCCTGGCCTCCCGGATCCTCGACTGGCCCGACCTGCACTCCGAGCCTGCGCTGCGCGACTTCGTCCGCACTCACCCCTTCGTCGCCCTTCGGCCCGTGGACGCAGCCTGACCCGGAACTACTGCCCCTCGGCCGATGACCTTCGCCCCTTCCCCCAGCTCCAGGGGTGTGCCCAGACTCGAAGGAGAAGGAGATGAGCCCGGTGAACGTCCACCTGCACACACCAGCTCTCACCCACCGAACCCCCACCGCCACCCCCGTACCCGAGACCTCCGCCACCGCGGGCGGAGGCTCTCCTCTGCTGTGGCTGGGCGCCGCCGCGGTCCTGTTCTTCCTGGTGCCGTTCGTCGGCACCGACTGGCTCGAGCTCCAGCCGGACCTGTACTACCTGGGCTACTTCACCGTAGCCGTGGTCTTCTTTGCCGCATTCGTGACCAGCCACGCCACAGCGCTGCGGCCGCTGTGGACGGTGCACCTGTGGCAAAGCCTCCTCATCGGAGCCCTGGCCGGCGTGGCGTTGGCCATCGGCATCTTCAACCAGGCCGCCACACCACACCCAGACGGGTGGCGCTTCGGGTTCCAGATCATCTGGCGTGGTCTCATCTACGGCTCCGTCGACGCGCTGACGCTGTACGTGTTCCCGGCCGCCGTTGCCTACCTGTTGCTGCACGGGAACCGGAACGGGCTCCGGCGCAAGGCCGCGTTCGCCGGGCTTGCCGTGCTGCTGTCGCTGTTGGTGACCACCACCTACCACCTGGGTTACTCCGAGTACCGCGGCGACACCATCAAGTACCCCGAGATCGGCGCCCTGGTCGCAAACGTCCCGACCGCCCTGACCGGCAACCCCCTGGGCGCGGTGGTCACACACGACGTCATGCACGTCTCCGCAGTCGTGCACCAGAACGAAGGCGGCACCCAGCACATGCTGCCGCCGGCGACGACTGCCGACTACGCCGGCCACGGCAGCAGCGACCTGGCAGCCGGGCTAGCCGCGGGATGGCTGCTCGTCACCGCGGGCGCCCTCACCCTGATGGTGCGCCGGCAGCCCAGTAGCAATGACCCCACAAAGCAAGAGAATCGGGCGCCCTGACGCTCACGTGACCGGCACCTGGCGCCCGCATCGCCGCCCGGCAGGCCGCCCGCGCCGCCCACGACCAGGCAGCAGCCGACGGCGCACCACCGACCGCCGACGGCCGGCCACTGCTCCGGGTCGTCGACGACGGCGACCCGCCACCGCGCTAGCCAGGTTGTGCAGACACCGCCTGCGCAATTGCGCCGCCACTGGGGGCACAACTAACGCCACACCACTGGTCCAACAAGGCCGCTGGACGACTTCCAGGGTCCACCGAAGGCCCCGGCCTGCCCCGAAACGGGCACCGGGGCCTTCGTCATGCCCGGATCTTGTTACACCACCACATACTTCGGCCGAAGTATGTGCTCGTATGTGGTCGTGAGCGTCCGGAGTGGCGCCACCCACGTCAGAAGGCCCCGCCGACCCGTCCATCCGGGTCGGCGGGGCCTTCTGCACTTCTGCGGCTGACCATCGGTCGGCCTGGTGGCCGAGCATCGGTTAGCCACTGGTGGAGCGGATGACGAGATTCGAACTCGCGACATCGACCTTGGGAAGGTCGCGCTCTACCAACTGAGCTACATCCGCAGTGCGCTCCCGAAGGTGCGCGGCACAGATGCTACTCGACCGGGCCGAGGTCGGGACGCCGAGGGCTGACCGTGTCTCCGCTGGACCGCCCGGTGAGCCGCCGGTGCACCCACGGGACGGCGAAGGAACGGGTCCAGGCGAGGTTGGCCCGACGCTGCTCGCGGGGTGTCAGGGTCGCGGCCGGCGGCAGCTCGGGCAGGGGCGTCGCGTGAGGGACGCCGAGTACGTCGAGCACCGCGATCGCCATCCGCTGGTGGCCGGCGGGGCCCATGTGCATGCGGTCGGTGTCCCAGTAGCGCCAGTCGCGGTAGTCACGCATCCGCCAGAAGTCCACGACCGTCGCGCCGTTGCGGTCGGCGACCTCGCGGACCAGCTCGTTGTAGAGGGCGAAGCGGCCGCGGATCGGGCGGTAGATCGCGGAGCCGCCCGGGTCGAACGCCGTCCACACCAGCAGCCGCGCCCCGGTCGCCGCCAGCCGCGACAGCGCCGCGTCGTACCGGTCGGCCAGCGCGTCGAGGTCCACCCGCGGCCGCATGATGTCGTTGGCGCCGGCGTAGATCGTCACCAGGTCCGGCTCGAGGGCCAGGGCCGGCTCGAGCTGCTCGGCGAGGATCGCGTCGAGCTTGCGGCCCCGGATGGCGAGGTTGGCGTAGCCGAAGCCGTCGGTGCGGGTGGCGAGCACCTCGGCGACCCGGTCGGCCCAGCCGCGCAGCCCGTTGGGGCGTGCGGGGTCCGGGTCGCCGACGCCCTCGGTGAAGGAGTCGCCGAGGGCGACGTAGCGCTGGAAGGTCATGGAGACAGGTTAAGGAGCGGTGATCACCGCTGACGGACCGGCATGGCCCGTTGTGGGGGACCCACTTGGAGGGGATGGGGATACCGGGGCCGCACTGGGGTGGTTGGTCCAAATCGGCGATGCAAGAGTCGACGGGATCCCAACTCCTACCTTTCCCCTGGGGGAAGAATGAAGCTGTCTCGCGTCAGTGCCGTCGCGGTGGGTGCCCTCGCCCTCGCGCTCGTCGTACCCACGTCGGCCCCGGCCTCGCCGGTCGTCTCGGACCCCATCGTCAGTGGCCTCGTCGGCCCCCTCCAGATCGATCTCGGACACCACGGCAAGATCTACGTCGCGCAGGCCTTCTCGGGCGTGCTGACCCAGGTCAACCGGGACGGCACCACCGAGGACCTCACCTCGGAGCCCACGGGGATCGACGGCGTCGCCTCGGGCCGCCGCGGCGTCGCCTACACCACCACCGACTTCGCGCCCGCCACCCGCAACGCCCTGCTGAAGATCCGCAAGCACGACGGGACCGTGAAGACGGTCGCCGACCTGTGGCCCTACGAGCAGGAGAACAACCCCGACCAGGTGAACACCTACGGCTTCCTCGACCTGAGCGCCGCCTGTGCCGCCGAGGTGGACGCCCTCCCGCCGCCGCCGGACGACGAGGGCCCGCCGCCGAGCGGTGAGCCGTACACGGGGCAGCCGGACTCGCACCCCTACGCCCTGGCCAACGACGGGGACGGCGGCTGGTACGTCGCCGACGCGGGCATGAACGCGATCGTCCACGTGACCAAGCGGGGCAAGATCTCCACCGTCGCGGTGCTGCCGGCTCAGCCGTTCGTCGTCACCTCGGAGGCGGCCACGCGCGCTCGGCATGCCGCCCTGCACGGTCGGGTCGACGTACGCCTTCGAGCCGGTCCCGACCGACGTCGAGGTCGCGCGGGGCGGCAAGCTGATCGTCAGCACGCTCCCGGGTGGTCCCGAGAGCCCGGCCCTGGGGGCCCGGGGCGCGGTCTACGAGGTCAAGGTCGGGCTGGGGTGGCCACCACCACGGCTACGGGCGGCACGGCAAGCACGCCCGGGTGAAGCTCGTCGCCGGCGGCTTCCTCGGTGCCACCAACGTGGCGCTCGACGACCGCGGCCGGATCTACGTGGCCGAGCTCTTCGGCGGCAAGGTCTCGGTGATCAAGCACGGTGACGTCTCCACGGTCGCGGAGCTCACGAACCCGGCAGGCGTCGAGTACAAGGACGGCAAGCTCTACGTGTCGTACGACGTGTTCCCGCCGGAGCAGGGTCCGCCGGACGGGAAGATCTCCACGATCAAGGTCGGCCACCGGCACCACCACTGATCCGCCACGAGTGTGGGCGTCGACCGCGAGGTCGGCGCCCACGCGCGTGCGCGCACGGTAGGTTGAGCGCGTGCTGCTGAGCGACCGCGACATCCTCGCCGAGATCGACGCCGGACGGATCACGATGGAGCCGTACGACGCGGCGATGCTGCAGCCGTCGTCGATCGACGTGCGCCTCGACCGGTTCTTCCGGGTCTTCGAGAACCACCGCTACCCCCACATCGACCCGGCCGCCGACCAGTCGGACCTGACCCGGGTCGTGGAGCCGGAGGGCGACGAGCCGTTCATCCTGCACCCGGGCGAGTTCGTGCTCGGGTCGACGTACGAGGTGGTCTCGCTGCCCGACGACGTCGCGGCCCGGGTCGAGGGCAAGTCCTCGCTCGGCCGGCTCGGACTGCTCACCCATGCCACCGCAGGCTTCGTGGACCCCGGCTTCTCCGGGCACGTCACCCTCGAGCTCGCGAACGTCGCGACGCTGCCGATCAAGCTCTACCCGGGCATGAAGATCGGGCAGTTCTGCTTCTTCCGGCTCTCCTCGCCCTCCGAGCACCCCTACGGCTCGGCGAAGTACGGCTCGCGCTACCAGGGCCAGCGCGGCCCGACGCCGTCGCGCTCCTTCCAGAACTTCCACCGCACCGAGATCTGACCCGCGCAGGGCGGCGTGACCGGCGGTAGCCCCCGACTGGCCAGGCGGTCATGAAAGCCGATAGAGGTGGGTACGTCGCCGCGTGACGGTGACCCCCAGGCGCCGCACTCGGAACGGAGCACGCATGACCCCGGGCATCCTCCCGCTCGCTGGAAGCACGATCATCGACGCGAACGCCGTCGACTACCTGATCCTCATCATCTACTTCACGTTCGTCCTCGGGATCGGGTTCCTCGCCCGCCGGCAGGTGTCGGACTCGCTGGACTTCTTCCTCTCCGGGCGGTCGCTTCCGGCGTGGGTGACCGGGCTGGCGTTCATCTCGGCGAACCTCGGCGCGGTCGAGATCATGGGCATGTCCGCCACCGGTGCCGAGATCGGCCTGCCGACGGTGCACTACTTCTGGGTCGGCGCGATCCCCGCGATGCTCTTCCTCGGCGTGGTGATGATGCCGTTCTACTACGGCTCGAAGGTGCGCTCGGTTCCCGAGTTCATGCTCCGGCGGTTCGGCCCCGGCGCCCACCTGGTCAACGCGCTGTCGTTCGCCCTGGCCCAGCTGCTGATCGCCGGCGTGAACCTCTACCTGCTCGGCACGATCATCGAGGCCCTGCTCGGCTGGTCGCTGTGGGTGGCCCTCCTCGTCGCGGCCGTCATCGTGCTCTCCTACATCACGCTCGGCGGCCTGAGTGCCGCGATCTACAACGAGGTGCTGCAGTTCTTCGTGATCGTCGCGGGCCTCCTCCCGCTGACCCTGATCGGCCTGCACCGGGTGGGCGGCTGGAGCGGCCTGACCGACAAGATCACCGCCGCCGCCGGCAAGGGCGGCGCCCCGCCGGCCGACCAGCAGCTGAACTCCTGGCCTGGCCAGGCGCTGTCCGGCTTCGACTCGCCGCTGCTGTCGGTGATCGGCATCGTGTTCGGCCTCGGCTTCGTGCTCTCCTTCGGCTACTGGACCACGAACTTCGTCGAGGTCCAGCGGGCGATGGCCTCGAACTCGATCTCGTCGGCCCGCAAGACGCCGATCATCGGCGCCTTCCCCAAGATGTTCATCCCGTTCATCACCATCGTGCCGGGCATGATCGGGGCGGTGCTGGTCACCGAGATGGCCGACCTCAAGGGCGGCGGAGCGCCCAAGGGCGGCGCCGGTGGCGAGGTGACCTACAACGACACGCTGCTCTACCTCATGCGCGACGTGCTGCCCAACGGCCTGCTCGGGGTCGCGATCACCGGCCTGCTGGCGGCGTTCATGGCGGGCATGGCGGCCAACATCTCGGCCTTCAACACCGTCTTCAGCTTCGACCTGTGGGGCGACTACGTCGTCAAGGACAGGGCCGACGACTACTACCTCAAGGTCGGCCGGATCGCCACGGTCGGCGCCACCCTCGTCGCCATCTTCACGGCCGGCCTCGCGTCGAACTTCAGCAACATCATGAACTACCTCCAGGTGCTGTTCGGGTTCTTCAACGCCCCGCTGTTCGCGACGTTCATCCTCGGCATGTTCTGGAAGCGCATGACGCCCACGGCCGGCTGGGTCGGCCTGGTCGCCGGTACGTCGTCCGCGGTGCTCGTCGCCTACCTCAGCGAGGACGCGTTCGGCTCGCTGAGCACCGGCACGATCCCGATCGACGGCCAGGGCGCGGCGTTCCTCGCGGCCTCGGCGGCGTTCGTGGTCGACATCGTGCTGAGCATCGTGGTCTCGCTGGTGACCACGCCGAAGCCGGCCGAGCAGCTCAAGGGACTCGTCTACTCCGAGACCCCCCGCGAGGACCTCGATCGACCCGGACGAGGCGTCGTACCCGTGGTACCGCCGTACCCTCCCGCTCGCCGCGGTGGCGCTCGTGATGACCATCGCCCTCAACATCGCCTTCTGAGGAGGCCGTCATGGACAACGACAAGAACACGACGAAGGCCGAGTCGGCGCGGGCGCACAAGGCCGGCGCCCTCGACATCCGCAACGTGATCGGTGCCCTGCTCGGGGTGTACGCCGTGATCCTGGTGCTGATGGGGATCTTCGGCGACAAGGAGCTGGAGAAGACCGGCGACGTCAACGCCAACCTCTGGGCCGGGCTCGCCCTGGCCGTGGTCTCGGCCTGCTTCCTGGTCTGGGCCCGGTGGCGACCGCTGGTGGTGCCGCACACGACGGGCTGAGTCGCGGCGGCAAATTTAGCGCACACCCCCCTTGCGTTAATGGCGGGGAGTGAAGTTAGGGTGACCTAAGTAAGCCTTCCCTAACTTCGAGAGGACGCCTCATGCTGCGTCGTCGTTCACTCCCCGCCGTCCTCGGCACGATCCTGCTGGCCGGCCTGGGCCTGTCCGGCTGCGCCACGGGCTCGACCGAGGCCGCCGAGACGCCGGACGCGGTCACCCGCGCGGACGCACAGGCGTTCCCGGTGACCATCGAGCACGCCTTCGGGTCGACCACGATCACCGAGGAGCCGAAGCGGGTCGCCACCCTCGGCTGGTCCGACCAGGACGCCGCGCTGGCCCTGGGCGTGGTGCCGGTCGGCGCCACCAAGCTGACCTGGGGCGGCAACTCCCAGGGTTCCTCCGACTGGTTCGACGCCGCGCTGGAGGAGGTCGGCGGCGAGCCAGCCCGTCCGGTACGACGACGCGGACGGTGCGCCCGTCGAGGAGATCGCCAAGCTCGACCCGGACCTGATCCTGGCCACCAACTCCGGCATCACCCAGCAGGAGTACCGCAAGCTCAGCAAGATCGCGCCGGTCGTCGCCTACCCGGAGGCGCCGTGGGTGACGCCGTGGCAGACGTCGCTGGACGACGGTCGGCAAGGCCCTGGGCCGCACCAGCCCGGGCCGAGGAGGTCGCGGCCGAGACCCAGCAGGAGATCGACGCCGCCAAGGAGGAGTACCCCCAGCTCGCCGGGGCGTCGTTCATCTTCGCCTACCTCACGACCACCGACCTCTCGACGGTCGGCATCTACGCGCCCGAGGACCCGCGGGTCTCGTTCCTGCACGACCTGGGTCTGGTGGACGCTCCGGCGGTGGCGGGTGCCATCAAGCCCGGGCAGTTCTACGGCACCGTGTCCGCGGAGCGCGCGGGCGACCTCGACTCCGACGTCCTGCTGACCTGGTCCGAGAGCACGGGCGACCTCCAGAAGTTCGCGGACGACAGGCTGATCGGGAAGATCCCGGCGCTCGCCTCCGACCACGCCTACGCCGAGGAGGACAAGCACGTCAGCCTCGCGGTGACGAACCCGACCCCGCTGTCGATCCCGTTCGTCATCGAGAGGTTCGTGCCCGAGGTGGCGAAGGCCGTCGACGGGTCATGACCGTGTCGCTCACCGCTGCACCGGCACGCGTCCCCCGACCCACCCGCGCGCGGGCCGGCACCGCCGCTGTCGCGTCCTGGCTGGTCGTGGCGGCGGTATCCGTGGTCGCCCTGTCGATCTTCGTCGGCTCGCGGTCGCTGCCGCTGTCGGCGGTCCTCGACCCAGCCGACCCGGCGTACGCCGTCTACCGGGCGCGCCTCGACCGGACCCTGCTCGGCCTCGTCGTCGGCGCCGCGCTGGGGCTGGCCGGCGCCTGCATGCAGGGACTGACCCGCAACCCGCTGGCCGACCCCGGGCTGCTCGGCGTCAATGCCGGCGCCTCGTTCGCGATGGTGCTGGCGATCTCGTTCCTCGGTGTCTCGGACCTGCAGGGCTACCTCTGGTTCGCACTGCTCGGTGCCGCGGTCGCCGCGGTACTGGTCCACGCGATCGCCTCCCTCGGCCGGGACGGCGCGACGCCGGTGAAGCTGGCCATCGCCGGTGCCGCCCTGACCGCGGCCGTGACCAGCTGGACCTCCGGCATCCTCCTCGTCGACCGCAAGACGATGGAGAGCTTCCGGTTCTGGCAGGTCGGCACGGTCGGCGGTCGCGGTCTCGACGTCCTGCTGACCGGCCTGCCGTTCCTGCTGCTCGGCGCGGTGCTCGCGCTCGCCGGTGCCCGGCTGCTGAACGCGCTGGCACTGGGCGACGACCTGGCCCGGGGGCTCGGACGGCGTACCGCCCGGGACGGACTCGTCGTCGGCCTGGCCATCGTCCTGCTCTCGGGAGGAGCCACCGCCCTGGCCGGGCCGATCGCGTTCGTGGGCCTGCTCGTGCCGCACGGCGTGCGCCTGCTCGTCGGGTCCGACTACGCGCGGATCCTGCCGCTCAGTGCCGTGGTCGGCGCCCTGTTCACCGTGCTCGCCGACACCCTCGGCCGCGTCGTGCTGCCGCCGGCCGAGGTCCAGGTGGGGATCATGACCGCGGTCGTCGGGGTGCCCGCCTTCCTCGTGCTCGTCCGGCGCGGGCGGACGGGGAGCCTGTGATGAGCCGGTCGTCGGTCCTCCCCTCCCTTCACCGGGTCGCCCCCGCCGCCGATCCGACCGCCGGTACGTCGGGCCCGGCGCGCCCCGCGGCGACGTCACCGGCTGGTCGTCGCCGGCCTGTCCGTCGCCCTGCTCCTCGCGTTCGGCGCCCGGGTGCTGCTGGGCGACTTCACGTACACGATCCCCGACTTCTTCCGCATCCTGTTCGGCGCCGACCTCCCGGGTGCGACGTACATCCTCATGGAGAGCAAGCTGCCACGGGCGGTGCTGGCGGTGCTGGTCGGCACCTGCTTCGGCCTGGGCGGTGCGATCTTCCAGACGACGCTGCGCAACCCGCTGGCCAGCCCCGACATCATCGGTGTCAGCGCCGGGGCCAGCGCCAGTGCGGTGGTGGCGATCGTCGTCCTCGACCTGCAGGGCCTGTCGGTGTCGGCGGCCGCGGTGCTGGGCGCGCTGGGCGTCGCGCTCCTGGCCCGGGCGGTGGCGGGGGCCGACACGGGCTTCCGCCTGGTGCTGGTCGGCGTCGGTCTGGCTGCGGCGCTGCAGTCGGTGATCCAGTACGTCTTCACCCGCGCCGACGAGTACGACGCGCACCTGGTGCTGCGCTGGCTGACCGGCAGCGTGAGCGGGGCGGACTGGCCCACCATCCGGGTGCTCTGCGTGGTCCTGCTGGTGCTGCTGCCGGTGGCCGCCGGGCTGGCCCGCTCGCTGCGCGTGACCGAGCTCGGCGAGGACGCCGCGGCGGGGCTCGGGGTGCCGCGCCGCCGCAGCGAGGTGATGCTGCTGCTCGCCGTGGTGCTGACAGCGGTGGGTGTGGCGGCCGCCGGACCGATCGCGTTCGTGGCCTTCCTCGCCGGACCGATCGCACGTGCCCTGAACGGGGGCCGGACCACGCTCGCGGGAGCCGCCCTGGTCGGGGCGACGATCGTCGTCGCCGCCGACTACGTCGCCGACTACCTGCTCGTCGACATCAACTTCCCCGTCGGCGTCGTCACCGGCGCGCTGGGGGCGCCGTTCCTGCTCTGGCTGCTCGCGAGCGGCCGTACCGGAAGGAGGGCGGCATGACCGCTCGACTGGTCGCGGACCGGGTCCGGCTCGGGTACGGCGAGCGCGCCGTGGTCGACGACCTCTCCGTGCGCATCCCCGACGCGGCGGTCACCGTGATCGTCGGCGCGAACGCCTGCGGCAAGTCGACGCTGCTGCGCGGGATGGCGAGACTGCTGCGTCCGGCCTCCGGTGCCGTGCTGCTCGACGGCGTGGCCATCCACCGGACCCCCACCCGGCAGGTGGCCCGGACCCTCGGCCTCCTCCCGCAGTCGCCGACCACCCCGGAGGGGGTCACCGTCGTGGACCTGGTCGGCCGGGGTCGGCACCCGCACCAGGGTGCCTTCCGGCGCTGGAGCGCCGCCGACGAGGAGGCGGTCGTCGAGGCGTTGCGTCTCACCGGGACCACCGACCTCGCCGCGCGGGTCGTGGACGAGCTGTCCGGTGGCCAGCGGCAGCGCGTCTGGATCGCGATGGCCCTCGCCCAGGGCACCGACCTGCTCCTCCTCGACGAGCCGACGACGTACCTCGACCTCGCCCACCAGGTCGAGATGCTCGACCTGCTGGCCGACCTGAACGCCCGCCGCGGCACCACGATCGTGATGGTGCTGCACGACCTCAACCTCGCCGCGCGGTACGCCGACCACCTCGTGGCGCTCGCCGGCGGCCGCGTGGTCGCCGAGGGCACACCCGGCGACGTGGTCACCGAGGACGTCGTGCGCGGCGTCTTCGACCTCGACTGCCGGGTGATCACCGACCCGGTCTCCCACACCCCTCTGGTGGTCCCCGTGGGCCGCCACCACCGACAGGACCCGACCCGATGACCGCCACCGCCCACCGCCTGCCGATGATCCTCACCGAGGTGACCGTCACCCGCGTCGAACGGCTCTCGCCGTCCTTCGTCCGGGTCGAGCTGGGCAGTCCCGAGCTGGCCGACTTCGGCGTCGCCGGTCCGTCTCTACGACCAGCGGGTCAAGCTCGTCTTCCCGAACGCGTCGGGCGGGCTCGCGTCGTTCGTCGGCGCCGCCGCGTCGTGGTACGCGACCTGGCGCGACCTCCCGTCGGAGGAGCGCGGCCACATGCGGACCTACTCGGTGCGCGAGGTGCGCGGCACCGGTGCCGACACCCGCGTGGTCGTCGACATCGTGCTGCACCTGGCGGACGGGGCCACCGGGCCGGGGTCGGCCTGGGCGGCCCGCGCGGTGCCCGGCGACCGGCTGGTGCTGGTCGGGCCGCGGCAAGGGGGAGGAGTTCGGCGGGATCGAGTTCGAGCCCGGCACCGCCCGCACGCTGCTGCTCGCGGCCGACGAGACCGCGGTGCCCGCGGTCTGCCGGATCCTCGCGGACCTGCCGCCGACTGCGTCCGGCACCGCCTTCCTCGAAGTGCCCACGGTCGACGACGTGCTCGCCGTACCCGCCCATCCCGGGGTGCGGGCCGTCTGGCTGCCGCGGCTCGGGGGCGGAGCACGGCGCACGCCTGGTCGAGGCGGTACGCCGCCACGTCGGGCTGGACGTCGGGGGCAGACCGTGCGACCGACTCCGGGGCGGACTCCCGAGGTCGGGGAGGTGGACCCGGACCTGTGGGAGACGCCGACGTACTCCTCGTCGGGGGAGGATCTCGACGGGCCGGTGACCGTGGGCCACGACGTGGCCGGGCTCTACGCCTGGATCGCGGGGGAGGCGGGGATGGTGACCACCCTGCGCCGCTCACTCGTCGGTGAGCTGGGGATGGACCGGCGCCAGGTCGCCTTCATGGGCTACTGGCGCCGGGGGGTGGCGATGCGGTCCTGACGCCGCGGCCACCCGTCGTGCTGGTCGCCGTCCTCCTAGTCGTCGATGACGTCGGCCAGGCGGCGGACGCGACGGGCCAGGGCGTGCCGGCGCCGCGGGCCGGGCACCTGGGCCCGGGGGCGACGGTTGAGCTGACGGTTGATGCGGTACTCGGTCTCGGCCTCGATGCCGATGTGGGGCTCCAGCATGGTCCTTCTCCTTCTGGTCGTGGTGGTCGTGGTTTCAGAGCTGCTTGAGGACGACGTCGCCGCTGACGGTCTTGGCGCGGACCTCGATGTAGTCCTCGCCGCCGGACGGCTGGCCGGCGCCCGCGAGGTCGGACCCGATCCGGCCGGTCACGGTGGACACGTCGGTCCACACCGGGACGCCGGCGGGGATGCCGATCCGGATGTCGCCGGAGGCGTTCTTGGCGACGACGCCGCCGCGGTGGTGGGTGTCGACGACGAGGTCGCCGCTGGCGGTGCTCAGGCTCAGGTCGCCGTGCGACTGGCCGACCCGGAGGTCGCCGGAGCCGGACTTCAGCACCGCCGCCGAGGACGTGGCGCCCACGGTGACGTCGCCGCTGCCGGTCGAGATGCCGGTCGTGCCCGCGACGGAGGCCACCCCGATGTCGCCCGAGCCGCTCTTGATCCGGAGGTCGGCCCCGGCGTCGTTGACGGTGACGTCACCCGACCCCGTGTCCACCACGGTGTGGCCGGTGACGGTGTCGAGGTGGATGTCGCCGGAGCCGGACTTGGCCTTCGCGAGCGCCAGCGTGCCGGTGATCCGCTGGTCGGCGGAGCCGGTCTTGGTGTACAGCTCGCTGCCGCGGGGGACCGTGATGGTGAGGGTGATCTCGGGGTCGGACCCGCTGAACAGGCCGCGCTGCTTCGGTCCGATCACCGAGATCTGGCGGCCGTCCTGCTCGACCTCGACCTCGTCGGCGTGCGCCCCGGTCGCGGTGACCTGGGTGGTGGTCGTCTCGGTCGCATCGACGCGGACCTCGCCGCGACCGAGCTCGACGTACAGGCGGACCGGGTCGGGGGTGTCGAAGGTGCGTTCCATCGTTGTCTCCAGGGTGTGTTCGTCCACCGGGCCAGCATCGCGCTGGTCCGTGGCGTGGGTTGGACTGGTTTTGCTCGAGTGGGCGGTGCTGCCGGGTCTCAGACCCAGCCGGTCATGCGGCGGTTGCCGCGGGGGCCTCCCTTGCCGAACGGCTCCCCGAGGAACGGGAGGCTCGAGAGGTCGATGTCGATGTTCACGGCCTGGTCGCCGGCGGTCGCCGCGCGCACGACGTTGACCAGCCAGGTGTTGAGGGAGTGCCCGGACCGGGCGGCCAGCTCCTCGGCGCGGCTCTTGACCGACTCCGGGATGCGGAGGGTGATCCGCGCGACCGTGCCGTCCTCCTCGGCCTCGTCGGCGCCGGGCGGGGCCGGCGGGGTCGGCGGCGTGGGCGGTGTCGGGGCCGGCATGGGCGAGGCGACCACGAAGTCGAGCTCGCGTCCGTTGAGCCGGACGTCGACCGAGCCGGCCGACATCTCGGCGGTGATCTCGTCGGCCGCCTGGGAGATCGCCTCCATCAGGGCCAGCCGGGCGGCGGGGTCGAGCGCCAGGGCCAGCCGCTCGGCGGCGGCCCGGATCTCCTCGCCGCCGGCCTCGGACGCGGCCACGAGGTCCCGGCGGAGGCTGTCGACGTACGGCGTGATGTCCATGCGCACCACGATGACATCACTGTGACGTCATGTCAAGCACCATGTGACGTCAGATGGTGTCAGTCGTGGTGCGCGAGCTGAGTCGCCGGACGCAGGAGCGCGGTCGGTTCGCCAGGCAGCAGGTGCCCGTGAACTACCGCGTTGCGGACCGACCTGACGACATGGCCAGCGCTCCGGTGTCACGTGATGACACCGCAGCGCGGCCATCGTCGTCCGGCTCGTCGTCTGCTCAGAGGTCGAACAGGGAGTCCGCCGCGGTGATGTCGGCCTGCTTCGGCTCGCTCGCCGGGGCGGGCTTGGTCGCGGGCTTCTCCGGCTCGGGCTCCGCGGCGGCCTCCGGCTGCCGATTCCGGCTCGGCCTCGCTGCGGGCTCCGGCTCTGGGCTGCCCCAGGCTCCGGCTCCGCGGCTGCGGCGGGCGTGGCCGCCGGGGCAACCGGCTCGGGTGCGGCGATGTCGAACAGGCTGCCGCCGCTGTCGAGGTCGGGGATCTCCGTGGCGGGCTCGGCTGCGGACGCCGTCGCCGCGGGTGTCGCTACGGGCTCGGGCGCTTCCGCCTCGGGCTCGGGCTCGGCAGCCGGCTCGGCGCTCGGTGCTGGGCAGCAGGCTCCGGCTCCGCTGCTGCGGCGGGCGTGGCCGCCGGGGCAGCCGGCTCGGGGGCGGCGATGTCGAACAGGCTGCCGCCGCTGTCGAGGTCGGGGATCTCGGTGGCCGGCTCGACTGCGGGCTCGCGGCTCGGCCGGCGCGGCTCGGGCTCGGCGCGCCTCCGGCTCGGTCGGCCGATGCCGCCTCCGCGGGCGCAGCCTTCTCCTCGTGCCGGGCCTTGATGTCGAACAGCGAGCCACCCGCACCCAGGTCCGGCGTGGTGTCCTCGTTCGCGGACGTGGTGCGGACGCTGGTCGCCGTGTCCTCGGCAGGCTCCTCGCCGGCGTTCTCGGTGACGGCCTCCGGCTCCGCGGCGGGAGCGGATGCCTTCGCCGCCGGCTCCTCCGGTGCGGCGATGTCGAACAGCGAGCCCGACGACAGCCCGTCGTCGGCCGGCTTCGCGGCCGGCTGATCGGCGGGGGCCGCTGCCTCCGGCTCGGGCGTCGCCTCCTCGGATGCCGGTGCATCGGCGGGGGTGTCGAACAGGGAGCCGCTGGCCGCCGCGGGCTCGGCGGACGGCTTCGGCTCCTCGGCAGGGGTGTCGAAGAGCGACGTGCTCGCGGGCGCGGACTGCTCCGCCTCGTCAGCCGGGGTGTCGAAGAGCGACGTACCCCCGCTGGCCTTCGCGGCCGGCCCGACGTCCTCGGTGTCGGTGACGGTGTCCGCGGTCTGCGTGACGTCGCCGGCCTCCGGCTCGGCCTTCGTCGCCTCGTCGGGCGAGACGGTCGCGCCGGTCGCGGCGGCCGCGGCCGGCGCGGACGCCTTCTTGACCCGGGTCGCGACCTCGCCCTTCACCGACGCCAGCAGCATCTGGGCGACGTCGAGCACCTCGACCTCCTCGCGGGCGTTGCCGCTGGCCTGCTCGGAGGTGAGCCCGTCGGAGAGCATCACGCGGCAGAAGGGGCAGCCCACGGCGATCTGGTCGGCGCCGGTGCCGACGGCCTCCTTGGTGCGGTTCAGGTTGATCCGCTCGCCGATGTTCTCCTCCATCCACATGCGCGCACCGCCGGCGCCGCAGCAGAAGGACCGCTCGGAGTTGCGCTCCATCTCGACGACCTCGGCACCTGGCAGCACCTGGAGCAGCTCGCGCGGCGGGGAGTAGACGCCGTTGTGGCGGCCGATGTAGCAGGGGTCGTGGTAGGTGATCGAGCGCTTCGCCGCGCCGGCGCCCTCGGCGACCGGGGTCAGCTTCCCCTCGCGCACCAGCCGGTTCAGCAGCTGCGTGTGGTGGACGACCTCGAGCTCGACGCCGAAGTCCTTGTACTCGTTCTTGAGGGTGTTGAAGCAGTGGGCGCAGGTCGAGACGACCTTCTTCACCTTGTACTCGGTGAAGGTCTCGGCGTTCTGCTGGGCCAGGCCCTGGAACACGAACTCGTTGCCGGCACGGCGTGCCGGGTCGCCGGTGCAGGTCTCGCCGTTGCCGAGCACGCCGAACGAGACGCCAGCCAGGTCGAGCAGCTCGGCGACCGCCCGGGTGGTCTTCTTGGCCCGGTCCTCGTAGGCACCCGCGCAGCCGACCCAGAACAGCCAGTCGACCTCGTCGAGGGACTCGACGTCCTCACCGACGACCTTGACCTCGAACGGCAGGTCCTTGGCCCAGTCCATGCGGGCGCTCGGGGACATGTTCCACGGGTTGCCCTTGTTCTCCAGGCCCTTGAAGAGCTGGTTCAGCTCGGCCGGGAAGTTCGACTCCACCAGCAGCTGGTAGCGCCGCATGTCCATGATGTGGTCGACGTGCTCGATGTCGACCGGGCACTGCTGGACGCACGCGCCGCAGGAGGTGCAGGACCAGAGCACGTCGGGGTCGATCACGCCGTACACCGACTCGTCGCCGATCAGCGGCCGCTCGGCCTCGGTGAGTACGTCGCCCGGCAGGGCGGTGCGCTCCTCCTCGGAGCCGGCCTGGAGGTACGGCGCCTTGGCGTAGGCGTGGTCGCGCAGGGCGGTGATGAGCAGCTTGGGCGACAGGGGCTTCTCGGTGTTCCAGGCCGGGCACTGCGACTGGCAGCGCCCGCACTCGGTGCACGAGGTGAAGTCGAGGATGCCCTTCCACGAGAAGTCCTCGACCTTGCCCACGCCGAGGACCGAGTCCTCGTCGAGGTCGTCGATGTCGTCGAGGGTGATCGCCTTGCCCTCGGAGGTCAGCGGCTTCATGGCGCCGAGTGCGGTGGAGCCGTCGGACTCGCGCTTGAAGAAGACGTTGAACGGGGCCAGGAAGCGGTGCCAGGCGACGCCCATCGTGGCGTGAGCGGCTCAGGACCAGCATCCAGACCATCGAGACGACGATCTTGGTCATCGCCACGAACCAGACGAGGTTGACCAGCGCGTCCTCGGACCAGCCGGTGAAGAGCTCGCCGACGAAGAACGTGAACGGGAAGTGCAGGGCCGACTGGTACTCCTCCTCGGCCAGGGCGTACTCGGCGAATCGCAGCACCAGAATGCAGACGCCCACCAGCAGGATGACCCACTCGACGAAGTAGCCCTGCCACATGGTGGAGCCCCAGAAGCGCCCTCGCTCGCCGCGCACTCGCTCCTTGGGGCGGGTGGCGCGGTAGACCATGAGTGCGGCGATCGCCCAGATCATCGTCACGGCGAAGGCCTCGGTGACCCACTCGAACGGGGGGAAGTGCCCGATGATCGGGAGGATGAAGTGGGGGTCGAAGAGCTGGCCGTAGGCATTGACCAGCGTGAAGAACAGCAGACCGAAGCCCACCATGATGATCCAGTGGGCGATGCCGACCTTGGTCCACTGCAGCATCCGGGTGTGGAGGAGGGTCTCCTTCACGGTGGTGACGAGGCGCCGGCCCGGAGAGTCGGTTCGCACCGCTGGCTGGCCGAGCCGGATCACCCTGACCTGGTGCACGATCGTGCGCACGAAGAGCGGCACGGCCACGAGGGTGATGGCCAACGAGACGACGATGGCGAAGATCTGCATGGAGTGAGTGCTCCTCGTCAGGGTGTCGAGCACACCCGGTCCCGGGCGTGGCCCGAGCCTATTGCGGCGTACTGCGCCACGTCAGGCTGCGGACATGTGGGAAAGATCCTACTTGGGGGTAACTTGCCGGCCCCCGGCCGGTTACGGCCGGTACGCCGCACCCTGACGCAACAGACGGCCGCTCCCCGCGAGGGGAGCGGCCGCCTGCCGGTGGGGCGTGGGTGGGTCAGTTGACCGCGACGGCGCTCCAGGCCGCCTTGACGGTGGCGACCTCGGTCGAGGTCGCGCCGTACAGGTCGGTCGCGGCGCTCACCGTGGCGGTGCGGGCGCCGGCGTACTTCGTGCTGGAGGTCATGTAGACCGTCAGCGCGCGGTACCAGATCGCGGCGGCCTTGGCGCGGCCGATGCCGGTGATCGTGCTGCCGTTGCAGGTCGGGCTGTTGTGCGCGACGCCGCCGATCGTCTTCGCGCCGCTGCCCTCGGACAGCAGGTAGAAGAAGTGGTTGCCGACACCCGAGGAGTAGTGGACGTCCACGGACTTGGTGCGGCTGTTGTAGCAGTCCTGGCTGGCACCGTCGAGGGACGGCTTGTCCATGCGGCGGATGAAGTTGGTCGCCGGGTTGTAGTTCTTGAAGATCTCCTCACCGATGACGTAGTCGCCCGGGTCGCCGGCGTTGCCGGCGAAGAACTCCACGTTGGTGCCGAAGATGTCCGAGGTCGACTCGTTGAGGCCGCCGGACTCGCCGCGGTAGGTCAGGCCGGCGGTGCGGCTGGTGACACCGTGGCTCATCTCGTGGCCGGCCACGTCGAGCTCGACCAGCGGGAGGTACGTCGTGCCGTCGCCGTCGCCGTACCGCATGCAGAAGCAGGAGTCGCTCCAGGACGCGTTGACGTAGGCGCCGTCGTGGACGTAGGAGCGGGCGCCCTTGCCGTCGTTGGCGATGCCGTTGCGGCCGAAGGTCGGGAGTAGTAGTCCCAGGTCTTCGCGATGCCGTAGTGGGCGTCGACGCCGGCGGTCTGCGCGTTGGTGTTGCTGCCCGTGCCCCAGACGTTGTCGGCGTCGGTGAAGATCGGCGCGCTGCTGGAGTACGGGCCGTTGTGGGTCTCGTTGCCGCCGCGGACCGGGTCGACCATGCGGTAGGTGCCGGCCGAGAGGGTGGTGTCGAGCGGGCACGGTGCCGACGTAGAGGCCGGTGCCGGAGCCGGTGTCCTCGAGGACCGAGGCCCAGCGGTCGAGCACGGTGCCGCGGGTGGCGTCGACGAAGACGTACTCGCCGGCGGGTGAGCCGTCGGCGTTGCGGCCGGTGACGTCGACCCGCCAGGCCAGCGTCGGAGCACGGTCGGCGGCGAGGACCACGAGCTCGGGCTTGGCCTGGGTCTTGGCGAAGCCGACGGCGGCCGCGGCGCGGGTGGCTGCCTTGGGGGCCGGCACGGTCGGCTCGTTCTCGAGGGAGAAGGCCTTCATGGTGCGGCCCGTGACCTTGCTGAAGGTGGCGTCCTTGCCCTGGTGGACGACGAAGTCGCCGCCGACGACCTCGAGACCCTTGTAGAGGCGCTCGAAGCGGACGTGGCTGGCGCCGCTCTTGTCGAGGACCGTGTCGCGGGCGACCAGGCTCTGGCCGGCGCCGACCCCGGCGTGGGCAACCGCCTGGCTGCGCGCGGCCGAGACGGCCGCGGCACTGCGGTCGGCGATGCTGGACGGTGCTGCGTGGGTGCTGCCTGCCGAGACGAGGGCGACTGCGGAGACACAGCCGACCGCGAGGGCAGAAGCCAGGATGGGCTTCATGCACGTACTCCAGGGGGTGAAGAGACGGCGACCAGTTCGCCGTACTCGGGCCAGCGGATTGAAACCCGCCCTTCCCAGTTTCCACAAGAGTTGTCCGCGTGCGAGTTGTTGCATTGCAGGAACATGCAGGTTCCGGGCCCCCCGATCCACCCGGGAAGGGTGAGGACAGCCGGGGTCGACCGCGGGCAGGGTCGACTCTCGGGAAGGGTCGACGGCAGGGAGGATCGAGATGACGACGTTCACCGTGTGGAAGTTCGACGACCCGGAGGGTGCGGAGAAGGCCACCCACACCCTCAAGCAGGCTCAGACCGAGGGGCTGGTCAGGATCATCGACCATGCCGTCGTGACCTGGCCGGTCGGCGCCGACCGGCCCAGCCAGGGCCACAAGCGTGACGACGAGGTGCGCGGGGCGGGGTGGGGCGCCCTCTGGGGCATCCTCATCGGCTCGCTGTTCCTGGTCCCCGTGATCGGCGGGGTGGCGGGGGCGGCGATCGGCGCGCTGAGCAAGGCGACGCAGGACGTCGGGATCACCAAGGAACAGCTGAAGACGATCCGGACCGGGGTGACCGAGGGGACCTCGGCGCTGTTCCTGGTCACCGACCACGGCGACCTCGACCGGCTCGGGGAGCGGTTCCGCGGCCTGCACAGCAAGCTCGTCGCCTCGAACCTCACCGAGGCGGAGGAGAAGGAGCTGCACGACACCTTCGGCGGTTGAGCGGCCTCAGCCCACGCGGCGTACGTCGGTGACCCGGCCCCGCGGGCCGAACGTGATCCGCATCGGCACGCGGGCGTCGCTCGCGGTCCGGGCGCAGGTGCCGTACGTCGAGCCGAGCCGGGTGTAGGGCTGGCCCACCGCGCGGAGGACCTGCAGGGTCGTCATGCCCGGCGTCACCTCCGACCGGAAGCGCGCGAGGCCGATCCGGAGACCCGGGTTGCGGCACGGGTCCGCGGCGATGCCCTGGGCCCGCTCCCAGGTCTGGAGGTAGGCCTCGGCGCCGCGGTCCATGTCGTCGACGATGGCCGCGCCGTCCTTCGCGCCGCCGAGCCTGCGGAGGTCCTCGATCCAGTCGGGGTACATCCCGTAGTGCGGCACGCCCTCGACGTTGATGTCGTAGACCCGCTGCCCGCTGTGCTGCTTGCGGACGGTCACCCCGTGCAGGCCGGTGAACGGGTAGGTCACCGGGTTGGGTACGTCGGCCCCGCGCGGGTCGCCCTGCGCGCCGAGCCCGTTCATGTCGGCGCCGTAGCCGAAGCCGAAGTAGAAGCGCTTGTCCGCCCACCCCAGGTGACGCTGCCACTTGGCGTAGAAGCCGGTGCTGTCGCCGGCGTACGGCGCGACGTACCCACCGAGCCGGTAGATCCGCGGGTAGGCGTCCGGGGTCGCCCAGGAGTGGCTGGACAGCACGCCGGAGTAGCGGCGCTGCTCGAGGATGTCGAGCAGGCGCTGCCGGCCCTTGACGCTCATGTGGTCGGGGTCGATGAGCATGTGCTTGCTCGCCATCCGGTTGACCAGGTGCGCGCCGAGGTCGGTGAGGCCGCGCTCGTTGCAGTGCGCGGGCCGCGGGTAGAGCGGCAGTGCCGGCAGGTTGCCGAGGTCGGCGACCTTCCCGATCGCGCCGAACAGCGCGTCCTGCTGCTCGGCGCTGATCTCCGGCTGGGCCAGCTGGGTCTTGTCGGCGGACTCGCCGTCGGCCGGCTCGCAGTGCCGCATGTCCCAGAACGAGCCGGTCTCCAGGAAGTTGGCGGCGTTGACCGCGACCCCGGTCTGCCCCTCGTCGCCGGCCACGCCGGTCAGCGCGTTGTCGAACTTGTTGACCAGCTCCATCTGCCGGACGCCGAGGGCGTACATCTCGTCGAGCTGCCGGTCGATCGAGGCGACGTCGCAGGCGGGCACGTCGCCGCCGGGGAGGTTCTTGAAGGTGCAGCCGAACGGCACGCTGGTCTCGATCCCCATGATCACCGCGAGCTTGCCCTCGTTGATCACCTTCCGGGCCTGCCACGGACTGGTGACGATGCGGTACCACCCCTTGCCGGGGCCGCCGTACTGGGCGTCGATGTAGTTCTGGAACTGGCGCATCCGCGTGGCCTGCAGGCGGACCGAGGTCATCTCGTCGCAGGAGTTGCGCTTGAGCGGGTAGATCGTGCAGAGCTGGCCGTTCTCCACGAGCAGGTTCACGAAGACCCGCTGCCCGCCGCGCCAGGAGCGCTCCATCCACTTCCAGTACGTGCCCTCGTGGGTCAGCGACTCCGGCGCGGGCCAGTCCTTGAACGTCGGCCAGCCGACCGGGTCGTGGGTCGGACGCCCCGACAGGACGGCCTCGAGCGCGGCGCCGTTGCCGCCGGTGAGCGTGTGGTCCCGGCAGTCGACCAGGGCGTACGGCGCGCCGTACCGGTCCCACGGCTTGCCGCAGTGCACGTCACCCCCGAGGAACTCGTAGGCCATCCCGTGGGTGTGCGCGTCGACGTACCCGCGCACCTCCTGGATGTCGGTGACCCCGGCGTGCGGGCGGCCGGTGACGTCGACCTCGACCTCGGGGTACGCCGCACAGCCGGTGGTCCGTCGCAGCGCGAAGGCGGTGGGGGTGCCACCCAGCCGGGCGCCGTCGGCGGTGCGGGTCAGCCCGCGGCCGTCGGGCAGCGTGAACGTGAACCGGCCGTCGCGGCCGCGCACGACCCAGTCGGCCTGCTCCGACGGCCGGTCCGCCCAGGTGACGGTCCCGGCGCCGGTGCCGGTGAGGAACCGCTTGCCGGGGCTGTAGAGCAGGTAGCGGCCGAGCTCGGTGGCCTGGAAGTGGACCGGCGTCCCGCGCAGGCGGTAGCAGCCGCCGGCCATGACGTAGCGGTTCTCGGGCACCGTCCGGCGCGGGTCGCGCAGCGGCACCGTGGTCAGCCGCGGATCGGCCATCGCCCGGCTCCGGGCGACGTACGCACGGGCCGCCTCGGCGTCGTCGGCGGTGGTCGGGTCCGTGCTGGCGGCGGTCAGCGCCGAACGGCTGATCGCGTTCTTGGTCGCCGGGTCGTCGTGCCGGTGCGCGTGCCCGTCGGGCGCCAGCCCGCGCGCGGCCATCGCCTCGGCCGTCGCGCGCTGCTCGTACGCCGTGCGGGCCGAGCCCGGGCGCTCGTGGGCGAAGGACGGCACCAGGAACGCGCCGGCGACCAGGCCGACCGAGACGACGCCGGAGAGGACGAGGCGGGTGCGGTACGCGTTGCGCATGCCCGGGACAACGAGCGTCGCCGCCGTGGGTCATGCCGCGGCCGGGCTACCGGCCGGAGAGACGACCGGAGAGGGCGGCCGCGGTGCGGCGTACGGCGTCGGCCAGGCCGGGCGGCTCGGTGTCGCTGGGATGGGTCACCGCGACGCCCGCGACCGGGTAGCCGTTGTGGTCGAGCACCGCCGCGGCGACGCTCGCGAAGCCGGGGGTGACCTCGCCGTCCTCGGTCGCGTAGCCGCGCTGGCGGGTCTCGCCGAGGAGGGTGCGCAGCGCGGGCAGGCTGGTCGGGCCGCGGCCGTGCCGGTCGACGAACGCCGTCCGGTCGGGGTAGAGCGCGCGGACCTGGGCCGGGGGCAAGGCGGCCAGGATCGCCCGCCCGCTCGCGGTCAGGTGGGCCGGCAGCCGGACCCCGACGTCGGTGACCAGCGGCGGCCGCCCGGGGGCCCGCTCCTCCACGACGTAGAGCACGTCCCGCCCGTGCAGCACGGCCAGGTGGGCGTTGTGCTTCGTCCGGTCGACCAGCTCCGCGAGCAGCCGACGGGCGATCCGCTGCAGCGGCTCCTGCCGGGAGTAGCCGCTGCCGACCTCGAAGGCGGCGACCCCGAGGCCGTAGCGACGCTCCTCGGGCAGGTGCGCGACGAAGCCCTCGTCGATCATCGCGTTGATCAGGTGGTACGCCGTGCTCCGCGGCAGGTCGCAGGACCGCATGATCGCCTCGATGGGCACCGGGTCCGGTTGGCTGGCCAGGAAGCGGAGCACCCGCAGCGCCCGGGTGGCGGCGGGGACCTGGCTCATGCCGTGCATGCTCCCACGGCGTTCGGTGCTCAGTAGATCTGCGGGACGAACGTCTGCTCGTGCATCGGCGAGCGGACGTAGGGGATGTCGCGCATGGTGGGCAGCCGCACCCGGTCCGGCGACACGTCCTCGTAGTCGAACTGCGCGAGCAGGTGGCTGATGCAGTTCAGGCGCGAGGCCCGCTTGTCGTCGGAGGGCACGACGTACCAGGGCGCCTGCTTGATGTCGGTGTACTGGAAGGTCGTGTCCTTGGCCATGGAGTACTTCACGTAGAGCTCGTGCTCGGCGAGGTCCATCTCCGAGAGCTTCCAGCGCTTGATCGGCTCGTTGTTGCGGGCCTCGAAGCGGCGCCGCTGCTCGTCGTACGACACGGAGAACCAGTACTTCACGACGACGATGCCGGAGCGGACCAGCATCCGCTCGAACTCCGGGCAGGAGCGCAGGAACTCCTGGTGCTCGTCCTCGGTGCAGTAGTCCATCACCCACTCGACGTTCGAGCGGTTGTACCAGGAGCGGTCGAACAGCACCATCTCCCCGGCGGCCGGCAGGTGCTCGACGTACCGCTGGAAGTACCACTGCGTGCGCTCGCGCTCGGTCGGCTTGGGCAGCGCGACCGTCCGCACCTGGCGTGGGTTGGTGCGCTCGGTGATCCGCTTGACCACGCCGCCCTTGCCGGACGAGCCGCGGCCCTCGAAGACCACGACGACGCGCAGGCCGTGGGTCTGGATCCAGTACTGCAGCATCACCAGCTGCTCCTGCAGCCGGGCCATCTCCGACTCGTAGAACGGCTTCTTCAGGCGTCCACGCGAGGTGTAGTGCTCGGGGTTCTCGGTGCGCGCGAGCGTGCCGACGTCATCGGCACCCTCCGGTGGTGCCGGATGCGTGCGCTTGCTCACCCTGTGCCTCCCGATCCCGTGGCGTGTGCTGGTTCCCAGCGTGTGCCGTGCGGGACCGGGAGGCAATGGCCTTTCGGCCCGGGACCGCCGGGCCGGCTGACCGGTCAGCGGGCCGGGGGCGGGGGCGTGCCGTAGGGCTCGGTGTTGGGCGCGGTGCCGTTCGTGGCCTGCCCGTCGGGCTGGTCGACGTGACGGGCGGGCTCGGCGCCCTCGGGCGTGCCGGCGTGGCTGCCGGTCGGGGTGCCCGCGTGGGTGCCGCGTTCCGGTCGTCGGCGGGGTCTCGCCGGTCCGGTCCGCGTGGTCTGCATGGTCGGCCCCGTCGAGCGGCTCGCCGGTCTGCGTGTCGAAGCGCTGCCCGGGCTCGGCCACCCGGCCGGAACCCTGCTCGCGGACCGGCTCGGCCGTCCCGGGCTGGGTGCCCGGCACGTAGTCGGGGGAACGGGTGTCGACGTCGGGGTCGATGCGGTCGGCCTCGCGGATGCGGTCCTCGTGCGTGGCGTGCTCCATGTCGCGGGCGCGGGCCGCCTCGGCGGCCTGCTGCTCGGCACGCTCGGCCTCGGCGCGGGCCCGTGCGGCGTTCTGCTCGGCCTCGCGCGCCTGGCGCTCGGCATCGATCACGCCGGCGCTCTGGGCGTGGGCGTCGGTGCGGATCTGCTCGGCCTCGACGCGCCTGCGCTCGACCTTCTTCTTGTTCGCGGCGGCGGCCAGCAGTGCGACCACTGCCAGCACCACGACCACCGCGATGACGATCCAGACCCAGGTGTCCACGTGCGTACTCCCTCCACTGGCGCCCGGCTGATCCGGGCGCACTCGTGAGTGTCGTGTCCGTTTTCGGTCCACCTCATGCGCGGGGCCGCTCCGGGGACCGCTCAGCCGAGCGGGAGCAGCGCCTCGACCCGGCCGCCCGACGGCGTCGGTCCGGCGGTCAGGGAGCCGCCCACCTGGGCCGCGCGCTCCCGCATGGAGGTCAGCCCCACGCCCGCCGGCCACGGCGTGGTCCCGTTCGCCCGGCCACGCGATCGCGGGCCTGGCCGGGCGTCGGTGACCACCAGTGACAGCCCACCCGGCGGTGCCTCGATCCGTACGGCGGCGGTGGTCGCCGGGGTGTGCCGGGCGACGTTGGCCAGCGCCTCCATGACGATCCGGTACGCCGCCACCTCGACCGCGGCCGACAGCGGCGGGAGGTCGGCCGGTGCCGTCAGCGTCACGGCGAGCGGGCTGCCGTCGCTCGAGCGCAGCCCGGCCGCCTGCTGCCGCAGGGCCGGGACCAGGCCGAGCTCGTCGAGCGCCGGCGGCCGCATCGCGTACACCAGCTGCCGGATCTCCTCGATCGCGGTGACGGTCTCCGCCCGCAGGTCACGCAGCAGCCGCTCCGCCTCGGTCGGGTCCGAGCGCAGCAGGTTGCGCACGGCGTCGGAGGTGAACGCGATCCCGGACAGCCGCGGCCCGAGCCCGTCGTGCAGGTCGCGCCGCAGCCGCCGCCGCTCCTCCTCGAGCGCCGCCACCGTCTGTCCGCGCGACTCCCGGACCTCCGCGGCCAGCGCCTGGGCGCGTAGCGCGTGCGCGAGCAGCGGCGCGGTCAGCGCGAGGACGTGCTCGTCGTCGCGGGACAGCGTGAGGTCGCCGGGTCGCAGCCCCACCACGAGCTCGGTCGTCGAGGCGGGCAGCGGGACCGTGCGGGTCTGGGTCGTGGACGTGCCCGACGCAGCCACCTCCCGGCCGCCGTCGCGGAGTGCGGCGTACGGCAGGACCAGCGCCTCGCGGATCGCGCGCAGCGCCAGCAGGGGGTCCTCGCCGATCCGGCCGGCAACGGCGTTCGCGGCGTCGAGCGGGTCCGGGCGGCGGCCGAAGAGGAGCTCGTCGACGACACCGCGCAGGACGACCTGCAGCGGCCGGAACGTGGTCGCGACCAGCGCGCCGACCACGGCCAGGGCGCCGACGGTCGGGGTCTCCCCGGCGGCCATCTCGAGCAGCGACGCGACCGTCATGAAGAGGCCGAGGTAGGTGATCGCCGCCACCGTGAACACCACCACGGTGACCACCAGCGCCCGCACGTCGACGATGTCGGGCAGCGCGACCCCGACGTAGAGCGCGGCACCGAGGAGCCCGAACAGTGCGATGGCGAGGAAGCTGATGGGCGCCGCCTGGCTCGCGAAGCTCAGCGACCCGGCGACCATGCCGACGCTGCCGACGGTCAGTGCCATCCAGATCAGCGCGCGGCGCTCGCGGTCGACGCTGCGCTCGATCCGCCACCAGGTGTGGGCGAAGAACGCGACCCCCATGACCATGCCCAAGGCCCCCACGACCGTGGCGTCCCGGGCCTGGAGCGTCATCAGCGCACCGCCCCCGCCGATCACCACGAGCGCGACGAAGTCGACCGGGTGCCGCCAGCGGAGCAGGGGGTACGCCGTGAGGGCGAGCGGCATGAGCAGGCCGGCGGCGGCCACCACCGCGAACCACGCGGGCGTGTCCACGCCGTTCGCGGACAGCAGGGTCCCGGCGAGCATCGCGGCGCCCGCACCGGTCTCGAGCACCGCGGCCAGACGGGCCCGGCCGACGGCGAGGAGGGCCAGGCCGCCGGCCAGCCAGGCGAGCCCGGCGACGGCGGTGCCGACGAGGACGCTGCTGGTCATCTCGGGTGTCACCGGGGGCTCCCGGGGCCGCCCTGCCCGCCCAGTCCGCCCTGTCCGCCCTGCCGCCCAGTCCGCCCTCCCGGGCCCGGATGATCGCGGCCGCCCGGTCGGAGACCTCGAGCTTGGCGAAGATGCTGGTCAGGTTGTTGCTCACCGTCTTGGGGGAGAGGGCCAGCTCGTCCGCGATCGACGACGTACGGCGCCCGTCGGCCAGCAGCGCGAGGATCTCGCGTTCGCGGGCGGTCAGCTGGGGGAACGGGTCGGCCGCGGGAGCCGGCGGTGCGGCGAAGTGCTCCAGCACGCGGGAGGCGATGCCCGGCCCGAAGATGACCTGGCCGGCGGCGACCGCGCGCAGTGCGCCGACGATCTCGTCCTGTTCCGCGCCCTTGAGCAGGTAGCCGCGGGCGCCGGCCTGCATCGCGGTGAACACGGTGGCGTCGTCGTCGAACATGGTCAGCACCAGCACGGCCGTCGCAGGCACCGCGGCGCGGATCCGCCGGGTGGCCTCGACGCCGTCGAGCCCGGGCATCCGCACGTCCATCAGCACGATGTCGGGCCGCAGCAGCTGGGTCTCGCGGACGGCCGCCTCCCCGTCGGCCGCCTCGCCGACCACCTCGATCCCGTCGATGGTGCCGAGCAGGGCGCGCAGCCCGCTGCGCACGACCGGGTGGTCGTCGGCCAGCAGGACGCGCAACGTCATGTCCTCATGATGGGGGCGGAGGCGCCCGCCTGACCCGGGAAGTTCTGCCCGGCCGTCCGGGACGGGACGGGAGGTTCCGCGGGGAGGATGCTGGTGTCGCAGGGAACCGGTGCCGGCCCACGGTGGGACCGTCCCGTTCCCACACCCCAGGAGTCGTCATGGAAACCACCTCCGGACGCCAGCGCACCGGCCTCGTCCTCGCCGGCGTGCTCAGTGCGATCAACATCCCGAGCGTCTTCACGCCCACACCCGACGGCGAGGTCGGCCCGCCGTTCGGCGTCCTCGTCCTCGGCACCGTCCTCGGCGTCGTCGGCCTCGTCGCCGTGGTCCTCGCCTGGCGCGGCAACCGCGGCGCCCTCCGCGTGGCCGCCGGCGCGCTGGTGATCAACCTGCTCACCGCCCTGCCGGCCTTCTTCGTCGACGTCCCGGTGTGGATCAAGCTGGCCGTGGGGCTGTCCGTGCTCGCGACCGTCGCCGCGATCGTGCTGATGTTCTCCGGCGCCCGCCGGCCCGTCGCGGTCCTGGACTGAGGGGCCGGACATGATCGCGATCGTCACCGTCCTCCTCGCCTTCGCCTGCGGCTACCTGATGCGCTCCCGGCTGGCCGCCATGACGACGTACGCCGTCGCCTACCTGTGGGCCTTCACCTTCCAGACCCTCTACCTGCTGCTGGACTCCCTCGGCGGCGGCAGCAACCCGGCCTTCGAGAAGGGCGAGTTCCCGCTGTCCTACGGGCTCGTCACGCTCTCGATCCTGGGCATCGGCCTCGCGGTCACCGAGGCCGGGCACCGGGCGCGGGCGCGGCGCCGGGCGCGGACCCTCGTCGCCACCAGCTGAGGCGTGGTGGCCCGCACCGACGGGTCGCGGTTCCCCCGGGAATCGCGGCCCGTCGTGGCGTGTTCCGTCCTCATGGAACCTCTCGACCGGGAGGCACTGGACGCCTACTCGGCTGTCGTGACCGGGGTCGCGGCCGCGCTGACACCGCGGGTGGCGGCGCTGCGCATCCGGGGTGGTCGCGGCGAGTCCGCCGGGTCCGCGGTGACGCTCAGCGACGAGGGACACCTGCTCACCAACGCCCACGTCGTCGGGGACGCACCCGGCGGCGAGGCGGAGTTCTCCGACGGGACGCTGGCGATGTTCACCGTCGTCGGCCGCGACCCGCTGTCGGACCTCGCCGTCGTGCGCGCCGACCGCGAGGTGCCGGGACCAGCGGAGTACGGCGACGCCGACGACCTCCTCGTCGGCTCACTGGTGGTCGCGGTCGGCAACCCGCTCGGCCTGGCCGGCAGCGTCACGGCCGGCGTGGTCAGCGCCCTCGGCCGGTCGATGCCGGCCCGCACCCGCACCGCCACCCGGCTGATCGAGGACGTCATCCAGACCGACGCCGCGCTCAACCCCGGCAACTCCGGCGGTGCGCTGGCCGACGCGCGCGGCCGGGTCGTCGGCATCAACACCGCGGTGGCGGGGATCGGCCTCGGCCTCGCGGTCCCGATCAACACCACGACCCACCGCATCATCCACGCGCTGCTCAACGACGGCCGGGTTCGCCGGGCCTACCTCGGCCTGGTCACCACGCCGGCGCCGCTGCCCCCGCCGGTGGCCGCCCGGACCGGCCAGCGGACGGCGCTGCGGGTCGTCGAGGTGGTCGAGAACAGCCCCGCCGACATCAGTGGCCTGCGCCGCGGTGACCTCATCCTCGCGATCGACGGGACGCCGCTGGGCGATGCGCAATCGCTCCAGCGGCGCCTGTTCGTGGAGGCCATCGGCACCCGGGTCGAGGTGACCGTGCTCCGCAACGGCGCCCTGGTCGACGCCGTCACGGAGCCGACCGAGCTGACCGACTGACCGGTCAGCCGCCCGGTCCCGCCGGGATCACCAGAGCACGCGCATCACCCGCCGCGCTGTCTTGTGTCCGATGTAGTAGCCGTCCTCCATGGCCTTCCGGAAGTGCAGGCCACCCCAGATGCGGGCGTGGAAGGCGTCGTACTCGAGAGCGGACAGGGTGTCGTAGTGACGCACCAGAGTGCCGGTCGGCGTCACCAGCCGCAGCGTCAGCGCGGTGTGCTCGCCGAGCGTCCGGCGCACCACCTCGGCCATCGGCGAGGTCGCGGCCGCGTGCCCGCTCGTGTAGTCGCTGTAGGACGGGTTCGGCACCAGCGGAGCCCAGTTCGCCTCGACCTCGGTCCCGGGGTTGTTGTCCTTGTCCGCCGCAGCGATCGCCTGGAAGGGGCGCCAGAACCCGACGTCGAGCTTCAGGCCCCAGGTCTGGATGAAGGCGTTGACGACGGCCGCGTCGATCCTCGCGAAGAGCAGCGTGGTGCGGTAGAGGCTGAGCGGGTCCCGCTCGAGCACGCGGCACAGCGCGTCACGGTAGACCGGGATCTGGTTGGCCGCCATGAAGGTGGCGATGGCGGTCTGCTCGTCGGTGCGCACGGTCGATCCCACCGAGCCGACGCGACGCACCTCGTTGAAGTCGACCGCGTAGTCGGTGCTGGTCAACGGGTCCGGCCCGCTCACGGCGACCGGTGCGGTCGGGACGATCTGGTCCATCCGGGCAAGCCAGGCGAAGGCCATGGCGCCGCCGGGCGCGGGCTGCCAGTACCCGGGCAGCAGGGGCTTGCTGTAGACGACGGTCGGGTCGTTGCGCCCGTCGTCGGCCCGGGAGGCGATCATCGCGTCGGCCGCCGCACTGCCGATCCGGATGCCCTGGGCCTTGGCCCGGCCGTTGCGGACGCTGTCGAGGGTGGCGGCGAGGTCACGGTCGAGGTTGGCGCTGGATCCCGGGAAGTACTCCACCAGCACGTCGTGCGCGGCCTGTGCGATCGCGGCGCGCGCGGACGGAGTCCGCAACCTGTGGACTGCCTTGACCGCGTTGTGCACGGCCATCGACGTGAACGCGATGTACACGACACCGACCGGTGGTGGGGGCGTCGGAGTGGTCTCCGCATAGACGGTGCGCATGGCGATGCGTTGCCAGTCGATCGCCACCTGCTGTGCCGACCCGCCGACGCCGTGGCGTGGGCTGGTGGCCTGGGCACTTCCGCCGGGCGCCGTGAGGGCGAGCGGGGCGATGACGACGAGCAGCGCGGACAGGACACAACCGGTGCGGCGGGCGAGCGGCTGCAGGATGCGGGTACGTCGGTGCAGGTGCATGGCGACCTCCGGGACGGGAGAACTGGGT
This sequence comes from uncultured Actinomycetota bacterium, assembly GCA_963721775.1. Lineage (GTDB taxonomy): Bacteria > Actinomycetota > Actinomycetes > Propionibacteriales > Nocardioidaceae > Nocardioides. The sequence continues at coordinate 145,388 of CAVRMH010000029.1, read as the reverse complement.
CACCTACCTGACTAGTCCTCTGCGCGGTGCGGCACCATTCGCCATCAGGCGAACATCTCGGACCGCCCGCGCTCCCGCGATGCGGGCGCAGGTCGGGGTTCGCGGGGTCCCGAGGCGTGCCCCTGCACGACCATCGCGGCGGCCAGCCGGTTGGTCACCCCGAGCTTGCGGTAGACGTGCTCGAGGTGCTTGCGCACGGTGCAGGTCGCCACGCACATGCGCTCCGCGATCTCCGGGTTCGAGAGCCCGGCGGCCACCAGCGCCAGCGTCCGGCGCTCCTGGGCGGTCAGCTCCGCTGGCAGCGGCAGGGCGTCGGCATCACGGACCAGGCGCTGGAGCGCGGGGCTCAGCAGCACCAGCATCAGCCGGTCGCGCTCGGAGAACTCCCCGCCCCAGCGGTCCAGCCACACCCGGGCGGCCCCCCGACGACCGTGGCGGAACCCGATGGCGAGGCAGTCGGCGGGACCGGTGGCGTGGAGCGCCGCGGCGTAGCTCGGGACGCGGGTCCAGTGCAGGATGCCCATGCGCAGGGGGCGGACGTAGCCGGTCCCGGCCAGGTCGGCGAGGTAGCCGTGCGCCAGCTCGCGCACCGCGCCGACCCATCCCTCGGGGTCCGCGACGGCGACCCCGACGGCCTCGCAGGGGATCAGGCGGGCGAGCTGCTGGAGGACGGCCGGCTCCGGCAGCAGGTCACCCGGGACGGGCTCGGCGGCAAGGAGGGACCGCAACGCCGTCTGTTCGGCGTCCGTGAGCCCCAGGTCCGGCACGTCCCCGCCTCCTTCATGCCCTCCTTTCCACGCTAACCACGCGTACGGCGGCTGAGAATGGCCCGACCGACCCACGGGACCCCGGCGGATCGTCTCGGATCCGAGACGGGAGCGGGGCGACAGGTCTGGTGGCCGCCCGGGCCCGCGAGTTGGATGAAGCCATGACCCACACCGTCTCCCTGGGCACCGGCCCGGTGTCCTTCGCCGACCTCGTCGCGGTGACCCGCGGCGGCGCCGGTGTCACCCTCGACGACGGCGCCCGCGTGGCCGTCGAGCGAGCCCGCGCCGTCGTCGACGAGCTGGCCGCCGCCCCCACCCCGGCGTACGGCATCTCCACCGGCTTCGGGGCGCTCGCCACCCGGCACATCCCGACCGAGATGCGCGCCCAGCTGCAGCGCTCGCTGGTCCGCTCCCACGCCGCCGGCTCCGGCCCCGAGGTCGAGCGCGAGGTGATCCGCGGCCTGATGCTGCTGCGCCTCTCGACGCTGACCACCGGGCACACCGGAGTCCGCCCGGGCACCGCCCAGCTGCTGGCCGACCTGATCACCCACGGCATCACCCCGGTGGTGCGGGAGTACGGCTCGCTCGGCTGCTCCGGCGACCTGGCCCCGCTGTCGCACTGCGCGCTGGCCCTGATGGGCGAGGGCGAGGTCCGCGACGCGGACGGCACGCTGATGCCGGCCGCCGAGGCGCTGGCCGCGGCCGGGCTGGCGCCGGTCGAGCTGGCCGCCAAGGAGGGCCTGGCGCTGATCAACGGCACCGACGGCATGCTCGGCATGCTGGTGCTCGCGATCGAGGACCTGCGGATGCTGCTGAGGACTGCCGACATCTCCGCCGCCATGTCCGTCGAGGGCCAGCTCGGCACCGACCGGGTCTTCGCCCCCGAGCTGCAGGCGATCCGCCCGCACCCCGGCCAGGCCCTGTCCGCCGCGAACCTCACCGCCCTGATGAAGGACTCGGGCATCGTCGCCTCGCACCGCGGCCCCGACTGCAACCGGGTGCAGGACGCCTACTCGCTGCGCTGCTCGCCGCAGGTCCAGGGCGCCGCCCGCGACACCGTGGAGTACGCCGCGCAGGTCGCCGGCCGCGAGCTGGCCAGCGCCGTGGACAACCCGGTCGTGCTCGGGGAGGAGGGCCGCGTCGAGTCCAACGGCAACTTCCACGGCGCGCCCGTGGCCTACGTGCTCGACTTCCTGGCGATCGTCGCCGCCGACGTCGCCTCGATCAGCGAGCGGCGTACCGACCGCTTCCTCGACAAGGCCCGCAACCACGGCCTGCCGCCGTTCCTCGCCGACGACCCGGGCGTCGACAGCGGCCACATGATCGCGCAGTACACCCAGGCCGCGATCGTCTCCGAGATGAAGCGGCTGGCGAACCCGGCCTCGGTCGACTCCATCCCCTCCAGCGCGATGCAGGAGGACCACGTGTCGATGGGCTGGTCGGCCGCCCGCAAGCTGCGCCGCTCGGTCGACGGGCTCACCCGGGTCATCGCGATCGAGGTGCTCACCGCCGCCCGCGCGCTCGACCTGCGCGCCCCGCTCGAGCCGTCGCCGGCCACCGGCGCCGTCGTCCGCCTGCTCCGGGACGCCGGGATCCAGGGCCCCGGGCCGGACCGCCACCTCAGCCCCGAGATCGAGACCGCCGTCGAGCTGGTCCGCTCCGGAGCCGTCCTGCACGCCGTCGAAGAAGTGATCGGAGAACTCGCATGACCTCCTCGGACAACCCCCGCCTGCCCATCCACGCCGCGCACGGCACCGAGCTGACCGCGAAGTCGTGGCAGACCGAGGCGCCGCTGCGGATGCTGATGAACAACCTCGACCCCGAGAACGCCGAGCGCCCCGAGGACCTCGTGGTGTACGGCGGCACCGGCAAGGCCGCGCGCAGCTGGGAGGCGTACGACGCCCTCGTGCGCACCCTGCGCGACCTCGAGGACGACGAGACCATGCTCGTGCAGTCCGGCAAGCCGGTCGGCGTCATGCGTACCCACCCGTGGGCGCCGCGGGTGCTGATCGCGAACTCCAACCTGGTCGGCGACTGGGCGAACTGGGAGGAGTTCCGGCGGCTGGAGGACCTCGGCCTGACGATGTACGGCCAGATGACCGCCGGATCGTGGATCTACATCGGCACCCAGGGCATCCTCCAGGGCACCTTCGAGACCTTCGCCGCGGTCGCGGACAAGTCCTTCGAGGGCACCCTGGCCGGGACCATCACGCTGACCGCCGGCCTCGGCGGCATGGGCGGCGCCCAGCCGCTGGCGGTGACCATGAACGACGGTGTCGCGATCTGCATCGAGTGCGACCCGCACCGGATCGCGCGGCGCATCGAGCACCGCTACCTCGACGTGCAGGCCGACTCGCTCGACCACGCGCTCGAGCTGGCGGTCGAGGCGCGTGACGCCCGGCGTCCGCTGTCGATCGGCGTCCTCGGCAACGCCGCCGAGATGGTGCCGGCCCTGCTCGAGCAGGACGCGCCGATCGACATCGTCACCGACCAGACCTCGGCGCACGACCCGCTGTTCTACCTCCCGGTCGGCGTGCCGTTCGAGGAGTGGCAGGCCCAGCGCGAGGCCGACCCGGCCGGCTTCACCAAGGCCGCCCAGGCGTCGATGGCCACGCACGTGCGGGCGATGGTGGAGTTCCAGGACAAGGGCGCCGAGGTCTTCGACTACGGCAACTCGATCCGCGACGAGGCCCGCAAGGGCGGCTACGACCGCGCGTTCGAGTTCCCCGGCTTCGTGCCGGCCTACATCCGGCCGCTGTTCTGCGAGGGCAAGGGCCCGTTCCGCTGGGCGGCGCTGTCCGGCGACCCGGCCGACATCGCGGCGACCGACCGGGCGATCCTCGAGCTGTTCCCCGACAACGAGCGGCTTCGGAAGTGGATCACGATGGCCGGTGAGCGGGTCGCCTTCCAGGGACTCCCGGCGCGGATCTGCTGGCTCGGGTACGGCGAGCGGCACCTGGCCGGCCTGAAGTTCAACGAGATGGTGGCCAACGGTGAGCTGAAGGCGCCCATCGTGATCGGCCGCGACCACCTCGACTGCGGCTCGGTGGCCTCGCCCTACCGCGAGACCGAGGCGATGCTCGACGGCTCCGACGCGATCGCCGACTGGGCGCTGCTCAACGCGCTGGTCAACACCGCCTCCGGCGCCTCGTGGGTCTCGATCCACCACGGCGGCGGGGTCGGCATGGGCCGCTCCATCCACGCCGGACAGGTCTGCGTCGCGGACGGCACCGCGCTGGCTGCCGAGAAGATCGAGCGGGTGCTGACCAACGACCCGGGCATGGGCGTCATCCGGCACGTCGACGCCGGCTACGAGCGGGCGGCGGAGGTCGCGGCCGAGCGCGGCGTACGGATCCCGATGTCGGAGGGCTGAGCGCCCCCGGAAATGGCAGCGGCCCCGGTCCTCGACGAGGACCGGGGCCGCTGCTTGCTCAGAAGACCCTTCGGCGGGTACCGCCCACGGGGACCAGGTTCAGGATCAGGCCGACGACGATCAGGATCAGACCGATCGTGGTCAGGACCGGGATCGACGCGACCAGGCCGACGATGAGAAGGATCAAGCCAAGAATAACCATGAGTCATTCCCTCCTCGTTGGGGTTCGCCCAACGTTTCTGCAGTGCTCAGCCCACGGGGCCACTCCTCCGGGTGCGGGGAGCGGGGCTGCATGACCTGCCGTGCCCGGAAACCGAACGAACATGCGTCCGATCGGAAGGAAATGCAGTGGTCCAGCCCACTCGTCCCGGCGACGGGGTCGCCACCGGGCGCGACGTACGCCGGGTCAGTCCGCGAGGTGGGTGCGCGCGACGACCAGCGGGTGGTCGCTGATCCGCTTCGGCTTGGTCGAGGTGTCCACGCCGAGCGAGGTGAACCGCGCCTGGCCGGCGGCGAAGATCCAGTCGACCCAGTAGTACTTCGGCGGGTAGGCGCAGGTCATCGACGGCAGGCTGTCGGGGCTGATCATCAGCTTGCCGGTCGTCATCGGGCAGAACGCCTTCTCGCGGTCGTTGAAGTCACCGGTGAGGAAGACCGGGCGGCCGTTGGCCCGCAGGCTGATCACCAGCTCGCGCTCGCGACGCAGCGCCTCCACCCGCCACTTGCCCTGGTTGGGGTAGCGCGTGGTCGAGGCCGGGTTGTGCACGTTGATGAAGTACGCCGTCCGGCCGGTCTCGTTGTCCTGGAGCAGGACGTAGGGCATCTGCCGGATGTGTCCGTCGAAGTAGGGGACCGGGAAGGTCGCGCCCTCGAGGAAGGTGAACTTCGAGAGCCGCCAGGCGATGGAGTTCTCCGGGTCCGCGGTGGCGCTGGACGGGTAGATGCCGTACGTCGCACCGGCCTTCTCGAGGAAGAGCGTGCGCTGCTTGCGCTGCATCTCCTGGAAGCCGACGACGTCGACCTGGGCGGCGTCGAGCATCTCGAGCTGCCGGGCCATCCGCCAGGCGTACCCCGGCCAGCTGGCCTTGTTGCCGCCGGGCGCGGTGTGGCTGGCGCCCAGGATGTTGAACGTGGCGCTGGTGAAGCCCGGGTCGCCGTACAGGCCCTTGGACGGGACGACCTGGCCGACGTAGCGGTCGAGCCAGGTGGTCGGGTTGTAGGCGGTGCGGCCGTAGTTGGACCGGACCCGGAACTCCATCGAGCAGCGGGTGGCGTTGCCCTCGCGGCCGACCTCGCCGATCTGCTGGCCGGACTGGATGAGCTGGCCGTCGACGACGGTCGCCTTCCGCATGTAGCCGTAGGCCGTGTAGATGCTGCCGGAGGTGGACGCCACCCGCACCAGGGCCGGGCCGGCCCAGCGGGCGCTCAACACACGGGCGATGCCGGGGTGGGCGGCCACGACGGGGGTGCCGCACGCGGCGGCGTAGGTGGTGGCCTTGGCGGTGCTGCGGGCCCGGTAGGTCTGCAGGTCACGGGCCTTGGTCGGGTCGATCGGGCGGGCCACGAAGGGGGCGCGCAGCTCGTAGCGCGTGGCGGCGGCGGGAGCGGCTTCGGTGGGCGCGGAGCCGTGCACGGTGGCGACGGCGGCCACCCCGGCCAGGGCGACCGGAGCCAGCACCGCGGTCACGACGCCGAGGGCCCGACGGGCGGTACGGCGTCGCGCGGGGGCAGCGGGGGTGGTCATGCTTCCTGGCTCCTCACGAGTCCACGAACAGTGCGGCGATACAAGCGATCGAGACCGAAAGTAGCGTGACTTGTGAGGTTGTTGGGAAAGTTGTGCAAACTACAAAGTTGTAATTCGACAGGACCGCTCTCCAGCCCGTCGACCTGCGCTCAGCGACGCCGGCGGCGGTCCCGCCAGGCGGCGATCTCGGCCTCGATATCGCGGGTCCGGGTGACCACCGGCGGTCCGCCCTGCAGCTGACGCCGGGCCTCGACGACCCGACGGTTGAACGACTCCAGCTCGCGGCGGACATGGGTCTCGTTGGGCTGCCGGTCGAGCAGCGCGTCCAGCTCGAGGTCGTCCTTGCGCAGCTGCAGCGCCTCGGGGAGCACCCCGGTGATCCGCTCGCGCTCGATGAGCTTCTTCAGCCACCAGTCGGGGTCGTGCTCGGTGCCGAGGCCCTCGATCGGCTTGCCGGCGCCGGGCAGGTCGTCGAACTCGCCGCGGGCCATCGCGGTGCGCAGCTGCTGCTCGACCCACTGGGTCTGGTGCTCGATCCGGTTGCGGGCGGCGTCCCGGCCGGTGCGCGGGTCCTGGCGGCGGGAGCGGTCGGGGGCCTCGATGTCCTGGTCGTCGTGCTCGGCCATGGCCTCAGGATAGGTCGGCGCGATTTGTTGCGGTTTGGTCCCCAACCGCAACGGAACGGGGCACGGGCATGCGGTTCGTGACCAATCGACGCCGCCACGGATCAGTCCTCCACCGCCCGGCGGACCAGGTCCACCGCCTCGTCCGGCCCGATGCCCAGCGCCCGCACCCGGTCGGCGTACTCCCGGGCGGCCTCGCGGGCGGCCCGCCCGACGGCGTCGCCGCTGACGAAGCTGCCGGCCCGGCCGCGGGTCTCGATCACGCCGAGGTGCTCGAGCTCGCGGTAGGCCCGGGCGACCGTGTTCACGGCCAGTCCGAGCTCGGTCGCCAGCGCCCGCACCGGCGGCAGCCGGGTGCCCGGTGCGAGCTCGCCGGAGGCCACGCGGCGGCGTACGGACTCGCGGAGCTGGGCGTACGGCGGCTCCGGGCTGTCCGGGTCGAGGGCCAGGCGTACGTCGCTCACGGGACCGGGGTGACGTCGTGGTCGGAGAACGCGTGCTTCGGCACGGCCGTGAGGGCGATCGCCGCGAGCAGGGCCGCGACGGCGCACACCGACCACACCGTGAGGTAGCCACCGAGCGGTGCGTGGCCCTCGCTCGGGTCGGCCAGCGAGCCGGTCGAGGACAGCGCGATCGCGAAGATCGACGAGGCGATCGCGCCGCCGACGGTCTTGGTGGCGTTGGTCATCCCGGTCGCGAAGCCGGTCCGGCCGGGCGGCGCGGCCGCGGCCGCCGCGGCGGGCAGTGCGGCCACGAGCGCACCGGAGCCGAGGCCGGCCACGCCCATGTTCACCAGCGCCTGCGCGGTGGAGTCGTGGAACGGCAGCCAGAGGGCGTAGCCGAGCGCGACCAGCAGGCTGGACAGCACCAGCGCGTTCCGGGCGCCGAGCAGCCGCGAGGTCAGCGGCAGCGTGAACGCGCCGACCGCCAGGCTCAGCACGTAGACGCCGATCAGCGTCGAGACGAAGCCGGCGTCGGCGCCGAGGCCGTAGCCCGCGACGTCCGGGTCGGTCCGGGCGAACGTCGACAGCGGGATCTGCGCGCCGAGCACCGACATGCCGAAGAGGAACGCGGTCAGCTGCACCGGCCACTGCGCCGGGCTGGAGAAGAGGCGTACGTCGATGATCGGCTCGTGGTGCCCGAGCTCGAAGCGCACGAACGGCACGAAGGTCGAGCAGGCCGAGCGCGATGAGTCCCCAGGCCGGCAGGCTGTCGGGGCCCTGCAGCCGGATCGCGATCAGCCCCGCCATGACCAGGCCGAGGACGGTGGTGATGAGTGCCAGCCCGCCCCAGTCGATGCCGCCGCTGGACTCGCCGGGGGCGTCCTCGATGCCGAACCAGATGACCACGAGGCACGCGGTGACCACGACCGCCGGCAGCATCAGCAGCACGGTCATCGACGTGGACTCCACCAGGGCGCCCGAGGTCAGCGCGCCGATGATGACCGCGGTCTCCAGGGCGCCGACCAGGATGCCGGCGGCGCGTCGGGTCAGCAGCGCCTGCCGGCCCGTCCCCGCCGTACGCCGGTGGATGATCGCGACCTCCAGCGGCAGCCACACGACGTACGCACCCTGGAGCGCCCAGCCGATGAGGAACGTCGTGAACGACGGCGCGAACGCGAGGATCCACGAGCCGAGGGCGGTGACCGCGGTCGAGATCAGCAGCACCTTCTTGTGGCCGATCAGGTCCCCGAGCCGGGCCAGGAACGGCACGACCAGGGCGGAGACGATCAGCTGCGCGGCCTCGAACCAGTTGACGTCGGCGTCGGCGATCCCGAGGTGGTCGGCGATGTCGCTGAAGATCGGCGTGTAGTAGCCCTGCAGGATGCCGCTGGCCAGCTCGACGCAGACCAGGAAGCCGACGATGCGGCCCAGGTGCAGGGCCGGGCCGGCCGGCGCGGTCTGCGTGGTCATCAGGCGATCCTCTCGATCAGCCGCTGGTACCACAGCACGCCCTCGGCGAACGCCTCGACGCCGAGGTGCTCGTCGTAGCTGTGGATCGCCTGGCGCTGCGCCTTGGTCATCCGGAACGGCGTGTAGCGGTAGACCCGCTCGCAGATCTCGGTGAAGAACCGGGAGTCGGTGGCCGCCATCATCACGTACGGCGCCGGTACGGCGTCGGGGAACGCCTCCGCGATCGTCGACTCGAGCAGCCGGAAGGCGTCGTCGTCGGTGGGCGAGACCGGGCTCGGCTCGCCGGCCTCGAGCACGGTGACCTGCACCTGGTCGTCGTGCACCGCCTTGCGCACGTGCTCGAGCACGGACGCCACCGAGTCGCCGACCATGATCCGCACGTTGACGCCGGCCTTGGCGGTCGAGGCGATCACGTTCAGCGCCGGCGAGCCCGACAGCGTGGTGACCGCGGCCGTCGTACGCGTCATGGCCGCGGCCTCGGCGCCGGCCGCGACCAGGGCCCGGGTGAGCACCGGGCGGACCCGGGAGGCGTTGGCCATCAGCGGGCGCAGGGCGGCCGGTGCGTGGGGCGCGAGGCGCTGCATGAGCTCGACGGTGGGCTCGGGTGCGCTGGCCGGGAACGGCTTGCGGTCCAGCCGCAGGATCGCCCGGGCCAGCCGGGCGGTGGCGTCCATCCGGACCGGGGTCGAGGCGTGCCCGCCACGGCCGTCGACGCGCAGCTCCAGCGACGTGACGCCCTTCTCGGTGACGCCGATGACCGCGACCGGCGGCTCGACGCCGGGGAACGCCTCGTGCGCGACCGCGCCGCCCTCGTCGAGCACGAACCACGGCCGTGACGCCGCGCTCGCGGAGGATCGCGACGGCGGCCGGAGCGGCCTGGCCCATCACCTCCTCGTCGCAGCCGAAGGACAGCCAGACGTCCTGCGCGGGCGTGAACCCCTGCTCCAGCAGGCGTTCGACGGCCTCGCAGATGCCGACCAGCGAGCCCTTGTCGTCCAGCGTCCCGCGGCCCCAGATCTCGCCGTCGACGATGTCGCCGCCGAAGGCCGGGTGCTGCCAGGTCGCGTCGGAGTCGACCGGGACGACGTCGAGGTGCGCCATGAGTACGACGGGGCGCGCGGCGTCGCGGCCGGCCCAGCGGAACAGCAGCCCGTGGTCGGTGACCGGGGTGAGCTCGAGCTCGTCGTGGAGGAGGGGGAACTGCGTGCGCAGCTCGGCGAGGAACGCGCTCGAACGCCCCGGCGTCCTCGTCGGCGGGGTCGGGTCGCGAGACCGTCGGGATCCGGACCAGCGCCTGCAGCTTGGCGACGGCGCGGTCGCGCAGCGCGGCGTGGTCGGCGGGGCGGAGCGGCGAGGGGGGCGGGACCGGCACGGGACGACGCTAGGGCCTCGGGGCCGCCGTCGTCAGCCGGTCCCGCCAGTCTGGGATCCGAGACGGTCCGCACGGCGTCGTTCGTTGACCGCCGGGCCGCGGCCCGATGGACTGTCCGGGTGTCACCAACCCCCGCGATGCACGACCTCGTCCGCCGGCCGCCGGCCGCGCGCGACCGAGCCCGCGGGTCCGGTGTCCTCGGTGCGGTGGCCGACGGTGATCGCGCCGATCGGGGTGTACTCCTCGGGCACGCCGAACTCCGCCCGGAAGGCCGGGATGCGCTCCGGCGGGATGCCGAAGAAGCAGGCCCCCAGGCCCTCGTCGACGGCGGTCTGCAGGATCAGCAGCGCGGCCATGCCGGTGTCGATGTGCCAGTACGGCACCGGCCAGCGGGCCTCGTCGCGGTCGGTCCAGCCCTTGTCGGGCTCGGCGTACCGGTCGAGGTAGGCCTCGCGGTTGGACAGCGGCACGATCACCACCGGCGCCGTCCGCATCCCGCGCAGCCAGCGCGACTCGGGCTTCTCGTTCGGGTCGACCATCGCCAGCCCGGGCTTCGGCGGGGACGTCGCGGCCCAGAACCGGGCCAGGTCCTCGGGGGTGTCCAGGCGCAGGAACGCCCAGCCCTGGCTGAACCCGGCCGAGGGTGCGCGGACCGCGTTCTCGAGCATCCGGTCGACCACGGCCGGGTCGACCGGCTCGTCGGCGTACGCGCGCACCATGCGCCGGCGTCGTACCACTTCGGCGAACTCCATGGAGCACAGCATGACCTTTGAGCGGATGTGGCACGACCTCGCCCCCGTCGGGCGGTCGGCGTCGAGCGGCGGGTACTTCCGCCAACCCTTCGGCGCGGCCGAGCGCGAGTGCCACGCGTGGTTCCTCGAGGAGTGCGCCCGCCGCGACCTCGAGGTGCGCTCCGACGGCAACGGCAACACCATCGCCTGGTGGCACCCCGAGCTGCTCGCCGACGGGATAGTCCGCGAGGAATTGGCTCGGAAATCCGCAGGAAACGGACCAGAACATCTCGGACTATCCCCCCGGAGCGGCGTGGTGACGGGGTCGCACCTGGACTCGGTGCTGGACGGGGGTGCGTACGACGGGCCGCTGGGCGTGGTCTCCGCGTTCGCGGCGGTCGACGAGCTCCGGGACCGCGGCTTCCGGCCGGCCCGCCCGATCGGGGTGGCGGCGTTCGCGGAGGAGGAGGGCTCGCGCTTCGGGCTGGCCTGCCTCGGGTCCCGGCTGATGACGGGTGCGATGCAGCCCGCCGAGGCCCGGGAGCTGCGCGACCGCGACGGCGTACCCCTCCTCGACGCGATGGCCGCCGCCGGCCTCGAGCCCGACCTCGGCCGGTCCGCGCTGCTCGACGACGTCGGCGTCTTCGTCGAGCTGCACGTCGAGCAGGGCCGCGACCTCGTCGACCGGGGTGCCGCGATCGGGGTGGCCAGCGGGATCTGGCCGCACGGGAGGTACCGCTTCGACTTCACCGGGCAGGCCAACCACGCCGGCACCACCCGGATGGAGGACCGGCACGACCCGATGCTGACGTACGCGATGACCGCCCTGGCCGCGGCGAAGCAGGCCCGGCTCGCCGGGCAGCGCGCGACCTTCGGCCGGATCGACGTCGCCCCCAACGGCACCAACGCGGTGCCGTCCCGGGTGACCGCCTGGCTGGACGCGCGCACCGCCACCGACGACGACCTCACCGCGCTGCTCGGCGAGATCGAGCGGCAGGCGCAGGCCCGCGCCGACCGCGACGGCACCGCCCTCACGGTGACCGCCGAGTCCGTGTCGGGGTCCGTGGCCTTCGACGCCGACCTCGCCCGGCGGATCGCCGCCGACCACGAGTCCGGCGACTGGCCGGTCATCCCGACCCAGGCCGGGCACGACGCGGGCATCCTGTCCGCGGCCGGGATCCCGACCGCGATGCTCTTCGTCCGCAACCCCACCGGCATCTCGCACTCACCCGAGGAGTTCGCCCCCATGTCCGACTGCCTGGCCGGCGTCAGCGCCCTGGCCGACACCCTCGCGAGGCTGGCCGGGTGAGCACCTACCTCCTCGAGCGCGCCCTCGTCGGCGACCGGGTCCACGCTGACGTCCTGGTCACCGTCGTGGACGGCCGCTTCGCCGGCGTCGACACGGGAGAGCGCGGACCGCTTGGGGGCACCCGTCGCCGCCGCGCCCGCCACCCGCGCCGCCCGGCGACGCCGGGAACGAGCGCGGGGGTGGACCGTGGATGGGTCTGGCACCCGTGGAGCGAGGAACGAGCGGAACGGTTGGTTGGGCCACCCCCGCGCTCGGGCCCGGGGGCGCCGGACCCTGGGCCGTGCGGCTGCAGCACCACCGCATCGAGCGGGTCCCCGGCCTGACGATCCCCGGCATCGCGAACTGCCACTCGCACGCCTTCCACCGCGCGCTCCGCGGCCGCACGCAGCAGGGGTCCGGCACGTTCTGGACCTGGCGGGAGCAGATGTACGCCGCGGCCGAGCGGCTCACGCCCGACCTGTACTTCGAGCTGGCCCGGGCGACGTACCGCGAGATGCGTGTGCGCCGGGATCACCGCGGTGGGCGAGTTCCACTACCTGCACCACGGGCCCGACGGCACGCCGTACGACGACGCGAACGCGATGGGCCTGGCACTGGTGGCGGCGGCGCGGGAGGCGGGGATCCGGATCGCGCTGCTCGACACCTGCTACCTCGCGGCCGGGATCGGGCGCGCGCCGGAGGGCGTCCAGCGCCGGTTCAGCGACGGCGACGCCGAGCGGTGGGCGGCGCGGGTGGCCGACCTCAAGGGCGACGACGCGACGGTGATCGGCGCGGCCGTGCACTCGGTGCGGGCGGTCCCGCGCGACCAGGTGCCGAGCCGTCGTCGCCGCCACCGCGGGCCGTCCGCTGCACGCCCACCTCAGCGAGCAGGTCGCGGAGAACGAGGCCTGCCTCGCGGCGTACGGCCTGACCCCGACCCAGGTCCTCGCCGAGGCCGGGGCGCTCGGGCCGCTCACCTCGGCCGTGCACGCCACCCACCTCACCGACACCGACATCGGCCTGCTCGGCGGCAGCGCGACGTACTCCTGCTTCTGCCCGACCACCGAGCGTGACCTCGGCGACGGGATCGGCCCGTCGCGACGCTTGCATGACGCCGGGTCGCCGCTGACGCTGGGCAGCGACAGCCACGCCGTCATCGACCCGTACGAGGAGATGCGGGCCGTCGAGCTCGACGAGCGGCTGGCCACCCAGGCCCGCGGGCACTGGACCTCGGCCGCCCTGCTCGCGGCCGCCACCACCGACGGGCACGCCTCGCTCGGCTTCCCCGACGCCGGCCGGATCGAGGTCGGCGCCCGGGCCGACCTGGTCGTGCTCGACACCGCCTCGGTGCGTACCGCCGGCACCGGCGCCGGAGCGGAGACGGCGGTCTTCGCCGCCACCGCCGAGGACGTGCAGCGGGTGATGGTGGACGGGCGCTGGCACGACGTCCGCGGCACGCGGGCCGACGTGGGTCGCGAGCTCGTCGCCGCCACCGACAGGATGTGGCAATGAGCACCCCAACGGACCACCCGCTGCGCTCGCGCTCGGCCGGGGACCCCGCATGAGCAGCACTGTCCTCACCAACATCGGCGAGCTCGTCACCTGGGACCCCGACCGGCCGGTCGTCGAGGCCGCGGCGCTGGTCGTCGAGGGCGGGCGGGTCGCCTGGTCCGGCCCGCTGGCCGAGGCGCCCGCGGCGGACACGGCGTACGACGTGGGCGGCCGCGCGGTGATCCCCGGCTTCGTCGACAGCCACAGCCACCTGGTGTTCGCGGGTGACCGCGCGCAGGAGTTCGCGGCCCGGATGAGCGGGGAGTCCTACACCGCCGGCGGCATCCGTACGACGGTGCGCGCGACGCGGGCGGCGACCGACGAGCAGCTGACCTCGCACGTCGCCCGGCTGGTCGACGAGATGCGCCGGCAGGGCACCACGACCGTCGAGATCAAGAGCGGCTACGGCCTCTCCGTCGTCGACGAGGCGCGGTCGCTCGCGGTCGCGCGGCAGTTCACCGACGAGACGACGTTCCTCGGCGCCCACGTGGTGCCGGAGGGCATCGCGCCGGAGGAGTACGTCGACCTCGTGACCGGGCCGATGCTGGAGGCGGCGGCGCCGTACGCCCGCTGGGTCGACGCGTTCTGCGAGACCGGGGCGTTCGACGCGGCGCAGGCCCGGCGCGTGCTCGAGGCCGGCATGGCGGCCGGGCTGAGGCCGCGGCTGCACGCCAACCAGCTCGGTGCCGGACCCGGCGTACGCCTGGCCTGCGAGCTCGGCCTGACCGCCGTCGACCACTGCACCTTCCTCAGCGACGCCGACGTCGACGCGCTGGCCGCCAGCGGCACGATCGCCACCCTGCTCCCGGGCGTGGAGTTCTCCACCCGGCAGCCCTGGCCCGACGCCCGCCGGCTGCTCGACGCCGGCGTCCGCGTCGCGCTCGCCTCGGACTGCAACCCGGGCTCCTGCTTCACCAGCTCGTTGCCGTTCTGCATCGCGCTCGCGCGTGCGCGACATGGGGATGACGCCGACCGAGGCGCTGCGAGCCGCGACGCTCACCGGTGCGGCGGCGCTGGACCGGGACGACGTCGGGACGCTGACGCCGGGCGCGCGGGCCGACCTGGCCGTCCTCGACGCGCCCAGCCACCTCCACCTGGCCTACCGTCCCGGGGTGCCGCTGGTCCGCGAGACCTGGGTCTCCGGCCGCCGCGTCTGACGACTCGTCCGCACGGTCCGAAAGAGATCAGTGGTTGCATGTCGAGAAGCCACGACCGGCTCCGCTCCCCAGGTGAAGGGCCGCGACAGGCGCGGCACACGACACAGGAGAACACCATGCCGAAGTACCTGCTCCTCAAGCACTACCGCGGCGGCCCGACGCCGCACCACCCCTGCCCGCCGATGGACCAGTGGGCACCCGAGGACGTGGAGGCCCACATGGCCTTCCTCCGGCACGTCAGCGAGGTGCTCGAGGAGAAGGGCGAGTACGTCGGCGCGGAGGCGCTGACTCCCGAGCGGACCTGGGTGCGGTACGGCGGCCCGGACGCCGCGCCGGTCACCTCCGACGGACCGCACCCGGAGACCAGCGACCTCGTGGCCGGCTGGTACATGATCGACGTCGAGTCCCGCGAGCGTGCGCTCGAGGTCGCGGCGTACGTCTCCTCCGAGCCCGGCCCGGGCGGGGAGCCGCTCTACGAGTGGATCGACGTCCGCGAGATCATGTCGTAGGCGCTCTCGGACGACGGAGCCGGCGGTGACGGACGAGGCGACGCAGCGGCTGGACGAGGGCGCCCTGCGCGCCCTCGTCCCCCGCGTGCTCGCCGGGCTGGTCCGGCGCGGCGAGGACTTCGACGCCGCCGAGGACGCGCTGCAGGAGGCCCTGCTGGAGGCGATGCGGGTGTGGCCCGAGCACCCGCCGCGCGACCCGCGCGCGTGGCTGACCACGGTCGCCGTACGCCGGCTCGTCGACGCCCGCCGCAGCGAGGCCGCCCGCGACCGCCGCGAGGAGACGACGTACGCCGAGCCGGCGCCGGCCGCGACCGAGGAGGGCGACGACACCCTCTTCCTGCTCTTCTGCTGCTGCCACCCCGACCTCTCGCCCGCCTCCCAGGTGGCGCTGACCCTGCGCGCCGTCGGCGGCCTCACCACCCGGGAGATCGCCGACGCCTTCTACGTGCCCGAGGCGACGATGGCGCAGCGGATCAGCCGCGCCAAGCGCACCCTGCACGGGCCGCCGCCTCGACCAGCCCGGCGACCTCGCCGTCGTGCTGCGCGTGCTCTACCTCGTCTACACCGCCGGCCACGCGGGCCGGGTGGACCTGGCCGCCGAGGCGATCCGGCTGGCCCGCCAGCTCACCCTCGCCACCGACGAGCCGGAGGCGCGCGGGCTGCTCGCGCTGATGCTCCTCAACCACGCCCGCCTCCCGGCGCGTCTCGACGCCGAGGGCCGGATCGTCACGCTCGACCGCCAGGACCGCGGCCTGTGGGACACCCGCGAGATCGCCGAGGGCGTGCGCGTCCTGCAGTCGGCGCTGGCGCTCGGGCGGGTCGGCCGCTACCAGATCGAGGCCGCCATCGCCGCCCTGCACGACGACGCGGCGAGCGCCGAGGAGACCGACTGGCCGCAGGTCCTCGCGTGGTACGACGACCTCGTCGCCCTCACCGACGACCCGGTGCACCAGGACCCGGCCGCGGTGCTCGGGCGCGCGGTCGCGGTCGGCCACGTCCTCGGCGCCACCGCCGGGCTGCGCGAGACCGACCGGCTGCACGACGTGCTCGGCGAGCGGCACCGCTGGCACGCCGTCCGCGGCTACCTGCACGAGCTGGGCGGCGACCTCCCGGCCGCCGCCACGGCGTACGCCGAGGCCGCCCGCCTGGCCACCAACGTCGCCGAGCGCGACCACCTGGTCCGCCAGGCCGCCCACGCCCGGCCGCCGGCGCCACTAAGGCATCGCCCCCGGTCTGAGGTAGCCCCCTCAGGCAGAGATACGGCGCCCGCCCCATGTGCCGACGTACCTCAGGCGCGCACTCTCGTACTCACGACGAGAGAAGAGGACCAGGACCATGGACATCACCTACCGAGATCGCCCGAGCCGACTACGACTACCGCGCCGCCCGTGCCCGCGAGGAGCGCCACCCGGCGCCCCGGCCGCGGGCCCACCGGGTCCTGCGGGTACGTCGCCCGCAGCACGCGGAGCGGGTTGCCTGAGTGTCGGCGTTAACCACAGGCGCCTTGTCGGTGCCGCACGGCATCATGGGCGATGTGGCACCCGCCGGAACACGACAGACCCTGGTCGGACGAGACACCGAGCTGGCCGAGCTGAGCTCGCTGCTCGGTGTCCGTCCGCCCCGCCTGGGCCCCAGCCCGGCACCCAACGCCGTGCTGCTGGCCGGTGACGCCGGCGTCGGCAAGACGCGGCTGCTCACCGAGCTGCGCGACATGGCCGTCGACGACGGCTGGCAGGTCATCGCCGGGCACTGCCTCGACTTCGGCGACAGCGCGCTGCCCTACCTCCCGTTCTCCGAGATCATGGGCCGGCTGGCCACCGACCTCCCCGACGTCGTCGAGACCGTCTCCGGCGTCCACCCCGCCCTCGCCCGGCTCCAGCCCGGCCGCCGCATGCTCAGCGGTGAGTCCCACGGCACCGGCTCCGTCGACCGCGGCGACCTCTTCGAGGCCATGCACTCGCTGCTCTCCGCCGCCGCGGCGAAGGCCCCCCTTCTCCTGGTCATCGAGGACGCCCACTGGGCCGACCAGTCCACCCGCGACATGGTCAGCTTCCTCTTCTCCCGTCCCTTCGCCGAGCCGGTCGGCATCGTCGTCAGCTACCGCGCCGAGGACCTCCACCGGCGCCACCCGCTGCGCGGCCAGGTCGCCGAGTGGTCCCGCGTCCGCGGTGTCGAGCGGCTCCAGCTCAACCCGCTCAGCCCGTCCGAGGTGCGCTCGCTGGTCCGCGAGCTCCACCCCGAGCCGCTCACCGAGGCCGAGATCGCCGACATCGTCGACCGCGCCGAGGGCAACGCCTTCTTCGTCGAGGAGCTGGTCGGCACCAGCAGCGCCGGCCGCGTCCCCGAGGACCTCGCCGAGGTGCTCCTGGTCCGCCTCGACCGGCTCGACGAGTCCGCCCGCCAGGTGGTCCGGGCCATGTCCGTCTCCGGGCGCCGGGTCTCCCACAGCCTGCTCGTCGAGGCCAGCGGGGTGCCCGCCGACGCCCTCGACCAGGCCCTGCGTGCCGCCGTCGAGTCCCACGTGGTGGTGATCAACCACGACCTCTACTCCTTCCGGCACGCGCTGCTCGCCGAGGCGATCTACGACGACCTGCTCCCCGGCGAGCGGGTCCGGCTCCACGCGGCGTACGCCGAGGCCCTGAGCGACGGGCGCGGCCGGGGCACGGCCGCCGAGCTGGCCCGCCACGCGCTGGCCGCCCGCGACCTGCCCACCGCCCTCGAGGCCAGCATCCGGGCCGGCGACGAGGCGATGGCCGTCGGTGGCCCCGACGAGGCCGCCCAGCACTTCCAGCAGGCCCTCGAGCTCGTCGTCGACCCCGCTCTGGCCGCCCAGGTCGACGCATCCGCGCTGGTGCTCAAGACCGCCGACGCCCTGGTGGCGACCGGACTCCCGCACCGGGCCACCAAGCTGGTGGAGAAGCACCTGGCCACCCTCCCGGACACCGAGCCCGACGAGATGCGGGCACGCCTCCACGCGTACGTCGCCCACGCGGCCTCGCTCTACGACAGCGAGCTCGACTGGCGCAGCCACCTCGCGCGGGCGCAGGCGCTCACCCCCGAGGAGCCCAGCGCCGACCGGGCCCGGCTGCTCGCGATCCATGCCCGGGTGCTGTGGATGCAGGGCATGCCCGAGGCCAAGGACACCGCGATGGAGGCGCTGGCCCTCGCCGAGAAGCACAACCTGCCGCGGGTCGCCAGCGACGCCACCACCACCATCGTCGGGCTCGACAAGAAGGTCCCGATGGAGCAGCTCGCGGCTGCGCTGGGCGAGGCCGCCCGCCGTGCCCGCGAGACCGGTGCGGTCAACTCCGAGCTGCGCGCGCTCTACCTCCTCGGCCGGGGCTACCAGGACCGCGGCCACCTCGCCGAGGCCGTCGCCACCTTCGCCCGGGCCTACGACCGGGCCGTCGAGACCGGCATCCCGTGGGCGCCGTGGGCGTTCGACGCCCGCTTCCAGCAGGCGCAGATCGCCGTCATCGACGGCCACTGGGACGACGCGCTGGCGCTCACCAACGTGGACGGCCAGTCACCCCCACCTGCGGCCGAGGCGCTGCTGGGCGCGCTGCGCAGTGCCGTGCTGGTCGGCCGCGGCTCCGACCAGACCGTGCTGTTCAAGCGCCTCAAGCGGTTCTGGAGCCGCGAGGGCCTGGTGGCGATCTTCGCCGCGCCGGTCGAGGTCGCCGCGCTGGGCCGGGCCGGGCGGACGACCCAGGCGCTGGCCCTGCTCGACGAGATGGTTGCCACCCTGACCGGCGGCGCCTGGCCGGAGTTCTTCCAGGCCCGGCTGCGGCTCTCGGCGGTCGGCATCGGCGCCCTCGTCGACGGTGCCGGTGCGCTGAGCACCGAGGAGCGGGCCCACCTCCACGCCGATGCCGAGCGACTGCACGCCGACGGCCACGGCGTCATCGACCAGCAGGTCGACCGCGGCGTCTTCTGGGGCCCCGAGGGCAAGGCCTGGGGCCGCCGGCTCGAGGCCGAGTTCCTGCACTGGCGCTGGCTGGCCGGCCAGGACGCGCCGCCGTACGACGACCTCGTCGCCGCCTGGCGGGAGACCATCGCGCTGTTCGAGGAGTTCGGCCACGTCCCGGAGCTGGCCCAGTGCCGGATCCGGCTGGCCGCCGTGCTCCGGGCATCAGGAGACCTCACCGGGGCCCGCGAGGTGGCCGACCTCGCCCGGGCCGCCGCCCACCAGCTCGGCGCCCAGCCGATGCTCGACGCCCTGCGGGCGCTGGGCACCAGCCCGGTGCGCAGCGACGCCGGCGGCACCGACGCGCTCACCCCGCGGGAGACCGAGATCCTCGCGCTGGTGGCCGACGGCCGCTCCAACGGCGAGATCGGCAAGCAGCTGTTCATCAGCGCCAAGACGGTGAGCGTCCACGTGTCCAACATCCTGGCCAAGCTCGGCGCCTCCGGGCGCACCGAGGCCGCCGCGATCGCCCGCCGTCGGGGGTTGCTCGGCGACTGACCGGCGGACCGCGCCACCCTGTCCCGGACCGCCTGACCCGCTGCGAGAGACTGCGCGGGTGACCGTCGACCCCGCCGCCGAGGCCCGCGCCTTCCGCTGCTCGGTCGGCGCCGCCGACGAACCCATGGCCGGCAGCGCCGCCGAGGCCGACGTCGTACCTCCTCGTCGAGCACCCGGGTCCCTGGGGCCGCAAGGCCCTGGCCGAGAGCCGTTTCCCGGAGGAGGTCCGGCACGGGCTGGCCGAGGCCGGCGACGCGGCTGGTGTCCGGGTCCAGCTGATCCGGCGCCCCGGCCGCTCCGCCCCGGAGGCGGGCATCCGGGTCTTCTTCGGGTACGCCGACCCGGTCGCGCCGTGGACCGCCACCGCCCGGCTCGTCCGCGCCCGAGGACCTGCTCGACCTCGACCTCGCCGCCCTCGCCGGGGGCTCGCGGGACGCCATCTCCGCGGCGGGGCTGGAGGTCCACGACGAGCCGCTGTTCCTGGTCTGCACCAACGGTCGCCGCGACCTGTGCTGCGCCGAGCAGGGCCGGCCGATCGTGAACGCGCTGGCCGAGTCCTTCCCGTCCGCGACCTGGGAGACCACGCACGTCGGCGGGCACCGGTTCGCCGGCGCGATGGTGGTGCTGCCGCACGGCCTGTCCTACGGCCGGCTCGAGCCCTCGTCCGCGCTCGAGGTCGCGCGGCTCACCCTCGCCGGCGAGCTCGCGCTGCCGCACCTGCGCGGTCGCTCGGCGTACCCCGGCGCCGTGCAGGCCGCCGAGGTCGCCGTCCGCGAACGCCTCGGTGAGTCGCGCGTCGACGCGTTGAGGCTGGTCGGCGCCGAGGCGCTGCCCGACGGCGGGACCGCGGTCACCTTCGACCACGCGTCCGGCACGACGACGGTCGAGGTGGACCGGGTGGCCACCGCCCCGGCCCGTCAGTCGTGTGCGGACCTCGTCGCCAAGCCGGGCAGCAGGTACGTCGTCCGCTAGTCCCGCCGACCCGTCGCAAACTTGCGACAGGTCGGCGCCGCGCGTGCCCCTGATTCGACGTCGCAACCCGACAGTGTCACAGGCGGTTACATCCCATCCGCGGCGGCGCTACGATCGATCGCATGGCTCTGACCGACGAGCAGGTGGCCCGGCTCACCGACGAACGGTTCGCCCACACCCGGCCCGACCTGCGCCGCGCTCCCCGGGTCCGTCGGGACCAGGTGCCGCCGGGGCTCCGGTGGCCGGTCCTCGCCCAGACCGCCGGTCTGCTGCGGTTCCGGCACCGGTTCGTGCCGTACATGCACCGCCGCTTCGGCGACGTCTTCACGGTCTGGCTGATCCCCGGCGGTCGGCCGCTGGTGATGTTCACCCGCCCCGAGCACACCCGGGAGATCTTCGCCGGTGACCCCGAGTTCTTCCATGCCGGCAAGGGGAACGCGATCCTCGGCCCGATCATGGGCGAGCACTCGCTGCTGCTGCAGGACGGTGCCGAGCACAAGCGGGCCCGCAAGCTGCTGATGCCGGCCTTCAACGGTGCCGCGCTGCGGGGCTACGAGTCCCTCGTCACCGAGCTGGCCCGCGACGAGGTGGCCCGGTGGACCCCCGGCCGCACGTTCCGCTCGCTGGACCGGATGAACGCGCTCACCCTCGAGGTCATCCTGCGGGTCGTCTTCGGGGTGACCGACGAGCGACGCCTCGCGGAGCTCCGGCCCCGGGTCAACCGGACGGTCAACATCAGCCCGGCGATCCTGCTCGGCTGGGGCTGGCCCCGGCTGCAGCGCTTCGGTCCGTGGAAGGCGCAGGTCGACAACCAGCGCGAGCTCGACCGGCTGATGTACGCCGAGATCGAGGAGCGCCGCAGTGCGCCGGACCTCGCCTCGCGCACCGACGTGCTGTCCCGGCTGATCCGCACCCAGGACGCCGGCGACGTGCTCACCGATGCCGAGCTGCGGGACCAGCTGGTCACCCTGCTGCTGGCCGGGCACGAGACGACCGCCACCGCGCTGGCGTGGGCGCTGTTCGAGATCGGCCGCGATCCCGCCCAGCTGGCGCGGCCCGCGAGGCGGCGCTGTCCGGTGACGACGCCTGGCTCGAGGCGGTGATGAAGGAGTCGATGCGGCTGCACCCGGTCATCCCCATGGTGGTCCGCACGCTGCTGAAGCCGGCCACGATCGGCGGCATCGACCTGCCGGCCGGGGTGACGGTGGGGCCCGTCGATCCTGATCACGCACCAGCGCGACGACAACTACCCGGACCCGGAGGCCTTCCGGCCCGAGCGCTTCCTCGAGGAGCACGGCAACCGGGTCGGTCCGGCGGCGAACACCTGGATCCCCTTCGGCGGCGGCGTACGTCGCTGCATCGGCGCCGGCTTCTCCCTGATGGAGGGCGTGGCCGTCCTCCGTGAGGTGCTGGCGGCGTACGACGTGACCGCGGTCGGCGACGACGAGCCCCAGGTCCGCAACATCACCAGCGTCCCGCGCAACGGAGCCAGGATCCGCGTCGCCGCGCGCTGACCCGGGGGCGTCCGGGCACCCGGCCACCGGCGCCCGGAAACGGGATGCGCCGGACACCGCCGAACGGGATCATGCAGGGTTGTGACCTGGATCGACCGGTTCCGTGCCCTGCGCATGGACACGACCCCGCTGCGCGAGTCGCGCGACTTCCGGCTGCTGTTCTTCGCCAGCACGGTGTTCTACCTCGGCGGCATGGTGACGTACGTCGCCATCCCGTACCAGGTCTACACACTGACCGGCTCCAACGTCGCGGTCGGCCTGATCGGCCTGGTCGAGCTGGTGCCGCTGATCATCTTCGGGCTGTACGGCGGCGCCCTGGCCGACCACGTGGACCGGCGGCGGCTGCTGATCGCCACCGGTCTGGTGCAGGCCCTGATGACGGCGATCCTGGCCGTCAACGCCTTCGACGGCGCGCCGCGGGTGTGGGTGATCTTCGTGGTCTCCGCCTTCCTCGCGGCGGCCCAGTCCCTGCAGCGCCCGTCCCGCGAGGCGCTCGAGCCGCGCACGGTCCGGCACGACCAGATCACCGCTGCCAACGCGCTGAGCAGTCTCGGCCGGCAGACCGGCGTCCTCGTCGGTCCGGCGATCGGCGGCCTCCTGGTCGCCTTCGTCGGCATCGGCTGGTGCTTCCTGGTCGACATCGGCGGCCTGATGGTCGCCACCGCGCTGTACGCGACTGATGCGGCCCTACCCGCACGTCGGCGAGACCACGCCGCCCAGCCTGCAGGGCATCGGTGAGGGCGTGACCTACGCGCTGGGGCGTCGCGACCTGCTCGGGACCTACCTCGTCGACCTGGCCGCGATGTTCCTGGCCATCCCGGTCGTGCTCTTCCCGGCCCTGGCCGAGGAGGTCTTCGACCGGCCCGAGCTGCTCGGGCTGCTCTACTCAGCGGAGACCGTCGGCGCCCTGCTCGCGACCGCACTGAGCGGCTGGACGTCGCGGGTGCACCGCCACGGGCGGGCGATCGTCGTCGCGGCCGGGGCGTACGGAGCGTTCATCTGCTTGGCCGGGCTGGCGCCCTCGATCTGGGTCGCCCTCGGGTTCTTCATGCTGGCCGGGGCGGCCGACATGATCTCCGCGGTCTTCCGCGGCACGGTGTGGAACCAGACGATCCCGGACAACATGCGGGGGCGGCTGGCCGGCATCGAGATGCTGTCCTACTCCGTGGGTCCGCTGGGCGGCCAGGTGCGGGCCGGCTTCGTCGCCGACGCCTGGAGCGTGCGCGGTGCGATCGCCAGCGGTGGTGCGGCCTGCGTGGCCGGCGTCGCGCTGACCGCCGCCTGCCTGCGCGACTTCTGGTCCTACGACAACCGCACCGACGTGCACGCGGTGGCCGAACGGGAGGCCCGCGTGGCCCGGGCCGAGGCCCATGCGCGCGAGATGGCAGCCGGGACGGACCAGCGCGCCGAGTGAGCCCGCGGACCGCCGGACGCCTCACCGCGGCAGCGACGACTCCGGGTCGAACGTCTCCGCCACCCCCTCGAACACGTCGCAGTAGTCGGCGTAGTCGCGCCGGTCGACGGTGCCCGACACCGACCACGCCCGGCCTCCGCAGAGCCACACCCAGACCTCGCTGACCAGCTCGGCCTCGCCGCTGCGGTGCGCGACACGGAGGTAGGACACCTCGCCGGTGTCGAGCTCGAGCGCGTCCTCGTCCTCCACCACGCCGTGGTCGAGGCTGGAGGCGAGCTCGTCCCGGAGCCCGCCCAGGTAGCCCGCGCGGGACCAGCCCGAGCCCAGCTCCGCGACCGCGACGGCCATGCTCGGCAGCACGCCGCTGGCCGGGCGTCGGCGCGCCGCCATCACGAGCGGGACGCCGGCGACGGGATCGTGGAGCCGCTCCCAGCCCGAGGGGACCGCGATCCGGACGCCGCTGTCAGCGGCGCTCATCGGAGACCTCCAGCAGCTTCTCGCCGAGGCGTTCGCCCGCGGCCTTGCCGACGGTGCCGCACAGTGGCACCAGCTTGCGGGTGACCCCGATCCGCGCGCAGAGGCCCACCCCGGCCACCGCGCCCCCCGTCGTCATCGCCCCCATCGTCACCGCCCGGGCGACCCGGTCGGCGAGGCTCAGGTCGTCGCGGTCGGCATCCTCCCGGAACTGCTCCACGCCCTCCTTGAGTGCCCCGGTGAGCAGCCCGTCGCGGGGGTCGAGCGAGATGCCACCGCGGGTCACACCGGGCACCCGGAGCGGGGGCAGCAGCGGCAGTCCCGGCACCGGCACGTCCTCGAGGTCGACACGCGGGAGGTCCGGCAGGTCGACGTCGCCGACCAGGTCGGGCAGCGAGCGCTCGCGGGCCAGGTTGCCGATCCTCTCGAGCGGGCCACCTGACAGCCGCCGGGTCGGGCCGGAGGTGACCGGGTCGGCGGGCAGGACCTCGGCCAGGAGGGCGGCCCAGTCGCGCTGCAGGGCGGCCTCCCGGTCGCGGGCGCGGGTGACCACGGCAACGGCCCGGGCGTGCGCCGCCTGCTGGTCGGGCGGCACGTCGGCGGCGTGCGGCAGCCCGTCGTGGGTCACCGGGATGCCGGCCCCGGCCGCGATGCCGCGGGCGGTCGCCATGTCGGCGCGCACGCCGTCGAGCCGGTCGGCGACCGCCACCAGGCCCGGTGCCAGCCGGGCGAGCACGGCTGCCTGCTCGTCGGCCTCGAGGAGCAGTGCCTTCACCTCCGCCCGGAACGCGTCGCCGGCGCGCCCCGTCCAGGCGCCGCCGCTGCTCACCACGACCTGCGCCAGGGTCTCCGCCGCGGACTCGACCCGGCTCCGCAGGGCCTGCAGCTCCCGCGCCGCCGCCCGGCAACCCGCGGGCGACCCGTCCACGACGAGGCCGATCACCACGGCACCCACGGGATGCGGTCGCCGAAGACCCGGCGTACCTCCCCGTCGGAGTCGGCGTACGTCGCGAGGCTGGCGTCGATCCGGTCGGCGAGGCCGCCGAGCCCGTCGGCGAGGGAGCTGGCGCGCTCGGAGATGCGCTGGACCGCCACGAGCGTGGCGGGCGTGGAGGCGCCGGTGTCGGGCGCGGGCAGGGTGGTGGCGCCGTCCAGCCCGGCCCGGCGCTCGCGCAGGCCGCCGGGCAGGGAGCCGATCACCTCGGGATCGATGTCGAAATCGCTCATGCCGCGACGCTAGGCGGCTCCCGGCGTACGCCGTCGCGCCGATCTGCCGGCCTGTGGACAGGAGCGTGGACGGCGTGCACGCAGGTGACGAGTTGCCCGGGTCACGTCCCGGACGGGGTCCGGATCGCGTCGACTGGGGGCTCGCCCGGGCGCCTGCAACAATGGCGGTGTTCGTCGTCTCGAGGCAGGGGGAGCATCATCGTGGCTGATCCGCGCGGCCCGCTACGCGACAAGCCGGTGCTCACCGGGCTGGTGGCGCTGGTCGGTGTCGCCGTGGTCATCGGCGTGCTCGCCGGGGTGGGAGCCCTCGTCGGCTCGCGCATGCTCGGGCTCTCCGGCGGCGACGACTCCGCCTCGGGCGACAGCCGCAGCGAGCAGTCGCTCTACCTCCCCGACCCGGTGCCGACCACGAACGACGGCGGCCCCGCGGTGACGCTCGACGCGACGCCCAGCGAGCAGCCCGAGGAGCAGCCGTCCGAGTCGCCGACCGTCGAGAAGCCGAAGAGCGCGATCTCGCTGGCCGCAGGTGCCCCGTCGGTCTCCGGTGACGAGCAGCTCTACCTCTCGGGCACCTACCCCGGCGGCGAGGGCTCGATCCTCGACATCGAGTACAAGGTGAACGACCAGCCGTGGCGCGAGTTCAACCTCGACGTCAACGTCTCCGGGCAGGCCTTCGCGACGTACGTCTACACCTCGAACGCGGGCACCATCAAGTGGCGCATGTGGGACAAGTCCCGCAACAAGCGGTCGAACGCGGTCACCGTCAAGCACAACGGCTGAGCGCGGTCACGACACCCGCACGGCCGAGCGCTCGCGGGCGCGCTCGCGGTCCAGCCGGCGGGTCCAGTGGCCCACCCACCCGGTGCCGGCCAGGCCGATGAGGCCGGCCACGACGCAGGCCCCGGCCAGCGGCAGTGCGGTGGCCAGCGCGCTGATCGCCAGCGGCCCCGACGTGTTGCCGAGGTCGCCGCAGAGCCGCCAGCCTCCGAGGTACTGCGACCGGCCGACCACCGGTGCGGTGTCCGCCCCGATCGTCATCACGATCCCCGAGCCGAGGCCGTTGCCGGCCGCGATCAGCAGGGCCACCGCCACCAGGGCCGGCCCGGTGGAGGTCAGCGGCAGCACCAGGGCGCCGACGGCCACCGTCAGGACCACGGGTACGGCGACCACGGCTCGGCCGCGGTGGTCGATCAGCCAGCCGCCGGGGAGGAAGAACAGGATGTCGACGGCGCCGGCGAACGCGAACAGCAGCGACGTCTGCGACGCCGACATCCCGATGTGGTCGGCCCACAGCGGGAGCAGGGTGTTGCGGATCGAGCGGGAGGCACCGATCACGATGACCGCGACGCCCAGGGTGAGCAGCGTGCGGCGGTGGCCGAGCAGCACCGAGGCCACGCTGGCGTGACCGGCGGCGGCCTGGGCGCGGCGCTCGTCCGCGCCGAGGTCGGGGATGGTGAGCGCGAGCAGCGCGGCGGCCGCCGACATGGCGGCGCCGAGCAGGAAGACCGCGCCCAGCCCCTGCCACGCGATCAGCCCGGCGCCGACCAGCGGCCCGACCAGCAGTCCGACCCGGTGGCTCGCGCCGAGCGCGGAGAGCGCCCGGGCCCGGTGGCTCGGCGGCACCGCCTCGATCATGTAGCCCTGCCGGGCCAGCAGGAACCCGGTCCAGGTCGCGCCGCTCACCAGCACCGCGACCGCCAGCAGGGCGACGTCTCTGGGCGGTGGCCGCGAGCAGCATCGCGACGACGTCGACCGCGCCGCAGACCAGGAGCATGCGGCGTTCCCCGATCCGGGCGACCAGGGCGCCGGCGGGGAGGCTGGTCAGCAGCTGGCCGATGCCGAGCAGCGCGACGACGAAGGCGGCCTGGTCGATCCCGGCGCCGAGGTCGCGGGCACGCAGGGCCAGCACCGGGATGACCGCGCCGTACCCGACCGAGCTGACGACGGTCGGGCCGTACGCCGCCAGCGCGATGTCACGCAGCCGAAAGCTGTCGGTCCCGGTCGTCCGCACCCGCCCGATTCTCGTCGACGACCTCGCGTACGCCGACGCGGGGGCGGCGGAACCACGCGTGTACGGCGGGCTGGCCCGCGAGCACGCCGCCGAGGACCAGCACCATGCCGAGTGCCTGGGCCCAGCCGAACAGCTCACCGGCGAACGCCACGCCCAGTGCGGTCCCGACGACCGGGTTGACCAGGCCGATCAGCGAGACGGCCCCCGCCGGCATCCGGGTCAGGCCCCGGAACCAGCAGTAGTACGCCACGCCGGTGCCCATGACCGCCAGCCACGCGAACGCGGCGGCGGCCGGCAGGTCGACGGCCGGGGGCGGGCCCTCGACGAGCAGCGCGACCGGCAGCAGGACCAGGCCGCCGACCACGAGCTGCCAGGAGATCAGGGTGAGCATGTCGACCGGGGCCGGCCACCGCTTGATCAGCACGAAGCCGAGGGCGGAGACGAGCACGGAGCCGAACGCGCCGACCAGGCCGAGCGTGTCGACCTCGCCGGGGGAGCGGAGCACGAGCAGGGAGACGCCGGCCAGGCCGACCAGGGCCGCCAGGATCCGCACCGGACCGGGGCGCTCCTTGATGATCGGCAGGGCCAGGGCCATCACCGCGAGCGGCGAGGCCGCCTGCACGGTGGCCGCGAGGCCACCCGGCAGGTGGTAGGCCGCGAGGAAGATCAGCGGGAAGAAGAGCCCGATGTTGCAGACGCCGAGCACGACGGCGCGCCACCACCAGATGCCGCTGGGCAGGCGACGGCGCATCGCGAGCAGCACCAGCCCGACCGGCAGCGCTCGGACCGTCGCCGCGAAGAGCGGACGGCCGGGCGGCAGGAACTGGTCGGTCACGATGTACGTCGTGCCCCAGGCGGCGGGGGCCACCATGGTGAGGAAGACGAAGCGCCAGCGGATGTTTTCCATGGAAGACACTTTATCTTCCAAGGAAGGTATAGTCGAGGGATGGAGCGAGATCTCGATCACGTGGGCCGGATCATGGAGCAGTGGCGCCGTGAGCGGCCCGACCTCGACCCCTCACCGATGGGCGTGATCGGACGGCTGCACCGGCTGAGCGAGGCCCTGCACGGCGAGCTGCGCGCGGTGTTCGCCGAGGCAGGGCTCTCCGACGGCGACTTCGACGTACTCGCCTCGCTGCGCCGCGCGGGGGCGCCGTACCA
Source organism: uncultured Actinomycetota bacterium (assembly GCA_963721775.1). Taxonomy (GTDB): domain Bacteria; phylum Actinomycetota; class Actinomycetes; order Propionibacteriales; family Nocardioidaceae; genus Nocardioides. Next base: position 117,122 of record CAVRMH010000029.1, on the reverse strand, counting down.
GCTGACGCCGGGGGAGCTGGCCGCCAGCACCATGGTCACCTCGGGTGCGGTCACCAAGCGCGTCGACCGGCTCGAGGCGGCCGGCTACGTCACGCGCACCGTCTGCGCCGAGGACGCCCGGTCCCGCCGGATCGCGCTCACCGAGCAGGGGCGCGAGCTGATCGACCGGCTGGTGCCCGTGCACCTGGAGAACGAGCGCCGGCTGCTGTCCGGCCTCTCCGACATCGAGCGCACCCGGCTGGCCCACCTGCTGGAGGCATGGGGCCGCACCCTCGACGTCTGAGGGCCACGTCCGACCGGCGTCGATTGGTCACAAACCGCAGCCAGGAAACGCCGGATTCGTTGCGGTTGGGGACCAAACCGCAACGATCCCGGCCTCGGCAGGACGTGCTGTCGAACCCGTCAGTCGGGGATGTAGTCGAACTGGTTCGGGTTCGGGCCCATCCGGCCGGCCTCGCCCTGGGACAGGGCGGTGATCGCCTCGACCTGGTCGGGCGTCAGCGAGAAGTCGAAGATCTCGAAGTTCTCCTGCATGCGCTCGCGCCGCATCGACTTCGGGAAGATCACGTCGCCGCGCTCGATGTGCCAGCGCAGGGCGACCTGCGACTCGGTCTTGCCGTGCTCGGCGCCGATCTTCTGCAGCAGCTCGTTGCCGACGACCTTGCCCTGGGCGATCGGGGACCAGGCCTCGGTGACGATCCGGTGCTCGGCACCGGCCGCACGCGCCTCCTCGTTGCCGAAGAAGGGGTGCACCTCGATCTGGTTCACCGCGGGGAGCACGCCGGTGGCGTCGATGATCCGCGCGAGGTGGGCCGGTTCGAAGTTGGAGACGCCGATGGAGGTGGCGCGGCCGTCCCGGGCGAACTCGGCCAGGGTCTCCCAGGTCGAGACGAAGTCGCCGTCGTACTGCGTGGGCAGCGGCCAGTGGATGAGGAAGAGGTCGACCCGGTCGAGGCCGAGCTTCTCCAGCGACGCCGCGAACTCGCGGCGCGCGTCGTCGGGGCGGTGGAAGCCGTTGTTGAGCTTGGTCGTGACGTACAGCTCCTCGCGCGGGATGCCGGCGGAGGCGAGGGCCTGGCCGACGCCCTCCTCGTTGCCGTACATCTGCGCGGTGTCGATGTGGCGGTAGCCGACCTCGAGGGCCTGGGTCACGGTGTCCGCCGTCTCGGCCGGAGGCACCTGGAAGACGCCGAAGCCGAGCTGGGGGATGGAGGTTCCGTCGTTCAGGGTGATCGTGGGAACAGTCATGAGTGTTCCTACCCGTTGCCGCGGCCCGATATTCCCCGCGACGTCGGGGTCAGGCGTGTGGCGAGGCGCAGGTCACGTCCTGCGGACTCACAGGGCGGCGGCGCCGTACACCTCCTCCTCGGTGCCGATCGGCTCGAACGCCGACAGGTCGACGTCCTCGTCGAAGTCGCCCACGACCTCCTCGGCGGGCTTGTTGACGTTGGCGACGGCGACCACGCCGACGGCCGGGGAGACGTAGGCGTAGAGCTGCAGCGCCCGCTCCATCGAGACCGGGCCGATGCGTCGTGACGCCGAGGAAGTCGGCGGCGGCCAGGGCGAGGCCGAGCACGGCCAGCACGGTGTAGATGGTCTTGCGCCACCCGCTGGGCAGGCGCCGCAGCAGGTCGGTGGCCAACTGGATCGGGGACATGGGTTCACCTTTCCGGGAGTCGCTCGAGTGCCGCCGCGATCTGCTGGGCGGCCGTCTGCAGCTGGCTCCTCGCGACCGCGAGGTCGACGAGGAGGTCGAGGTCGGCCGGTACGTCGACCGGCACGTCCGCCGGAGCCTCGGTCGGTGCTGGCAGTGGAGGCTCGACGGGTTCCGGCCCGGAGACGGCTCGTCCTCGGCGCTCGTCCACCGGCGCCTTCCACGGCGCCTCGATGGCCGGTCGGCCCGGCCGCGGGCAGCGCCGGCTCCGGTACGACGGGCAGGTCGGTCGGCTCGATCCGTCACCGGTGCCTCCTCGGGCGGCGGGGGAGGGACCACCGGCGGCGGCGCGGGCGTGGCCGCCGTACGCACCCGCTTCACCCGCAGCGCCGACAGGGGGATCTCGGGGTGCACGGCGTTGACGTCGACCGGCCCGAACCCGGGGACGCTCTTGACCGGGCCGTACCTGCCGTCGGAGTGCTGCCAGATCGCCGCCCTCCGCCACGGTCGCGGGATCCGTGGCGCGCGGAAGTCGTTGCTGTAGCGGGCCACCCACAGCAGGCAGCCGAAGCCGCTGCCGAGGTCGAACGGCGTGTAGATGATCGGCCTGGCGTCCAGGCCGCGGCGCCGGAGGTCGCGGGTGACGGTCTGCACCCAGCGCCCGGTCCATCTGGTCACCTCGGCGAGCGACATGCCCTCGAGCGACTCGAGATCGAGCATCGGCAGCATGTCCCCGGCCCGGATGTCGGTGTGCTCGAGGAAGAACCGGGCCTCCTTCTGGGCGTCACCGGGATCGGGTCGCGCGAAGTGGTAGGCCCCCACCGGGATGCCGGCGTTGCGGGCCTGCCGGACCCGCTTGCGGTACGTCGCGTCCGTGACCGAGTCGCCCTCGGTGGCCTTGAGGTACCACCAGCGCACCCCGGCCGCCTGCGCCGCCTTGAGGTCGATCCGACCGCCCTGGTGGTGGCTGGTGTCGACGCCGTCCAGCGTCCGCTTGCGCGGGTAGGCGACGGCGTCCGCGGGCGGCGCGGGTCGGCGTACCGGCTCGGGTCGGCCGGGTGCGGCCGGCGGCCGCTTCGGCGGGTAGCGGAACACCGGGATCGGGCTCGGCCGCCAGGACCGGTCCACCAGGTTGCTCCGGAGCCCGTCGCGTCCGGCGCGGTACGCCGTCACCTGGCGCGCGGCCACCGGCGCGAGCTTCCCGTGGTCGATCAGCACCGCGTGGATGTGCGCGCCCCACAGTCCCCGCACCGGCGGGCGGTACCACGCCGCGAAGCCGATGCTCCGCAGGACGCGGACCTTGCGCTGCCAGTCCCACGCCAGCAGGTCGACGACGCCGCCCCCGTCGTGCGTGCCGGCCGAGGCGGAGACCCCGCCGCGGTTGTAGGAGCCCTGCACGAGCGTGAGCGGGTACCCCAGCCGACGCTCCGCCTCCTCCAGCGCGGCCCGGGTCTTCCAGTCGACGCGCTTGGGGTTGCCGTCGCCGAACGTGGTCAGCTCGTAGGGGCCCGGCATGGCGCGCTCCTCCCTCGGTCGCGGCGGGCGCGGGCGCTGCGGTGCCGGGTGCCGCGGTGCCGGGTGCCGCGGTGGCGCCGTCGCGCGCGGCGGCGCCGGGTGGGCACGCACGGGCGGGGCTGCCGTCGCCGGGCCCGCGGACGGGGAGCCGGCCAGGGTGACGGTGGCACGCCGCATGCCGTGGTCGCTGTTGCGCTGCGGGTTCTTCGCGCGCCGCCCCGGGTAGAGCCGGGTCGACCGCACCCCCCAGGCGAGCTCGTCGCCGTCGACGAACCAGAGCAGGTCGATCGAGCCGCCGTCGACGGCGTAGCCGACCGGCTTCCCGGCGATCTCGGTGCCCAGCGACGGGTGGCCCCGGAGCTGCCGGTTGTAGTCGCCGCCGCCCACCACGGGGAGCCCGGTCTCCACCAGGCCCTCCACGAACCGCTGGTGCCGGGCGATGCCGTCGTTCCACTCCTCCAGCCGCAGCGCCTGGTCGGGCTCGTCGACGCCGTTGAACGCCCCGGCGACCATGTGCAGGTTCGTCACGTGGAACTCGAAGCGGCGGTCGCGGGCGCGCAGCCGGAGGTAGGTCATGTAGCGACGGAAGTGCAGGTGCCGCACGGCCGGGTGGAGCAGGTCGACGCGGCCCTCGACCTTGGCGAACAGCGCGCGGCGGAACGCGATCGGCGTGGAGTTGTCGCTGCGCCCGTAGTACACGACCCACTCCGCGGCGGGGAACGCCATCTGCACCAGCGTCTTGTAGCGGGCGGCGATCTCCTGCAGCAGCACGAGGTCGCCGTCGGCGGCATTGCGGCGCAGGTCGTCGAGCGCCTCGGTCAGCGAGATCGCGTTGACGGGGAACGACTGCACGTTGGCGGTGACCACCCGGAACGGGCCGGCGACCGACGCCGCGGCGCCGGAGGCCGGCGCGCCGGCGCGGCGTACGGCGCGGGGCGGGCGCGGCAGGCGGGCTGGGTACGGCGGCGAGCGCTGCCGCCTGCGGTGCGTACGACGGGGGCGCCCCCGCCGTCGGCGCTCCCGCCTGCAGGCGTCTGGCCGCCCGTGGTCTGGCCGCCAGATGTCTGGCCGTCAGCGGTCTGGGGAGACTGGGTCCGGTCCGTCATGGTCACCTCACCGAGCGTGTCCTGGTCGGGAGGTCGCGCCCCACGCGCGTGCCCCCCACCTTCGACGGTCGTACGGGCATCCGGTGCGGTCAATGACGACCATGGGTCATTGCCCGCGGACCTCCGGGTGGCCGGCGGCCGGGCGCGCCGGGGTGGGCGAGAAGCCGGAAATTCCTGCCGCCGGTGGGAACAACCGTCCCGATCCCTCCGTTGGACCCAGTGAGCAAACTTGAGTTGATCCGACTCAACTTGTTTGGCACACTCGCCGCACCCGCGGCAGGATGGCCGCACACCCCACAGTCCAGCCCCGATGAGCGGGGCAGCAACAACCCGGAGGTACACCATGGCTCGCGCGGTCGGTATCGACCTCGGTACGACGAACTCCGTCGTCGCCGTCCTCGAAGGTGGCGAACCCACCGTCATCGCCAACGCCGAAGGCGCCCGGACCACCCCGTCCGTCGTCGCGTTCGCGAAGTCCGGCGAGGTCCTCGTCGGCGAGGTCGCCAAGCGTCAGGCGGTCACGAACGTCGACCGCACCATCCGCTCCGTCAAGCGCCACATGGGCACCGACTGGAGCCAGAAGATCGACGACAAGGACTTCACGCCGCAGCAGATCAGCGCGTTCGTCCTGCAGAAGCTCAAGCGCGACGCGGAGGCCTACCTCGGCGAGCCGGTCACCGACGCGGTGATCACCGTGCCGGCGTACTTCTCCGACGCGCAGCGCCAGGCCACCAAGGAGGCGGGCGAGATCGCCGGCCTCAACGTGAGCCGCATCGTCAACGAGCCGACCGCGGCCGCGCTGGCCTACGGCCTCGACAAGGGCGACGACCAGACCATCCTCGTCTTCGACCTCGGTGGCGGCACGTTCGACGTGTCCCTGCTCGAGATCGGCGAGGGCGTGGTCGAGGTCAAGGCGACCTCGGGCGACAACCACCTCGGTGGTGACGACTGGGACAACCGCGTCGTCGAGTGGATGGTCAAGAAGTTCAAGGACAGCAACAACGTCGACCTCGGTGCCGACAAGATCGCCAAGCAGCGCCTCCAGGAGGCCGCGGAGAAGGCGAAGATCGAGCTGTCGAGCTCCAGCGAGACCACGATCCACCTGCCCTACATCACCCACGGCGAGTCCGGCCCGCTGCACTTCGAGGAGAAGCTCACCCGCAGCGAGTTCCAGAAGATGACCGCCGACCTGCTCGACCGCACCCGCGAGCCGTTCAAGTCCGTGCTCAAGGACGGCGGCGTCGACGTCAGCAAGATCGACCACGTCGTCATGGTCGGTGGCTCGACCCGCATGCCCGCGGTCACCGAGCTGGTCAAGGAGCTGCTCGGCGGCAAGGAGCCCAACAAGGGCGTGAACCCGGACGAGGTCGTCGCCGTCGGCGCCGCCCTGCAGGCCGGTGTCCTCAAGGGCGAGGTCAAGGACGTGCTGCTCCTCGACGTCACCCCGCTGTCCCTCGGCATCGAGACCAAGGGCGGCGTGATGACCAACCTCATCGAGCGCAACACCACGATCCCCACCAAGCGGTCGGAGATCTTCACCACCGCGGACGACAACCAGCCGTCGGTGGAGATCAAGGTCGCCCAGGGCGAGCGCCAGATGTGGGCCCAGAACCAGCCCCTCGGCAACTTCGAGCTGACCGGCCTCCCGCCGGCCCCGCGCGGCGTGCCGAAGATCGAGGTCACCTTCGACATCGACGCCAACGGCATCGTGCACGTCTCCGCCAAGGACCACGCGTCCGGCCGCGAGCAGTCGATGACGATCTCCGGCGGCTCCGCGCTGTCGAAGGACGAGATCGACCGCATGGTCAAGGAGGCCGAGCAGTACGCCGAGGAGGACGCCAAGCGTCGCGAGGCCGTCGAGGCCCGCAACCAGGCCGACGGCCTCGTCTACACGACCGAGAAGTTCCTCGCCGACAACGCCGAGAAGCTGCCCGAGGACGTCAAGACCGAGGTCCAGGCCGACGTCGACGCGCTGAAGGCCACCCTGGAGAACGCCGAGGCGAGCGCCGAGGACCTGCAGGCCGGCGTCAGCAAGCTCGGTGAGTCCAGCCAGAAGATGGGCGCCGCGATGTACGCCGCCGCGGAGGCCGACCAGGCCGCTGCGGGTGGCAGCACCGGCAGCACCGGCGAGGCCGACGACGACGTCGTCGACGCCGAGATCGTCGACGAGGCGCCCGAGGGCGGCGACACCACCGGTGGCGACACCGAGGGTGAGACCAAGTGACGCAGGAGCCCACCGGAGCTCCCGTCCAGCCGGAGGGGGAGCAGGCCACGCCTGCTCCCTCCCCGGAGGCGGGCGCGGACGCCGCCCCGCTCGCGCACGGCTTCGGTGACGCGGCGGCCGAGATGGCCAACGAGACCGAGGTCGAGGAGCGCGAGGTCGAGGGCGACCTCGAGCGCGCGCGCCGCGACCTGGTCGAGCTGACCACCGACCTGCAGCGCCTGCAGGCCGAGTACCTCAACTACAAGCGCCGGGTCGATCGTGACCGGGAGCTGATCCGCGAGAACGCGACGTACCAGGCCCTCGCGCCGATCACCGAGGTGCTCGACAACATCGACCGGGCCCGCGACCACGGCCCGCTCGAGGACGGGTTCCGGGCGGTGGCCGACCAGCTCGAGCGGACGGTGGCGGCCTCGGGCCTCACCCGCTTCGGCGCGGTGGGCGACCCGTTCGACCCGCTGCTGCACGAGGCGCTCAGCCACATCGGCGAGGACCCCGAGGTCGAGGTGACGACGTGCAAGGTGATCGCCAAGGCGGGCTACCGCATCGGCGACCGCGTCGTGCGCGCCGCCCAGGTGCTGGTGGTGGACCCGGTGTCCGCGCCGGCGCCGGACGCCCCGGTGTCCGAGGACGCGCCGACCGAATGACGTCGGGCCGAGTGACGTCGGGCCGAGTGAGTAGCCGGGGAGTGAGCCGGGGACAGTGACAGACACGAGCGCCGAGGAGGTGTGCACATGACCGGGAAGGCCGACTGGGCCACCAAGGACTACTACGCCGAGCTCGGCGTGGGCAAGGACGCCTCCGCGGAGGAGATCAAGAAGGCCTACCGCAAGCTGGCGCGCGCCAACCACCCCGACTCCAACCCCGGCGACACCGCCAAGCACGAGAAGTTCAAGGCGGTCGCCGAGGCGTACGACGTGGTCGGCGACCCCGAGAAGCGCCCGCAGTACGACGAGATCCGCTCGATGCCGATGGGTGGCTTCGGCCGCGCACCGGGCGGCGGTGGTGGCTTCGACATCAACGACCTGCTGCGCGACCGCACCGGTGGCGGCGGTGGCTTCGGCGACATGTTCGGCGACCTCTTCGGTGGTGGCCGCCCGCGCGCGGCGCGTCCGCAGAAGGGCGCCGACATCGAGACGACCGCGACCGTCAGCTTCACCGATGCGCTCGAGGGCGTCACGATCACGCTGCGGCTGACCAGCGACGCCCCGTGCCCCGACTGCTCGGGGACCGGGGGCAAGCCGGGCACCCGGCCGCACATCTGCCCCGAGTGCGAGGGCGCCGGCATGGTCGCCTCGACCGTCGGCGGCGCGTTCACGCTCAACGAGACCTGCCCCACCTGCGGCGGCCGCCAGCTGCTGTACGACGAGGCCTGCCCGACCTGCCGCGGCAGCGGCCGGGGCGTCTCGGCGCGCTCGATCCAGGCCCGCATCCCCGCCGGGGTGAAGGACGGCCAGCGGATCCGGGTGCGGGGCAAGGGCGCGAGCGGCGAGAACGGCGGCCCGAACGGCGACCTCTACGTCGTCGTCAAGGTGTCGCCGCACCGGCTGTTCGGTCGCAAGGCCGACAACCTCACCCTCGAGGTGCCGGTGTCGTTCGACGAGGCGGCCCTGGGCGCCGACATCAAGGTGCCGACGCTCTCCGGGGCGCCGGTCACCCTGAAGATCCCGTCCGGCACCCCCAACGGCCGCACCTTCCGGGTGCGCGGCAAGGGCGCCCGCAAGTCCGACGGGACCATGGGCGACCTGCTGGTCACGGTCGAGGTGCAGGTGCCGGCCGTGCTCGACCCGGCCGCCCGCGAGGCCGTCGAGGCCTACCGCGCGGCCACCGCCGGCAAGCCCCTCCGCGGCAACCTGTTCGAGAGGGCCTGACATGGCTGCCCCGTCGTCAGCCTCCGGCCGCAGGCCGCAGCAGCCCGGCCCGGACGTCGGGGTCTACGTGATCAGCGTGGCCGCGCAGCTGACCGGCCTGCACCCGCAGACGCTGCGCACCTACGAGCGGCTCGGGCTGATCCTGCCCCAGCGCACCGGTGGCGGCGGTCGCCGCTACTCCCACCGCGACATCGAGATGCTGCGGGTCATCGCCGACCTCACCTCGGCCGGCATCGGCCTCGAGGGAGTACGCCGCATCCTCGACCTGGAGAACCGCATCGCCGCGCTCTCCGCCCGCAACGAGGAGCTGGTGGCCGAGCTGGCTGCCACCCGCGAGGCGCTGCGGTCGGCGCTGATGTCGCGGCAGGTGCCCGAGGGCAACCGGCTGCCGGTGCTGCGCCGGCCCGACCCCACCCAGTCGATGGTGGTCTGGCGCCGGCACACGGCCGACGGCCGCCCCTTCTGACGGTCCTCCGCCCTTTCGGCGGATAGTCCGAGAGGTTCTGGTCGCGTTTCCGCGTCCGGACGAGCCAGAACATCTCGGACTACCCCGCGCCGTCGGCCCAGTGCGCCGGTCGGTGCAGGTGCTCCGGCACCGTCGTGCCGGCGTCACCCCGGGCGGCGTCGAGCTGCGGCTGGGTGAGGAAGAGGACGTCGCGCAGGCCGGCCCCGGACAGGTCGGCGTCGCGCAGGTCCGCACCGAGCAGGTCGGCCCGGCCGAGCTCAGCCCCGCGCAGGTCGGCGGCGATGAGCAGGGCGCCGCGCAGCGAGGAGTCCCGCAGGTCACGGGTGCGCAGGTCGGCGCCGGCCAGGTCGGCCCGGGAGAGGTCGGGACCGCGGCCACGGACCCGGCCCGAGGCGGCGCCGAGCAGTCCGCCGACCTCGTCCTGCAGCTCGTCGAGGTCGAGGGTGAGCAGCTCGACCGGCGTCAGGTCGCGCACGACCAGGAGCCGGTCCCAGGCCGCCTGCGCCGCCGGGTCCGGAGTACGCCGGGCGACCTCGCGCAGGTGGGAGAGCATCTCGTGCACCCGCCGCAGCACCGACAGCACCGCCGCCATCTCGCCGAGGTCGTCGTACTCCCGCCACGAGGTTCCGGCGTACGTCACCTGGGCCACGTGCTGCCCGGCGCCGAAGCAGTCGAAGACCGTGCAGCCCGGCCAGCCGCGCTCGCGGAGGTCCGCATGGATCGTGCAGCGGTCGTCGTCGGCGAGCTGCAGGCAGGGCACGCCACCGGGCTTGTCGGCACCGAAGCCGGCCGCCCGCGAGTAGGGCAGCAGCACGCAGCAGAGGGCGAAGCAGCGCGAGCAGTCCGCCGTCAGATCGGGTTCCTGCACGGGGGTGGGTGGCACGGGGACATACTCGCAGGGAGGGTCCGCGGGGAGCGTGACCGCCGGTGCCGTCCGTCGTTGTCCCCCGGGACGTCGGGGATCGGCGGAGGGAGGTGGAGACGATCGACGGCGCTGCTGCCTGGCTCGGCGAGATCGACTGGGTCCACTTCGCGACCATCCCGTTGTTCACCGGCGTCGTCGGCTGGCTGATCAACTGGAGCGGCCTGATCATGCTGTTCTCCCCGGTGCGCTTCCGCGGCGTCCGGGTCCGGGGCCTGGCCCCGCTCGCGCGGGTGCTGCCCCGCAAGGTCCAGGAGGTGCCCGGCCTGCTGCACGGCGGCATCGGCTGGCAGGGCATCGTGCCGGCCCGGGCCGCCAAGATGGGCAGCATCGCGGTGGACAAGGCGATCGCCAAGCTCGGCACCCCGCGGGAGTTCTACGAGCAGCTCGAGCCGGACAGGATCGCCGAGCACATCGTCGCGGTCTTCGAGTCCGACCTGCCCGACGTGGTCGAGGAGATCATGCTGCGCGAGCACCCGCGGCTGTGGCGCGACCTGCCGCCGTGGGGCAGGCAGGCCGTCATCGCGCGCGTCCGCGCCCAGCTTCCCGGCGTCGTGCACGACGTGACGGACCAGATCGGCGAGCACATCGACCAGCTCCTCGACCCCAAGCTCATGGTCATCGACCAGTTCAGCGCCGACCCGTCGCTGGTGGTCCGCATCTTCCGCGACTTCGGTGAGCGAGAGCTCCGGATGATGGTCAACTTCGGCTTCATCTTCGGCTTCCTGCTCGGCATCCCCGTGGCGCTCGTCGACCAGGTCTTCCACCAGTGGTGGCTGCTGCCGATCCTCGGCGTACTCGTCGGGTGGGCCACCAACGCCCTCGGCATGTGGCTGATCTTCGAGCCCCCAGAGCCACGGAGGTACGGCCCGTTCACGGTCCACGGGCTGTTCCCGCGCCGGCAGCCCGAGGCCGCGCAGGTGTACGCCGACATCATCGCCAGCGACGTGATCACCCTGGAGCACATCGGCGACTTCCTGCTCAACGGGCCCAACGGCGACCGCACCCGCTACCTCCTCGCCGAGTCGATGCGCCCGGCCATCGACCGTGCGGCCGGCCGGGCCCGCGCCGCCGTGCGCGTGGCGGTGGGCACCGAGCACTTCGACAACATCCGGGACTCCCTCGCCGAGGCCGCCGTCGACCGGACGATCATCCCGTTCCGCGACCAGGAGTTCAGCCGGCAGCAGGCCACCCGGATCCGCGAGATGGTCGCCCGCCGCTGCCAGGAGCTGCCGCCGCGCGACTTCGTGGAGATGATGCGGGCCGCGATCCGGGAGGACGAGTGGATGCTCTACGCCCACGGCGCCATCATGGGCTTCGGGGGTGGGCTCCTCCACCTCGCGATCTTCGGAGTGGGGGGCTGATGGACGAGCGGCTGGAGCAGGTCCCGGGGCTGGCCCGGATCGCGGCCGGCGCGTGGTGGCGCTCGACGGTGTGGACCGCCGGCGCTGCCGGGCGGACCGGCCGGCTGGTGCTGCGGACGGTCACCGACCCCGAGGCCTCGGCCGAGCTGGTCGAGGAGGTCGCCCGCGACGTCGCCGAGGCCGCCCGCACGGTCTCGACGGTGGCCCGCCGGATCCAGGACGGCGCGCCGCTCGCCGACGCACTGGCCGACGGCGTCCCGGTGATCGCGGTGCTCCCGACCGTCGACGGCGTCGTGGTCGCCGAGCGACGCGGCGAGCCGGAGTCCGACCTCGACGACCTGCGGGCACGGGGCGCGCGGCTGCTCGAGCGGTCCCGCGACGTCTGGTCGGAGGAGGACACCCACCCGGCGTTCTCCCGGATCCTCGACGACCTGGCTCCCGACGAGGCGCGCATCCTCCTGCTGCTGGCCCGGGGTGGCCCGCAGCCCAGCGTCGACGTACGCACCGGGGGACCCGTCGGCAGGGTGAGCTCGCACCTGATTGCCCAGGGGCTGACCATGATCGGGTCGCGGTCGGGTGCCCGGTACGCCGACCGGGTGCCGTCGTACCTCAACAACCTCGAGCGGCTCGGCCTGGTCTGGCTGGCCCGCGAGCCGGTGAGCGACCAGATGGACTACCAGGTGGTCGAGGCGCAGCCCGACGTGCTGGCGGCGCTGCACTCGGTGAAGTTCGCCAAGGTGGTCCGGCGCAGCATCCACCTCACGCCGTTCGGCGAGGACTTCTGCCGGGCCTGCCTGCTGGAGCCGGAGGAGGATCCTGCGGACCTGCCGGACCACCGGGTGCCACCGGAGCCGGAGCCCGAGCCCGACCCGGAGTGAGCGCGGGTCAGTCTGCGACAGGTCGGCGGTCAGCCGGTCATGTCGGTGGGGTGGTACTCCCCCTGGAACGGGTACGGCGCCACCGGCCGCACCGCCCCCGCACGGGCCACCCGCCGCAGGTGCTCGGCGATGCTCGCCGGGCTGACGCCCTTGACGATGTACGCCGTGGCGCCGGCGTCGAGGGCGGCCGAGGTCATGTACGTGAAGGGCTGGGCCGAAGGCGCGCAGAAATCCAAAGTTGAGTGGAACAGACTCAACTTCTGGCGCGTTGAGAGGGTGACGGACACACTGGGTGCCGTCGCATCACCGCGTTGAGGCGCACACCACGGAGGGACGACGTTGAGCCAGTTCGGTGCCGAGAAGTTCACCACCCGAAGCCGCGCAGCCATCGAGGCCGCCCAGCTGTCCGCGACCACCGCGGGCAACACCCACACCGAGCCCGTCCACCTGCTCGTCGCGCTGCTGCGCGACCCCGAGGGCACCAGCCGCAACCTGGTGTCCAAGGCGGGTGTCGACGTCGCCGCGCTGACCGCGCGCGCCGAGTCCGTCATGAACGCCCTGCCGAAGGCCAGCGGCGCCACCGTGCAGCAGCCCGGCGCCTCCGCCGCGCTGACCCGGGTGCTGGCGGCCGCGCTCGACCTCGCCGCCGGCATGAAGGACGACTACGTCGCCACCGAGCACCTGCTGATCGCGGTCGCCGGGGTCGAGAGCCCGGCGCAGAAGGTGCTCACCGATGCCGGGCTGACCGAGGCCGGGCTCCGGGACGGCCTCACCGCGGTCCGCGGGAACCGGCGCGTCACCAGCGAGGACGCCGAGTCGACGTACGAAGCGCTCGAGAAGTACTCCGTCGACCTCACGCAGGCGGCCGAGGAGGGGCGGCTCGACCCGGTCATCGGCCGCGACACCGAGATCCGCCGCGTCGTGCAGGTGCTGAGCCGGCGTACCAAGAACAACCCGGTCCTCATCGGCGAGCCCGGCGTCGGCAAGACCGCCGTCGTCGAGGGGCTGGCCCAGCGCGTGGTCGCCGGCGACGTGCCCGACTCCCTCAAGGGCCGCCGGGTGCTCAGCCTCGACCTGGCCGCGATGGTCGCCGGGGCGAAGTACCGCGGCGAGTTCGAGGAGCGGCTCAAGGCCGTCCTCGAGGAGATCAAGGACGCGGGCGGCCAGATCGTCACCTTCATCGACGAGCTGCACACCGTGGTGGGGGCGGGCGCCGGCGGCGACTCCGCGATGGACGCCGGCAACATGCTCAAGCCGATGCTGGCCCGCGGCGAGCTGCACATGATCGGCGCGACCACGCTCGACGAGTACCGCGAGCGGATCGAGAAGGACCCCGCCCTCGAGCGCCGCTTCCAGCAGGTCTTCGTCGGCGAGCCGAGCGTCGAGGACACCATCCAGATCCTGCGCGGCATCCAGGAGAAGTACGAAGCCCACCACGGCGTCCGGATCACCGACGCCGCGCTGGTCGCCGCCGCCACCCTCTCCGACCGCTACATCAGCGGCCGGCAGCTGCCCGACAAGGCGATCGACCTGATCGACGAGGCGTCCTCCCGACTGCGCATGGAGATCGAGTCCTCGCCGGAGGAGATCGACAAGCTCCGCCGGTCCGTCGACCGGCTGAAGATGGAGGAGTTCGCGCTCGCCAAGGAGTCCGACGAGGCCTCCGTCGAGCGGCTCGCCGTGCTGCGCTCCGACCTCGCCGACCGCGAGGAGGAGCTGCGCGGGCTCGAGGCTCGCTGGGAGCAGGAGAAGGCCTCGCTCGAGGACGAGGGCGAGCTGCGCCGGCGCCTGGACGCCGTCCGGGTGCATGCCGACAAGCTGATGCGCGAGGGCAGGCTCGACGAGGCCAGCGAGATCCTCTACGGCAAGATCCCCGAGCTGGAGAAGAAGCTGAAGGAGGCCGAGGCGGCGGAGAAGGCCGAGATCGAGCCGCTGGTCGGCGAGGAGGTCGGGCCCGAGCAGATCGCCGAGGTCGTCGAGGCCTGGACCGGCATCCCGACCGGCCGGATGCTCCAGGGCGAGACCGCCAAGCTCCTCGAGATGGAGTCGGTGATCGGCACCCGCCTGATCGGCCAGAAGGCCGCGGTCAACGCCGTGAGCGACGCCGTACGCCGTTCGCGGGCGGGCATCTCCGACCCGAACCGGCCGACCGGCAGCTTCCTGTTCCTCGGCCCGACCGGCACCGGCAAGACCGAGCTGGCCAAGGCGCTGGCCGACTTCCTCTTCGACGACGACCGCGCCATCGTGCGCATCGACATGAGCGAGTACTCCGAGAAGCACTCGGTCGCCCGCCTGGTCGGCGCGCCCCCGGGCTACATCGGGTACGACGAGGGCGGCCAGCTCACCGAGGCGGTGCGCCGCCGGCCGTACTCCGTGGTGCTGCTCGACGAGGTCGAGAAGGCGCACCCCGAGGTGTTCGACATCCTGCTGCAGGTGCTCGACGACGGCCGGCTGACCGACGGCCAGGGCCGCACCGTCGACTTCCGCAACACCCTGCTGATCCTCACCAGCAACCTGGGCTCGAACTTCCTGGTCGACCCGGGGCTGTCGCCGGAGGTGAAGAAGGAGTCGGTGATGGGCGTGGTCCGCGCGCACTTCAAGCCGGAGTTCCTCAACCGGCTCGACGAGGTGGTCGTGTTCGACGCGCTCACCCGCGACGACCTGACCCACATCGTCGACCTCCAGCTCGCGCTGCTCGAGAAGCGGCTGGCGGTCCGCCGGATCACCATCACCGTGACCGAGGCGGCGGAGACCTGGCTGGCGGAGACCGGCTACGACCCGGCGTACGGCGCCCGCCCGCTGCGGCGCCTGATCCAGACCGCGATCGGGGACCCGCTCGCCCGGCTGCTGATCGGCGGCGAGGTCGGCGACGGGGGATCGGTGACCGTCGACGTCGGCGAGGAGGGGCTGACGCTCACCCCGGGCAGCTGACCCGTCCCGCTGCCGCATTCGGACGGGCCTGAGAAGATGGCGACATGAGCGAGCCCACCTCCACCCGCCCGCCCCAGGTCACCATGGCCGGGTGGGTCACGATCCTGGGCTCCGCCGCCATCGTGATCACCGTCTTCGACCTGATCGCGAACCTGCGCTCGATCGACACCCGCGAGCGGGTGCAGCGGGTGCTCTCCGAGCCGCCGCTGAAGGGCACCGGGTTCGACGTCCAGCAGGTGCTGACGGTGATGCACGTCCTGGGGCTCGTCGCGGCCGGCTGCGCCACCGCCGCGGCGATCCTGGGCGTCCACGTGCTGCGTCGCAACCGACGCGCCCGCCTCGGGCTCACCGTGCTCGCGGTGCCGCTCTTCCTGGCCGGGCTGGTCACCGGTGGCTTCATGTCGTCGATGGTCGCGGTCGCGGTCATCATGCTCTGGACGCGCCCGGCCCGCGACTGGTTCGACGGCCGCGCCCCGCAGCGCACCGCGACCCGGCCCGAGCCCCCGGCGCCCGAGCCGCCCGCACCCGCGCAGGACCGCGGCCCCGCGGCGTACGCCGGGTTCGGCACGCCGTCCGCGACCCCGACCGACCAGGCCCCGCCGCAGCAGGGCCAGCAGCCGCAGCAGGGCCAGCAGCCCAGGGCCAGCAGGCGCAGCCGGGCCAGCCCACCGGCCAGGTGCCCCCGCAGCAGTGGCCCGAGTCGCAGCTGCAGGCGGCCCAGCAGGAGTGGGCCCGGCAGCAGTGGCTGCAGCAGCAGCCGGCGCTCCCGTCGACCGACGCCCGCCCGCGCGAGCTCGTGCAGGCCTGCCTGCTGACCTGGGTCTTCTCCGGGATCGTGGTCGCGGCGATGGCGCTGGTCCTGGTCGCGTTCGCCGCCGACCCGTCGGTCATCGACGAGGTCTACTCCTCCGACGACCGGTTCGCCGACAGCGGCCTGAACCCCGACCAGCTGCGTGCCTGGTCGATGGGGCTGGCCGCGGTGTTCGGTGCCTGGGGCCTCGGGGCGATCGGCCTGGCCATCCTGACCTACGTCGGGCGTTCCTGGGCCCGCTGGACGCTGATGCTCTCGGCGTCCGCCGCCACGCTGCTCTCGCTCGCTGATGGCGATCGCGTCGCCGGTGCTGTTCCTGTTCACGATCCCGTGCGCGGCCGGTGCACTGCTCCTCACCCGGCCGGCCGTCTCCGCGTGGTTCGCCCGACGTACCCCGCCCACCTCCTGAAGCACCCCCGGCACGAGCAAGGACACACGACCATGACCGAGCAGCCTCCGCAGAGGTCGCCGCACCTGCCGAACTTCGGCATGCTGCCGTACGGCGAGACGCCGTCCCCGCCGGAGCCCGAGCCCGACCCGGACGCCGACCGCCGGCCGGCGTCCGTCACGATCGGCTGCTGGCTGACCTGGGTGTTCTCCGGGATCGCCCTGGTCATCGGGCTGTGGGCCCTGCTCGCCGTCAACGTGGACCGGGCCGGCTTCGAGCGGCGCTCGGCGCAGAGGAACGACCTCGACGCCATGGGCCTGACCGCCCGCGAGCTGGCCCAGATCCTCACCATCGGCGGCGCGGTCGCGGTGGTGCTGTCCGTGCTGGCGATCTGGCTGGCCGTGCGCGTCCACCGCAACCGGTCGAAGGCGGCCCGGGTCTCGCTGGCCCTGCTCTCCGTGGTGACCGCCGCGATCAGCCTGCTGCTGTTCTTCGCGATCGTGCCGTTCGCGTGGCTGGTCGTGTCGCTGACGGTGATGTCGCTGATGCTCAGCGGCAGCGCGAAGCGGTGGACCTCTCCCTGGTGAGGTCTCACTGAGCGACGTCCCGGACACCTCGACCGAGGCACGTCTGTTCGCGGGCGTGGCGAAAATGGCTTGAGGGTCGCCGCCTGCTGCCACCTACGGTGGGCTCATGTACCTGGAGAACCTCGTCATCGACGCCGTCGAGCCGCAGCGGCTGGGCCGGTTCTGGGAGGCGGTGGTCGGCGCCGAGCGGCTGACCGACGAGCCTGACATCTTCGAGACGCGGCTCACCGTCGAGGGCGGACCGGTGCTCGACCTGTGCTTCCCGCGTGTCCCCGAGCCGCGGACCGAGTCGCCGCGGCTCCACGTCGACCTCGCCGGCGGCGCCGGCCAGGCCGAGGAGGTCGATCGACTGCTCGGCCTGGGCGCGCGACACCTCGACATCGGCCAGGGCGACGTGCCCTGGGTGGTGCTCGCCGACCCGGAGGGCAATCCCTGCTGCGTGATGGAGGATCGAGCGGCGTACGCCGACAGCGGTCCCCTCGCGGCGCTGCCCCTCGACTCCGCCGACCCCGACAGGGACGCGGACTTCTGGTCCTGGCTGACCGGCTGGACCGAGGTCGCGGGGGTCGCTCCCCGCTCCCTGCGTCACCCGTCGCTGCGGGGTCCGCTCCTCGAGCTGTCCCCCGAGCAGGCACCCAAGGGCGCGGACCAAGAACCGGCTGCACCTCGACGTCCGGCTCGAGACCGGAGAGGATCCCGACGCAGTCGAGGCAGCCATTCTCCGAGCGCGGCGGCGGGAGGCTCCACACGGACTGGGGCGTGCTGCCGTGGCGCTCCTACACCGACCCGTCGGGCAACGAGTTCTGCGTGCTGCCGGCGCCTTCGTGAGGAACGGGACACCCGGTCAGGCGTGCAGGTCGGCGGCCTGCAGCCTCCGCAGTCCGTCCTCGATGACCTCGGGCTCCTTGCAGAACGCCCACCGCACCAGGTGCCGTCCCTCGTCGAGGTCGTCGTAGAACGCCTGCGCCGGGATCGCCACCACGCCAGCGCGCTCCGGCAGCGCCAGGCAGAACTCCATGCCGTCCTTCCAGCCGAGGCGGCGTACGTCGGTCGTGGCGAAGTAGGTGCCCTGGGGGACGCGTACGTCGACGTCCAGCCCGGCCAGGCCGGTGCAGAGGAGGTCCCGGCGCTTCTGCAGTGAGCCGGCCAGCTCGTCGTAGAACCCGGCCTCGTGCTCCAGCGCGTGCGCGACCGCGGCCTGGAGCGGGGTGCCGCTGCTGAAGGACAGCCACTGCTTGGCGGCCGAGGACCGCACCCACGAGGTCGGCCGGGCCGGTCGCCCAGCCGATCTTCCAGCCGGTGAAGGAGAACATCTTGCCGGCGCTGGACAGGGTGACCGTGCGCTCCGCCATCCCCGGCAGCGTGCACAGCGGCACGTGCTCGTGGTCGTCGAAGACCAGGTGCTCGTAGACCTCGTCGGTGACCACGACCAGGTCGCGCTCGATCGCCACCGCGGCGATGGCCTCGAGCTCGGCCCGGGTCAGCACCGTGCCGGTCGGGTTGTGCGGGGTGTTCACCAGCAGCAGCCGGGTCCGGTCGGTCACCGCGGCCCGTAGCTCGTCGACGTCGAGCCGGAAGTCCGGCGCCCGCAGCGTCACCGGGCGGCGTACGCCTCCGGCGAAGGCGATCATCGCGACGTACGAGTCGTAGTACGGCTCGAGCACGACGACCTCGTCGCCGGGGTCGACGAGGCCGAGCAGGGCGGCCGCGATCCCCTCGGTGGCGCCGGTGGTGACCACCACCTCGCGGTCGGGGTCGAGCTCCAGGCCGTAGTGCCGCCACTGGTGCCCTGCGATCGCCCGGCGCAGGTCGGGCGTGCCGATGCCGGGTGCGTACTGGTTGTCGCCGGCCCGCATCGCCTCGACCGCCCGCTCGACGACGGACGGATGGTCCGTCACTGTCGGGGAACCCCTGCCCGAGGTTCACCGCGCCGGTGCGCACCGCCAGTGCCGACATCGTGGAGAAGATCGTCGGGGGGATTCCGTCCAGCCTTTTCGCGTGACCCGCCATGCGATGCAGGGTAGTCGGCGACAATCGGGGGGTGACCAGCGAGCAGACCGCCTCCCGGGCCGACGCGCCGGCGCCGCGGCGCCCGCAGCGGCGCTGGATGCGCTGGCTCGGGCTGCTGCTGATCGCGGTCGGCCTCGGCCTGCTCGGGTACGTCGCGTGGCAGTTCTGGGGGACGAACTGGGTCTCCCACCGGGCGCAGGAGCGGATCGTCACCGAGGTACGCCGCGACTGGGACGAGCCGGCCACCGGAGCCTCCCGTGACGACGCGGTGCGGGTGCCCGAGGGGGCGGCGACCGCGCTGGTGCGGATCCCGCGGTTCGGGGACGACTACGTGATCCCGGTCCTCGAGGGCACCTCGGACGACGTGCTGGCCGCCGGGTTCGGGCACTTCGCCGACACCGCCGGACCCGGCCAGAAGGGCAACTACGCGCTCGCCGCGCACCGGGTCACCCACGGGGAGCCGCTGCGCCGGATGCCCGACCTGCAGGCCGGTGACCAGGTGATCATCGAGACCCGGACCACGACGTACACCTACGAGCTGACCAGCGGCGGCGACGACCTGGTGGTGCCGTTCACCGCGGGCTGGGTGGTCGACCCGCTGCCGACGAACCCCGAGGAGGGCGGCGTCCAGCCGGCGCAGGAGCCCGGGCAGCGGCTGATCACGCTGACCACCTGCTCGGAGATCTTCCACACCGACAACCGGATGATCGCCTTCGGCGTGCTGAAGGACCGGCAGCCCCGGCGCTGAGCCCGGACCAGCCGAGCGGGGACCAGGTCGTGTCGCACAAGTCGTTGGTCCAGATGAGGATCGCCAGGGACGCGCTGTGGCTAGGTCGGTCGGCCGGGAGTCCCGCGGTGCTTGCCATCCGGTTCGCTGAGCGCGACGCCGAGCTCATTCAGCAGTTGCTGCTTGCGTCCGGGATCGGCGAAGGATGCCTCAATTGAGTTGCGAGCCAGCGTCACGAGGTCTGCACTTGTGAGATGGCCGGCTTGGGTGAGGGCGTCGAGATTGTCGTCGACGTAGCCACCGAAGTACGCCGGGTCGTCAGAATTGACGGTCACCTTGATCCCTCGCTCCAGCATGGTTGACAACGGGTGTGAGGCGATGTCTTCAACTACTCGTAGCCTCACGTTCGACAGAGGGCACACGGTCAGCGGCACCTGGTCCTCAACGAGGCGCCGGACGAGCTGTTCGTCATCGAGGCAGCGCACGCCGTGGTCGATCCGCTCGACGCCCAACACGTCGAGCGCCTCCCAGATGTAGCTGGGTGGACCTTCTTCACCAGCGTGGGCCACGCGGTGCAGACCCTCGGCGCGAGCGCGTTGGAACACCTTGGCGAATTTCGACGGAGGGTGCCCTACCTCAGCGGAGTCGAGACCCACGCCAATGAACGCTGCGTCCAGGGCCAGGGCTGCGTTGAGGGTTGCCATCGCCGACTCTTCGCTCTCATCCCGCAGGAACGCCACGATCAGCCCGGTGCTCAGCCCATGAGTCCGTAGCGACTCGGAGAGGGCGCTGGTGACTCCCGCCATGACTTCGGGCAGGGGGACCCCCCGGGCAGTGTGTGCCTGCGGGTTGAGGAAGACCTCAGCGTGCCGCAGCCCCGCCGCAGCCGCCCGCTCCAGATAGGCCGTCGTCATGTCGGCGAAGTCTTCGGCGGTCCGCAGGACGTCGACGTTGGTGTAGCACAGGTCCAGGAACGACTGCAGGTCGGTGAAGGCATAGCGTGCCCGCAGTTGGTCGATGCTTGAGTACGGCAGCGCGATCTTGTTCCGTTCCGCGATCGCAAAGATCGTCTCGGGTTCGAGGGTGCCTTCGAGGTGCAGGTGGAGCTCTGCGGCCGGCAGCATGGAGGTGTGCATATCACCTCCGCGCCTGTTCGATACCCCGACTCCAAGAATGGAAAGACTACGACAACTAGTCGTCGAGCTCCTCGATGGCCTGGGCCAGCTGGCGCCGGTGCCGCCACCACTCGAAGGCCATCGGCAGCACCGAGACGAGCACGATCAGCAGGACCGTCGCCTCGAGGTTCTGCTGGAGGAAGTCGATGCCGCCGAGGAAGTAGCCGAGCAGGGTCAGCCCGGTGGCCCAGAGCACCGCGCCGACCGCGGACCAGACGAAGAAGTGGCGACGGTTCATCTGCCCGACGCCCGCCACCAGGGTGATGAAGGTCCGGACGATCGGCACGAACCGGCCGAGCACCAGCGCCTTGGCGCCGTGCTTCTCGAAGAACTCGTGGGTCTTGGTGAAGTGCTGCGGCTTGATGAAGCGGCCGTCGTGCTCGTAGATCCGCGGCCCGATCCACCGGCCGATCTCGTAGCCGGTGACGTTGCCGAGGAACGCCGCGGTCGACAGCAGCACGCAGGCCAGCACGATCGGCATGTCGATCCCGGCCTCGCCGGCCCCGGCCCGGTGGATGAACAGGCCCACGCTGAAGAGCAGGGAGTCGCCGGGCAGGATCGGGAAGAGCAGGCCGCACTCGACGAAGACGATGGCCATGGACACCCAGAACATCGCCTGGCCGAAGCGCTCCAGCAGCCACTCGGGGTCCATCCAGTTGAGTCCGAGCAGCAGGGGGTGCAGCAGGTCGACGATCACGCGTGCACCCTATCCGCGGCACCTGAGCGCCACCTGTGCGCGGTTCGGTCTGGACCGGGTGGTCCGTCGAGGGCCCCCCTCCCGGGACCACGCCCTCCTGGCCGTGACCGCGGGAGGCAGGGCGGTCCGCGGGTAGGGTTCCGGGCGTGGACGCCACCTTCGCGCCGTACCTCGAGACCGCCGCGCGGACCGTCGTCGACCTGGCCGCACGGCCCGAGGTCGGGGCGGCCTGGACGCGCGAGAGCGCGTGCGCGGGGATGACGGTCGGCGGCCTCACCCAGCACCTGCTCGCCCAGGTCGGGATCGTCGACCGACTGCTGTCCGCGCCGCCGGAGGACGAGCCGGCCATCGCACTCGCCGAGCACTACGCCCGGGCCCCCTGGGCCAACGAGGACCTCGAGGCCGAGGTCAACGTCGGGATCCGCGAGACCTCCGACGCCCAGGCGGCGGTGGGCCAGGAGGCACTGGTCGCGCAGGCCCGCGCCGAGCTCTCGCGCCTGGCCGGCGCGCTGGGGCAGCAGCGCACCCCGGACACCGTGCACATCCCCTGGCAGGGCTGGTCGCTGACCACGGAGGACTTCGTCGTCACCCGCTGCATGGAGATGGTCGTCCACGGCGACGACCTCGCCGCGAGCATCGACGTACCCACCCCGCAGTTCCCCGACCCGGTGGTCGAGCGGGTGCTCGCCCTGCTGGCCGGGGTGGCCGTGCGTCGGCACGGCCAGGCCGCCGTCATCCGGGCCCTGAGCCGGCCGCAGCGGGCGCCTGCACATGTGTCCGCCTTCTGACCCGCAGCCCGGGAGCACGCCCGGCGACGACGCCCGCGCGCCGTACGACCCGATGCCGCACGGCCCGGAGGAGGTCGGCGTCGGGCCGTGGGAGGGCCCGTGGCCCGAGGGCGAGGAGTACGACGCCGTGCTGCTGCGCGAGGGCGACCGCCGCAACGTGGTCGACCGGTACCGCTACTGGACGATGGAGGCGATCGTCGGCGACCTCGACACCCGGCGCCACGACTTCCACGTCGCCATCGAGAACTGGCAGCACGACTTCAACATCGGCACCATCGTGCGCACCGCCAACGCCTTCCTGGCCGCCGAGGTGCACATCGTCGGGCGCAAGCGGTGGAACCGCCGCGGGGCCATGGTCACCGACCGCTACCAGCACGTGCGGCACCACGAGACCGCGGCCGACCTGGCGGCGTACCTCCACGAGCGGGACGTCCGGCTGCTCGGTATCGACAACCTGCCGGGGTCCGCGCACCTGGAGACGATGGAGGTGCCGCGCCGGGTCTGCTTCCTGTTCGGCCAGGAGGGGCCGGGCCTGTCCGCGCCGGCCCGCGAGGCGTGCGACGGGACGTTCTCCATCGCGCAGTTCGGCTCGACCCGGTCGATCAACGCCAGTGCCGCGGCCGCGATCGCGATGCACACCTGGATCACGAGGTACGCCGACCTCGCCGGCGAGGACGCCTGGCGGGGCTAGGCGACTCGGCTCACTCGGCGGCCGGGATGATCCGCAGGTCCCGCTCCGCGCCGTCGCCCAGCGCCGCGAGCGCGTCCTGGTAGGCCCTGCTCTCGTACGCCGCGACCGCGGCCTCGACACTGGGGAACTCGATGAGCGTCGTGCGCTCGACGATGCCGGACTCGAAGGCCGCGGCGGGCAGTCCCCGGGCCAGGAACGTGCCCCCGGCAGCGCGCATCGCCGGGCCGGCCAGCTCGACGTACGCCGCGAGCTTGTCCTGGTCGCTGATGCTGCGGAAGGTGTTGATCCAGTAGGCCTTCGCCATGGGTGTCCTCTCGTCAGGTGACGGATGTGCGAGCGGTGCGCAGGTCGCCGAGCAGCCGCCGGTGGGCGAGCGTGATGACCGCCTCCCGGGCCGGGAGGTCTGCCAGGAGGTACGCCGTCCCGAGCACGCCGTGCGGTTCGAAGGTGACGGCCTGGGCGACCCGGGCCCCGGTCCCGTCCGGGGTGACCTCCGTGCGGAGCGTGACCCGGCCCGGCGCCCGCACCACGGCCTCGAGGTCGAGGACACCGTCGGTCGCCCGGACGACCCGCCAGAAGCCGACGGTGTCACCCGCGGTGAGGAGGTCGCGGTCGGGTGCCGGCCAGCGCCGACCCGCACCGCCGACCAGCCGGTCGAGCGCCCCGCGGACCACGAACGGCGCCGCGTCGGCGTACCACCGCGGGCCCGGCCGGCCGCACGCGACCACGGCCCAGACCTGGTCCGGGTCGTGGTCGACGGTGCTCGCGCGGGAGCTGGTCAGCAGGCGCACACGGTCGAGGCTAGCCGCCGGCGCTCAGTGCTCCGCCGCGGCCAGCGCCGAGCTCAGCGCCTCGACACCGCGCGAGGTGTGGCTCTTGACGGTGCCCGCCGCGATCCCGAGCTCGGCGGCCGCCTCGGCCACCGACAGGCCCTGGCCACCGGGGGTCGCCGGCCCGGTCCGCGTCGCCGCCGGTCAGCCAGGCACCGGCGCCCACGATCGCCAGCACGGCCGCCGTCCCGGCCGCGGTGGCCATCCGGCGACGGGCGACGGCCCGCCTGCCGGCGGTGACCCGGTCGTCCACGGGTCGGTGCTCCGGACCGTCGCCGAAGGACCCGTCGATGAGGTCGTGCAGCTCGGCGTCGCGCAGCTCCATGGCGTCCCCCTCGGGTGTCAGCCTGTCACCCTCGAAGACGCACGCATCGGCAGATCGGTTGTCACGGGTCGCCGTCGGGCCGGGCCCTCACCCCCTGAGATGGCTCGGATCGTCCGGGAGGTCGGGTCCCGGTTGGGTCTAGGCTGGCCGCGACGTCTGCAGTGAACCCGAGGAGACCCCCGATGCCCATCGCCACCCCCGAGGTCTACGCCGAGATGCTGGACCGCGCCAAGGCCAACGCCTTCGCCTACCCCGCGATCAACGTCTCGTCGTCCCAGACCCTGAACGCCGCCCTGAAGGGCTTCGCCGATGCCGGTTCGGACGGCATCATCCAGGTCTCGACCGGCGGTGCGGAGTACCTCTCCGGCCCGTCGGTGAAGAGCATGGTCTCCGGCTCGGTCGCCTTCGCGGCGTACGCCGCCGAGGTCGCCAAGAACTACCCGGTCAACATCGCGCTGCACACCGACCACTGCCCCAAGGACAAGCTCGACGGCTTCGTCCGGCCGCTGGTCGAGATCAGCAAGGAGCGCGTCGCCCGCGGCGAGGCCCCGCTGTTCCAGTCGCACATGTGGGACGGCTCCGCGGTGCCCCTGGAGGAGAACCTCCAGATCGCCGAGGAGCTGCTCGCGGCCTGCGCCGCGGCGCACATCATCCTCGAGATCGAGGTCGGCGTGGTCGGCGGCGAGGAGGACGGTGTCGTCGGCGCCATCGACGAGAAGCTCTACACCACCCCCGAGGACGCGCTGGCCACCGTCGCCGCGCTCGGCACCGGCGAGAACGGCCGCTACCTGACGGCGCTGACCTTCGGCAACGTGCACGGCGTCTACAAGCCGGGCAACGTCAAGCTCCGCCCCGAGATCCTCAAGTCCGCCCAGGAGGCGGTCGTCGAGAAGCTCGGCCTGCAGGCCGGCGCGAAGCCGTTCGACCTGGTCTTCCACGGCGGCTCCGGCTCGACCGCCGAGGAGATCGGCGCGGCCGTGGACTACGGCGTGGTCAAGATGAACGTCGACACCGACACGCAGTACGCCTTCACCCGCCCCGTCGCCGCGCACATGTTCGCCCACTACGACGGCGTCCTCAAGGTCGACGGCGAGGTGGGCAACAAGAAGGCCTACGACCCGCGTGCCTGGGGCAAGGCGGGCGAGGCCGGCATGGCCGCCCGCGTCGTCGAGGCCTGCCAGAACCTCCGCTCGGCCGGGACCTCCGTCACCGGCTGACGCACGCCGTGCGTCGCTGTAACGCGGGGTTGTTGCTGCTGAGCGCGGTCCCGGCGCCGCACTGAGCATCCACAACCCCGCGTTACAGCTGCGGGGGCGGTCTCCGCGGCCCGGTATCCGGCCACAGCCGCCGCCACGACGCCGCAGATCCACAGGTCCCGCCGCCATAGGCCCGGTGCGGTCGGTCGCGGCGCGAGTCTTCAGGCATGCGCCCGGATCTCGCTGTCGTCGCCGCCCGTCAGTGGGGACTCGTCACGCGTGCCCAGGCGCTCGTGGCCGGCTACTCCGAGCACGAGCTGCGTCGGCTCACGTCCGGCACCAGCCCGTGGGTGATCGTCCGCCGCGGCGTCTACATGGACCGCTCCGCCTGGACGGCGCAGGACGAGTACGTCGACCGACCGCTCCTGCGCGACCGCGCGGCCGAGCTCACGCTCCGGGTGCCCCATGTCCTGAGTCACGACTCGGCCGCGCGATCACTCGGCCTTCCTCTGCTGCGGCCGAGCGTGGAGCTGGTCCACATCACGCGACCCGGCGTCGGCGGCGGGCGCACCGAGCACGGGATCAAGCATCACCTCTCCATCAACGAGCCGCCCATCGTCGACGCCGACGGGCTGAAGGTGACCGGGCTGGCCCGCACGGCGCTCGACATCGGTCGGGAGCACGGCTTCCAGGCCGGGGTGGTCGCGTGCGACGGCGTACTTCGACGAGGCGTCAGCCGCCGTGACCTCGAATCCCAGCTGACCGGCATGCGCAACTGGCCGGGCATCAGTGCGGTGCGGGCCGCCGTGCCGTACGCCGACCCCGGTGCCGAGTCAGTGGGGGAGTCGCTCGCGCGTCTGCTCGTGGAGGAGCTGGGAGTCGGTCGGGCCGAGACCCAGTTCCCGGTCCGGCTCGCCGGGCGCACCGTGTGGTGTGACCTGCGGGTCGGCTGTCACGTGTTCGAGTTCGACGGCCGGGTGAAGTATCAGCGCATCGAGGACGGAGGCCTGGCCGGTCGACCCGTGGACGAGGTGGTGTGGGAAGAGAAGAAGCGGGAACGCCTCATCTGCGCCGAGGGCCTCGGGTGCTCGCGCATCATCTGGGAGGACCTGTGGGGAGCCGCCCGCCAGCGGGCGCTGGTCCGTCTGCGCCGGGAGTACGCCGTCACGTCCGCGCGGTTCGGTGTGGTGCTGCCTCCGAACCTGGCGGAGTACGCACGCCGGATTGCGCAGCCGACGCGTGCCGGCGTGATCGCCCATCGCCACCTGTAACGCGGGGTTCTTGTCGGTCCGCACGGCGCCGGGGTCGCACTGGGCCAACAGAACCCCGCGTTACAGCGCGGGTCAGGGTGCCGGAGCGGGCTCCTCGGAGGTCGCCTCGGTGGCCGGCACCGGCGTCACGAGGTGCCGCGGCAGCACGAAGAACATCACCGACACCAGGCCGAGCACCAGCATCGCCGCGGGCAGCAGCATGGACTGCGCCATGGCGTCGCTGAACGGGCAGGTGCAGCGGCGCGGGCAGCGGACCCGTCGTGACCTCGCCGGACGCTCCGGCGGTCAGTCCCTGGGCGGCCAGGCGGCTGTCCATGAGCACCGCGATCGCCGCCGAGCCGAGCACGGCCCCGACCTGGCGGGTGGCGTTGTAGACGCCCGGCGCCGGCCCCGGCCATCCGCAGCGGGAGGTTGCGGGTGGCGGTGGCGGCCAGCGGCGCCCAGATGCCGGCCATGCCGAAGCCGAGGAGTGCCATCGGCAGCAGGATCTCCCAGGTCGCGGAGTCGGGCGTCATCACCCGGGACAGCCACAGGATCGACGCCGCGGTGAACGCGAAGCCGAAGCCGGTCAGCACGCGCGGGTGCACCCGGTCGGTGTAGCGCCCGACGATCGGCGCCATCACGATCGACACCGCCGCCATCGGCACCATCAGCAGCGCCGCCTCGGTCGGCGACAGGCCGCGCACCAGCTGGGCGTACAGCATCAGCGGGAAGCCCATCGACGTCGCCGTGAACGACATCGTGGAGATCGCGAAGTTGGAGATCGAGAAGTTGCGGTCGGAGAACAGGCACAGCGGCACCAGCGGCTCGTTGCGGTTGACCGCCTGCCACCACACGAAGAGGCCGAGGAAGACCAGTCCGAGTGATGATCAGGCTCCACACGCTGACGATCCCGGTGATCTCGCCCCAGTCGTACTGGTGGCCCTCCTGGATGCCGAACACGAGGGCGAACATGCCGAGCCCGCTGAGCGCGACACCGAGCCAGTCGAACTGGTGCGAGTGCGTCTCGAGACGTGGGCACCAGGCGCCAGGCGAGGACGAAGCCGACGACGCCGACCGGGACGTTGATGAAGAAGATCCACTCCCAGCCCAGGGTGTCGACCAGCACGCCGCCGAGGATCGGCCCGATCAGCGTGGCCACGCCGGCGGTGGCGCCCCACAGCGCCATCGCCTGGCCGCGCCGGTCGGCGGGGAAGATCCGGGTGATGACCGCCATCGTCTGCGGCGTCATCAGTGCGGCGCCGAGGCCCTGGACGACCCGGGCCACGATCAGCATCTCGACCGAGGTGGTCAGGCCGCACCACAGCGAGGCCAGCGTGAACACCACCAGGCCGATGAGGTAGATCCGCTTCGGCCCGAACCGGTCTCCGAGGCGGCCGGTGATGAGCACCGGCACGGCGTACGCGAGGAGGTAGGCGCTGGTCACCCAGACCACGGAGTTCACGTCGGCGTCGAGCTCGGACATGATCGCCGGGGTCGCGACGGTGACGATCGTGGTGTCGACCAGGATCATGAAGAAACCGAGGCACAGCGCGAAGAGCGCCGGCCACGGGCGCACCTCCGGGGCCGTCGGGGCAGGGGTCTGCGGTGCGGTGTCGGCCATGACACCAGTCAACACCCGATCACCCCCCACGATTCCCGGGATGGCAGGCTGACGGCATGAGCCACGTCGACCTGATGGCGGGACCCCCGCCCACGCACCTGCCCGAGGACCCCGCCGCCGCCGAGCTCGACGGCGGTGCCGCCCCCGCCGACGTCGTACGCCGGCACCCGGAGTCGCCGTTCGCCTGGGCCGCGCTGGCCGAGTCCGCCGCGGAGCAGGGCGCCGACGACGTGACCGTCTACGCCTACGCCCGGGTCGGCTACCACCGCAGCCTGGACATGCTGCGCCGCAACGGCTGGAAGGGGCACGGCCCGGTCCCGTGGGAGCACGAGCCCAACCGCGGCTTCCTGCGTGCGCTGGCGATGCTGGCCAAGGCGGCCCGCTCGATCGGCGAGACCGCCGAGTGGGAGCGCTGCTCGGAGTTCCTGCGCGACTCCAGCCCCGCGGCGTACGACGCGCTGCTGGGCTGAGCCCCGGCGGTCCGGTCGGTCCGGGCACGATGACGGGGAGGACCAGCACGCTCGATACCCTGTGCCGGTGAACGACACCCCCACCGAGAATCCCGCCCTCGACCTCAACGACCAGATGCTCGTCCGTCACGCCAAGCGTGAGCGGCTGCTGGCCGAGGGCAAGCAGGCGTACCCGGTGGGCGTGGCCCGCACCCACTCCCTCGAGCAGGTTCGCGAGCAGTGGGGCCACCTCGAGACCGGCGAGGAGACCCAGGACGTGGTCGGCGTCGCCGGCCGGGTGATGTTCGTCCGCAACACCGGCAAGCTCTGCTTCGCCACCCTCCAGGAGGGTGCCGGCGTCCGGCTCCAGGTCATGCTCAGCCTCGCCGAGGTGGGCGAGGAGGCGCTGGCCGAGTGGAAGCACACCGTCGACCTCGGCGACCACGTCTTCGTCGAGGGGCGGGTGATCTCCTCGCGCCGCGGCGAGCTGTCGGTGATGGCGACCCGGTGGGAGATGGCCTCCAAGGCGCTGCGGCCGCTGCCGGTGCTGCACCACGACCTCTCCGAGGAGGCCAGGGTCCGTCAGCGGTACGCCGACCTGGTGGTCCGCCAGGAGGCGCGCGACATGGTCCGCACCCGGTCGGCCATCACCCGGGCGGTGCGCGACACCCTGAACGCCGAGGGCTACCTCGAGATCGAGACCCCGGTCCTCCAGCTCATCCACGGCGGCGCCAAGGCGCGGCCGTTCCGCACCCACATCAACGCCTTCGACCAGGAGATGACGCTGCGCATCGCCCTGGAGCTGAACCTCAAGAAGGCCGTCGTCGGCGGCGTGGACAAGGTCTTCGAGATCGGCCGCATCTTCCGCAACGAGGGCGTCGACTCCACGCACAGCCCCGAGTTCACGATGCTCGAGGTCTACCAGGCCTACGGCGACCAGTTCACGATGGCCGACCTGATGCGCCGCATGGTGCTGGCCGCCGCGGACGCCGTCGGCTCCCGCCAGATCGAGACCGAGGCCGGCACCATCGACCTCGACGGCGAGTGGCGCTGGCTCCCGGTGTACGACGCGGTCAGCGAGGCCGTCGGCGAGACGGTCACGCCGGACACCGACGCCGAGACGCTGCGCGGCCACCTGACCCGCCACGAGCTCGAGTTCGACCCGGCCTGGGAGGCTGCGCACCTGGTGATGGAGCTGCTCGGCGAGCTGGTCGAGCCCGGCCTGCTGCAGCCGACCTTCCTCTACGACTACCCGCCCTCCGCGCAGCCGCTGGCCCGCCCGCACCGTCGAGGACCCGCGCCTGATCGAGGCCTGGGACCTGATCATCGGCGGTGTCGAGCGCGGCACCGCCTTCAGCGAGCTCATCGACCCGGTGATCCAGCGGGAGGTGCTCACCGAGCAGTCCCGGCTGGCGGCCGCCGGCGACGTCGAGGCCATGCAGCTCGACGAGGACTTCCTGCGGGCGCTGGAGTACGGCGCGCCGCCGATGGGCGGCCTCGGCCTGGGCATGGACCGGCTGATCATGCTGTTCACCGGCGCCGGCATCCGGGAGACGATCCTGTTCCCGCACCTGAAGCCGGAGGTTCTCCGCTAGCCGGAGACAGTCCCCGGAGAAGCCACAGAAGCAGCGCTGGACGCCGGAACGACTGTTCGTTCCGGCGTCCAGTTCACGCCCACTCCCGGCCCCGAGGCACGGTGAGCCCGATCCCCCCGAATCGCATCCCCCGCGGTGCGACCGACGGGGTCGTGGGCGCGGTGAGAGCATCGTGGCACGGCATTTCCACCGAATCATGACCGGTTGCTGACATTGGCACTAACATGCCAGTCATGGTGCAGTCGCTGGTGGGAGCACTCTCGATCCTGGGCTTCTCCGCCGAGGAGGAGCAAACCTACCGCCAGGTGCTGCCGCGCTCCGGCCAGCGGCTCGACGCCGTGGCCCACGGGCTGGAGCGCGAGCCGGAGGCGCTGCTCGGCTCCCTCGCCCGCTTCGTCGAGGCCGGCATGGTGGCCATCGACGTGGACGACCGGGTCGTGGTGGTCCCCCCGGGCGAGGCGATCGCGCAGCTGATGCGCCAGCAGACCGACGTGCTGCGCCAGGCCACCGACCGGATCGAGGAGCTGCGCGGCGCGCTGCCGAAGCTCCCGCACGTGCTGGCCGCCCCCGAGGACGGTGGGGCGCCGCTCGGGGGAGAGCTCCGCACCGGGCACGACGTACCCCTGCTGCTCGAGTCCTGGATCCGGCAGTCGGTGGGCGACCTCATGTGGCTGCGGCCGGACCAGTGGCGGCTGCCGGCCGGGTCCGCGGTCGACGTGACGGTGACCGCGGCGCTCGAGGGCGGCCGCCGTTCGCGCGCGATCTATCCCGCCCGGGCGCTGGAGGAGGCACCCCAGGTGATCTTCCAGCGGGCCTCGGCCGGCGAGGAGGTCCGCATCATCGCGGAGGTGCCGAGCCGGCTGGCGATCGTCGGCGAGGCCGGCGCGCTGCTGCCGGCGGAGTGGGGATCCACCGACGACCGTCGTCTCGTGGTCCGTGAGCCCGGCCTGCTCACCGCGCTCACCGTGCTCTTCGACGAGCTGTGGGACCGGGCCATCGTGGTCCCGGGCGTGGGTGTCGCGCCCGACCCGGTGGCGATCTCCGCGACGATGGCGCGGACCATGCTGCTGCGCCAGCTCAGCCAGGGCGCCAAGGACGAGCAGATCGCCCGGTCGCTGGGCATCAGCCTGCGCACGGTGCGCCGCCGGATGGCCGACCTCTTCGAGGAGCTCGGGGTGGAGAGCCGCTTCCAGGCCGGCGTCGAGGCGGTACGCCGGGGCTGGATCTAGTCGCCCTTCGGGAGCATCAGGCGGTACGCCGCCGGCTCGAGCCGCCAGGCCCGGCGACGCTCGGGGCCGCTGATCTCGCCGTCCGCGCTGCACCAGAACTGCTCGCCGGAGACGGTGACGTTGCGCCCGCGGAGGTAGAGCACGTCGTCGCGCTCGTGGTGCTCGCCGCGGCGCAGCTTCGCGACGTACGCGAACTTGGCCCAGGGGCCGACCGACCGCGAGACCATCACGTCGATCCGCCCGTCCTCGGGGTCGGCCTCGGGGGTGAGCTCGGTGCCGCCGCCGACCTGCGCCCCGTTGCCGAGGGCGACCATCAGCACCGGTGTGTCCAGGTCGTTGACGATCGTGTCGTCCACGGTCACCCGCAGCCGGAGCTCGGGCGGGTGGAAGGCGGCGAGCACGGCACCGATGGGGTAGCCGAGCTTGCCGAGGTTGGCCTTGCCGACGCCGACCGAGCCGAGCCGCTGCTTCCAGCGGTGCCCACGCCGGCTGGCCTGGGCGCCGGCGCCGACGTGCACGTTGTTCACCACGATCTCGCCGAGCTCGTCGACGATCAGGTCGACCGGCCGGGGCTCGCCGTTGAGGACCACGCCGGCGGCCTCGGCCGGGTCGAGCGGGATGTCGTTGCCGCGGGCGAAGTCGTTGCCGGTGCCGAGCGGGATGAGGCCGACGACGCGGTCCTTGAGCTCGTTGCGGCGGTGCAGCGCGGCGACCACGGCGTGCATGCTGCCGTCGCCGCCGGCGACGACGATGCGCCGCGTGCCCGAGCGGTGCAGCACGCTGTCGAGCTCGCCGGGGCTGGAGGTGGCGGCCACCTCGACGGACGCGCCGGTGCGCAGGACGTCGAGCGCGGTCGCGAGGTTGTCCTCGTCGGCCGTCCCGGCGTCGCTGTTGGTGATGACGAGGAGTGGGTCCACGGCGGGAACCCTACCCCCGAGGTTTTGGTAGCGTGGGGCCGCAAGAGCCCCGACAACGCACGCGCTGTTGCCCGGGGCTGTTCCTTTGTCACCGGAGAGGTGAGGCATGCCCGGAATCGTGATCCTCGGAGCCCAGTGGGGTGACGAGGGCAAGGGCAAGGCGACCGACCTGCTGGCCACCCAGAGCGAGCGGGGCGGCGCGCACATCGACTACTGCGTCCGGACCTCGGGCGGCCACAACGCCGGCCACACCATCGTGGTCAACGGCGAGAAGTTCGCGACGCACCTGCTGCCCAGCGGCATCCTCACCCCGGGCTGCACCTCGGTGATCGCCAACGGCGTGGTGGTCGCGCCCGACGCGCTCTTCCGCGAGGTCGACGCGCTCGAGGCCCGGGGCGTGGACACCTCGACGCTGGTGGTCAGCGCCAACGCCCACGTGATCGCGAGCTACCACACGGCCCTGGACAAGGTGACCGAGCGCTTCCTGGGCAAGAACAAGATCGGCACCACCGGTCGCGGCATCGGTCCGGCGTACGCCGACAAGATCAACCGCACCGGCATCCGCATCGCCGACCTCTTCGACGAGGGCATCCTCACCAAGAAGGTCGAGGCCGCGCTGGACCTCAAGAACCAGGTGCTCGCGAAGGTCTACAACCGCCGCGCCATCGAGGCCGAGGCGGTGGTCGAGGAGCTGCTGTCGTACGCCGAGCGGCTGCGGCCGATGGTGCAGGACACCTCGCTGCTGCTCAACCGGGCGCTCGACGAGGGCCAGACGGTGCTCTTCGAGGGCGCCCAGGCGACCATGCTCGACGTCGACCACGGCACCTACCCGTTCGTCACCAGCAGCAACCCGGTGGCCGGCGGTGTCTGCACCGGCGCCGGTGTCGGCCCGACCCGGCTGGACCGGGTGATCGGCGTGATCAAGGCCTACACGACCCGCGTCGGCTCGGGCCCGTTCCCGACCGAGCTGTTCGACGAGGACGGCGAGAAGCTCTGGAAGATCGGCGGCGAGGTCGGCGTCTCGACCGGCCGCGACCGGCGCTGCGGCTGGTACGACTCGGTCATCGCCCGCTACGCCACCCGCGTCAACGGCCTCACCGAGCTGTTCCTCACCAAGCTCGACGTGCTGTCGAGCTGGGACCGCGTCCCGGTGTGCGTGGCCTACGACGTCGACGGCGTGCGCCACGACGAGATGCCGATGACGCAGAGCGAGTTCCACCACGCGAAGCCGATCTACGAGTACCTCCCCGGCTGGTGGGAGGACATCTCCGGCTGCCGTTCCTTCGACGAGCTCCCCGCCAACGCGCAGGCCTACGTCCGGGCGCTCGAGGACCTCAGCGGCGCGAAGTTCTGGGGCGTCGGTGTCGGACCGGGCCGCGAGCAGACGATCGTCGTCAACGAGTGACCCCGACCCGGTAGTCCTGCCTGCTGGTCCCGGCTCTGGTCAGCGGGGCGCCGCCTCGGCCATGCTGGAGCATGACCTCAGCGCTCTCCGCCCGCGAGACCGCCGAGGTCTCCCACGCCAACGAGTCCGGTGCCCAGCCCGTCGTACTGGTGCACGGGCTGTGGCTGCTGCCGAGCAGCTGGGACGCCTGGCGGCCGTACGTCGAGGAGCGCGGGTACGTCGCGCTGGCTCCGGACTGGCCCGGCGATCCCGCGACGGTGGCCGAGGCGCGCGCCCACCCGGAGGTGTTCGCCGGCAACTCCGTCGGGCAGGTCGCCGACCACGTGGCCGACGTGATCGCCGGGCTCGACCGCACGCCGGTCGTGATCGGGCACTCCTTCGGCGGGCTGCTCGCCCAGATCCTGGCCGGGCGCGGCCTGGCGGCGGCCTCGGTCGCGATCGACCCGGCGCCGAGCCGGGGTGTGCTGCCACTGCCGTTCTCGGCGCTGAAGGCGTCGTTCCCGGTGCTCGGCAACCCGGCCAACTACAAGCGGTCGGTGACGCTGACCTTCGAGCAGTTCCGCTACGGCTTCGCCAACGCGGTGCCGGAGGCCGAGGCGCGCGAGCTCTACGAGACCTTCCACGTGGCGGCGCCCGGGCGGCCGCTGTTCCAGGCGGCGACCGCCAACCTCAACCCGGCCACCGAGGCCAAGGCGGACAAGAAGAACCCGTCCCGCGGGCCGATGCTCGTCATCTCGGGGGAGAAGGATCACATCGTCCCCTGGTCGCTCGCGAACGCGGCGTACAAGCAGCAGCGCAAGCACTCCTCGGCGGTCACCGAGATCACCGAGATCCCCGGCCGCGGGCACTCGCTGGTCATCGACAGCGGCTGGCCCGAGGTGGCCGCCGCGGCGCTCGACTTCGTCGCGCGCACGACCGGCCGTCCCGCCTGACCACGCGCCGCGGCCGTGGCGTCCCCGGGCCGATAGGATCGGCTCACGTGAAGACCCTTGTGATCGGCCCGGGTGGCCGCGAGCACGCACTGGCGGCCGCGTTGCGCCGGGATCCCTCGGTCACCGAGGTGCACGCCGCCCCCGGGAACCCGGGCATGGAGGCGGTGGCGACCCTCCACGACGTCGACCCGATGTCCGGTCCCGCCGTCGCCGCGCTGGCCACCGAGCTCGGGGTCGACCTCGTCGTGGTCGGTCCCGAGGCGCCGCTGGTCGCGGGCGTCGCCGACGCCGTCCGCGCCGCCGGGATCGCCTGCTTCGGTCCCTCGCAGGAGGCCGCCGTGCTCGAGGGCTCCAAGGCCTTCGCCAAGGACGTGATGGCCGCCGCCGGCGTACCGACCGCCGAGGCCCGGGTCTGCACGACCCCCGACGAGGTGGCCGCCGCGCTCGACGCGTTCGGGCCGCCGTACGTCGTCAAGGACGACGGCCTGGCCGCCGGCAAGGGCGTGGTGGTGACCGAGGACCGGCAGGCCGCGCTGGACCACGCGGCGGGCTGCGAGCGCGTGGTGGTCGAGGAGTTCCTCGACGGGCCCGAGGTGTCGCTGTTCGCGATGTCACGGAACGAGGCCGACGGCGCCACGGTCTACCCCCTGCAGCCGGCCCAGGACTTCAAGCGGATCGGCGACGGCGACACCGGGCCGAACACCGGCGGCATGGGTGCCTACACCCCGCTGCCGTGGGCGCCGACCGACCTCGTCGCCGAGGTCACCCGGACCGTGCTGCAGCCGACCGTGGACGAGCTGGCCCGCCGCGGCACGCCGTTCGCCGGGCTGCTGTACGCCGGCCTGGCGCTGACCAGCCGCGGCACCCGCGTGGTGGAGTTCAACGCCCGCTTCGGTGACCCGGAGACGCAGCCGCTGCTGGCCCTGCTCGACTCCCCGCTCGGCGAGCTGCTGTACGCCGCCGCCACCGGCACCCTGGCCGACGTACCGGCCCCGCGGTGGAAGCCCGGTGCCGCGGTGGCGGTCGTGATGGCCTCGGCCGGGTACCCCGAGTCGTCGTCCCGGGGCGACGTCATCGTCGGCACCGAGACGCTGGACCGGGAGCCGGACGTCGACGTGCTCCATGCCGGCACCGGCCGCGACGCCGAGGGCCACCTGGTCACCGCCGGGGGTCGGGTGCTCGCGGTGACCGCGGTCGGGGACACCCTCGCGGACGCCCGGGCGAAGGCGTACGAAGGCGTCGCCTCGATCAGCTTCCCGGGAGCCCAGCACCGCACGGACATCGCCGCGGCAGCGGCCCACGGAGCGGCCGCGGCAGCGGCTGTGGAGGAGACCCGATGACCCACGTCCCCAACGTCCTGGCCACGCGGTACGCCGGGGCCGACCTCGCCGCGATCTGGTCGCCCGAGCACAAGATCGTGCTGGAGCGTCAGCTCTGGGTGGCCGTGCTGCGGGCGCAGCGCGACCTCGGGGTCGCCGTACCGGACGGCGTGGTCGAGGCCTACGAGGCGGTCGTGGACAAGGTCGACCTGGAGTCGATCGCCGCCCGCGAGCGGGTGACCCGGCACGACGTCAAGGCCCGGATCGAGGAGTTCTGCGCGCTGGCCGGGCACGAGCACATCCACAAGGGGATGACCTCGCGGGACCTCACCGAGAACGTCGAGCAGCTGCAGGTGCGGCAGTCGCTGGAGCTGGTCCGCGACCGCGCGGTCGCGGCGCTGGCCCGGCTGGCCCGGCTGGCGAGCGAGCACGAGACCACGGTGATGGCCGGCCGCTCGCACAACGTGCCGGCCCAGGCGACCACGCTCGGCAAGCGCTTCGCGACGATCGCCGACGAGATGCTGGTGGCGGTGGCCCGGGTCGAGGAGCTGCTGGCGCGCTACCCGCTGCGCGGCATCAAGGGCCCGGTCGGCACCTCCCAGGACATGCTCGACCTGCTCGAGGGCTCGACCGCGTCCGCTGGCCGAGCTGGAGGCCCGGGTGGCCACCCACCTCGGCTTCGAGCACGTGCTCACCTCGGTCGGCCAGGTCTACCCGCGGTCGCTGGACTTCGAGGTCGTCTCCGCCCTGGTCCAGCTGGTGGCCGGCCCCTCCAACCTGGCCACCACGATCCGGCTGATGGCCGGCGTCGAGCTGGTCACCGAGGGCTTCCAGGAGGGCCAGGTCGGCTCCTCCGCGATGCCGCACAAGATGAACACCCGTTCCTGCGAGCGGGTCAACGGCCTCGCCGTCATCCTGCGCGGCCACCTCTCCATGGTCGGCGAGCTCGCCGGGGACCAGTGGAACGAGGGCGACGTGTCCTGCTCCGTCGTACGCCGGGTCGCCCTGCCGGACGCGTTCTTCGCCGCCGACGGGCTGTTCCAGACCTTCCTGACCGTGCTCGACGAGTTCGGCGCGTTCCCGGCCGTCATCCAGCGCGAGCTCGACCGCTACCTGCCGTTCCTGGCCACCACCAAGGTGCTGATGGCCGCGGTCCGCAACGGCGTCGGCCGCGAGACCGCGCACGAGGCGATCAAGGAGGCCGCGGTCGGCGTGGCCCTCGACATGCGGCGCGGGCAGGCGGAGAACGACGTCTTCGCGCGGCTGGCCGCCGACGAGCGGCTCGGCCTCACCGCCGACCAGCTCGCCGGCCTGGTCGCCGAGCCGATCACGTTCACCGGCGCCGCACGCGACCAGGTCGAGGTCGTCGTACGCCGGGTGGACGAGCTGGCCGCACGCCATCCGGAGGCTGCGGCGTACTCCCCGGGCGCGATCCTGTAGGGGTGTTGGTTTCACTAGGTACCTAGTGAAACCAACGCTTACCTCGCGAAGTTTCGCGAGGTAAGCGTCAGTTTCGCTTGGTCAGCCGGAGGTCGCGGACCGCCATCGCGAGGGCCAGCGCCAGTACGCCGATCGCGGTGAGCAGCGCGATCCGCAGCCCGTTCGCCGGCGTGGTCGCCTCCGCGGTCACGTGGTAGACGGTCATCAGCAGCGCCGCCCCGATCGCCGAGCCGATCCGCTGGCCGGTCTGGATGGCGCCGCCGGCGGCGCCGCCCATCCGGGGAGGGACCTCGGCCAGGGTGAGCGTGAAGTTCGGCGAGATCACCCCGCCGCCGCCGATGCCGGCGACGAGCATCGTCGGCACCAGTGCCATCCACAGCACGTCCGGGGTCGAGGGTGGGCACCAGCAGCGCGGCGCCGAGCGTGCCGGCCATCATCACCGAGAGCGCGATCACCGTGATCCGCCGGTGGATGCGCGAGACCAGCCGGCCGGCGACCGGTGCGGTGGCGGCGGCGCCGATCGCGAACGGGGTCAGCAGCAGTCCGGCCTGGAGCGGCGAGAAGTCCAGCCCTTCCTGGAGGTGCACCGACAGCACCAGGAAGATCCCGGTGAAGCCGGTGAAGTAGATCGACCCGACGGCCAGCCCGCTGGCGTAGCCCGGGCAGCCCGCGCAGCAGGGTCACGTCGAGCAGCGGCTTGCTCCCCGCGCCGGCGACAGACCGCGCCTCCCAGCGCAGGAACGCCGCGAGCAGCACCGGCGAGGCCAGCACGACCAGCACGACGGGCGAGAGCCCGCCCTCGACGCTGACCAGCGGGAACAGCAGGGCGAGCACGCCGGCGCCGAGCAGCAGCGCCCCCAGTACGTCGAGCCGGGCGCGGGCCTCGCCGGGCCGATGCGGGTCGCCGCGGGACGAGCCGCAGGATCGCGACCATGGCCACCAGCGCCGATCGGCACGTTGACCAGGAACAGCCAGCGCCAGCCGTTCTCCGCGCCGGCCAGCGCGATGATCAGGCCGCCCAGCACCGGTCCGGTCGCCGACGAGATGCCGACGGTCAGCCCGA
Source organism: uncultured Actinomycetota bacterium (assembly GCA_963721775.1). Classification (GTDB taxonomy): domain Bacteria; phylum Actinomycetota; class Actinomycetes; order Propionibacteriales; family Nocardioidaceae; genus Nocardioides. Next base: position 78,746 of record CAVRMH010000029.1, on the reverse strand, counting down.
ACATCCCGAAGGCCCGGCCGCGCTCCGCGCCGCGGAAGAGCTGCTGCACGAGGCCGGAGTTCTGCGGTGTCAGCAGCCCCGCGGACGCGCCCTGCACCAGCCGGGCGACGATCACGAGGCCGATGGTGGGTGCGAGGCCGACCGCGGCGCTGGACACGACGAAGCCGGCCAGCCCGATCAGCATGAGCCGCCGCCGTCCGTAGGCGTCGCCGAGGCGGCCGCCGGCGACCAGCGTCAGCCCGAACGCGAGCGCGTAGCCCGACACCACCCACTGCACGGTCGCGTTGGAGGTGCCGAGCCCGGCCCGGATCGACGGCAGCGCGACGTTCACGATGGTGACGTCGAGCAGGGCCATGAAGGCGATGACGAGCGAGACGCCGAGGATCCGCCAGCGTCGGGGGTCCGGCTCGTACGCCGTCTCCCCGCCCGGTGGTGGGGCCACCCTCTCGTCGGTCACCCGGCCAGCATTCCCCACACCGCCAACCGCGGCGACCCGGTGCTGGTGCGGCAGTCGGTCAGGAGATCGCGGCCTTCACCAGCGCGACGACCTGCTTCTCCACCGCGGGGCTCCACGCCTGGAGGGCGTACGACGTCGGCCACAGGTCGCCGTCGTCGAGGTTCGCCGCGTCCTGGAAGCCCAGGGTGGAGTAGCGGTACTTGAACTTGCCGGAGTCCTGGAAGAAGACGACGACCTTGCCGTCCGCGTTCGCGTAGGCGGGCATGCCGTACCACGTCTTCGGCGCCAGGTCGGGCGCCGTCGAGGTCACCGTCACGTGCACGCGCTCGGCGAGCGCACGGTCCTCCGGCGCCATCTTCTCGATCGCCTCGAGCACCGCCTGCAGGCCGTCGGCCTTCTTGGCGCCCTTCTTGCCCTCGGCGCGCAGCTCGGCCGCCCGCTCCTTCATCGCGGCACGCTCCTCCGCGGTGAAGCCGTCGGATCCGGACTGTGCAGTCTTCGCGGCCATGCTCGGTTTCCTCTCGTCCTGGTGCTCGGCGTCGTGCCGGCCTTCCGGGGAAACGCTATGCCCGAGCCCGCTCGTACGCTTCTCGATTCCTGCTCGAATTCGCGTTGCGGGGGAGTCCCCAGCGGCCTAGCGTGACTTCCTCTCGGGCAGGGGATGGTGTGCCTGTCCCGGCCATGCGTCAGCAGATCGGAGATGCCGACCGCCATGACTTCTCGCCTCCACGCGCTGTGCTTCGATGCGAACGACCCGCCGTCTCTCGCCCGCTTCTGGGCCGGTGTCCTGGGCCGGGAGTTCTCCGACGACCCCCACGACGGCATCGCGCTGCTGCCGAGCGACGACACGGGCTTCCGGATCCGCTTCCTCCCGACGGAGGAGATGAAGTCCGGCCTGAACCAGGTGCACCTCCACCTGACGAGCACCTCCCTCGACGACCAGCAGCAGACGGTGGCGAGGACGCTCGGCGCTCGGTGGCCGGCACCTCGACGTCGGTCAGCGCCCCGAGGAGGGCCACGTCGTGCTCGCTGACCCTGACGGCAACGAGTTCTGCGTCATCGAGCCGGGCAACAACTTCCTCGCCGGCTGCGGGTTCCTCGGCGAGCTGGCCTGCGACGGTACGCAGCAGGTCGGGTACTTCTGGAGCGAGGCGCTGGGCTGGCCGTTGGTCTGGGACCAGGACCAGGAGACCGCGATCCAGTCGCCGGGCGGCGGCACGAAGATCGCCTGGGGTGGTCCTCCGGTGAGGCCGAAGACGGCGAAGAACCGGATGCACTTCGACCTGGCTCCGCCCGCCGACGGTGACCAGCAGGCCGAGGTGGACCGTCTCGTCTCCCTCGGGGCGACGGTGGTCGACCCGGGTCAGGGCAACGCGGTCATGATGGCCGATCCGGACGGCAACGAGTTCTGCGTCCTTGTGTCCCGATAGCGAGCGGGTCCCGGCAGCGGTCGCCGTCAGCGCGAGTCCTCCGGGACGTCCACCGCCGGGCATCATGGGGTGATGGCGGTCGAGGTGCGGGTCAGCGGTCGGGTCCAGGGCGTGTCGTTCCGGTGGGAGGCCCAGCAGCGGGCCGAGCGACTCGGTGTGACCGGCTGGGTGCGCAACGAGCCCGACGGGTCGGTGGCCGCCCACCTCGAGGGTCCGGCGGCAGCGGTCGAGACGATGGTCGACTGGTGCCGGCAGGGTCCGGCGTACGCCCGGGTCGAGCGGGTGACCGTGACCGACGTCGCCGACAGCGGCGACGAGGAGTTCCGGATCCGGTTCTAGGGCCTCAGACCAGGGCCTTGCCGTCGTGGGTGGCCAGCTTGCGGGCGACCTCCTTGATGTCGGCCCGCCACACGTCCTCGGGGACCGGCGGCAGCATCTCGTCCCACTCGACCGCGAGCGAGCCCAGGATCCCGGGCAGGCGTTCGGGCCGCGCGAGGAACCAGACGTGCAGGTGCTCGCTGCCGTCGCCCCAGCGGTTCACGTGCACCCGGCCGATGTGCGGCAGTCGTTCCATGATCCGGCACAGCCAGACCGAGATCCGGCCGTACTCCGAGGCCAGGTCGTCGTCCATGTCCGGGTAGTCCATGTGCTCCTTCGAGGACAGCCAGAGCACGAGCGGCAGTCCCTTCGGGGCCGTCGGGTGGGTCAGCTTCCAGCGCCGGTTCTCCCAGACCCGGTCGGCGTTCCCGTCGCCGGTGCAGTTGAAGCAGTCGACCCCCTCCGCACCTGCCCGCGGCCGCTCCGGCCCGGCGTACGGCGGCTGGACGACCTTGGGCACCAGCTCACCGTCGACGAGCTCCCACGGGAAGATCTCCCACTCGTGGACCGGGGGCATCGGCAGGCGGCCGCCCACGCCGACGGCGGCGACGACGCGGGCATGGATCTCTTCCGGCGACTCGGGCATGGCCACATGCTGCCACTGACCACACGAAACTGACGCTTACCTCGCGATACTTCGCGTGGTAAGCGTCAGTTTCACTAGGTACCTAGTGAAACCAGCACGGCCCCGCATTTGGCGCGGGTCGCCGGCCGCCCCCAGCCTTGGACCATGTCCGCACCCGTCACCGTCTCGATCACCCGCCACATCGACCCGGCGCACTCCGACGAGATGCTCGCCTGGATCCGGGCCGGCGGTGCGCTCGCGGTGCGCTTCGACGGCTTCCTCGGCACCGGGTGGGTGCGCTCGGGCACCGACTCCGACGAGTGGCACATGCTCTACCGCTTCGCGGACGAGGAGTCGCTGGCCCGCTGGGAGGACAGCTCGCAGCGTCGCTGGTGGCTCGGTGCCGCCCAGGGCCTGGTCGGTGAGTCGCGCCTCGAGCGGCGTACCGGCATCGAGGGCTGGTTCGACGAGCCGACCCACACCGACGTCGAGGACCTCCGCCCCGCGCCGGTCGCACCGCCCCGCTGGAAGCAGATGGTCGTCATCTGGCTGGCGTTCTTCCCGCTGAGCCTGCTCATGGGCTGGTTCCTGGGCCGGCTCGTGCCCGGGCTGCCGCTGGTCCCGCGGGTGCTGCTGAGCACGGTGCTGATGACGCCGCTCATGACGTACGTCGTGCTCCCGCGGATGACGCGCGCCCTCGAGTGGTGGCTGCACGGACGCCCCGCGCCGTGGCGACGGTGAACCCCTAGGCTGGGCCGCGTGCTGAACATCCCGCCGGCCCCGGAGATCGCAGGCGCCACCCACCTGCACTCGGGGAAGGTCCGCGACCTCTACCGCATCGACACCGGCGAGCACGCCGGCCACCTGCTCATGGTGGCCAGCGACCGCATCTCGGCGTACGACTTCGTCCTCGAGACGACGATCCCCGACAAGGGCGAGATCCTCACCCGCATGTCGCTGTGGTGGTTCGGGCAGCTCGACGTGCCCAACCACATCGTCTCGACCGACGTCCCCGCCGAGGTCGCCGGCCGCGCGGTGGTGTGCGAGGCGCTGGAGATGTTCCCGGTCGAGTGCGTGGCGCGGGGCTACCTCACCGGCTCCGGCCTGCTCGACTACCGCGCCACCGGCGAGGTGTGCGGGATCGCGCTGCCGCCCGGGCTGGAGGACGGCAGTCGGCTGCCCGAGCCGGTCTTCACCCCGGCCACCAAGGCCGAGCTCGGCGACCACGACGAGAACGTGTCGTACGACGCGGTCGTCGCGACGGTCGGGGCCGACGATGCCGCCGCCCTGCGCGACCTGACGCTGGACGTCTACGGCCGGGCCGAGGCGATCGCCCGCGAGGCGGGCATCCTGCTGGCCGACACCAAGCTCGAGTTCGGCCGGCGTGCCACCGGCGGCGAGATCGTGCTGGCCGACGAGGTGCTCACCCCCGACTCCAGCCGCTACTGGCCGGCCGACGACTGGCAGCCCGGCCGCACCCAGCCGTCGTACGACAAGCAGATCGTCCGCAACTGGCTGACCTCGCCGGCCTCCGGCTGGGACCGCTCCTCCGACACCCCGCCGCCCCCGCTGCCCGACGACGTCGTCGCGCTGACCCGGGCCCGGTACGTCGAGGCGTACGAGCGGCTGACCGGCGAGCGGTTCTGACGTGGCCGACCGCGGCGTGCGGTTCGCGGTGCCGCCCGAGGTGGCGTTCGACTACCTCGTGGACCCGCGGAACCGCGCCGCCTGGCAGTCGTCGCTGCGGCGGGTCGAGGAGCGTGACCGGCGAGCCCCGCGTGGGTCAGCGCTGGGTCGACGTGACCGTCCCGGGCCTGCGGCCCCGGATGGAGACCACCGTGCTCGAGCGGCCGCACCGCTGGACCGAGGTCGGGCGCTGGCACGGCATCGACGCCGAGCTGACCCTGGTCTTCGCCCCGGACGGCGCCGGCTGCCTGGTCACCCCGACGTTCCGGGTGACCGGTCGTGGTGCCGCCCGACCGGTGGCGTTCGCCGTCGACAAGGTCGCGGTGCTCGGCGTCTACCCCGACCTGCGGCGGGCCGCGCGCCTGCTGGCGGCTGGACCGGTCTGACTCCGGCCCTGTGCCGGTCCTTGACTGGTGAGTAGGTTTGCCTCACCAGCGACCGTGACGGAGGCCACTCGTGTACAACCTGTCGACCCTGCTCGAGGACAGCGCACGCAACTACCCCGACCGTGAGGCTGTGGTGCTCGGCGACACCAGGCTGACGTACACCCAGGTGAACGCCGCCGCCAACCAGGTGGCGAACCTGCTCGTCTCGCGCGGCATCCAGCCCGGCGACAAGGTGGCGCTGACCTGCCCCAACCTGCCGTACTTCACGATCGTCTACTTCGGCATCCTCAAGGCCGGCGCGACCGTCGTACCCCTCAACGTGCTGCTGAAGGGCCGCGAGGTGGCCTACCACCTCGACGACTCCGACGCGAAGGCCTACTTCTGCTTCCAGGGCACCCCCGAGCTGCCGATGGCGCAGGAGGGCTTCGCCGGGTTCGAGAAGACGCCGACCTGCGAGCACTTCTTCGTGATCACCGCCGACCCTGCGGCCGACTCGCCGATCGAGGGCACCCAGACCCTGGGCCAGGCGCTGGCCGGCCAGTCGCCGACCTTCGAGACGGTGCCGACCGACGAGGACGACACCGCGGTCATCCTCTACACCTCCGGCACGACCGGGCAGCCCAAGGGTGCCGAGCTGCGGCACCGCAACATGCGTGACAACGCACTCGCCGGCGAGGCGCTGTTCGGCGCCGACGCCAGCAGGCCGGACACCTACCTCTGCGTGCTGCCGCTGTTCCACTCCTTCGGCCAGACCGTGATCCAGAACGGCGCGTTCGCCTTCGGCGGCACCGTGGTGATGCTGCCGCGGTTCGAGGCGCACGCCGCGCTCGGACTGATGCTCAAGGAGGGCGTGACCTTCTTCGCCGGCGTCCCGACGATGTACTGGGGCCTGCTCGGCGCCCTCGACGAGTCCGTCGACGTCGCCACCATCGCGAAGAACCTCCGCATCGCGGCCGCGGGCGGCTCCGCGCTCCCCGTCGAGGTGCACAAGGACTTCCAGCGCCGCTTCGGGGTGACCATCCTCGAGGGGTACGGCCTCTCGGAGACCTCGCCGGTGGCCAGCTTCTCGCCGTACGGCGAGCCGCCGCGCGTCGGCTCGATCGGCGTCCCGATCCCCGGGGTCGAGATGAAGCTGATCAACGACGACTGGTCGGAGGTGCCCGACGGCCCCAACGAGATCGGCGAGATCGCGATCAAGGGCCACAACATCATGAAGGGCTACTACAACCGGCCCGAGGCGACCGACGCCGTGATGAAGGACGGCTGGTTCCGCAGCGGTGACCTCGGCCGGCGCGACGAGGACGGCTACTACTACATCGTCGACCGCTCCAAGGACATGATCATCCGCGGTGGCTTCAACGTGTACCCGCGCGAGATCGAGGAGGTGCTGATGACCCACGAGGCGGTCTCGCTCGCCGCGGTCATCGGCGTACCCCACGAGAGCCACGGCGAGGAGATCAAGGCCGTCGTCATCCTCCACGAGGGCGTCGAGATCACCGAGGTCGAGCTGGTGGCCTGGAGCAAGCAGGAGATGGCCGGCTACAAGTACCCCCGCATCGTCGAGTTCGTCGACGCGCTGCCGATGACCGCCACCGGCAAGATCCTCAAGCGCGAGCTGTCCTGACGTGCGCGGGACCCTGCTGGCATCGATCGGCGGCGGCCTGCTGATCGTGGGCCTGATCTGGACCATGCAGGGGCTCGGCTACCTCACCGGGAGCCCGATGACCGACCAGGTGGTCTGGGCGGTCATCGGCCCCCTCGTCGGGCTGGTCGGCATCGTGCTGATGGTGCGCGGGCTGCGTCGGTCTGGACCTCGCTCCCGCGGCTGAGCCTCATCCGTGCCCGGAGGTCGTCGTGAACGTCGGGCAGCTCCTGCGTACGTCGGCGCGGGAGGTCGCCGCCGGCGTCCCGGCTCCCGGGGCCGACCCCGACCGCATCCGCGCGGCCGCCCGGCGTACGGCGCGCCGCCGGGCCACCGCGACCTGCGCGGTGGTCGCGAGCGCCGCCGTCGTGACCGCCCTGGCGTTGGCGCACGGGGGTGCTGGGGACGGCCGACCGGTGCCGGTGCCCACCCCCATCCCGACGCTGGTCCGGGTCGCCAGTGCGCCGGTGTGGGGCGACGCCGCGGGCATCCACGTGGGCGAGCGGGTCTACCCGCCGCCCGCGGATGCGGACGCGCTCGTGCTGGCTCCGGTGGCGGACGGGGTCGTCTACGGCGACACCCTGAACCGGGTCTGGCTGCAGCCGCCCTCGGGGCAGGCCGTCGAGATCGGCCGCTACGAGCAGCCGGCGCTGGCCGGCGGTGCGAGCACCGTGGCGGCCTGGATGGAGCGCGGTGGACGCGGGCCTCGAGCTGGTCGTCTTCGACACGGCGAGGCGTGCGGAGCTGGGTCGGTCCCCGCTCCGCGACGGTGGCTCGCTCCCGCGGGTGCCGGTGAACGGCGGCCTGGTGGCGAACCCCGGTCCCTTCGCCTACGTCGGGCCCGGCCGGGTGATCTACACGGACACGCACGGGCCGTGGTCCTACGACGTGGCGTCGGGGCGGCACCGGAGCATGGAGGGGGACCTGCCCTACGGGGAGCCGGTGGACCACGTGCCCCGAGGTCAGCGCCCTGGTCAACGCGGTGTGGGACCGGGACGCCCCGGACTACCACCGGCGGACGATCACCTTCTGGCTCGGTGGCCACGGACCTGTCTCGTCGTTCGTCGGCGCGGAGCCGTCCGGCGCGTTCAGCCCCGACGGCACGCGCTTCGCGACCGTGGTCGAGACACGGAGACGGCCGGCAGCACGTGGCGGTGGTCGACGTCGGCAACGGGCGCAGCCGGTCGCTCACCGACGACGCCCGGCTGCGCCTCCTGCTGGGCTGGGGGCAGGGCGACGTCCTGATGGTGCTGCGGTCTCCCGACCGCCGGCGCGGGCGGCCACGAGCAGCTGCTCGCCTGCGACGTGGGGGCGCGGACCTGCCGGGAGATCAGGTACGCCGGGGGCCGCCCGCTGCTCCCCGCGGGCTGACGGGCGCCGTCTCTCAGGGACGTCTCAGCCGACGGTCAGGTGATCCCGAGGAAGACCCGACAGGCTGGGCCTTCCCGACCCGCCGCCACCACCGGAGCCGCGCATGACCGCCCAGCCGCCCCGCCGTCGCCGTACCGTGCTGATGACCGCCGGCCTCACCGCCAGCGCCGCCGTGATCGCGTTCACCGTCGCCGCCGGGCCGACCTCGGACGACGACCCGGGACCGGGTGAGTCGAGCCTGGCCCAGCCGTACGACGACCCGGAGCCGCCCGAGGCCGCCTGACATGTTGCGGTGTGGTCGTGGGTGTTCGGGACCATGCCGCAGCCCGCCGCACGAACCGGGGGAGGGGCGCCGCGAGGCATTCTCTAGACTGACGCGCGCAGGCATCCCCTTTTCCTAGGAGTCCTCCCGTGGCCCGAGTGGTCGTCGACGTCATGCTCAAGCCCGAGATCCTCGATCCCCAGGGCAAGGCGGTCCAGGGGGCCCTGCCCCGCCTCGGCTTCTCGGGGGTGACCGACGTCCGTCAGGGCAAGCGGTTCGAGCTCGAGATCGACGGGGAGGCGACCGACGAGGCGCTGGCCCGGGTCCACGAGATCGCGGGCACGCTGCTGTCCAACCCGGTCATCGAGGACTACGCGGTGCACGTCGAGGGCTCCGCCCCGGCCGTCGCGAAGCACAAGGCCTGAGCCGCCGTGCGCATCGGTGTGGTGACCTTCCCCGGGTCGCTCGACGACGTGGACGCCCAGCGGGCGGTCCGGCTCGGCGGCAACGAGGCGGTCGCGCTCTGGCACGGCGACCACGACCTGCGCGGCGTGGACGCGGTGGTCCTGCCCGGCGGGTTCTCCTACGGCGACTACCTGCGCTGCGGCGCGATCTCCCGCTTCTCGCCGGTGATGACCGAGGTGGTCGAGGCCGCCGGCCGCGGCCTCCCGGTCCTCGGCATCTGCAACGGCTTCCAGATCCTCTGCGAGTCCCACCTGCTGCCCGGTGCCCTGATCCGCAACGACCACCGCAAGTTCGGCTGCATCGACCAGCGGGTCCGGATCGAGAACAACCGCACTCCGTGGACCTCGTCGTACGCCGAGGGCGCCGAGGTGACGATCGTGCTCAAGAACGGCGAGGGGTCGTTCGTCGCCGACACCGAGACCCTCGACCGTCTCGAGGGGGAGGGCCGGGTGGTCGCCCGCTACGTCGGGGAGAACCCCAACGGCTCGCTGCGGCACATCGCCGGCATCACCAACGAGGCCGGCAACGTGGTCGGCCTGATGCCGCACCCCGAGCACGCCGTCGAGGACCTCTGCGGTCCCGGCACCGACGGGCTCGGCTTCTTCACCGGCCTCGCCGAGCGGGTCTTCGGATGACGCCGCTGGTGCTGTTCCGCCGGGTCGCCGTCGCCGAGGCAGTCACCTGGGCGCTGCTGCTGGTCGGCATGTTCCTGAAGTACGTCACCCAGACCACCGAGCTCGGCGTCCGCGTCTTCGGCATGGTCCACGGGGTCGTGTTCGTGGCGTACTGCGTCACGACGGTCCTGGTCGCCACCGACCAGCGCTGGTCGCTGCGGCGTACGGCGCTGGGCCTCGCGGCCGCCGTGCCGCCGTTCTGCACGGTGTGGTTCGACCGGTACGCCGAGGCGCGCGGCCTGCTGCCCGAGGCGTGGCGGCTGCGGTCCGAGCGGCCCGCCGGGCCCGTCGAGCGCATCGCCGCCTGGGTGCTGCGCAACCCGGGCCGGGGCGCCGTGGCCGGCGTGGCCACGGTGAGCGCGCTCACCGCGGTGGCGCTGGTGGTGGGTCCGCCGGTCGGCTGACCCGGACCTCAGTAGTCCGCCGCGCTTGAGGTAGGACCAGGCCCGGCTGCTCATCACGCCGGTCTGGCTCAGGCCGACCCGCTTCTGCCAGGCCTTCACCGCGTTCTCGGTGGAACGGAAGAAGCGGCCGTCGATGGTGCCGCGCACGACCGTTGGCGGCGACCAGGGCGCGCTGGAGCCTGCTCACGTGGCTGCCGGTGTGGCCGTACTTCGTGGGCCGCGACCAGCCGGAAGCGAGCAGCTGCACCCAGTTGCGGACCGTCCACGTGTCGGAGACCGGCGTGCCGTGCGAGGTCTTCCAGGACCGGACCGCGGCGACCAGCTGGTCGTTCCACGACGGCCGGTGACCTTCCCGGCGTACACGCCACGTCCCTTGAGCAGGCACTGCAGCGCCTTGACCTCGTCGGCCGGGGCCGTGCCGCGCGTTCAGCCCGTGGTAGCCGTGGAGGTCGAGGCTCACCGTGCCGCAGTACGTGCGGCTGGCCCGGGCCGAGTCCCTTGCCGGTGTCGAGGAAGTTGCGGTCGATGTTGATCGTGACGCCGCCCCAGGTCTCGTTGTGGCCGCCCTGGTACTGCTTCACGCGGCCGCCGGGCAGCCAGCCGTCGGAGCGGATGTACGACGTGGAGGTGTTCGCCGCGCCGTCCCACCGGGCGATCCAGATCTTGTCCGGCAACGCGAAGGTGCCGGGCCGGTTGACCCGCGCGTCGTCCAGCATCTTGATGCCGGAGCCGGCGCTGGAGTAGACGCCGGAGACGTAGTCGAGCCGGTGGATCCGCTTGGTCCAGGCGTGCAGGAAGTAGAGCGCGGACTCGCGGCAGCGGGTGTTGCCGAGGTCGAAGCCCTCGAGGTCGTACCACAGCGTGCTGCCCGGGCTGATGCCCAGCGCCTGCGCCGCCTTGACCGTCTTGTCCGCCTCGGCCAGGCCCTGCGAGCGGGCCTTGGCGTAGTTGCTGGTGGCGGTCGGGTTGATCTTCTCGTCGTCGCCGTAGCGCGGGAACCGCGGCTGGCAGGAGGCCTGCGGGCCGAGGGTGATCGGGAGGATGCGCCACTGGTTGCGCCAGCTGCCTGCTGATCCAGGTGCGGGTGAGGTTCGGCTGGCTCCGGCAGGCGCGGGAGTCGCCGGAGATGTAGATGCCGACCGAGGAGAAAGGGGAGTACTCCATCCAGGTGTCCATCTTCGACTGGCTCGGGGCCAGGCACTGGTCGAAGCCGTAGCCGGTGAAGTCGCCGGGGGTGACCCGGTTCTCGGCCTGGGCCGGTGCGGTGGCCAGGGCCAGCGCGGCGCCGACGAGGGTGGTCGTCACGGCGGTCACGAGCAGCGTCCTGAGCGGACTCTTCGGCGGCGGCCGGAGGTCCGGCGTACGTCGGGGAAGCGGGCGCATGATGGGTCTCCAGCGGTCGAGGTGGCATGACCATAACCTCAAGAATCACACGCGTAACAGTGGTTTCACCTAACTACACGGCTGTAGTTATCCACAGGGTGTGCACGCCCCTGGGGACAGGTGCCCGACGCCGGTCGACCGGCATCGGGCACCCCTGACCAGGGGTCAGGCGACCTCGGAGAGCGCCGCCTCCGCGGCGACGAGCTCGTCGGACTCGTCCGCCTCGGCCGGGGCAGGCGCCGGGGCGGTGGCCCGGTCGGGCCTCAGCACGGCGACCGCGACCAGGAAGGCCACCAGCGTGAACGCCGCGGAGGTGAGGAACGCCGCCCGGACGCCGGGCACGAACTCCCCGGGCACGGCCCCGGCCGCGTAGACCGACACGATCGCGGCGACGCCGATCGCGCTGCCGAGCTGCTGCGTGGTCTGCAGCAGGCCGGACGCCGCGCCGGCGTGCTCGGGCTCGACGTCGCTGAGCGCGGTCGCGGTCACCGGCATGAAGACCAGGCCGGCCGACAGGCCGTTGAGCAGCATCGGTCCGAAGACCGCCCCGGCGTACGTGTCACCGGTGCCGACCTGGCTCAGCAGGACGAAGCTGGTCGTCAGGCCGAGCGTGCCGAGCAGGATCAGCGGGGCCGGCCCGAAGCGGGCGACCAGGCGCGGGGTGAACCGCGACATCGCGAAGATGCCGAGGCTGAGCGGCAGGAACGCGAAGCCGGAGGCCATCGGGCCGAACCCGAGGACGCGCTGGACGTACTGCACGACGAGGAAGAACATCGACAGCTGTCCGCCGACCACCAGCGCCATCACCGCCAGCGCGGCGACCCGGCGCGGGTTGCGCAGCAGCTTCGGCTGGATCATCGGGTGCGCGACGCGGCGCTCCGTGGCGGCGAGGATCCCCAGCAGGACGAGGCCGACCGCGAAGCCGCCGAGCGTCCGGGCCGAGGTCCAGCCGTGCTCCGGGGTGCCGATGAGCGCCCAGACCAGGGAGACCGCGCCGAGGGTGGCGGTCACCGCGCCGACGATGTCGAAGCGACCGGGACGGGGCTGGGTCTCGGTGACGAAGCGGGGGGCAAGGAGCAGCACCGCCAGCCCGATCGGGACGTTGATGAACAGCGTCCAGCGCCAGGACCCGACGTCGGTGACGAACGCCGCCGAGCAGCAGCCCGAGGGAGGCGCCGCCGGAGGAGACCGCGGCGAAGAGGGCGAGCGCCCGGTGCCGGGCCGCCTCGTCGGGGGCGCTGGTGGTGAGCAGGGCGAGCACGCTGGGGGCGGCCAGCGCGGCGCCGACGCCCTGGGCGGCGCGGGCGGCCACCAGCTGTCCCGGCGTCTGGGCGAGGCCGCCGAGCATGGAGGCCACGGTGAAGAGGGTCAGCCCGATCTCGAAGAGCCGGAGCCGGCCGCGGACGTCGCCGAGCCGGCCGCCGAGCAGCAGCAGGCCTCCGAAGGCGAGCGTGTAGGCGTTGAGGACCCACGACAGCGACGCCGGGCCGAAGCCGAGGTCGGTGTCGATGCGGGGGAGTGCGACGTTCACGACGGTCGCGTCGAGGACCAGCATGAGCTGGGCGACGAGGACGATCGCGATGCCGGTCGCGGCGCGGCCGGCGTTCGGTGGCAGCTCGGTCGGGAGCTGCTCGTGGGCAGGGGTGGTCACGGATGCAGACATGGGGTGGGAGTCCTGTTCTGGCCCGTGGGGCCGGTGTACAGTGGAGAACGGAGATCGACTCCGGTTGTGGTTCAACCATACGGAGACAGTCTCCGGTTAGCAAGCCCATTCCGGGGTTTTCTCGATTTCTGGCGAAGGGAGCCGGCGTGCGTGCCGACGCGCAGCGCAACTACGACCGCATCGTCGAGGTCGCGCGCGAGGTCTTCCGCGAGCAGGGCTACGACGCCTCGCTCGACGAGGTCGCCAAGCGGGCCGGGGTCGGCCCGGGCACGCTCTACCGCCACTTCCCGCGGCGCGAGAACCTCATCGACGCGATCATGCAGAGCTGGGTCGACCGGGTGGACGAGGCGGCCGACAAGGCGCTCCTGCAGGAGGGATCGCCGCGCGACATGCTGCTCTACTGGTTCGAGGAGTACGTCGCGCTGATCAGCCTGCACAAGGGCGGCCCGGCCAAGATCACCTCGGCTCTCGACGACGAGAACTCCCCGATCCGCACCAAGTGCGAGGTGCTGAAGTCGGCCGGAGCCCGGGTCCTCGACCGGCTCCGCGAGCAGGGCGCGCTGCGCGAGGGCATCGACACCACCCAGGTCGCCCGGCTGGTCGGCGGGGTCGCCACCGTGGCCGACCAGGGCGACCTCGACGCGGCCGCCGTACGCCCGCTCCTCGAGGTCCTCGCCGACGGCCTGCTCGTCTGAGCCTCCGCTGCCCGTGGCCCCTGCTGTCCGCCGCCCACGCCGGGTCGGTGCCCGGCAGCCCGCGACGGTAGATTGACGCCGTGCCCGAGACCAGTGCCCCGGAACGTTCCGCGCTCGACACCGTCGCCCTCGCCGCCCAGGACCCCCAGCGTGACCAGCCGTGGTCCGAGCTCGGCCTCAAGGCCGACGAGTACGCCCGGATCCGCGAGATCCTCGGCCGCCGCCCGACCTCCTCGGAGCTGGCGATGTACTCCGTCATGTGGAGCGAGCACTGCTCCTACAAGTCCTCCAAGGTCCACCTGAAGCAGTTCTCCGAGATCCCGCAGGAGACTCCTGTCGGCAGGATGCTCGCCGGCATCGGCGAGAACGCCGGCGTCATCGACATCGGCCAGGGCTACGCGGTCACCTTCAAGGTCGAGTCGCACAACCACCCGTCGTACGTCGAGCCGTACCAGGGTGCCGCCACCGGTGTCGGCGGCATCGTCCGCGACATCCTCGCGATGGGCGCCCGCCCGGTCGCGGTGATGGACCCGCTGCGGTTCGGCCCGCTCGACGCCGACGACACCCACCGGGTGCTGCCCGGGATCGTGGCCGGCGTCGGCGGCTACGGCAACTGCCTCGGCCTGCCCAACATCGGCGGCGAGGCCGTCTTCGACGAGACCTACCTCGGCAACCCGCTGGTCAACGCGCTCTGCGTCGGCGTGCTGCGGCACGAGGACCTCCACCTGGCCAAGGCGACCGGCGTCGGCAACCAGGTCATCCTGTACGGCGCCCGCACCGGCGGCGACGGCATCGGCGGCGTCTCCGTGCTGGCCTCGGAGACCTTCGACGAGGGCGGCCCGGCCAAGCGGCCCAGCGTGCAGGTCGGCGACCCGTTCATGGAGAAGCTGCTCATCGAGTGCACGCTCGAGATCTTCGCCGCCGGCCTGGTCGCCGGCATCCAGGACCTCGGCGGCGCGGGACTCTCCTGTGCCACCTCCGAGCTGGCCTCCGCCGGTGACGGCGGCATGCACGTCGAGCTCGACCGGGTCCCGCTGCGTGACTCCACGCTCGCGCCGGAGGAGATCCTGATGAGCGAGTCGCAGGAGCGGATGATGGCGGTCGTCGAGCCCGACGACGTGGCCGGCTTCATGGCGATCTGCGCCAAGTGGGACGTCGAGGCCGTGGTCGTCGGTGAGGTCACCGACACCGGGCGGCTGCACATCGACTGGCACGGCGAGCGCGTCGTCGACGTACCCCCGCGATCGGTCGCGCACGACGGCCCGACGTACCAGCGCCCCTTCGCCCGGCCCGCCTGGCAGGACGCGCTCCAGGCCGACTCGGCCGCCGCGCTGCCGCGGCCGGCCTCCGGCGAGGAGCTGCGCGAGACCCTGCTCCGGCTGGTCGCCTCGCCCAACCTGTGCGACAAGTCGTGGATCACCGACCAGTACGACCGCTACGTGCGCGGCAACACCGTGCTCGCCCAGCCGTCCGACTCCGGGATGATCCGTGTCGACGACCGCACCAACCTCGGCGTCGCCGTCTCCACCGACTGCAACGGCCGCTTCGCCAAGCTCGACCCGTACGCCGGCGCGCAGCTGGCGCTCGCGGAGTCCTACCGCAACGTCGCCACCGGTGGCGCCGCTCCGCTGGCGATCTCCGACTGCCTGAACTTCGGATCTCCCGAGGACCCCGACGTGATGTGGCAGTTCGCGGAGGCCTGCCGCGGCCTCAAGGACGCCTGCCTGGAGCTCGGCATCCCGGTGACCGGCGGCAACGTCAGCCTCTACAACCAGACCGGCGAGACCGCGATCCTGCCGACCCCGGTGGTGGCCGTGCTCGGCGTCATCGAGGACGTCACCCGGCGGACCCCGACCGGCTTCGTGGCCGAGGGCCAGGACGTGTTCCTGCTCGGCACCACCGCTGAGGACCTGTCGGGCTCGGAGTGGGCGCACGTGGTCCACGGTCACCTCGGCGGGCTGCCGCCGCGGGTCGACCTGGCCGCGGAGAAGGCGCTCGGCTCGCTGCTCGTCGAGGCATCCCGCACCGGTGCGGTCACCGGTGCCCACGACCTGTCCGACGGTGGCCTCGCGGTCGCCCTCGCGGAGTCGGCGCTGCGGCACGGCATCGGCTGCACCGTCGCGGTCGACGGCGACGCGTTCCTCGGCCTGTACGCCGAGACCGCCGCCCGGGCGATCGTCACCACCGACGACCCGGCCGGCCTGGCCGACCTCGCCGCGCGCCACGGCGTACCCCTCACCCGGCTGGGCCGCACCGGCGGCACCGACCTCGTGGTCGAGGGCCAGTTCTCCCTGCCGGTCGAGGAGATCCGGGCCGCCTGGTCCGCCACCCTGCCCGCCGCCCTGGGCTGAGATCGTCATTTCTCCGCAATTGCGGGGAAATGACATGGATCTGCCCGGGAAATGTGTCACACGGCCGCAATTGCGGAGTTCGGACGGCGCCGCAGGACCCCTGACACGGGAGCTGCGCATGCCCGCTCGGCCATCGAGGACCTCGCGGCGCCACCCGTCTAGGCGGCCCTGTCCGCCGGGCCCCGGCCGGTGTCAGGCTGCGGACATGACGGCACTGGCTGCCGCGCTCGACGCGCTGCCGAAGGTCGAGCTGCACTGCCACATCGAGGGCACCCTGCGCCCGGCGACGATGGTCGACCTGGCGCGGGCCAACGGGGTGCCCCTGCCCACGGCTGACCCCACCGAGCTCTACCGCTACGACTCGCTGGACGGGTTCCTCGAGGTGTTCTGGCTGGGGCAGTCGACGCTGGTCCGCCGTGAGGACTGGGCCCGCCTCGCCTACGAGAGCCTGGTCGACGGGGCGGCCCACGGCGTGGTCCACCGGGAGTCGTTCTTCACCCCGGCCCGGCACCTCGCCGCCGGGCAGGCGCTCGCCGACATCGTCGCGGGGCTGGACGAGGGCCTCTCCGCCGCGGAGGCCGAGACCGGTGCCACCTGCCTGCTGATCGCCGACATGGACCGGGCGTTCGGGCCGAAGGCGGGGCTCGACCTGGCGGAGGAGGTGGCCGCCCTGCGCCGCGCCTCGGCGCCCGGGATCGAGCGCGTGGTCGGCATGGGCATGGACTCGACGGAGCTCGGCATCGACCCGCTGTCGTTCCGGGCGGCGTACGACGTGGCCCGCGCCGCCGGCTTCCGGCTGACCGCCCACCAGGGCGAGAACTCGCCCGCCAGCGCGATCACCGCTGCCCTCGACGGCCTCGGGGTCGAGCGGATCGACCACGGTCTGCCGGTGCTCGACGACCCCGACCTGGTGGCGCGGATGGCCGCGGAACGCATCCCGATCACGGTCTGCCCCACCTCGAACGTGCTCATCGCGAACGCGTTCGCCCGGCTGGAGGACCACACCTACCCGCAGATGCGGGCGGCCGGCCTGCTGGCCACCGTGAACACCGACGACCCCGCCTTCATCGACCTCGACCTCGGCGCGGAGTACGCCGCCGTGGCCGCGGCGTTCGGCTGGGGCTGGGCCGAGATGGTCGACATCGCGCTCGACGGGGTCGAGGCGTGCTGGCTGGACGACACCGACAAGCAGGCGCTGGTCGAGCGGGTCCTCGGCGACGCGGCCGACCTCGACCCGGGCGACCTCGCGGGCCTGAGTGGCGGCTACTCGTCGCCGGTCAGGTTGAACGCGCGCAGCCGCCGGCCCGTGAGCCACGTCCCCAGCACGATGACGAGGGACGTCGCCACGACGGCGTACGCCAGGCCGAGGTCCGTCACCAGGGTGATGTCGCCGGCGATCGACTGGACGATCTCGCCGGCCCACTGCGTGACGCTCAACCAGCGCACGCCGTCGAGCAGCCCGCCCAGCAGCCCCTCCCAGATCAGCAGGTAGATGAGGCCGACCACGACGGCGTGGCGGGTCATCACCGAGAGCAGCGCGAACAGCGCGCAGTACGCCAGCCCGGCGACCAGCGAGCCGACGGCGAAGGCGCTGCCCAGGGCCGGCTCCTCGACGAGCAGGACCAGCCCGGCGACCAGCATGGGCAGCGCGGCGAAGACCAGGACGCAGCCCCACGCGACGAGGAGCTTGCTGGCCACGATGGCGTGCCGGGAGATCGGCTTGGCCAGCAGGTAGGAGATCGACCCGTCGTCGATCTCCGGGGCCAGGACGCCGGTCGTCGCCAGCAGTGCGACCAGCGGCACGACCACCGAGAGGCCGAGGCCGTACAACGTGTCCCGCGCAGCGGGGAGGTCCTCGCCGACGAGGGCACGCACCAGCACCGCGAGGCCGACGAGCACGAGGGGCAGCAGGAACAGCAGGATCCCGCGGCGGCGTCCGAGCAGGCTGTGCCCCGCGAGCCGCACGACGGTCGGGGAGATCGGCGCGCTCACGGCGACACCAGGTAGGCGAAGACGCTCTCCAGCGACTCGTCGGTCGGGGTGACCTCGAGCAGCCGGACCCCGTGGTCCCGGGCCAGGCGCGGCAGGACCTCGCTGAACCGGCCGTAGTCGGAGGCCTCCAGCTCGATGCCGCCCTCCGAGCGGAGCCGGGCGCCCCGGACCGAGGGGTCCGACAGCAGCACCGAGGCCATCCGGCGGTCGTCCGAGGTGCGGAGCACGAACCGGTTCGGGCGGTCGGTCATCAGTCGCCGGATCGCGCCGAAGTCACCCGACGCGGCGTGCCGTCCCGCGACCATCACCTCGATCTGGCGGGCCACCTGCTCGACCTCCTCGAGGATGTGCGAGCTGAACAGCACGGTCCTGCCCTCGGCGCCCATGGTGCGCAGCAGGTCCATCAGGTGCAGCCGCTGCCGGGGGTCCATCCCGTTGAACGGCTCGTCGAGCAGCAGCACCGCAGGGTCGTGCACGAGCGAGGAGGCCATCTTGATCCGCTGCCGCATGCCCTTGGAGTACGTCGAGATCGCGCGGTCCTGCGCATCGGTCATCTCGACGAGTGCCAGCGCGGTCTGCGCCGCCGCACCCGGGTCGGGCAGGCCGTGCAGCTCCGCGTTGGCGACGACGAACTGCCGACCGGTGAGGTAGTCGAACAGCGCCTCGCGCTCCGGCACGAGGCCGATCGTGCGGTAGACCTGCTCGTTGCGCCACAACGGCTCCCCGTCCAGCGTGACCGTGCCGGCCGACGGCGCCAGGAAGCCCGACATCAGGGCGATCAGGGTGGACTTGCCGGCGCCGTTGGGCCCGAGCAGGCCGGTCACGCCCGGGCCGATGGTCATCGAGATGTCGTTGACCGCGACGACGTTGCGGTACCACCGGGAGACGTGGTCGAGCCGGATGGTGCTCATCCGGGGTCCCCGGGGAGGCGCGAGCGGAGCGAGTGGCTTCGTGGGGTGGTCATGCCGGCACCTTCCGGTAGCGCAGCAGCATCCCGCCGGTCGCGCCGAGCACGGTCAGCGCGGTGGCGGCGAGGTAGAGCCAGCCCATGGCGTCACCGGTCGGCGGGGTCGGGGTGGCCTCGGGGGAGTTGAAGAGGAACACCTGCACCCCGTTCACCAGGGTGTACGGCGAGAACATCCCGGCGACCTCGCCGACCTTGCTGTGTCCGGTGTCGTGCGAGATCCCCTGGATCGTCGCGACCACCGTGTAGCTCACCACCAGCAGGACGATCACCGCCGTCACCGCCAGGCCGCGCCGGATGGTCAGCGCGGCGACGAGTGCCGCCGTACACGCCAGGCAGGCAGCCAGCAGCGCCGCGCCGACCAGGGCCCCGGCGAAGCGCTGGGACTCCCGGCCGATGGGCAGGTCGGCGAGCACCCCGCCGACGTACATCAGCAGCAGGGGAGCGGCGACCAGCAGGAACGTGGCCACGGTGAGCGACGCCAGCCGCACCAGGACGTACGTCGTCCTCCGTCCGGGGCGCGAGAGGTAGAGCGTGATGGTGCGGAAGCGGAGGTCGCGCGAGATCAGGGCCGGTGCCTGCGAGGCGACGAACACCGAGATCAGCAGCTGGGTGGTGAGCGGGTAGGTGGAGTAGGCGACGATCTGCTCGTCGAGGCCGAGGAGGTCCTTGGCCTGCACGAGGACGCCGACCAGGATCAGCGCCGGCAGCAGCATCAGCGCCAGCAGGGCCATCGGCAGCACCTTCGAGCGCCCGGACCGGCCGAGGCCGAAGCAGTTGCGCAGGCCGGTGACGAAGAGGGCCCACGCGACCGCCCGCTCCCCGAGCCGCGGGCCGGTGTAGGGCCGGTAGCCGATGTCGTGGATGACGGCGCCGGGCATCGCGGCGCCCGTGGCCTCAGACGGGCTGGACACTGCCGGCACCCCCGTCCCGGAAGACGTCCTCGATGCGGTGGTGGCGCTCCTGCATCCGGACCAGGCCGAGGCCGAGGTCGACGGTGAGGTCGCGGACCACGTCCCGCGTCGCCTCGTCGCGCATCTCCACCTCGACCAGGTGGTCCTCGGCGGGCCGGGCGTGCAGCCCCGCCTCGACCAGGGCCTGCCCGAGCAGCCGGTCGGCGTCCGGGCGTCCCTGGACCTCGACCAGCAGGGTGCCGGTCCGGTGCAGGAAGTCGGTCGTCGCCGACGCCCGGAGCAGGCGCCCGCTGTCGAGGATGACGACGTGGTCGCTGATCCGCTCCAGCTCGCCGAGCAGGTGGGAGGTCACCAGGACGGCGATGCCGAACTCGGTCCCGATGCGGCGTACGAGCGCCAGCATGTCGTCGCGCGAGGACGGGTCCAGCCCGTTGGTCGGCTCGTCCAGCAGGACCAGCCGGGGGTCGTGGACGAGCGCCTGCGCCAGCTTGGCGCGTTGCTTCATCCCGGTGGAGTAGGTGCCGATCGGGCGGTAGCGCTCCTCGGCCAGCCCGACGTGCCGCAGCACGTCGGAGGCGCGCTCGCGGGCGGCGGAGTAGGGGAGTCCGGACATCTGGCCCATGTGGACGACGAGGTCGCTGGCCGACACGTCGGCGGGCAGGCAGTCGTGCTCGGGCATGTAGCCGACGAGGGCCCGGATCCGGCCGCCCTCGGTCGTGACGTCGTGGCCGAGGACGCTGGCGCTGCCGGAGGTGGCCGGGGTCAGGCCGAGCAGGATCTTGATCAGGGTCGACTTGCCGGCGCCGTTCGCGCCGACCAGGCCGGTGACTCCGTCGCCGACCTCGACGGTCAGGCCGTCGAGTGCCGTGACACGGGGGTACCGCTTGGTCAGCCCGGCGGTGTCGATGGCCCCCACGGCGTCAACGGTAGCGGCTCTCAGTCGAAGGCGACGGCGATCCCGGCGACCAGGTCGCCGGCCCAGGTGATCCGCATCCGACCGGTGCCGCCCCGCGACCACGCGAACTCCACGTCGTCGACGTCCCCGTTGGTCGTCGCGCCGGTGACCAGCATCGTGTCGTCCGGCGGGTTCGCGGCGTACGCCGCCGCGATCGCCGTACGCCCGTGCGCGTCGGGGACGGGGAGGCCGGGGAACGACATCACCGCGTCGTCGGTGAACCGGTCCGCGAAGGCGGCCCAGTCCCCGCTGCGGACCGCCTCGTCGAAGGCGGCGGCGTGGCCGACCACCCGCGCCGCCACGGCCATCTCGTGCATCCCCGCAGCCTAGGACCGGTCTGCTGGAATGGCGACCGTGCACCGACGGACCTTCCTCGTGACCGGCGCCGTCGCTGGTGCGCTGACCGGTGCACTGGGCGCGCTGTCCGGATGCGGTGGCGACGAGGAAGCAACGACCGAGGAGGGCCCGATGGGCGACGAGCGGATCGCCTACGGCGACCACCCCGACCAGTACCTGCAGCTGTACCGCCCGGCCCGGGCCTCCCGGGGCGTGGTGGTGGTGATCCACGGCGGCTTCTGGAAGGCGGAGTACGACGCGTCCCTCGGCCGGCCGCTGGCCGAGTCCCTGCGGGAGCAGGGCTGGACCGCCGCCAACCTGGAGTACCGCCGGGTCGGCGCCGGGGGCGGCGTACCCGCCACGCTCGACGACGTGTCCGCGGGCATCGACGCGCTGGCCGGCGTCGAGGACCTCGACACCTCCACCCTGGTCACGCTCGGGCACTCGGCCGGCGGCCACCTCGCGGTCTGGGCGGCCGCCCGTGCCCGCTTCCCCCGCTGGGCCGACGCGAAGGTCCCGGTCACCGCGGCGATCTCGCAGGCCGGGGTCGTCGACCTCACCGCGGGGTACGCCGCCGACCTCGGCGACGGTGCCGTCGGCCGGTTCGTCGGCGCAGCCCCCGGGCCCGACTACGACGCCGTCGACCCGCAGCGCCACCTCCCGCTCGACGTACCGGTCCGCTGCGTGCACGGGACCGCCGACGACGTGGTGCCGGTCGAGCAGTCCCGGGGGTACGTCGCCGCCGCGGCTGCCGCGGGAGCCGATGCCACGGTGACCGAGATCGACGGGGGCGACCACTTCGTGCTGATCGACCCGGCGTCGGAGGCCTGGACCCGGACGCTTGCCCTCCTCGAGACCCTGCCCCGACCTGTCGCAAACTGACGCCTCGCGCGTGTCAGTCTGCGACAGGTCGGCGATGGCGTGTTGCTGTTGCGGCAAGAAGGTTTGCTCGATTCGCGCGGCCGCCCGGAGACTCGGGGCATGACGGACGAGAAGCACGCCAGCGAGCACGACCACAGCCAGGCAGGACACGACGCACGGCAATGGGCATGGCCACGGACACGGGACCTCCGAGCTCACCGAGCAGGAGGTCCGGGAGCTCTTCGAGCCGGCCTCCTGGGACGAGCGGTACGCCGCGGGCGGTGCGGTGTTCAGCCGCAACCCCAACCGCCAGGTGGTCGTGGAGGCCGAGGGGTTGACGCCCGGCACCGCCCTGGACGTCGGCTGCGGAGAGGGCGGCGACGCCGTCTGGCTCGCCGGCCGCGGGTGGCAGGTGACGGGGACGGACTTCTCCGCCGTAGCCCTGGAGCGCTGTGCGGCACTGGCCGCGGAGCGGGCAGTGGCCGACCGCACCGAGTGGCGCCAGGCCGACGCCCGGACCTGGCAGGCCGACGGCGAGCAGTGGGACCTGGTCAGCTCGCAGTTCATCCACCTGCCCGACGGCGGCATGCCCGACCTGGTCCGTCGGCTCGCCGCGGCGGTGGCCCCGGGCGGAACCCTGCTCGTGGTCGGCCACCACCCGCGCGACCGCGAGTCGGGGCTGCGCTGGTCGGTCGACGACATCCTGTTCGAGCCCGAGGACCTGCTGCCGGGCCTCGACATGACGGGCCCCGGCGCCGCGGAGTGGGACGTCCGCACCGAGGTGCGGACCCGCGAGGAGGGCGGCCCCGACGGGGATGCCCTCACCGTCCGCGACTCCGTCCTCGTCGCCCGCCGACCTGTCGCAGACTGACGCCGACACGCGCCGACCTGTCGCAAACTGACGCCGCGCGCCTGTCAGTTTGCGACAGGTCGGCGACTAGCTGGAGTGGTTCATGGCGCGCAGGCCGACGACCAGGCCGAGGGCGGCGACCACGCCGGCGCCGAGGAAGCCGTAGGCCACGGTGTCGGCCGGGAACGACCCGGCGAACAGCGCCCGCTCGGCCTCCACGACGTACTTCAGCGGGTTGAGGTCGGCCGCGGTCTGCAGCCAGCCCGGGGCGCCCTCCAGCGGCAGCAGCACCCCGGCCAGCAGCAGCACCGGGAAGATCAGCGTCTGCTGGACCGTCCAGAACAGCCAGTCCTGGTCCTTCGACACCAGCGCCAGCGCGAACGACAGCGCGCCCACGCCGATGCTGAACAGCGCCAGGATCGCCATCCCGACCACGACGCCGCCGAGGTGCAGGTCGAAGGCGAACGGCGTCACCACCGCCAGGATGATCGCGGTCTGCATGAGCATCGGCACGACCTCCTTCAGTGCCCGCCCGACCAGCAGCGACGACCGGCTCAGCGGCGAGACGAGCAGCCGCTCGTGGGAGCCGGTCACGATCTCGGCGGTGAGGTTGGCGCCGGTGAACGAGGCGCCCATCAGCGCGGTCATCGCGACGATGCCCGGCACGAACCACTGCAGCGCCGAGCCGTTCTCGACCTCGGGCAGCAACGGCGCGAACAGGCCGAGGAACACCAGCGGCTGCACCATCGCGAACAGCACGGACGCCGGCTCCCGGAACACCGGCTTGAGCTCGCGGACCATCACGTTCCAGGTGTCGGCGACGAAGCCGGGTGCCCGGCGCTCGGGGGTAC
This sequence comes from uncultured Actinomycetota bacterium, assembly GCA_963721775.1. Classification (GTDB taxonomy): domain Bacteria; phylum Actinomycetota; class Actinomycetes; order Propionibacteriales; family Nocardioidaceae; genus Nocardioides. The sequence continues at coordinate 55,211 of CAVRMH010000029.1, read as the reverse complement.
GCCGCGAGTCGGCGTGGTCGGTCCGGGTGGGGGTCTGGGTGTCGATCAGCGTGGTCATGCCGCCGCTCCTTCGGTCTCGGTGCTCGGGTGGTCTCGTTGCTCTCGCGCAGGCTGCGTCCGGTCAGGTCGAGGAAGACGTCGTCGAGGGTCGGCCCGCGACCTCCATCCGCCGGACCGGTGCGCCGAGCCCGGCGAGGTCCTGCACCAGGCAGCGGCGCGAGCTCCGCGCCGCGGGCGACCCGGACGCGTCACGGTCGTGCCGACCCGCTCGATCGACGCCGCGGCCGTCGAGGCGGGTGACGGCCAGCCCGGCCGGCGCCGACCGCCGCGGCTCGTCGGCGAAGCCGAGGGTGACCAGGTCGCCGAGGCCGGACTTCAGCGCGGTCGCGGTGTCGTCGGCGATGACCAGGCCGTGGTCGATCACGACCACCCGGTCGGCGATCGCGTCGGCCTCCTCGAGGTAGTGCGTGGTGAGCACGATCGTGGTGCCCTGCTCGGCGTGCAGCCGCTTGATCTGCTCCTGCAGGTTCGCCCGGTTCTGCGGGTCGAGGCCGGTCGAGGGCTCGTCGAGGAAGAGCAGCCGCGGGGTGTGCACCAGACCGATCGCGACGTCGAGGCGGCGGCGCTGGCCGCCGGAGAGCGTCGAGACCGGCCGGCCGCCGTGCTCGGTCAGGTCGAACGCCTCGAGCAGCTCGTCGGCCCGCGCGCCGCGACTCCGCCCGGGTCAGCCCGAACGACCGGGCCTGGCTGACCAGCTCGTCCCGGCCGCGCTGCGTGTGCCCGGCCGCGTTGCCCTGGCCGACGTACCCGATGCTGCGGCGTACGTCGCGCCGCTCGCGTCACCACGTCGTACCCCGCGACCTCGGCCGAGCCGGCGGTCGGCGCGAGCAGGGTGGTGAGCATCCGCAGGGTCGTGGACTTGCCGGCGCCGTTCGGGCCGAGGAAGGCGACCAGCTCGCCGGGGCCGACCTCGAGGTCGAGGCCGCGGACCGCCTCGACGGTCTTCTTGTGCCGCGTGAAGGACTTCGTGAGTCCGCTCGTCCGGATCACCGGACCTGTCTGGTGGGTGTGGTGGCTCATGGGAACCACGCTAGGAACCATTCAGGCCAGTTCCTGACCGCTTTCCGGATTAGTCTGGAGATCATGAACACCAGCGCCCGGATGCTGCGGCTCCTCTCCCTGCTGCAGACCCACCGCTACTGGCCCGGTGGCGAGCTCTCGGAGCGGCTCGAGGTCAGCCCGCGCACGCTGCGCCGCGACATCGACCGCCTGCGCGACCTCGGCTACCACGTCGACGCGGTCCGCGGCGTCGCCGGCGGCTACCAGCTGCGGGCCGGCGGGTCGCTGCCCCCGCTGCTGCTCGAGGACGAGGAGGCGGTGGCGATCGCGGTCGGCCTGCGCACCGCCGCGGCCGGCGCGGTGAGCGGGATGGAGGAGACCTCGGTCCAGGCGCTGACCAAGGTGATCGCGCTGATGCCGCCCCGGCTGCGCCGCCGGATGGACGCGCTGCGCTCGCAGACCGACAACCACGTCTGGGGCGGCGGCCCGACCGTGGACGCCGCGGTCCTGACCACGCTCGCGCAGGCCTGCCGCGACGACGAGCCGCTGACACTTCGGCTACACCGCCCGCGGCGCCGAGCGCACCGACCGCCGCGTCGAGCCGCACCGGCTGGTCTCGCTCGGCCGCCGCTGGTACCTCGTGGCCTACGACCGCGACCGCCAGGACTGGCGCTCCTTCCGGGTCGACCGGATCTCCGACCCGGCCACCACCGGCCAGCGCTTCCGCCCGCGCGAGCTGCCCGCGGAGGACGCCGTCGCGTTCGTGCAGGCCGGCATCCGCCAGATCCCCCAGAAGTACGCCGTCCGCGTGCGGCTCGCGGCCGACGTCGAGACCGTGGCGCGGGCGGTGGGCCGGTGGGGCACCGCGACCGCCCTCGAGCGACGGCTGCCTGCTCGAGATGAGCGTCGACTCCCTGGAGTGGCCGGTGATGGTGCTCGCCCAGCTCGACGTGGACTTCGTGATCGAAGGTCCGGCCGAGCTGTCCGCGCTCCTGGGGCGTACCGCCGAGCGCTTCGCCCGGGCAGGCGTCTCCGGATGCGGGCGCCGCGGGTGCCCGCCGGTAGGTTGCCTGCCATGAGGACCCTCGCCACCCTGCTCCTGCTCGCCGCCCTCGCCGCCGGGTGCGGCGACGACTCCGGCAACGACGACCAGGACGCGAAGGCCCAGGACGCCGCAGGCCACGGAGACCGGCCGCCAGACCGCCGAGGACCCGCAGGACTTCTGCGCCGCGGTCAGCGACTTCGCCGCGGCCGCCGCCGGCGACGACTGGCCCAAGGTCCGCGCCGCCGGCAAGGACCTCGAGGAGGCCGGGCTGCCGGCCGGCGCTCCCGCGGAGGCGGGCCAGGGCTTCGACGTGGTCCTGAAGATGATCGCGACCTACGGCTCCAACGCCGAGGTCGAGAAGAACATCACCGACACGGAGGACGGCACAGGTCGAGTCGCTCATGACGTACACCGGGGGGCTGTGCACCCCCGAGGGCGCGCTGAAGTGAGCCCGGCGCGGCTCACCCCCGGCGACCCCGCCGAGGTCGCCGACGCGCTCTCCCGGGTCCGCGGGTTCGGGGCGGACAAGGCCGACCTCCGGCTGCTGACCAAGCACTTCCTCGCCGTCCTCGCCGAGCGGGCACCGGGCAGCTCGGTCGAGGTCCGGGTGCCGCCGTACGCCGCGGTGCAGGTGATCCCCGGCGTCCGCCACACCCGGGGCACCCCGCCGGCCGTGGTCGAGCTGGACGCCACGACGTGGATCGAGCTGGCCACCGGCGAGCTCAGCTGGGCCGACGCCGAGGCGCAGGGACGTGTCCGCGCCTCGGGCGAGCGCGCCGACCTCACGCCGTACGTCCCGCTGGTCTGAGACCTCCGACCTGTGTACGAACGCTCCGGTGTTCGCCCTAGCTTGGGTGGAATGACGGACCCCACGCCGCTGAGCGACGACGACCTGGCCGGACTCGACCGCTGGTGGCGTGCCACCAACTACCTCGCGGTCGGACAGATCTACCTGCTGGACAACCCCTTGCTGGAGCGGGGTCTGGAGGCGGAGGACATCAAGCCGCGCCTCCTCGGGCACTGGGGCACCACCCCGGGGCTGAACCTCGTCTACGCCCACCTCAACCGGCTCATCCGCGAGCGGGACGTGAACGCGATCTTCCTCGCCGGCCCCGGCCACGGCGGCCCGGCCGCGGTCGCGAACGCCTGGCTGGAGGGCACCTACAGCGAGGTCTACCCGGCCATCGGGTACGACGCCCCCGGGCTGCGGGCGCTGTTCCGCCAGTTCTCCTTCCCCGGCGGCATCCCGAGCCACGTGGCTCCCGAGACGCCGGGGTCGATCCACGAGGGCGGCGAGCTCGGCTACGTGCTCTCCCATGCGTACGGCGCCGCGATGGACAACCCGGACCTGGTCGTCGCGGCGGTGGTCGGCGACGGTGAGTTCGAGACCGGACCGCTGGCCGCGTCCTGGCACGCCAACAAGTTCGTCGACCCGGTCAACGACGGTGCGGTGCTGCCGATCCTGCACCTCAACGGCTACAAGATCGCCAACCCGACGGTGCCGGCCCGGATCCCCCGCGAGGAGCTCGAGAGCCTGCTGCGCGGCTACGGCCACGAGGTGCTGACCGTCGAGGGCGACGACCCGGCCGACGTGCACCGCCAGATGGCCGCCGCCATGGACACCGCGCACGACCGGATCCGCGAGATCCAGCGCGCGGCCCGCGACGACGGCGACCTCGAGCGCCGCCCGTGGCCGATGATCCTCATGGTCACCCCGAAGGGCTGGACCGGCCCCGCCGTCGTCGACGGCGTACAGATCGAGGGCACCTGGCGGGCCCACCAGGTGCCGCTGGCCGAGACCCGGGAGAACGCCGAGCACCGCGCCGGTGCTCGAGGACTGGATGCGGTCCTACCGGCCCGAGGAGCTCTTCGACGAGGACGGCGTGCCGGTGCCGGAGATCCGCGCGCTGTCCCCGCGTCGGCACCCGCCGGATGAGCGCCAACCCGCACGCCAACGGCGGGCTGCTGCGCCGGCCGCTGGAGCTGCCCGACTTCCGCAGCCACGCCGTCGAGGTCACCGAGCCGGGAGCCTCGATCCACGAGGCCACCCGCGAGCTCGGCCGCTACCTGGTCGACGTGGTCCGCGACAACCCGACGACGTTCCGGATCTTCGGCCCGGACGAGACCGCCTCCAACCGCCTCGACGCGGTCTACTCGGTCACCGACAAGGCCTTCGCCGGCGAGATCCTGCCCAGCGACGAGCACCTCGCGCACAGCGGGCGGGTGCTGGAGATCCTCTCCGAGCACACCTGCCAGGGCTGGGCGGAGGGCTACCTGCTCACCGGCCGGCACGCGCTGTTCAGCTGCTACGAGGCGTTCATCCACCTCGTCGACTCGATGTTCAACCAGCACGCCAAGTGGCTCAAGACCACCCGCGACCTCGCCTGGCGCCCGCGCATCGCGAGCCTGAACTACCTGCTGAGCTCGCACGTCTGGCGCCAGGACCACAACGGCTTCTCGCACCAGGACCCCGGCTTCATCGACCACGTGATCAACAAGAAGGCCGAGGTCGTCCGCGTCTACCTGCCGCCGGACACCAACACCCTGCTCTCCACGATGCGCCACTGCCTGGCCAGCGAGCACTACGTGAACGTCGTCGTCGCCGGGCAAGCAGCCGTCGTTCGACTGGCTGGACGCCGAGTCCGCGGACCTGCACTGCGCCCGCGGCCTGGGCATCTGGGACTGGGCCTCCAACGACGACGGCGACCCGGACGTGGTGATCGGCTGCGCCGGCGACATCCCCACCCTCGAGGCGCTGGCCGCGGTGTCGATCCTCCGCGAGCACGTGCCCGACCTGCGGATCCGCTTCGTCAACGTGGTGGACCTGATGCGACTCCAGGACGAGCACGAGCACCCGCACGGGCTCACCGAGCCGCGACTTCGACACCGTGTTCACCACGGACAAGCCGATCGTCTTCGCCTACCACGGCTACCCGTGGCTGATCCACCGGCTGACCTACCGCCGCACCAACCACCACAACCTGCACGTGCGCGGCTACAAGGAGGAAGGCACCACCACCACGCCCTTCGACATGCTGATGATGAACGACGTGGACCGCTTCCACCTGGTGATGGACGTCATCGACCGGGTGCCACGGCTGGGTGCCCGGGCGGCCGAGCTGCGCCAGCTCATGGTCGACAACCGGCGCCGGGCACGCGAGTGGACGCGGGCGCACGGCGACGACCTGCCCGAGGTCCGCGACTGGCGGTGGAGCGAGGCCGCCGAGCCGGGGCACGGCCGGTCGCCCTCGACCACCGTGGGCGTCGACACCGCGGGCGACTTCGGCTGACCGCGCGGGCTCAGCCCAGCGCGGTCACCACGTGCCGGGCGATCTGCAGCTCCTCGTTGGTGGGTACGACGAGCACGCGCACCGTCGAGGCGTCGGACGAGATCACCCGCGGCCCGTCGGTGCGCTGTTCGTTGCGGGCGTCGTCGATCTCGATGCCGAGCCGTCCCAGCCCGGCCAGCGCGTCCCGGCGCAGCCCGGGCGCGTGCTCGCCGACCCCGGCGGTGAACGTGATCGCGTCGGCGCCGCCGAGCACGGCCAGGTAGGCGCCGACGTACTTGCGGACCCGCGCGACGTACACGTCGTACGCCGTGCGGGCGCGCGCGTCGCCCGCGGACACGGCCGCCTCGAGGTCGCGGAAGTCGGCGTGACCGCTGAGGCCGGCCAGGCCCGAGTGGTGGTGGAGCAGGTCCTCGAGCCCGTCGACGTCGAGGCCGCCGTGGCGCAGCAGGTGCACGACCACGCCGGGGTCGAGGTCGCCGGCCCGGGTGCCCATCACCAGCCCCTCCAGCGGGGTCAGGCCCATCGAGGTGTCGAGCGGCCGGCCGCCGCGGATGGCCGAGGCGGAGGCGCCGTTGCCGAGGTGCAGCACGATCTGGTCGAGCTCGGCCACGTCCCTGCCGAGGAGCTCGGCGGCCGCGGACGCGACGTACTCGTGGCTGATCCCGTGCATGCCGTAGCGCCGGATCCGCAGCCGCTGCGCCAGCTCCGCATCCAGGGCGTACGTCGCACTCGCGGCCGGGAGCTCGGCGAAGAAGGCGGTGTCGAAGACCGCGACGTGGGGGAGGTCGGGGAAGCGCTCCCGGGCGCGGCGGACGGCCGCGACCGCGGGCGGGTTGTGCAGCGGCGCCAGCTCGCCGGCGTCCTCGATCTGCGCGACCACGTCGTCGTCGAGCAGCGTCGGCCGGACCAGGTCGGGGCCGCCGTGCACGATCCGGTGCCCGACCGCGGTGAGGTCGTCGGCGCCCAGCCCGGCCCGGGCCAGCTCGGCGTCCACGGCGTCGAGGGAGCGCTCGCGATCCGCGTCGTCGTCGACGTGCTCGACCAGGTGGGACAGCAGCGACCGGCCGTCGTCGGCGTCGACCACCTGGAACTTGAGCGTCGACGAGCCGGTGTTGAGCACCAGCACCAACCGTCGCCCTCGTCATGCCACCTCCCCGCGTCGTCGTCCCCCTCACGGTAGGGGAACGGCCCTCGATAGGTTGGCCCCATGAGCATCGAGGAACTGCGCGCCCGCGTGCGCGAGATCATGCCCGGACTCCGCAAGGACCTGGAGGACCTGGTCCGCATCGAGTCGGTGAGCGCCGACCCCGAGCGCGCGAGCGAGGTGCAGCGCAGCGCCGAGGCGGTGCGTGACCTCTTCGCGGCCGAGGGCTTCGACGTGCAGATCCTCAGCGCCGACGGCGGAGCCCCGGCGGTGGTGGCCAAGAAGGCCGGCCCGCCCGGATCGCGCACGGTGCTGCTCTACGCCCACCACGACGTGCAGCCGGAGAACGACCACGCCGACTGGGACTCCCCGCCGTTCGAGCCGACCGAGCGCGGCGACCGCCTCTACGGCCGCGGTGCCGCCGACGACAAGGCCGGCATCGTCGCGCACCTGGCCGCGATCCGGGTGCTCGGCGACGACCTGCCGGTCGGCGTCACCATGTTCATCGAGGGCGAGGAGGAGGTGGGCTCGGAGTCGCTGGGCGCCTTCCTCGAGGAGTACCAGTCCGAGCTCGAGGCCGACGTCATCGTCATCGCCGACTCCGGCAACTGGGACATCGGCGTGCCCGCCCTCACCACCAGCCTCCGCGGCCTGGTCCGGGCCGACATCGAGGTCCGCACGCTCACCCACGCCGTGCACTCCGGCATGTGGGGCGGGCTGGTCCCCGACTCGCTGATGACGCTGGCCCGGCTGATCGCCAGCCTGCACGACGACGAGGGCAACGTCGCCGTCGCCGGCCTGCACGCCGGCCCGGCCGCCGACGTGGAGTACCCCGAGGAGCGGCTGCGGGCCGAGTCCGGCGCGGTGCCGGGCATCGACTGGATCGGCTCGGACAGCATCGTCGAGCGCCTCTGGACCAAGCCGTCGCTCAGCATCACCGGGCTCGACGCCCCCAAGGTCGCGGGTGCCTCCAACACCCTGGTCCCCGCCGCCCGGGCCCGCATCTCGATGCGGATCGCCCCCGGCGACACCACCGAGAACGCCGTCGGCCGCGCTGCGCACCCACCTCGAGCAGCACCTCCCGTGGGGTGCCGAGCTCGGCTTCACCGTGGTCGACACCGGCGAGCCGATCGCCATCGACGCCACCGGCCCGGCGTACGACGTGGCGCGCGACGCGTTCCAGCAGGCCTGGGACGGGACCGCGCCGGTCGACATGGGCGTGGGCGGCTCGATCCCGTTCATCGCCGCGTTCCTCGACGCGTTCCCGGCCGCCAGCGTGCTGGTGACCGGCGTCGAGGACCCGGACACCCGGGCGCACGGCGCCAACGAGGGCCTGCACCTCGCCGAGTTCGAGCGGGTCTGCGTGGCCGAGGCGCTGCTGCTGCAGAACCTCTGACGGAGGCCGTCTCAGACGGCGGCGGGCAGGGTCACCTGGAAGGTGCTGCCCTCGCCGAGCTTGGACTCGACCACGATCTCGCCGGAGTGGCGGTCGACGATCCGCTTCACGATCGCCAGGCCCAGGCCGGTGCCGGGGCGGCGGGTGGCCTCCGGGTTGCTGGAGCGGAAGAACTCGTCGAAGAGGTGCTCCTGGTCCTGGCTGGAGATGCCGAGGCCCTCGTCGGTGACGGTCAGCACGACGTTCTCGCCGCGCAGGTCGAGCTGCACCGAGACCTGGGAGTCCTCGGGGGAGTACTTCACCGCGTTGCTGATCAGGTTGACGCAGAGCCGCTCGATCTCGGCCGGCTCGCCGGCGGCGTACACCGGCTGGGACGGGGCGTCGACGACGATCTTGATCGCCTTCGCCTCGGCCTGGACCCCGACGATCTCGTTGACGTCCTCGATCACGTCGCGCAGGTCGATCGGGCGGGCCTCGAGCGGACGGTTGGGGTCGCCCACGCTCGAGAGCAGCAGCATGTCGGCGACCAGGCGCTGCAGGCGCGTGGTGTTGCGGCCGATGACCTCCAGCGACCGGCTGCCCATGGCGTCGAGCTCGGCGTCCTCGATCAGCTCGAGATGGCCGATGATCGCGGTGAGCGGGTTCTTGAACTCGTGGGAGACGGTCTTGATGAGCTGGCTCTTGTAGCTGTCGAGCTCGCGCATCTCCTCGAGCAGCTTCTTCTCGCGCTCGAACAACCGGGCGTTGAGGACGGCGCGGCCGAGGTCGTGGCCGATGTCGAAGGCCGCGTCGGCCTCGACCTGGGTCCACTCCGGGTCGCGGTGGGTGCGGGTCAGCACCAGGTTGCCCAGGCACTCCGGGCCGGCGCCCAGCGGGACGAACAGCAGCGAGGCGATGCCGATGGTGTCGAGGAAGTCGAGCACGAAGTCGCGCTGGTCGGGCGTGAGCACGTCCTTGACGGGCTCGCGACGACGGGAGGCGTAGGCCACCCGCTGCTCGTCCCAGCAGATGTGGGCGGTCCCGACCGCGATGTCGATGAGCTCCTGGCTGAGGTCGGCGTGGGCGCCGTCGGCGGCGAAGATCGCGCCGTGCCCGTGGACGCCGCTGTCGTCGAAGGTCTGGATCCACATGCCGTGGGCCCCGAAGCCCTCGACGATCGCCTCCTGGCAGTCGGCCAGGATCCGGTCGAGCTGGAGCTGGGCACTGGCGGTGCGGACGATCGAGCGGGCGGTCTCGGCGAGCCGCAGCCGCTCGGTCAGCCGCTCGCGGGCCAGCAGCGCGTTGACCGCCTTGGCCGAGTAGTCGGCGTACCGCTGGAGCAGCCGCTGGCGCTCCTGGTCGGGCCGCAGGCCGTCGGCCGGCAGGTCCACCGCGAGCACGCCGACGGGGTCGCCGACGTCGTCACGCAGGGGGGAGAACAGGAAGTCGAGGGGCTTCCACGCGTTGGGGTCGTTCAGCGGGGTGACGTCGGGGACCCAGCCCGGGTCCTCGAGGCGGTCGATGACCCGCTCCTCGGGCACGAAGCAGAGCGGCCCCCACCAGTCGGCCATCGCGATGTCGGCCTCGAGCGTGGCCAGCGCCCGGCGCTTGCCGAGCAGCTCCTCACGGGCCTCGGCGTTGCCGGAGACGGCCACGATCTCGAGCTCGTCGTTGTCCCGGAGCACGGAGATCGCGGCAACGCCGAAGCCGACGACGCCATAGACGCCGTCAGCGATCTCCTGCAGCGCGTCCACCAGCTCCGCCTGGGACCATGCACCTGACATGATCTCGTCGAGCCGGAGACCCGTGTCCGGATTCTCTTCGATGCTCACCGTTACTCCCCGAGGGTCGGCCCCTCTAGGCTATCTGCCCCCGGTGGCATTGTGACGGATACGGCTGGTGTCTGTTCACGGAAATTGGGAAGTCGTCCTGCCCGAATGGGTCGATCGGGATACGGCCCTTAGACTCGGGTCGTGCCCCAGTCGAGCAGCACACGCAGGGGCGGCGACGGCCGCCTCACCACCGCCATCGACCCCCAGGACCTCGGTCCCCAGGACGCCTGCGGCGTCTTCGGTGTCTGGGCGCCCGGCGAGGACGTCGCCAAGCTGACGTACTTCGGGCTCTACGCGCTGCAGCACCGCGGCCAGGAGTCCGCCGGCATCGCGGTGAGCAACGGCCGCCAGATCCTGGTCTACAAGGACATGGGCCTGGTCTCCCAGGTCTTCGACGAGTCCACGCTCGAGGCGCTCAAGGGCTTCCTCGCCATCGGGCACGCGCGCTACTCGACCACCGGCGCCAGCACCTGGCACAACGCCCAGCCGACGTTCCACCCGACCGCGAGCGGCTCCATCGCGCTGGCGCACAACGGCAACCTGACCAACACCGCCGACCTGGTCTCCATGGTCGAGGACATCTCGCTGCTCACCGGCGAGCTGGACCTCCAGATCCGTCGCCCGGAGTCGGTCACCAACGACACCGGCGTGGTCACCGCGCTGCTCGCCCACCACCCCGACAGCACCGTCGAGGAGAAGGCCGTCGAGCTGCTGCCGAAGGTGATGGGCGCGTTCTCCTTCGTCTGGATGGACGAGGACACGCTGTACGCCGCCCGCGACCCGCAGGGCATCCGCCCGCTGGTGCTCGGCCGGCTCGAGCGGGGCTGGGTGGTCGCCTCCGAGACCGCCGCGCTCGACATCGTCGGGGCGTCGTACATCCGCGAGGTCGAGCCGGGCGAGCTCGTCGTCATCGACGAGGACGGCCTGCGCTCGCGTCGCTTCGCCGAGGCGGCGCCCAAGCACTGCCTCTTCGAGTTCGTCTACCTCGCCCGTCCCGACACCCTGATCACCGGCCAGCGCGTGCACAGCGTCCGGGTGGAGATCGGCCGCCGGCTGGCGCGCGACTTCCCCGCCGAGGCCGACCTGGTCATCCCGGTGCCGGAGTCGGGCACCCCGGCCGCGATCGGGTACGCCGAGGAGTCGGGCATCCCGTACGGCGTCGGGCTGGTCAAGAACTCCTACGTCGGGCGCACGTTCATCCAGCCCAGCCAGACCATCCGCCAGCTCGGCATCCGGCTCAAGCTGAACCCGCTGCGCGACATCATCGAGGGCAAGAAGCTCGTCGTCGTCGACGACTCGATCGTCCGCGGCAACACCCAGCGCGCCCTCGTCCGGATGCTGCGCGAGGCCGGCGCCCGCGAGGTGCACGTGCGGATCTCCTCGCCGCCGGTGAAGTGGCCGTGCTTCTACGGCATCGACTTCGCCACCCGCGCCGAGCTGATCGCCAACGGCCTCGACACCGACGAGATCCGGCGCTCGATCGACGCCGACTCGCTGGCCTACATCTCCCTCGAGGAGCTGGTCGAGGCCACGAACGTGCCCATGGACAACCTGTGCCGGGCCTGCTTCGACGGCGTCTACCCGGTCCCGCTGCCGGAGCCGGAGCGGCTCGGCAAGAACCTCCTCGAGACCCCGATCAACATCGAGGTCGACGGCCTCGCCACCTCGCTGGCCGGTGGCGGCGCCACCGACTCCCTCGACCGACCCTGACCCCGCACCAGGAGCGCCCGTGACCGACTCGACCACCGCGTACGCCGCCGCCGGCGTCTCCATCGAGGCCGGCGACCGGGCCGTGGAGCTGATGAAGGGCTGGGTCGAGAAGGCCCGCCGCCCCGAGATGATCGGCGGCATCGGTGGCTTCGCCGGGCTCTTCGACGCCAGCGCGCTGCTGTCCTACAAGCGCCCGCTGCTGGCCACCTCCGCCGACGGCGTGGGCACCAAGGTCGCGATCGCGCAGGCGCTCGACAAGCACGACACGATCGGCTTCGACCTGGTCGGCATGCTCGTCGACGACCTCGTCGTCTGCGGCGCGGAGCCGCTGTTCCTCACCGACTACATCGCCACCGGCCGGGTCGTGCCCGAGCGGATCGCGGCGATCGTCAAGGGGATCGCCGAGGCGTGCGTCGAGGCCGGCTGCGCGCTGATCGGCGGCGAGACCGCGGAGCACCCCGGCCTGCTGGAGCCCGACGAGTACGACGTGGCGGGCGCGACCACCGGCGTCGTCGAGGCCGAGCACCTGCTCGGCCCCGGACGGGTCCGGCCCGGGGACGTCGTCATCGCGATGGAGGCCTCGGGGCTGCACTCCAACGGCTACTCCCTGGTGCGCCACGTGCTGCTCGCCCCCTCGTCCTCGGGCGGCGCGGGCTGGACCCTCGACCGCCACGTCGACGAGGTCGGCCGCACCCTCGGCGAGGAGCTGCTCGAGCCGACCCGGATCTACGCCAAGGCCTGCCTCGCGCTGGCCGCCGAGACCGACACGCACGCGATGTCGCACATCACCGGTGGCGGCCTGGCCGCCAACCTCGCCCGGGTCATGCCGGAGGAGCTCTCGGCCACCGTCGAGCGTCCGACGTGGACCCCCCAGCCGGTGTTCGACCTGGTCCGCCGGGTGGGCGACGTACCCCAGGCCGACCTGGAGCAGACCCTCAACTGCGGGGTCGGGATGGTCGCGCTGACCGGTGCCGAGGACGCGGACAAGGCGATCTCCGTGCTCGCCCGCTACGGCGTCCGCGCCTGGGTCGCCGGCGCGGTCTCGACCGGCGACGGCAGCGTCGACCTGGTCGGTCAGCACCCCGGTTGGTGACAATTCGTCCGCTCACGGCGAAATTGGCGGCCCCGGGTGTGCGGGAACAGCCATCGAACAGGTAGCGTTGCCCCCACGAGATGCCAGAGACAGTCCGGGCGCCGCAGAGCCCCGGCCAAGCGCGCGAGGGGGTCGTTCCTGTGGGACGCGGCCGAGCAAAAGCCAAGCAGACCAAGGTCGCCCGTGACCTGAAGTACCGCACGCACGAGACGGACTTCGGGGCACTGGCCAGTGAGCTGCACGGGCAGAAGCCCGATCCTGCCCCGGCGGACTCGTCGGAGGACGAGTACGACGAGTGGTCGGACTACTCCGAATCGCGGCGCGACTAGCCTCACATCGCCCCTGACGGCATGCGCTCGGCGCCTGCCGTCAGATGCATGTCCGCGCCTGTTGGTTTCACTAGGTACCTAGTGAAACCAACGCTTACCGCGCGAAGCTTCGTGAGGTAAGCGCAAGTTTCGTTGCGCCAGCCGATCCCGACCGGCCCGGCATTCGTCCACAGGGCGATGGGTACGTCGCCCCGTCCACAGCCTGTTGCGGGCGTTGTACGGCGTGCGAGGCGCTGGTCGCGCACGCTGTCGGGATGGACGAGCTCGCATATCTGCACGACGACGGTGTGTTCCTGCGTCGGGAGGCGCTGGCGTTCGGCTACCGGGACCGCGACCTGTCCGCCGGCCTGCGAGCGAAGGTGATCTCGCGGGTCCGGCACGGCGCGTACGTGCCGACATCGATCTGGACGGCCGCGGGTGCCGAGGAACGGCACCGGCTGCGCTCCAGCGCGGTCCTGCTGACGCACGGCCAGCAGGTCGCCCTCAGCCACACCTCGGCCGCCGCCCATCACGGACTGCGGCTCTGGAACGTCGACCTGGATCGCGTCCACGTCCTGCGCCTGGACGGAGGACCCGGGCGCGTCTGCGGAGACGTCGTCTACCACGCAGGAGCGTGGTCCCCCGATGACATCTGGCAGCTCGGCGACCGCCTCCTGACGTCGCCCGCGCGAGCCGCCGTCGAGGCGGCATCGATCGCGAGCACGGAGTCCGGCCTGGTCACGCTTGATTCGGTCCTGGACCTCGACCTGGCCGGCGTTTCGGACCTTGCGGCCGCCTACACCGGTATGGGCGGCTGGCCGTACACCCAGCATCTCCAGGTCGCCATGCGGCTCGTGCGGCGCGGGTCACAGTCGGTCGGCGAGTCGCGGGCACGATTCCTGTGCTGGCACCAGGGCCTGCCGGAGCCGGAGCTTCAGTTCGAGGTGCGCGACGCGAACGGCGTACTCCTGGGAACCACGGACATGGCGTGGCCCGAGCACGGCCTCCTCGGGGAGTTCGACGGCAAGGTGAAGTACGGCCGCCTGCTGCGACCCGGAGAAACGCCTGGTGACGCCGTCTTCCGGGAGAAGAAGCGCGAGGACCGGATCCGCGAGGTCACCGGCTGGCTGTTCGTGCGCCTCGTCTGGGCGGACCTCTACCAGCCCCGGGTCACGGCCGACCGGATCCGGGCGTTGCTTCGCCGCGTGGCCTGACTGACCACATGAAACTGGCGCTTACCTCGCGAAACTTCGCGTGGTAAGCGCCAGTTTCACTAGGTACCTAGTGAAACTGCAGGCCTCAGCCCTTGAGCCACAGCCCGCGCAGTCGCCCGACCTCACGCATGCGCCGCTCGGCGAGCCGGTCCGCCGCGATCGCCGGGGGTACGTCGTCGACGCGCGCGGTCTCGAACACCGAGCGGGTGGTCTCGAAGATGCCGGCCGCCCGCTGCTGGGCGCGCTCGAAGGAGAAGCCCTCGAGCTCGTCGGCGACCTGGATCAGCCCGCCGGCGTTCACGCAGTAGTCGGGGGCGTAGAGGATGCCGCGGTCCGCGAGCTGCTTCTCGATGCCGGGGTGCGCGAGCTGGTTGTTCGCCGCGCCGCAGATGATCCGGGCGCTCAGCACGTCGACCACCTCGTCGGTGATCGCGCCGCCGAGCGCGCAGGGGGCGTAGACGTCGAGCTGCGAGGCGACCAGCGCCTCGGTGGAGTCGACCACGGTGACCTGGGGGAACTCGTCGCGGACCCGGTCGATCGCCGGCTGCCACACGTCGGTGACCACGACGCTCGCGCCGTCCTCGATGAGGTGGCGGACCAGGTGGTGCCCGACCTTGCCGATGCCGGCCACGCCGACGGTCCGACCGGCCAGGGTCGGCGCGCCCCAGGTGGACTCGGCCGCGGCCCGCATGCCCTCGAACACGCCGAACGCCGTGAGCACCGAGCTGTCGCCGGCACCACCGTGCGCGACGGTGCGTCCGGTGACGTAGGAGCACTCGCGGGCGATGTCGTCCATGTCGACGCTGAACGTGCCCACGTCGCACGCGGTGTAGTAGCGGCCGTTGAGCGACTGCACGAAGCGGCCGTAGGCGCGCAGCAGCGCCTCGGACTTGTCGGTCTGCGGGTCCCCGATGATGACCGCCTTGCCGCCGCCGAGGTCGAGGCCGGCGAGGGCCGCCTTGTAGGACATGCCGCGGGAGAGGTTGAGTACGTCGGCGACGGCGTCGGCCGTGGTCGCGTACGGGTAGAAGCGGGTGCCACCGAGGGCGGGACCCAGCGCCGTGGAGTGGACGGCGATGATCGCCTTGAGTCCGCTCTCCTGGTCATGACAGAAGACGACTTGCTCGTGCTCGGTCTCGAGCAGCTCGGACGGGAACGCGGTCACGGTGGCGACCTTTCTCTGTACTAGCCAACTGGTTGTGGCATCATTTGTCCTGTTTGGTGAGGTCCCGCATGGGTGGCGCGGATCCCTCTCCCCCAGACTAGAAGGGGGAGGAGCCCGCGACGAAACCAGACACGTCCGGCGAAGCCGGACGGCAATCGCAAGGAGCCGACAACAAGATGAACCCGCGTATCGACGAAGCAGAGAACCTGCTCACGCCGTCCGAGGTTGCCGCCCTGTTCCGCGTGGACCCGAAGACGGTCACTCGCTGGGCCAAGGCCGGCAAGATCGGGTCGATCCGCACTCTCGGGGGGCATCGCCGTTTCCGTGAGTCGGAGGTCCGCGAGCTGCTCGAGGCAGACGGATCGTGAGTGTGAGCCCTACTCGGTGAAGGAGCCGTGCCGGCCTCGTCCCCGGACGAACCGGGCGGCCCCTTCACCACTCTCGCTCTCCAGCGGGACCAGGCCGTGGCGCAGCTCGTTGGCCAGCGCGTCGGTCGTCTCCAGCCCCCACTGCTCCAGCACGCTCGCCCGGTCGCTGCGCAGGCACACCTGCGGGTGTACGGCGATCTCCGCGGCCAGCCGCTGAGCCTCCGCCAGCGCCTGCCCGGCCGGCGCGACCCGGTTCACCAGTCCCATCGCCAGGGCCTCGTCGGCCGCGACGGCGACGGCCGGTGAGGATCATGTCCATCGCCCGGGACTGCCCGATCAGCCGGGGCAGCCGCACCGTCCCGCCGTCGATGAGCGGCACCCCCCACCGCCGGCAGAAGACGCCGAGGACCGCGTCCTCGGCGGCCACCCGCAGGTCGGCCCAGAGCGCCAGCTCGAGCCCGCCGGCGACGGCGTACCCCTCGATCGCGGCGATCACCGGCTTGGCCAGCCGGAGCCGGGTCGGGCCCATCGGCCCGTCGCCGTCCGGCGCGACCCGGTTGCCGCGCGGGGTGCCCACCGCGGCCAGGTCGGCGCCGGAGCAGAACGTGCCGCCGGCCCCGGTGAGCACGGCGACCGCCGCCGTGTCGTCGGCGTCGAACGCCCGGAACGCCTCGGCCAGCAGCGCGGCCGTGGGGCCGTCGACCGCGTTGCGCACCTCGGGCCGGTCGATGGTGACCGTGGTGACCGCACCCGCGGTGCCGACCTCGACCGTCATCGCAGCAGCGACACGACGAGGTAGGAGAGCCCGAACGTCACCGCGAGCACGACCAGGCAGACCAGCGCGAGCGTGGTGCCGCTCATGCCGGCCCGCTCGGCGGCCGGCGCGACGGGGGCAGGGGCAGGGACGGGCGCGGGGGACGGGGTCGTCGGGTCGGCGGGGCCCGGGGTGGAGACCGGGCCGGGGACCGGGGTGGAGACGGGACCGGAGAGGGATCGGAGAACGGATCGGTGACGGGCTCGGTGAACGACGGCGCGCCGACCGGCGCTGCGCACGACGGTGTCCTGCGGGTCGAGCGAGGTCGAGAGCGCCCGCCGGAAGGCCAGCGCGAACGTCGTGACGTCGGGGAAGCGCCGCTCGCGGTCCGGGTCGATGGCCCGCAGCACCACGTCGTCCACGGCGGTCGGCAGCGGGGCCAGGGTCGAGGGCGGTTGCGGCATCCGGGCGTCGATGAGGTCGCCGATCCCGCCCTGGCGGACCAGCCGGCCGGTCAGCATCTGGTAGGCCACGGCGCCCAGGGCGTGCACGTCGGCCCGCTGGTCGATGCCCTCGCCGGTGGCCTGCTCGGGTGCCATGTACGCCGGGGTCCCGACCACCTGGGTCAGCCCGCTGGCGTGCAGCATCGCCTTCGCGACGCCGAGGTCGGCGATCAGCAGCTTGAGCCGGTCGGAGTCGGTGGAGCGGAGCAGGAGGTTCTGCGGCTTGATGTCGCGGTGGATCACGCCCAGGCGGTGCAGCACCGCGAGCCCGGCCGCGGCCTGGTCGACCAGGTCGACGGCCAGCGGGAGCGGCAGCGGGCGCCCGTCCTCGAGCATCCCGGCCAGCGACCCGCGGTCGGCGTACGTCATCACGAAGTACGGCGTGCCGTCCTCCTCGCCGATGTCGTAGACGCGGACCACGTGGTCGGAGTCGGCCCGGCGCAGGATGCGGGCCTCCTCCAGGAAGCGCTCCCGGATGTCCATCCGCTGGGCCCAGTTGTCGGCGAGCGCCTTCACCGCGACGTCGGAGTCGAGCTCGTCGTCGTGGTAGAGCCACACCGTGGCGAACCCGCCCACCCCGATGCGGTCCATCCGCTGCAGTCGCCCGAGGCGCATCGGTAGGGACACGCTCGGTATTGTGCCTGACGGCCCGCACGGTGCCGGGGACCAGCCTCGGGGCCGCTCGGAGGGGGCCGTGGGGGAGGGCGACCGCGATGACGGGATCCGCGCACGACGAGGTGGACCTCGACGGGCTGGCCCTGCGCTCGGCCGCCGGTGACCGCGAGGCGCTCGAGGACCTGCTCGCCGCGATCCAGCCCCGGGTACGTCGCATCTGCGGCCGGATGCTGCTCTACCCCGAGGACGCCGAGGAGGCGGCCCAGGACGCGCTGCTGCTGGTGGCGACGAAGATCGGCAGCTTCGGCGGCCGCAGCAAGTTCACGACCTGGCTGCACGCGGTGGCCTCCAACAGCGCCCGGTCGACGTACCGCAGCCTCAAGCGCCGGGCCGCCGAGCGTCCCTCCGACGAGATGCCGGTGCACGCCGACCCGCGGACGACCAGCGTGATCGCCGGCAGCCGGCTGGACCTGCTCGAGGCGCTCGAGGTCGTCGGCAGCACCCACCCCGAGCTGGTGGAGCCGCTGGTGCTGCGCGACGTGCAGGGCCTGGACTACAACGAGATCTCCCGGCTGCTCGACACCCCGCTCGGCACGGTGAAGTCGCGGATCCACGCGGCGCGGCAGGCCGTCCGCCCGCTGCTGACCGCTGCGGGACCAGCCCTAGGCGGTGCCGAGGACGATCGGCCGCTTCGAGTCGACCTCCAGCGCGCAGTCCCCGCCGAGCGTGCACCGGTAGATCACCCCGCCGGTCATCTCGAAGTCCGTGTAGCCGTGCGTGAAGATCGTCGTGTCGTCGCCCCACGCCGCGTCCGTGGTCGCCTCGGGCACGTCGAACCGCTCGGTGGCCTGGCCGGTCGCCGCGTCGAGCACGCCGAGCGCGGTGGGCCCGAAGCCCTCGGTGTCGTAGGGCACCGCCAGCAGCCGGGTGCCGTCCGGGCTGAACTGGGGGCGCAGCGCGTTGCTCCTCCAGTCGCAGGTCTCCCACCTCTTGTCGCCGTCCAGTCCCCGCACCGGACCACCGGCGAAGCAGGTGTCTCCCTCGACCTCGTGGCCCCGGACCTGCTCCCCGGCGATCCGCTGGCCGTCCGGCGAGGTGGTGAAGTCGAGGATGCTGTTCGAGAGCTCGTACTGCTCGCCGGAGTCGGGGTCCACCCCGACGACCAGCCTGTTCTCGTCCTTGTCGCGCCAGCTGGCGACGATGTCGTTGCCGCTGAACGCCGCGTCGCCGAGGGCGCTCTCCGCGCCCTCCACGCCCTGGATCTCGTTCGTCACCTCGCCGGTCGTCACGTCGCGGACCTGGTAGACGTCGCCGAACATCGCGACGACCGAGTCGCCCTCGGCGTCGAGGTCCCACTGGCCGAGGAACTTCCCGACGTCCGTCGTCCCGCCGTCGGAGGCGACGTACGTGCCCCGGAACGCCGGCTCCTGCGGACTGGTGGCGGTGACCACGAAGTAGCCGCCCGACACCCGCTCCAGGGAGCGGACGTTGTCGATGGTGAGGCCGCTGACCGGCACCTCGGTGGACCCGTCGACGATCTTCGTGCCCGTCATGTAGAACACCGGGGCCTCCTCCGGCTCCGCAGCCGTCGCGCCGGTACCGGTCGAGCCGGAGCGGCTGGGGTCGCGGTCGCCCGACGAGGCGGACGAGCCGTCCGTGCCGAGCCCGCTGGTGGCGGCGAAGGTGCCGCCGGCGATGCCGGCGACTGCGGTGGCGGCGATGGCCATCGTGGCGATGCGGTTCATGGTCGTCCTCGGTCGATGTCGGTGTCCTGCCCGATCAGATGCAGCGACGGTCGTTCTGGTTCTCCGGGGCTCACCGCGACCGCATCACCACCAGGTCACCGTGGGTGCCGTACCCCGGCAGGTCGCCACCGTACGGCGTCCCGTCGAAGGTGAGCAGCAGCCAGCCGCCGGCGTGCTCGACGACCGAGGGCCACGGGATGTTGGAGGGGTACGGCGCCTCGACGGTGCCCACCTCCGTCATGGTCAGGTCGAACACCGGGAAGCGACGGCGCAGCGGCCGGGGGTTGTCCGGGCCGTCGCTGGCCAGCACCCGCCACCGGCCGTCGAGACGGGCCAGCAGCGTGCCCTCGGTGGCGGTGCGGTCGGTGGCAGCGCCGAGCAGGCGCCAGCCGTCGAGCCGGCCGGGCTCCGCGGCGCGGGCCAGCGCGGGGTAGAAGTCGAAGAACCGGCGGGCGGCCACGAAGGCCAGGTGCCAGTGCCCGTCGACCAGCGCGAGGTGCGGGTCCCAGGCGCCGGCGACCGGGTCCGGCAGGGCATCCAGCGGCAAGCGGAGGGGACGCCCCTCGAGCACGTGCTCGCCGGACAGGAGGTCCTCGGTGCTCTCGGCCAGCGTGATGCCCATGCTCTCGTCGGCGAAGTCGCCCCAGGTGCTGGTCGCGACCCGCCAGCGGTCGCCGTCGCGGACCAGGTGGGTGGCATGGTCGCCGAGCACCCGGCCGTCGCGGACGAAGAACAGGTCGGCGCGGTGCTCGAGCGTCAGCGTCGACGGGTCCAGCGACCAGACGCCGGTGTGGGCGGTGTCGGCGAATCCCGGCCCGGCGTGCGTCATCGTCCAGAACAGCAGGCCGTCCCGCTCGACCGGAGACCCGTCGGCGTGCGTGACCAGGTGCACGTCCCGCAGCCCGAGCTGGCCGAACGTGCCGGCGCGGGCCGCCGCAACCGGGCTGCGCTGGGCGCCGTCGCGGGGGAGCCAGGAGGTGCCGGTGCCGAGGCCCGCGAGCAGGTCGGGGTCGGTGACGTCGACCCGGTCCGCGAGGTCCACCCGCGCCCGGGCCGTCCAGGCGCCGTCGCTGCGGGTGAGGACGGTGAGGTGGCGCCCGGTCAGGGTGGTGGCCAGGGCGTCCGGCGGTGTGGCCGGACGCCCGTGCCGGCGACTGCGGTGGTGCGTGGTCCGTCCGTCCGGGCCGGTGACGTCGAGGCCGGCCAACCGCCGACCGCCGTCGTACCACCCCTCGAGGCGGAGGCCGCCCGGTCCGGTGAAGCCGGTGACGACGCGGCCGGCGATGTCGTGGGTGTCCAGCTCGGCCTCGACCGCGGCGTACGGCGCCACGAAACCGCCGCCGTGCTCCCGCGCGACGAGGGTGACCGGACGCAGCCGGTGGACGACCTCGAACGCGGGGAGCACGACGGCAGCCTAGGACGCCGGTGCCGCCGCCACCGACGGCACCGCGTCCGCACCCGGTCCACCCCGCGGGCCGGGCGGGCGGGTCAGCGGAGCCGGCGGACGTACCCCGCGGCTGCGCGGAGCTCGGCCAGGCGCCGCTCCCAGGTCACCCCGACCACGGTGAGGGCGGTGCCGACCAGGCCGATGACGACCCACTGCGGGACGACCT
Organism: uncultured Actinomycetota bacterium; assembly: GCA_963721775.1. GTDB lineage: Bacteria > Actinomycetota > Actinomycetes > Propionibacteriales > Nocardioidaceae > Nocardioides. The sequence goes on along the minus strand of CAVRMH010000029.1, from coordinate 34,378 downwards.
GGGCGTACGCCGCCTCGCGGAGCACCAGCACCAGGCCGACGGTGGCACCCGCCACCAGCGGGGCCGACCAGCGGAGCCCGACCCCGGCCGCGACCAGCACCAGGCAGGCCAGACCGAGCAGCAGTGCCCGCAGCGAGACCGGGTCGGTCAGGGCCACCAGCAGGGACGGCCCGAGTGCCAGGGTGAGCCCGGCCGAGAGCGCGGCGCGGCTGGAGACGTCGCGGCGGCGCATCTGCACCAGCCCCACGCCGAGCAGGACCAGCGCCAGGGGGAGCGTGTACGCCTCGACCTGGTCGACCCCGATCTCCTGCAGTCGCACCCACTGGGCGAGCGTCAGCAGCGCCAGCCCGAGCCAGCCGAGGTGGCGACGGGACGGGTGCACCAGCGCCGAGACCATGACGAGCACGCCGGCCAGGGTGAGGTACACCGCCAGCCACGTCTGGTCGATCGCCGGACGGGTCGGCCAGGGCGGCGGCGACAGCGAGGACCGCGACGGACGCCGCGCTGACCTCGCGCTCGAGCACGGGACGGGTCACCGCAGCCAGCCCGGCGAGCACGACGACCGGGACGGCCCACCAGACCGCGACGGCGCCGTCGGCCAGGTGCAGCACGGTCCACGTCAGGCCGGCCGCGGCCGGGGTGAGCAGCACGTCGCCGGCGATGCGGGCCGCCCGTGGCCCGCGGAGCGAGGCGGTCAGGGTGAGGACGACTCAGCACCAGCAGTGCGGCCGCGCCCAGCCAGTCGTTCGCCAGCGCCGTGCCGAGGGCGACGGTCCCGAGAAGCCCGGCACCGACCAGGGGGACCGGCCCCCGGATCCGCGCCGCCGCCAGCAGGACGGCGATCGCCAGCACCTGCGCGACGAGCGCCGACCACAGCGGTACGGCGTACATCCCCGGGAGCGACGGCGGCAGCGAGCACGGTCAGCGTGCCGACCACGTCGAGGCCGGGGCGCACCGGGAACTCGTCGGCGACCCGCAGGAAGACCACCACGGTGAGCGAGGCGCCGAGCACGCAGGCCGGGAGCAGCACGGCCCACGCGCCGCCGAGGTGGTCGAGGAGCTGCAGCCGCTCGTCGGCTCGGAGCTGCCCAGACGCCCTGGCCGAGGAGGGTGCCGAGCGCGGTCGCCCCGCGCATCGCCGCCAGCACGGCCAGCAGGACCGCGGCGAGACCCGTGGGCACCACGCAGACCCAGCGCCAGGCACCGCGGGCCAGCAGTGCGACCGCGGACCCGACGGCCACGACGGCCAGGCCGACCAGGGCGAGCGTGGTCTCCGGCTCGTCGAGCGCGGGCGCCACGGCGACGTACGCCGCGATCGTGGCGCCGATCGCCGGCCCGACGAGCCGGAGGCTCGAGGGGGAGCCGGGGCAGCGCCGCAGGTGCGGCGGCCAGCGCGGCGGCGACGAGCAGCGGCCAGGCGTCGAGGTCGCCCCAGACCCCCGCGAGCGTGGGGGCCGGACCCGATCCGGGTCGTGCCGTCGATGAGCAGGGCGAGCCACCAGGCGACGGTGACAGCCGCCGGCGCACCAGGTGGCGACGGTCAGGCGCAGGCGTCCGGGCGGCGACGGCCAGGGCGCCGGTGCCGACCACGGCGGCCACCAGCACCACCGTGCGGAAGTCGGCCAGGGCGTAGCCACCGGCCGCCACCAGCGCGGCGCCGGCGACGCCGACCAGCTGCGCACCGACGAGGGCCGGTACGGCGGCGCGCGCGGCGGCGTACGCCGTGCCCAGCCCGGCCACGAGCAGCACCGACCCGAGGAGGACGGTGAAGCCCTCGGCCGAGAGGTCACCCAGCCAGCCGGCGTTCTCCGCGCCGAAGACGTCGAGGGTGAGGAAGCCGAGGAAGAGCGCCCCGAAGGACTCGGCGCCGGCCGGCAGCGCGCGGCGGGCCATCCAGCCGGTCATGACGGCCGCGCCAGCGGTCAGGGTCAGCAGGATCGCGGTCCGGGTGCCCATCGCCAGGTCGGACCAGGCGACGACCAGGAAGACGACCGCCGCGACCAGGAGGCAGGTGGCGCCGAGGCCGAGCAGGATCTTGCGGGATCGAGGCGGCGCTCATCCCGCGGCGCGGGGCCGGGGTCCACGTCCCGTGCCGGGTACGCCGGCTGCTCCGGGTCGAGCAGAGGGGCGAGCGGAGCGAGGACCGGGCCACCGAGGCCGACCACGACCGGCTCCCGGACGGGGGCCGGCGCGGTCAGCTGGGCGACGAGCCGGTCGGCGTGCGCGAGGGTGCGGAAGAGGCCCTCGGCGGTGGTGCCGGTGAGCACCGTGTGGCAGTGGTCGCAGCGCGTGGCGGCGTACGGGATGCTCTCCCGGCAGCACGGGCAGACCTCGGGGTCGGCGTAGCGGATCATGCCTTCATTGCCCCACGCGCCACGGCTCGCCGTCGTGAGTCACCGGCCGTGACCCGACTGAGTCCGCGTACTCACCCGGGCGTGGTCAGGCCGGCGCCCCCGGGCGGGGACGCCGGCCCTCGGGACGGCCCGGTCGGCTCAGTTCAGCGCCATCCGGGGCTCGCCGTTGAGCAGCCCGGTGCCGCTGATCGTGCAGGTGCCGCTGCGCGTCGCCCCGCCGTTCCAGGCCTGCCGCACGCACGAGCGGGTGGCCAGCTGCGCCCAGTAGTTCGGGTGCAGCGACTCCTGGATGTAGTACGGGCTGTTCGAGCAGCAGGTCGACACCGTGCGGATCTGGTTGACCCACTCCGTCTTGTCCACCGCGCCGGCCTGGGTCCACGAGGTCAGGCCCTTCTCCTCGTAGAGGCCGACGGTGTTCTCGCACAGCCGCCTGCCGTTGAAGGCGCTCGCCAGGTTGAGGGTGCGCAGGTTGGCGATCCCGGCGTCGGTCGCGGCGCCGGTCACCGCCGCGTTGATCGTCGGCAGGGCGGTGTTGTTGGCCCAGGTCGCGTCGGCGTTCCAGAAGCCGCAGCCGCCGGTGCTCTGCCGGGTGTAGCCGGACTCGCCGTACCGGATGCCGCTGCCCGGCGGGAGCGGCGAGGGGTAGTTCTGGACGAGCATCGTCCAGCTGCCGTCGGCGTACCCCGCGTTGCGCATCGCCGTGCGGAGGTTCGTGTACGCCGTGGCGATGCGGGCCCGCTGGGTGGCGACGTTGGCGGCGGTGAAGTTGGCGGTCACCGAGCTGTCGTCGTTGCAGTAGTCCTTCCACCACGTCGGCGAGGCGAGGAAGTCGGTCACGCACTGCTGCACGATCGAGGCGAAGTTGAAGTCGTTGCCGCCGATGGAGACGACGACCATCTTCACGTTGTGGGTGGCCGCGAAGCCCTGCAGCATCTTCGCCTGGCCCTGCTTGCCCGCCCCGATGTCTGCGAAGTCCAGGCCCGGCTTGAAGTTGCCGCTCCCGTCCGTGTACGTCGCCGTCTTCGCGCCGCTGCAGGCCAGGTTGAGGCCGCTCACGCCGCCCCCGATGTAGGCCTCGGCGGACTTGCTGCGGTGGCAGCGGTTGATCGTCTCGCTGCCGCCGTTGTCGAAGTACGCCGTGGAGCCGAGCGCGTCGGCGTACGAGCTGGAGGTGTTGGAGCTGCCCGCCCATCGGCCGGCCTCCCCCGAGATGTAGGAGTCGCCGACGGTGACGACCCAGGGGGTGCCGACCCCGGGCCCGTCCGCGTGAGCGGTCTCCGTGGAGGTGGTGACGACGAGTCCGGCGACGAGCACGGACAGGGCGCCGATGATCGCGGCGCGTGGGCGGAACAGGTGCATCTGCTCTCCTCGGTGGGTGTGGTCCCCCCACAGCCCCCGGCCGATCGGAAACTAGCGGGTCGGGGAGCCCCTGGGAAGAGGTGCTGTGCTCCCGGCGCGCGGAGGCCCTTGGTCCCTGTGCACGGGGCGCGCCGGGCGCCACCGTGGAGGAAGAGAGACCTACGAGCGAGGAGCGCCGTCATGACCGAGCAGAACCCGACGCCCATCGTCGTCGCCGTGGGCGACGACTCCATCGACTCCGCGCTGGCGTTCGCCGCAGCGGAAGCGGTCGCCTCGGGCTGTGGCGTGCACCTGCTGCACGCCGTCCACCTCTTCGTGCAGGGCGGGGACACCGTCTTCGCCGAGCCGACGGACGAGGAGCGGCTGGGCAGGAAGACCCTGACCGCCGCAGCTCGAGCGGATGCGGGAGATCGCCGACCCGGCGACCAGGATCACCTCCGACCTGCAGCTCGGGCCGGCGTCGTACCCACCCTGGTCGCCGAGAGCGAGGACGCCCGGATGATCGTGCTGGAGCACCGCGACCTCTCGCGCATGAAGCGGATCGTGACCCGGTCCGTGGCCGGTGGCGTGGCGGCGCACGCCCGCGTCCCGGTGGTGTCCGTGCCGACGGGGTACGCCGCGGCGACGTCGGACACCCCGCCACCGGTCACCGTCGGCGTCGACGACGATCGACCAGTCGGAGCAGCTGTTGCGGGTGGCCGGTGCCGCGGCCAAGCGGCGGGGCGCCCCGCTCCACGTGGTCCACACCTGGAGCTTCCCCAACGCCTACGACGACCTGGTGATGAGCAACCAGGAGGAGGCGGACTGGCGGGAGCGGGCCGAGCGCGAGATCCAGGCCGTCCTCGACGGGCTCGGCGACGAGGTCGCCGGTGTCCCGGTGAAGATCGACGCGCGGCACGCCCGCGCCGCCGAGGCACTTGGTCGACGCGAGCCGGACCTCCCAGCTCGTGGTGGTCGGCCGCCACGACCCGCTGATGCCGATCGGTTCCCACGTGGGACCCGTGGCCCGGGCCCTGCTGCACACCTCGGCGTGCCCCGTGATGCTGCTCGACACCCAGCCGGAGTGAACCGGTCCAGCCTCTGAGCTGCCGCCCGCGCCGAGCGTGTCAGTCTGCGACAGGTCGGCGCGGGCGCAAATGGACGGAGCCGCAGGCCAGACGAGTCTGACCTGCGGCTCCGGGTGGTGGCCAGGGGCGGGGTCGAACCGCCGACCTACCGATTTTCAGTCGGTCGCTCGTACCAACTGAGCTACCTGGCCAAGCCGCGGAAACCTTACCGCAGGGGTGCCGCGACGCGGAAAACGCGGGTCCCGTCCTTTTGGAGCGCCGATCCCGCACGCCCTATGCTGGGCGGGCTCGCACGCCGTCGTACGTCGTCGTCGTCCGGGTGCTGGCCCCCATCGTCTAGTGGCCTAGGACGTCGCCCTTTCACGGCGGTAGCACGGGTTCGAATCCCGTTGGGGGTGCGGGTGCGGCCCGATTGGGTGGCACCGGGAATGATGGGTTAGAGTTCCACCGCTTCAGTGATGAGGCACCAGCACCACAATCTGGCCCCGTAGCGCAGTTGGTTAGCGCGCCGCCCTGTCACGGCGGAGGCCGCGGGTTCGAGTCCCGTCGGGGTCGCAAGAACACGAAGAACGCTCCGGATCGCACCTGGTCCGGAGCGTTCTTCGCATTTCCCCGCCCAACCGTCCGTTGTGGTGCGCCGAGCCGTGCGTTGTGGTGCGCCGAGCCGTGCGTAGTGGTGGCCCTCCGGTCAGCCGCGGGACGCCCGCCGCCCGCCGGTCCAGGCGGCCAGCAGGACCAGCGCGGCACAGGTCGTGGCGACCCCTGACAGCGGGAGCCAGGGCACCGACATCTCCACACCACCCACGTCGGCCGTCGTCGCCCGGTGCACCAGCCAGCCGACGTACCCGGTGACCAGCCCGCCCACCAGCAGCGCGGCGGCCCCGACGAGCCCGGCCTCCCAGACGGCCATGCGGCGCACCTGCTCTCGGGTGGCTCCCAGCAGGTGCACCACCCGCAGCTGGCGACGTCGCTGGGAGACGCCGATCAGGATCGCGTTGACGATGCCGATGCCGGCGTACAGCCCGGCCGGACCCAGCAGCACCCACAGCCCGACGTTGTTGCCGGCCCGGGTCTCCCGGTCGACCTCGTCGATCCAGGCGTCGCTGGTCAGTACTCGGCTGGAGGTGCCGGCAACGGTGCGCTCGAGGGAGGCCCGGGCCGAGGAGACGGGTACGCCGTCGCGGGGCACCACGAAGACGAGGTCGGGCGTTGCTCGCCTCGGCCTGGCGCGGGACGAGGTCCCGCGGCACCAGCAGGTCGCCGTACAGGTCGGGGGCGTCCGGCACGACCGCCACCACCCGCAGCCTCACCGGGCGCCCGTCGACCCGGGATCGGACGGTGCCCCCGAGCCCGGTCCCCGAGTCCAGGACCCAGGTCTCGGAGACGGCGAGCGTCCGGCCGTGCAGCGCGGCGAGGTCACCGCGTACGGCGCGCAGCCCGCGCGCCGAGGCAGCCGAGGCGACGTCGACCGCCTCCACCTCCTCGACCTCGCCCGCGATCGGGAGCCGGACGGGCGTGCGCGCATCGGCGACGGCCACGCTCGGGTCCGCGGCGACGGCGGTGACCACCGAGGCGTCGCCGGCCTCCACCACCAGGGGGGCGGCCAGCTGGGCGCGGTCCAGGGCCGTGGTCCAGTCGGCGGTGAAGCTCAGGGCCACGATCATCGAGCCGGCGATGGAGGCGATCGCGACGATGGGAGCGGCCAGCGCGGCGGCCGTCCGGGAGCCGGCGCGGACGTGGTCGCGGGCCAACCGGGCGGCCACGTCCCGCCCGACGAAGGGGCGCGCCAGCTGGGCGGCCAGGAAGGGAAAGAGGATCCCGCCGAAGCAGACCAGCCCCACCACGATCACCTCGGGCAGGAGGATCGCGACGAGCAGGGCGAACAACGGCTCGATCCGCGTCGACACCGCGAGGACGGCCACGACCCCGGCCCAGCAGAGGGTGCCGACAAGGGCCTGCCCCAGGCTCACCCGGCGTCGCTCGAGAATGGCCTCGTGCAGCGCCGCCATCGGCGTGACTCGGGACGCGCGGCGGGAGGCGCGCCAGGCGCCGACCAGTGCCACGCCGGCGCCCGAGCCTGCCGCCACCGCCCAGGAGATCCACGGAACCGGGGGCTGCAGGTCGAGGTCCGTGATCCCGCGGGCCCGGAGGAACCACATGACCGCCGGGGTGAGCGCGGTCGCGGCCACGCAGCCGACCACCGTCGCCAGCACCGCGACCACGGTGGACTCGCCCAGCACGAGTCGGCGTACCTGCCGTGGGGTAGCGCCGACAAGGCGCAACAGTCCCAGCTCGCGCCGTCGGGTGGCGATGACGAACCCGAAGGTGCTGGCGACCACGAAGACGGCCATGAACAGCGACACCGCCGCCATGAAGCCGAACATCGCGGCGAGGTCGTCGAGCTGGGCGCGGTCCGCCGCGCTCACGCCCGGTCGGCCGGCGGTCGCGTCCACGGAACCGACGAGCGTGACGGTCATCGCGATCAGCACGATCCCGCAGGCCAGCGCGACGAACGCACCGGTGTAGGCGCGCCAGGTCTGCCGGACGGTCTGCCGGCTCAGCTGGAGGATCATCGTTCGAGCTCGCTCATGGCGGCGGCGATCCGAGTCGCGTCGGCGCGTTCCAGGCGGCCGACCACCTGGCCGTCGGCGAGGAACAGCGCGCCGTGTGCGTACGACGCCGCCAGCGGATCGTGGGTGACCATCACCACCGTCTGGCCCTGCTCGTCCGCCAACGAGCGGAGCAGCCCGAGCACCTGCCGGCCGGAGCTGCGGTCCAGTGCGCCGGTCGGCTCGTCGGCGAACAGCACGGCCGGGCGCGAGTGCAGCGCCCGCGCGACCGCGACCCGCTGCTGCTGGCCGCCCGAGAGCTCCGGCGGCCGGCGACGGGACAGGTCGGCCAGTCCCACCTGTACGAGCGCGGCGTGCACGCCCGCCCGGTCCACCCGCAGGCCGGCCAGCCGGGCGGGGAGGGCGACGTTGTCGTACGCCGTCAGCGCGTCGAGCAGGTTGTAGGACTGGAACACGAACCCCATCGACGTACGCCGCAACCGGGTCAGCTGGGTCTCGTTCAGCCGGGCCAGGGTGGTGCCCGCGACCGTCACGGTGCCGCGGGTGGGCCGGTCGAGGCCGGCCGCGACCTGCAGCAGCGTGGACTTGCCCGATCCCGACGGGCCCATGACGGCGGTGAAGCTGCCGCGGGCGAAGGCGTGCGTCACGCCGCGGAGCGCGTGCACGTCGCCCGACCGCGAGCGGTAGGTGCGGGTGATGCCGTCCAGCGCCACCGCGATCGAGGTGTCGGTGCTGCCGGGCGGGGGTGCGGTGGGGGTGGGGGTCTTCATGACTCCAGTCCAGCTGTCGCCGCGGCTCCCAGCACGGGCCCCTGCGCGACGTCAGGGGTAGCGCGTGCGCTACCCCACGGGGCGGCGAACCCTTCTAGGGTCGGGGGATGAGCTCCTTCCCCGACGCGTGGACGGCGTTGCGGGGAAGGCCGTGGCGGTTCCTCGGATCGGCCTGGCCCTGGCGCTCGCTGGCCTACCTCGGCTCAGCGGTCGTGGTGGGTCTGCTCACCCTCACCGCCCTCGTCGTCGTTCTCGGCATCGGCCTGCTCACGGTCGTGGTCGTGGTCGGGGTGCTGGTGCTGGCCGGGGTGCCCCGGGTCGCTGCGGTGATCGCCGCGCTCGAACGCCGCCGCCTCGGCCTGGTCCAGCCCAGCGCGGTCGCGCCACCCGAGGGCACCCTTCGCGAGCGGCTCCGGGCGGGTCGCGGGCTGCCGGTCGCCTGGTCCGAGGTGGGGTACGCCGTGCTGCTGGCGACCGTGCTCTGGGTGGTCGACGCGGTCGTGCTGACGTTCGTCGTGACGGTGCCGGCCGTGCTGCTGCTGGCGCCGGTGCTCGTGCGGCGGGAGCGCCTGGAGGTGATGGCCTGGCAGATCGACAGCACCGGCGAGGCACTCGTGGGCTCCGCGTTCGGCGTGCTCGCCCTGGCGGGGCGGCGTACGCCGTCACCGCACTGGCGGCAGCCCAGGCCGCGCTGGCCAGGGTGCTGCTGGACCCGCAGCAGGCCCGGCTGGCAGCTGCGGTGGCCGACCTGCGCCGTTCGCGGGTCGACCTCGTGGACGCGTTCGAGACCGAGCGTCGTCGGATCGAGCGCGACCTGCACGACGGCGTGCAGCAGCGGCTGGTGGCGCTCACGATGACGCTCGGCCGTGCGGAGCTCGACGTACGCGACGGGGAGGGGCTGGAGCTGGTCCGGCAGGCGCACCGGCAGGCGGAAGGGGCGCTGGAGGAGCTGCGGACCACGATCAGGGGCATCCACCCGCGGGTGCTGGCCGACCACGGTCTGGCGGCCGCCGTGCACGAGATCGCCGACCGGTCCCCGGTGCCGGTCGACACCGACATCCGACTGGACGGGCGGCTGCCCGCGCCGGTCGAGGCGGCGGCGTACTTCGTGGTCAGCGAGGCGCTCACCAACGTCGCCCGGCACGCGTCCGCGGGGTCGGCCCAGGTGCACGCCTGGACCCGGGACGGCAGGCTGGTGCTGACCGTGGTCGACGACGGGGTCGGCGGCGCGGACGTCGCGAGCGGTACCGGGCTCGCGGGACTGGCGTTGCGGCTCGAGGCGCTCGACGGCCGGCTGACGGTGAGCAGCCCGGACGGCGGGCCGACGGAGGTGAGGATGGAGTGCCCGGTCGACGCAGTCTGAGGGTGGTCATCGCCGAGGACGCGGCGCTGTTGCGCGAGGGGCTGGTCGGGATCATCGAGCGCGCCGGGCACGAGGTCGTCGCGGCGGTGGAGGACGCCGACGCCCTGCTGGCATTCGTCGCCCACACGCGGCCCGACGTGGTCGTCACCGACATCCGGATGCCGCCGGACCACTCCGACGAGGGCCTGCGCGCCGCGGTGACGATCCGGGCGACGTACCCCGAGATCGCGATCATGGTGCTCTCGGCGTACGTCGCCGACGCCTACGTGGCCGAGCTGCTCGAGGCGACGTCGGGCGGCGGGGTGGGCTACCTCCTCAAGGACCGGGTCGGCCACGTCCGCGAGTTCCTCGACAGTCTCGACCGGGTCGCGGACGGCGGCACCGTGGTCGACCCGCAGGTGGTGCGCCAGCTGCTCCGGCGCCGCCGTACCGACGGTCCGCTGGCCGCCCTCACCGACCGTGAGCGGGAGGTGCTCGCCCTGATGGCCGAGGGCCGCACGAACGGGTCCATCGCCGCGGTGCTCGTGGTGAGCGAGGCGGCGGTGCGCAAGCACGTCGGCAACATCTTCGCCAAGCTGCAGCTCGACCCCGGCGCCGACCGGCGCGTGTCCGCCGTCCTCGCCTACCTGCGCGGCTGACCCCCAACCCGCCGAACCGTGCGTTGTGGTGCGCCGAGCCGTGCGTTGTGGTGCGCCGAGCCGTGCGTTGTGGTGCGCCGAGGGTCACTTCTCTCCGTCGGGCTAGGTTGGGCCGCGTGCCGATCGAGATGAGCCGGGAGCGTTTCGAGGCTCTCGTCGACGAAGCGCTCGACGGGATCCCCGACGAGATCGCCGCGCTGGTGGAGAACGTCGTCGTCCTGGTCGAGGACGTGCCGCCTCCGGGCGAGCCCGACGACCTGCTCGGCCTGTACGACGGCGTGGCGCTCACCGAGCGCGAGGCCAACTTCGCCGCCGAGCTGCCGGACCGGATCTTCGTCTTCCGGCTGCCGTTGCTGGAGATGTGCGCGGACGAGGACGAGCTGGTGGACGAGGTCGAGATCACCGTCGTGCACGAGATCGCGCATCACTTCGGCATCGACGACACGCGGCTGCACGCGCTCGGCTACGGCTGACCGCCACGACGCACGGTTCGGCCCGCCATGACGCACGGTTCGGCCCGCCATGACGCACGGTTCGGCCCGCCACGACGCACGGTTCGGCGGAAGGGGAGGGGTCAGGCAGCGAGGAGGAAGCCGAGGGCACAGGCGGCCAGGGAGCCGACGACGGTGACCACCGCGAGCACGGTGCCGTCGCGCCGCCCCCAGCGCACGGTCTGCACCGCGAACGTGGAGTACGTCGTGAGCCCGCCGCAGAAGCCGGTGCCGAGCAACGCCATCGCCGAGCCGGACAGGGCGAGCGCCGAGAACATCCCGAGCAGGAACGACCCGGCCACGTTCACCAGCAGGATCCCCCACGGCATCCGTCCGTCGAGGTGGTGCCCGACGAAGTGCCGCAGCGGTGCCCCGACGGCGGCGCCGAGCGCGACCAGCAGCGCGGTCACGGCGCGTCCTCCGTCCACTCCGGCTCCGCGCTGCCGCCGACCAGCCGCGACGCGACCAGGACGGCGACCAGGCACGCGGCCAGGGTGCCCAGCAGGTAGGCCAGCGCCAGCGCGGAGTCACCGGCGTCCAGGAGCGCCCGCGCCTGCTCGGAGTACGTCGAGAGCGTGGTGTAGCCGCCGAGCAGGCCCGGGCCGAGGAGCAACGGCACGGCGGGCCGCCGGTGCCCCGGGTGCCAGGCGGGCAGCAGCGCCAGCGCGAACGACCCGCTGAGGTTGATCGCGAACGTCGTCCACGGGAAGCCGTCCCCGTCCGGCACCAGCTCGCCGAGCCCCCAGCGCAGCAACGCACCGAGCGCGCCGCCGACGGCCACCGTCAGCAGGGCGGACGGCGTCACGGGGGAGTGCTTCACGAGGCGCTTTGCCGGTACGACGTGTCCACGGTGTACTTGCCGCCCCACTTGAGCGGCTCCTCGCCGCGCCCCTGGCGGATGAACTCGCCGAGGTACCACCGCTGCAGCTGGTACTGCTGGTCGGTGGCGGCCAGCGTCAGCAGCCGCTGGCTGCGGCAGAACTCGTCGGCCAGCTCCAGCAGCTCGAGCAGCTGCTGCATGGTCGCCGGGCGTGTTCGGCGGCATCATCAGCTCGATGTCGATCCGCTCGACACCGGCGGCCATCGCCGCCTCGAGCTCGCTCAGGCCCACCATCAGGCGGGAGATCTCGTCGACCCGGGAGAACAGCTCGGTCAGGCTCTTCGCGACCGGGTAGTCGGTCTCGTGGGCCAGCGCGAGCAGCCGCAGCTCCCGGCGTACTTCGAGGTAGTGCCGCCGGAAGTCCTGCAGCAGCCGGACCGGCAGGTCGGTGAGCACGACGGTGAGGTAGTCGTCGCGGGGGACGTCGGCGCGCCGGCGACTCGGGAGCGGGTACGTCGAGCACGGGCACGGCCGGGGTGTCGGCGAGCTCGGTGGTGGGCTCGAACCACACGATCTTGCCGGTGGCGTGCACGTCGACGCCCCAGGTGCGCGAGCACATGCCGACGATGCTCAGCCCGCGGCCGAAGGTGGTCAGCAGCTCCTCGTCGTCGGTCATGTGCGGGTTCAGCACCGGCATGACCTGCGATGCCGTCGGCGACCTCGAACCGCGGGTGGTCGAAGGTGCCCGCGACGCGGAGGCTGATCGGGTCGGAGGCGTGCAGCACGGCGTTGGTGACCAGCTCGGTGACGGCCAGCTCGGTGCACTCGGCCAGGTCCATCCGGTCGAGGTCAGCGCACACCCCACCCGCCCATCGGCGTGCCTCTTGCACGGATCGGGGGCTGGTGTCGAGCGCCAGTGGTGGCCTGTTCAGTGGCAACGAGCAGCCTTCAACGGGGGTGTACCGATGTACATCTTGGACGAGTCTTGAGCGCGATACCCGGCAACGCCACTCTGCAAACCCGGAAACTGGGGTCGATTCTTCCCGCGGACGCCTCCGATGAGACGCTAGGAACGGACGAAATGCAGGGTGAAGACCACCAGGAGGCCGCAGTCATGGCAGGCAACGAGGGCAGGCACCAGGTTCTCGTCATCGGGTCCGGGTTCGGTGGACTCTTCGGGACGAAGGCGCTCAAGAGGGCCGACGTCGACGTGACCATGGTGGCGAAGACGACCCATCACCTGTTCCAGCCGCTGCTCTACCAGGTGGCGACCGGCATCCTCTCCCAGGGGGAGATCGCGCCGCCCACCCGCGAGATCCTGAGCGGCCAGAAGAACGCCCGCGTGATCCTCGGCGAGGTCACCGACATCGACCTCACCAACCGCACCGTCACCTCCCAGGTGCTCGGCCGGGCGACCGTGTCGTCGTACGACTCGCTGATCGTGGCCGCCGGTGCCAGCCAGTCCTACTTCGGCAACGACCAGTTCGCCGAGTTCGCGCCGGGCATGAAGAGCATCGACGACGCCCTCGAGCTGCGCGGGCGCATCTTCGGCGCCTTCGAGTGGGCCGAGCTCGGCGCCGCCCGCGGCGACAACGTCGACCACCACCTGACGTTCGTGGTCGTCGGCGCCGGCCCCACCGGCGTCGAGATGGCCGGCCAGATCGCCGAGCTGGCCCACCGCACCCTCAAGCGCGACTTCCGCTCCATCAACACCCGCACCGCCCGGGTGATCCTGCTCGACGCGGCGCCGCAGGTGCTGCCGCCGTTCGGCGCCCGGCTGGGCGCCAAGGCCCAGCGCGAGCTCGAGAAGCTCGGCGTGGAGGTACAGCTCGGCGCGATGGTCACCGACGTGGACGAGCGCGGCCTCGAGGTCAAGGACCGCGACGGCACCGTCCGCCGGATCGAGTCGATGACCAAGATCTGGGCGGCGGGCGTGCAGGCCAACCCGCTCGGCCGCCAGCTCGCGGAGCAGACCGGCGCCCCGCTCGACCGCGCCGGGCGCATCTCGGTCAACCCCGACCTCACGCTGCCGGGCCACCCCGAGGTGTTCGTGGTCGGCGACATGATCTCGCTCGACAACCTCCCCGGCGTCGCGCAGGTCGCGATCCAGGGCGCGAAGTACGCCGCCAAGGAGATCCAGAACCGCCTCGACGACAAGGCGCCGCAGAAGCCGTTCCACTACTTCGACAAGGGCTCGATGGCGATCATCAGCCGCTTCCGTGCGGTCGCGATGGTCGGCAAGCTGCGCCTCACCGGCGTCATCGCCTGGCTGATGTGGCTGGCCGTGCACCTCGTCTACATCACCGGCTTCAAGAACCGGCTCACCGCGCTGCTGCACTGGGCGGTGTCCTTCCTCGGTCGCGGTCGCTCGGAGCGCACCACCACCGAGCAGCAGATCTTCGGCCGGGCCGCGCTCGAGAGACTCAAGGGCGGGGCGGCGGACCTGGTCTCCCGACCCGGTGCGTACGACGCCAGCCGCGAGCTGCTCGAGACGACCCGGCGTGCCGAGCTGGAGGCGCAGGCCGCGGAGGAGGCCCGGCTCAGCGACGAGCACATGCGTGGGCGTCAGCGGGGAACGCGCCTCCCGCTGACCGTGTCGCCGGATCCGGTCGTCGGACGAGGCATGTTGTCTGGAACGTGACTCCCGGGTCACCCCCTCGTTGAGGGGGTGACGAAGGGAGTTCTCCGTGGGAGAGAACGGCACCAGACGAGGCGTCCTGTCTCGAGTGATGATCGCGGCCGTCCTGGTCGGCGGCGTGATGACCATCGGGAGCGCACCGGCCGGCGCGGATCCCGGCGACGACCCCGTCGGCACCCTGCTCGGGACCGTCGACAAGGTCCTGGACCCGGACTCCGGCTCGACCACCCCGGCGCCGAAGGTCAGGTCCGCCCTGCCGGCGCAGGAGGACGACGACTCCGCCGGGCACGAGACCACAGACCCCTCCGGCGACGACCACGGCTCGGGCGACGGGCTGCAGGTCACCCTGGCCGACCAGGACGTGGCGCAGGTCGGCGGGTCCGACGCCAGCATGGACCAGGCAACGGCTCGACCACGGCCGACAGCACCGTGCTCGCCCTCGGCGGGCAGGAGGTCCTGGGCGCCCACGCCGACTCCGACGGCACGGGAGAGTCGTCGGCAGGCGACCCCCTCGAGCCGCTCTGCTCCGGCACCGACGACGCCGTCTGCGTGCAGCTGCTGTACGCCGACGCCTCGGCCGCGAACGGCCACAGCGAGAGCCGCAGCGGCGTGGCGGCGGCCTGTGTCGGCGGCGGTGACGGCGACGCGACCGACTGCGACGGTGCGATCGGCGCCGGGGCGGTCCAGAGCGAGGGACAGGTCGACCGCACCGCGGCGGGCCGCACCCGCGCCTCCTCGAGCTCGTCGGCCGCCACGGTCTGCCTCCAGCGCGACCCCGTGCTCGGCACCTGCACCGTCGACGCCGACGCGCTGACCTCGCAGGGCCGCGCCGACTCCGACGGCACGGCGTCCAAGGACAGCCAGGTCCTCGGCCTCGACCTGGCCGGCACCGAGGTCGCCGACACGACCGAGCCGACCGCTCTCGCGCTTCCGCCGGACTGCGCGGACCCGGGCCTGGCCTGCGTCTTCCTCAACAACGGCGAGACGTACGTCGCCCGCTCGGCCGCAGGTCACGCCGTCGCGGCGCTGGACGCGTCGTTGCTCGACGGCACCGCGCTCGCCACGGTGGCGCAGTCGGAGACGCTGGTGCACCAGGTCGACGCCCCCGACAGCCCGTCCGGCTCGGACGACCCTGAGGGCGGTTCCACCACCTCGGAGCCGGGCAGCGTCCCGGTCCCGCAGGCCGGGGGTACCCCGACCGATGTGGTGCTCCCGAACACCGGTGGTGTGCTCAGCGGGTTCCTCACCCTCGGGCTGCTCGGCGTGGGCCTGGGCTCGCTGCTGGTCGCCTGGTCCCGCCACGTAGCCTGTGCGGATGGGTCTGCTTGACCGGTTGCCCGGAGAGGGCAGACGAGGAGTCACCGTCGCGGTGGCCACGGGAGTCGTCGCACTGATGGCTGCAGGGCTGCTGGCCTGGCTCACCTGGGGCCGTGACGGTGACCCGTCCGCCGCCGTGCCGCCGCCGGTTTCTGCGCCGGCGGCGGTGACGGTGGTCTCCCGGGGCGGCGGCTTCTCGCTCACCGTCCCCGGTGACCTCACCGGCACCCGCCTCGGCCGCAACGTGCGGGTGGCCACCGCCGACCAGACCCTGCTGGTCACCGTCGGTCCCGGCCCGCGTACGTCGATGGCGCGGGCGCAGCGCTCGGCCCTCGCCGCGATCCGCGACACCTACGGGCAGGTGCGGGTCGCCGACTCGGTGTCCACCAGGCTCGGCGGGCTGCCCGCCCGGCGCGCGGTCGGCACCCTCGTGCGCAAGGACGGCGGCCCGCTGGTCTTCTCGGTGACGACCGGCGCCCAGGGGCGACGTACCTGGTCGGTGATCATGTTCGCCACCCGCGACGTCACCGCCGACGACCTCGACCGGTGGTACCAACCCGTCCTCGACGGCTTCCGGCTGACCTGAGCGCTGTCCGGGCGCGAGGGCAGGCGCCGAGCGACCGGGTCCGCCTGTGAGAGGTTCTCCGCATGGGTGGCTCGCACGCGCACGGTCGAGGTATCGAGGCCGACACCGCTCGCGGCCCGCGCCGGGTGCTGCTCGCGATGCTCGCGCTGGCCGGCGTGGCCACCGTCGTCGGCCTGGTCGTGCTCTGGCCGACCTCGTCGCCGCCGTCCGTCCAGTACGCCGCCGAGGGCGTCACCTTCCCCACCGCCCGGGTCCTCGCGGTCAACGAGCCGTGCCCGGTGATCGTCGCGGACCCGACCCAGCCAGCGGGTGGGGGCGACGGGTTCCCGGAGGGCTGTGACGAGGTCCGGGTGGAGGTCCTCGAGGGAGCCGCGAAGGGCGTCGACACCGCGATCCGGGTGCCGCCCGGCACCGTCGACTCAGGGCTGCGGAAGGGCGACGTCGTCAAGGTCGTGGCCATCCCGGCGCAGGACGACCGGCCGGCGTCGTACGCCTACTTCGGCACCGAGCGGGGCACGCCGATCCTGGCGATGACCGTGGCCTTCGTGCTGGTGGTGGCCGTGGTTGCCCGGGTGCGCGGCCTGCTGGCGCTGCTCGGGCTGCTGTTCGCCGGCGTCGTGCTGGCGCGCTTCATGCTGCCCGCGCTGCTGCTCGGCTCCTCCGGGCTCGGCGTCGCGCTGGTCGGGTCGTCGGCGATCATGTTCGTGGTGCTCTACCTCGCGCACGGCATCTCGGTGCGCACCTCCACCGCACTGGCCGGCACGCTCGTCGGCGTCGGCGTGACCGCGCTGCTCGGCCTGTACGCCGTGGACGCCGCCCGGCTCAGCGGGCTCGGTGACGAGAGTGGGGAGCTGTTGCGGGCCCAGGCGCCCGAGATGAACTTCCAGGGACTGCTGACCTGCGCGGTCATCGTGGCCGGGCTCGGCGTCCTCAACGACGTCACGATCACCCAGAGCTCCGCGGTGTGGGAGCTGCGGGCGGCCGCGCCGGAGATGACCCGCCGCCAGCTCTTCGCCAGCGGGATGCGGATCGGCCGGGACCACATCGCCTCGACGATCTACACGATCGTGTTCGCCTACGCGGGCACCTCGCTGGTCGTGCTGCTCCTGCTGTCGCTCTACGACCGACCGCTGCTCGACCTGCTCACCGACGAGGCGATCGCCGAGGAGGTGCTGCGGACCCTGGCCTCGGCGATCGGGCTGGTCCTCGCCGTACCCGCCACGACCGCGATCGCCACGGCCACGGTCGCACCGGCCCGGCGTCCCGAGCCGGTGCCGGCCGCCTCCGCGCCGGTCAGCGCCTGACCCGAGCGGGGTCCGGGTCAGGCCCGAGGCGACGATGCCGGGGACCCGGTGGAGCGCGCCGAGCTCGAGAGGTGGCGGGTGGCGAACAGCTCGCTCCAGAACGCCGATCCTGCTGAGCCCGTAACTCCCGTCCCTGCCCTGCGTTGGACCTGAGTACCCCATCTTCGGGAGCTCGGCATGCGCAGCATCGGAACCGCCGCCGTCCAACTCCTCCTCGCGCCTGCCCTCGTGACCGCCGTCGCGGTCGCCGCGTGGCCGGAGGAGCCACCGCGCACGGTCGCCGATCGTCCCGACCCCGGGTCGCCGGCCGCGCTGGTCGCGAGGCACGACTGCTGGACGGGCGAGGCTCCGGCGTACATGGCGGGGAAGTTTCCCGGCCACGTCGTGGCGACGGTGCGCGGCCGCACCGTCTACTCGGCCCGCCTGGTCGGCCCGGCCCTGGACCAGGTGTTCGGCGACGCGGACAACGGCCTCACCGTGCACGGGTTCTGCCGATGAAGCCCTGGCTGTTCGACCACCGCGACGAGCGGGGCCCGCGCGGGATGCTCGCCCGCTGGTGGTACGCCCGGCGGGTGCGCCGGATCAAGGCCGCACTTCCCGCGCGTACGCCGGCGCGCCCGCGATCGGTCCGGGAACGCGAGGAGGCGGCCGCCCGGTCGAGGAGGTGACTGAGCCCCGTGGAGCCTCGGCTCAGATCCGCTTCTTGTACTTGTAGGAGATCCGGGCCGACCAGACGTCGTACGCGCGCCAGCCGGTGACCTTGGTCCGCAGCCGGAACGACGTACGGCTGGTGCGGGTGCCGGACTTCGTGATGGAGCCGGTGCAGCAGATGTCGGCGCCGGTGCGCTCCCCGGGCATCGACCACGAGACGCTGTAGGCCGAGGCCGGGACGGAGAAGCCGTAGGAGGCCATCGCGTACTTACCGCCCCAGCAGTCCAGCTCGCCGAAGCCGTCGTAGGTGTCGCGCGAGGCGTAGCAGTTGCCGCTGGTCGCGAACCGTGCGGCGTCACCGGCCTTGCGCTTCGAGCCGCTGCGGGTGACCAGAGCGGTCTTGACGTACACGCGCTCGGAGAAGGTCCGGGTGACGCCTGCGGCCCTGGCGGTGATGCGGAACCGGTAGGCGCCGACCGGCGCGAGCCGGCCGGTGCCCGTGTGGCCGGTCCACGACCAGGAACGGCGGCCGGAGCCCTGGGTGAACGACGACTTCTTGACCGTGCGGCCCTTGCTGTCGGTGACCAGCGCGGTGACCGCGGCTGGGACATTCAGGGTGTAGCGCGCGGTGGTGGCGTCGCGGTAGCCGTCGCGGACCAGGGTGTAGATCGTGTTCGGGCTGATGGACGCGTTGGTCATCGCGAGGGCCGGTGCCCGGACGGTGAACTCGCCGGCGTCCTGACCGGCCGCGCCGCCGCCCCACGACTCCACGCCGTAGGAGCACGCGGCGGGGCCGGTGACCGGGTCGATGGCGAACGAGGTCTCGGTCGGGTCGCCCGCGGCGTACGTCGGGTAGGCCTCCCAGAGGTAGGCGCCGTCGTTGCACGAGACGTAGACCCGGTACTGACCCGCGGGAGCGTCCGCGAAGCCGATGGTGACCGGCCCGTCGAAGCCGTTCGCGACCGTCGAGCCCTGGGTCGGGGAGACGATGACCGGGCCGGCGGCGGCCTCGGCCGGGCTGGTGACGGTGGCGAGGGCGGCCGTGGTGGCGACGGCGACGAGCGCCGCGAGGGTCGTGCGCATGGTGGCTGACTTCCTGTCCGAGACGATGGCCGGGCCACAGTAGGTCGAGCCGCCGACAGCCGGGGCGGTTTTCCCGGATTCCGTGCCCCGTGGAGCTGACGGAGTTCGACGCCACGCGCTGACCTGCGCACGCAGTAGGCCCTGTGGGACTCGAACCCACAACCAACGGATTAAAAGTCCGGAGCTCTGCCAATTGAGCTAAGGGCCCGGGACATGGGGACTTTCATCGGATTGACCCTAGGGAGTCTCCGGTGCGTTGACCTCAGTCCACGTGCAGTATCCCTGACTCGAGTCCGGTCGGCGCGCGGTGGGTCGCTCGGCCAGCTAGTCGCTGGCCGTGCCGGGTAGGGAGAACCATCGGGAGAACGTCACTGTAATTAGGGCCCACCTGCCGTGCGGCGCTGCCGGGTGGTCAAAACACGACGCGACTTTCAGGATCACCTCCCGGTCCC
Source organism: uncultured Actinomycetota bacterium (assembly GCA_963721775.1). Taxonomy (GTDB): domain Bacteria; phylum Actinomycetota; class Actinomycetes; order Propionibacteriales; family Nocardioidaceae; genus Nocardioides. The sequence goes on along the minus strand of CAVRMH010000029.1, from coordinate 14,915 downwards.
GTTGTGTTCGAGCCGGAAGCTTCCAGTTCCCGCGCCGCTGGTCGCCTGCGGGGGGACGGCGAGGGCAGGGCCCGGGCATGGAGATGGCCCTCCGTGATGTGAGGATCTTGGCGGCTGCGGAAGCTTGGCCAGGGGTTTCCCCCAGGCGCCCAGTACGCCTCCCAGTTCATGACCGTCACGACACGGCGTCGTGCCCTCGACCGCACGTGGATTCCTTTTGCTCACCCTGAGGTCCGACCTCGCGGATTCGGCAGGATGCGACGCCGAAGGGCGGTGGGCGCCTATCTCGCCGCACAACGGAAGGATGCGCATGCCTGATGAGTTCTGCAGTCACGGACTGATCCAGCTGTCGAAGTACGGCGTCGACGTCGACGAGCGTGGGATCGACATCTGCCGACGGTGCGGCAGGGACCCGTGACTCATACCTGAAGGTCGCGGCTGTTGAGACTCGGCCGCCGATCCCAGTTCCGGATCCACTCGAGGCGGGATGACGCACGTCGTCGACCGCACGGATCGCGGCCATGAGGGCTCTTCGTCGTGAGGCCTGAGCGGCGTGGTCGGCGCGACGCGACTTTGCCCTAACCGCGCACGCTGGCCGAGACCGAGCCGACGGGAACGCCGCGGACGGGCAGCCGACAGCTGGAGGTAGACGGTCGGTCCCCTTGAGTCATGGTCACCGTCCCTGCAGCTCGCGCACGACTCGCCACAGGGCATCGGGAGCCACGCGGCGTCCGGCGCGCGGTCCCACGCGGTGACCCGCCCGCCCCTTGTGAGCGACGACCACACGAAGAACGACGCCGCGGTGCCGAACCGGTCACAGGGCGCCCGGCGGGTTCTGCAGGAAGACCAGGACCATGTTCGACGGTCCGGGCTGACCCCGATACGCGGCGTCTCCGGCGTGCGCATACTCGATCGGGTACCCGTACGGAGGGCGGACCCGTTCGTCGGCCACGGACGACGAAGGGGCCGGGCCCACTCACGGGTGGATCCGGCCCCTTCGTTGGGGTCGCGCGTCGGGTCAGGGCTGTCGCACCCAGTCGGCGCAGTCGGCCACCTCGAAGTACTGGCCGTCGGATACGGTGGCGAACGCCGGACCGTCCGGGTTGCCATTGTTGGCGATGTCGAAGTTGTCGGTGCTGTTCAGGACCGCGTAGTAGCAGCCGCTTCCCCGATCTCGAACGATCGACCCCAGGGCCCGACGACGGCGATCCCGAACAGATCAGGCGCTGCCTGCGCCAGCACGGGGATGTAGTCCGCGACTGTCCCACTGTTGTCGTCGCGGTAGAGCTCGTATGCGTCGGTGACGAGCTGCCGGATCTCCGCGTGCATGGGGAGATCGCCAGTCGACACGCGCGGTGGCGTTGCTGTCTCGTCGAACGGGAGTTTCTCGTGCATGGAGACCTTGGTCATCGTGCTCCGATCGACGCGTGTTTCGGCAGCGTATGACAAGGAGGGGGCGTTCTCGACCCTGGTCGGCGGCAATCGGGAGCGACGCAGGCGTGAGTCGCGACGTCCGCACGAACGCACGCTTCTGTTGAACCTTCACGGCCTCATGTCTACGCCGGGAACCGCGACAGGTTGGCCTTGCTTTTTCGGCGACGCAACAGGTCGCATCGAGGGTGCCCTCGCAGCGCCTGACCGACCCTCCGGCGCATGTGTCTTCGCGGCGAACCTGGTCGACTGGTGCGGACTCGCACGAGGTCGTCTAGTGCCCTCAGCGGACGGCTGCACAGGAACGTCTTTCTGGGCGCAATGACGCACGCCTACAGGGTGAGCGCTTCGCTGGCATGACAGCGCCTTTCGGCTCCCCAAAGCTTCCCCCGCGAAAGGGTAAGAATCGGCTAGACGTTGGCCGCCTCGCGTCCGTACTTCACACCGAAGCCAATGAGGGAGACCAACACCATGAACGAGCCAGCGGACGCGATGAGTGCCCCTAGGAGAGCGGCGAGCCAGTCGCCAGACTCCTCGCTCGTCAAGAGGTCCACTTGCGGCCAGGTCAGTACGGCCAGGACGCCGCCGGCAACGTAGAGGACCATGCCCCAGGCGAGGAGCTTCGATAGCAGCGAGACTGCAGTCCGGGCCGCAGCCGAACTACGCAGCGAACGGTGGGGTGCAGTACCCCCTGACGGCCCTGACAGTGGGGTCGGGGTTGCTCCCGCATGCGCGACTGCTTCACGCGGCTGCGATGCCTCGTGGAACCTCGTGGACATGCACACGGGGCAGAACTCCGCGTGGGTGGAGACCGGGTGTCCGGACTCGCATGATCGTTGAGCCATGGGCGTGGGCGCTCCCCTTCAATGTGGCTGTAAGTGAACGACTGAGCAGGTTGAGTGTGGGCACAGTACGTGAGCGGATGAAGCGTGTCTGGCCTTTCGTGCTCGTCGCCGAAGGGCACCATTTGCGCGGGAACATGGGCATACCGGCATTGTCTGGTCTGCACTTCCCTGTGGGTGTTGGGCTTACGGGCTCCGGGACGGCCGCTGGCGCCAGACCCTGCGACATCTCGATGCCTCGCGGCGCGCTGCGGGTGAGACCGGCGCCCGCAGTAAGAGCACTGCGAGGCGGGTGTCATGCGAGTGTCAGGGTGCGCTTCTTGGGGGAGCTCTTGACCTTCCGGGTGGGGTTGGTGGCGTTGCGCAGCAGGCCGAGGAGGTTGTCGTGGTTGCTGCGTCCGGAGACCATGACGGCGGCGTCGATCCCGTCCTGGGCGGCGGTGGCGGTGGCCCGCCACATCCAGATGGAGGCGCTGGTGGTGTCGTCGTGCTTGAGCCCGACGGCGTCCCGGATCCGGTCGACGATCTGGATGGCGCTGGCCGCCGCCGCGCCGTATTCCGTGTTGCGGCGCGGGCGGTAGGTCAGTCGCGCCCCAGGAGCCAGGTTGGTTCCGTCGACGTAGCGGCGGATGACGGTCGAGGCGTACTCGTCGAGGGCCAGCACCCGGGCGGCGACGCCGCCGTCGTGGCCGGGTGCATCGATCAGGCCCTCGCCGGGAGCCAGCACGATGTCGCTGACCTTGACCTGGGTGGTCTCACCGGCGACCAGACCGGTGTCGCACTGGGCGTAGACGGCCGCCGCGCGGCGGTTGTTGGCGTCACCTTGAGACAGGTGGAGGGACCAGACCCGCAGCAGCAGGGTCTCGTCGTCGGTGTGGGCGCGCAGGCTGGCGCCGCGTGCGGGGCTGGAGGCTGGGGAAGCAGGCGGCGACCGGGGCGGCGTCTCCGCGGTAGCTGATGACGCCGGCCAGCGTCACGGCGAGCAGGAGGTTCCGGTGGAGGTGGAGGCGTCCGGCTTCGGCGGAGGTCAGGTGTCTGCCGTGGCGGCTGCTGGGGGATGCCGCTGGCGGCGGCGATCAGGGTGCCGGCCTCCCGACGACCTGGTCCAGGCGGTGTCAGGCCCAGCTCGTGTGCGTGCGCGACAGGATGTCTAGGGCCGTGCGGAGGTCGGTGCCGGACGGTGGTGGGGAGGATGCCGAGCTGGTCGTCGAGCTCGAGCAGGTCGGCGATGGCCTCGTCGATGCTGTGGTGTTCCAGGACCGGGCTGAGGTCGGGACGGGGGTAGCGGCTCATGGTGGGTTCTCCTCGTTGCTTGGAAGCGGACGAGGAGGAAGGTCCGAGGGCCAGGGAGTTACGCAGTCCCTGCAGGTTCAGTCGTGGGTGATCTGGATCACACGCCCTGGGATGCCGAAATGCAGCGAGGACCCACCGTCTGGTGGGGCCTCGAGCGCGGATGCAGTGCTGGGTCAGGGGGTCGGCTGCCAGACGGCCCAGGTGATGGCGTTGCGTACGCAGGCGCCGGCGAGGTAGTCGAACTTCTGGCGCGGCGACGGACAGGGACGCGGCCCGGCCGAAGAGGGGCAGCCGAGCGGGTGAGATAGATCGGGCGCTCCACGTCGTGCATCGTGCCCTCGCGATCTACGAGGAGGCCGCACCCAGCGACGGACATGTCCGCGCCCTCAACGAGCTGGAGAAGATCCTGCGCCACGCCGGCCGCTACCAGGACGCGGCAACCGCAATCGCCCGCGCCGTCCAAGTCGCCCAGGAAATGCAGGATCAGAGCTGGTATCGCGAGGAACTCGCGTGCAAGCCTGGTACGACGCCCGTGCAGGCCAGACGGCTATCGCGATCGCCCGCGCCCGCGAGGCGTTCGAGGTGGACCTCGGCGATCTCCCGTTGCTCGATGCCGGGCTGGCGGGGCTCTACACAGATCTCCTCCTGCTCACGGGCGCAGACGTGGAGAGCGTGGTGGCCGCAGGACAGCGCGGACTCGAAGCCGCCCAAGCATGGGATCTGGACCTCTACGGGGTCAGAGTGACCCGCTACAACATGGCCGAAGCCCTCCTCCGGGCGGGTTACGTGCGCCGGGCAGCCGGCTTGATCGAGCCGCACACACAAGAAGACCCCACAGAGGATCGGTGGGTGCTCCACGTCCAGCGCGCACGTCTCGACATGCTCCAAGGGCGCGCGGAGGCCGCGATAGCCCTCGTCGACAAGCTGCGCACCATGACCGTGGTTGGTCTCGACGAGCGTCTCGAAGACGCGGAGCGCTTTGCCGCGGTCGAGTTGTGGACCGGTCGGCAACAGGTCACGTTCGATTTCCTGGTGCCGCTCATCGAGGAGGCCGCGCCGACCGAGGTCGCCCAAGACCTAGGTCCAACACTGACACTCGCGGCGCGCGCCGCCGCAGGAGCCAACCAGTCGGCCGCCCGTCTGGATCGCCTCACCCAACTGAGCGATTCCTGTGCTGTGGATCCGTTCACTATCCGACCTGTACCGGCAGATAGCCGCGCGTGGGCCGCAACCTGGAGTGCGGAGTTGTCCCGGCTCAGAGGTCGGCAGGCTCTGGAACCATGGGGCGACGGCCGCTGGCGAGTGGGACAGACTGACCCGGCCGCACGACGCGGCCTACTGCCGGTGGCGGGGGGCGCAGGTAGCCCTGGCAGCAGGCCAAGGCACTGTCGCGCTGCGGCTGCTGCGTCGCGCCGCCCGCGATGCCCGCGAGCACGTCCCCCTCTGGACAGCCATCGCCGAAGCTCAACTGCACGCGCGGAAGGCGCCACATCCTGGCTGAACGTCGAGATCGGCACGGGACAGAGATGGCCCAAGGGTTGGTGTTCGGCTCGTCAACAGGAGGTTGGTGTGTACCACGCGGACACCGACAGACCGAACTCAGCCTTCGGCTGCTCGAGGAGGTGGAGGACGTGCTGCCCGCAGTGCCCGATCGAGCCGATGGTCGAGTCCCAGTAGGCGGCCGGCGCCCGGTACCAGGCCGGGACGATGTAGATCCTGCAGGCCTGGCTCGCGATCAGCCGGCGACTCCAGGTGTCCAGCGACTCGGGGATGTTGCACACGATCCACGTCGTCAGGGTCGGGGAGGCGGCGCGGAACGCGGCGAGGTCGGTGTCGCCAGGGGCCCTCGGTTGCACCCGCCCGGCCACCGCGTCGTTGGTGTCGCTGGTGTAGTAGGCAGGGGGCTCCGACGATCCCGGTGTCCTGGTCGGCGGCAGCCGTAGGGCCCGCAACCAGACCGGCACCGGCCACAGCGATCGCCGCGATGCGGGTCAGGTAGCGGCCCCACTGTCCGGTGATGTCGGTGGTGTTCATGAGCCTGCTCCTGTGGTGTGGAGGGAGCACCAGCGTCGGCTCACCAGCCGGGCGGTTGACGCTCCCGGACAGAAATGGACGGGGAGTGCTCGCGCCGGGCCGCAGGGGACGGGGCCAGCGCGTGCCCGTGCCCCCACATGGGCTGTCAGCGGGTCCTCGTCGGTGGGTCCTGCCCGGGCGGCGGCCGGTGGCCCGAGCTCGGCCGTCGCCCGAGCGGTGATTTCGTTCACCGGGTCGCGTCGCTGTCGCCTCCGGAGGAGAGGGTGACCAGCAGGGAGACCGTGATGCCGTACGCAGCCCCGAGCATGGCCGGGAACCAATCGTCCGAACCGGGGACCAGCGCGGACGCCTCGAGAGCGGCGACCACCGCGCTGACGGCCCGGAACCAGAACGGCAGCGCAGCCAGGGTCCCGGCGATCGCAAGGACCAGGAATGGGATGAGGGTCAGGTACCGCCCGGTATCCCAGCCGGTGATGAGCACCATCCTGGCCGCCTCGCCGTTCCCGTAGTGGGCGACGGTCAGGAACGCGACCTGCTCTGCGGCGGCGGCAAGCCACGCCAGGCCCATCGTCAGGGCGCCGGCGACCGCGACCATCGCCTGCCACTCCCCGGACTCCTTGTACCGCATCCACAGCGGCCCGCAGAAGACCAGTGCGAGGACCGCGGCGACGGCGCACAGGATCGCGCCGGCCCGCAGCTCTGCGGTGAGACCGCTGTAGGTGTCGACGAGCACGCCCGCGGGGGTGTCCGGATCCAGACCGAGTGTGTTGGTCTCGGCGATGCTGAGTCCGACGAACGCAGCTACCAGCGATGCGGCACCGGTCAGTCCGGCCAGACGTAGGCCCAGGCCTCCGCTGTCCCGCGTCGTTGTCTCGTGGAGGACGTAGGCGCCGCCGAGCGCTGTAGGGGCGGACGTCGTCGTGAGATGGTTGTTCGTGGTCATGGGGTGCCTCCTGGTGTCGAGGACGGCGTCTGCCGTCATCGTCAGGCCCGCTGTGTCCGAGCCCTGCTGGCATTGACCTGCGGTCACTGGTGCCCGAGCCGGTGGTACATCTCGTCGTTGGCCTGCTGCCTTGGGGTGCAGGTCGTGTGGGTCTTCGGCGCCTGGTTGCGATGCGTTTGGTCGGCGGTCGGGCCGCAGCCGAGCGGGTACGGGCTGGGAACGCTGTACGGCGTCGGCCGGCGGGATGCGGGCCGGGGCCCCGCCCTGTTCGTCGCCGCACCCCGCGGCGACGGCAGCGATCAGGACGGCTCCAACCAGCGAGCGAAGGGCGATGGTGGTGTTCATGGTCTTGCCTCTCAGGTGAAGTCCGGTCGCCGGATGCGACCGGTGGAACCACGCTGAGAGGGCCTGGGCCACTCACCTGGACGACTCCTGCCGTCCTCCGATGGGAGGTGGCCGAACTCGTGCGTCTCTCGTGCAGTGGTTCCTACGCCCACCTGTCGCCACGAGTGCCGGTAGTTGTTGACGTGTCTAATCAGCACCAGCGCCGTAATCTCACGCACGGTGCGTCGAGCGCGGGTCGGCATTCGGTTCGCCTGGCGATGCGGGTGCGCCGACGGAGAAGGTGAGCGCCGCAGGCCGTGGCGATGGGCTTACCAGGCTGGTCGGACGTTGCCGCCGGGCACGTGTCGGGAGGGGTTCCGCCGAGCCGTGACGCGGAGCAGGCTGGACTCAAAGACGACAACAACAACCGCGATGGTCTAGCCCGAAAAACAGATCGGGAGGATCGGCGGTACAGGTCGGTATGGGCACTCTGCGCGAGCACCGTTCGGACGGTGAACTGCTCGAGGCGGTCACCGATCGGGACCGTGACGCCCTGCGTGAGCTCTACGACCGGCACGCACCCTGGCTGCGGGCCCGGCTGCTGCGCCGATGCGGCAACGAGTCGGTAGTCGAGGAGGTCGTCCAAGACGTGTTCGTCGCTGTCTGGACGAAGCCGGGCTCCTGGCACGGGTCGGGGGCTGTGGCCGCCTGGATCTGGGGCATCGGGATCCGTCGCTTGATGAGCGCCTTGAGGCCCCGTCGTCCGCTGCCCTTGCGGCTGCTGCTCGCCCCGAATGCGCCGTCCGCGGAGGAGGTGGTGCTGCTGGGAATCGAGCACGGCCCGTTGGCCGCAGCCATTGACGACCTGTCCCCGGAGCTGCGTGACGTGGTCCGGGCGATCGCCCTTGATGGATTGTCCAGCCGTGAAGCCGGCCGGCTGCTGGGCGTTCCGGCCGCCACCGTCCGGACCCGCATGGCCCGCGCCCGCACCCAATTGCAGGAGGCCCTGACATGACCGACCGGACCTGGCACGCCGACGCCGCGACGTTGGCGGGCTACCTCGACGGGAAGCTGAGCGAGGCGTACGCGGACTCGGTGGAGGCGCATGTCTTGGCGTGCGAGCGATGCCAAGACGAGCTCGCCGTCACGGCGGCAGGGCGCGACCCCGCCGGCTCAGCCCGTGCCTCACTGCATCAGCAGACCTGGGGCCGGGTGCTCGACGAGGTCGACAGGCCCTCGTCAGGCCGGTCGATGGCGATGCTCGGCCGCTACATTCCCGAGGAACTGCTGCGCCCGATTCTCGCCGCCCCGGCACTGCGGAACGCCGGGTGCGCGGCAGGGTTGGCCCTCCTCGTCTTCGCCACGCTGATCGCAGAGCTGCGACCCGTGACCGGAGCGACGCTGTTCATGGTCGCCGCACCGGTCGTGCCGCTGGCCGGGGTCGCGCTCGCGTATGGACGCCCTGACGAACTGTGCGGCGAGATCGCCGACGCACTGCCCTACAGCCGATTCCGGCTGCTGCTCGCCCGCACCGCCGCCGTCGTGGGGTTGACCCTTCCGATGATGGTCCTGCTCAGTGTGACGCTCCCGGGCGACCTGTCCACCGCGATGCTGTGGCTGACACCCTCGCTGGCCCTGTGCTCACTGACCCTGGCACTGGCGCCGCTGATCGATGCACGCATCGTCGCCGCCGTCTTGGGGGTGCTGTGGCTGATCGCCACCACCGGCAGCTGGCAGCCAGGTTCGGCGCGGATCGGTGTCCACCAGCTGCTCGACCGGTCACTGGTGTTCCAACCGTCCGGCCAGTTGGTACTCCTGTGCGTCGCCGCGGTGGCCCTGGTGGCCGCGGTCCTGCGACGCTCGACCTACGACCTGGGGGGTGCGGCATGACCAGCACAGCAACCAGCGCGGTGCACGTCGAGGCGGTCGCCAAGCGATTCCGGAGCCGGGTGGCCCTGGACGCGGTCAGCCTGCAGGTCGGTCGCGGGGTGACTGGTCTGCTGGGACCCAACGGCGCTGGGAAGACCACGCTGTTGCGCATCCTGGCCACCACCTTGTCACCGGACTCGGGCACGGTCAGGGTCCTCGGCCGGGACCCAGGTAAGGAGGCCGACCGGGTGGCGATCCGTCGGACGCTTGGCTACCTACCGCAGGAAACCGGGATGTATCGCGACTTCACCGCGTTCGCCTTCGTGGACTATGTCGCCATCCTCAAGGAGATAAACGGGGCCACCCTGCGGCGCGGCGAAGTCCGCCGGGTGCTGACTGCGGTCGGTCTTGACGGTCGGATGCACTCCAAGATCCGTGACATGTCCGGCGGCATGCAGCGCCGGGTCGCTTTGGCGCAGGCGCTGCTCGGGACACCACAACTTCTCATCCTGGACGAGCCGACGGTCGGGCTTGACCCGGTCGAGCGGCTCCGGTTCCGGGAGACTGTGTCCGCGGTCGCCTCCACCGAGACCGTGCTGCTGTCCACCCACCTGACCGAAGATGTAGCCGCCTTGTGCTCGCACGTCATCGTCCTCGACCGCGGCCGGATCCGCTTCGCCGGCCCGCCCCCGGACCTGGCCGCCGTTGCCGTCGGACGCGTGTGGGAGAGCGAGACCGCCGACCCAGCAGCGGCCCTGTCCTGGTTGACCGGTCAGGGCCACTACCGCAACCTCGGTGCTCCGCCGGATGGTGCGCAACTGGTGTCGCCGAACCTCGAGGACGGGTACATGCTGCTCACCGCCCCAACCACCGCGAGCGTGGCGTCATGACCACCCGGGACTTTCCCGCACGAATCCTCGTGAGGCACACCAACCCCGAAGCGGACGCGACCCGCCTACTTGTCCTGCGCGAAGCACGTCGCGCCGCGCTGTCCCCGATCCTGCTGGTGGCCTGCGCCGTAGCTTGCTGGTCGATGTGGCATGAATGGATCCACGGTCTCGAACCACCCCTGGAGAACTCGCCCGAGCTGTACCTCCTCCTGTTCTTCAACGCTTGGCCGCTTCTGTTCGGGTCGTTCCTGCTCGGCGCGTGGACGCTCGCGCGGGAACGACCGCAGACAACGCGGGAGCTGTTCACCTCGGCACCGCTGTCGGCGCGGCGCCGGACCGCCGCACGCCTGGCGGTCGCGGCCGTCCCGGCCCTCGCGGCCGTCGTGGTGGTTGCCGTGCAGGCGGTCCTGGTTGCCCGGGCCGGCGGCGTCCCGCTCGGCGAGGGGATCTATCAGGTTCAGGTCGTGCCGACCGTGGTGGAGTGGGCGTCGATACCGGTGGCGACGGTCGCTTCCTACACCGCTGGTGCCGCGGTCTACTCGCTCACCCGCACCCGAGCAGTTACCGCACTGATCGGCGCGTTCGTGACGTTCTTCGGCGTCGTGACCTTCTGGCTGTGGATCTGGCCACCCGCGGTCTTCATCTCCCCGATCGGCTACCCGATCCGCGAGCAGGAGCTGACGACCTTGCAAGCGGTGGACCTCCTTCACCATGCACCGCTCGTAGAGCCAGACCCGACCCAGCCCGACATGCCGTGGCTGCTCTACGACACCGACCCCGCAATCAGCGCCGCCCATAGCCTCGCCCTGCTCGGAATGGCTGCCCTGTTCGCCGCCCTGACCCTCGGACGGACGGTTCCAGGCCAACGAAACCATCGCCTCGCCTGGGTCGGTGCGGCGCTTGTCGGCGCTGGCTCGGCGGTTCAGGTCGCCGCCTACCTGCTCTAGGCAATCACCGTGCGCCGGCCTCGCCACTCGCGCAGCTTCCTAACGGGGCGCAATTTCGCTAAGGAGGACCACCAACCGCGCTCGTGCTCACACTCGGGCGCACACGCCGGTGACGGCGCAGAAGGACCGACTAGGTGATCGTCAGGTCCGGTGCCGAATGTTTCCGGCCGAGACGCAGACCACCAACTACACGAACCGAAGGTGATGATCATGTCGGCACGAACGAGGACACGGAGGATCGCAGTGGGAGGGGCGGCAGTACTGCTTGCCGCGGCAGGCACGGTGGCCGCCAACACCGCAGCCGGGGCCGGAGGCGATGGCGGCGACCACGACGGACACGGGGGGTACGACGGGAGCAGCGAGAGGGTTGTCCTGCGTGGCGTCGATGGCAGCAGGCTCGGCCGGGTGACGCTTCGTCAGCACGGCGACCTGATCGTGGTCACCGGCCTGGTCCGGTCGCTCACGCCGGGCTTCCACGGCTTCCACATCCACGCGATCGGGCTGTGCGAGGCCAACGCGGCGGCCGGGCCGTTCACGACCGCCGGCGGTCACTACACGGGCGGACACCCGAACCACGGCGACCACGCGGGGGACATGCCGTCCCTGCTGGTGACCGATGACGGGAAGGCGTACACGCAGTTCGTCACCGACCGGTTCACCCTCGCCGACCTCCGCGACGCGGACGGCTCGGCGGTGATGGTCCACGGTGGGCGCGACAACTTCGCGAACATCCCGTTGCGCTACGTCACCGGCACACCGCCCACCCCCGGTCCGGACGCGACCACCCTCGCCACCGGTGACGCGGGCGCGCGTGTGGCGTGCGGGGTCATCGACTGACGGCCCAGCGACATCAAGGTCTGCACCAGACTGCGCCGAGCCCACACGCACCATCGGCACCCAGGATCACCACGACGCCCAGCGCCAGCCAGCCGAGCGGCGGCCCCGAACCCCGTGTCATCCGCTCATGATGCACCGGTAGACGCCGGCGCGCGGGCGAACCAGCGGGGGTCGCGATCCCCGACCTGAGCCAGGCAAGAGCGTCGAACACCCTCGAACTGACCGGATCCTGACCCCGCGAGGGCCGGGCAGCCCCACGTCGCGGCGGCTCTGCCCGGCTTGCCAGCGGAGGACGGTGCGTTCACCGGGGGCCATCTCCCGGTGAGCGCACCGCCGGGTCGCTACTTCTTCCCGCCGCTGAGCTGGACGGTCTGTTCGTTGAAACCTTCGGTGCACTCGAACGCGCCGCACGCGAACGAGAAACTGACCGTCAGCGCCTTGCCGCCCGCGAACTTCCCGCTGTCAGGGAAGACGTCCGCGCCCCAGGTCCGCGGCGTGCCGTCGCAGGTCCCTTCGTCGAAGATGTCGAAGAAGCCGGTCACGGAGCCACGACCCACAGGCTGCCGAACGTCGCCGAAGATCTCGATGAAATCGGCGTCGGTGCACGTGTAGGTGCCGGTCAGGTGCGCGGCGCCGGTCTTCGCCGAGAACGTCCCGCGCGGGTCGACGGTGATCGACACGGTCGGCGGCGGCGGCGCCTCGACGAAGGAGATGTGGAGACTCCCGCCGTTCCCGGTCCCGTCGGCCTGGTCGTCGAACGCCAGCACGTAGTACGTCGTGCCCGCCTCGGCGGTGAACCCAACCGCACCGGGTCCGCAGGTGACGGTGTCCAGGCTGCCGGGGGTACCGACGCCGACCATGACGCCGGCGGTGAAGTTCGACTCCGATACGTCCACGAGCACCCCTCCGCCGGTGCCCTGAATGACGTACCAAACGCTGGCGTCGGTCGCCGGCGCGCCGCAAGTCTCGTTGAACTGGGCGTCCTGGGCGTCCGTGGTCGCCTCGGTCGTGTCGAGGACCTGGTTGAAGCCGACCGCCGCGGGGGTCGCGCCGGAACTGGTGTCGTTGCTCGGTGGCGCCGCCGACGCGGATGACGGCGTCAGGATCGCCGCGGTGACAAGGACCGCTGCCCAAGCGCAGTGCTGTCTGGTGAACACGGGAACCTCCTCGAGTAGGTGCGCGGGCCCAAGCCCGCCCGATTCCCTCCAGCCTCGTCGCGGGTCTCTACGGGCTGCCAGACGAGATTGGGCTGCATGGACCGGCCCAAACGGGTGGTCGCGGCCCCCCGAGTGGTGCGCTGAGAGCTCTCAGGGTGGGGCACGCGAGCTCGGTGCCGACCCCCGCAGGCCCGGGCCGGGGGCTCCCTAGGGTGCCGCAGCGCCGCCCACTCGTGCCGCGATCACGCGGATCTGCCGATGTGCGTGCACACCCACCGCGAGGTGTGGTGATCGCGCTTCCGTCAATGCCTCCGCACGTGCACACGAGCCCACCGGCCGATCCAGGAGTGCACCGCGCCGGGTCGCTCACGGGCTCGCAGTAGCACAGGCAGTTCAACTGGTTCGGGTCCGACATGACGGTCAGAACATGCCGTTGTCGTTGGCCGACGTCTCGGGGATGACCTGGAGCACGTCCCAGTGCTCCACCACCTTGCCGTCGGCGTCGACGCGGAAGATGTCGATGCCCGCGTAGTCGTCTGAGCCCGGCCACGTCTGGTGGCAGTGCAGGACGACGTAGTCGCCCTCAGCGAACGCGCGGACGAACTCGACACGCTTGCCCGGGTAGTCCTTGGCCATCCGCTCGAAGTAGGCGACGAACGCATCCTTGCCGTCCGCGACGTGCGGATTGTGCTGCCGGTACTCCGCCCCTGCGTATTGCTCGATCGCCTCGCGTGGGTGGCACTGGTTGAACATCAGGTCGTAGAACGCCCGCACGTTCTCCTTGTTGCGCTCCAGGTCAGCACTCATGTGTCCCCAGCTCCTCAGGGTCGCGGTGCCGCCTGCAACCCGTGATGGCGCCTCCGTATTCCGAACCGCACGCTCATGCCGCGATCCGCGCGCTCATGGCTCCCCTCTGTGTCAAGAAGCAGCCGGGAGTGGGGTTCTAGGCTTGTGTGGTGGCGGGTCCGGGAAGTGGCTTGTCCGAAGAGTCGGCGTGGGGATGTGAGCCGGCCGCGCTGGAGTCAGAGTCGTTTCCCCGTTGCCCTCCCGGGCCCGTCCTCGAGCCGGTTGTCGCGTGGGCGATGGCGTCGTCGAGCATGGTCTTGTAGACGATGTTCGAGAGTCGTCGTTTCAGTGCGCGCATCGCTTCCATCGAGGTCTTGCCGTCGGCCTTGCGTCGGTCGTAGTAGGCGCGGCCCTCGGTCGGGTTGCGCAGCTGGACGGTGGCCATGATGTGCAGGGTCCGGTTGATCTGACGGTTCCCGGCCCGCGAGAGCCGGTGCCGGACCTGGTCGCCGGAGGAGGCGTCGATGGGTGCGGTGCCGTTCCAGGACGCGAAGTGGTCGCGGTCGGGGAACCGGGTGATGTCGCCGACCTCGACCAGCAGCCGGGCGGCGCCGGAGGGTCCGATGCCGGGCAGGTCGGTCAGGGTGGTGCCGGTCGCCGCGAGCAGTTCGGTGAGTTCCTTGTCGGCGGCCTTCTTGCGGGCGTAGATCCGCTCCAGGTCGGCGATGAGTTCCGCGGCGACCCGGCGGCGGGTCTTCCCGACCGTGTCGCGGGGTCGGACCTTGGCGAGGATCGCCTTGGCCTGGGCGGCGGAGAGGTCCTTCTTCGCCCCGCCCGGGATGAGCTCGAGCAGCAGCTGGTGCAGCTGGGCGACCATCCGGGTGTGGTCCTCACCGAGCGAGCGGCGGCGGTCGACCAGGACCCGCAGCACCGCGAGCTGCTCGTCGTTGACGACCGGGCGCAGCCCGGCCATCCGGGTGCCGACCAGGGCGACGGAGTGGGCGTCGGTGGCGTCGGTCTTGCGACCCTGGCCGGTCGCGAAGACCCGGGTCCGGGCCGACAGCTTGGGCGGCACGTCGACGACGTCCTCGCCGGCGGCCAGCAGCCGGACCGCGACGTGGTGGCCGATCCCGGTGCAGCCCTCGATCGCCCAGACCCGGTCCGGGCACTGGCTGACATAGCGCCTCATCGCGGTGAACCCGGCCGCATCGGTGCCGAACCGACCACCACCCAGGACGGTCTCGTCGGCGGTCATCACCTCGATCGTGACCGACCGCTTGTGCGGGTCCATCCCGATCACGACGCGCCGATCGTCGTCGTGCTCATCTGCTCCTCCGATGCTCGATCCAGTCACTGGTTGTCGAGCCGGGAGGGCAACGCTACTTCGAGCTGAGCAAACCCCTCTTGAGCCTCTCCTGGCCCTGCGACACCCGGGCCGCGCAGGCCAAATGAGAGCCACACGACGAGCGTGGGCAGCCGATGTGAGAGCGACGGCCCGGGCGCCTGGACCGAGCCTCGCCAGACACCGGTCCTGGGTCAATGGAACAAGTAGCCGATGTGCG